>NZ_JBITFK010000001.1:0-425202 GCF_044455985.1 Streptomyces sp. NPDC051064
GTTCTTGCGTTTCCGACTCTATCAGACTCTTTCGTGTCCGATTCCCGGCCGAAGCGGGTTCCTGCTCAATCGCTTTCCAGTTCTTCGCTTTCGCGTTTCCCTTTCGGCGTGGTCACTACATTAGCCGATTTCCTCGGCGACTCATAATCGAGTCGATGGGAGAATTTCGGCATGCCGAAATTGCACCCGCCAGGGGTGAATCGTAGGTAGTGGTTGGCCCTCTCACGATGCTTCGGCCCGGTCCGATGGACCGCGCCAAGAACAACTGCATCCGTTCAAGCGGCTCGGACTACATTAGGGAAACAGCGGGGGCGAGTCAAGTTGCCCTGCGGCGCGGCACATGAGCGCGGTACGGACTGACCGTGGGATCGCCGTCGATCCAGAAGCGCCAGGGGTGGTGGGAGCCGTCTCCGCCCACACCCGTGCGAGGACCGCTCCGCACCTGGTCGGAGGGCGGCGGTGAGCCTTGCAGGACGGACAGAGGGCGCCGCCGGCCCGCCACCACGTCGACACCGTTCAACGCGCGGTCGACGTCGAGGGCGGTGGCCAGGCGCGCCGGGCCTTTGGCCAATTCTCTGTCGTGCCGGGCCGAGAATCGACGTTTGCGGGCCATCTCCGCCCCCGTGCCGATCTCGCCGGCCCGGAGCAGCACACCACTCGCCCTGCCCTCGGGTCCGCACACCAGATTGAGGCAGTGCCACATGCCGTACGTGAAGTAGACGTACGAGTGACCTGGCGGCCCGAACATCACACTGTTGCGAGCCGTCCGGCCCCGGAAGGCGTGGGAGCCCGGATCGACCTCGCCCGCGTACGCCTCCACCTCCGTCAGCCGCAGCTCGATGGGGCCGTCGTCCGTGCTCCGGACGACGATGCGGCCCAGGAGATCCGGTGCCACCTCCAGGACGGGCCTGTCGAAGAATTCCCGCGTCAGCGGCGTACGGTCCATGCCCTCGTTCATGGCGTCCGAGGGTACTGGGGTCGCGACGACGGGAACCGGCTACGGTCATGGCGCGTATGTAGGGGACAGGACCTAGGAGGGAAAAACATGGGCTTCAAGCGGCTGCTCGCGAGCATGGGTGCCGGCGGTGCTTCGGTCGAGACCGAACTCACCGAACTCAATGTCGTCCCTGGCGGGGTGGTCCAGGGCGAGGTGCGGATCCAGGGCGGATCCGTGGACCAGCAGATCGAGGGACTCTCGGTCGGTCTGCAGGCGCGGGTCGAGGTCGAGGGCGGGGACCAGGAGACCAAGCAGGACATCGAGTTCGCCAAGCTGCGCCTCGGTGGCGCCTTCGAGGTGCAGGCGGGCGCCGTGCACGTCGTGCCGTTCGGGCTGGAGATCCCCTGGGAGACGCCCATCACCATGTTCGCCGGGCAGCAGCTGCGCGGCATGAACATCGGGGTGACCACGGAGCTGGAGATCGCGCGCGCCCTGGACTCCGGAGACCTGGACCCGGTCAACGTGCACCCGCTGCCCGCGCAGCAGGCGATTCTGGACGCCTTCGGGCAGCTGGGCTTCGGCTTCCGCAGCGCCGACATGGAGCGCGGCCACATCCGCGGCACGCGCCAGCGCCTGCCGTTCTACCAGGAGATCGAGTTCGTCCCCCCGCAGCAGTACCGGGGGCTGAACCAGGTGGAGCTGACCTTCGTCGCGGACGACCGCGAGATGGACGTCATCCTGGAGATGGACAAGAAGCCGGGACTCTTCAGCGAGGGCAGCGACTCCTACCGTGCCTTCAAGGTGGGCCTCAACGACTTCCAGGGCACCGACTGGGCGGCGTATCTCAACCAGTGGCTCGCGCAGGTCGGCGGCCAGCGCAACTGGCTCTGACACACCCTCTAGGGTCGGTGGGAAGAACGCACAGCCGATCAGGAAAGGTGCTGACGTGACCGAGCAGAAGAGGGCGCCGCTGCCGCACGACTTCCATCCCGAGGTCCCCTCGTTCACCGTGGTGAGCGAGGACCTCGCGCCGGGAGCCGTACTCGCGGACGCCCAGGTGTTCGCGGCGGGGAACACCTCGCCGCAGCTGCGGTGGGAGGGCTTCCCCGCGGAGACGAAGAGCTTCGCCGTGACGTGCTTCGACCCTGACGCCCCCACGGGCAGCGGGTTCTGGCACTGGGTGGTGTTCGACATCCCCGCCTCGGTCGCCGAGCTTCCCGCCGGCGCGGGCAGCGGGGCGTTCGAGGGTCTGCCCGAGGGTGCCGTCCAGGCCCGCAACGACTACGGGGCGAAGGAGTTCGGCGGTGCGGCGCCCCCTGCCGGTGAGAACCACCGCTACGTCTTCACCGTATACGCGGTGGACACGGAGAAGCTCGGTCCCGACAGCGACGCCTCGCCCGCCGTGGTCGGATTCAACCTGCGGTTCCACACACTGGGCCGTGCCCAGCTGATCGGGGAGTACGCCGCTCCCGAAAGCTGAAGGTTCGCCTGCTGTTTGCCCTGCCCTGGTCTTGGAGAGATCAAGGCAGGGCACTTTTTATTGCGTTGTCCATCACGGCTCGCCCGGACAGAGTTGATCCGGGCCCGCCGACAGACGGGCGGCACACGGGAGGTGGGCAGGATGCGGGACACACTTGTACTCAACGCGAGCTTCGAGCCACTGTCGACGGTGACGCTCAACCGTGCGGTCGTTCTGATCCTGCAGGACAAGGCTGTCGTCGAGCAGTCGCATCCCGGGCTCCGTATGCGTGGTGCCGCCGTGGACATTCCGGTACCCCGGGTGATCAGGCTCTGCCGGTACGTACGGGTGCCGTTCCGAAGACACGCGCCGTGGTCCAGAAGGGGCGTCCTCATACGGGACCAGCACCGGTGCGCGTACTGCGGGCGGCGGGCGAGCACCGTGGACCACGTGGTCCCGCGGGCCCAGGGCGGCCAGGACACCTGGCTGAACACGGTGGCCTCGTGCGCGGAGGACAACCACCGCAAGGCGGCGCGGACGCCTGAGCAGGCGGGCATGCCGCTGCTGCGGGAGCCGTTCGTGCCTTCGCCGGCGGACGCGATGCTGCTCGCGCTGGGTGCCGGTGGCCGGTCGGCGCTGCCGGAGTGGCTGGCACACTCCGCGGCGTAGGCGCCTCGTCTCCCCCACATGACATCTGAGGAGCCCGTCCCTCGTACCGGAGGGGCGGGCTCCGTCCGTCAGCGCAGCAGCAGTTGGACGATGGCCGCGGTACCGACGACGACGATCAGGGCGCGCAGGAAGCCCGGGCTGAGCCGGCGGCCGACCCTGGCACCTATCTGGCCGCCGATCGCGGAGCCGGCCGCGATGAGCACGACGGCCGTCCAGTCGAAGTGCGCGACGAAGAGGAAGAAGAGCGCGGCGACGCTGTTGACGACGGCGGCGAGGACGTTCTTGACGGCGTTGAGGCGCTGCATCGTGTCGTCGAGCAGCATGCCCATCAGGGAGAGGTAGATGATGCCCTGGGCCGCCGTGAAGTAGCCGCCGTAGACGCTGGCGAGCATGATTCCGGTGAACAGCAGGGGCCCGCCGTCGAGGCGGGCGTGGGTGCCGTTGCGGTCGCGGCGGCGCTGGACCGCTCTGCTGATGCGGGGCTGCAGGATGACCAGCACCAGCGCGAGGGTGACGAGGACGGGGACGATCGTCTCGAACGCGCTGGAGGGCAGGGCGAGCAGGAGGGTGGCCCCGGTGAGTCCGCCGATCATCGCCCCGGCGCTCAGCTTCAGTATGCGGCGGCGCTGGCCCGCGAGTTCCTCGCGGTAGCCGATGGCGCCGCTGATGGAGCCGGGGATCAGGCCGAGCGCGTTGGACACGGTCGCGGTGACCGGCGGCAGTCCTGTGGCGAGCAGGACGGGGAACGTGATCAGCGTTCCCGAGCCGACGATGGTGTTGATCGTGCCCGCGCCGGTCCCGGCCGCGAAGACCGCGAGCATTTCCCAGATGGACAAGGCCATCTCCTTCGATGGTCAGTGACGCCTCCCCGCCTTCAAGGTCGAGGGGCCTCACCGATCATGCACGAAGGTGTTCTCCGGTCATTCGACCGGGGGCTGCTCCCGGCGTTCCGTGCCGGTGTTGAAGCCTGGGGCGCCGCCGCCGAGGTTGCCGAAGGCACCGCTGAGGCCCTTGAGGGCGTCGCCGATCTCGCTGGGCACGATCCAGAGCTTGTTCGCGTCGCCCTCGGCGATCTTGGGAAGCATCTGGAGGTACTGGTACGAGAGGAGCTTCTGGTCCGGGTCTCCGGCGTGGATGGACTCGAAGACCGTGCGGATGGCCTGGGCCTCGCCCTCGGCGCGCAGCGCGGACGCCTTGGCCTCACCTTCGGCGCGCAGGATCGCGGACTGCTTCTCGCCCTCCGCGGTGAGGATCGCGGACTGCCTGATGCCTTCGGCAGTGAGGATGGCGGCGCGCTTGTCACGGTCGGCGCGCATCTGCTTCTCCATCGAGTCCTGGATGGAGGTGGGCGGTTCGATGGCCTTGAGCTCGACGCGGTTGACGCGGATGCCCCACTTGCCGGTGGCCTCGTCGAGGACTCCGCGCAGCGCGGCGTTGATCTCCTCGCGGGAGGTCAGGGTCCGCTCGAGGTCCATGCCGCCGATGATGTTGCGGAGCGTGGTGACGGTGAGCTGCTCGATCGCCTGGATGTAGCTGGCGACTTCGTACGTCGCGGCGCGGGCGTCGGTCACCTGGTAGTAGATGACGGTGTCGATGTTGACGACGAGGTTGTCCTGGGTGATCACCGGCTGGGGCGGGAAAGGGACGACCTGTTCGCGGAGGTCGATCCTGTTGCGGATCGAGTCGATGAACGGGACGACGATGTTCAGCCCCGCGTTGAGCGTGCGGGTGTAGCGGCCGAAGCGCTCCACGATGGCGGCACTGGCCTGCGGGATGACCTGGATCGTCTTGATCAGGGCGATGAAGACGAGCACCACCAGAATGATCAGGACGATGATGATCGGTTGCATCGTGTGCCTCGTGCCCTTCGGTTGCCGACGGATCGCGGTGATCGAGGTCGAGCGGTCAAGACGGTTTCGTTCTCATGATGATCGACTTCGAGTTTGGCAGACTGCGGCCTGCCGTGTGACCTGTTCCCTCACATGACGACGGCCGTTGCACCGTCGATGTCCACGACGTCCACCTGACGGCCGGGTTCGAAGGTCTGGTCGCCGTCGAGGGAGCGTGCGGACCAGACCTCGCCGGCGAGCTTGATGCGCCCGCCGCTGCCGTCCACCCGTTCCAGGACGACGGCCTGACGGCCTTTCAGGGCGTCGATGCCGGTGGCCTCGCCGGGCCTGGACGCCCGGTGCCTGGCCGCGATCGGGCGGACGACCGCGATCAACGCGACCGACACCACGACGAACACCAGGACTTGGGCGACGATGCCGCCGCCGAGGGCCGCCACGACGGCCGCGGCCACCGCTCCGACGGCGAACATCCCGAATTCGGGCATCGCGGTCAGGACGAGGGGGATGCCCAGTCCCACCGCGCCGATCAGCCACCACACCCACGCGTCGATGTCCACATGGTCATCGTAGGACCGCGAGTGCCTTCCCCGACAGGGCGCAGAGGAGGTTGACTGTGGGGCGACTACTGACCGAGGGGCAGCCCGTGTGCGGTGTAGCGGCCGCTGCGGTGCTCGACGACGAGCGGCAGGCCGAAGCAGAGGGAGAGGTTCCGGGAGCTGAGCTCGGTCTCCATCGGGCCTGCGGCGAGCACCTTTCCCTGACGGATCATCAGGACGTGGGTGAAGCCGGGCGCGATCTCCTCGACATGGTGGGTGACCATGACCATGGAGGGGGCGTACGGGTCACGGGCCAGCCTGCCGAGCCGGCGGACCAGGTCCTCGCGCCCGCCGAGGTCGAGCCCGGCAGCGGGCTCGTCGAGGAGGAGGAGCTCGGGGTCGGTCATCATGGCGCGGGCGATGAGGGTGCGCTTGCGCTCGCCCTCGGAGAGCGTGCCGAACTTACGGTCGAGGAACCCGGTCATGCCGAGGCGGTCGAGGAAGGCTCGGGCGCGCTCCTCGTCGACGGCCTCGTAGTCCTCGTGCCAGGTCGCGGTCATGCCGTACGCGGCGGTGAGCACCGTCTGCAGCACGGTCTGCCGCTTGGGGAGCTTATCGGCCATGGCCACGCCGGCGATGCCGATGCGGGGGCGGAGCTCGAAGACGTCGGTGCCGACCCCGCCGAGCCGCTCACCGAGGATCTTGGCCGTGCCGGTGCTGGGGAAGAGGTAGCTGGAGGCGATGTTGAGCAGGGTGGTCTTGCCGGCGCCGTTCGGTCCGAGGATGACCCAGCGCTCCCCCTCCTTGACCGACCAGGAGACGTCGTCCACCAGAGCGCGTCCGTCGCGGACCACGGATACGTCCACCAGCTCCAGTACATCGCTCATGGCGCGTTGTCTCCCCATACAGTGTCGAGATCGTCGCGTGCCTGTGGGCACAGCTCCCAGGGAAAACCTACGCCACCCGAGGAGTGCTCAGGTCCTGGGGCCGTTCCCTAGGCTGTTCCCATGCTTTCGGAACCACGCTCAGGGCGGCTTGCCGCATGGGGAAACGCGCTTTTGGCCGGACTTGTGTCACCGGACGACGCGGCGCTCGCGATCGTCGGCGAGGACGCGGTGCACCGCGTCGAGGGGCTGCCGGGTGAGGCGGGGCCCGTCGGGCTCACGCTGGCGCTCGGCCGGCTGAGGGGGCTCGGTGCGACCGGTTTCCGGGTCGCGCTGCCGGTGCCCGGTCATCCGCTGGGGCTCAGCGGGCCGCCGGACTTCAACGCCCGTGCGCTGGAGGCGGAGGAGGCGGTGGTCACGTCCGGGGCGCCGTACGGCCTGGTGCCGGAGGTGAGTGAGGCGGGGCCCGCCGGGGATCTGCATGTCGAGGTGGTGTGGCGCTGCCTGCCGGTCCGGGAGGCGCCGCCCGCCGATGTGCCGTCGCTGAGCGAGGCGGAGCGGGAGCTCGCCGAGGCGCTGCGGGATGCGACGGCGGTGCTGTCGCGACTGGATGTCGCCGGGTCCGGCCCGGTCGCGGAGGCCGCCGTGGACGCCTACCGGGCGCGGGCGGAGCGGGGACGGGAGGTGCTGGCTCCGGGCTATCCGCCCCGTGCGGTGCGGGTGCTGGAGCTGGCCCAGCGCGTGGGACTGCTGGTGGCCGTGGCCCATGAGAACGGGCACGGCGGAGCGGTGAGCGCTTCCGAGATCGCGGCCCGGGGCGAGGCCCTGCGGCCGGTGGAGCGGGTGGCCCGACGGGCGCAGGTCGCGGCGTACAACGCGTATGTGGAGGAGCGGGGGCGGTAGCGGGGGAGGCAGGCGCCGGGGCCCGGCCGCCGGGCGGGCTCGGGTGAGCGCGCCCGGCGGCGGGGTGCGAGGCGTCGGTCAGCCGTTCAGGCCGAAGTTGCCGAAGGCCGGGTTGAGCAGGCCCACCACGTTGACCGTGTTGCCGACCACGTTCACCGGGATGTTCACCGGGACCTGGACGAGGTTGCCCGAGACGACGCCCGGGGAGCCGACGGCCGTGCCGTGGGCACCGGCGCCGCCGTGGCCCGTGGCGGAGGCGGCACCGGCACCGGCGGCGATGAGTCCGCCCGCGATCATGGTGACGGCTGCGGCCTTCTTCAGGTTCTTCACTTCAGGATCCTCCTCGCGTCGCTGCGGCCGACCGCCGCAGCACGCATGGAGAACGCCGTCACGCCTCGAAGGGTGCGCCGTACGGGTGACATACACCCGACAGTATGAATCTCGGACCGGAGTGAAACCGTCCGCTCGTCCTACGAAACGGGCCCCGCGAACCGGTCCTGGGAACGGGTCCTGGGAACGGGTCCGGCGTACGGGCGCCCGCGTCAGCCGGCTGCTCCGTGCCGGACCGCCCACAGCGCGGCCTGGGTCCTGTCCGACAGGTCGAGCTTCATCAGGATGTTCGAGACATGCGTCTTCACGGTCTTCTCCGACAGGACCAGCGCGCGGGCGATCTCCCGGTTGGAGCGGCCGTCGGCGATCAGTCCGAGCACTTCCCGCTCCCGCTCGGTCAGGGTGCTCCCCCGCCCCGTGCCGTTCCCGGTGTCGTCCTGGGCCAGCAGCGCGCCGGCGACCTCCGGCTGGAGCAGGACATGGCCGGCGTGGACCGAGCGGATGGCCCCGGCCAGGGCGTCCGGGTCGACGTCCTTGTACACGTAACCCGATGCGCCTGCCCGCAGGGCGGGCACCACCGTGCGCTGCTCGGTGAAGCTGGTGACGATCAGCACCTTGGCGGGGTTCTCCAGCTGCCTGAGCCTGCGGAGCGCCTCGATGCCGTCCGTACCCGGCATCTTGATGTCCATCAGGACCACGTCGGGCCGCAGCTCCTCGGTCCTGGCGACGCCCTCGGCCCCGTCCGACGCCTCCCCTACGACCTCTATGTCGTCCTGGATCTCGAGGAACGTACGCAGACCCCGGCGGACCACCTGGTGGTCGTCGACCAGGAGCACTTTGATGATCTTGTCAGCCACAGGGGACCTCCATCTGGACCGTGGTGCCCTTGCCGGGCTCCGAAGCGACGGTGAGGCGGCCGCCGACGCCGCCGGCCCGGTGCCGCATCGAGACGAGCCCCAGATGACGCCCCGCGCGCCGGACGGCGTGGGGGTCGAAGCCGCGGCCGTCGTCGGTGATCCGCAGCACCGTGGACGAGGTGTGCCGGCTGAGGGTGACGGCGACCTGCCCGGCGCCCGAGTGGCGCAGGGCGTTGTGCAGGGCCTCCTGGGCGACCCGGAGGATCGCCTCCTCCTGGGCGGCGGGCAGGGCGCGCACCCCGGCGCTCTCGAAGGTGACCCGGGCGGTGTGGGCGCGGTCCATGACCTGGATCTGGGTTCGGAGCGTGGCGACCAGGCCGTCCTCGTCCAGGGCGGCGGGGCGCAGCTCGACGACGGCCGCGCGCAGCTCGTCCACGGCCTCCCCGGCCAGGGTGGCGACCTGCTGGAGCTCGCCCTTGGCGCGCACCGGGTCGCGGTCGACGAGGGCCGCGGCGGCCTGGGCGGTGAGCCGGAGCGAGAAGAGCTTCTGGCTGACCGCGTCGTGCAGCTCGTGCGCGAGCCGTGAGCGCTCCTCGGCGATGGTGAGCTCACGGCTGCGTTCGTAGAGCCGGGCGTTGGTGAGGGCGATCGCGGCGTGCTGGGCGAGGATCCCGAGGAGCTCCTCGTCCTCCTCGGTGAAGTTGCAGCCGCCCGTGGGGCCGGTGCAGCGCTTGTTGGCGAGGAAGAGCGCGCCGATCGTCTCGTCGCCGTCCTGGATGGGCAGGCCGAGGAAGTCGGACATGTCGGGGTGCGCGTCGGGCCACCCTTCGAAGCGGGGGTCCTCGCGGACATCGGCGAGCCGCTGGGGCTTCGCCTCGTGGAGCATCGCCGCGAGGATGCCGTGCTGGCGGGGCAGCGGCCCGATGGCCTTCCACTGTTCGTCGCTCACGCCGTCGACGACGAACTGGGCGAAGCCGCCGTGGTCGTCCGGCACGCCGAGGGCGGCGTACTCGGCGTCCAGCAGTTCGCGGGCGGAGGCGACGATCGTCTTGAGGACGTCCCTCATCTCCAGGTGCCGGCTCATGGCGAGCAGCGCGGCGCTGACAGCGGCGAGGCCCGACGGTGGGCGATGACTCATGCGCTCACCGTACCGGCGGGCCCACCACCCACGTATCGGGCTGCGGGCCACGGTCGTACGGGGCTCCGGACCTAGTCCCAAGTGCCGTACGCGGCTGCGGCGGATGGACGAGGCGGCCGGCCTCGCCCCGTTCCCGGCGGCCCGGCGGGAGCGGCGGTACGGCTCCCGGGCGGGGAGGCGCTGGTCCTGGACGAGCCCCTCGGGCCGCGCGAGGGGGCCAGGCTCTGGTGGGCGCGGGCGCCGCGGGACGTGCCCGGCCTACTGAGCAGGTACGGGCGGCCGATCCGGTAATGCCGAGTGCGGCGCGGCCCTTCGCGCGGGTCCGGTGGCGGCGCTGGTGAGCCGCGGGGTGCAGTTCGCGCCGCTGACGTTGCATACGGGGGTGCACCTCGGCCGAGGTGCACGAACCGCCCTACCCGGAGCGTTTCGAGGTGCCGCGCACCACGGCATGGCTGGTGAACGCGGCCCGGGCGGGCGGGGGCAGGGTGATCGCCGTGGGGACGACGGCGGTGCGGGCCCTGGAGTCCGCGGCGGGCGAGGACGCGGTGGTGCGGGCCTCGTCGGGGTGGACGGATCTGGTGGTGATGCCGCAGCGGGGGTGCGGGTGGTGGACGGGCTGCTGACCGGACTGCACGAGCCGGAGACCTCCCACCTGCTGATGCTGGAGGCGGTCGCGGGGCGGGAGACGCTGCGGCGGGGGTACGCCCAGGCCCTGGACCACCGGTATCTCTGGCACGAGTTCGGGGACGCCCCACCTCTTGCTGCCCCCCGCCCGATAAGTCGCTTACGCTCCGCATTACTGGAGCAACTATTCGTGAGTGCGAAGGGGTCCCCATGTGAGCCCAGGCATAGGACCCACGTCACTTACGAAGTCGGATAGTTGGCGTAAAACGGGCAAGTTGCCAGGGTTCAAACCGGACAAGGAGGTATGAACAAGACCCCGTTCCACTACCCGGCTTCGTACGTCACACCTTTGCCACGTCATTTTGCTGGCGCTAAGAATTGCATCTGTCCCCGACGGAGATGCTTCGGCTCTTCCGTCTCGTCCTCGCCGAGGACCCCCTGCAATTCGAAGAGGTACGACTGTATGTCCGTGTCCCGCATCTCCAGCCGTAGCCGTCGCCTGAACAAGGCGCAGAAGCTCTCCGTCGCGGGGGTCTCGACCCTGGCCGCCGCCGCTCTCGCCTTCTCGCTCGTCCCCGACGACGCGTCGGCCACGACCGAGCCGCAGGCCGCCGCGGCCGCCGCGCCCGTCGCCTACACCGGCTCGCAGACGCAGAGTCTCAAGGGCACCGGCCTGGAGCAGAGCACGACGGCCGAGCGTCTGGCCAAGACCGCTGAGGCGGCCAAGGCCACGGACGCCGCCGAGAAGAAGAAGGCCGCCGCCAAGGCGGAGGCGAAGGCCAAGGCCGTCGCCGAGGCCAAGAGCAAGGCCGCCGCGAAGGCCAAGGCCGACGCGAAGAAGCGTTCCGCCAAGAAGGCCAGCCGCGCGGCCGACCGCAAGCCGGTCTACGCCAACAACCTGGACGGCTGGATCCGTGAGGCTCTCGCCATCATGGACAAGAAGAACATCCCCGGTACGTACGAGGGCCTGCACCGCAACATCATCCGCGAGTCCAGCGGTAACCCGCGCGCCATCAACAACTGGGACATCAACGCGATCAACGGCGTCCCGTCGAAGGGCCTGCTGCAGGTCATCAAGCCGACGTTCGACTTCTACCACGTCAAGGGCACCAAGAAGGACCAGTACGACCCGGTCGCCAACATCACCGCTGCCGCCAACTACGCCGCGGACAAGTACGGCTCGATCGACAACGTCGACAGCGCGTACTGAGCCACGCACCGAGCAGAACCTGGCAGAGCTGACCTGCCGGTCCGCAGCGTCGCGTGACCGGCCGGCACATGCCGAAGGGCGGCACCCCACGGGGTGCCGCCCTCGGGCGTTTCCGGGTCCCGTGCGGGCCCGGCGGCGTTACTTGCGCATCACCTCGGGCTCATGGCGGCGCAGCATCCGCGAGACCGCGACGAAGAGGACGGCGCTCATCACGAGCATCACCGTGATGTTGGTCCCCCACTGCCCGGCCGAGTGCTCCCAGAGCGGATCCAGGTCGGTCGGGTGTTCCGGGTCCCACGGCGGCATGAGGTGCGCGAGGTCCAGCGTGGTGCCCGCCGCGGCCACCGCCCAGCGCGACGGCATCAGCCAGGCGAACTGCTCCAGGCCCGGGGATCCGTAGACCTGGAAGAGCACGCCCGTGAAGACGACCTGGACGATGGCGAACATGACGAGCAGCGGCATGGTCTTCTCGGCGGTCTTCACCAGCGCGGAGATCAGCAGGCCGACCATCATCGAGGTGAAGCCGAGCACGGTGATCGACAGGCACATCTCCACGGCGGGGGGCATCAACAGGCCCTCCTCCGGCAGCTGGCGGGTGGAGAAGCCGATCCCGCAGAGGATCACGCCCTGGAAGGCCGTGATCACACCGAGGACGATCACCTTGGACAGCAGGTAGGCGGAACGGGAGAGACCGGTGGCCCGTTCCCGCTCGTAGATCACCCGCTCCTTGATCAGCTCTCGTACGGAGTTGGCCGCGGCGGCGAAGCACATGCCGACCGCGAGGATCAGCATGATGGTCCCGGCCTTGGCGTTGAACTGCTTGTTGGGCACGTCGGGCTCCACCAGGCCGAACTCCGCGGGAATGACCACGCTGACGATGCCGAGCACCGCCGGAAGGATCACCATCAGAGCGAGGAAGCCCCTGTCGGACGCGATCACCGAGATGTAGCGGCGCATCAGCGTCCACAGCTGGGCCACCCAGCCCGACGGCTTCGGGGGACGGATCTGCTGCGGCGGAGGCATGTGCACCGGCTGCGCGGCGACGGCGTCGATGTCCGCGGCGTACATCTGGTAGTGCTGCGAGCCGCGCCAGCGTCCCGCCCAGTCGTAGTCGCGATAGTTCTCGAACGCGGAGAAGACGTCGGCCCAGCTGGTGTAGCCGAAGAAGTTCAGCGCCTCCTCGGGAGGACCGAAGTAGGCGACGGACCCGCCGGGCGCCATCACGAGGAGCTTGTCGCAGATGGCCAGCTCGGCCACGGAGTGCGTGACCACGAGGACCGTACGGCCGTCGTCGGCGAGACCCCGCAGCAGCTGCATGACATCGCGGTCCATGCCCGGGTCTAGGCCGGAGGTGGGCTCGTCCAGGAAGATCAGCGACGGCTTGGTCAGCAGCTCCAGGGCGACCGACACACGCTTGCGCTGGCCGCCGGAGAGCGAGGTGATCTTCTTGTCCTTGTGGATGTCGAGCTTGAGCTCGGCGAGGACCTCCTGGATCCGGGCGGTGCGCTCGGCCTCGGTGGTGTCCGCGGGGAAGCGGAGCTTGGCCGCGTACCGCAGAGCCCTGGTGACCGTGAGTTCCTTGTGCAGGATGTCGTCCTGCGGGACCAGGCCGATGCGCTGCCTCAGCTCGGCGAACTGCTTGTACAGGTTCCGGTTGTCGTAGAGGACGTCGCCCTGGTTGGCGGGCCGGTAGCCGGTGAGCGCCTTCAGCAGGGTGGACTTGCCGGAGCCCGAGGGGCCGATGACGGCGATCAGCGACTTCTCCGGGACGCCGAACGAGACGTCCTTGAGGATGTCCTTGCCGCCGTCCACCGTGACCGTGAGGTGGCGGGCCGAGAAGGAGACCTCACCGGTGTCGACGAACTCTTCCAGCCGGTCCCCGACCAGCCGGAAGGTCGAGTGACCGACACCGACGATGTCGTTCGGGCCGATGAGGGCGGAGCCGGACTTGCTGAGCGGCTGACCGTTGACGTACGTGCCGTTGTGGGACCCGAGGTCCCGGATCTCGAAGCGGCCGTCGGGCGTCGCCCGGAATTCGGCGTGCAGGCGCGAGACCTGCAGGTCGGAGACGACCAGCTCGTTCTCCAGCGCACGGCCGATGCGCATGACCCGGCCGAGGTCCAGCTGGTGGAACGTGGTGGGGCTGCGGTCGCCGTAGACCGGCGGCGCCCCGGCGGCGGCGCCGTGCCCGCCCGCTCCGGGCGGGTTGGCGTGGCCCTGCTGGTGCGGGACCGGGGGCTGCTGCATCTGCGGTGCCTGCTGCCAGCCCGCCTGCTGCTGCGCCGGGCCGCCGGGCCAGCCGGCCGCGCCCTGCTGCTGCGGCTGCTGCACCGGGGCCTGCTGTGCCTGCGCGGGAGGTACGGGGGCCTGCTGCTGCGCTCCCGCCGCCTGCCCGCCCTGGACCCCGGCACCCGCCGGGGCGATGAGGCTCACGCGCGGGCCGTCGGTGGCGTTGCCCAGGTGGACCGACGTCCCCGGTGCGATCTCCATCTGCTGGATGCGCCGGCCCTGCACGTAGGTGCCGTTCGTGCTGCCGTGGTCCTCGATGGACCAGCCGCGGCCGTTCCAGCTGATCGTGGCATGCCGCCACGACACTCTGGCATCGTCGATCATCAGGTCGCCCTGCGGATCACGTCCGAGGGTGTACGACCTGGACGGATCGAGCGCCCAGGTCCTTCCATTCAATTCCAGTACGAGTTCCGGCACTCCGCGCCCCACTAGTTGTCCCCCGTGTCGCCCCCGTCGCAGGGAGCCTAGGGATGCTGAACATCGTGGGGAACTATTCCAGGAGCGGTCCCGTAACGGAAAGCCGGGCGGCGTGAAGAGCGCGCGGAGGCTCTCCGTCCCCTCCGGTGACTCGGGAGAAATGGGTCCGGAGCATCCCATGCGCGGCGCCCGTCTCCCGGCCCGGCTTCCGCGCCAGGGGCCCGCCTCCGGCTGTCCGCCACTCGGGACGGCTTCGGAGCCCGACCCGCCGCCCTATACGGTGGGACCACCATGAGCGCATCTCAGCCACCTCGGTCACCCCGGTCTCCTGAGCCCCCCGAGTCCCCTCGGGACACGGACGCCCCCACTCTTCTCGTCAAGATCTTCGGGAAGGACCGGCCGGGCATCACCGCCGGACTTTTCGACACTCTCGCCGCCTATGCCGTCGACGTCGTGGACATCGAGCAGGTCGTCACCCGTGGCCGCATCGTCCTGTGCGCCCTGGTGACCTCGCCGACGCCCGACGGCACGACGGACGGCGACCTCCGGGCGACCGTGCACAGCTGGGCGGAGTCGCTGAAGCTGCAGGCCGAGATCATCTCGGGCACGGGCGACAACCGTCCCCGCGGCTCCGGCCGCTCCCATGTGACCGTGCTGGGGCACCCGCTGACCGCGGAGTCCACCGCGTCGATAGCGGCCAGGATCACCTCCACCGGCGGCAACATCGACCGGATCTTCCGCCTGGCGAAGTACCCCGTCACCGCCGTCGAGTTCGCGGTGTCCGGCACCGGAACCGAGGAGCTGCGGACCGCACTGGCGACGGAGGCCGCCGACATCGGTGTCGACATCGCCGTCATGTCGGCCGGGCTGAGCCGTCGGGCGCAGCGGCTGGTCGTCATGGACGTGGACTCGACGCTCATCCAGGACGAGGTCATCGAGCTCTTCGCGGCCCACGCCGGCTGCGAGGCCGAGGTCGCCGCGGTGACCGAGCAGGCGATGCGCGGCGAGCTCGACTTCGAGCAGTCGCTGCACGCGCGCGTGGCGCTGCTGGCCGGGCTCGACGTGTCGGTGGTGGAGAAGGTGCGTGCGGAGGTCCGGCTGACCCCCGGTGCCCGGACCCTGATCCGGACGCTGAAGCGGCTCGGCTACCAAGTGGGCGTGGTCTCGGGAGGGTTCACCCAGGTCACGGACGACCTCAAGGAGCGCCTCGGGCTCGACTTCGCCTCCGCCAACACGCTGGAGATCGTCGACGGCAAGCTCACCGGCCGGGTCGTGGGCGACATCGTGGACCGGGCGGGCAAGGCCCGGCTGCTGCGCAGCTTCGCGGAGCAGGCGGGGGTGCCGCTGGCGCAGACGGTCGCGATCGGTGACGGTGCCAACGATCTGGACATGCTGAACACCGCGGGCCTGGGTGTCGCCTTCAACGCCAAGCCGGTCGTCCGTCAGGCCGCCCACACGGCGGTGAACGTCCCCTTCCTGGACACCGTGCTGTATCTGCTCGGGATCACCCGCGAAGAGGTCGAGACGGCCGACGGCCTGGTGGACTGACCGCACGCGAAGGGCCCCGGCACAGCTGCTGTGCCGGGGCCCTTCGCGCGTCGTGCTCAGTCGTTCGGCGTCCAGTATTCGACGAGCTTGCCCACGCCGTGTTCCAGGCTCTTCCACACGCCGGGGAACTCGACGACGGCATAGGCGGCCGTCGGGAACCCGTCCCTGGTCATGCGGGCGAGCGCATCGCCCTGGGCCCCGCCGGAGAGCGCGTCCGCGGCACCGTGCATGCCGGGATTGTGGCCGATGACCAGCAGATTCCGCACGTCGTCGGGCGTCTCGTTGAACAAGGCGATCAGTTCGCCGAGGGAGGCCTCGTACAACCTCTCCTCGTACACGGTCCTGGGGCGCTGCGCGAATTCGTGGACCGCGAGCTTCCAGGTCTCGCGGGTCCTGGTGGCGGTCGAGCACAGAGCCAGGTCGAAGACGGTTCCTGAATCGGCCAGCTTGCGGCCGGCGACGGGGGCGTCCTTCCTGCCCCGTTCCGCCAGCGGCCGCTCATGGTCGGACTCCTGCGACCATTCCGCCTTTGCATGCCTGAGAAAGACGATCCTGCGAGGTGTATCGACGCTCATACACCTCAGCTTCGCACGAATTGTGCCTCCGGGCGCAGGGTGTTGACGTGCTCACCCTCAGGGGGTGAAGGAAGGGCGGCGGGGTGTGTACGGAGCCGGTCAGGCGGGCAGGAGCCCCGCGATGTGCCCGAGCAGCCGCCCGACGGCGGGGTCGCCGGCCGAGGCGTGCGCCTGGCCGGGTTCCACGATCAGCAGGAGGAGCGCCGCGAAGGCGAGTGCGGGCAGCGCGACGGCCCACCACGGCAGCCTGACCTCGACGGAGTCCGTGGCGGCCGGGCGGTGGGTCCGGGTGTGCGTACGGGCCGACATGTCCGCCTCCGTGGGTCCTCGGCTGGGTTACCCAGAACCTACGGGCCGGCCGGCGGCGGTCCCATCCGGTGACCCACCCACTCGACCCTGAACCTGGCCCCCTAGGGGACAGGGGGGCTGGCCCCACCCCCGCAGGGTCAGGGAGAGGCGATCGTGGCGATCACGCCGATGACTACGGAGATGAGGAGCATCGTCCCGAAGACGAGGAGCAGCTTCTTCTGACCGTTCTGGGGATTCGGATCGAGCACTGGCATAGGCACAGTCTCGCATCTCAGCATTCGTCCTCGATCGCCCGGTCCCGGCCCGCGAGCATGCCCGCGATCGTCTGGGGCACGAGGAGGGCCGCCATGAGGGCGAGCGGCAGGCCCCAGCCGCCGCTGTGCTGGTAGAGCACGCCGACCAGCAGGGGGCCGGGGATCGAGAGCAGGTAGCCGGTGGACTGCGCGAACGCGGAGAGCCTGACCACACCCGCGCCGGTCCGCGAACGCATCCCGATCATGGTGAGCGCGAGCGGGAAGGCGCAGTTGGCGACGCCCAGCAGCAGCGCCCAGAGCCAGGCGCCGCCGGCCGGGGCCAGGTAGAGGCCCGCGTAGCCGAGAAGGCCGCACCCGCTGAGGACGAGGACGATCGGGCCCTGGGTCCGCAGCCGGGTGGCGACCCGGGGGATGACGAAGGCGAGGGGTACGCCCATGGCCATGACGACGGCGAGCAGGACGCCCGCGGTGCCCGCCGAGATCCCCGCGTCACGGAAGATCTGCGGAATCCAGCCCATCGTGATGTACGCGGCCGTGGCCTGGAGCCCGAAGAAGCAGGCGAGCGCCCAGGAGGTACGGCTACGGGTGATCCTGAGGGCGGGGGCCTGCTCCCCGGCACGTCCCGCGGGCTGCCCGGCGCCCGTGCCGCGGTCCCGTACGAGCGGGATCCAGGGCAGGATCGCGACGGCCGACAGCCCCGCCCAGACGGCCAGTCCCGTCTTCCAACTGCCGCCCAGCGCGTCCGTGAGGGGCACGGTGAGGGCGGCCGCGAGGGCGGTGCCGAGTGCCAGGGCCATCGAGTAGAGGCCTGTCACGGTGCCGACCCGGTCGGGGAACCAGCGCTTGACGATGACGGGCATCAGGACGTTGCTGACAGCGATGCCCATCAGGGCGAGGGCGCTGGCGGCGAGGAACCCGGCCGTACCGCCGGCGAACGGGCGGATCAGCAGGCCGGCGGTGATGGCCACCATGCCCGCGCAGACGACGGCGCCGGCGCCGAACCGGCGGGCCAGCCGGGGCGCCATGAAGCCGAACAGCGCGAAACAGAGCGGCGGCACGGAGGTGAGGACACCGGCGACGCTGCCGCTCATGTGCAGGGTGTCCCGGACCTCTTCGAGGAGGGGGCCGAGGCTGGTGATGGCGGGCCGGAGGTTGAGCGCGGCGAGGACCAGACCGACGGTGACGATCCGCAGCACCCAGGGGGAAGGCCCGGGCGAGGCGCTCCCCGGCACGGGTGTACGGGGGCCGGCGGCAGGGCTCAGGGTCGGGGTCTCGTCGTGACGCATGAGACCCATCATAGAATCATGGGATGATTGACTGTCCACTCCGATTCACTCCCTGGGACAATCGGAACGACTACCCGACGGGCCCGCACCTCCCGGACCACCTTTCCGGACCACCTCTTCCGGACCACGAGCAAGGAGCACCATGGCGCTGACGTCCACGCGGCGTTCGGCTCTCGCCGACCAGGTGATTGCCCAGCTGAGGAACCAGATCACCACGGGCGAGTGGCCCGTGGGCTCACGGATCCCCACCGAGCCCGAGCTGGTCGAGCAGCTCGGGGTCGCCCGCAACACGGTGCGCGAGGCGGTGCGCGCCCTGGCGCACAACGGGCTGCTGGACATCCGCCAGGGCTCCGGCACGTACGTGGTGGCGACCAGTGAGCTGGCCGGGGTGATGCACCGCCGGTTCGCGGACGCCGACCCCCGGCACGTCGCGGAGCTGCGCTCCACGCTGGAGTCCTCGGCGGCCCGGCTCGCCGCCCTGCGCCGCACGGACCGGGATCTGCGGCAGCTGGACGCGCTGATGGTCCGGCGCGAGGAGACCTGGGCGTCCGGGGACACGGAGGCCTTCGTGGCCGCCGACGCGACACTGCACCTCGCCGTGGTCGCGGCCTCACACAACGACGTACTGACCGAGCTCTACGCCGACCTGAACGACCTGCTCCGTGACTACCTGCGCGACGACGTGGGCTCGAAGCTCGGGCCGCAGGAGCTCATGGACCACGCGCGGCTCGTCGAGGCGATTCGGGCGGGGGACGCGGAGACGGCCGCCGCCGAGGCGGCGGCCCACGCGCTGGACTGCCTGCGGGAGCGCGTCTGAGCTCCCCCGCCCTCTAGGACACCGAGTGGCTGACCCAGGCCGAGCCGACCTCTTTCCAGCAGCGGTCCTCGAGCTTGACCGTCCGGCCCGGCTGCACCGCGACCGCCCCGCCGTCCGCGTCGACGTCCCACCAGCGCGCGCACTCGGTGTGGAGCTGGACCAGATCGGTCGTGGGGTACGGGTTGTGGCAGAAGGCGACGACCCGGGACCCCTCGACCGACGTACGGCATTCGGCGCCCGAGGGCTCCGGTTCCGGTGCGCGGGGTGCGGCCGCGCCCGCGCGGGGTGCGGCCGCGCCGCTCCCCGCCCGGTTGGCCGCGCTGACGGCCACCGGGGCCAGGAGCCCCGCGACCACGGCCGCCGCTGCGAGCAGGGCCCAGGTTCGGCGACGTGTGGAGCGCACAACGATCTCCTCCCCACAGCCTGACCAAAAGTCCGGTTCCACCACATTCTGCGGTGGAACGGCCATCTTTTCGACTTGAGCGCCGGGAGGGCCTCTTTCAGGACACGCGCGACGGCCGCGTGCCCCGGCGAGGGGTACGCGGCCGTCGGTGAGGCGTGGGCGGGTCAGGCGCCCATCATGTGCACGCCGCCGTCGACGTGGATGATCTCGCCCGTCGTCTTCGGGAAGAAGTCCGAGAGCAGCGCCACGATGCCGCGGCCGGCCGGCTCGGGGTCGGCCATGTCCCACTCCAGCGGGGAGCGGTGGTTCCAGACGTCCGCGAGCTCGCCGAAGCCCGGGATGGACTTGGCGGCCATGGAGCCGAGCGGTCCGGCCGAGACCAGGTTGCAGCGGATGCTGTCCTTGCCCAGGTCACGGGCGAGGTAGCGGGAGGTGGCCTCCAGCGCCGCCTTGGCCGGGCCCATCCAGTCGTACTGCGGCCAGGCGAACTGCGCGTCGAAGGTGAGACCGACGATCGAGCCGCCGTCGTTCATCAGGGGCTTGCAGGCCATGGCGAGCGACTTCAGCGAGAACGCCGAGACGTGCATCGCGGTGGCGACCGACTCGAACGGGGTGTTCAGGAAGTTACCGCCGAGCGCGTCCTGCGGCGCGAAGCCGATGGAGTGCACGACGCCGTCCAGCGAGCCGAGCTCGTCCTTGACCAGACCGGCGAGCCGCTCCAGGTGCTCGTCGTTGGTGACGTCCAGCTCGAGGACCTTGACGGGCTTCGGGAGCTTCTTGGCGATGCGCTCGGTCAGCGTCGGCCGGGGGAACGCCGTCAGGATGACCTCGGCGCCCTGCTCCTGGGCCACCTTCGCGGCGTGGAAAGCGATGGACGACTCCATCAGCACACCCGTGATGAGGATGCGCTTGCCGTCGAGAATTCCGCTCATGGTGATCAGTGACCCATGCCCAATCCGCCGTCAACGGGAATGACGGCTCCAGTGATGTACGAGGCGTCGTCGGACGCGAGGAAGCGCACCGCTGCGGCGATCTCGGCGGGCTGCGCGTAGCGCCCGAGCGGCACCTGCGACACGATGCCCTTGCGCTGCTCGTCCGTGAGCACCTGGGTCATGTCGGTGTCGACGAACCCGGGTGCGACGACGTTGAACGTGATGTTCCGCGAGCCGAGCTCACGGGCCAGCGACCGGGCGAAGCCGACCAGGCCCGCCTTGGACGCCGCGTAGTTGGCCTGTCCGGCCGAGCCGAGGAGGCCGACGACGGAGGAGATGAGGACGACACGGCCCTTCTTGGCGCGCAGCATCGCACGGTTGGCCCGTTTGACGACGCGGAAGGTGCCGGTGAGGTTGGTGTCGACCACGGACGTGAAGTCGTCCTCGGTCATCCGCATCAGCAACTGGTCCTTGGTGATACCGGCGTTGGCGACCAGCACCTCCACGGGACCGTGCTTCTCCTCGATCTCCTTGTAGGCCTGCTCCACCTGCTCGGTGTCGGTGATGTCGCACCTGACCGCGAGGACGCCCGCCTCGGTGAGCGCCTGCGGCGGCTCTCCGGAGCGGTAGGTGACGGCCACCTTGTCGCCGTTGTCGGCGAAGGCGCGGGCGATGGCGAGGCCGATGCCCCGGTTTCCTCCGGTGACGAGAACCGAGCGGCTCAACGGATCACCCTTTCCTTGGCGGTCTGGTACATCGAAAACCTATCGGTACCACCTCTCATCCAGGGAATCGGCCTCTGACAGCGCCGCCGGGCGGGGACTGTTGGATCCCTACAGAACGGTCCGGCCGGGACACGGCAACGTAAAACCGGAGCACGGGGACGCCGCGACCCCCCATGATTCACTGCGGAGACATTTTCAGAGGTGGAGAAGGGGAGGCCCGCGTGGCCCACGAGGTAGATCAGTCGTTCCTGGCCCTGCCGCTCCGTGCCCTCGCCGACGCGGCGCTCGCCCGCGCCCGTGCGCTCGGCGCCGTACACGCGGATTTCCGGTTCGAGCGGGTGCGCGGCGCCTCCTGGCGGCTGCGGGACGCCCGGCCGTCCGGGACGTCGGACACCACCGACACCGGGTACGCGGTCCGGGTGGTGCACGGCGGGGCCTGGGGGTTCGCGTCCGGGGTGGACCTGACGATGGACGCGGCGGCGAAGGTGGCCTCGCAGGCGGTCGCCATGGCCAAGCTGTCCGCGAAGGTGATCGCGGCGGCCGGTTCCGACGAGCGCGTCGAGCTGGCGGACGAGCCGGTGCACGGCGAGCGGACCTGGGTGTCGGCGTACGAGCGTGACCCCTTCGACGTGCCGGACGCGGAGAAGGCGGGCCTGCTCGCCGAGTGGAGCGCGCGCCTGCTGCGGGCCGACGGGGTCGCGCATGTGGACGCCTCGCTGATGACGGTCCACGAGAACAAGTTCTACGCGGACACCGCCGGCACCGTCACCACCCAGCAGCGGGTGCGGGTGCATCCGCAGCTGACCGCGGTGGCCGTGGACGGTACGACCGGCGAGTTCGACTCGATGCGGACGATCGCCCCGCCGGTGGGCCGGGGCTGGGAGTACCTCACGGGCACCGGCTGGGACTGGGACGCGGAGCTGGAGCGCATCCCGGGGCTGCTGGCCGAGAAGATGCGGGCGCCGAGCGTCGAGGCGGGGACGTACGACCTGGTGGTCGACCCGTCCAATCTCTGGCTGACCATCCACGAGTCGATCGGCCACGCGACCGAGCTGGACCGCGCGCTGGGCTACGAGGCGGCGTACGCGGGGACCTCGTTCGCGACCTTCGACCAGCTGGGGAAGCTGACGTACGGCTCCCCCGTGATGAACGTGACCGGTGACCGCACCGCCGAGCACGGGCTCGCGACGGTGGGCTACGACGACGAGGGCGTCGAGGCCCAGTCCTGGGACCTGGTCAAGGACGGGACGCTGGTCGGCTACCAGACGGACCGGCGGATCGCGAAGCTGACGGGCCTGGGCCGGTCCAACGGGTGCGCGTACGCCGACTCCCCGGAGCACGTCCCCGTGCAGCGCATGGCGAACGTCTCGTTGCAGCCGGATCCGGGCGGGCTCTCCACGGAGGACCTGATCGGCGGGGTGGAGCGCGGGATCTATGTGGTCGGCGACC
Organism: Streptomyces sp. NPDC051064; assembly: GCF_044455985.1. Taxonomy (NCBI): domain Bacteria; kingdom Bacillati; phylum Actinomycetota; class Actinomycetes; order Kitasatosporales; family Streptomycetaceae; genus Streptomyces; species Streptomyces sp. NPDC051064. The sequence continues at coordinate 22,402 of NZ_JBITFK010000001.1, forward strand.
GGTCCTGGTCCATCGACATGCAGCGCTACAACTTCCAGTTCACCGGGCAGCGGTTCTTCAGGATCGAGAACGGCAGGCTGGCGGGCCAGCTGCGGGACGTGGCCTACCAGGCGACGACGACGGACTTCTGGGGCTCGATGGAGAAGGTCGGCGGCCCGCAGACCTACGTCCTGGGCGGCGCGTTCAACTGCGGCAAGGCCCAGCCGGGTCAGGTCGCGGCCGTGTCGCACGGCTGCCCCTCCGCCCTCTTCCGAGGCGTGAACATCCTCAACACGACGCAGGAGGCCGGGCGATGAGCCGCGTCAGCAAGCCGTACGAGATCGTCGAGCGCGCACTGGAACTGTCCACCGCCGACGGCTGCGTGGTCGTCGCGGACGAGAGCTCCTCCGCCAATCTGCGCTGGGCCGGGAACGCGCTCACCACGAACGGGGTGACGCGGGGGCGGACCCTCACCGTGATCGCGACCGTGGACGGCGCGGAGGGAACGGCATCGGGTGTGGTGTCCCGCTCGGCCGTCACGGCCGACGACCTGGAACCGCTGGTGCGGGCCGCCGAGGCCGCCGCGCGTGGTGCCGGCCCGGCCGAGGACGCGCAGCCGCTGGTGTCCGGGGTGCCGGTGTCCGCCGACTTCACGGAGCCGCCGGCCGAGACCGGCTCCGACGTCTTCGCCGACTTCGCCCCGGCGCTCGGCGACGCCTTCGCGCGGGCCCGCTCGGGCGGCCGCGAGCTGTACGGCTTCGCCCACCACCAGCTGAGCTCGACGTATCTGGGTACGTCGACGGGGCTGCGGCTGCGCCACGACCAGCCGAACGGGACGCTGGAGCTGAACGCCAAGTCCCCGGACCGGACCCGTTCCGCCTGGGCGGGCAGGGCCACCCGGGACTTCAAGGACGTCGACCCGGCGGCCCTGGACGCGGAGCTGGCGCAGCGCCTCGGCTGGGCGGAGCGCAGGATCGAGCTGCCGGCCGGGCGCTACGAGACGCTGCTGCCGCCGACCGCGGTGGCCGACCTGCTGATCTACCAGTACTGGTCGGGGGGCGCACGGGACGCCGCGGAGGGCCGGACGGTGTTCTCCCGGCCGGGCGGCGGTACGAGGATCGGCGAGACGCTCTCCGAGCTGCCGCTGACCCTGCGCAGCGATCCGCACGCCCCGGGACTGGAGTCGGCCCCCTTCGTGATCGCGCACGCGTCGGGGGACGGTTCCTCGGTCTTCGACAACGGACTGCCGCTGGCCCCGACCGACTGGATCAAGGACGGAAGGCTGGAGCGGCTGACCACGACCCGTCACTCCGCGGGACTGACGGGTCTGCCGGTTGCCCCCTCGATGGACAACCTCGTCCTGGACGGCGGCGGTGAGCGGTCCCTGGAGGAGATGGTGGCCGCGACGACCGGCCGGGCCCTGCTGCTGACCTGCCTCTGGTACATCCGGGAGGTGGACCCTGCCACCCTGCTGCTGACCGGCCTGACCCGGGACGGGGTCTATCTCGTGGAGGACGGCGAGGTCCTCGGCGAGGTCAACAACTTCCGGTTCAATGAGTCGCCGGTCGGGCTGCTGTCCCGGGCGTCGGAGGCGGGCCGTACGGAGAAGACGCTGCCGCGCGAGTGGGGCGACTACTTCACGCGGGCCGCGATGCCCGCGCTGCGCATCCCCGACTTCCACATGAGCTCGGTCAGCCGGGGCGTATGACCCCCATACACTGACCGGACAACCAATCGAACCCCGCAAGGAGAAAACGACCGTGACGGACATCGTCGACGAGCTGAAGTGGCGCGGGCTGTTCGCCCAGTCCACCGACGAGGACGCACTGCGCAAGGCTCTCGCGGACGGCCCGGTCACCTTCTATTGCGGCTTCGACCCGACCGCGGCGAGTCTGCACGTGGGCCACCTGGTGCAGGTGCTCACCATGCGCCGGCTCCAGCTCGCCGGCCTGAAGCCGCTCGCCCTGGTCGGCGGGGCGACCGGTCAGATCGGTGATCCGCGGCCGACCGCGGAGCGCACACTGAACGACCCGGAGACCATCGCCGCGTGGGTCCAGCGGCTGCGCGGGCAGATCGAGCCCTTCCTCACCTTCGAGGGCCCGAACGCCGCCACGATGGTGAACAACCTGGACTGGACCGCGGGCCTCTCCGCGATCGAGTTCCTCCGGGACATCGGCAAGCACTTCCGGGTCAACAAGATGCTCACCAAGGACTCGGTGGCCCGTCGGCTGGAGTCGCAGGAGGGCATCAGCTACACGGAGTTCAGCTACCAGCTCCTCCAGGGGATGGACTACCTGGAGCTGTACCGGCGCTACGGCTGCACCCTCCAGCAGGGCGGCAGCGACCAGTGGGGCAACCTCACGGCGGGGATCGACCTGATCCACCGCCTGGAGCCGGGTGCCGCCGTGCACGCGCTGGCGACGCCGCTGATGGTGAAGGCGGACGGCACCAAGTTCGGGAAGTCCGAGAGCGGGGCCGTCTGGCTCGACCCGGAGATGACGACGCCGTACGCGTTCTACCAGTTCTGGCTGAATGTGGACGACCGGGACATCTCGACGTACATGCGCATCCTCAGCTTCAAGAGCCGCGAGGAGCTGGAGGAGCTGGAGAAGCTCACCGAGGAGCGTCCGCAGGCACGTTCGGCGCAGCGGTCGCTGGCCGAGGAGCTGACGACGCTGGTGCACGGCGGCGAGCAGTGCGCGGCGGTCATCGCGGCGTCGAAGGCCCTGTTCGGCCAGGGTGAGCTCGGTGAGCTGGACGAGGCGACGCTGAGCGCCGCCCTGTCCGAGGTGCCGCACGCCCGGGTCACCGAACTGGGCCCGGTGGTGGACCTCCTGGTCGAGGTCGGGCTCTCCGCCAGCAAGTCGGCCGCCCGCCGCACGGTCAAGGAGGGCGGGGCCTACGTGAACAACGCGAAGGTCACCGACGGCGAGAGCGCTCCGGCACACGAGGAGCTGCTGCACGGGCGCTGGCTGGTCCTGCGCCGGGGCAAGAAGAACCTGGCCGCCGTCGAGGTCACCGCCGGCTGACGCCGACGGGCACAGCGCCGCGGCCGGTCACGCGTGAAGCGTGGCCGGCCGCGGCGCTGTGTCGTACCGGGCGTCAGGTTCGCTGCCTGTTGCCCCGTCTACCTCGGATCGACTGCCAGACCATGTCGCCGACGCCTACGACGACCACGGCACCGATCAGCTGCAGCACATGGCGGATCCAGTCGATCCCCTTGGTGTCGTTGACCCCGATCCACGTCGCCACCGCGTTGCCGAGGATGCTGCCGAGGATGCCGAACACCACCGTCAGCCAGAGCGGGATGTCCTGCTTCCCCGGCAGGATCGCCCGGGCGATCACACCAAGCACCAGACCTACGATGATTGCCCACAACCAGCCCATATCGCCTCCTCGTGCGGCGCGGTAGTGCGCACGTCCGCCCAGTCTCGACCCGCCGCACGTACGCCGCATGCCGGACAGGGCCGTACGTGGGAGCGCGGTCCGGACCGGCCGTACGGGACTCGCCCCGGTCTCGAAGCAGGCGGACGCCGGGCGTACCGTAGGAGCGCACCGTCCGGGGAAGTCCGGCACAGAGATCTGGTGGTGGAATCACGATGCGGAAGCAGAGCGGTACGGAGGTCTTCCGGATCACCGGCGCCCGCCAGGGACTTGCCGACGACGTGCGGGGCAGGCAGCGGCGCTACATCATCTCGATGTCCGTGCGCACCGTCTCCGTGGTGCTGGCCACGACCCTGTGGAATGTCGAGAGGCACGTGGCCGTGGTGGCGCTCGCTCTGGGCGTTCTGCTCCCTTATGTCGCGGTGGTCATCGCCAACGCCGGTCGCGAGAACACCCCTTCACTTCCTACGACGTTCGTGCCCGCACCGATGCGGCCGGCTCTCGGCACGGCTCCCTCGGCCGGCCCCGCGGAGCCCGCTCCGGAGCCGGTCACGGATCCCGGGCCGGCCGGCGGCGGGGGCGGTACGCGGCCCGCGGGCTGAGCGGGAGCGCTCCGCAAAGCTCAAGAAAAGCTCAGATCAATCGTGCCGTTCCGGTGCACCGGACCCTGGCCTCCGTGGCATACTTCGGGTGCGCTCCGCATCCCCCGTCGGAGCGACGGACCGACGCCGGGCAGCTCCCCCCGTGGCTGCTCGGCGTCGCCATTCTCCGGCGGGGATGCGTCGCGGAGGTCCCGGGCGGGAGCACTTAGGGTTGAGGCCGTGAACTTCCCCGAGACTTCCGCCGAGAGCGCCACCGGCGCACCGGTCTGTTCCGCCAAGGGCTGCCGTGCCGACGCCGTATGGGTGCTCGCCTGGAACAACCCCAAGCTGCACACCCCGGAGCGCCGCAAGACCTGGCTGGCCTGCGACGAGCACCGGGAGCACCTCTCCTCGTTCCTCGGTGTGCGCGGCTTCCTCAAGGATGTCGTGACGCTCGCGGAGTGGGAATCCTCAGAGGCTGCGGAGTGACCTCGCCCGGTCCGAGACCGCCCGGCAGCCTGTCAGCCACCGATCGCTGACATGGGCCGGTCGGGCTGCAGGAAGGCCGGGTCGTCGAGGCCGGAGCCCGCCTTCTTGCCCCACATCGCGAGCTTCCAGATCCTGGCGATCTCCTCGTCCGGCGCGTCGGAACGCAGAGCGCCGCGCAGGTCCGTCTCCTCGCGGGCGAAGAGACAGGTGCGGACCTGTCCGTCGGCGGTGAGCCGGGTGCGGTCGCAGGCTCCGCAGAAGGGCCTGGTCACAGAAGCGATGACGCCGACGCGGTGCGGGCCGCCGTCCACGGTCCAGCGCTCGGCGGGAGCCGATCCGCGGTCCTCGTCCCCTTCGGCGGTGAGGGTGAAGCGCGTGCGCAGCGAGGTGAGGATGTCACCTGCTGTGATCATGCCGTCACGCTTCCAGCCGTGCTGGGCGTCGAGCGGCATCTGTTCGATGAAGCGGAGCTCGTAGGCGTTGTCCACGGCCCAGGCGAGCAGGTCGGGGGCCTCGTCCTCGTTGAGCCCGGGCATGAGGACGGAGTTGACCTTGACGGGGGTGAGTCCCGCCTCGCGGGCGGCCTCCAGCCCGTCCAGTACGTCCTTGTGCCGGTCGCGGCGGGTGAGCGTCTTGAAGACGTCCGGGCGCAGGGTGTCCAGGGACACGTTGACCCGGTCGAGGCCTGCCGCCTTCAGGGCCGCGGCTGTGCGCTTGAGTCCGATGCCGTTGGTGGTGAGCGACATCCTGGGGCGGGGTCCCAGGGCGGCGCACCGCTCGACGATGGAGACGAGCCCGGGGCGCAGCAGGGGCTCGCCGCCGGTGAAGCGGACCTCCGTGATACCGAGCTCCGTGACGGCGATCCTGATGAGCCGGACGATCTCGTCGTCGCTGAGCAGCTCGGTCTTGGAGAGCCACTGCAGGCCTTCTTCGGGCATGCAGTAGGTACAGCGGAGATTGCACTTGTCGGTCAGTGAGACACGCAGGTCGGTGGCGACCCGGCCGTAGGTGTCGATGAGCACTGTGGGCCCCCTCCCCCGGTGATGTCCGCGGTTGCGGTCTGACACCTCCGAGACTACGCGAGGACTGTGACATCCAGGGGGCTCGGTTGACACGAGGTGCGACGGGGCCCCGTCGTAGATCTCTACGACGGGGCCCCGTGGAGGCGTGGCCGGTGCGGTGGGACCGGTCAGTGGGCGCCGGTGCCGGTGAGGGACTTGACCTCGAGTTCGGCGTACTTGCCCTTGTCCGGCTCCTCCTTGGAGAGGACCGAGCCGACCCAGCCGAGCAGGAAGCCCAGCGGGATGGAGATGAGGCCGGGGTTCTCCAGGGGGAACCAGGCGAAGTCCACGTCCGGGAACATCGAGCTGGCCTTCCCCGAGACGACCGGGGAGAAGAGCACCAGGATGACGGACGAGGCGAGACCGCCGTAGATGGACCAGAGGGCGCCCTGGGTGGTGAAGCGCTTCCAGAAGAGGCTGTAGAGGATGGTCGGCAGGTTGGCCGACGCGGCGACGGCGAAGGCCAGGGCCACGAGTCCCGCGACGTTCAGGTCGCGTGCCATCGCACCGAGGCCGATGGAGACGACGCCGATCGCGACGGTGGCCCAGCGGGCCGCGCTCATCTCCTCCTTCTCGGTGGCCTTCCCCTTGCGGATGACGTTGGCGTAGATGTCGTGGGCGAAGGAGGACGAGGAGGCGAGGGTGAGCCCCGCGACGACGGCGAGGATCGTCGCGAAGGCGACGGCGGAGATCACGGCGAGCATGACGGCGCCCCCGGTGGTGCCGAGTCCGCCGAGGTACTCGGCGAGCTGAGGTGCCGCCGCGTTGCCCGCCGGGTTCTTCGCCTTGATCTCCTCGGGTCCGATGAGTGCCGCGGCGCCGAAGCCGAGGGCGATCGTCATCAGGTAGAAGGCGCCGATGATGCCGATGGCCCAGTTCACGGACTTTCGGGCGGCCTTGGCGGTCGGGACGGTGTAGAAGCGGATCAGGATGTGCGGGAGACCGGCGGTGCCGAGGACGAGCGCGATACCGAGCGAGATGAAGTCCAGCTTCGACACGTCGGTGACGCCGTACTTCAGGCCGGGCTCCAGGAACGCCGAGCCGTGGCCGCTCTTCTCCGCGGCGGTGCCGAGCAGGTCGGAGACGTTGAAGTCGAACTTCCACAGCACCATCAGGGTCATCAGCAGGGCGCCCGCGATGAGCAGCACGGCCTTGACCATCTGCACCCAGGTGGTGCCCTTCATGCCGCCGATGGTGACGTAGAGGATCATGAGCACGCCGACCAGCGCCACGATGAGGATCTTGCCCGCGTCGCTGGTGATGCCGAGGAGCAGCGAGACGAGGACGCCGGCCCCCGCCATCTGGGCCAGCAGGTAGAAGATCGACACGACGATGGTGGACACGCCCGCGGCGGTGCGCACCGGCCGCTGCCGCATCCGGTAGGCGAGGACGTCGCCCATGGTGTAGCGGCCCGAGTTGCGCAGCGGTTCGGCGACGAGCAGCAGGGCGACGAGCCAGGCGACGAGGAAGCCGATGGAGTAGAGGAAGCCGTCGTAGCCGAAGAGCGCGATGGCGCCGGCGATACCGAGGAAGGACGCCGCGGACATGTAGTCGCCGGAGACGGCGAGGCCGTTCTGGAAGGCGGTGAACTGCCGCCCGCCCGCGTAGAAGTCCGACGCGCTCTTGGTCTGCCGGCCGGCCCAGACGGTGATGCCCAGGGTCGCCGCGACGAAGACCGCGAAGAGGGTGATGATCAGCGGCCGGTGCTCGCTCGTCGACGACGCCTCGGCGGCGAGCTGGATCACGGCGTGCGGGGTGTGCGCGGCGCTCATGCGTCGGCCTCCAGACGGGACTTGATGGCCGCCGCCTGCGGGTCGAGCTTGTTCGTGGCGTGGCGCGAGTAGAACCAGGCGATGAGGAACGTGGTGGCGAACTGGGCGAGGCCGAACACGAAGGCGACGTTGAAGTTCGCGAATACGATCTTGCTCATGAAGTCGTCGGCGTAGCTGGACAGCAGCACGTACAGCAGATACCAGGCGATGAAGCCGACGGTCAGCGGAAAGGCGAAGGAGCGGTGGGAGCGGCGCAGTTCGGTGAACTCCGGGCTGTTCTGCTCCTTGAGGAACGCCTCGGTCGTGGGCTGGACGGGACTGCCGTCCTCAGGGATCTGGGGCGGCGGTGCTTCGGTGGCCACGGATTCTCCTCGCGACGCGGGTGCGGTGGTGGGGACGGTGGATTTCACGGGGAGTCCTCTGCGCTTTCGGGTAGCGGGGGCTGATCACACGACTCCCTGTGCAACGGCACGGAGAGCGCGGCGAAGCGGTTCACCGCAGGTTCGGTCTTCTCGGGCCGGCTTCCCCGGACGCGACTCCAGGAGGTCACACCTCGAACTCACTTGCCCGTATTCATTGATGCGCCGGGAAGATCAGCGATAACTTCACTGGTCATGTACCGGACGGACACACCGGTGTCCGGCCCACGGCACGGATGATGTGGAGAACCCATGGCTCATCTGGCATCCAGGCGGACTCGCGTACTCACGCTGCCCGTCGGACTCGCGCTCACGGCCTCGCTCGGCTTCCTCCCGACGGGGACCGCGGCCGCGGCACCCGCGGACGAGCCTGCGGCGGCGGTTCGGACGGACGGCCCCAAGTTGTCGTACGTCGTGAACACGCGGGCGGGTCACGGCACCGTCAAGCAGGTGCGCAAGGCGATATCCGCGGCCGGCGGAACCGTCGTGACGTCGTACGACAAGATAGGCGTCATCGTCGTCCACTCGCAGAACCCGGACTTCGGCGCGACGATCCGCAAGGCCAAGGGCGTCCAGTCGGCGGGCGCCACACGCACCAACCCGATCGTCCCGCAGGCGACGAAGGACATCGGGGTCGAGCAGCCCCTGACCGCCGCGCAGGCGCGGGCGGCGTCGGCGGACGCGGTGGCGGGCCAGGACCCGCTGGAGCCCCTGCAGTGGGACCTTCCGGCCATCAAGGCCGACAAGGCGCACCAGAAGTCGCTCGGCAGCAGCGAGGTCACGGTCGCCGTCATCGACACGGGTGTGGACGACACGCACCCGGACCTGGCGCCGAACTTCGACCGCAAGGCCTCGGTGAACTGTGTGTCCGGCGCCCCGGACACCACGGACGGCGCCTGGCGGCCGGCCGCCGGTGAGAGCGACCACGGCACGCACGTCGCGGGCACCATAGCCGCGGCGAAGAACGGCACCGGCGTCACCGGTGTCGCGCCGGGCGTGAAGGTCTCCGGTATCAAGGTGTCCACGCCCGCCGGCTTCTTCTACACCGAGGCCGTCGTCTGCGGGTTCGTCTGGGCGGCCGAGCACGGCGTCGACGTGACGAACAACAGCTATTACACCGACCCGTGGCTGTTCAACTGCAAGAACGACCCGGACCAGGGCGCCCTGGTCGAGGCGGTCACCCGCGCCACCCGCTACGCGGAGGGCAAGGGCGTCGTGAACGTCGCGGCGGCCGGCAACTCGGACCACGACCTGGCCCTCGACGCCATCGAGGACACGACGAGCCCCAACGACACGACGACGGTCACCCGCACGGTCGACCCGAGCGCCTGCCCCGACATCCCGACCATGCTGCCGGGTGTCGTGACGGTCTCCGCGACCGGCGCGAAGAACCTCAAGTCGTCCTACTCGAACTACGGTCTCGGGGTCATCGACGTGGCTGCCCCCGGCGGTGACTCGACGCGCTACCAGGCGCCGGAGGCACCGGCGAACAACGGTCTGATCCTGTCCACGCTGCCCGGCGGCGGATTCGGCTACAAGGCCGGTACGTCGATGGCGTCCCCGCACGTCGCGGGTGTCGCGGCCCTGATCAAGTCGACCCACCCGCGAGCCTCGGCGGACGTGGTGAAGGCTCTGCTGACGCACCAGGCCGACGCCACCGCGTGCGGAGCCCCGTACGACATCGACGGTGACGGCACCGTCGACGCGGTCTGCGAGGGCGGTAAGCAGTACAACGGCTTCTACGGAGCCGGTGTCGTGGACGCGCTGGACGCGGTCCGCAGGTAAGGCATGACGGAGGGGCCGGGGACAGCTGTCCCCGGCCCCTCCCGCGTGTTGCTACGGCGTGATGAGGACCTTCAGCGCCGTGCGCTCGTCCATCGCCTTGTAGCCGCCCGGCACCCCGTCCAGCCCGACCGACAGGTCGAAGACCGGCGACGGATCGATCGTGCCGTCCAGCACGTCGGGGAGCAGCTCCGGGATGTACGTGCGCACGGGGGCGACGCCGCCCCGCAGCGCGATGTTGCGGTCGAACATGTCGCCGAGGTCGATCCCGGTGCCGCTGCCGTGCGGGACCCCGACGTAGCCGATGGAGCCGCCGTCGCGGACGATGCCGATGGCCGTACGCATCGACTGCTCGGTGCCCACCGCCTCGATCACCCCGTGGGTGCCCTCTCCCCGCGTCAGTTCCCGTACGGCCGCGAGCGCCGCCTCGCCGCGCTCGGCGACGACGTCCGTGGCACCGAAGGCGCGGGCGATGTCCGTACGGGCCTGGTGGCGGCCCAGCGCGATGATCCGTTCGGCGCCGAGCCGCTTGGCCGCCATGACGCCGCACAGGCCGACCGCGCCGTCGCCGACGACCGCTACGGTGCTGCCCGGCTTCACGCCCGCGCCGAGCGCGGCGTGGTGGCCGGTGCCCAGGACGTCGGAGAGTGCCAGGAGCGCGGTGAGCAGCCGGTCGTCCGAGGCTGCCGCGGCCGGGAGCCTGACCAGCGTGCCGTCGGCGAACGGGACCCGGACGGCCTCGCCCTGACCGCCGTCGGACCCGACCGATCCCCAGAACCCGCCCTGGGGGCAGGAGGTGGTGAGTCCCTCGGCGCAGTACGTACAGGTGCCGTCGGACCAGACGAAGGGGGCCACCACGAGGTCGCCGACGGCGAAGCCCTTGACCCCGGAGCCCGCCTCCTCGACGACGCCGAGGAATTCGTGGCCGATGCGCTGGCCCGGCTGCCGGGCCGACTCGCCGCGGTAGGCCCACAGGTCACTGCCGCAGATGCAGGCCCGCAGGACCCTCAGGACCACGTCGGTGGGCTGCTGGACCGTGGCGTCGGGCACCTCCTCCACACGGATGTCGTGGGGGGCATGGATCACGGTGGCGCGCATGCGTGAGAGTCCTCGCTCGTCTCAGATTCTGATACTCCCCTCACGGTACGCCCCGGGGGCGGCGCCGGTGGAATCTGCCGTTCCGCCGAGCGCCCCCTGGTGAGCAGGTACTGCGCGGCCAGATAGGTCAGCATGATCCAGAAATCGTGGGCGGGGAGCTGCGGCCGGTCGGCGATGCCGGTGGCGATGAGCGCGTCGGAGAGCAGGAAGAGAGCGCCGCCGAGCGCGGCGTACCGTCCGAGCGCGCCGGCCCGCCAGGCCATGGCCGCGAGCAGCAGGCTGTATCCGGTCAGCGGGATCCGGAGCTCGCCCGGCAGCCCGGGCCAGAGGTAGGCGAGGAAGGCCACGAGGACGGCGGCGTACGCGAGTCCTGCGGCCGGCCGGAGCCGGGCGCGGCCGAAGAGCAGGAGATAGCAGACGTGGCCCGCGGCGAAGCACGCCATCCCGGCGAGGAAGGCGGCCTCCGAGTCGGGCATCAGCAGCACGTCCCCGGCCCAGCCGCACAGCAGGGCGGCGACGAGCAGCCGGGGGCCGCCGCGCGCCGCCGCGCAGGCGGCGAGCAGGGGCATCAGCAGCGGCTTGGCGACGAAGTGGGCGGTCTGCATCCCGGCCAGGAGTCCGGCCAGGTCGACGGCGGCCACGAAGAGGAAGGCGACGAGCAGCGGGCGCACGAGCCGGGGCGCACCCGCGCGGGGCGTCATCCGGTGCGCTCGGTGGCGGGGCGCGGCTTCACGGAGACGGTCGCGGCGGCGTCCGCGGGGCGCGACGGCTGCCAGCCCGGTCCGCGGAAGATCCGTCCGGCCCGCTCGCCCCAGGTGGCGGCCGCCCGTACGTCGCGGGCGATGGCGGCGTACTCATGGGTGGCGACGCGGAGCGGGTTGTGGGTGGCGATGTTCTTGGTGAGCCCGAAGACGGGCCGCTCGGTCTCGGCGGTGAAGGAGCCGAAGAGGCGGTCCCAGACGATCAGGATCCCGCCGAAGTTCCGGTCGAGGTATCCGCCCTGGGAGGCGTGGTGGACCCGGTGGTGCGAGGGGGTGTTGAGGACGAACTCGAAGGGCCCCGGCAGCTTGTCGATCCGTTCCGTGTGCACCCAGAACTGGTAGACGAGGTTCGCCGAGGAGCAGAAGGCGAGCGCGGCCGGGTGGACCCCGCAGGCGATGAGCGGGACGTAGAACGGCCAGACGGTCAGCGAGGTCCAGGGCTGGCGCAGCGCCGTCGTGAGGTTGAACTTCCGGCTGGAGTGGTGGACCACGTGGCAGGCCCAGAGGATCCGGATGACGTGGTGGCCCCGGTGGGACCAGTAGTAGAGGAAGTCCTGGGCGACCAGCATCAGAAGGACCGTCCACCACAGGACGGGGACGCGCAGCGGGGTCAGCTCGTAGACGGCCGCGTAGATCGCGACGATGGGTATCTTCCACAGCAGGTCGAAGACCAGGCTGCCGAGTCCCATGGTGACGCTGGTGGCGGCGTCCTTGGCGTCGTACCCGGCGGCCTCCTCGTCCGGGTGGAGCCGGTGGAGCACCATTTCGAGGACGGTGAGCAGGACGAAGGCCGGGATCGACCACAGCACGACATCGGGCAGGTTCGGCTCCATGCGAGCACCGTAGAGCCCCACGAGGTGCCGGGCATAGACGTTGTTACCGACAAGTATGTGAGACGTGGCGTCATCAGGATGTGGCGGGTTCCGCCAACTCCCCCGTCGTGGGATTCCCGGCATTCGCGCCGTCGAGGGGGAGGAACGCACGTGAGCGGTACGGAGGTTGCGCTGATCCGCCTGGCCACCACGGTCATCGGAACGGTCGCCAGGTCACTGCTGGGCCGGGCGCCGTTCGTCCAGCGCCTCACCCGGCTGGACCTCGGCCGACTGGCGCTCCCGGACCTGTCCCTGCTCACGGACCTCACCGCGCTGCGCATCCTGCTCCCGAGCCCGCCCTCAGACCCCCGCCGCTCCCAGCAGCGCCCCCGCCGCGTACGTCACCCCCATGGCCACCGCTCCCCCGGCCATGTTCCGCAGCACCGCGCGCCCTACCGGTGCCTCGCCCAGGCGGGCGCTCCACCAGCCGGTGAGGGCCAGCGCCGCGAGCACCGACACCACGGTGACCGGCAGCCGCACGGAGGCGGGAGGCAGCATGATCGCCAGGAGCGGCAGCAGCGCCCCCGCGGTGAACGCCAGGAAGCTCGCCCCCGCCGCGTGCCACGGGTTGGTCAGCTCGTCCGGGTCGATGCCCAGCTCGACCTCGGCGTGGGCGCGCAGCGCGTCGCGCTGCGTGAGCTGGACGGCGGCCTCCCTGGCGAGGCGGTTGCTCAGCCCCTTCTCCTCCAGCAGTCCGGTCAGCTCGGCGAGCTCGGCCTCCGGGGTCTCCTCCAGCTCCCGCTTCTCGGTGGCCAGCGCGGCCCTTTCGGAATCGCGCTGGGTGGACACCGAGACGTATTCGCCCGCCGCCATCGACATGGACCCCGCGAGCAGCCCGGCCAGGCCGGCCGTCAGCAGGGTGGAACGGGCCCCGGTGGCCCCGGCCACACCGACGACGAGGCCGGCGGTGGAGACCACCCCGTCGTTGGCCCCGAGCACCGCGGCCCGCAGCCAGTTGAGCCGGGTGCCGAGTCCGCCTCCGTGGGGTTCGTCATGTGTCTGCGCATCCGAGTCCGTCACCCCGGGAGCGTCTCACCGCGCCCTCCCCGGGCGCATCCCCGACCCGCGTTTCCGGCGCCGCGGTCAACTGCTCGGCACCGTCCCCACGTTCAGGGCGCGGACCGCCCGGATAGGCCGCTGTCGGTCCCGGCCCGTATTCTCTGTGACCATGCTCGACGACCGTCAGACCGCAGCGCCGTGGCCGGCCGCGTATCCCCAGGGGTACGCGGTCGTCGACGTGGAGACCACCGGACTCGCCCGCGACGACCGGATAGTGTCCGCTGCCGTGTACCGGCTGGACGCGAGAGGCGAGGTCGAGGACCACTGGTACACCCTGGTGAATCCCGAGCGGGACCCCGGCCCCGTCTGGATCCACGGACTGACCAGCGATGTCCTGGAAGGCGCCCCGCTCTTCCCCGAGGTCGCCGCACAGCTGTCCGAGCGGCTCGCCGGCCGGGTGCTCGTCGCCCACAACGCCGCGTTCGACTGGTCGATGATCGCCCGGGAGTACGCACGCGCGGCGGTCACCGCGCCCGTCGAGCAGCGGCTGTGCACCATCGCGCTCGCCAAGGAGCTCCGGCTCCCCCTGCCCAACCACAAGCTGGAGTCGCTGGCCGCGCACTTCGGCGTGGTGCAGGAGCGCGCGCACCACGCGCTGGACGACGCGCGGGTGCTGGCCGAGGCCTTCCGGCCGAGCCTGCTCGCCGCGGCGAGGGACGGGGTGCGGCTGCCGCTGCTGGAGTGCCGCCCGCTGACGGAGTGGTACGACTCCCCGGTCACCCCACGCGCCGGCTACCGGCCCTCGGGGGGCCAGGGCAGCTGGCGCCCCTCGCGCAAGCGGCCCGCGTGCCCGTATCCCAATCCCGGGCGCTACGAGTCGGACAAACCCCTCATGCAGGGCATGCGGGTGGCGTTCTCCGGGGACACCTCGGTCGACCGGGAGCTTCTGGAGGACCGCGCGGTGGAGGCGGGTCTGCACGTGGCGACCAGCGTGTCGCGGCTGACGAGCCTCCTCGTCACCAACGACCCGGACTCGGCGACGTCGAAGACGGTGAAGGCGAAGTCGTTCGGCACCCCGGTCCTGGAGGAGAGTGCCTTCACCCATCTGCTGAGGGACGTGGCACCGGCCAGGACGGTCGCCGTGCCGAAGCCGTCACCGTCATCGGAGTGAACCGGGGGCGACTCGCCCCGCGTCGGCTCGCCCGCCGCCGTCCGGCGTCCCACCCTGTGGCGCATGGCACGTTGTGAGGTCTGCGGAAACGACTACGGGATGTCCTTCGAGGTGCACGCGCAGGGCGCGGTGCATGTCTTCGACTGCTTCTCCTGCGCCATTCACCGCATGGCGCCCATCTGTGAGCACTGCCGGGTCCAGGTCATCGGCCAGGGCGTCGAGGTCGACGGCCACTGGTACTGCGGCGGCCACTGCGCCCGCGCCGAGGGAAGGGCGGGCATCGTGGACAAAGTATGACGGGCCGACCCGTCCGCACGGGGGACCCTCCGTGCCGCGCCCCATGACCCGAGTTGTACGGTCATGGGGTGTACCGCTTCCTGTTGACCCGGCAGTGGGTGATTCTCACCCTCCTCGTCCTCGCCATGATCCCCACGATGGTGGAGCTGGGTTTCTGGCAGCTGCACCGGCATGAACACCGGGTCGAGCAGAACGCGCTGATCACGCGGAACCTCCAGGCGGACCCGGTCCCCGTCACCCGCCTCACCTCTCCCGGGCACACGGTCCCCCGCTCCGACTACTGGCGCGCCGTGAAGGCCACCGGGACGTTCGACACCGAGCACGAGGTGGTCGTACGCCGCCGCACCTCGCAGGACGAGCGCATCGGCGTACTGGTCCTGACCCCGCTGGACCTCAAGGGCGGCGGCACCGTCCTGGTCAACCGCGGCTGGATCCCGGCCGCGGCCGACCAGCAGGCCTTCCCCGAGGTTCCCGCCCCGCCTCGCGGCGAGGTCACCGTCACGGGCCGGCTCAAGGCGGACGAGACGACGAGCGCCAGCGGCATCAAGGACCTCCAGGGTCTGCCGGACCGCCAGGTCATGCTGATCAACAGCTCCCAGCAGTCGCACCTGCTCGGGCACCCAGTGCTGGGCGGCTACGTCGAGCTGACCGCCCCCGAGCCCGCCGACGGCAGCCCCGAGACGATCGCCGCCCCCGACGACAGCTCCATCGGCCCTCATATGGCCTACGCCGTCCAGTGGTGGCTCTTCGCCGCCGGGGTCCCGGTCGGCTGGGTCATCCTCGTACGCCGTGAGAAGCGCGACCGCGAGGAGGCCGCCGAGAACAAGGACGGCGACACCGCGGCGCAGCCGGAGCCGGCGACCGCGTAGGGCCTGGACCGCACCCGTCTGTTCGCACCGCTTTCGCTGCTTAGCGGGGCGCAGGTTCGGGAAGACGCCAGAGCGTGACCCCACGCATCGAGGACTACGCCATCATCGGCGATCTCCAGACCGCCGCCCTGGTCGGCAGGAACGGTTCTGTCGACTGGCTCTGTCTGCCCCGCTTCGACTCGGGCGCCTGCTTCGCCGCCCTTCTCGGCGACGAGGACAACGGGCACTGGCGCATCGCCCCCCAGGGCACGGACAGCACGGACACCTGCACCCGGCGCGCCTACGTGGCGGACTCCCTGGTCCTGGAGACCTTCTGGGAGACCAGGACCGGGACCGTCAAGGTCATCGACTTCATGCCGCAGCGCGACAAGGCGCCCGACGTCATGCGCATCGTCGAGGGCGTCAGCGGCAGCGTCGACATGAGCTCCGTCCTGCGGCTGCGGTTCGACTTCGGCTCCGTGGTCCCGTGGATGCGCCGTTCGCACGGCCACCGGGTGGCCGTCGCGGGCCCCGACTCCGTCTGGCTGCGCAGCGAGCCGCCGGTGAAGACGTGGGGCCAGCAGTTCAGCACCTGCTCCTCCTTCACGGTCGCCGAGGGCGAGAGCGTGGCGTTCGTCCTGACCTGGCACCCCTCGCACTCCCCCCGTCCGAAACTGATCGACCCTCACAAGGCGCTGAAGCACACGCTCACCGACTGGGCGAAGTGGTCGGCGCGGTGCACCTACCACGGCAGGCACCGAGAGGCGGTGCTCCGCTCCCTGATCACCCTCAAGGCGCTCACCTACGCCCCCACCGGGGGGATCGTGGCGGCCCTGACGACCTCGCTCCCGGAGGAGATCGGGGGCGTACGGAACTGGGACTACCGCTACTGCTGGCTGCGGGACTCCACCCTCACCCTGGCCGCCATGGTCGCGGCCGGCTACCTGGAGGAGGCGGCCGCGTGGCGGGACTGGCTGCTGCGGGCCGTGGCAGGAGACCCCGCGGACCTCCAGATCATGTACGGACTCGCCGGCGAGCGCAGACTCCCCGAGACGGAGCTGCCGTGGCTGCGGGGGTACGAGAACTCGCTGCCGGTGCGCATCGGCAACGCCGCCGTGCGGCAACAGCAGCTCGACGTGTACGGCGAGGTCATCGACTCGCTCAGACTGGCCCGCGAGGCCGGGCTCGACGACAAGCCGCACGCCTGGAATCTGCAGCTCAGTCTGCTCGGCTTCCTGGAATCCACCTGGCGCGAACCGGACGAGGGCCTGTGGGAGATCCGCGGGCAGCGACGTCACTTCGTGCACTCCAAGGTGATGGCCTGGGTGGCGGCCGACCGTGCGGTGCGCACACTGGAGGAGAATCCGGGCCTGCCGGGCGACGCCGACCGGTGGCGGGCGATGCGGGACGCCGTGCACGCGGAGGTCTGCGAGAAGGGCTACGACCCCGTGCGCAACACCTTCACCCAGTACTACGGCTCCCAGGAGCTGGACGCCGCGACGCTGCTCATCGTGCGCACCGGCTTCCTGCCACCCGACGACCCCCGGGTGACCGGGACCGTCGACGCGGTGAGCCGTGAGCTCGCCCATGACGGTCTGATCCGCCGCTACAGCACCGAGGGCGTGTCGGTGGACGGTCTGCCCGGCGACGAGGGGGCGTTCCTCGCCTGCTCGTTCTGGCTGGTCGACGCCCTGACCCGGACGGGCCGCAGGGACGAGGCCGAGGTGCTCTTCGAACGGCTCCTGGAGCTGCGCAACGACGTGGGACTGCTGGCCGAGGAGTACGACCCGGTGGCCCGGCGCCAGCTCGGCAACTACCCGCAGGCGTTCAGCCACATCGGCCTGGTGAACAGTGCGGTCGACCTCGCCGGTGAGGACTTGGCAGGATAGGGCCATGGATCTTGGACTGAAGGACCGTGTGTACATCGTCACGGGGGCGACCCGCGGGCTGGGCAACGCCACCGCGCGCGCCCTCGCCGCCGACGGCGCGAAGGTGATCATCTCCGGCCGTGACGAGAAGACCGCCGCCGAGGCCGCCGCGGAGCTGGGCCCCGACGCCGTCGGGCTCGCCGCGGACAACGCCGACCCGCTGGCCGCCCGGCGGCTGGTGGACGCCGCGAAGGAACGCTTCGGCCGGCTGGACGGCATCCTCATCAGCGTCGGCGGCCCGGCGCCGGGCTTCGTCGCCGACAACACGGACGATCAGTGGCAGTCGGCCTTCGAGTCGGTCTTCCTCGGCGCCGTACGTCTGGCCCGTACGGCGGCCGAGGCGCTCGGCGAAGGCGGCGTCATCGGCTTCGTCCTGTCCGGATCCGTGCACGAGCCGATCCCCGGGCTGACCATCTCCAACGGGCTGCGCCCCGGCCTCGCCGGCTTCGCCAAGTCCCTCGCCGACGAGCTGGGCCCGCGCGGCATCCGGGTCGTCGGGGTGCTGCCGGCCCGGATCGACACGGACCGGGTACGCGAGCTGGACGCCTTGTCCGGCGACGCCGACGCGTCCCGTACGGCGAACGAGGCGCGCATCCCGCTGCGCCGCTACGGCACCCCGGAGGAGTTCGGGAAGACCTCGGCCTTCCTGCTCTCCCCGGCCGCCTCCTATCTGACCGGCATCATGGTGCCGGTCGACGGCGGCGCCCGGCACGGTTTCTGACGGCGCCACCGGCGGTGCCGGGGCGGCCCCGCCGGGAGCAGCCCCCCTCAGGTCACCCGCTCCGCGCGGTGCTTGACCGCCTTCAGCCGGACCTCGGCGGGCAGCTCGTCCAGCCCGGCCGAGGTCCGCGCGTGGGTCAGCGCCCCTTCGGAGAGCCCGCGCAGCACCAGTCCCGGGGCCGCGTGCGGCTCCATCAGCAGCCGGACACGGGCGCGCGGGGCGGTGCGCCGGCCGGTCAGCGTGGCCTTGGCCTCGGACACCCCGTCCAGGGCCCCGGCCTCGTCGCCGAGCACACCCTCCAGGGCCTTGCCGCGCAGCAGCGCTCCCTCGCCGTCGCCGCTGTCGACCAGCACCTCGGCGAGGCGCCCGCGGCGCAGTTGGGCCAGGAGCCACCACAGGGCGAGGACGACCAGGACGGCGAGGACCGCGATGACGGTGGGCCACCACCAGCTCTCGTCCCGCCACCTGGTCCGGTCGGCCTTGCTGAGCAGCACGTCGTCCGTGCCGCCGAAGGGCCACCAGGAGGGCGCGGACAGACCGAGTCCCGTGGCGAGGACCGCGCCGCCGACGACGACGAGGATCAGCCCTGCCAGGCCGAGCAGGACCCGGTTGACGGTTTTGATCACGGGGTCACCCCTTCTTCGCCGGCCGGCGCACGTGCACCGAGAGGCCGGGCGGCCGCGCCAGGCCCAGTTCGCTGATGGCGTTGGACAGGACGGCGTCCAGGTCGGCCCTGACGTCGTCGAGTTCACGGAAGTGCGAGAGGGCGCGCACGGTCGCCTTACGACGGCTCATCTTCACCCGGACGGACTGCACACCGGCCACCTCCACGGCCCGGTCGCGCAGGACGAGGGCGGCAGCGTTCCGGTCGAGCCCGGCCCGTACACCCGTGTGCCGGCGGCTCATGGGGAGCAGGGAGCGCAGTCCTGGGGTGAGGGCCAGGAGGAGCAGCCAGAGGCCCAGTGCGGCCGCCAGCGCCGATCCCGCGAGGACCCATACGTCGTCGAGGTGACGGCTCGCCAGGTCGTCGGCGACGGAGCGCCGCCACTGCATGGCCGGGTGGTCGGCCCGCACCGCCGCGACGTCGTAGAGCAGAAGTCCGGCGCCGCCGAGCACGATCAGGGCGACCAGGGCAGCGGGGATCCTGCGCCCCGACCAGAAACGGCCCGCCCTGCCGGCGGTCCGCTCCGGCGCGGGGACGGGTTCGTATCTGGAGCCCGACGCGGACTGGTCCATCTCCAGCACCCCGCCGGGTGGCGACGACTCCACGGTGGGCAGGCGCCGCGTGCTGTTCTCAGGGTCCTGGGGCTCGGTCATCGGATTCTCCCCTCCGGTGCGGTGCCCGCTCCTGACCGATGCAGCCGTTCGACCTGCACCGCCACCTCGGGCACCTCCATCCCCGCGAGGGCTTTTACCCGCTCGGCCACACGACGACGCACCGCGCCGCACTGCCGGCCGATGTCGCAGGGGTAGGCCAGGTCGAGGCTGACCCGTACCCGGGCGGTGTCACGGTGCACGGTGACGGTGGCGCGCGGTACGTCAGCGTCCTCGGGCCGTTCCTCGACGGCCTCCTTGGCCGCCTGCGCGGCGATCTTCGCGACGACCCGGTCGGCGATCCGGGTCTGCCCTCGCGCGGCGGCGTCGACCCGGCCTGTCACCCCCGTCACCGTCGCCGGTCGCCGCGCTCGCGACTCCGGAAGAAGTCGCCGGGTTCGAGGTCGCCGTCCAGGAAGCGGCCGGCGATGAAGCCGACCGCACCCAGCGCGGCCACCAGCAGAAAGGCCCCGAATCCACCGAAGTACCCGGCGAAACCGAGCGCCATGCCGGCCACCAGGCCGACCACAGCCATGCTCATCATGTGCTCCTCAACTGCCGCGCGGGGAAGGCCTACTGGACGCGTGACTCGGACTCGTCCTCTTCGTCCTCCTCGTCGGGCAGCTTGACGTCGCTCACGGCGATGTTGACCTCGACGACTTCCAGGCCGGTCATCCGCTCCACCGCCGCGATGACGTTCTCGCGCACATCGCGTGCCACCTCGGCGATCGGCACGCCGTAGTCGACGACGATCTCCAGGTCCAGGGCGGCCTGCGATTCGCCGACCTCCGCCTTGACGCCGCGGGACACGGACTTGTTGCCGCCGGGCACCCGGTCGCGTACCGCGCCGAAGGTCCGGGAGATGCCGCTGCCCATCGCGTGGACCCCGACGACGTCCCGTGCCGCCATTCCGGCGATCTTCTCGACCACGCCGTCGGCGATGGTGGTGCGGCCGCGTGTCGCGGGGGCGCCCCCGCCGCGCTTGCTGAACTGGCTCTGCCTGCCGTCGTCCCCGCCGGTCACACTGCCGGGGCTGTCGGGCCGGTTTCGCTGTGGGCTCTCGGTCATCGCCGCTCTTCCCTTCGGGGCGGGTTGAACTTCCGTGGCCCACAGTAAGTGCGCTTGCCCGGTCCCGCGCCGTGGATGGGGCAGGGTGGAGCAATGACAACGGCTGACAGCCCGCACCGGGCGGATGGATGGACGTCTGCGGTACGCCAACGGCTCGGCCTCGGCAGACTGCTCCCTCTGGGCGGCCCCTCGGACGGATCCTGGATCGCGGAACGAGCGGCGACAGAGGTGCTGAGGGACGCCGCGACCGGATCGGGGGCCGCGCTGGGGAAGCTCAGGATCGCCCCGGCCGACGAGGACGACGCCCCGGATCCGGTGGTGCCGCGGCCTCCCAGCGGGCTGCGGCCCGGACCGCTGCGGATCGAGGCCGGCTTCTCCGCGACGGCGCGGCGGCCGCTGCCCGCCACCGCTGACGCCTTGCGTGCGGCCCTGCTGGCGGCGGCCGCCCAGCGACTCGGCCTGGTGGTCGACGAGGTGGACCTCAGAGTGACGGAGCTGCTGGAGGAGGAGCCCCGCCCCGCCACGGAGCCGTCCGCCGTCGTTCACGCGGCGGAACCCGACGGATCCGCGGGGATGGCGGCGGCGGGGGTCCCGGGAGTCGTCTCGCTGACGCGGGTGCTGGGCAGCGCCGTGCAGCACTCGGAAGGCCATGTCCAGGTGGAACTCGCGACGGCAGGGGACCACCGGGCGCTCGATGTGGCGCAGGCGGTGCGCGGCGCGGTGGCCGAGGCCGTGGAGGGCAGGCCGACGGTCGCCGTGCTGGTCACAGCCGTCGTGAACCGGGACTGACACGGCCCCCGCCTGGCGGCGGGGGCCGGGGTTACGGCTGTTCAGTCGGAGAGGCCCGCGAGGTCGCGCAGGCGGCGCCCCTGGGCGGCCCGCTCGGCGGTGCGCTGCTCCTCGTACGTACGCGAGACGGCGCCGCTCAGCAGCGCCTTGGTCTCGACGACGGCGTCGCGCGGGGCGGCGAGCAGGGCCCCGGCCAGGTCGCGCGCCGCCGCGTCGAGCTGGTCGGCGGGGACGACGAGGTTGGCGAGACCGGTGCGCTCGGCCTCCTCGGCGTGCACGAAGCGGCCGGTGGCGCAGATCTCGAGCGCGCGTGCGTACCCCACGAGGTTCACCAGGGGGTGAGTGCCCGTGAGGTCGGGAACGAGACCGAGGCTGGTCTCACGCATGGCGAACTGCACGTCCTCGGCCACGATCCGCAGATCGCAGGCGAGGGCCAGCTGGAAGCCGGCACCGATCGCGTGCCCCTGGACGGCCGCGATCGACACGATGTCGTTGCGGCGCCACCAGGTGAACGCCTCCTGGTACTCGGCGATGGTCGCGTCGAGCTCGGCCTCCGGGCCGCGCGCCATGTCGAGGAAGGACGGCTCGCCGTCGAAGCCCTCGGGTGCGAATGCCTGCCGGTCGAGGCCCGCGGAGAAGGACTTGCCCTCGCCGCGGAGCACGACGACCCGCACGCTGCCGGGGAGTGCCCGTCCGGCCTCTGCCAACGCCCGCCACAGAGCGGGAGACTGAGCGTTGCGCTTGGCCGGGTTGGTGAGCGTCACCGTGGCAACCGCGTCATCGACGGTGAGCCGTACGCCGTCCTTGTCGAGCACAGAGTCGAGCGAGGTCATGGAGCCCCTCCGGATCGGGTGCAGTCAGCACTTACTGGCAAGTAACTGAACAGTAACCACCCGGACGACCTCGCGGTCGGCCGGGTGGCCACCCGGTGTTCCGGTGAGCCCCAGGAGCGGACGTACGCCCGCTCCGAACCCGCTGCCGCCGTCAGGCCGTAGCGGCCTTCTTGCCGCGAGTCGCTCCGCCGCGTCCCCGCAGCGTGACTCCGGACTCGCTGAGCATCCGGTGGACGAATCCGTAGGAGCGGCCCGTTTCCTCGGCCAGCGCCCGGATGCTCGCACCGGAGTCGTACTTCTTCTTCAGGTCTGCCGCGAGCTTGTCGCGCGCGGCGCCGGTCACCCGGCTGCCCTTCTTCAGAGTCTCGGCCACCCGTGCCTCCTCAAGGAAGTGCGCTCTGGACTCTCATGATCACCCCTCCTGCGCTTCCTGGCCACCCATTCGGCAAGGTCCGTACGACCGGATTCCGCGTCCAGAAGCGGCAGAACACAAGCGGAATCCGGAATTCCAAGGGCCTTCGAGCCCCTGAGGGACGGCATGCGCACAGAACGGCCAGGTCAGGGCCGTACGGGGTGGAGTGGCCGGAAACGAGTGCGCCCGGCAGCTATCTGCCGGGCGCCGCGCCGGGGTACGAGACCCACTCACCCAGATGATGGATCACCGATGGGCCGAATGATCCAGACGCATTGGATCACCGGCCCCGCACCGGATCCAGGAGCCTCCGGCGGGTCAGGCGAGGGCCACCAGGTCCCGGTAGTCCGCACCCCAGAGGTCCTCGACCCCGTCGGGCAGCAGGATGATCCGCTCCGGCTGGAGCGCCTCGACGGCGCCCTCGTCGTGGGTGACGAGGACGACGGCGCCCTTGTAGGTGCGCAGCGCCCCGAGGATCTCCTCACGGCTGGCCGGGTCGAGGTTGTTCGTCGGCTCGTCGAGCAGCAGCACGTTCGCGGAGGAGACGACGAGCGTCGCCAGGGCGAGCCGGGTCTTCTCACCGCCGGAGAGCACTCCGGCGGGCTTGTCCACGTCGTCGCCGGAGAAGAGGAAGGAGCCGAGCGTCTTGCGGACCTCGACGAGGTCGAGGTCGGGTGCCGCGGAGCGCATGTTCTCCAGGACGGTGCGCTCCGGGTCCAGGGTCTCGTGCTCCTGGGCGTAGTAGCCGAGCTTGAGGCCGTGGCCCTCGATGATCTGCCCTGTGTCGGGCTTCTCCGCTCCGCCGAGGAGACGCAGCAGCGTGGTCTTGCCCGCGCCGTTGAGACCGAGGATGACGACGCGTGAGCCCTTGTCGATGGCGAGGTCCACGTCGGTGAAGATCTCCAGTGACCCGTAGGACTTGGAGAGGCCCTCGGCCATCAGCGGGGTCTTGCCGCAGGGGGACGGCTCGGGGAAGCGCAGCTTGGCCACCTTGTCGGAGACCCGCACGGCCTCAAGCCCCGAGAGCAGGCGCTCGGCCCGCTTGGCCATGTTCTGGGCGGCGACGGTCTTGGTCGCCTTGGCGCGCATCTTGTCGGCCTGCGAGTTCAGGGACGCGGCCTTCTTCTCGGCGTTCTGGCGCTCACGCTTGCGGCGCTTCTCGTCGGCCTCGCGCTGCTGCTGGTAGAGCTTCCAGCCCATGTTGTAGATGTCGATCTGCGCGCGGTTGGCGTCGAGGTAGAACACCTTGTTGACCACGGTCTCGACCAGCTCGACGTCGTGGGAGATCACGATGAAGCCGCCGCGGTAGGTCTTGAGGTAGTCGCGCAGCCAGACGATCGAGTCCGCGTCGAGGTGGTTGGTGGGCTCGTCGAGCAGCAGGGTGTCGGCGTCCGAGAAGAGGATGCGGGCGAGCTCGACACGGCGGCGCTGACCACCGGAGAGGGTGTGCAGGGGCTGTCCGAGCACCCGGTCGGGCAGGCTCAGCGCGGCGGCGATGGTGGCGGCCTCGGCCTCGGCGGCGTACCCGCCCTTGGTGAGGAACTCCGTCTCCAGGCGCTCGTACCGCTTCATGGCCTTCTCGCGGGTGGCGCCCTTGCCGTTCGCCATCCGCTCCTCGTTCTCCCGCATCTTGCGCAGGATCTCGTCGAGCCCGCGGGCCGAGAGGATGCGGTCGCGGGCCAGGACGTCGAGGTCGCCGGTGCGCGGGTCCTGCGGGAGGTAGCCGACCTCGCCGCTGTTGGTGATGGTGCCGCCGGCCGGTGTCCCCTCCCCCGCGAGGCACTTGGTGAGGGTGGTCTTGCCGGCGCCGTTGCGGCCGACCAGGCCGATGCGGTCGCCCTTGGCGATACGGAAGGAGGCGGACTCGATGAGGATGCGGGCGCCGGCGCGCAGCTCGATGCCGGAAGCGGTGATCACGGAAAAACTCCAGGGCGGTATGGACGGCGGAGGGACAGCGGGCTCACGACTCGACGCCGTCTAATGCACAAGGAGAATTGCCATGGGACTCAGTCTACTGGCGGTGTCCACCTGCTTTACCGCATGCTCCCGGCCCGTCAGCGCTTCACCGCGGTGCGTCACAGAGCCGGGCACACCCGGGCAAACTGACTGACACGCGGCGCAGGACGGCACACGCGCCGTGGAGCGGCCGGAGCAGCGGGTGGTGGCCCGTGCAGGTCGAGCAGAGCTGCCGGACGGGCGAGGACGACACCAAGGACGACTGCCGGACGGTGGCGGTCGTCAACAGCATGCAGGACTACTGGAGACGGGAGTCCGAGCGGAGTGGCGAGACCTGGACGGGAGCCCGGACCGTCCTGTTCAGCGACCGGATCGGCACCGCCTGCGGTTCGGCCACCTCGGCGGTGGGCCCCTTCCACTGCCCCGGCGACCGGCAGGTCCATCTGGACCTGGGATCCGTCGACGAGCTGCGGACGACGCACGGCTCGTCCGCGCAGCGCCGCCAGTGGTTCACCACGGGATTCCTCACCGGTGACCCGAGCCGCCGCGACACCTTCGGCTGACGTTGTCGGTGGCCGGTGGAAGACTGAGACGGAGATCACATCCAGTTGGCTGGAGAGGGTGAGCGTGATGGCAGGCACGGACGGTGTTCCCACCATCTTTCCGACACTTCTGTACGACGACGCGAAGGCCGCGATCGGAGTGCTGACCCAGGCCCTGGGGTTCACCGAGGAAGGGGTGTACGAGGGCGAGGACGGCAGCGTGATCCATGCCGAGCTGTCCTGCGGCAACGGCCGGGTGATGCTCGGTTCCAAGGGAGGCGGGGGTGTCTTCGCCAAGGCGATGGCCGGCGCCGGGCCCGCCGGGGTGTACGTGGTGGTGGACGACGTGGACGCCCACCACGCGCGGGCCGTGGAGCACGGCGTGGAGATCCTGATGCCGCCCACCGACCAGGACTACGGCTCACGCGACTACATGGCGCGGGACGCGGAGGGCAACGTGTGGAGCTTCGGGACGTACTCCCCGGGGGCCTCGGGCTGACTCCCCCGGGGGCTGCGCCCCTGCGCCGCGCCGGCGCGCTTGGTCAGGCCCCGCCGGTGTGCACCTGGAAGGCGGCGCGGCGTACGGCTTTGGCGAGGGCCGGGTCCGGATGGGCGGCGGCCAGGGCGACCAGCACCTGGACGGTCCGCGGGTGCCCCACCGCGCGCACCTCGTCCAGGAGCGCGGGGACCGTGCCCTGGACCGCGGAGTCGAGATGGCGGACCAGCAGCCCGGTCTCGCCGTGGTCGGCCACGGCCGCGGCCGTGTCGACCCAGAGCCAGGTGGCCTCCTCACGGCTGAGGACGTCCTGGGCGTCGTCCGGGTCGGTGCCCTCGTACTCGGCGAGCCAGAGCAGTGCGTAGGGGCGCAGCGGCGCCTCAGTGACGACGGAGCGGACGACGGGCTCCGCAGGGGCGCCGACGACGCGGAGCGCCTCGAAGGCGAGGCCGCGCAGCAGGGCGTCTTCGCCGCGGGCGACCGCCAGCAGCTCGGCGACCGCGCTGCCGACGGGCCGGGCGGCGAGCCAGGCCCGGTATTCGGCGCGGGCCGGGCCGGGGGTGAGCCGGGCGCAGCCGAGCAGCATGTCCGCTGCGGACTGCTCGATGTTGCCGGCCGGGCTCTGGGCGGCGACGCAGATCTGTTCGAGCTTGACCCAGACCGCCCAGTTGCCCAGCGGAGTGAGGGTGGCGTGGCCGGCGCCGAGCGTGAGGGCGCCGACTGAGGCGAGGCCCTCGAGGGCCCAGTCGAGCAGCAGGGCGTTGAGGTCGGCGGACCGCCCGCCCGCGGATACGGGCTGTTCCTGCGGTCCGTACGGCACCTCGCACCGCTCCTCGTGGAGCTCCGCGACGCGCTGGCCCAGCAGGTCGAGGAGCGCGGGCACGGTGACGGCGCCCGCCGAGAGCTGGAGCAGGGAGAGCACCTGGGGCACGGCCTCGACGGCTTCCGCCACCGCGGTGGCCTCGATGCCGTCGGGTGAGGCGTGGACCAGCGACCAGGCGTCGAAGAGCGCCACCCAGCCCCGGAGCACGGCGGAGTCGTCGCGGTCCCAGGCGCGCAGCCGCCAGCCGGGACGGGCGGTGTCGCCGTGCAGCTCGATGAGTCCGGCCAGCCTGGCCCGGTCCCAGCCGGCCCGGACCTGGGCCGGGGACAGCTCCAGGGCTGCGGCGGCCCGCTCCAGGGCCTGGGCGGCGAGCGGGGCGGAGCCCGTACTCGTGCCGTCCGCGGCCCAGTGGGCGATCCGTACGGCATCGGCCAGTACGGCCCTGGCCTGGCGTGCCAGTTCCGCCGGGGGCGGTGTGCCCTCGGGTGGGCGGGGGGCCGGCCTGGTGCGCCGGGTCGTCACGGCCTTGCGGGCGGTTGCCTGGGGTCGCGGGCGGACAAGTCGCAGCCTGGAGTCGCGCGGGGTACGGGACGTCACGAGGAGCAGTCTTGCCTCTGACGGCCCGAAAGCCCAAACGGAAGCCGTGTCACCGGGGTTCGGGGGGCTTCCGGGCAGGGGTGCCAACCGGGCGGTTCCGGCGCATCAGCTCACATCAGGGGCGTGAGGAAGCGCCGGAGCGCCTCTTCGTAACCGGCCGGGTCGGCATTCCACATCGCCGCATGCGGAGCCTGCGGTACGGAGTGCAGGGACACCAGGTCCGGGCGGCGTTCGGCGAGTTCCCGGGACTGCTGCCAGGGAGCCAGGGTGTCGTCGGGGCCGTGGACGATCATCGTGGGAGCGTGCAGGGCCGCCGGCACCGAGGTGTCCAGGAGCGGGGCTCCGTGCAGTCCGGTCTGGCCCTGGGCGGCCCGGACGGCGAGGGGCAGCAGCGCGGAGGGGACGCCCCGGGCCGAGGCGAGGGCGCGCAGGGTGGCCTTCCAGTCCAGGACCGGGGAGTCGAGGACGAGGCCGCTGACGCGATCGCGGAGGGCGGAGTTGACGGCCGCGTGCAGGGCCATCGAGGCGCCGGAGGACCAGCCGTACAGGATGACGTTCTCGGCCCCGTAGCGCACCGCGTAGCGGATGGCCGCGTCGAGGTCGCGCCATTCGGACTCGCCGAGATGGGCGAGCCCGTCCGGGGAGCGCGGGGCGCCCACGTCGCCGCGGTAGGCCAGGTCGAGCACCGGAAGCTGCTGGGCGTTGAGGAACCCCATCACGTTCATGGGGT
The DNA here is from genome assembly GCF_044455985.1 of Streptomyces sp. NPDC051064. Classification (NCBI taxonomy): domain Bacteria; kingdom Bacillati; phylum Actinomycetota; class Actinomycetes; order Kitasatosporales; family Streptomycetaceae; genus Streptomyces; species Streptomyces sp. NPDC051064. The sequence goes on from NZ_JBITFK010000001.1 coordinate 50,124, forward strand.
GGTCCCTGGTGGTGCCGAGGCCGTGCACCGTGATCACCCAGGTGTCGCGGGCGGCGGGCACGAACCAGGCGGGCAGGGGACCGAGTTCGCCGGGGACCTCGACCTCCTTGTACGCGAGGCCGAGGGCGGCGAGCGGGTCGCCGCGGTGGAGCTCCGGGGTGAGGCGGACCCGGGCGCCCGGCTTCAGGCTGCCGAGGGTCACGCGCTCCAGCCGGCGGACCACGGTGTCGGGAGAGATGACGGAATGGCCCGGCACCTGTTCGATCACCGGGCCGACCACCGCGTGGACACCGCGGCCGGCCAGTCCGTACGTACCGGGGCGCAGCGCGGGAAAGGAGCGGGTCAGAGTGATCTGCCCGGCCGCGGTGGCGTGCACGGTGAGACGGCGGTCGGCCGGGAAGGGCCGCCCCGAGGGCGCCCCGAGGGCGGCGTCGCTGGCGTAGCGGCCGGCGGCGACCGCTGCCGCGCCGGCGCCGAGGATCGAGGTTGCGGCCACTGCCGCCGCTGTTGCCGGGCGCACGGCTCCAGTGTCCTGGGCCGGGGCGCCGTTGGCCAGTGGGCAGGGGCTGTACGGTGCGGCGCCGGGCTCAGCCGCGCTGGCCGTAGCCCTTCAGGGCGTCCTGGACGTCGCGCAGCTGGGCCGGGGTGAGGAGGCTCGGGCTGTGGCCGGGAACGGAGCTCGCGGTCAGCCAGAGCCTGCACATCCATTCGAGCTGGGCGGTGCGGTCGTAGGCCTCGTCGAGGGTGCGCCCGTAGGTGACGGTGCCGTGGTTCCGCAGCAGGCAGCCGGTGCGGTCGCGCAGGGCGGCCAGCATGTTGTCGGCGAGCTCCGGCGTCCCGTAGCGCGCGTAGGCGGCGGTGCGGACGGGGCCGCCGAGCAGGGCGGCGGCGTAGTGGATGAGCGGCACCTCGGGGACGAGGGTGGAGACGGCCGTGGCGTGCACGGCGTGGGTGTGGACGACCGCCGCGGCGTCACTGCCGCGGTAGACGGCCAGATGGAGCGGGAGTTCGCTGGTCGGCACCAGGTCGCCGAGGACCTGGCGTCCTTCGAGGTCGACGCCGACGGCGTCCCCGGGGCCGAGCCGGTCGTAGGGCACCCCGCTGGGAGTGACCAGGACGATGTCGCCCACCCGGGCCGACACATTGCCCGAGGTTCCGACGACCAGGCCGTCCGCCGCCGTCCTGCGGGCCGTCGCGACGACACCGTCCCACGCCTGTTCGACAGCACGCTCATCCATGTCACCCATACGGGGAATCCTAGAGTCACGTGACCGATGTCTCCCCGACGGAGCGAATCGGTCCCGGTCAAGATCCCCCGCATCGGGCGGCGCCGGGCCCCGCACCGGCGGCGGCGGTCGGGCCCACCCCTCGCGCACACAAGCGGAACCGGTGCACACGGTTGGGGTCACCGTGCCGCCCTGCCCAGTTCATCTTCCGTTCACCCTGGTTGCTTACGTTCCACGTGCCACTGACGTCGAACGATTGCCTGGGTAAATGGAACACATCACGCTGCTGCTCGCGATTGTGATCGTGACAGCTCTCGTGTTCGATTTCACGAACGGTTTCCACGACACCGCCAACGCGATGGCCACCACCATCTCGACCGGCGCTCTCAAGCCCAAGACAGCGGTGGCCATGTCCGCCGTTCTCAACCTCGTCGGCGCGTTCCTGTCGGTGGAGGTCGCCAAGACCATCTCCGGCGGGATCATCAACGAGAACGGCCTCAGAACCGAGGTCATCTTCGCGGCGCTCGTCGGCGCGATCCTGTGGAATCTGCTGACCTGGCTGGTCGGCCTGCCCTCCAGTTCCTCCCACGCACTCTTCGGCGGCCTCATCGGCGCCGCGGTCATGTCGGCCGGCTGGTCCTCGATCAATGGCGGCACCGTCGTCACGAAGGTCCTGCTGCCCGCGATCGCCGCCCCGGTCGTGGCCGGTCTCGCCGCGCTGCTGGCCACGAAGCTGACGTACCGCCTCAACCGGAAGATCACCGACGAGGCGCAGCTGAAGTCGACCGCCAAGGGGTACCGCGCCGGCCAGATCGCCTCGGCCGGTCTCGTCTCGCTCGCCCACGGCACCAACGACGCGCAGAAGACCATGGGCATCATCACCCTGGCCCTGGTCACCGGTGGCGTCCTCTCTCCCGGCTCCAACCCGCCGGTCTGGGTCATCGCCTCCGCGGGTATCGCCATCGCGATGGGCACCTACCTCGGCGGCTGGCGCATCATCCGCACCATGGGCAGCGGCCTCACCGACCTGCGTCCGCCGCAGGGCTTCGCGGCCCAGACGAGCGCGGCCACGGTCATCCTGGCCTCCTCGCACCTCGGCTTCTCCCTCTCCACCACGCAGTCCTGCTCCGGTGCCGTCATGGGCGCGGGTCTCGGACGCAAGGGAGGCGTGGTCCGCTGGTCCACCGCCACCCGGATGTTCGTCGCCTGGGGCCTGACCCTGCCGGCCGCCGGTCTGATGGGCGCGGGCGCCGAGTTCCTGACCAAGCAGGGGCCCTGGGGCGTCGGGGTGGTCGCCGTCCTCCTCGTCGCGGGCTCCGGAGCCATCTGGCTGCTGTCGCGCCGCAAGCCGGTCGACCACACCAACGTGAACGCGGAGGCCGAGCCCGCGGGCGTCGTCACCACCGCCGTCTCCGCGGTCAGCCCGCCGCCCGCCGGTGCCGTCGTACCGGAGCTCAAGACCACCATCTCGGCCCCGGCCACGACGGCCGGAACCCCGGCCGACCCGGCCACGGTGTAAGGACGAATCCGCATGAACATCGACTGGGCAGCTCTCGCGTCCGTCTTCGGCGTCAGCCTCGTGGTCACCGTCGCACTGGTCGGCCTCTTCACCCTCGGCATCACGGGCATGGCCAGGCAGACGTCGGCCGCGCAGGGCGGCGGCGGTGCCAACGGCCTGGTGCGCACCGGCGCGTACGCCTGCTTCGGGCTGTGCGCGGCGGCGGTCGCGTACGGGATCTATCTGATCGTCGCCTGACCGCTCCCACGCGGACTCCCGCCCGGGCCGGACACACCACGTGTGTCCGGCCCGGTGTGCGTCTGAGCACATTGAAGCCTCGCAGGTCAACGGCAGGTTGACGGGCGTTCACGGGGCATGGTGGACTGCCGGAGCCATTTACGGCGACAGGAGAGGAAGCCGGTGCGAATCCGGCGCGGTCCCGCCACTGTCACCGGGGAGCAGCCTCCACACGGAAGTCACGGCCCGCCACCGCGGGCTGGAAGGCCGGAGGAACTGCGGATCCGGAAGCCAGGAGACTCTCGTCGCCGGTCACGTCGAACCAGGGCGCGGACCCTGAGTGAGGACATACGCCATGTCTGGCTGCCCTGCGTCGGTCGCTTCACCCCCCGTCACGAAGGTCCTCCGAGGCGCGACGGCCGGCTGAGCGGTGCGAGCCGACCGCATCTTCGCGTACGGAGCCGCCGCCGGCCTGATCGGCGACCTGCTGTTCGGTGATCCCCGGCGTGGCCACCCCGTCGCCGCCTTCGGGCGTGCAGCGGCGGGCGCCGAGCGCCGCCTGTGGCGCGACCACCGCGGCTGGGGCGTCCTGCACACGCTCGTCTGTGCCGGGGGCGCCACGGGCGCCGCCGTCCTGGCCGCGCGTGCCGCCCGGAACCGTCCCGCCGCCGCCGTGGCGCTGACCGCGGCCGCCACCTGGTCCGTCGTCGGGGGCACCTCGCTGGGGCGCGAGGCCCGCGCCATCGGCGGGGCGCTGGCCGCCGGGGACATCGAGCTGGCCCGGGAGCGGCTGCCGCATCTGTGCGGCCGCGACCCGCAGTCGCTGGACGGGCAGCAGATCGCCCGCGCCGTGGTGGAGTCCGTCGCCGAGAACACCTCCGACGCCGTCGTGGGAGCCCTCGTGTGGGGCGCGCTCGGAGGAGTGCCCGGGCTGGTGGCCTTCCGGGCCGTCAACACGCTCGACGCCATGGTCGGGCACAAGTCGCCCCGCTACCGGCGCTACGGCTGGGCGTCGGCCCGGCTCGACGACGCCGCCGGCTGGCCCGGGGCCCGGCTCACCGCCGTGCTCGCCGTGGCCGCCGGGGGGCGCCCGCGCGAGGCGGTCCGGGCCTGGCGGGCGGACGCGGGCAGGCATCCCAGCCCCAACGCGGGCCCGGTGGAGGCCTCGTTCGCGGGGGCGCTGGGCGTACGGCTCGGCGGCACCCTCGCGTACGGCGGGCGGGTCGAGCACCGGCCGGTGCTCAACGGCGAGGCCGGCCGGGATGTGCGGGTCACGGACATCGAACGCGCGGTGCGGCTGTCGCGCCGGGTGAGTGTGCTGGCCCTCGCCGTGTGCGCGGCGGGGCGGCTGGCCATGGGACGGAGAGTCGGATGAGCGGCGGGCTGCTGGTCGCGGGGACCACCTCGGACGCGGGCAAGAGCGTCGTCACGGCAGGGATCTGCCGGTGGCTGGTGCGCCGGGGGGTGAAGGTCGCGCCGTTCAAGGCGCAGAACATGTCGCTGAACTCGTTCGTCACCCGGGAGGGGGCGGAGATCGGCCGCGCCCAGGCGATGCAGGCGCAGGCCGCCCGGGTGGAGCCGTCCGCGCTGATGAACCCGGTGCTGCTCAAGCCCGGCGGCGACCGGTCGAGCCAGGTCGTCCTGATGGGGAAGCCGGTCGGCGAGATGAGTGCGCGCGGCTACCACGGCGGTCGCCAGGAGGCGCTGCTGGGGACGGTCGTGGACTGTCTGGAGCAGCTGCGGGGCACGTATGACGCCGTGATCTGCGAGGGGGCGGGCAGTCCTGCCGAGATCAATCTGCGGCGGACGGACATCGTGAACATGGGCATCGCCCGGGCCGCGCGCTTTCCGGTGCTGGTGGTCGGCGACATCGACCGGGGCGGTGTGTTCGCCTCGTTCTTCGGCACGACGGCGCTGCTGAGCCCCGAGGACCAGTCGCTGGTCGCGGGATACCTCGTCAACAAGTTCCGCGGTGACGTGTCGCTGCTGGAGCCCGGTCTCGACATGCTGCTCGGGCTCACGGGGCGGCGGACGTACGGGGTGCTGCCGTACGCCCACGGGCTGGGCATCGACGAGGAGGACGGGCTGCGCGTCTCGATGCGCGGCACCGTGCGGGAGTCGGTCGTGGCGCCGCCGCACGGCGAGGACGTGCTGCGGGTCGCGGTGTGCGCGGTGCCGCTGATGTCGAACTTCACCGATGTGGACGCGCTGGCGGCCGAGCCGGGTGTGGTGGTGCGGTTCGTGGACCGGGCGGAGGAGCTCGTCGACGCGGACCTCGTGATCGTGCCCGGGACGCGGGGCACCGTGAAGGCGCTGGCGTGGCTGCGCGAGCGGGGGCTGGCCGACGCCCTGCTGCGGCGGGCTGCGGAGGGCCGCCCGGTGCTGGGCATCTGCGGCGGGTTCCAGGTGCTGGGTGAGCGGATCGAGGACGACGTGGAGTCGCGGGCCGGACTGGTCGAGGGGCTCGGGCTGCTGCCCGTACGCGTCCGTTTCGGCCGGGAGAAGGTCCTGGGGCGGCCCGTCGGGTCGGCGCTCGGGGAGCCGGTGGAGGGTTACGAGATCCATCACGGGGTCGCCGAGGTGAGCGGCGGCGAGCCGTTCCTCGACGGGTGCCGGGTCGGCTCGGTCTGGGGGACGCACTGGCACGGGTCGCTGGAGAGCGACGCGTTCCGGCGGGCGTTCCTGGGCGAGGTCGCGCGGGCCGCGGGGCGGCGGTTCACCGCGGCGCCGGACACGAGCTTCGGGGCGTTGCGGGAGGAACAGCTGGACCGGCTGGGGGATCTGATCGAGGAACACGCGGACACGGACGCGTTGTGGCGGCTGATCGAGACCGGCGCGCCGAAGGGGCTGCCGTTCATCCCGCCGGGTGCGCCGCCCGCGCCCGGTCATGCAGTTGTGGTTGCGACAGAGGAGGCCCTGTGAGTACGCCGTATCCCTTCACCGCCATCGTCGGACAGGACGACCTGCGGCTAGGACTCCTGCTCAACGCGGTCAGTCCCGCCGTCGGCGGGGTCCTGGTCCGCGGCGAGAAGGGCACCGCCAAGTCCACCGCCGTACGCGCGCTCGCCGCGCTCATGCCCGAGGTCGGGGTCGTGTCGGGGTGCCGCTTCTCGTGCGACCCGGGAGCACCCGATCCGGCGTGTCCCGACGGTCCCCACGAGACGGGTACGGGCGTGTCGCGGCCGGCGCGGACCGTGGAGCTTCCGGTCGGCGCTTCGGAGGACCGGCTGGTCGGCGCCCTCGACATCGAACGGGCTCTCTCGGAGGGCGTGAAGGCCTTCGAACCGGGGCTCCTCGCCGACGCCCATCGCGGGATCCTCTACGTCGACGAGGTCAATCTCCTCCATGACCACCTGGTGGACCTGCTGCTCGACGCGGCGGCCATGGGTGCCTCGTACGTGGAGCGGGAGGGTGTCTCGGTCCGTCACGCGGCGCGCTTCCTGCTGGTCGGGACCATGAATCCCGAGGAAGGCGAATTGCGCCCCCAGCTGTTGGACCGCTTCGGGCTGACCGTCGAGGTGGCGGCCTCGCGTGAGACGGACCTGCGCGTCGAGGTCGTGCGGCGCAGGCTCGCCTACGACGACGATCCGGCCGGGTTCGCCGCGCGGTGGGCCGACGAGGAGGCCGCGTTGCGCGAGCGGATCGTCGCCGCGCGCGCCCTGCTTCCCCATGTGGTGCTCGGCGACGGCGTGTTGCGGCAGATCGCGGCGACGTGCGCGGCGTTCGAGGTCGACGGGATGCGCGCCGACATCGTCATGGCCCGCACCGCGACGGCGCTGGCCGCGTGGGCGGGGCGCGAGGAGGTCGTCGCGGACGACGTGCGGCAGGCCGCGCTCCTGGCGCTCCCCCACCGGCGCCGGCGCAATCCGTTCGACGCGCCCGGACTGGACGAGGACAAGCTGGACGAGGCCCTGCGGGACGCGGCGGACGGCGACGGCGGGAGCGACGACGATCCTGACCCCGACGGGCCCGGCGGCGGGGTGCCCCCGCAGGGCGGCGGCCCCGAGGACGGCGGTACGGACACGGGTGGTCCCGACGACGGCGGTACCGACGCGCCCGGTCGGGAGCAGACCGGGAGCGGCGACGCGCCCGCGCCGGGCGGCGGCGCCGGGGAGCAGCAGCCCGTGCGGGCCGGCGAGCCGTTCCGTACGAAGATGCTCAGCGTGCCCGGACTCGGCGAGGGCGCGGCCGGGCGACGGTCCCGGGCGCGTACCGAGCACGGCCGGACCACCGGGTCGCGGCGGCCCGAGGGTGCGCTGACGAAGCTGCACCTGGCGGCGACCGTGCAGGCGGCGGCTCCGCACCAGCGGGCGCGCGGGCGTTCGGGGCGGGGTCTCGTCGTGCGGCGGGACGATCTGCGGCAGGCGACGCGGGAGGGGCGCGAGGGCAATCTCGTGCTGTTCGTCGTGGACGCCTCCGGGTCGATGGCGGCCCGGCAGCGGATGAGCGCCGTGAAGGGGGCGGTGATGTCGCTGCTGCTGGACGCCTATCAGCGCCGGGACAAGGTCGGCCTGGTCACCTTCCGGGGCAAGGACGCCGAGGTGGTGCTGCCGCCCACCTCGTCGGTGGACGCGGCCGCCGCGCGGCTGGAGACGCTGCCGACCGGCGGGCGCACCCCGCTGGCCGCCGGGCTGCTCAAGGCGCACGACGTGCTGCGGGTGGAGCGGCTGCGTGATCCGTCACGGCGGGCGCTCCTCGTCGTGGTGACGGACGGGCGGGCGACCGGGGGCGTCGACCCGGTGGCCCTGGCGGCGCGGGCCGGACGGCTGCACGCCTCCGAGGGCACCGCGTCCGTCGTCGTGGACTGCGAGTCGGGGATCGTACGCCTCGGGCTCGCCGCACAGCTCGCACGGGATCTGGGGGGCAGCGCGGTCACGCTCGACGAGCTGCGCGCCGACTCGATCGCCGGGCTGGTCAAGGACATCACTGCTGCCGGGAGGGCCGCTTAATGCCACAGGGACAGCCGGTATCGGTACCGGACGACGGACTGACGACACGTCAGCGGCGCAACCGTCCGCTGCTGTTCGTCCACACGGGCATCGGCAAGGGCAAGTCGACGGCGGCCTTCGGACTGGCGCTGCGCGCCTGGAACCAGGGCTGGCCGATCGGGGTGTTCCAGTTCGTGAAGTCGGCGAAGTGGAAGGTCGGCGAGGAGAACGCGCTGAAGGTGCTGGGCGCGAGCGGCGAAGGCGGCACCGTCGACTGGCACAAGATGGGCGAGGGGTGGTCGTGGGTCCAGCGCGACAACCAGCTGGACAACGAGGAGAAGGCCCGCGAGGGATGGGAGCAGGTCAAGCGTGACCTCGCCGCCGAGACGTACAAGCTGTACGTGCTCGACGAGTTCGCCTACCCGATGCACTGGGGCTGGATCGACACCGACGAGGTCGTCGAGGTGATGCGCGACCGTCCGGGCACGCAGCACGTGGTGATCACGGGACGGAACGCGCCGCAGAAGCTGATCGAGGCCGCCGACCTGGTGACCGACATGTCGAAGGTCAAGCACCCGATGGACGCCGGCCAGAAGGGCCAGAGAGGCATCGAGTGGTGAGTGTTCCTCGTCTGGTCATCGCCGCCCCCGCTTCGGGCAGCGGCAAGACCACGGTCGCCACGGGCCTGATGGCCGCGTTCGCGGGACGCGGTCTCGCGGTGTCCCCGCACAAGGTGGGGCCCGACTACATCGACCCGGGGTATCACGCGCTGGCGACCGGCCGCCCGGGGCGCAACCTCGACGCGTACATGTGCGGGCCCGGTCTGATCGCCCCGCTGTTCACGCACGGGGCGAGCGGCTGCGACCTGGCCGTCGTCGAAGGGGTCATGGGGCTGTACGACGGGGCCTCGGGGCAGGGTGAACTCGCCTCGACCGCCCAGGTGTCCAAGCTGCTGCGGGCTCCCGTCGTGCTGGTCGTCGACGCCTCCTCGCAGTCGCGGTCGGTCGCGGCCCTCGCGCACGGTTTCGCCTCCTGGGACCCGGAGGTGCGGATCGGCGGGGTGATCCTGAACAAGGTGGCCTCCGACCGCCATGAGGCGCTGCTCCGGGAGGCGCTCGACGAGTCCGGGCTGCCGGTGCTCGGGGTGCTGCGGCGGGCGCCGCAGGTGGCGACCCCGTCGCGTCATCTGGGCCTGGTCCCGGTGGCGGAGCGGCAGACCGACGCCCTCGAAGCCGTACGCGCGATGGGTGACCGCGTGCGGGAGGGCTGCGACCTGGACGCCCTGATGGTGCTGGCCCGCTCGGCGCCCGCCCTGCCGGACGAGGCGTGGGAGCCGGAGGCGTACCCCCAGGAGGGGGCCCGGCCGGTGGTGGCCGTGGCGGGCGGCGCGGCGTTCACCTTCGCCTACGCGGAGCACGCCGAGCTGCTGACGGCGGCGGGCGCGGAGGTGGCCGTCTTCGACCCGCTGCACGACGAGAAGCTGCCCACGGGCACGGCGGGGCTGGTCATCGGCGGCGGCTTCCCCGAGGTGTACGGACCGGAGCTGTCCGCGAACGAGCCGCTGCGCCGGGCGGTCACGGATCTGGCTCTCTCCGGTGCTCCCGTGGCGGCGGAGTGCGCGGGGCTGCTCTATCTGGCCCGTGAGCTGGACGGGCGGCCGATGTGCGGGGTGCTGGACGCCTCGGCCCGGATGTCCGAGCGGCTGACGCTCGGTTACCGGCAGGCGGTGGCGGTGTCCGACAGCGTGCTGGCCGTGGCCGGGACCCGGCTGCGCGGGCACGAGTTCCACCGGACGGTGCTGGAGCCCGGGGCGGGCGCGACGCCCGCCTGGGGTCTGCATCAGCCGGAGCGCCGGGTGGAGGGCTTCGTCCAGCAGGGCGTGCACGCGAGTTATCTGCACACGCACTGGGCGGCGGAGCCCGGGGTGGCCCGGCGTTTCGTGGAGCGGTGCCGGGGGTGACGCCGCTCCGCCCGCGTGGGCCGGTGCCGGGGGTGGCGTCACTCGGCGATACCGACCACCAGCCAGATGAAGCCCACTCCCGCGACCGTGCACAGCAGCGTGGAGCGGGCCGGGTGGTCGTGGTGCGCCTCGGGGAGGATCTCGGCAGCGGCGAGGTAGAGGAGCGCCCCGCCGAAGAAGCCGAGATAACAGCCGAGCAGTTCCTCCGGAAGGGTGAACAGCAGCGTGGTCGCAGCGCCCACGATCGGGGCCAGTGCGTCCGCGTACAGCATCAGGAGCGCCTTGCGGCGGGCGTTTCCGTAGAGGCTGGTGATCGTGTACGTGTTGAATCCGTCGGCGAAGTCGTGGGTGATGACGGCGAGCGCGACGGCGGCCCCCATCCCGCCGCCGATCTGGAATGCGGCGCCGAGCGCGATGCCGTCCATCAGGCTGTGGCCCACCATCGCGGCCGCCGCCGTCAGCCCGACCTGCGGCACTCTCTCCTCGCCCGCCCCGTGTGCCGCCTGGCGTACGGCCAGCGAGCGCTCGACGAGATGGGCCGTCAGGAAGCCGCCCACGAACAGCAGCAGAGCGGCGGGGACGCCGAACACCACACCGTCCGCGGCCTCCACGGCCTCGGGCAGCAGATCGAGACCGACGACGCCCAGCATCAGTCCGCCGGCGAAGCCGAGCACGAGGTGCCGGCGGTCGCTGACGCGCTGCGCGACCCAGCCGCCCGCCAGGGTCATCAGGAACGCGCCGAGCGCGACGAATACCGCCATGGGCCCTTGCTAGCGGATTGACCCCGCCTCCCGCACCTCAGGCCGCCCTTGCCCGTCTCCCCCAGCCCTGTCCCCGGAAGGACCTTCCGCCATGACCCGAGCCACGCTCGTCGTCGGCGTCGGCGCGCGTCGCGGCGTCCAGGCCGAGGAGGTGCTCGGGCTGATCCGGAGGACGCTCCAGGAGGCCGGACTCGCGGCCGGCGACGTGATCGAGCTGGCCACCCTCGACACCAGGGCGGACGACCCGGGGATCGTCGGCGCGGCGGAGCGTCTGGGGGTGCCCGTGCGGTCGTACACGGCGGGAGCACTGGCGGAGGTCCCTGTGCCCCACCCTTCTGCGGCGCCCCGTGCGGCTGTGGCCACCGGGTCGGTCGCGGAGGCCGCGGCGCTCGCGGACGCCGGTGAACTGCTGGTTCCCAAGCGGAAGTCGGCGTCGGCGACCTGTGCGGTGGCCCGCCGGAGGCCACCGGCAGCCACCTCGGCATCGACGAATGGCTCCGAGCCGTCCACCATGGCTGCCATGCTGCCCCCCACTGAGCACATCGAGAGCGCCGGGCCCGACCTGCGGCACCACGGCGACGCGGAAGTACGCGGCCTGGATCTGACCGACCTCGCCGTCAACGTACGGACCGGCACACCCCCGGACTGGCTGCGGCAGCGGATAGCCGCGTCGCTGGTGTCGCTGGCCGCCTACCCGGACGGGCGGCCGGCGCGGGCGGCGGTCGCGGGGCGGCACGGGCTGCCCGAGGAGAGAGTCCTGCTCACGGCGGGCGCGGCCGAGGCGTTCGTGCTGATCGCCCGGGCGCTGCCCGTCCGGCGGCCGGTCGTCGTGCATCCGCAGTTCACGGAGCCCGAGGCGGCCCTGCGCGCGGCGGGGCATCAGGTCGGGCGGGTGCTGCTGCGCCCGGAGGACGGCTTCCGGCTGGATCCGGCGGCGGTGCCGGAGGACGCGGACCTGGTGGTCGTCGGCAACCCGACCAACCCGACGTCCGTGCTGCATCCCGCGGGGGTGCTGGAGCGGCTGGCGCGGCCCGGGCGGACGCTGGTGGTCGACGAGGCGTTCATGGACGCCGTACCGGGTGAGCGTGAGGCGCTGTGCGGGCGTACCGACGTACCGGGGCTGGTGGTGCTGCGGAGCCTGACGAAGACCTGGGGGCTGGCGGGGCTACGGATCGGCTATGTGCTGGCCGAGCCGGAGACGGTCGCCCTGCTGCAGGAGGCGCAGCCGCTGTGGCCGGTGTCCTCCCCCGCGCTCGCGGCGGCCGAGGCGTGCGTGGAGCCGCGCGCCCTGGTCGAGGCGGCGGACGCGGCGGACCGGATCGCGGTGGACCGGGCGCATCTGCTGGCCGGTCTCGCGGAGTTCAGTGAGGTACGGGTGGTGGAGCCGGCCGCAGGGCCGTTCGTGCTGCTGCGGCTGGAGCGGGCGGGCGAGGTACGGGATCTGCTGCGCTCGCGCGGATTCGCGGCGCGGCGCGGGGACACGTTTCCCGGGCTGGGCGGTGAGTATCTGCGGATCGCCGTACGCGACCGTGTGACGACCAACAGGTTCCTTCAGGCGCTCGACCTGGCGCTGCAGGGGCTGCCCCGGAGAACCGTCGGCTGACGGTTCTCCGGGGCGAGCGGGAGCGGTGCTCCTATGTGCGGGCACCGCTCCCACCGGAAGGTGATCAGCCCCGGGCGCGCTTACGGGCGAGGACCGTGGCGCCCGCTCCGACCGCCAGCAGGACGGCGGCTCCACCCGCGATGTACGGGGTCGAGGAGCTGGATCCGGTCTCGGCGAGGTCGCCGGAGGAGGCCTGGACCGGGTCGGATCCGGTCTGGGGCTTCACGTCGACGGGCTCTTCCTTGCCGCCGGTGCCGTCCGTGTCGCCGGAGCCGCTGTCGCCGCCCGTCGATCCGCCGTTGCCGGAGGAACCCCCGTTGTCCGAGCCACCGCCCTTGGGCGTCTCGCACGTCGCCTCGGCCAGCGTGATCTCGCCCTCCACCTCGGCGACGTTCAGCTCGAGCGGGTTCACGGAGACCCGCAGCTGGAGCGCCGTCGCGGCCGCCGTCCGCTTGGTCGTCACGGTCTTCGACAGGTCGAGCGTCACCTCACCGACACCCGGTACCTCGACCTTCGTCGTGCCTCCCGACGTGAGCGTGGTCTTCTTGCCGAGCACCGTCACGTGCCCCAGCACGTTCGACTCCGCGACCGGCTTGTGGCCCACCTCGCACACGGCCCTGGACGTGACCTTCTCGATCTCGATCAGCGAGAGCGCCCGCAGCCCCGGCACATGCACCCGCGCCTCGGCGAGGTTGCTGTACCCCTCCGCCTTGTGCGCGTCCACCGTGGCGTTCGCCGTGGCGACGTCGGCCTTCAGCATGTGGAAGGGACGGCCCTTGTCGACGCCGTCGAGCTCGACGGTGAGCGCGGTCTTCTCCGCGCTCGCCGGCGCGTGGACCTCGTTGAGCGAGGTCTTGAGCGGCACCTGGACCGACTTGTTCAGGAGCGAGACGTCGAGCCCGGCGCGGAGCACGACCGCGCTCGCCTTTCCGTGGCCTCCGCCCGGAGTGGCCGGGGCCGTCGCGGTGGCTGCGTGCGCGGGGACGGCGACGAGCAGTGCGACGGGAGCGGCGGCGATCGCCAGGGCAGCCGAACGGAAGGTGTTGCTGTTCAAGATGGTGGAACCCCCACAAGAGACATGGAGCCACCGGAGCCGTCCAATGGGGGACATCGCGGGCACCGGTGGCCTCGACTCCGTGAATCTTTACGCACAGAGGGTGAACTGGCGGACACCTTGCGCCAGTTCACTCCAAAGAGGGGTTTCCGTGTGCACATTCGAATCCAACGGCACAGGAGTTCCTCGGAATCACCCGTTTCCCGCCTCCGGGGCGTGCCCGACGGATGTCCCGGACAGCGCACCGAGAGGGTTCAACGAGAGCCGGGGCCCGGGGTCACCGCCGGTCAACACGGCGCCCCTTCGGGGGCCGGCCGGCGGTCAGCCCATCACCCGTCCGTTGAGCACGACCGCGCGCGGGGACGCCAGCACCCGTACGTCCGCCCTCGGGTCCTCGTCGTACATCACCAGGTCCGCCGGGGCCCCCTCCTCCAGCACCGGCCGGCCGAGCCACCGCCGCGCGCCCCAGGCCGTGGCGGAGAGCGCGTCGAGGGGCGGGATGCCGGCCTTCACCAGTTCGGCCACCTCGTCCGCGATGAGGCCGTGGGCAAGCGACCCGCCCGCGTCCGTGCCCGTGAAGACCGGGATCCCCGCGTCGTACGCCGCGCGCACGGTGTCGTACCGGTCCGCGTGAAGCCGCCGCATATGGGCGGACCAGCGGGGGAACCTGGCCTCACCCCCTGCCGCGAGGCCGGGGAAGGTGGCGATGTTGACCAGGGTCGGGACGATCGCCACGCCATGCTCCGCGAAGAGCGGAATCGTGTCCTCGGTCAGCCCCGTCGCGTGCTCGATGCAGTCGATCCCGGCCTCCACCAGGTCCCGCAGCGCGTCCTCGGCGAAGCAGTGCGCGGTGACCCGGGCGCCGAGCCGGTGCGCCTCGGCGATCGCGGCCTCGACCTCGCCGCGCGGCCAGCAGGCGGTCAGGTCCCCGGCGTCCCGGTCGATCCAGTCGCCCACGAGCTTCACCCAGCCGTCGCCCCGCCGTGCCTCCTGGGCGACGTAGGCGACGAGGTCGCCGGGCTCGATCTCATGGGCGAAGTTGCGGATGTAACGACGCGTCCTGGCGATGTGCCGCCCCGCTCTGATGATCTTCGGCAGATCCTCGCGGTCGTCCACCCACCGGGTGTCGGAGGGTGATCCCGCGTCGCGGATGAGCAGCGTGCCGGCCTCCCGGTCGGCCAGGGCCTGCTTCTCGCTGGTCGCCGCGTCGACGGGGCCCTGGTGCCCGAGCCCCACATGGCAGTGCGCGTCCACGAGCCCGGGCAGCACCCATCCGCTGAGCGTCACGGCGTCGTCGGCGCCCGGCGGCCTCTCGTAGGTGATCCGCCCGTCGACCGCCCAGAGCCCGTCCCTCACCTCGTCGGGTCCGACGAGCACCCGCCCCTTGATCCGCAGCACCGGCGCCACCTCGTGATCACTCATGCCCAGCACTGTACGAGGCCGTCCGGCCAGGGGCCCAAGGGGCAGGGGGACGCTTAGTACCCTCGACGCAGGCGCTGAGAGCGCACCGGCCGACCCGAAGAGAGCAGCACCGTGACACACCCATTCCTCGACCTCGCCCCGCTCACCGCCGCGCGTTTCGCAGCGATCGAGCGGCGGGTGGCCGCCCTCCTCGGCACCGAGCAGGACGTCGTCATCATGCAGGGCGAGGCACTGCTGCCCCTCGAAGGCTGCATCCGGGGCGGCGCCCGGCCCGGTTCGACCGCGCTGAACATCGTCACGGGACCGTACGGCCAGACCTTCGGCGACTGGCTGCGCGACTGCGGCGCCGAGGTCGTCGACCTGGCGGTGCCGTTCCACACGGCGGTCACCGCCGAGCAGGTCGAGCGCGCGCTGGCCGAGCATCCCGCGATCGACTTCGTCTCGCTCGTGCACGCGGAGGCGGCGACCGGCAACACCAACCCGGTCGCGGAGATCGGCGAGGTCGTGCGGGCGCACGGCGCGCTGTTCATGGTGGACGCCGTCGCGTCGGTGGGCGCGGAGCCGCTGCTGGTGGACGCCTGGGGCGTGGACCTGTGCGTCGTCGGCGCGCAGAAGGCCATGGGCGGCCCGGCAGGGGTGTCCGCGGTGTCGGTGAGTGCGCGGGCGTGGGAGCGGATGGCCGCCAACCCGCAGGCCCCGCGGCAGTCGTACCTCTCGTTGCTGGACTGGAAGGCCCGCTGGATCGACGGGGGCCGCAAGGCGCTGCCGCACGCACCCGCCCAGCTGGAGATGCTGGCGCTCGACGCGTGTCTGGAGCGGATCGAGGCGGACGGTCCGGACACGGTCATGACGCGGCACGCCTCGGCGGCAGCGGCGACCCGGGCGGGCGCCACGGCGCTCGGCGGCGGGCTGGAGCCGTACGTCCACGACGCCCGTGACGCGGCTCCGGTCGCCACGACACTGCGCGTGCCGGCGGATCTCGACGCCGCGGCCCTGGTCGGCCGGGCGCTCGCGGCCGACTCATCGCTGCCGCTGATCGCGGGAGGTGGGGCTCTGTCCAAGGAGATGATCCGGGTCAATCACTACGGTGTGCACGCGACGCGGGACGCGGTGCTGTCCTCGCTGGCCGCCCTGGGCGCCGCGCTCGACGAGGCGGGCCGGAAGACCGATATCGAGGCTTCCCGCGAAGCCGTCGCGGAAACCTGGCGGAACAGCTGAATTAATTGAAGCCCGCACCTTCGGCAATTCAATCGACGTGAAAGGGGAGCTGCTTTATCGGGAGCAGCTCCCCGCATTCTTCTTCCCCCGTTCTCCGAAGCTAAACGCCACAGTTTTCACCCGATCGGCCTACGCGATGCGAACGGATCTCAGGAGAGTTACAACGATGTGACCGACCCCACACCGAGTCCGTTATGGCCGGTAAATTCCGGACACGACTAGCAAAATCGCCCCTCGATCGAGTGGGGCCCGCGCCCGCGTGATAGCACAACAAGCCCGCTGACCCAACCCCCCGCGACGATGCAATTTTGATTTTTGCTGGGTAAATTCAATTCGCATGACCGCCGCACCAGCAGATTTTGCAAGTGCCCGAAGCGAATTCCTCAGAATCGACACCCCGCGAGTGGAGGACGGAGCCGCGATCTGGCGCATTGCCCGCGACTCCGAGGTACTGGACCTCAACTCCTCGTACAGTTACCTGCTGTGGTGTCGTGACTTCGCGGCGACCTCCGTGGTCGCCCGCGACGAGAACGGCGACCCGATCGCCTTCGTGACCGGATACATCCGCCCCGACCGCCCCGAGACGCTCGTCGTCTGGCAGGTGGCCGTCGACCAGGCCCACCGCGGCAAGGGACTGGCGGCCACGCTGCTGGACGCACTGACCTCCCGTGTCGCCTCCGACCAGGGCCTGGCCTCGGTCGAGACGACCATCACCCCGGACAACACCGCCTCCGACCGGCTGTTCACGTCCTTCGCGCAGCGGCACGACGTGCCACTGGAGCGCGAGGTGCTCTTCGAGGGGGCGCTGTTCCCCGAGGGGACGCACCTGCCGGAGGTGCTCTACCGCATCGGTCCGTTCTAGGGCCCCTCAGCGCCCCTCCGCGCCCCGCCCGGGCGCGGCTTCCCCGGGCTTGCCTGACCCGCCGCCCGTCACACCCCCCTCGAGCAGGAGATCAGCTGTGACTATCACCCCGCCCGCCCTGAGTGTCTTCGAGACCCTGGAATCGGAAGTACGGAGCTACTGCCGCGGTTGGCCCGCAGTCTTCGACCGCGCGCAGGGCGCCCGGCTCACCGACGAGGACGGACACTCGTACCTCGACTTCTTCGCCGGTGCCGGTTCGCTGAACTACGGCCACAACAACCCGGTGCTGAAACGCGCGCTGATCGACTACATCGAGCGCGACGGCATCACCCACGGCCTGGACATGGCCACGACGGCCAAACGGGCGTTCCTCGAGACCTTCGAGAACGTGATCCTGCGCCCGCGTGACCTGCCCTACAAGGTGATGTTCCCCGGCCCGACCGGCACCAACGCCGTCGAGGCGGCGCTGAAGCTCGCCCGCAAGGTCAAGGGCCGCGAGTCCGTCGTCTCGTTCACCAACGCCTTCCACGGCATGTCGCTCGGCTCGCTCGCCGTGACCGGCAACGCGTTCAAGCGGGCCGGAGCCGGCATCCCGCTGGTGCACGGCACCCCGATGCCGTTCGACAACTACTTCGACGGCACCGTTCCCGACTTCATCTGGTTCGAGCGGCTCCTGGAGGACCAGGGTTCCGGGCTGAACAAGCCCGCCGCGGTGATCGTGGAGACCGTGCAGGGTGAGGGCGGCATCAACGTCGCCCGCGCCGAGTGGCTCCGCGCCCTCCAGGAGCTCTGCCACCGCCAGGACATGCTCCTGATCGTCGACGACATCCAGATGGGCTGCGGCCGGACCGGCGGCTTCTTCTCCTTCGAGGAGGCCGGCATCGTCCCGGACATCGTCACGCTGTCGAAGTCCATCAGCGGCTACGGCCTGCCGATGTCGCTCTGTCTCTTCAAGGGCGAGCTGGACATCTGGGAGCCGGGCGAGCACAACGGCACGTTCCGCGGCAACAACCCGGCCTTCGTCACCGCCGCCGCCACGCTCGACGCCTACTGGGCCGACGGCCAGATGGAGAAGCAGACCCTGGCCCGCGGCGAGCAGGTCGAGCAGACGATGCTGGCGATCTGCGGCGAGGAGCCGACCGCGCAGTTCCGTGGCCGCGGTCTGGTCTGGGGCCTGGAGTTCACCGACCCCGAGCGCGCCTCCGCCGTCTGCGCACGCGCCTTCGAGCTGGGTCTGCTCCTGGAGACCTCCGGCCCGCAGTCCGAGGTCGTGAAGCTGCTGCCGCCGCTGACCATCACCCCCGAAGAGCTGGACGAGGGCCTGCGCACGCTGGCCCGGTCCGTCCGCGAGACCGCCTGAGCAGGGGTACGCACCCGCGCAGGCACCACAGAGCAGGACAGAAGAGAAAGGCACCATCCCACCGTGATCGTCCGATCTTTCAGCGACATCGAGAACACCGACCGGCACGTCAGGTCCGCTTCAGGTACCTGGGAGAGCAAGCGCATCGTGCTCGCCAAGGAGAAGGTGGGCTTCTCGCTCCACGAGACCGTGCTGTACGCGGGCACGGAGACGTCGATGTGGTACGCGAACCACATCGAGGCCGTTCTGTGCACCGAGGGCGAGGCCGAGCTCACCAACGACGAGACCGGCGAGAAGCACTGGATCTCCCCCGGGACGATGTACCTGCTGAACGGGCACGAGCACCACACCCTGCGGCCGAAGACCGACTTCCGCTGCGTGTGCGTCTTCAATCCCCCCGTCACCGGACGGGAGGACCACGACGAGAACGGTGTATACCCGCTGCTGACAGAGGAGGGCTGAACCATGACCACCGATGTACGCGCCGACCTGTACCCCTCGCGCGGCGCCGCCGAGATGACCACTCCCCGCCAGGACCCGGTCATCTGGTCCGCGCCGGGCGCGCCGGGACCGATCGCCGCGAAGGACCTCCAGTCCTTCGAACACGACGGCTTCCTCGCCATCGACCAGCTCATCACCCCCGGCGAGGTGGCGGGCTACCGCGCCGAGCTGGACCAGCTGATCGCCGATCCGCGGGTCCGCGCGGACGAACGCTCGATCATCGAGCCGAAGTCGCAGAGCGTGCGGTCCGTCTTCGAGGTCCACAAGCTCAGCGAGGTCTTCGCGAACCTGGTCCGCGACGAGCGTGTGGTGGGCCGGGCCCGCCAGATCCTGGGCTCCGACGTGTACGTCCACCAGTCCAGGATCAACGTCAAGCCGGGCTTCGGCGCCTCGGGCTTCTACTGGCACTCGGACTTCGAGACCTGGCACGCCGAGGACGGTCTGCCGAACATGCGGACCGTGTCGGTCTCGATCGCGCTGACCGAGAACTACGACACCAACGGCGGGCTGATGATCATGCCCGGCTCGCACAAGTCGTTCGTCGGCTGCGCGGGCGAGACGCCGAAGGACCACTACAAGAAGTCCCTGCAGATGCAGGACGCCGGCATCCCGTCCGACGAAGTGCTGACCAAGATGGCCGACCGCCACGGCATCAAGCTCTTCACCGGCAAGGCGGGCTCGGCGACCTGGTTCGACTGCAACGCCATGCACGGCTCCGGGGACAACATCACCCCATACGCGCGCAGCAACGTCTTCATCGTCTTCAACAGCGTGGAGAACACGGCGCAGGAGCCCTTCGCGGCTCCGATCCGCCGGCCCGAGTTCATCGGGGCGCGTGACTTCACCCCGGTGATGTAGTCGCGGAACGGTTCACAAGGGGCGGGACGCGATCGCGTCCCGCCCCTTCCGCGTCTCCCGGCGCGGGCCGTCGTCGTGGAGGCGCGTACGCGGCACCCCCTGGTGCCCCTCTCCCTGTCCCAGGTGTCCTGCCGAGGGGCGTTGGTAGGCTCCCGCTGATCGGTCATGATCGTGATCGTGCATGCGGTGGAGAGGCAGGGCCCTGTGCGAGCGATACGCACGACGAAGTCCGTGACACTGGCGTGTCTGATGTCCGGGCTCGCGCTCACCGGGTGCGGGGGCGGCGACGGCGGGGTCGCTCAGAAGTCGGCGGCGGACCTGCTCGACGAGGCCAACGCCAGGATGGAAAAGCTGAGTTCTCTCACCATCAAGATCACCAACACGGTCGGCGACGACCATGTGACATGGGAGATGACGACCGATCTGAAGAGCCGGTGCAAGGTGCGGAACACCTACTCCCGCAGTGGAACCCTGGAACAGATCCGGATCGGCGAGACGGACTACGTCCGCCCGGACACGAAGTACTTGGAGGCCTGGAGCGGCAACCAGCTCGGCGCCGCCAGGCCGAACGTGTGGGCGAAGGTGCCCGTCGCCAGGTCGAAGCCGGGCGACGGGCTGTCCCAGTGCACCCGGCCGTTCGAGACGTTCGGTACGGCTACGAAGGGCGAGGCCACCCGCGTCGGCGGTCGGGAGGCGCTCGGGCTGAAGGTGACCGATCCCGCGGACAAGGACGGGGCGTACGTCTTCTATGTCGCCACCGACGGGGAGCCGCATCTGCTGAAGGCCGTGTACAAGGGCGGTGAGGGCGGAAAGCAGCTCACCACCACGTTGTTCGGCGATTTCGACGAGCCGCTGGACATCCGGCCGCCGGCGTCGGCGGAGGTGCTGGACATGAGCGACGTCACGGACTGAGAAGACCCGCCCACGCCGGTGACGGGCTGGTGCGGGCTCAGGCCCGCCAGGCCCGGTCCGGTACACGGCGCATCGAAGCATCCTCCGCATTCAACTCACTGGACCTCGGCGGGGGTCAGCGGCGACAGTGACGGCCATGACTTCGCTCGTACAGCACATCACCCTCGACTGCGCCGACGCCTACGAACTGGCCCTCTTCTGGGCCGAGGTGCTCGGCTCGCCCGTGTCCGACGACGACGCGCCCGGTGATCCCGAGGCGCTCGTGGAGGCGCCAGGTGCGGCGCTGCTCTTCGTCACGGTCCCCGAGCCCAAGCGCGCCAAGAACCGTGTCCATCTGGACATCCGCCCCGAGGACCGCACCCGCGACGAGGAGGTCGAGCGGCTGCTCGCTCTCGGCGCCACCCTGGTCGCCGACCACCGCAAGCCGAACGGGCGGGGCTGGGCGACCCTGGCGGATCCGGAGGGCAACGAGTTCTGCGTGGAGTGCGGTGCGGCGGAGCGTGCCGCGCTGACCGGCACACGGCTGCCGGTCACCGCCGACGATGTGACGCGGGCGGTGCGGCTGGCGGTCGACACTCTCGCGGAGTCTCCGAAGGACGACTGGCGTGTCCCGGCGGGAACGTTGGCGTGGGACTGCTGGGAGACCATGGAGCATCTGAGCGACGACCTCTTCGCGTACGCCGTCCAGCTCGGCCCGCGCAAGCCTTCGCTGGAGAGCGAGGTTCCCTACCGCTGGGCCCCGGACCGCGAGGGCGGCCCCTGGAACTCGATCTTCGCGAATCCGGAAGCAGGGACCGCCGGCCTGCTCCAGACGCTGGAGGCCAGTGGCGCTCTCCTGACCGCGATGGTGCGGACGGCCTCTCCTGGTCTCCGTTCCTACCACTCGCACGGCGTCTCCGACCCGGAGGGCTTCGCCGCGATGGGCGTCGTCGAGACCCTGGTGCACACCCACGACGTCGCCGCCGGGCTGTCGCTCTCCTGGGCTCCGCCCCAGGACCTCTGCGACCGGGTGCTGGCCCGGCTCTTCCCGGGCGCCCCGGACGACGACGACCGGTGGACCGTGCTGCTCTGGTCCACCGGCCGCGCCGATCTGCCGGGCCGCGACCGCGTCACCTCGTGGAAGTGGCACGGCGCGCCGCTGTAGCCGTCAGCGGTGGGAGAACCACTTCGCCGCCGGGAGCAGCCTTCCGTTGTAGTCGAACACCGCCTGGTTCTCCCAGGCGTTGCCCGACGCCGGGTCGGCCGGGTCCCAGCCGCTGCCGGTGACCGCGGTCCACGCCGGCTCCCAGTAGACGGCGCCGAGTCCCCGGCCGTTCGGGACGGCTTCGACGACGTTCATCACGTCCCGGAGGTTCGCCGCCTGGCCGGCCGGGGTCGCCGGGTAGCCGGTGACCAGCTGGCCGGCGGTGGCGACGTTGTTCTCCAGGCCGTCGTCGTCCGCGAGCGTATGGGCGTAGGCGGTCTCGGCGACAAAAACCGGCTTCCCGTAGCGGGACGCGGCGTCGTCCAGGTTGGTCTGGAGTTCGGCCAGCGAGCCGTGCCAGTAGGCGTAGTACGAGAGGGCGATGACGTCGAAGGGCACCTTCTGCGCCACCGCGTTGTCGAACCACCAGCGGGTGCCCGCGTTGTCGCCGCCCTCGGCGAGGTGCAGGGCCACCTTCGTCGTGGAGGAGACCGCCTTGGCGGCGTTCGCCCCGGAGGTGAGAAGGCCGGCGAGCTGTGACCAGTTGTCCGTCGACCCCTCCGGCCAGAGCATTCCGCCGTTGATCTCGTTGCCGATCTGCACCATGTCGGCCGTGGTGCCCTGGGCCTTGAGCGCGTTCAGCACGTCGTACGTGTGGTTGTAGACGTCCGTGCGCAGCCGGCTGTAGCTGTGTCCGGCCCAGGCGGCGGGCTTGTTCTGCTTGCCGGGGTCGGCCCAGGCGTCGGAGTAGTGGAAGTCGACGAGGGTCTTCATGCCGAGCGCCTTGGCGCGCTTGGCCATGGCCAGGACGTGGGCCTTGTCGTTGTAGCCGTCGGCCGGGTTCACCCAGACCTTGAGGCGTACGTAGTTCATCCCGGAGCTCTTGAGGATGCTCATGGCGTCCCCGGCCCTGCCGCTCGCGTCGCTGTACGTCGCGCCGTGCGCCTCGTTCTTCGGGAGGGTGGAGAGGTCACCGCCCCTGACGCTCAGTCCGGTGGACCCGGGGGTGAAGGTGATGTCGTCGAAGTTGGCCCACTCCCCCGCGTGCGCGTCGGAGTTGAGGCTGATCGTGCAGGCCCCGCCGGTCACCTTGACGGAGGTGACCAGCCGGACCCAGCCGCCGTTCGCGGTCGGCGGCAGGTCGGTGCGCTGCTCGGCGGCGCCGCAGTTGCGCAGGGCGATGTAGGCGGAGTTCTGGCCTCCGCCGGAGCGGACCCAGGCGCTCAGGGTGTACGTGCCGTCGGTGAGGCCGCTCAGGTACTGGTAGGTCTCGACCTTGTACGCCGAGGCCGACCAGTGGCTGAGCCGGGTGCTGCCGCCGTGGCCGCCCGCCTCGGTGAAGGAGGCGGCGTCCTGCCCGCCGGCCGAGTACGTCGACCAGCCGGTCGCGCCCGACTCGAAACCGGTGTTGACGGGGGTGGTGGCCGCGTGGGCGGCCTGGGCGGGGAGCGCGGCGAACACGAGGCCGGACAGTGCGGCCACCGTCCCGGCCGCTTTCGCGCGGGTGTGCGTCGTTCCGTACATCGTCGATGTCCCTTCGACAGTTGTGCGGGGTGAGCGGGGGGTGGTGCCTCAGCCGTCGAGCCGTACGACGCGGACCGCCCCCGCCGGAACGGCGAGCTTGTCCACGGCGGGCTCGCCGGTGAGGAGTTCGGTGCCGGGGGCGTCCAGCGCCACGCCGGCGTCGGCGTCGGAGTGGTTGATCACGAAGAGGTAGCTGCCGGTGTCGCCGGTGCGGCGCACCACCTCGACGTCGTACGGGAGGCCGGTGCGGGGCTCGATGCCGGCGTCGGCGGCGGCACGGGCCAGGACGGTGTCCAGTCCGGGACCGGAGAGCCGGGTGGAGATGTACCAGGCGGTGCCCTCGCCGAGCCGGTTGCGGGTGACGGCGGGCCGGCCGGCCGGTATGCCGTCGGCGTACGCCCAGACGGTCTCGGCGCCGCGCGGGATCACCACGTCGGACCAGACGTCGCCGGTCAGCTCAGGGCCTTCGGGGGCGCCCTCGGGGGTGATGAGGCGGACGGTGCCGCCCTCGCCGAGCGGGGAGAACTCCTCGACGGTCAGGCCGAGGACGTCCCGGAGCGCGCCCGGGTAGGGGCCGGGGTGCACCGCGTCGTCGGTGTCGACGATGCCGGAGAAGTACGAGACGACGAGCGTGCCGCCGTTCTCGACGTACCGGCGCAGATTGCGCCCGCTCTCCTCGGTGGCCAGGTAGAGGGCGGGGACGACGACCAGCGGGTAGCCGGAGAGGTCGGCGTCCGGGTGGGCGAAGTCGACGGTGAGGTGCTGGTCGTAGAGCGAGGCGTAGAAGGTGTCGGCGCGCTCGCGGGCGTCGTGCTCCTCGCTCGGGCGCCACTCCAGGCGCTGCGCCCACCAGGACTCCCAGTCCCAGAGCATCGCCACGTCGGCGACGGTCCGGGTGGACCGGACGCCCTCCAGCAGGCCGAGTCCGGCGCCGAGCGCGCTCACCTCGCGCCAGATCCGTGAGTCGGTGCCGGCGTGCGGGACCATCGCGGAGTGGAACTTCTCGGCGCCGCGCCGGGACTGCCGCCACTGGAAGAACATCGCGCCCTCGGATCCCCGGGCGACGTGGGCGAGGCTGTTGCGGGCCATCTCGCCGGGGCGCTTGGCGGGGTTGTGGGGCTGCCAGTTGACGCCGCTGGTGGAGTGCTCCAGGAGCAGCCAGGGCGCGCCGCCCGCGACCGAGCGGGTGAGGTCGGCGGCCATGGCGAGGTTGACGTGGGTGCGGCGGCCGTCGGTGATCAGGTAATGGTCGTTGGTGACGAGGTCGACCTCGCGGCCCCAGGCCCAGTAGTCGACGGAGTCGCACTGGCTGAGGGCGGTCATGAAGTTGGTGGTGACGGGGATGCCGGGGGCGAGCCGGTGCAGGATGTCGCGTTCGGCGGTGAAGTTCTCCCGCATGGTGGCGTCGGCGAAGCGGGCGTAGTCCAGCTGCTGGGCGGGGTTGCCGACGGTCGGGGTGGTGCGGGGCGGGTCGATGTCGTCGAGGCTGCGGTAGCGCTGACCCCAGAAGGCGGTGCCCCAGGCCTCGTTGACCGCGTCGACGGAGCCGTGCCGGGCGGCGAGCCAGCGGCGGAAGTGAGCGGCGCAGTTGTCGCAGTAGCAGGCGCTGACGGGGACGCCGTACTCGTTGTGGACGTGCCACATCGCGAGGGCGGGGTGGTTCGCGTAGCGGCGGGCGAGCTGCTCGGTGATGTTCGCAGCCGCCGCGCGGTAGGGGGCCGAGCTGTGGCAGATGGCGCCGCGTGACCCGAAGGCGAGGCGCACCCCGTCGCGGCTGAGCGGGAGAGCCTCGGGGTGGGCGCGGTAGAACCAGGCCGGCGGTGCGACGGTGGGGGTGCCGAGGTCGGCGCGGACGCCGTTGACGTGCAGCAGGTCCAGGAGACGGTCGAGCCAGCCAAAGTCGTAGGTGCCCGGTTCGGGCTCCAGCAGCGCCCAGGAGAAGATCCCGACGCTGACCATGGTCACGCCGGCTTCCCGCATCAGGCGTACGTCCTCGTGCCAGACCTCTTCGGGCCACTGCTCGGGGTTGTAGTCGCCGCCGAAGGCCAGCTTGTTCAGCCCGACCGGGTACGGCGTGGATTCTGAGTGCGGCATGGACGGCTCCTGGCTCTTTTGGACAACTTCTGGGAACGTGCACACACACTCTCGGCGGCGCAGGGCCAACATAACCGCACAGCAACAACCATTGACAAGTGTCGGTTTCGTTTCTCTACTGTGAACGCTCACAGCGCCTTCCGGCCGGTCCGCCGATGCGCCTGCTCATCTCGTCAGGGGAGAAACCATGAAATACCGCACCGTCGCGGTGTCCACAGCCGCCGCACTCGCCGCCACCGCCCTGCTCTCCGGGTGCGGCTCGGACGACGGCGGCGACGAGCCGGCCTCCGCCGGGCCCGCCTCGCTGACCTACTGGGCGTGGGCGCCCGGCCTGGACAAGCTCGCGGACATCTGGAACAAGGGCCCGGGCAAGGAGGCGGGCATCACCGTCACGGTGAAGAAGCAGGCGTCGGGCGACGACCTGGTCACCAAGATCATCACGGCGGCGAAGGCCCACAAGGCCCCCGACCTGGTCCAGGCCGAGTACCAGGCGCTCCCCACCCTGGTCTCCAACGACGTCCTCGCCGACATATCCGAGGAGGCGGGCGACGCGAAGAGCCAGTTCACCGACGCGGTGTGGCAGCAGGCGACGCTGGGCTCGGACGCCCTGTACGCCCTGCCGCAGGACTCCGGCCCGCTGATGTTCTACTACCGCCAGGACCTCTTCAAGCAGTACGGGCTGACCGTGCCCACCACCTGGGACGAGTTCGCCGAGACCGCCCGCGCGCTGAAGAAGAAGGCGCCGGACAAGGACCTCACCACCTTCTCCTCGAACGACTCGGGCCTGTTCGCGGGCCTCGCCCAGCAGGCGGGCGCTAAGTGGTGGACCACCGGCGGCGACAAGTGGAAGGTCGCGATCGACGACCCGGCCACGCAGAAGGTCGCCGACTTCTGGGGCGGCCTGGTCAAGGAGGGCGCCATCGACAACCAGCCGATGTACACCCCGCCGTGGAACAAGGCGCTCAACACCGGCAAGCAGATCGCCTGGGTCAGCGCCGTCTGGGCGCCGGGCACCCTGACCACCGCCGCGCCCGAGACGAAGGGCAAGTGGGCCATGGCCCCGCTCCCCCAGTGGACGGCCGGCGAGAACGTCACCGGCAGCTGGGGCGGCTCCTCCACGGCGGTCACCAACGACTCCAAGAACAAGAAGGCCGCCGCGACCTTCGCGAAGTGGCTGAACACCGACCCCACAGCCCTCGCCGCACTGGTGAAGGAGGGCGGCATCTACCCCGCCGCGACGGCCGCCCAGACCGGCGGCGCGCTCTCGAAGGCACCGGACTACTTCTCCAACCAGCCGGACTTCTACACCGAGGCCGCCAAGATCGCCCAGGGCACCGCCCCGGCCGCCTGGGGTCCGAACGTCAACGTCGCGTACAGCGCCTTCAAGGACAACTTCGCCGAGGCCGCCAAGAACAAGTCGGACTTCGGCCCCGCGCTCACCGCCATGCAGGACGCCACCGTCGCGGACCTGACGAAGCAGGGCTTCGGAGTCTCGGAGTGACTCGCACACCCCGCGGGAAGGCGTACGGGGTCAAGAGCGCCCCGTACGCCTTCCTGGTCCCCGCCACCCTCCTGTTCCTGCTCTTCTTCGCCCTGCCCATCGGCTACGCCGTGTACCTCAGCTTCCGCCGGACCGAGGTCAAGGGGCTCGGCCTCGGCAAGGGCGCCCGCGACGAGATCTGGGCCGGGCTCTCCAACTACACCGACGCGCTCTCCGACTCGGAGCTGCTGCACGGAGCGCTGCGCATCCTCGGCTACGGCGCGATCGTCGTGCCGGTGATGCTCGGCCTCGCCCTGCTCTTCGCCCTGCTGCTGGACACCGACGGGCTCCGGCTGCGCGGCTTCAGCAGGCTGGCGATCTTCCTGCCGTACGCGATCCCCGGCGTCATCGCCGCGCTGATGTGGGGCTTCCTGTATCTGCCCGACGTCAGCCCCTTCCTGTATCTGCTCGACGCGGTGGGGCTTCCGCAGCCCGATCTGCTGGACGGCGGGCCGCTGTACCTCTCGCTGGCCAACATCGCGGTGTGGGGCGGCACCGGCTTCAACATGATCGTCATCTACACGTCGCTGCGGGCGATCCCCGCCGAGATCTTCGAGGCCGCACGCCTCGACGGCTGCTCGCAGCTCCAGATCGCACTGCGGATCAAGATCCCGATGGTGGTGCCGTCACTGATCCTGACCTTCTTCTTCTCGATCATCGCAACGCTCCAGGTGTTCAGCGAGCCCACCACGCTCAAGCCGCTCACCAACTCACTCTCCACCACCTGGAGTCCGCTGATGAAGGTCTACCAGGACGCCTTCGTCAACAACGACATCCATGCGGCGGCGGCCCAGGCGGTCATCATCGCGCTCGCCACCCTCGCTCTGTCCTTCGGCTTCCTCAGGGCGGCCAACTCCCGTACGAAGCAGGGAGACTCCTGATGAGCACCCAGCACCTCGCCGCCCCCGGCCGCCGGCGCTTCCCTCTCGTCCCCACGGCCGCACTGCTCCTCGGCGCCGTCTACTGCCTGCTGCCCGTCGTCTGGGTCCTGGTGGCCTCGACGAAGTCCGGCAGCGAGCTGTTCTCCACCTTCACCTTCCTGCCCGGCTCCGGGTTCACCGACAACGTCGCCGACCTCACGGAGTACCGCGACGGGGTCTACTGGAAGTGGATGGCCAACTCGGCCTTCTACGCCGGAGTGGGCGCCCTGCTGTCCACGGCGGTGTCCGCGGTCTCGGGGTACGCCCTGGCGGTGTACCGCTTCCGCGGCAAGGAGACGGTCTTCAACATCCTGCTCGCCGGGGTGCTGATGCCTCCGGTGATCCTGGCCGTGCCGCAGTACCTGCTGCTGGCCGAGGCCGACATGACCGACTCGTACCTCTCGGTCCTGCTGCCGCTGATCCTCTCCCCGTACGGCGTCTACCTCGCCCGGATCTACGCGGCCGCGGCCGTGCCGGCCGATGTGATCGAGGCGGGACGGATGGACGGCGGCGGCGAGTGGCGGATCTTCCGGACCATCGCGCTGCCGATGATGCTGCCGGGGCTGGTGACGGTGTTCCTGTTCCAGTTCGTGGCGGTCTGGAACAACTTCCTGCTGCCCTACATCATGCTCGGCGACGACGAGAAGTTCCCGGTGACCCTGGGGCTCTACACGCTGCTCCAACAGGGCGCGAACACCCCCGCCCTCTACACCCTGGTCATCACCGGCGCCCTGCTGGCGATCATTCCGCTGATCGCCCTGTTCCTCGTGATCCAGCGGTTCTGGAGCCTGGACCTGCTCTCCGGCGCCGTAAAGTCCTGACTGCTCCTCAACAGGGCGACCTTTGATGAAAGATCATGCAACATGAGCCGCACAGAACAGAACGGCGCGGGCCGCCGCAGGCCGCCGACGATCCACGACGTCGCCCGGGAGGCCGGGGTCTCCCGGGGCACGGTCTCCCGGGTGCTCAACGGCGGTCACAACGTCAGCCCGGCCGCGCTCGACGCGGTTCAGTCCGCCATCCGGCGGACCGGCTACACCGTGAACCGGCACGCCCGGTCGCTGATCACCGGACGCTCCGACTCGGTGGCGTTCCTGCTGACCGAGCCCCAGGAGCGCTTCTTCGAGGACCCGAACTTCAACGTGCTGCTGCGCGGCTGCACCACCGCCCTCGCCGCGCACGACATCCCGCTGCTCCTGATGATCGCGGGTACGGAGGCGGAGCGGCGCCGCAACATGCGCTACATCGCCGGGCACGTGGACGGGGTGCTGCTGGTCTCCAGCCACTCCGGAGACCCCGTCGCCGCGCAGCTGCACGAGGCCGGGGTGCCGCTGGTGGCCTGCGGGAAGCCGCTCGGGCAGGGGTCGCGGGTCAGCTACGTGGCCGCCGACGACCGGCACGGCGCCCGGGACATGGTGCGCTTCCTGTACGGGTCGGGGCGCCGCCGGATCGCCACGGTCACCGGGCCCCTGGACACCCCGGGCGGTGTGGACCGGCTGGCGGGTTACCGGGAGACGCTCGCGGAGTGCGGGCTGCCGGTCGACGAGGCCTTGATCGTGCCGGGCGACTACAGCCGGGCGGGCGGTGAGGCGGCGGCCGCGCTGCTGCTGGAGCGGGCTCCCGACGTGGACGCGGTGTTCGTCGCCTCGGACCTGATGGCGCAGGGGGTGCTGAGCACGCTGGAGCGGGCCGGCCGGCGTGTGCCGCAGGACATCGCGGTCGGCGGGTTCGACGACTCGCCCGCGGCGCTCGCGGCACGCCCGGAGCTGACGACGGTCCGCCAGCCGTGGGACCGGATCAGCGCCGAGATGGTGCGGGTGCTGCTGGCACAGATCGGCGGGGAGGACCCGGCCGCGGTCATCCTCCCCACCGAACTGGTGCGCCGGGACTCGGCGTAGGGGCGGGCGGCGCGGGGCCCCCACCGCCGCGCGCGTACCGGTCTCAGCCGACCCGCCGGGCAAGCACCTGTCCCGGCCAGGTCCCGGACAGGAAGCTGTCCGTGGGGGCGAAACCGTTGCGCTCGTAGTACGCGACGAGCTCGCCTCCGCCGCCCGCCCAGCAGTCGACCCGCAGAAGGCCGGCCCCGGCCCGCCGGGTCTCCTCCACGGCATGGGCCAGCAGAGCCGCCCCGATGCCCAGACCGGCGTGCCGACGGTCGGAGATGAGCAGGCGCACGTACCGCTCCGGTTCGCCGGCGGCCGGGATCGGCATCTGCGGGTTGGGGCCGGAGTCGAGCACCAGCGCCCCGGCGGGCACGCCGTCCAGCTCGGCGACGTAGGGCGAGTTCACGGTGGTGTACCGCTCGATCCGGGCCGCGCCGCCGGACGTCTGCGAGTACGGGACCGTGCCCCACTGTTCGGTGTTGCCGCGGGCGTTCATCCAGGCCACCGCGGAGTCGAGCATGTCCAGGATGACCGGTGCGTCGGCCGGGCTGCCCGGCCTGATCCGTAGGCCGTGCTTCGTGTCGTCGCTCACGGCGGAAGTCTGCCACGAGGACCCGCACGGCTTCATGCCTCCGGCTCCGCGGCGCGTCAGACGGCGTCCAGCGCCGGGTAGTCGGTGTAACCCTTCGCGTCGCCGCCGAAGAAGGTCGACGGGTCCGGGGTGTTGAAGGGCCCGCCGGCCTTCAGCCGGGCCGGCAGGTCCGGGTTGGCGAGGAACAGGGCACCGTAGGAGATGATGTCGGCGATCCCGTCGTCGATGACCGTGTGGTGCTCGGGGCCGGTCGGCCCGTCGGAGAACACGTTGAGGACGAGGGTTCCCGTGAACCTCTTGCGCAGCGCGAGGGTCAGCTCGCGGGTGCCGGCCTGCTCCAGGATGTGCAGGTAGGCGGGCCCGAGCGGCTCGATCTCGGTGACGAGCGCGGTGTAGACGGCGTCCGGCTCGGGCTCCTCGATTCCGTTGTAGGGGTTTCCGGGTGAGATGCGCAGCGCGGTCCGTTCGGCGCCGATCTCGGCGACGACGGCCTTGACCACCTCGACGGCGAAGCGGATACGGGCGGCGTCGGAGCCGCCCCACTCGTCGGTGCGCAGGTTGGTGTTGGGGGCCAGGAACTGCTGGATCAGGTATCCGTTGGCTCCGTGCAGCTCGACGCCGTCGAAGCCGGCCTCTATCGCGTTGCGGGAGGCCGTGACGAAGTCGCCGATCGTCGCGCGGATCTCCGCGTCGGTGAGCTCGTGCGGCTCCACGAAGTCCTTCGGGCCCGCCTGGGTGTAGACCTGGCCGGGTGCGGCGACCGGGGAGGGTGCCACCGGGATCAGTCCGTCCGGCAGCAGGTCGGGGTGGCCGATCCGGCCCGCGTGCATGATCTGGGCGAAGATCCGGCCGCCCGCCGCGTGGACGGAGTCGGTGACCTTGCGCCAGGAGGTGACCTGCTCGGCGCTGTGCAGGCCCGGGGTGGAGGGGTATCCCTGGCCCACCACGGAGGGCTGGATGCCCTCGGTGATGATCAGTCCGGCCGAGGCGCGCTGGGTGTAGTAGTCGCGGGTGAGGTCGGTGGCGGTGCCCCCGTCCCCGGCCCTGCTGCGGGTCATCGGCGCGAGGGCGATGCGGTTGGACAGCTGGGTGCCGGAGAGGTCGACGGGGTCGAAAACGGTGGTCATGAAAGCCTCCGAAGTATTTACATGGTCGGCCAAGTAACTGGGCGTCCGGTCACTGTAACCCATTAATTGGCCGACCAAGGTAAAGTTCATGAGGACGTCATGAACCCCGGCACCGACCGGGCCGCGACACCGCCCCGAGGAGCCCCGATGAAGGACGACAGCACCGCCCCCGCCTGCGTCGGCGGGCTGCCGAGTGCGGCCCTCGGCGGGCCCGTCAGCCATGCCGTGTCACGGGTCGCCCGGCTGCACAGGATCACAGCGGGCCGCATGCTCAAGGGGCTCGGGCTCTATCCGGGCCAGGAGTTCCTGATGATGCATCTGTGGGACACCGGGGCGGTCCGCCAGTCCGAGCTGATCAAGGCCGTGGACCTCGACCCGTCCACCGTCACCAAGATGCTCCAGCGCCTCGAGCAGGCCGGGCACGTGCGCCGCCGCCCCGACCCGGACGACCGGCGGGCCGTCCTGGTCGAGGCGACCGACGAGAGCTGCGCCCTGCACGACGAGGTGCGCAGCGCCTGGTCGGGCCTGGAGGAGCACACCCTCGCGGGGCTGGGCCCGGCCGAGCGCGCGGAGCTGACCCGGCTGCTCGCCAAGGTGGAGGAGAACCTCTGCACCGGGACCGGGGACTGCCCCGGCACTGACTCGACCGTCCTCACACCTCGGACAGATTCAGCATGACCTTGCCGCTGCCGCTCGCCGGGTCGGCGGCGACCGCCAGCGCCTCCTCCGCGCGTGTCAGCGGGAAGCGATGGGTGATCAGCGGCGTCAGATCCAGCCCGTCCCGCAGGGCGAGCAGGGCGTCGTCGATCTCCTCGACGAATCGGTACGAGCCGATCCAGGCGATCTCCCGGGTCACCAGGTCGCCGAGCACCGCCGGCACGGCCTCGCCCGGCAGGTTGCCGACCTGGACGAGCGTGCCGCCCCGGGCCGTGGCCCGCAGCACCGGCCCGAGCGCGGCCGGGGCGCCCGACACCTCGAAGACCACGTCCACATCCTGTGGCAGGACGTCGCCGCGCGCGAGGTCGCGGGTCTCGTCGGCCCCCATGGCGTGGGCGATGGCGAGGGCGGGCGCCGTCAGGTCCGCGGCGATGACGGTGCCCGCTCCGCAGTGCCGGGCGGCGGCCACGACGAGGCAGCCGATCGGTCCGGCGCCGTTGACCAGGACGGTCCGGCCGCGCAGGTCGGGGACCCGGCCGACAGCGTGCAGGGCGACCGCCAACGGCTCGGCCAGCGCGCCCTGTTCGGTGCTGACGCCGGCCGGCAGCGGCCGGATCTGCTCCGCGCGGACCGTCCGGTATTCGCTGAACCCGCCGTCGGTGTGCGGAGTGAAGGCGGCCGAGCCGAAGTACCGGACGTGCGGGTAGAGGTTGGTACGCCCGGCGATCCGTGGCGGCAGCACCCCGTCGCCGACGAGCCGGGCCGGATGGACGGTCACGGGCCGGCCTTCTTCAAGACCGGTGACGCCGGGGCCGAGTGCGGCTATCCGGCCGGCGACCTCGTGCCCGAGCACCAGCGGATGCGCGAGGGCGGCCGTACCGGACGCCCCCTTACGCCAGTAGGCGATGTCGGATCCGCAGATCCCGCCCCACTCCATGGCCAGGAGCACTTCGCCCTCCCCCGGCACGGGCCGCGCCCGCTCGTCGACGCGCAGGTCGCCCGGCCCGTGCACGACCACGGACCGCATGCGGTGCTGTGCGGCGCCGGAACCACCGGCACGGGGCCCCTCAGTGGCGGCCGCACCTGCGTGGCGGGCTTCGGTGATGCCGGTCATATGGCGTCCTCCAGGCGGACCAGGTCGCGTCCGCGCGTCTCGGGCGCGAGGAACGCGCTGACGAAGGTGATGAGTGAGTAGACGACGAGCATCGCGGCGATGGGCCACCAGCTGCCGGTCACGGCCGTGAGCGTGGCCGCCAGTACGGGGCCGATCGCGGTGGCGAGAATGCCGCCTATCTCCTTGGCGAGCGCGAGCTGGGTGAAGCGGGTGCGTGAGCCGAAGAGTTCGGCCATCGTCACACTCTCCAGCGAGAACAGCCCAAGGACCGCGACGTTCAGACCGAGCACCATGCCGATCATCACCCCGGGTGTCGAACCGGAACTGACCAGGAACATCACCGGGAAGGAGACGACGACGCTCAGCAGGCTGAGCGTCAGGTAGATCGCCCTCCGTCCGAAGCGGTCACCGAGCAGACCGACGACCGGCACGGTCGCGAAGCCGAGCAGCGAGCCGTACAGAAGCGCGTCCGTGGGGACGGACCTGCCGACGGAGAGCTGGGTGGCGATATAGCCGACGAGGAACGTCTGGATCAGGCCGGAGTTGCCGGCCTGACCGAAGCGCAGGCCCAGAGCGAGGAAGAAAGCCTTGCCCTTGCGCTGCCGGATGCCGGCCGCGAGGACGTCGACGTCCCGCTGACCGGCGTCGGTGATGGCGGAC
The DNA here is from genome assembly GCF_044455985.1 of Streptomyces sp. NPDC051064. Classification (NCBI taxonomy): domain Bacteria; kingdom Bacillati; phylum Actinomycetota; class Actinomycetes; order Kitasatosporales; family Streptomycetaceae; genus Streptomyces; species Streptomyces sp. NPDC051064. The sequence continues at coordinate 83,818 of NZ_JBITFK010000001.1, forward strand.
TCCACCTCGTCGCGGGCCATCGCCACACCGTCCACCACGTCGGGCCGTTCCTCGAAGACGGGGCTCTCCTTGAGCCCGCGGCGCAGCCAGACGGCGAAGATCATCATCGCGAAGCTGAGCAGGAAGGGCAGCCGCCATCCCCAGGACAGCAGTTGCTCTTCGCTGAGCACCGCGAGCAGGACCGCCCACAGGCCCGAGGCGGCGAGCGTTCCGGAGTTGGTTCCGAGCGAGACCAGCGACGCGATCAGGCCGCGCCGGCGGACGGGGGCGTATTCCACGAGGAGTACGGTCGCCCCCGCAATCTCCGCACCCGCACCGAACCCCTGCAACAGTCGCAGCACGACGAGGAGTACCGGCGCGAGGATGCCGATGGTGGCATAGGTGGGGAGGACGCCGATCAGGGTGGTGGAGGCGCCCATCAGCAGGACGGTGAGGTAGAGAACCCTCTTGCGGCCGATGCGGTCGCCCATCCGGCCGAAGTAGACGGCACCGGCGAGCCGGGCCACATATCCCACGCCGTAGGTGGCCATCGCGGCGATGAGCCCGATGGCGGGGCTGACGTCGGGGAAGAAGATCTTGTTGAACACGATCGCCGCGGCGAGCGAGTAGAGCTGGAAGTCCATGAACTCCATGGCGGTGCCCAGCCAGCCCGAGACGGCGGCTCGGGTCAGGTCACCCGTGGTGCGCTGCGCGGAGGGCTTCGCCTCCGCGGCGACGGCACTGTCCTTCATCGTGAACTCCGTTGTTCGGGGACGAGCGGGGGTGGTTCGAAGGTCGTTCGCAGCAGGGCGCGGCTCAGATCTCGACTCGGCCGGCTCGCAGCGCCGGCAGCCGGTCCGCCACGGCGGCGCAGAGAGCGTCGTCACCGGCCAGGTCCGCAGCGCCGACGGTCCGCAGCAGCGCGCGTACCGTGTCCGCGGGCCGGGCCGGAACCGGCCAGCAGGCGGCGAGCGCCTCGGCGGCGGGGTCTGCGAGGGCAGTCGTGCCGGGGCGCGTGCCGTGGACCCAGGCGGCGAGGGCCAGCTCCAGGACCGGGGTGCCCGCCCCGCGTCCGCGCAGCTCACGCAGGGCGGGGAGCCAGCGCTCCACGATCTTCAGCGAAGCGTCGGAGGCGATCTGGCGCAGAAGGTGGCGCATCGCGGGGTTGCGGAACCGCAGGATGAGGTCCTCGGCGTAGTCGACGGGATCGGGACCGCCCGCGGGGAGGGTCGGAGCGACCTCCCCGCACAGGGCGCGGACGACGCTTTCGCCCCAGTCCGCCGCCATGGTGTCGGCGATCGTGGCGCACCCGGCGAGGAGGCCCAGATGAGCGAGCGCCGAGTGAGAGCCGTTCAGCAGCCGCAGCTTGGTGAGCTGGTACGGCGTGACATCCGGCACGAACAGGGCGCCGTCCCGCTCCCAGGACGGCCGCGGCGCGACGAAAGAGTCCTCCAGCACCCACTGCCGGTAGGGTTCACCGGCCACGGGCAGGGCGTCGCGCACGCCGAGGGCGGCGGAGGCCGCCATCCGGTCGGCCTCGCCGACGGCGGGCACGATCCGGTCCACGACGGTCGCGGGGTAGGCCACGGAGCCGGCCATCCGGTCCAGCACCTCATCGCGGTCCGGCCAGGCCGACGCCCGGACGAAGTCGCGGACGACCCGGCCCAGCGCGGTGCCGTTGCCCGCCATGTTGTCGCAGGACACGACGCTGACGGGTGGGGCTCCGGCCCGTGTACGCGCGGCCAGTCCGGCGGCCAGCCTGCCCACCACCGTGGTGAGGGGACCGTCGGGCCGTGCCGCGAGGTCGGCGGCCACGGAGGCCGCCGAGGTGTCGAGCCCGCCGGTCAGCGGGGAGCGGTGGTAGCCCTTCTCCGTGACGGTCAGGGTCACCACCGTCACCTCCGGATCGGCGAGCAGAGCGTCGACCGCCTTCGCGTCAGGCCCCATGGCCAGAGCGTCGACGACCGCACCCACCACCCGGCACACGCTGCCGCCGGCACGGCGTTCGGTGAGCGAGTAGAGGCAGTCCTGGTCCCGCAGGGTGCGCACGGTCCCCGACGAGCGGGGCGCGACGGCGGTGATGCCCCAGGGTTCGCCGGTGTGCGCGGCGGCGTTCTCGGTGTAGACGGCCTGATGGGCCCGGTGGAAGGCGCCGAGCCCGAAGTGCACGATGCGTGCGCGCAGTTCGGCCGGGTCCACGGCGGGGAGCAGTTCCGGAGCGAGTCGGGACAGCGTCGTCCGGTTCAGCGGGGGCAGAGTCATGGCGCTCACCAGTCGTGGACCGAGCCGTCGAGGCGGCGCGCGACGGGGAGGTAGCGCCGCTGGTAGGGGAACCGCTCGGCCGCCTTCTCGTCGTACTCCACGCCGAGCCCCGGCTCCTCGGAGGGATGGAGCATGCCGTCGGCGAACGTCACACCGCTGCGGAACACCTCGGCCGTCTCCTCGGGGTGGCCCATGTACTCCTGGATACCGAAGTTCGGCACGGTCACGTCGAGGTGCACGGCGGCGGCCATGCTGACGGGCGAGAGGTCGGTCGCACCGTGGGAACCGGTGCGCACCTGGTAGAGCGCGGCGAGGTCGAAGATCCGTCGCAGGTGGGTGATGCCGCCCGCGTGGGCGACGGTGGTGCGTACGTAGTCGATGAGCTGCCCGGTGATGAGGTGCTGGACGTCCCAGATGGAGTTCATGACCTCACCGACCGCGATCGGCGTGGTGGTGTGTTCGCGGATGAGCCGGAACGACTCCTGGTTCTCGGCCGGCGTCGGGTCCTCCATCCAGAAGAGCCTGCAGGCCTCGACGCTCTTGCCGAACCTCGCCGCCTCGATCGGCGTCAACCGGTGGTGGACGTCGTGCAGGAGGTGGAATCCGAAGCCGAAGCGTTCACGCACCGCCTCCAGATAGGTGGGCGCGAAGTTGAGGTACGCCTCGGTGTCCCAGGGCTGCTCGTCGGGCAGCTCGGTCGCGGCCGGCTCGTAGACCTTCCCTTTGCGGACGCCGTAGGTGCCGCCCACGTCGGGCACCGCGGCCTGGGCCCGCACGGCCCGGTACCCCAGTTCCAGATAACGCTGGACGTCATCGAGGAGCGAGGGGACGTCGGTGCCGCTCGCGTGGGAGTAGACCAGTACGCCGTCCCTGGACCGCCCGCCGAGAAGCTGGTAGACGGGGAGCCGGGCGACCTTGCCCTTGATGTCCCACAGCGCGGTGTCGACGGCGGAGATCGCCGTCATCGTCACGGGGCCGCGGCGCCAGTACGCGCCCTTGTACAGGTACTGCCACATGTCCTCGATACGGGCGGGATCCTTGCCGATCAGGAGCGGCGCCACGTGGTCGCGCAGATAGCTCGCCACGGCCAGCTCCCGGCCGTTCAGAGTGGCATCGCCGAGTCCGGTCACGCCGTCCGTGGTCGTGATGCGCAGGGTGACGAACGTACGCCCTGGAGAGGCGACGAACACCTCGACGCGTTCGATCTTGCTCACGGGGGCTCCTTACGGTGAGGACGGAGTGGGATGCCAGGCTGCGACCCGAGCGCCAGCCAGTCGGCCAGTCCTGTCGCGTAGCCCTTGTATACAAGCATTCGTCGCGCAGGACGGCAATACCCCCGTAACGTGCTGTACGCATCGCCACCCCCAGCCGCTCAGCTCTCCGAGCCGGCCCCGACTACTGGTCGGGGCCCCTCCCCCGGTACGTAGGATGGGCGCATGGCTCAATCGAACGGGCGGCGGACCAGCAGGCGCGGCATCTACCTGAAGCTGCGTCAGATGGTGCTGACCCTGGAACTCCAGCCCGGCGCGGCCCTGTCGGAGAACGAACTCGCCGCGGCTCTGGGGGTGAGCCGCACCCCGGTGCGGGAGAGCCTGATCCTCCTGGCCCAGGAGGGCCTCGTACAGATCTTCCCGAAGGTCGGGTCGTTCGTCTCCCGGGTGGACCCGGCGCAGGTCGCCGACGCGCAGTTCCTGCGCGAGGCCGTGGAGCTCGCCTCCCTGGACAACCTGCCCCCGCGACTCGACCCGGCCGTCATCGCCGAGCTGCGGGACAACCTGGAGCGCCAGCAGCACGCGGACCTCGACATCGAGGAGTTCTTCGCGCTCGACGAGGCGTTCCATCACGGTCTGATGCGGCTGAGCGGTCACGGCGCCGTCTGGACCACGGTCGCCGCGGCCAAAGGACATCTGGACAGGGCCCGGCGCCTCGGCCTGCACGAGAACGTCTCACCGGCCGTCTTCGCCATCCAGCACCGGGAGATCCTCGATGCGGTCCTCGGCGGCGACGTACCGTTGGCCCGCGCCCGCATGTGCGATCACCTGAGGGCGGTCTTCAGCGACATCGAACGCATCCGCGCCCACTCGCCGGAACTGTTCTCGACGGACCCCTCGGCCGTGCCGGTACGGCGCAACGTGGTGGTCTGGGAGTGACCGTGCCCCGCCGGGCCTGACGGCTTCCCCGCCCGCCCGGATGCGGGGGGGGAACCTCACTCGATCCGCCCCGGCCGCGACGGGTCGACAGCTCGTCGTAGCCCGACGGCCTCAGCCGGTCAGCACGTCCAGGGCGCGGTCGACGTCGGCCTCGGTGTTGTAGAGGTGGAAGGCCGCCCTCAGGTTCCCCGCCCGGGCCGAGACCATCACCCCGGCCGCGGCCAGATCGGGCTCACGGGCGCCCAGGCCGGGCATGGCGACGATCGCGGAGGTGCCGGGCACCGCCGCGTGCCCGATCGATGCCAGGCCCTCCCGGAAGCGGGCGGCGAGCCCGGTGGCGTGCGCGTACACGGGGTCCACCCCGACCTCGGCCAGCAGGTCCAGCGACTGCTCGGCCCCGTGGTAGGCGAGGAACGCGACCGGTTCGTCGAAGCGCCGGGCGCCGACGGCGAGCTTCTCGACCGGCCCGTAGGTGCTGTTCCAGCGGTCCTCGGCCGCGACCCAGCCCGCGTAGAGGGCCGGCAGGGTCGGCTGCGCCTCCTCGGTCACGGTCAGGAACGACGTGCCCCGGGGACACATCAGGAACTTGTACCCGCCGGTGACCGTGTAGTCGTACGCTCCGGCGTCCAGCGGCAGCCAGCCGGCCGACTGGCTGGCGTCGAGCATCGTGCGGGCCCCGTGCGCGGCCGCGGCCGCGCGGACCGCGTCTAGGTCGGCGACCCGGCCGTCGGAGGACTGGACCGCCGAGAAGGCGACGATCGCGGTCCCGGGCCGCACCGCGCCGGCCAGTTCGGCCAGCGGGACGTAACGCATCTTCAGATCACCGCGTACGGCGAAGGGGCTGACGACGGAGCTGAACTCCCCCGTCGGCGCGAGGACTTCGGCCCCCGCCGGGAGCGAGGCCGCGACGAGCCCCACATGCGCGGCGACGGAGCCGCCGACGGCCACCCGCGCGGGAGCGACACCCGCGAGCCGGGCGAACCCGGCGCGGGCGGCGTCCACGGATTCGAAGCTGCCCACACCGCCCCGGACGCCTACCGCACTGTCGGCTGCCAGCGCCTTGACGGCCTCGACGGCGCGACGGGGCAGCAGCCCGCAGCTGGAGGTGTTGAGATAGGTGGTCTCGGAGGCGAATTCGGTGGCCCTGGCCCGGTCGATCGCAGAAGTCTCCATGCGGGACAGCCTGACGGCCGCTCAACCCCACGTCAATCACGCGAGTTCGGGCGGCGCGCCAAAGCAGTCCTTATACGCGCTGGTCGGACGGTTCGGTACTGGGCACTTCACAGGCCCCGTCCGCGTCGCAGGCGGCGGCGTCCCCGCCGACCTGGGTGAGGCCGGGGACCTGACGGTCCTTCCACGCCTGCTCCAGGGCCTGGACGAAGACCTCCGCGGGCTGGCCGCCGGAGATGCCGTAACGACGGTCGAGCACGAAGAACGGCACGGCGTTGGCGCCGAGCTCGGCCGCCTCCCGCTCATCGGCCCGTACGTCGTCGGCGTACGCCTCGGGGTCGGCCAGCACCGTACGCGCCTCGTCGGCGTCGAGCCCCGCCTCGACGGCCAGGTCGGCGAGCACCGCGTCGTCGAAGACCGAGCGCTCCTCGGCGAAGTTCGCCCGGTAGACGAGGGTCAGCAGCTCGTCCTGGCGTCCGCGGGCCTTGGCGAGGTGGAGCAGCCGGTGGATGTCGAAGGTGTTGCCGTGGTCACGCCCCTCGGTGCGGTAGCCCAGCCCCTCGGCCTGCGCGTTCGCCGCGACGTTGCCCTCCATGGCCCGGGCCTCCTCGGGGCTGCGCCCGTACTTCTGGGCCAGCATGTCGATCACCAGCTCGGTGTCGCCCTTGGCCCTTCCCGGGTCGAGCTCGAAGGAGCGGTGGACCACCTCGACCTCGTCACGGTAGTCGAACCCGGCCAGCCCCTTCTCGAAGCGCGCCTTTCCGACGTAGCACCACGGGCAGGCGATGTCGCTCCATATCTCGACGCGCATGACTCTTCCGCTCTCCAGTTCTGCTGTACCGGCGCGGAGGGAACCTCCGCCGCCCGTTCAACGTGCGGACGGGCCGGCTGATTCCCGGACGGGACCAGGGTGCCGCCCGCCGCGGGCGTCGCGGCGAGGACCAGCCCTCCGTCCCGCCACTGCGGGCCGGACGGACTTCCGGGTGACCAGCTCACCCCACCGCGACCGCCCCGGAGAGTCAGACCACCACCATCTCCTCGGTGACCATGACCGCCACCGAATCCATATCGATGAAAGTGCGCTCGTCCGGATTCACCAACTCCTTGTAATTGCTGGACGCGAAGAAGGCGTCGTGATCCCCCCAGCTTTCGAACCAGATTTCGGTGAGGCCGTCATAGGCGGGGCCGGGATACCCGTCGGCGGGCACCGGGTGGGAGACGGTGTACTTCTTCACGTACCGCCGCGCCTCCGGAATGGAGGTGAACAACGGGACGTGGCGGTTCCGGTGATGCTCGACGAATTCCTCGGGGCTCATTCCGTCAATACGGTTGATCATGAAGGCGAACTTGATCACGGGATTCTCCCTCTCGTACTCGCACATGCGCGACGCAGGCGGCCGGACGCCTGACGGCAGGTCGCGGCATGGGGTTAACCTAAACGCTCACATCGATGTCAAGGGCAAGTCGGTGACCGGATGCACGAGAGGGGTTCAGATGCGGATCGGCGAACTGTCCGCCAGGACAGGAGCGAGCCGTCGGTCACTGCGCTACTACGAGCAGCAGGGCTTGCTGGTCAGCACGAGGTCCCCCAGCGGCCAGCGGTACTACGACGAGGGCCACGTCCAGCGGGTAGCCCTGGTTCAGGTGTTCCTGGCCGCCGGAATGTCCAGCAGGGCTATCGCCCTGATGGTCCCCTGCATGACGGAGCCCACTCCGGACAAGGCACGGACAGCCTTGACCGCGATGAATCGAGAACGAACGCGCCTTTCCTGCACGATCGACAGCTTGACCACCGCCAGAGAGGCACTCGATCAACTGATCGACGTGAACCGGGACTTCCTGGCAGCCGGAACGGACACCTGAGTTCCGTCCCGCGAACTTCCCGCTTGGCCAGGGGGAAGTAGGACGGATTCCGTCCTGTTGGCCTCCTAGGCTGCCCGCATGACTCCAGAGACCGAAGGCATCCTGCGCGCGCTCCGCGAAGCGCGCCGGCTCCTCCTCATCACCGTTCGGGACACCACGGACACGCAGCTCACCGAGCGGTCCACGGTGAGCGAGCTGACGCTGGGCGGCATCCTGAACCACCTCACCCGGGGCGAGCGGGTCTGGACGCACATCCTCACCGACGCCACCGGCCGGACCCCGGACGGCATGTGGGACATGACCCAGTACCAGGCACCCGAGGGCGCCACGGTCACCGGCCTCCGCGCCGCGTACGAGGAGGCCGCCCGCGCCACCGACGAGGCCGCCGCGAAGGCGGACCTGGACACGGAGGTCCCCCTGCCGGAGACCCCCTGGGAGCCCGGGGTCGTCCACCACTGGCCGGTACGCGGGATCCTGCTGCACCTCCTCCAGGAGACGGCCCAGCACACCGGGCACGCGGACATCGTCCGCGAGGGGATCGACGGCGCGAACAGCACGGCGCGGCGGGGCTGAAGCGGCATAGCCTCCGGGGATGGATCTGCGACTGGCCGCGTACGCCGTGTGCATCGAGGACGGACGGGTGCTGCTCGCCCGTCATGCACCACCGGAGGGGGAGCCCAACTGGACTCTTCCGGGCGGCAGGGTCGAGCACGCGGAGGACCCGTTCGACGCGGTGATCCGGGAGGTCGCCGAGGAGACCGGCCTTGAGGCTGTGGTCGAGCGCCTGCTGGGCGTGGACTCCAGGGTGGTCCCGGCCGACGAGCGCCGTCTGCCCGGCCTGCCCGAGCTACAGAACGTGGGGATCTTCTACCGGGTCCGCGTCACATGCGGCCAGCTCCGGCCCGAGCCGAACGGTGAGACCGCCGAGTCGGTCTGGACCCCGCTCCCCGACGTCACCCGCCTGGTCCGGTCCTCGCTGGTCGACATCGGCCTGGCCCTGGCACAGACCGTTCCGCCGACCGGCCACGTCGCCCCGGTCCCGGTCGGCGGCCCGATCCGCCACTGAGGCCACTCCTTCCGGGTCGACCTACCGAGACGTTGTTCTCGACCGGCATCTGCGCGCGCAAGGTTGTCGGGCCGGAAAAAGCAATTCACGTATGCGGGACGGAACTTCGGTATGTGACCCGGTTCAGGAGGAGCGGGCCGGGAGCAGCAGCCGGAAGGTGCAGCCCTCGCCGGGGAAGGTGTCGAGTTCCAGGCGGCCCCCGTGGGCCTCGGCGATCGTCGAGGCGATGGCGAGGCCGAGGCCGGATCCGCTGTCACGGGGGGCGCCGGAGGCCGATGGCACCCGGTAGAAGCGGTCGAAGACCTGCCGGGCTTCCTGGGGTGCGAGACCGGGGCCGTCGTCGACGACCTCGATGACGTGGACCGGGGCTCCGGAGGGCAGCGGCGGATTGACGCTCGTACGGCCGGGCCGGTCGGCGCCTCCCGTACGGGGGCCGGCGCGCAGGCTCCCGACGCGTATCCGGAGCCGGGTGCCCGGCGGGGTGTGGGTGCAGGCGTTGTCCAGGAGGTTGGACAGCACCCGGGCGAGCTGATGGGGATCGCCGGAGCCCTCCACGACGTCGAGCTCCCCCGGGCCGTCGCTGTCCCCCGCCCCGAGCGGGGCGAGGGCGATGCGCCGGCCCGGGTGGCGTACGGCCGAGGCGGCGATGCCGTCCGCGGCCAGCGAGAGCAGGTCGACGGGGCCGTGCTCGGTGGTGGGGGCGTCACCGAGCTTGGCCAGCAGGAAGAGGCTGTCGACCAGTCGGCTCATCCGCTCGGCGTTCTGCGCGATGAGCTCATGGGCCTCGCGCCTGCGGCGCGGGGACATGTGCGGGTCTTCCAGCAGGAGTTCGGCGAAGCCCTGGAGGGAGGTCAGGGGCGTGCGGAGTTCGTGCCCGGCGTCCGCCATGAAGCGGCGCAGCCTGCGCTCGGTCCTGTCCTTGCGGTGCAGGGCCGCGCGCAGCTGGTCCAGCATGGTGTTGAAGGCGATGCCGAGGCGGCCGACCTCCGTGTCCGGGCTGGTGTCGGTGGCGTTCTGTTCGAGTTCACCGCTGGTGATGCGCCGGGCGGTGTGCTCGACGCGGGACAGCGGCCGGAGGCCGAGGCGGATCGCGGCGCCGCCCAGCAGCGTCACTCCGGTCGCGGTGACCGCTCCGACGGCCAGACTGAACCAGAGCAGTCTGGACGTGGCTTCCTGCACGCTGTCCAGCGGCAGGGCGACGACGGCGCGCATGCCCCGGGGTCCTGAGTCGGCGACCACGCGCCAGTCGCCGTCGCCGTCCCGGGCGGGCACCGTGGTGGGGCGTCCGTCCACGGGTTCGCGCGCGGTGATGGCCTCGGCCAGGCGTGGTTCGCCCCGGCCGCTGCCGAGCGAGTCGGGCAGCAGGCGGCCCTCGGCGTCGTAGAAGTAGACGCGGAAGTCGGAGGGCAGGGTCTCGTGCGGGGGCGGCCGGTGGGACGGCACGGAGCCGTCGGCGATGTCCCGGTAGACGGGCGAGGGCGGACGGAAGTCGGTGAGACGGTCGTCGACCTGCCCGATGAGCCAGGAGCGCATGAGGGTCAGCCCGGTGGCCTGGCACACCAGCACCGCCGCTGTGGCCAGGACCGTGGCGATCAGCACCAGCCGGGTGCGCAGGGAACGGGGGCGCGGGCGCCTCGGTACCCCTCTCACGCCGTGCGGTCCCGGGGCAGGCGCAGGCAGTATCCGACGCCCCGCACGGTATGGATGAGCGGGAGTTCGGTGCGGTCGATCTTGCGGCGCAGGTTCTTGATGTAGGTGTCGACGATGCGGGTGTCGCCGGCGAAGTCGTGGTTCCAGACCTTCTGCAGGATCTGCTGCTTCTCGAGCACCTTCTCGGGCTGCGCGATGAGGCAGGCCAGCAGCCGGAACTCCGTCGGTGACAGCGGCACCCGCTGTCCCGCGCGGTGCACGTCGTGTGCCTCTTCGTCGAGGGTGAGGTCGGCGTAGCGAAGGGGCGGCCGCTCGGCGGGCGGTGCCGCGCGCGGCCCGGCGCTGCGGCGGAGGATGGCGCGCACCCGCAGCAGGACCTCCTGGACGTGGAAGGGCTTGGTGACGTAGTCGTCCCCGCCCGAGCTGAGGCCGATGATGCGGTCCTCGACGTCGGTGCGTGCGGTGAGGAAGAGGACCGGGGTGTAGACGCCCCGCGCGCGCAGTTCGCGCGTGACCGTGAAGCCGTCGGTGTCGGGGAGCATCACGTCCAGCACGATCAGGTCCGGCCCGCTGCGGCCCGTCCCGGCCAGGGCCTCCTGCCCGGTCCCCGCGGATAGGACGGCGTAACCGGCCGCGTGCAGGGCGGAGGTGAGCAGGGTGCGGATGCTCGGGTCGTCCTCGACGACCAGAACGGTGTGCCGGGCTGAGGCCACAGGGTTCACCTCGGGTGCTGCGGGATTCGTGCCGGCCTGGGCGGACCGGCGGCTCGGGGGGGCTCCACCGTACGGAACGGGCGGGAGGACGCGACTACGCGGGTGCACCGGCGCCCCGGACCGGATCGGGGGGAATCCGGGCCCGGGGCGCCGGTGGTCAACCGGTCACCTCCGTGTCCTTCGCCAGCGCCTCCGTGCGTGCGGTGACGGTCGTACGCAGTGTGGCCACGGCCTTCTTCAGCTCCGCCGCGTCGACACCGGCCTTCTCGGCCTGGCCGGCGATGTCCTCCAGCGCCTCGGCCGCCGTACCGGAGCCGAAGTACGTCTCGTACAGCTCGCTGTACGCCTTCTTGTAGACGCTGTCGAAGGCGTCGAGCTCCAGGAAGCGTTCCTTGAGGGTGTGGCCCCCCATGGAGCCGCCTGCGCCACCGGGGCCGCCTTCTCCGCCACCGGGCATCCCGCCGCCTTCCGGCATCTCCATGCCCTTCGGCGGCTCCATGCCCTCCGGCAGTTCGGGCATGCCTTGCGGTTGCCCGCCCTCCTGGCCGTCCGTTCCCTGGCCGCCGGTGGCCTGGCCGGTCTCTTCGCCGCCCGCGCCTCCGGGACGGCCGCCGCCCATGCTCATCTCGTCGTCGGGCCCCGCCTCGGCGTCTCCGCTGAAGGTGAGGTTGTAGTCCCACCCGAGGACGGAGAACTTCTTGGTGTCCAGGTCGTACCAGAGCAGGTAGTTCTTGCCCGGACCGGCCATGTCGTCGAAGTTCATCAGCAGGTTCTGAGTGGCGACGTACGCGGCGAACGACTCGACGTCGACGTGCTTGTCGAGGTCTGCGGCGAACTCCTCGTCCGACGCCTCGTCCACCCACTTGATGAACTTCATGACGGGCGAGAGGTCCTGACTTCCGACCTTGTTGAGCTGCCGGAACGACGTCTCGTAGTCGGAGGGGTCGTCGCCCTTGTAGGCGAAGGTGCCGCCCGCCCGCGCCTTGTACAGCACTCCGTTGCCGTCGACGGCCTCGGCGTACTCGGTGTCGGGGTTCTCCACCATGAGCCGGGTGACCTCCGGACCGTTGTTCACGGACACCGTGGTGAAGCCGTAGCGCTCGGCCGTCTGCCCGCTCCCGTCCGTCAGCGACAGCGCCAGGGCTTCGTTCAGCGGCACCTGCCCGTCGGTTCCCGGACGCAGCGAGATCTCCCGCTCGCCCTGGTAGGCGCGGCCCTCGACGTACTCGTCGATCTCGATGAGCAGGGGGAGTTCCTCCGGTTTGTCGGCGGAGAGGTCGTACTGCGCCATCCCTCCCCCGCCGCCCGCACGGTCTCCGGCTCCGGCACCGCCGCCGGCAGCCGCGCCGCCGGTGGCCCCGGCGCCAGGACCGCCGCCGTTCGCGGCCCGGCCGCGGTCCTGGCCCCCGCCGCCCTGTTGCTGCTGCGGGGCGCCCTGCCCGGCTCCGCCGGGCATCCGGCCGCCACCGGCACCGCCCAGGTCGCCGCGCAGGGACATCAGGGTGGAGTTCCCTTTCAGGCGGATCCCCACGTCCTGGAGGAAGACCCCGTCGATGGTGAGGTCGGCCCTGATGGAGTCCTTGGTCCCGTCGTCCTCGAACTCCTTGATCATCTTCTCGAAGTCGGTCTGCTTGTACTGCAGCTGGATCGCGTGCTTGACCGTGGTGTCGTAGAGGCCGACCGTGCCCTTGACGTTCTCGGTGATCGTGTCGGCCTCGACGCGGGACGAGGAGGTGACGTACGGGGAGATGCGGGCGTCCCCGAAGGCGTACACCATGACGGCGAGTCCCAGGCACAGCGCCCCGGCCGGCTTCCAGTGGTGCCGCAGCCGCACCGGGAGGCGGTCCTTGGGCCGCCGCCGGCGGACCGGCTCCGTGCCGCCGCTCATCACAGGTCGGTGGTGTCGTAACCGGTCAGCACCGTCACCCGCTGCCCGGAGGTGCGCTCCTGCAGGGCCGTGACGAGGTCGCCGGGTTCGGTGCCCTTCTTCATCCGCACGGTGTAGAACACCTCGTTCAGGGCTCCGCCGCGGATCGTCTCCGTGCTCACCAGCTCGAACTCACTGGTGTACTTGATCAGCACGTCACGGATGGCGGGCGTGTAGTCCTCGCCCGCCGGGACCTGGACCTTGACGACCTGGCGCTGGACGTTCAGGGCGAACCAGTTGAACTTGAACATCACGAGGATCACGACGCAGATGACGACGGCGCCGACGGCGGCCAGCGTGTAGAAGCGGGCACCGCAGGCCATGCCGATGGCCATCGCCAGGAAGATGAAGCCGACGTCCCTCGTCTCCTTCACCGCGTTCCTGAACCGGACGACGGACAACGCGCCGACCAGGGAGAACGCCCGTGCCAGGTTCGAGCCGACCACCAGCATGATCAGGGCGACGATCATGCCCACGATGACCAGCGTCTGGACGTACGACTGGCTGTAGGAGACGTTGCGGTGGGTGTACCGGTAGGTGTAGCCGATCACCGTGCTCAGGATGAACGACAGCGCCATGGCGGCGACCACGTCGGCGACGCTGAACGTCCCGCTGAGTTCCTGCAGATCGAAGTTCACTGTGCTCCTGCTTTCACCGGCGCGTGCGGCGCCGCCGGCTGCCCCAGTGGCAGCCGGGTGTGGGGGGTGGGAGGCGGACAGTCCGCCTCGTCGACGTGGAAGACCGACCTGGGCGCCAGGCCGAACGCCTCGATGGACTGCACGTACTTGCTGATCCGCACCAGGTTCAGATTCCGGCGCGCGGCCAGGTCGGTGATCCAGTGCGGTGTGCGCTCGTTGACCTTGATCTCCATCACCGTCATGTGGGGCGGGATGGTGAACCGGTTCTCCGGCGTGGCGGTCCCGAAGTGGAAGTCGCGGTCCCGGCCCCGGACCCGCCGGTCGAAGGTGACCCGCAGCCCCGTGTCGGAGGCGCGGCCGACCAGCGCCTCGCGCTGGTATCCGGTGATCGCGGTCGGCCGGAGGTTCAGCCGGATGACGAGGTCGAGCACCTCCTGGATGAAGGGGCTCTCCCTGGGCGAGTGCTCCACCATCTCCCGGGCGTCGCACAGCCTCCTGGCGGTGGCGTACGGGAGGGTGATGCGCCGCTTCTGCGTCACCCGGTTCACCCGCTGCTTGATCTCCACGCACACCGGCGACTCCTCGGTGACCCCGTCGAGGTCGCCGTAGTGCCGGATCCGCAGCTTGCGGCGGAACTTCAGGCCTTCGATCTTCTCCCAGTAGAACCGCAGCTCGGGGCTGTCGTAGTACAGGCTCCAGACCCCGTAGCCGCCCACCGGGCTGTTGAGGTCCCGGTCCATCCGCTCGCCGAGCTCCTCCCGGATCTCGATGGCCTGTTCGACGGGGACGAGGTACTTCAGCTCGAACCGGTTGAACGCGTGCAGTCTGCTCGCCACGTGCAGCGGCTGGTCACCCTCGGGGGCCGGGGCATCGCCGTCCCGGGACCCACGGGGTGCGGCCGTGTCGGGTCGCGACACCATGCGCCTCCTTGCGTCTACGTGCCGGACCGGGCCGGCACGGACACGCAATCAAGGCCGCATGAGGAAGCCGTGAGAAACGCGGGTTGATTGCAGGAGGATTCCGGGTGATGCGCAGGTGAACACCAGGCGCCGCCCGGAGGGCCCGGCTCCCCAGCACGGAGGGCCCGGAATCCTCTCGGATCCGGGCCCTCGGTGGGTGTACGTGTGCGCGGTCAGCTGCCGTCGCGCAGATCGCCGGGGCCGGTGGGCCGGAAGGCGATCCGGTCGAACGTCACCGAACAGCCGTCGCCGGTGGGTGACTGGGCGAGGAAGCCGATACGGGCGGCGGCCCGCTCCTCATCCGTGCCGAGGGTGAACAGCCGGACGAAGGTCCACCGTTCACCGTCCGCCGAGGCGTGGAAGGCGAAGGCGTCGCCGATGCGGCTGAGGCGCAGCCAGCAGCTGTCCCCCTCCACGACCGCGGAGTTCACGTCGTCCGAGTGGCCGCGGGTGACCACGGTGCAGATCGTCGGGCGCTCCGGGGAGAGCTCCAGGCAGAGCTTCGCCCACTCCCGCTCCCCGACGTGGAGGTAGAGCACCCCCGCGTCGAAGGCGGCGGCGAAGCCGACGCGCACCCGGGCGATCAGCTGGAAGTCGCCCTCCGGCGCCGGGCCCAGCAGGCGCGGCGCGTCGGAGGCGGGCTCCAGGGAGTCGCCGCCGGGCGGGACGAAACGGTCCTGCTTCGCCCCGGCCGAACCGGTCAGCACGCCTTCCTCGTACGTCCATCCGCCGTCGGGCCCGAAGGGCTCCAGGACGAAGGGGAGCTCGGGGAGCTGTACGGCCGTCACGCGCGGCGCCCGTCGACCCGGCGCGGCAGGTTCTGCGGGTTGTCCTCGCGGAGCTCCGGCGGCAGGAGCGCCTCGGGCGTGGACTGGTAGCTGACCGGGCGCAGCCAGCGCTCGATCGCGGTGGCGCCGACCGAGGTGGAGGTGGAGGTGGTGGCCGGGTAGGGGCCGCCGTGGTGCTGGGCGGGGGCGACGGCGACACCGGTCGGCCAGCCGTTGACCAGCACACGTCCGGCCACCGGGGTGAGCTCCGCCAGCAGTCCGGCGGCGCTGCCGTCGGCCTCCTCCGTGGCGATCTGGAGGGTGGCGGTGAGGTTGCCCGGGAGGCGCGACAGCACAGCGGTGATCTCGTCCGCGGAGTCGTAGCGCGCCACGACGGTGACCGGGCCGAAGCACTCCTCCAGGAGCGCGTCGTGCGGTCCCTCCTGGGTCAGCCGCCGCGCCGGTACGGTGAGGAAGCCGGCGGAGACCGTGTGCTCGCCGCCCGCGCCCGGGGTGACCGGGGCCTCGACGTCGGGGAGCGCGGCCCGTTCGGCCACTCCGTGGACGAAGGCGTCGCGCATCCGGTGGTCGAGCATGACCCCGGCGCCCGTACCGCTCACGGTCTCGGTCAGCGACTTCAGCA
Organism: Streptomyces sp. NPDC051064; assembly: GCF_044455985.1. Classification (NCBI taxonomy): domain Bacteria; kingdom Bacillati; phylum Actinomycetota; class Actinomycetes; order Kitasatosporales; family Streptomycetaceae; genus Streptomyces; species Streptomyces sp. NPDC051064. Next base: position 99,605 of record NZ_JBITFK010000001.1, read on the forward strand.
GCTGGTCGCCCGCCTCGCCGGAGGGGGCGAACACGAAACCGGGCTTGGTGCAGAACTGTCCGGCGCCCATGGTCATCGAGCCGCCGAGGCCGGCACCGATCTGCTCACCGCGCTCGGCGGCGGCCGCCTCGGTGACGACGACGGGGTTGAGCGAACCGAGCTCACCGTGGAAGGGGATCGGGGTGGGACGGGAGGCCGCGGCGTCGAACAGGGCGCGGCCGCCCCGGATCGAGCCGGTGAACCCGGCGGCGGAGACGAGCGGGTGCTTCACCAGCTCGACACCCGCGTCGAAGCCGTGAACCACGGTCAGGACGTCCTCGGGCAGACCGTGCTGCGCCGCGGCCCTGCGCAGGAGCGAGGCGCAGATCTCCGAGGTCGCGGGGTGGTCGGGGTGCGCCTTGACGACGACCGGGCAGCCCGCGGCGAGCGCGCTCGCGGTGTCGCCGCCGGGGACGGAGAAGGCGAGCGGGAAGTTGCTGGCCGCGTAGACGGCGACGACGCCGAGCGGGATCTTGTAGCGGCGCAGGTCCGGCCACGGCGGGGTGCGGCTGCCGTCCTCGTGGTCGATGTGGATGTCGAGGTACGCGCCCTCGTCGACGACCTCCGCGAAGGCCCGCAGCTGGGCCGCCGTGCGGGCCAGCTCGCCGGTCAGCCGGGCGGGGCCGAGCGCGGTCTCCGCGTCGGCCGCCTCGATGACGTGCTCCTGGGCCTCGGCGAGGAGGTCGGCCGCGGTGCGGAGGAACGCGGCGCGCACGGTGCGGTCGGCCAGCGCTCCGCGAACGGCGTGCGCCGCCCGGACCGCGCGGTCGACCTCCTCCGCTGTAGCCTCCACCGCAACCTGCTCACGCGGGTTCCCCGTTCGGGGGTCGACGCTCCAGACTGGTGCTGCTGCCACCGTATTTCCTTCCGTTCCGCTGCCACACAGGAGAGGTTGTTCGGTATTCTGAACAGCGTTCCTGAACGTGAATACACAGGAACTCTATTTCCGGGCGTTCCGTGTTGGCAAGAAGTCGCAGGGTCGTACAAGAAGGCTGGAAGGGACATAAGGCATGTCGGTTGGCGAGTCCGGTGGGGCACAGGTCAAGTCCGCTGTACGGACGGTGGAACTCCTCGAATACTTCGCGGGGCGCCCCGGTATGCACTCGCTGGCCGCGGTGCAGGAAGCGGTCGGCTACCCCAAGTCCAGCCTCTACATGCTGCTGCGGACGCTGGTGGAGCTCGGCTGGGTGGAGACCGACGCCACGGGCACGCGGTACGGGATCGGCGTGCGCGCCCTGCTCGTCGGCACCTCGTACATCGACGGCGACGAGGTCGTCGCGGCCGCCCGCCCCACGCTGGACCGGCTCTCCGACGACACCACGGAGACCATCCACCTGGCCCGGCTGGACGGGACGAACGTGGTGTACCTCGCCACCCGGCAGTCGCAGCACTATCTGCGGCCCTTCACCCGTGTCGGCCGCCGGCTGCCCGCGCACTCCACCTCGCTGGGCAAGGCGCTGCTGGCGACCCACAGCGACGAGCAGGTCCGCAAGATGCTGCCCGAGACGCTGCCGGCGCTCACGGAGCACACCCTCACCGACCGCGAGAAGCTGATCGAGGAGCTGCACCTCATCCGCGAGCAGGGTTACGCGGTGGACCGCGAGGAGAACACGCTGGGGCTGCGCTGCTTCGGCGTCGCGATCCCGTACCGCACTCCGGCGCGTGACGCGATCAGCTGCTCGGTGCCCGTCGCCCGGCTCACGCCGGCGCACGAGCAGATGGTCAAGGACGCCCTGTTCGACGCCCGCGACCGGCTCACCCTCGCGACCCGCAGGCTCTGAGCGCCGGGGCACCTCCGCGCCCGGAGCGGTGCGCCTGAGAAACCGGTGAGAAGGAACACGGACGGGAACGCCCCCGGTGCCCCCGTTCGTCCCTCCAGCGGGATGAACAAGACGATCAGGCGCGCTTCGGTCTTCTGTCTGCTCATGGTCCTCGCCCTGCTGGTGCGGGCGACCTGGGTGCAGGCGTACGAGGCACGGGCGCTCGCAGACGACGAACACAACCGGCGGAACACCATCGCGCAGTACGCGCAGCCGCTCGGCGACATCATCGTGGCCGGATCCCCGGTCACCGGTTCGAAGGAGACGGACGGCGACGACCTCCGCTACAAACGCACCTATACCCAGGGCGAGCTGTACGCGGCGGTCACCGGCTACAGCTCGCAGGCCTACGGCGCCACCCAGCTGGAAGGCATCTACAGCGATGTCCTCGACGGCACGGACGACCGGCTGAAGAATCCCACCGATCTGCTCACCGGTGAGCAGACGTCCCCCGGCGATGTGCTCACGACCATCGATCCGGACGTGCAGAAGGCCGCCTTCGAGGCGCTCGGTGACGACCGGGGCGCGGCGGTCGCGATGGACCCCGGGACCGGGCGGATCCTGGGGATGGCCTCCTCCCCCTCGTACGATCCCTCCGACATCAGCGGGACGAACGACGGCGACGCCTGGCAGAAACTGCTCGACGACAAGACCAAGCCGCTGGTCAACCGGGCGCTGCGGCAGCCGCTGCCGCCCGGTTCGACGTTCAAGCTGGTGGTGGCCTCGGCGGCGCTGGAGAACGGCCTGTACGGCTCGGTCGACGAGCCCACGGACAGCCCCGACCCGTACACCCTGCCGAACACGAGCACGGTCCTGTCGAACGAGAACCCCTCGGCCCCCTGCGAGAACGCCACACTGCGCACCGCCCTCCAGTACTCCTGCAACAACGTCTTCGCGAAGGTCGCGGCCGATCTCGGCCAGGACAAGCTGAAGGCGATGGCGGACGCCTTCGGGTTCGACACGGAGAAGCTGGACGTGCCGGTGCGGGCGTCGCAGAGCGTGTACCCGACCGGTATGGACAAGGCGCAGACCGCGCTGACCGGCATCGGCCAGTTCGAGGTGACCGCGACCCCGATGCAGATGGCCATGGTCTCGGCCGCCCTCTCCAACGGCGGTGAGCTGGCCTCGCCGCACATGGTCGCGAAGGTGACCGACGCCGACGGCTCCACGCTCCAGGCGTATCCGGACGGCGACACCGAACGGGTCGTGAAGGAGTCGACGGCCGAGCAGCTGCGCAGCGCGATGGTCACCGTCGTGGAGAAGGGGACCGGCAGCAACGCGAAGATCGACGGCGCAGAGGTGGGCGGCAAGACGGGAACCGCGCAGAACGGCGTGGACAACAGCAACACCCCGTACGCCTGGTTCACGTCGTACGCGAAGGACGAGTCCACCGGCAAGCAGGTCGCGGTCGCCGTGGTCGTCGAGGACTCCGGGGCGGCCCGTTCGGAGGTCAGCGGCAACGGCCTGGCGGCGCCGATCGCGCAGAAGATGATGAAGGCGGCCCTGAAGGGGTGATCCGTACCGCCCCACCGACGTGAAGAAGTGATGCGTGCCGCCCCCGACGCCCTGACCGGCTGCCCGACTGTCACAGGCGTCGCATACGCTGCGACCCAGCGGGGGCGCTCTCACAATTTCTTCACCCTGGGGGGTACGGATCATGGTGCGAAGACAGAAGCACAGACGCACGGTCACCACAGCGACGGCGCTCGCGGTCCTTTTCAGCTCGGCGGCGCTGAGCGTCACGGCGGCCGGTCCGGCCGCGGCGGCCGACACCTCGAAGGTCCTCTCCCTGAAGTCCGCGGGAGACGTCCTGGTGGACGGCGTCCACCAGCGGGTCTACATATCGGACCCGACGGCCGGCAGGATCGTCGTCACCGACTACGCGGCAACGGTCGTCGCCACGCTCACCGGCCTGTCCGGTGTGAACGGCCTGGAACTCTCGGCCGACTCCGGCCTGGTGTACGCCGCCGTCACCGGCGGCAGCCGGATCATCGCGGTCGACACGCAGACGTACGCGCAGAGTGCGAGCTACGCCCTCGGCGGCCTCGACGGGGTCAGCACGCTCGCACAGGCCGGCGGCAAGCTGTGGTTCGGGTACAAGGAGGAGCACACCGGCGGCATCGGCTCGCTGGACCTGTCGGGCCCCGAACCCGTCGTCCAGCTCTCCCAGCAGAGCTCGCAGACCTACAACGGCACCATCGCCCCGGAGTTCGGCTCCGACCCGGCCGCCCCCGGCGTGCTGGCCGTCGGCGTGCGGGAGAGTGACGTCGTCGGCATCTACGACGTGTCGGACTCCGGGCTGACGCTGCGCGTCAGCAAGTCGGTGGCCGGGAACCTCCGGGAGCTGGACATCACCCCGGACGGCAAGGAAGTCATCACCGCGAGCGGCGCGCCGTACGTGCACCCGGCGTTCTCCACCGCCGACCTCTCGCCGGTCGTGACCTACCAGTCGTCCGACTACCCCAACGCCGTGGACGTCGCCCCGGGCGGCGAGGTCGCGGGCGGCACCTTCTCCTGGTACGGGCCGGACGTCCACATCTTCTCGCACGGCGACCCGAACACGGTCCGGACCTTCGAGTTCCCCAACACGGGCAGCTCCTCCGGCGGGGACACCCTCGCGCCGGGCGCCCTGGCCTGGGCGCCGGACGGCAGCCGGATCTTCGCGGTGTCGGAGAACAGCCAGGGCGTGTTCTCCCTGCGCGTGCTGGGCGACCCCGCGAAGTCGCTCCCGGCGATCACCGTGAGCGCTCCCTCCAGCGCGGCGCGTGCCAAGGCCCTGACGGTCACGGGCCGGATCACCGCGAGCGTGGCGGTCCCCGCCGGGACCCCTCTGACGGTGACGCGCACCGACCTCGAGTCCCCCAAGGGCAAGGAACTGCCCGCCGTCGTCACCAAGGCGGGCGGCGCGTTCTCCTTCTCCGACACCCCGCCGGCCGGCGGGAACGTGACGTACAAGGTCTCCTACGCGGGCGACGCCACGCACACGCCGGCGAGCGGCTCCGACACCGTCGCGGTGTCACGGAGCGCGGTCACCCTCACCCTGAACAACAACAAGAAGGTGTTCTCCTACGGGAAGCCGGTCGCCTTCACCGCCGCCCTCGGCAAGACGTACAAGAACCGCACCGTGAAGATCTACGCGGACCGGGCCGGGGACGGCAAGGGCAAGTACCTGATCAAGTCGGGCACGGTGAACAGCGCGGGCAAGCTCTCCGGCACCCTGAACATGTTCCGGGACTCCTCCGTCTACGCCGTGTACGACGGCGACGCACGGACCGCGGCGAAGACCGTGACCGTGTGGGCGGGAGGCCAGGCCAAGGTCGGCACGTCCATCTCCCGGCACTACAAGACGGGGAAGATCGGCTCGACGACGTACTCCTACGTCCACAAGACGTCGCAGCCGTACTTCAACACCACGATGAACCCCTACCCGGGCCGCAAGCAGCGCCTGGACATCCAGATGTACTACCAGGGCGCCTGGCGCAGCGGCGGCTCGGAGTACTTCAAGCTGGACTCGGCCGGCAGGTCGGTCGTCAACCTCGGGAAGCCGGGGTCGAGTTCCGTCGGCTACAAGTTCCGGTTCCGGTCGGCGTACGTCAAGGGCGCCGGCTACTCCGGTGACGGCGTGAACTCGACGGTCTACGGCTCGTGGAAGTACATGTACGTCACCAACTGACGTCGCACCCCGTACGACAGCGTCGGCCTTCGAGCCCCCGGCCGGGTCTCGAAGGCCGACGCGCGGTCGCTGTCGCGCTACCTCACCCCGAGCAGCTGCTCGACGGGGTCGATGGCGAAGTACACCGCGAACAGGGCCGCGGTGCCCCACAGCAGCCAGTGGACCTCCCTGGCCCTGCCGAGGACGGCCTTGATCACGACGTAGGCGACGAAGCCCGCGCCGATGCCGTTGGTGATCGAGTAGGTGAACGGCATCACGGCGATCGTGAGGAAGGCCGGGATGGCGATCTCGTACTTCTCCCAGTCGATGTGCCGTACCTGTGCCATCAGCATGAAGCCGACCGCGACGAGGGCCGGCGCCGCCGCCTGGGCGGGGACGATCGTGGCGAGCGGGGTGAGGAACAGCGCCACGGCGAAGAGGGCGCCGGTGACCAGTGAGGCGAAGCCGGTACGGGCGCCCTCGCCGACGCCCGCCGTCGACTCGACGTAGGACGTGGCGGAGGACGCGGAGGCCGCGCCGCCCGCGACGGCGGCCGCACCGTCGATGAGCAGGACGCGGCCCAGATTCGGCACCTTGCCGTCCTGGTCGAGGAGCCCGGCCTCGTGGGAGACGCCGACGACGGTGCCCATCGTGTCGAAGAAGTCGCTCAGCAGCAGGGTGAAGACCAGCAGCACGATGGTGATCACACCGACCTGCTGGAACGCGCCGAAGAGGCTGAAGGAGCCGATCAGCCCGAAGTCCGGCGCCGCGACCAGGTCGTCGGGGACGGCGGGGACGGTCAGGCCCCATGCGGTGGGGGCGATGTCGGCGATGCCGTCGATGATCACCGCCACCACGGTCGTCACGACGATGCTGATGAGGATGGCGCCCTTCACCCGGCGGGCGAGCAGCGCGACGGTGAGCAGCACACCGATACAGAAGACCAGGACCGGCCAGCCGGAGAGCTGACCGGTGGCTCCGAGCTGGACGGGGACGGAACCGGTTTCACCCGGGATACGGGAGACGAACCCGGCGTCGACGAAGCCGATGAACGCGATGAAGAGCCCGATGCCCACGCTGATGGCCTGTTTGAGGGACGGCGGGATCGCGTGCATGATCGCCTCGCGGAGCCCGGTGACCACGAGGACACAGATCAGCAGGCCCTCGATCACGATGAGGCCCATCGCGTCGGGCCAGCTCATCAGCGGCGCGAGCTGGAAGGCGGCGACGGCGTTGAGGCCGAGGCCCGCGGCGAGGGCGAGCGGCAGATTGCCTCCGAGCCCCATGACGACGGTCATCACGGCGGCCACCAGGGCGGTGGCGGTGACGAGTTGGGGCCCCGAGAGGTGGTTGCCGAACTTGTCCTCGGCCGAGCCGAGGATGATCGGGTTGAGCACCAGGATGTAGGCCATCGTGAAGAAGGTCGCGAAGCCGCCGCGTATCTCACGCCCGAAGTCGGAGCCCCGGGCGCTGATGGAGAAGAAGCGGTCGACCGCGCCCCGGCGGCCGGCCGTGGGTGCCCTCGCCTCCGGGGGCGCGGGCACCGTGGCGTCCTCGGTCTTGTGTACGGGCGCGGTGGGATCAGATGTGTCCGGCATGCACTCCTCCTTGTGTACGGTTCACGCGGCGGTCAGCCGGATTGTTCACCGGTCATGGGCATTTCAGGTTTTCCCTGTGTTACGTCTTGCGCGGCGCGCACCCGTGTCGCCCTGATCCGCGGGCGGTTCGCCGGTGGAGAAGAAATGGACCAGGGGCTTCAGGTTTTCGCCGTGTTACGCCTTACTGGGAGGCGCACGCGTCGAAGCGCTTCCGGGGTGCGCACCGGTACCCTCTCGCCCCGCGAACGGAACGGGGAACGGGACTGGGAACGTACACAGCCCGAGAGAGCGCGCAGGGATCCAGGGCAGAGGAGAGGTACCCGTGGGCACAGTCGTGGATGATGCCGCTGCCGCCGAGTTCCATGCGTTCTTCGAGGCGCACTACGCCGAACTCGCCCGGCTCGCCCATCTGCTGACGGGCGAGGCCGATGCGGCGGACGACCTGGCCGCCGACGCGCTGATGGCGCTCTGGCACCGCTGGGACCGGATCAGAGGCGCCGACCACCCCGTGGCGTACGCGAGAGGGGTCGTCGCCAACCTGGCCCGCACGCGCATCCGCAGCGCGGTGCGTGAGCGCCGGAGGATCGCGCTGTTCTGGGCGCCCCGCGGGGCCGGGGACGGCTATGCGGCGGACGGCCCCGACGTGTCGGCCGTGGTGGACGTCCAAGGCGCCCTGCGCCGCCTGCCGTTCCGCAAGCGCGCGTGCGTGGTGCTGAGGCACGCCTTCGACCTGTCGGAACGCGACACCGCTCTGGTCCTCGGGGTCTCGGTGGGTACGGTGAAGAGCCAGACCTCGCGCGGTGTGGCGGAACTCCAGCGGCTGCTGGGGCCCGAGACCCCGGCGGCACAGGTACAGGTGGCGGCCGCCTGGCAGCGCACCGGAGGAAGGCAGTGATGGACGAGGACCTGCGGGAGCGGCTTCGCACCGCCGCCGCTTCGCACCGCCCCGACCGGGCACGGATGCTGGCCCGGATCGAGCGCGGCATGGCGGAGGAACCGCCGGCCCGTCCCGCGCGCGCCCCTCGTACGCCGATGCCGTGGCTGCGGGTCGCCGGCGCGACGGCGGCGGTGTGCGGGGTGCTGACGGCCGGGGCGTTCGCGGTCACGTCGGCGGGCCGGGAGGAGCCGGCGGGCGGGCAGCGGGTGGCGGCCGAGCCCGCGTCACCGACCCTCGCGACGCCGTCCCCGGGCCGGGGCGGCGCCCTGCCCGCAGGGAAGGACCCGCTGTGGTCGGACGGTTCGCTGAACCCGAACAGCAACGACTACTGGGCGCAGAGCGAGGTGACGGTCAAGACGGACCGGCCGCTGTCCGCGCTCACGGTCGAGCTGCGGATCGCGCTGAACGGCGGGGTGGCCACCACCGGTTCCTGGCGCTCCCTGCCGGAGCAGGACTTCGCGGTGTCGGCGCGCGAGGAGGACGGCTTCCTCGTGTACCGCTGGACCCTGAAGCCGGGAAGGAGCGTGCCGACCGGTACGCACACCTTCGCGGGGCAGTACAACCACGCGGAGGGAACCCGCGACGCGGGGCGGGACGACTACACGGCGCGGGCGCGTACGGCGGCAGGACCGGTGTCGGTGGGCGGGGACTTCAGCGCCACGCGCTGAGCGTGCGGCGGCGTCCGCCGGGCGCGTCGGAGGAACCGGTTCCGAAACCCGGCAACCCTTTCCGGGGCGGTGGCGACCCATGGGTGCAACACTCCCCCACCCTCTAGGAAATGGGACCGACGAGCATGAGCGAACGAGCGCACACCCACAGGCGCAGGCCCGGCAGGCGCCGCATGGCCGCCGCCCTCACCGCGGCCCTGGGCCTCACCGGCGCCGCCCTGGCCACCAACGTGATGCTGCAGCCCGCAGGCGCGGCGACGGCCGCGGTACCCGCCTGGCCCAGTGCCACCGGCACCCAGGCCGTCTCGAAGACCATCGAGGTCTCGGGGACGTACGACGGGTCCCTGAAGCGTTTCCACGGAAGCGGTGACCTCGGCGGGGACGGTCAGGAGGAGGGCCAGGACCCGATCTTCGAGCTGGCCGACGGAGCGACGCTCAAGAACGTCATCCTGGGCTCGCCCGCCGCCGACGGCGTCCACTGCTCCGGCAGTTGCACGATCCAGAACGTCTGGTGGGAGGACGTCGGCGAGGACGCCGCGTCCTTCAAGGGCACGTCGACGGGCTCCGTCTACACGGTGTACGGCGGCGGCGCCAAGAAGGCCTCCGACAAGGTCTTCCAGTTCAACGGCGCGGGCAAGCTGGTCGTCACGAAGTTCCAGGTCGCGGACTTCGGCAAGCTCGTCCGGTCCTGCGGCAACTGCTCCAAGCAGTACAAGCGCGAGATCATCGTGAACGACGTCGACATCACGGCCCCCGGCAAGTCCCTGGTCGGCATCAACACCAACTACGGGGACACCGCCGCGCTGCGGTCGGTGCGGATCCACGGTGACAGCAGCAAGAAGATCAAGCCGTGCATCCGCTACACCGGCAACAACACCGGCGCCGAGCCGACGGAGACGGGCAGCGGCCCGGACGGCACGTACTGCCGCTACACCGCGTCGGACCTCAGCTACGACTAGACACCCGGCCCGGATCCGCCACGCGGTCCGCCCCCACCTGTCGCACCTGGCCGGTGGGGGCGGACCGCGCCGTCCGGCGGCGGACGGCACCGGCGATTGCGTCATGGTTTCGCCCGGTCGACACTTGGACGTGAGGATCCTGCTCGGGGAACCTACCGAGGATGTGCGCACACCATGCCCAGCTCCGACAGCACCGGCCGCGAGGACCGGGACCCGGAGGCCGAGATCGCGGTCCCGGGGGACGGTGACGGTCCCGATGAGGGGCCGTCAGATGTCTTCCTGGACGTTCCCGCACTCCATGTGGACAAGCTGGACCTGGAGGTCGACGACCTCGAGGCCCACGTCTCCCTGCAGGCCGAGGTGCTCGACCTCCTCAAGCTGAACGTCGGGGCGGATGTTCGGCTCGGCCGGGTCCAGCTGGGTATCGAGGGCGTGGACGTCCAGGCGCAGCTCAAGGTGCGGCTCCACCACATCGCCGCCATCGTCACCCGGCTGCTGGCCACGGTCGACCGCAACCCCCAGATCCTGGAGCAGCTGACCCGCGGAGTGGGTGCGGCGGTCGAGGACGTCGGGGCCGGCACCGGCAGGGCGGCAGGGGAGCTGGGCGAGGGCGCCGGCGCGGCGGTGAGCGAGGTCGGCAAGGGAGCGGGGACCGCGGTCGAGTCCGTCGGGGCGGGCACGGGCACGGCGGTGGAGGGCGTCGGCGACGCAGCGGGCTCCGCCGTCGAGGACGTGGGCCGCAGCGCCGCGGAGGCGGTCGACGAGGCCGGCGGGGAGGAAGAGGGCGAAGAATCCGGCCGCCCGGCCGCCCGCCGCAGGCGCAGGGCTCCTGAGGGCTCCGGCGAGCCGGACAAGCCCCGCAGCGCGGCTCCCGCCAAGAAGGCGAGCCGGAGCAGGAAGGCCGCGGCCGGGAAGCCGCCGGCCGGGAAGGCCGCGGCGAAGAAGTCGTCCGCGTCGAAGACGGTCACGAAGAAGGCGGCAGGCCGCACCCGGCACCGGACGTAGCCGCAGGCCCCGGAGCGGGCTCTCGGACCGGAGCTCCCAGCCATGTGTCCAGCCAGGCGAACACCTCGTCCTGCATGGCAGCCGTGAAGGCGTGGCCGGTGTCCGGCCGGACGGTGGTGGTGGGCCGGTCGCCCGCCCGTAACGGCTGAGGGCGAACTCCACGGTGCGCGCGGTGTACGGGCCGGCGTCGGCTTCGACGGTCACCGGGTCGGAGGGCTCGGGGCCGGGAGCCGGGGGCTGCATCAGCGACTCCCCGGCCACGGCGCGCGCCTCGGCGCGCCAGGCCGGGAAGTCACGGCCCGCGGACCTCTCCCAGGAGAGCGGGAAGGTGAGTTCGTCCCTGAGCCGCTCGTGGAAGGCGGGGAGAACCCCTCGGGTGATGCCCAGGTTCACGCGTAGGGGCGCCAGTCGCCCAGGTATCCGGCCGCGGTGTGCGCCCGGGCCTCGGAAGCGGTCAGCTGCGGGCGGTTGCCGGGGACCGTGAGGCGCGCGCCCGGGCCGGTGTTGCGGTACTCGGCGAAGCGCTGGTCCTGCCACGGGAAGCCCGAGGACATCGTGCCGTACGGCGTGACCGCGTCGATGCCCGCGCCGAGGTGGCTGTCGCGGACGGTCAGCATCGGGTGCGCGGTGAGGTCCGAGGAGGGCACCCAGGGGCGGGCCAGCTTGTAGTACGCGTCGGGGGCGGTGCTGGTGATCCGGGAGCGCAGGACGAGGTAGCCGCGCGGGTTGGCTCCCGCGGTGCTGGGGGCGAAGACGAAGCCGTACGGGGCCGAGGCCAGGTCGGTGCGGGTCAGGGTGCGGAAGTGGCACCGGTCGTAGACGGCGGTGGCGCGGCCGAAGACGAAGTCGACGTCTCCCTCGACGTAGCAGTCGCGGTAGTACTGCCGGGCGAAGGCGGTGAGGGCGAGGGAGTCGGCGTACAGGGTGTCCTGGTGGCCGAGGAAACGGCAGCCGTGGAAAGCGGAGCGATCGCCCTGCACCTTGATCGCGACGGCCTGGGTGCCGGTGTACTCCGGGTTGTCGGAGCGCAGCCAGTCGTTGGCGAAGGTCACGTCGCGGGCGGTGAAACCGGCGGCCTGGACGGTGACGGTGGCCGATCCGCTCGTGCCGTAGGTGCCGGATCCGTCGGGCTTGGGCGTACCGGCGGCGTTGTCGTACACGAGGACGGTGTCACGCGGGTCGCCGCTCGCGCCGATCAGCGTGAGCTCCGCCCGGTCGGCGGTGACGAGGACCGTGGAGCGGTAGGTGCCGGGCGCGAGCACCAGGGTGCGGCCGGTGCCGGACGCGGCGTCGACGGCGGACCGCACGTCGGTGTGGTCGCCCCTGCCGCGCGGGTCGACGTAGAGCGTCCGTGCGTCGAGCCGGCGGGACGGCGAGCCGTAGCGGCCGAAGGGGCGCGGGTGCGCGGGCCGGGCCATGGCGGCGGGCGTACCGAGGGCGAGGGCCGCGCCCGCACCCGCGAAGAGGGTCAGCGCGCTGCGTCTGCTGGGCATGGCGGTACTCCTTGCGAAGAGGGGACGGGCCGGAGCGGCGCCTTCCGGGGTGGTGGAAGGGTGCGGTGCCGCTCCGGCCGGTCCGGGGGTGGGGTCAGCGGGCCGACGTCTTGCCGGCACCCGCCTGGATCCCCACCAGCAGGGGGACGGCGAGGGGGTGGTCGACCTTCGTGCGCAGCGTCGGGGTCCAGCCGGCTCCCTCGGTGAGCTGCTCGGCGGGAACGCCCGCGTTGTGCACGGCGATCAGGTCGGTCTTCCGCCCGTTGACGTAGTTGTCACCGGCCGTGAGGGAGGACTCGGACCACTTCTTGAGGATGGTCGCCTTGTCGAAGCCGGCGGGCACGGTGAAGGCGTTGTGCTCCGCGACGAGGTGGGACTCGGCACCGATGCCGTACGTGTAGCCGTACGCGGCGCCCTCGGTGGCGGCGAAGTAGTTGTTGTAGGAGTCGACCTGGCCGAAGCGGACGCGGGGCGCGCGCTCCTTCACGTCCTTGAAGAGGTTGTGGTGCAGCGTCACGCGGAGCTTGCCCCGGTCGCTCGCCCCGGCGCCGTCGCTGTTCCCGATGAGCATGGTCTTGTCGTGGTCCTTGAGGACGTTCCACGACACGGTGACGAGGTCGGCGCCGCGCACGATGTCGAAGAGGCCGTCGTGCTGCTGGTACACCTCCCCGAAGTAGTGGGGCTGGCCGGCGTCGGGGCGGTCGCCGTCGCCGAAGGTGTTGTGGTCGACCCAGACGTGGCTGGAGCCGTGGACGACGAGGTTGTCGTACTCGGAGTTCCAGGCGCCCTGGTCACCGTCGGTGGGGTCCCACTGGGGGAAGCAGTCGTAGGTGTCCTCGAACGAGATGTTGCGGACGATGACGTTGGAGACGTTCTTCACCTGGAGGCTGGCGCCGATGATCGTGGCGTCCTTGCCGACGCCGACGAGCGTGGTGTTGGACGGGACGTTCACGTTGACCGCGGCCGCCTGCAGCTTCGCGGACGCGACGCGGGCGTCCTCCAGCGGGCCCGACGGGACCGCGTCGGTGCCCCAGACGGCCGGGTCGTAGGCCGCGAGGTACTTCTCCAGGGTGTAGCCGTCCTGCTGGTAGGCCTCGCAGCCGATCGGGGTGCCGGCGGCGTCGGAGTTGCCGTGGACGGTGCCGGCGATCCTGACGATCTTCGGCGCGTCCCCGGCTTCCTCGAAGGCGGCGATGAGCTCGGCCCGGTTGCTCACGGTGTAGATGTGGTCGGGGGTGGCCTTCGAGCCCCCCGTGGTGGAGCCCTCGGCCGCGGCCCAGCCGTCGCCCGAGGGAAGTACGGCGCGCTCGATCCCCTTGCCGTGGTGGGACGAGGCCTGGGCGGGGAAGCTCACGGCGAGGGCGAGCGAGGCACAGCCCGTCACCACGGCGATGGCGCGGACATGTCTCATGCGTGCGGGCATGGCGGATCCCTAACTGTCGTACGGGGAATGGAATGAGGAGGAGTGCGGGGAGCGGGGGTCAGGCCTGGGGCCAGGTGATCCACGTCCCGGGCACCGGCTCGCCGAGGCGGCGCAGGTCGCGCCGGTCCAGCACACGCCGGTCCAGCAGGGCGCGGGCGGTCATCCTGGCCACCTCGACCGCGCCGTCGGGCCGGAAGTGGGTGTTGTCCTGCTTGCCGTCGGGGTAGTTCGGCGACTCGCCGGGCTCCAGCCAGTTGAAGTACGCCTCGGTCCCGTCGGGGCCGAGTTCCTGCCAGCGGGCGAGGGAGAGCGCCTGGATGTCGAGCAGGGGCACGTCCTCCTCGGACGCCAGGGCGCGCATCGCGGCGGGGTACTCCCCGTGGGTGGGCTTCGCGGTGCCGTCCTCGGCGAACCGGCGGCGCTCGACCGGGGTGATCAGCACGGGTTCCGCGCGTCGGGCGCGGGCGCCCTCGACGTACTGGCGCAGGTACTCCTGGTAGGTGGTGTACGGGTCGGTGCCGCGGGCGGGGTCCTCGGTCTTCTCGTCGTTGTGCCCGAACTGGACGATGACGATGTCGCCCGGGCGGACGCCGTCCAGGAGGGTGGTGAGACGGCCCTCGTCGATGAAGCTCTTGGAACTCCGGCCGTTCATCGCGTGGTTGGCGACGGCGAGCGACCGGCCGAGGAAGAAGGGCAGGGCCATGCCCCAGCCGGTCTCGGGCGCGGCGTCCGCGTACTTCTGGGCCGCCGTGGAGTCGCCCGCGATGTGGAGTGTCCGGGGCCCGGGCCGGCCGCCGCCACCGCCGTGCGCGAACGCGGGAGTGGCGGAGAGGGCGAGGGGCAGCGCGAGGAGCGCGGCTGCCGTCCGTCTGCGGGTGAGTGACACAGGTTGACTGCCTCTCTCGGAGGACGAACGTGTGGTGGTGCGCGGGAAGAGGGACCGGCGGCGGGGTGCGACCCGGACCGCCGCCGGTCCCCCGGTCATCGGGGGTGGGGCTGGGGTGGGACAGCCGGGATCAGCCGTTGCCCAGTTCCTTCCACTCCTTCTGGGCGGTGTTCAGCTCTTCGGCCATCTTGTCCAGGAAGTCCTTGGCCGTGACCTTGCCGAGGAGCAGCTTCTGGAACTCCGGCTCGTTGTCCGCCTTGCTGATGTTGTTCCAGTCGGGCAGGTAGTACGGCAGGTCGACGATCTTGGTTGAGCCGTCGGTGAGGGCCTTCGCGGCGAGCGCGGTGGGCTCGGCCTCGTTGATCCACGGGTCCTTGGCCGCTTCGGTGTTGGCCGGGATGGCGCCCGCGGACTCGTTCCACTTGCTGTTGGACTCGTGCGAGGCCGCGAACTCGATGAACTTCCAGGCCGCGTTCTTGTTCTTGCTGGACCGGAAGAGGCCGAGTCCGTCGACGGGGTTGGAGACCTGGACGCGCGTGCCGCCCTCCCCGATGGGGGCGGGTATGCCGGCGAACTTGCCCTCGCCCAGCGCCTTCAGGTGGTCCTGGTAGGAGCCGAGGTTGTGGCTGAGCATCCCGATGGTGCCGGTGTCCCACTGGGCGACCATCTTGGTGAAGTCGTTGTTGACGTCGGCGGCCGGCGTCGTCTTCTTGAAGAGGGCGGCGTACTTCTCCAGTGCCGCGACGTTCTTCGGGTCGTTCAGGGTGGTCTTGTCGCCGTCCCAGAAGTCCGTGATGCCGGTCTGGCCGTAGATCGCGTCGAGGGCCTGTGCGATGGAGCCGGCGCCGCCGCGGATGGTGTAGCCGAACTTGTTGTTCTTCGCGTCGGTGAGCTTGTCGGCGGCCTCGTAGAACTTGGGCCAGGTGGTCGGCGCCTCCAGCTTCGCCGCCTCGAACAGGTCGGTGCGGTACCAGAGCGCGCCGTTGTTCGCGGAGGTCGGCACGGTGTACATGTCGTCGCCCCGGCCGGCCGCGGCTCTGACGCTCTCGACCATGTTCTCGACGAGCTTGCCCTTCAGCTCCGACTTCTCCAGCCGGTCGCTGATCGGCTCCAGGGCCTCCTGGGACACGATGTTGGCCAGGTACGCGGTGCCGACGCCGCCCACGTCCGGCAGGCCGCCGCCCGCGATGGCCGTGTCGTACTTGGACTGGACGTCGGCGATCGGGATCGGGACGTACTTGACCTCGATGTCCGGGTTCTTCTTCTCGAAGTCCTTGATGATCTCGGTCCAGATGGCGGTGCGCGGACCACCGTTGTTGTCCCAGAAAGTGATCTCGCCCTTCCCGCTGCCCTCCGTGCCTGAGCTGCTGCCGTCGTCGCCACAGCCGGTGGCCGCGAGTGCCAGGACCGCGGTGAGGGACACCGCGGTCGCGGTACGCCCCCGGAGCGTCTTCGAGATGTTCATGTCGGCTCTTCTCTCTCGGATCTGTACGCGTACGTGGGGGGAGGGTCAGTGGTGTGTGCGGTGCGGGGCGGTGCCGATGTACTCCTGCGGACCCGCGTTCCGGGTCACGAGCCTCGGTACGTCGGCGGCGCGGTCCAGCGTGTACGGGTAGAAGTCACGCGGTTCGAACGCGGCGCCCCAGGCGTCGGTGCGGCCCGTGGTGTTCTTCAGGATCGATCCGCGCTGGACCAGCTCGGCCGTGGCATCGGCCTGGTAGGGGTGCTGGACGTCCCGGTAGTAGCTGTTCTCGATGACCATCTTCGTGGCGCCGCGCGCCCAGTTGCCGTACGTCCACAGCGGGTCCCCGTCCGCGACCTGCGCGGAGAGGTAGTTGTTGTAGAGGTGGGCGTAGGCGCAGTTGTCGGCGGACGGGTTGCGCTGCTTCGTGCCGCTGAACCAGTTGTGGTCGATCGTGATCTGCGTGGTGACGTTCTCGGTCCAGCCGATGCCGAGCGCCTTGTTGTGGTTGTCGAAGTGGTTGTACGACACGGTGATGTACTGGCTGTCCTTGCGGATGTCGAGCAGCCCGTCGCCCATGTGCGTCAGCCGGTTGTGGTCGATCCAGACGTGGTCGGCGGTGTCCATCTGGATCGCGTCGAAGTCGGTGGTCTTCCCGTCCCAGTCACCCTCGACATTGGGGTCTCCCCTGCTCGAACGTAGTTGAGAGCTTGGGGAAGAGTCGCGGATGGTGAGGTTACGGATGATGACGTTGCTGGTGCCCGGGTTCAGGTGGAGTTCGCCGTGGACGATCTCGCCGGTGTCGCCCACCCCGACGATGGTCTTGTCCGACGTGACGTCGATGTCCGCGCCGAAGGGTTCGACGGCGATGGAGCCGGCCACCCGGATGACGTAGGGCTCCTCGGCACCGGCGTACCGCTCCAGGCCCGCCTGGTCGGTGACGGTGACCACCTCGCCGCCCCGGCCCCCTGTGGTGCCGCCCGCCAGCGAGGCGAAGCCGTGCGGTGTGGCGCCGCCGTGGTGCGCCGCGGGCGGTGACCCGGTGGCGGCCGACGCCCCGCCGGGGGCGGTGGGCAGGAGAAAGGCGGCCGCGAGTGCGATCGCCGTGCACAGTGTTCTCGTTCTGGTGCGCTCGGTACGGAGGTGCGTCATTGCGACTCTCCCAAAGCGGTGCGGGGTCAGGTTCTGGGTGGTGTTCCGGTGGTGCGGAATGCGGTGAAGCCGGCTGTTCCGGACGGCCCGTTGCCGGCCGGCGCGGTGGCGAAGAGGCCTAGGAGCGCTCCCACCCAGCGCCAGGGGGTGGCCGCGAAGACCTGGCCGGACGCCTGGAAGCCGGCCCCGTCGCCGCTGTCGGCGTAGAAGCGGCAGCGGGCGCCCCGGGTGACCTCGATACGGACGCGGACGGCTGCCCCGGGCGCGGGGCGCGGGTGTTCCGCGTCCCGCTCGTGCTCGGCGACGGTCTCGGCGTACCGGTGCACGAGCCTGGCAGTCCCGTCGGCTCCCGCCTCCAGGCCGATCCACGAGAAGGCGTCCCCGAGCACGGCGAGCCCGGCCTTGGCCCCGGGTTCGGCGGAGTCCAGCGTGATGCCGGTCTCGACGGTGAACTCCTCGGCCGGCAGCCGCTGCACCAGGATGTTGGGCAGGGCGCGCAGATCGTGGGCGTACGCGGTCCGTACGCAGCTGAGGCGCAGCCCGTCGCCGCCGTGCCCGACCGTCCAGCCGGGCCGCGGGTTGGCCGTCCACTGCCACTGACGGCCGTAGCGGCCGCCGGGGAAGTCGTCGCTGGAGGCGGGTGCTTCGACGGGCTGCTCGGGGGCGCTGGGGCGACGGTGCACGAGGACGGGTTCGCCCTCGTCGCCGATGACCGGCCAGCCTCCCTCCCAGCGCATCGGCTGGAGGTGCACCACACGGCCGTACGCTCCGCGGGCCTGGAAGTGCAGGAACCAGTCCTCACCGGCGGCGGTCCTGACCCAGCCGCCCTGGTGCGGGCCGTTGACCTCGGTGGTGCCCTGCGCGAGGACGACCCGCTCCTCGTAGGGCCCGTCGAACGTCCGCGAGCGGAAGGCGCCCTGCCAGCCGGTCTCCACTCCCCCGGCCGGGGCGAAGATCCAGAACCAGCCGTCGTGGCGGTAGAGCTTGGGGCCCTCCAGGGTGAACCAGCCCGGGATGGTGTCGGCGTCGACGAGGGTCGTGCCCTCGTCGAGCAGTTCCCGGCCGTCGGGGCTCATCCGGTGGCCGGTGAGGCGGTTCTTGATGCCGGAGCGGGACTTCGCCCAGGCGTGCACCAGGTAGGCCTCGCCGGTCTCCTCGTCCCACAGGGGGCACGCGTCGATCAGGCCCTTGCCGGACTTCACGAGGTGCGGGGCACTCCAGGGGCCGCGGATGTCCTCGGCGTTGATCTGCTGGATGCCGTGGTCCGGGTCGCCCCAGAAGATCCAGAAGCGTCCCGCGTGGTGGCGCAGTGAGGGCGCCCACACCCCGCAGTCGTGGCGGGGCACGGCGAAGTCGGCGTCCGGTCCGATCCGGTCGAGGGCGTGGCCGACCAGGGTCCAGTTGACCAGGTCACGGGAGTGCAGCAGGGGCAGTCCGGGGACGCGGCCGAAGCTGGACGCGGTGAGGTAGTAGTCGTCGCCGACGCGTACGACGTCGGGGTCGGACCAGTCGGCGTTCAGGACCGGGTTGCGGTAGGTGCCGTCACCGAGGTCGGCCGTCCAGGGCATCGTCATGCGGAGACCGCCTTGCGGACGTGGGCGGCCGCGGCGTCCCGGTCGAGGCGTCCGTCGGCGACGACGGTGACGACCCGGCGCACGACGGTGTCCCCGGCGGGGACGGGAAGCCGGCGGTCGGCGGCGAGGGAGGAGCCGACCCCCGGGTATGCGGTGGTCCGCACGAACCACGGGTCGCGCCGGGTCTCGTCGGTCGCGCCGGCGAAGACCAGCGTCCAGCCGTCCCCGGCGAGGGCCAGCCAGTCGGCGGCCCTGCCGTGGACGGCTTCCTCGCCGTCGAGCGTTCCGCTGAACACGGCGGGCGGCGCGGCCTCCTTGGGGGCGCGCCAGAAGAAGCCGCCGTAACCGGCGCCGGGGCGGCCGTTGGTGGCGGGGCTGCCGATGGAGAGGTCCGTGGAGCCGCGGTTGGAGAGGGAGAAGGAGAAGTCCAGCGCCCAGGCGGTGTCGGAGATCTCGGCGACGGCGACCGTGCGGTGCTCGCGCAGCAGCTCGGCGCCGTCGGCCTCCCAGCTGAGCTCCTCCACGAAGCCGTCCGGGTCGCGCAGCTTCCAGCCGAGGTGGCGCTGCGTCCCGTGGTTGTCGAGCTCGGTGGGGCCCTGGTCACGGACGAAGGTGCGGCCGCCCCAGAAGTTGTGTCCGGCCACGTCGGGCACCGCGACGGACGCGCCGAGGTGGTGGATGTGGTCGGCCGGACGCTCCTCGGTGACGGGGGTGCCGGCGAGCGTGGTGACGGGGTGCAGATAGGGGCGGCTGTCGGTCCCGTTCCCGTAGGTGTAGCGGCCGACGGGGCGTCCGGCGCAGCTGAGGAGTGCGGTGGTCATGAGGTGCTCACCTCGCTGGGTCGCGCCCAGGAGGCGCCTAGTTCGGAGAAGAGGGTGAGGGTGTCGGCGGCGGCGGCGACGGTGCCGTCGATGCCGCGCACGATGCGCCGTACGCCGTCGCCCGTGTCGGCGGGCCGGGTGTGCCAGGCGGTGGCGGGCAGCGCGGTGGGCTCGGGGGCGGTGCGTACGGCGTCGAGGACCCGCATGAACGCGCCGGTGCGCTCCGGCGGTACGAGGAGCGCGGTGCCGTGCTCCAGGTGGTCGACGAGGTTCTCCAGGAGGTCGGTCCGTCCGTGCACGGTCTCCTCCGGGCCGTGTCCGGCGCGCTGGACGAGGACCCGGTCCTGCTTGTACCAGAAGGTGATGCGGCCGCGGTCGCCGTGGACGATCACATAGGGTTCGCCGGCCTCCTCCGCGCAGAGGGTGACCGCGACGGTCACCGGCAGCCCGTCGCTGGTGGTGACCCGGACGCAGCTGGTGTCGTCGGACTCGATGTCGTGGGCCCGGAAGAGCTCGGTCTCGATGGACGCGACGTCCTCGGCCGTTCCCCGGCCCGCGAGTTCGAGCGCGGTGGCGACGGCGTGGGCCAGCGGGTTGGTGAGCACGCCGTCGACCACGTCGGTCCCGCCCAGCCGACGGCGGCCGGCCCAGGGCGCGCGCCGGAAGTAGGCGTCGTCGCGGACCCAGGCCCCGGCGGCGCCGATGCCCCGTACGGTGCCGATGGCTCCGGTGCGTACGAGGTCCTTGATGGCCGTCACGGCGTGCGAGCCGAAGGACTGGAAGCCGATCTGGCAGGCGATGCCCGCCTCCCGTACTCCATCGGCCATGCGGGCGTAGTCGTCCCAGGTGGCGGCGGGCGGCTTCTCCAGGAGGAGGTGGACGCCCCGGGCCGCCGCGGTGAGGGCCAGTGTGGTGTGGGTCGGGATGGGGGTGCAGACGATGGCGGCGCGCGCGCCGGTGGAGTCCAGGAGGGCCCCGAAGTCGGCGGACTGCTCCGGCATCTCGTCGGCGAACATGTCGAGTTCGGCGTCGGTCAGCGGGTTCAGTTCGCAGACGCCGGCCAGCCTGACCAGGCCCTGGTGCTGGAGGCGGCGGATGTTGGCGAGGTGCCAGCGGCCGTGGCCGCGGGCTCCGGCCAGGACGACGGGGAGGGGTGTGGTCGCGCTCATCGGGCGGCCCTCCCCGCTCCGGCCTCGCGGGCCACCTCGGCGGCGGCGCCCCGGGCGCTGTCGACGGGACCGTGCAGGGTGGGTGTCCAGCCGGTGTCGGTGGCGAGATCGGCCTCGCTGCCGGAGTTGTAGGCGTTGTAGATGGAGACCAGGTCGACCGGGAAGCCGTTGAACACGGTGCCGCGCTGGGTGAGGGCGCTGCCGTTCCAGCTCTTCAGCAGGTCGGCGACCTCGACGTGGCCCGGGGTCTCGAAGGCGTTGTTCTCGGCGACGATCCGGGACTCGGTGGAGACGCCGAGGGAGTAGCGGTGGCCGCCGTCCTCGGGGATGACGTAACGGTTGTTGTAGAGGTGGACCTGGCCGAAGCGGACCCGGGGGGCGCGCTGCACGACGGAGTGGAACTCGTTGTGGTGCAGGGTGACGCGGAGCTTGCCCCGGTCGGTGGTCACGCCGTCGCCGTTGCCGATGAGCATCGCCTTGTCGTGGTCGGCGAACCGGCTCCAGGAGACGGTGACGAGGTCGGAGCCGTTGGTGATGTCGAGGAGCCCGTCGTGGCGCAGGTAGTTGCGCCCGAAGTAGGTGGGCTCCCGGTCGTCCGGGTGGCCCTTGTCGCTCGCGGTGACGTGGTCGACCCAGACGTGGGTGGCGCCGCGCAGCCACAGCGTGTCGTACGCGGTCTTCCAGTCGCCGAGGCCGCCGGTGTTGGGCTGCCAGGCCGGGAAGCAGTCGTAGGCGTCGCGGAGTTCGAGGTTGCGGATGATGACGTTGTCGGCGTCCTCGACCTGGAGGCTCGCGCCCTTGAGCACGGCTCCCGCACCGATCCCGACGATCGTGGTGTTCGAGCCGACCGGCAGCTCGACGCGCTCGGCCTGGCGGGCGGCGGACGCCTTGCGGGCGTCCTCCTGCACCCCGGCGGGCTTGGCGCCACCCCACGTACGGGGGTCGTAGGCGGCCAGATAGGCGTCGAGGGCGTAACCGTCGGTGGCGTAGTCGGCGCAGTCCAGCCGCCGTCCCCGGTCGTCCGTGTTGGCGTCGATCGTGCCGGCCACCCGGATGATCTTGGGGACGGAGCTGCCGCCGTCGAGCGCCGCGACGAGCTGGGCCCGGTTGCGCACGGTGAGGACGTGGTCCTCGTCGGCCGCGGAGCCTCCGGTCGTTCCCGTGCCTTCCGCGGCCCAGCCGTCGTCGTCGGCGAGCACCTCCCGGCCGAGATCCCGGCCGGGAGCCGTCGCGGCCGTCTCCGGCGCCGTGTCCGGCGACGCGGTGGCCGCCTGGGCACCCGGCTGGAGGACCGTGCTGCCCAGCAGCAGGGCGAGCGCGGCACCGGCGCGGCGCGCGGTACGGGGGCGGAGCTTCCAGGTCATGTACGTCATCCCTTCACGGCGCCGGCGCTGAAGCCGGTGATGAGCCACTTCTGGATGAAGGCGAAGACGATCACCACGGGCACGGCGGCGATGACACCGCCCGCGGCCAGCGCCCCCAGGTCGACGCTGTCGGCGCCGATGAGGGTGTTGAGGCCGACCGGGATCGTCTGCTTGTCCTGCTCGCTGAGGAACATCAGGGCGAACAGGAAGTGGTTCCAGCTGTGGACGAAGGCGAACGAGCCGACCGCGATCAGTCCGGGGCGCAGCAGCGGCAGGACGACGGCGCAGAAGGCCTTGAAGCGCGAGCAGCCGTCCACCCAGGCGGCCTCCTCGAGGGAGACCGGCACGTTCTTGATGAAGCCGCTGATCAGGATGATCGAGAGGGGGAGCTGGAAGACGGTCTCCGCGATGACGACGCTCCCCAGGGAGTTGATCATCTGGAGGTTCTTGAAGATCTCGAAGAGCGGCACGAGCATCAGGGCGCCCGGGATGAACTGCGAGCAGAGCAGCGCCAGCATGAAGGCGCCCTTGATCTTGAAGTCGAACCGGGCCAGGGCGTAGCCGCCGGCCAGCGCGACCAGGGTCGTGGCGATCAGCGTCGCGACGCCGACGATCATGCTGTTCTGGAAGAAGAGGGCGAAGCTGCGCTCGTTCCAGACCTTGGAGAAGTGGTCCCCCGTCATCGGCCAGGGCACCAGCGAGGTGGAGCCGGCGGGCCGTACGGCGAAGAGGAACATCCAGTAGAACGGGATGAGGGTGAAGAGCAGATAGATCCCGAGCGGCACGTAGATCTGCCAGCGCGGTACGTCGTCGAAGGCCCGCTCACGCTTGGTCCGGCGGTGCGAGGAGGGGGGCGGGAGGTCGTTGCCCCCGGACAGTCCCGGCGTGCGGGCGTCGTTCTTCTCCACGAGTGCGGCAGTCACTTGTTGTCGCCTCCGAACTTGCTCAGGCGCAGATAGACGATCGAGCAGAAGAGGAGGATCACGAAGGCGACGGTGGTGAGCGCGGAGGCGTATCCGAAGTCGTGGCCCTCGATGCCTGTGTTGGCGACGTAGAGGGGCAGGGTGGTGGTCTCGCCCGCCGGTCCGCCGCCGGTGAGGGTGTAGAGCAGGTCGACGTTGTTGAACTCCCAGACCCCGCGCAGCAGGGTGGCCAGGATGATCGCGTCGCGCAGGTGCGGGAGCGTGATGTGGAAGAACTGCCGCAGCCGGCCCGCGCCGTCCACCGACGCCGCCTCGTACAGCTCCTTGGAGACGGACTGCAGGTCGGCGAGGATGAGGATGGCGAAGAAGGGGACCCCGCGCCAGAGTTCGGAGATGGTCGCCGCCCAGAAGACGGTCCCGGTGTCGGAGAGGACCGACGTGCCGTACTCACCGATCCCGGCGTCCGCGAGGTAGCGGCTGAAGCCGGTCGAGGAGTTGTAGAGCAGGATCCAGATGGTGCTGGTCAGCACCCCGGAGACGGCCCAGGGCGAGAAGACCATGGCGCGGGATATGCCGCGGCCGATGAAGGTCTGGTTGACGATCAGCGCGAGGGCGAGACCGAGTGCGAGCTGCAGGGTCACCTGCGTGAAGACCCACTGGGCGCTGAAGCCGAGCGTCGGCCAGAACTGCTCGTCCTCGGTGAAGATCTTGGTGAAGTTGTCGAAGCCGGCGAAGCCGTTCCGCCACGGCTTGGTGACGTTGTAGTTCTGCAGGCTGTAGTAGAAGACGCTGACCACCGGGTAGGCGATGAAGCCCAGCATCAGCAGGCCCGCGGGCGCGATCAGCAGATACGGCAGGCGGCGGGGGGTGGCCGAGCGGCGCTTGGACGCCTTCCCCTTGGGGGGCGGTGTGGCCACGGCTGCGGATTGGGCCATGACGCGTCTCCGATCTGTGGAAAGTGCTGGATGTGCCGTGCTTTCGGTGCATGGTGCAAGCGCTTACCGCATGCCGTTCGAGATCCCGGACGGGGCGGTGCGCGGAATTCCCTTCGCCCGGCTTCAGCCCGCGTACGGGTCGGGCACTTCTCCCTGCCGTGCCAGGAACGCGAAGTCGCATCCGGTGTCGGCCTGGGTGATCTGGTCCTGGTAGAGCGCGCCGTAACCGCGCCCGTAACGGGCGGGCGGCTCGGTCCACTCGGACCTGCGGAGTTCCAGCTCCTCGTCGGTCACGTCGAGGTGGAGCAGCCGCGCCTCGACGTCCAGCGTGATGCTGTCACCGGTGCGGACCAGGGCGAGCGGTCCGCCGACGAAGGACTCGGGCGCGACGTGCAGGACGCAGGCCCCGTAACTGGTGCCGCTCATCCGGGCGTCGGAGATCCGCACCATGTCCCGTACACCCTGCTTCAGCAGGTAGTCCGGGATCGGCAGCATGCCGTACTCGGGCATGCCGGGGCCGCCCTTGGGGCCGGCGTTGCGGAGCACCAGCACATGGTCGGGGGTGAGGGCCAGGGCCGGGTCGTTGATGGTGCGCTGCATCTCTTTGTAGTCGTCGAAGACGACCGCGGGACCGGTGTGGCGCAGCAGGTGCGGCTCGGCGGCGATGTGCTTGATGACCGCGCCGTCGGGGCAGAGGTTGCCGCGCAGGACCGCGACACCGCCCTCCTCCGCCAGAGGGTTGTCCCGCTCCCTGATGACGTCGGGGTCGTGGACGAGCGCCCCGTCGAGCTGTTCGCGCATCGTGGTGTGCGCGACGGTGGGCCGGTCCAGGTGGAGCACGTCGGTGAGCCGCGCCAGGAACCCGGGCAGCCCTCCGGCGAAGTGGAAGTCCTCCATCAGGTACTTCCCGCCGGGGCGGAGGTTGGCGAGGACGGGCACGGTGCGGGCGATGCGGTCGAAGTCGTCCAGGGTGAGCTTCACCCCGGAGCGGCCCGCCATGGCGATCAGGTGGATGACGGCGTTGGTGGAGCCGCCAAGGGCGAGAACGGTGGCGACCGCGTCCTCGTAGGCGTCCGCCGTGAGGAGCTGCGACAGCTTCAGCTGCTGCCACACCAGTTCGACGATCCGGATCCCGGACTGTGCCGCCATCCGGTCGTGACCGGAGTCCACGGCCGGGATGGAGGAGGCACCCGGCACGGTGACGCCCAGTGCCTCGGCGGCCGCCGTCAGGGTCGAGGCGGTGCCCATCGTCATGCAGTGGCCGGGCGAGCGGGCGAGCCCGTTCTCCAGCTCGGCCATCTCGCAGTCGCCGATCAGGCCGGCCCGCTTGTCGTCCCAGTACTTCCACATGTCCGTGCCGGAGCCCAGGACCTCGTTGCGCCAGTGCCCCGGCAGCATCGGCCCGGCGGGCACGAAGACCGTCGGCAGGTCGACGGACGCGGCGCCCATCAGCAGCGCGGGCGTGGACTTGTCGCAGCCGCCCAGCAGCACGGCGCCGTCGACGGGGTAGGAGCGCAGCAGCTCCTCCGTCTCCATCGCCAGCATGTTGCGGTAGAGCATCGGGGTCGGCTTCTGGAAGGTCTCCGAGAGGGTGGAGACCGGGAATTCGAGGGGGAAGCCGCCCGCCTGCCAGACTCCCCGCTTGACCGCCTGCGCGCGGTCGCGCAGATGGACGTGGCAGGGGTTGATGTCCGACCAGGTGTTGAGGATCGCGATGACCGGCTTGCCCAGGTGCTCCTCGGGGAGGTAGCCGAGCTGCCGGGTACGGGCGCGGTGGCTGAACGAGCGGAGCCCGTCCGTGCCCCACCACTGATGGCTGCGCAGCTCCTCGGGGGCGATGCGGCCCGCCGTGCCGTTGTCCGTCATACCGACCACCCGGCGACCAGACCGGCGACCTCGGCGCGCTGCTCCTCGGGCAGTGCCCGGCTCGGTGCGCGTACGTCGCGGCGGCAGAGCCCGAGCGAGGACAGGGCCTCCTTGACGACCGTCACGTTGTTGGCGGACTGCTGGTCGGCGCGCAGTTCCTCGAAGCGGCGGATCTGCTCCCAGACCTTCATCGCCGCGAGGTAGTCGCCCGCCCGCAGCGCCTCCAGCATGGCGAGCGAGACACCGGGGGCGACGTTGACGAGTCCGGAGGTGAAACCGCTGGCGCCGGTCGCGAAGTAGGAGGGGGCGTAGAGCTCGGCGAGCCCGGCGACCCATACGAACCGCTCCAGGCCGGCGTCCCGCGCGAACGCGCCGAAGCGGGCGGCGTCCGGGACGGCGTACTTCACGCCGATGACGTTGGGGCAGCTGTCCGCGAGCTCGGCGAGGCGCTCGCCGGCGAGCAGCGGGTTACGGATGTACGGGACGACCCCGAGCCCGGGAACGGCCTCGGCGATGGCCCGGTGGTAGTCGATCCAGCCCTCCTGCGAGACGTAGGGGTGCACCGGCTGATGCACCATCACCATCTCGGCCCCGGCGTCCCTGGCGTGCTCGGCCGCGGCCACGGCGGTCGGCACGTCGTGGCCGACCCCCACCAGGACGGTGGCACGGCCTCCGGCCTCCTCGACGGTCAGCTCGGTGACGGTGCGCCGCTCGTCGGGGGTGAGTGCGTAGAACTCACCGGTGTTGCCGTTCGGGGTGACGATGCGGACGCCGCCGTCGAGCAGCCGTCGCAGCAGTGCGCGGTGCGCCGGGACGTCGATGCTCCCGTCCTCGGCGAACGGGGTCACCGGGATCGCCACAACGTCAGCGAGGGCCGCCTTCAGCGGGGAGAGGTCCATGCGGACTGGCCTTTCGTCGAGGTGCTGGTGATACACGTCCAGCTGGTGGTTCACGCTGTGTCACCCCCGTCTTCGTCGTCGGGGAATGCGCGGCGTACGAAGGATGCGATGTGGTCGTGCAGGGCCCTCACGGCGGCCGTCGCGTCGTCGGAGAGGGCGAGCCGCAGGATCTCCCGGTGCTCGGCCGCCTCGCGCTCCCAGGACGGGTTCGCCGACCAGGCCACGGTCGAGACGAGTGCGGCCTGGTCGCGGATCTCGTCGAGCATCCGGGCGAGCAGCGGGTTCCCGCAGGGCAGGTAGAGGGCCCGGTGGAAATCCCGGTTGGCGAGTGACCTGTCCGCCTTGTCGATCGCCGAGTCGGCACGCTCCAGGGCCTCCTGGGCCGCTTCGAGCGAGACCTTGCGGGTCATGGAGCGGCGCAGCGCCTCCGGCTCGAGGAGCAGGCGTACGTCGTACACCTCCCGGGCCATGGCCGCGTCGACGAGTCGCACGGTGGCACCCTTGTACTGGCTCATGACGACCAGCCCGGTGCCGGCGAGCGTCTTCAGTGCCTCGCGTACGGGCGTCTTCGACACCCCGAACTGCGCGGCGAGTTCGGTCTCCACGAGCGCTTGCCCTGGCTTCAGCTGCGCGGTGAGGATCGCGTGCTTGATCGCCTCCAGCACGTACTGGGTCCTGGAAGGAATCGGGGCAGGCGCAAAGGTCATGGGTGAAGAGCTCTCACATCTCGCGTATCGCGTCTCATATATGACGTACGAAGTACGACGCGATGAAGCTAGAGCGGTGGGAATGTTTCGTCAACGCTTCTGGCAAAAGAAGTTCCGCGAACGTCGGATCCGCGTCCTCCGGGGGCGGCCCTCGCACCCCCGGGCGGACATGACTCAGGCCCCCGGCCGCACGCCGGGGACCTGAGTTCTTCGCGCGTGGGGAACGCGCCGGGATCAGCCGCCGCGGACGGCGGAGAGGGCGGTCGCGACGGCGCTCAGGTCCGGCCCGGAGGCCAGGCCCGCGTGGTAGAGGCGCAGTTCGTTCGCGCCGAGCGAGGCCGCGTGCGCGGCGTCCCGCTCCAGCGTGCCGGGGCTGCCGCCCATGCCGCTCACCACGTTGAAGTTCGCCGCCAGCACCCCGGACAGCTCCGCGAACGGCCCGAGAACGGCCTCGCGTGCCGTTGCGCCACCGGTGCAGGGCAGCACGACGCCGTCCGCCGTGGAGAGGATGTGCGCGGGGTCGACCCCCACGTTGGCCCCGGTGCGGTAGGAGGCGGGATCGGCGTGGAGCAGGACCTGGAAGTCCGGCCCGGGTGCCGCTCCCCTTACGGCGGCGACTGCGGCCTCCTGGAGCCCTCTGGCGACAGGGGCGCGCCACCGCCGGGTGGCGTCGGCGAGGCCGGCGCCGAGCAGCTTCTCCACCCCGGCCCAGCCCTGCTCACCGGAACCCGATCCGGCCCAGACCGGTTCCAGGGCGTGGCGCACGGCGGTGCGCAGCTCTTCGGCGTCCTGCCCCACGGAGGCGTAGCCGGCCCGGCAGTCGGCGCAGAAGCAGAGGGACATCAGATACTGCGCCGCGTCCCCGAGCGCGACCCCGGAGGTCTTGTCGTGGGCGTGCAGATGGGCGAAGCCGTACCAGCCGCACGATTCCAGCTCGGTGCCCGACGCCCCGGGGCGGGCGCCCGCCTCCGCCGCCAGGTCCACCAGATACGCGCGGACGGCGGGCTGCGCGATGCACGGCGCCCAGGGGTAGCGGTCACCGTAGGCGTTGACCACGGAGGTGTCCGGGTGCTCCGCGCCCAGGCGCGAGTTGTGCGCGAGGACCACCCAGGAGTGCACCTGGAGGCCGGCGCCCGCGAGGGCCTCGGCCGCCTCGGCGTACGGGTCCTCCCCCGCCACCCAGGACTGCGTGTAGGGGCGCAGCTCACGCCGCGCCCAGCGCGTGGCGTCCGGCGGGTAGAGCACGGCCGCGTGTTCGGCGGTCACGATCCGGCGGCCGGGGTGGCGCGGGGTGAGGGCCCGGGTGGAGTGGTAGGCGGAGGCGAGCGTCACCTGCTGGACGCCGAGGCCGGCGAGGCGGGCGGGGGCGTCCGGGTCCCCCACGACGTCCCAGGGGTACAGGAAAGCCGAGGCCTTCACTTCACCTCACCCGCGCGGTACTTCTCCAGGACCGCGCGGCCGTTGGCGATGATCGAGGTCAGCTCCTCGATGTGCACGGCCGGGGGCTCGGTGAGCGGGGTGCGCACCGTCCCGACGGCCAGACCCTCGAGCCGGACGCCCGCCTTCACGAGCGACACGGCGTAACCGTGGCCCTTGGCCCGGAGTTCGACGAGCGGACGGTAGAAGTGGTCGAGCAGGGCGTTGACCAGGTCGTCGTCACCGGAGTCCAGCGCCCGGTAGAACGCCAGGGCGATGTCCGGGGCGAAGGCGAAGACGGCGGAGGAGTAGAGCGTGACGCCGATGCCCCGGTAGGCGAGCCCGGTGAGCTCGGCGGTGGGCAGCCCGTTGAAGTACAGGAACTCCTCGCCGGGCAGCCCGGTGCGCACGGCGCTGACGATGCGCTGCATCAGGTCGAGGTCGCCGTAGCCGTCCTTGAGGCCGATGATCCCCGGGGTCCGGGCCAGGGCGACGACGGTCTCCGGGGTGAAGAGCGCGTTGTCCCGCTGGTAGACGACCGTCTCCAGGGAGGTGGCGGCGGCGAGGGCCGTGTAGTGGGCCAGCAGCCCTTCCTGGCCGGCGACGACGAGATAGGGCGGCATGGCGAGGAGCCCGTCCGCCCCCGCCTCCTCGGCGAGCTTCGCGTACTGGATCGCGAGCGCCGTGCCGTAACCGGCACCGGCGACCACGGGCACCTGTCCCGCGGTCTCCTCGACGGCCGCCCGGACGACGAGCCGGAACTCCTCCGGGGCCAGTGCGTGGAACTCGCCGGTGCCGCAGCAGGCGAAGACGGCCGCGGCACCGGCGTCCACGCCCTTGCGCACGTGCGCGCGGAAGGCGTCGAGGTCGACGGCGCCGTCCGGTCCGTAGGCGGTGACGGGGAAGAAGAGCGGCCCGGCGGCATCGGTGAGTCGGGCGGCAAGAGGGGCTGAGGTCACGGGCGCTCCCTGTGCAGATTCAGTCGTGCACAATTATGATCGGTGTCCATATCTCTGAACGCCGCCACGCTAAAGCAGCCGTGCTGCGCCGGTCAAGACAGGAACACCCAGCCTCGGGACGAACCCACCCGGACCGAGCGACACTTGACGGGTCCGCCGCGAGTTCCTAGCGTGTCCACGCATGTGAATGCTGCCCATGGATTTGACGCCTCGGGCGGTCGCGTGACTTCGGCGTGCCTGGCGCACCCCGCCGCCCGCACCCCCACGCAGCACCGCATCACCCCGTCCGCGCACGTCGCGCCCGCACCCTGCGCCCGCACCGAGGAGACCCCCGAATGCCAGCTCCGCGCACCGTCCTTCTCACCGGCGCCGCCGGCGGCCTCGGCACCCTCATGCGGGGACTGCTTCCCGCGTACGGCTACGACCTCCGGCTGCTCGACCTCACGCCCATCGAGGGCGAACCGGACGCCGTCACCGCCGACCTCGGCGACAAGGCCGCGCTGCGGGAAGCGGTACGGGGCGTCGACGCGGTCGTCCACCTCGCGGGCATCTCCCTCGAGGCCTCGTTCGACAAGATCCTGCGCTCCAACATCGAGGGCACCTACAACCTCTACGAGGCGGCACGCGAGGAGGGCGTCAGGCGCATCGTGTTCGCCTCCTCGAACCACGCCATCGGCTACACCCCGCGCCCGGTCGCCGGCGACCCGCTGATCCCGGTCGACACCCCGCGCCGGCCCGACACCTTCTACGGCCTGTCGAAGTCCTTCGGCGAGGACCTCGCGCAGTTCTACTGGGACAAGCACGGCATCGAGACCGTCTCCGTGCGGATCGGCTCCTGCTTCATGGAGCCGACGTCGGTGCGGATGCTCTCCGTCTGGATGAGCCCCGGCGACGGGGCGCGCCTGTTCCACGCGGCCCTCACCGCAGAGGACGTGCGGCACACGGTGGTCTACGGCTCCTCCGACAACACCCGGCTCTGGTGGGACCTGACGACGGCCCGTTCCCTCGGCTACGAGCCGCAGGACGACTCCGAGCAGTACGCGGAGAAGCTCGTCGCCGAACACGGGGAGCTGGACCCGGCGAACCCCGACCACGCCCACATCGGCGGCCACTTCGTCACGGACCCGCCGATCTGGCCGTACTAGGACCGGGCCCACGCAATTCACGCGACGCGGCACCGCGGGTCGGGCACCATTCGGGCATGCCGAAACCCTCCGGATTCCGGTACGAGCAGCACGGCGACGCGAGCGTCACCATCACGCACCACGGCCGCCCCGCGGGCACCCTGCGCGGCGGCCGGGCGGAGAAGTTCCTCGCGGAGGTGACCTCCGGCGACGCCCAGCTCGTCATGGCCCGCTGGACGGGCGCGTACCGGCACGGCAACGAGCGCACCGCCCGCGAACACCCCCGCAACCGGGCGCGCGGCGGGCGCTGAGCCGTACGGAGCAAGTCCGCGAAGGTAAGGGAACGGCAAAGCCGGGTCGTTCGTTACCCCGTGCATGACCGCAATGACCCCCGGCTCGAACATCCCTCTCTCCGCCGCCCGCGTGGCGGTGGACGTCGCCGCCCCGGTGCGGCTCGACGTCTCGGGCCTGCTGCTCACCGCCGACGGCAAGGTGCGCTCCGACGACGACTTCATCTTCTACAACCAGCCATCGGGCCCCGGCGTGACCTACCGCTCGGGCGGCGGGTCGGCGCCCGACGCGATCGTGGTGGACACCACCGCGGTCCCCCCGGGCATCGAGAAGATCGTGGTCACGGCGAGCCCCGACGCCGCGGGCCAGACCTTCCGGGGCGTGGAGCCCACCGCCACCGTGCGCAACGCGGACGACGGCAGCGCGCTCGCCACGTTCACGCCGCCGCAGCTGGGCGGCGAGACGGCGCTGGTGGTCATCGAGATCTACCTGCGCAACGGCGCCTGGAAGGCCCGCGCCGTCGGCCAGGGCTATGCGAACGGCCTGGCGGGCATCGCCACGGACTTCGGCGTCTCGGTGGAGGAGCCCGCCCCGGCGGCGACGCCCGCACCGGCCGCCGCACCCGTCGCACCGCCCGCCGCTCCGCCCATGGCTCCCCCGGCCGCCGCGCCCGTCGACCCGCGGCTCGCGCCGCCGGCCCCCGCGGCACCGCCCGCACCGCCGGCCCCCGCCGGCTCCGGCAAGATCAATCTCGACAAGGGCCGGATCAGCCTCCAGAAGAACCAGACCGTGTCCCTGGTCAAGGGCGGCAAGCCGCTGCTCTCGCAGGTCAAGATGGGCCTCGGCTGGGAGCCCGCGTTCCGTGGCAAGGACATCGACCTCGACGCCTCGGTGATCGCCTTCGGCCCCAACCGCAATCACCTGGACAGCTGCTACTTCGGCAAGCTCTCCATCCTGAACGGCGCGGTCAAGCACTCCGGCGACAACCTCACGGGTGAGGGCGCGGGCGACGACGAGGTGATCGTCGTGGATCTCGGCAGGATCCCCGCGGACGCGACCGGCCTGGTCTTCACGGTCAACTCGTTCACCGGGCAGAAGTTCACCGAGGTCGCCAAGGCCTACTGCCGGCTGATCGACGCGCGCACCGGCGAGGAGCTGGTCCGCTTCGACCTGACCGGCGCGGAGCCGCAGACCGGCGTCATGATGGCCAAGCTGATCAAGCAGTTCTCCGGCGAGTGGGAGATGACCGGAATGGGCGAGTTCGTGAAGTCCCGGACCGTCCGCGGCATGGTCAAGCCCGCCGCCAAGGCCCTGTAGCACCGCCGCCCCCCGGAAACGGCTTCCGGGGCACCCGCGGGTTCTCCCCTCAGGTGCCCCGGATCCGGAGAGTTTCCGGTGGGACGCGGTGCGTGCTCGTTCGCTCTCTCAGAGCTTGGTCAGCTTGGAGTACGGGCTCAGGATCCTCCCCTGTCGCCCCGAGAAGTCGATGAGCACTGCGTCGTTGTCGCCCTCGACAGCGAGGACTCGGCCGAGTCCGAACTGGTCGTGCGACACCCTGTCGCCCACATCGAAGCATTCGACCGGTGGGGCCGCCTGGGCCGGGCGGTTGAAGGGACTGGAAGGCAGGTGACGCCGGGAACCGGCTGACTGTTTCATTACGGTCGAGTATGCGCCCTGTAAGCGCCCGACGCCATGCCCGACCGCTCCGGAGCGGTCAGTAGTGCCGCATTCGTAATCAGCGGTTCCAGGGCCAGTCCGCGCTCCTGCCCGCTTCCAGCAGGGGCACCATGCGGAACGCCGCGTCGGAAAAGCCCCCGAAGGTGTGGCGGTTCTCGCCTCCCGACGGCGCGTGCCCGACCCGGTACCCGGCGAGGTTCCAGGTGTAGACGGGCACGTCCGCCGGGATGCCCTCGGTGGCGTCCCCGTAGTGCGTGAACGACGCCTGCTCGTCGGTGACGATCAGCACCCGGTCGTGCCCGCGGTAGTGCTTGCGTACCGCCTGCACGGTATTCGTGCCGCCCAGGTCGCCGAAGCGCTCCAGGATCTTCAGTACGGACTCGCCCTTGCGGCACTCCACCTGCCGGCTGCCCGTACCGAACTGCACCAGATCGGCCTCTGCGGCCCGCAGCGCCAGTGCCGCGCCGAAGACCGCCGCGGCGTCGGCCCGGTTCAGGAGCGAGCGGTCGGAGAGCGGTGACCACATCGAGCCGGACCGGTCGACGAGGACCAGGGTGCGGCCGGGCAGCGCGGGGACATTGCCCAGCGAGTGCCCGAGCGCCCGCTCCAGCGGGTACGCCCACCGCAGTGACGGGGCGTGCTGGTACGCCGCGAGGTAGCGGAAGGGGAACTGCCGCGAGGCGGCGACCGCCTCCGGGTCGCTGATCCTCTCCGCCACCCCCGCCGCGACGTCGTCCGACACACCCGCCTCGTCGAAGTTGCGCAGGTTCCGCACGAGCGCCATCGCGCCCATGGACGGGATCACGGCCTCCCAGGCGGCGGCGTCCATAGGTCCCTGCAGCCAGCCCGCCAGCGCCTCCCAGGTCATGCCCGCCTCGGCCAGCCGGTCCACGCCACCGGGCCCGGTGATCACCGCACGGCGCTCGGCGACCGGCAGCGCCATCAGCGCCCGGTGGGCGGTCAGCGTGCGGTCCGACGCGGGCGCCACGGCGTCCTCGGGGTGGTGCCTGCGGTCCAGGGCGTACCGGAACAGGTCCCCCTGCCAGGGCTTGGCGGGGTCGGGCGCGGCGTGCACCAGATTGAGTACGTCGCCGAAGCGATAGCCCTTGGACGCCGTGTCGTACTTCAGCAGCGTCCTGCCGCTGTAGAGCCGGCGCACGGCGTCGGCGATCCCCCGCTTGACCGGCTTGGGCACGGCGCGGCCGTACCGCGAGGTCCAGTATCCGAGCAGCTCACCGGGCTCGTCCGCGCGCAGCAGCACGGAGTCGACGACCTGCCGGTTGGACGGGCCGTCCTCCGCGCCGGCCTCGAGCCGCGCCTTCACGTACTCGGCGGCACCGACGACCGACGCCGTACGCATCCGGCCCTCGCGGCGCAGCCAGCTCAGCAGCCCCGCGGTCCACTCCGGGTCCTCCACGGCGAGCGTCCGCACCAGCGTGGCGAAGCGGCTGTCGCGGCTCTCGCCGTCCTCGTGGAAGGTCTCCTGCGAGACGAAGTTGGCGACGCCGAGCAGAAAAAGTTCGGAGCGGTTGTCCCGGAGGTGCCCCACGGCGCCCTGGTGGTTGCGCGCGGTGCGCCCGGTGGACTTCACGGGCGAGGTGGCATGGGGCCGGGTGGAGCGGGTGTTGAAGCGTGCCATGTGAATTCCCCCGAATTCATGGGAGAGGACACAGCGAAGAAGGGGTGCCCGAGATCTGGAGTCGGCGACGGTGCTATTCCGATGCTCTACCCAATTGAGCTACCGGCCGTGGCCGGACGGGACTCGAACCCGCAACCGTCAGATCAAAGAAGTATCCGTCGCCTGCGCACCGGGCACCCCGGCGCTCGTGCCTCCCGAGGTCAGGATGGCCGCGGCGTGATTTCGGGAAAGGAAGTAGCCGCTGCCTTCGCACCGGGAGGTGCGTGGCCCTGACTCTAGGAGAACAACTGCGCGGCGCGCGAGAGGATTTCCCCACGCGCCGCGCAGGCTGGTGTCAGTGCTTGTCCGGCTGGCGCTTCCACGGACCCGTGATGGCGAGCATGATGCCCGGGGTCTGGATGTTCGCGAACAGCGTCTTTCCGTCCGGGGAGAAGGTGACCCCGGCGATCTCGCTGTAGGAGGGGTCCTCCTCCGTGCCGGCGTTGAGGTCGTTGCGCGCGATCGGGTAGGTGCGGCCGCTGTCGGTCGCGCCGAAGAGGTGCTGGATCCCGTTGCCGTCCTCGGAGATGACGATGCCGCCGTACGGGGACACGGTGATGTTGTCCGGGCCGTCGAAGGCGCCGTCCACGGACGGGTCGGCGTTGACGCCGAGAAGGACCTTGAGGGTGACCGTGCGGCGCTTGGGGTCGTAGAACCAGACCTGGCCGTCGTGGGCCACGGGGCTCTCGTCCCGGGCGAAGGAGGAGACGAAGTAGGCGCCGCCGTCGCCCCACCACATGCCCTCGAGCTTGCGGGCGCGGGTGACCTCGCCATCGGCGAACTGCTTGCGCACGGACACGGTCTTCGCGTCGCGGTCGGGGACGTCGACCCAGTCCACGCCGTAGACGGTGCCGATCTCGGTGGCGCGGGACAGGTCGTCGACGAACCTGCCCTTCTTGTCGAAGCA
This sequence comes from Streptomyces sp. NPDC051064, assembly GCF_044455985.1. NCBI lineage: Bacteria > Bacillati > Actinomycetota > Actinomycetes > Kitasatosporales > Streptomycetaceae > Streptomyces > Streptomyces sp. NPDC051064. Next base: position 135,009 of record NZ_JBITFK010000001.1, read on the forward strand.
CTTGGTGGCCTGGAGGACACCGGCGTCGTCGGCGAGGGTGCGCAGCTTCCCCCGGCCGTGCTCGAAGCCGTGCGGCGGGACCCAGCGGTAGAGCAGGCCGTTGGGGCCGGACGCGTCCTCGGTCAGGTAGGCGTGCCCCCGCTTCGGGTCGATGACGACGGCCTCGTGCGCGTACCGGCCGAACGCCTTGATGGGGCGCGGGTCGCGGTTGGCGCGCTTGTCGTACGGGTCGACCTCGAAGACGTAGCCGTGGTCCTTGAGCAGACCGTTCTTGCCGGCCTTGTCCTCGGTCTCCTCGCAGGTGAGCCAGGTGCCCCACGCGGTGCTGCCACCCGCACAGTTGGTCGACGTACCCGCGATGCCGACCCACTCGGCGGTGCGGCCGTCGCGACGGGTCTCCACGACGGTGCAGCCGCCGGCCGCGACCGGGTCGTAGACGAGGCCCTCGGTGAGCGGGACGGGGTACTCCCAGCGGGCCCGGGTGCCGGCCAGCTCGTGGTTGTTGACCAGGAGCGTGACACCGCGGGCGCCTTCGAAGGCGGCGGTGCCGTCGTGGTTGGAGGGGGTCGGCTCGCCGGTCTCCAGCTTGGTGACCCCGCTGTGGGTGATGACGCGGTACGAGAATCCGGCGGGCAGCGCGAGGATGCCCTTCGGGTCGTCGATCAGCGGCCCGTAGCCCAGTTCCTTGCCGTGCCCGTGGCCCTTGTCGTCGTCCCCGTGCCCATGGCCGTGCCGCGAGTCCTCGGCGGCCAGGGCGCCGGGTGCCGTGGCCAGTGCGCCGACGGCGCCGGTCAGGGCTATCCCCGCTCCGGTGAGGGCGGACTGTCTGCTGAATTCCCTGCGGGTGATCAACATGGCGGGCTCCTGGTGCTGCGTGGCCGGGTGGGCTGGCGCGATCACGTTCCCTCCCCCGCACCAACTCCGGCTGAACGCCGGTCGGCGCTCCGGGGGCCTGTGGCCCAACCCGCTCCCCGGGTCAGGACAATTACGCCCAGAAGTGCGGCGACAACAGGCCGCGTCTGGCTGAAACGCACCGGTCCACCAGGTGGTGCGGCTGCCGTCCCGTACCCGCGCGTCAGCTCTGCTGCCGCGACCGCGCCTTGTACGCCGCCTTGCGGGCCGCTTTCGCGGCGCCGCGGTCGCCGTGGAGGCGGCCCATCGCCTCGAGGACCTCGGCGGTCGCCGGGTGCTCCACCCGCCAGGCCTCGTCGAAGAAGCCGCTGTGCTGGCCGGAGAGCCCCTCGACCAGCTCCTGGAGCTCGTCCAGGTCGCCGTCGGCGTCCAGTTGGGCGGCGATCGTGTCCACGGCCAGCCAGAAGATCATCGACTCCGGGGGCGCGGGCACGTCCGCCGCGCCGCGCTCCGCGAGCCAGACCCGCGCCAGACCGCCGAGCTCGGGATCACCGAGCACCGCGCGCACCGCGGGCTCCGCCTCCGGGCCGACCAGGGCGAGGGCCTGCTGGCAGTGGAGCCTGCGCAGCGGTGCCCGCCGGTCGGCGCCGCGCGCCGCGTCCAGGAGCTCCACCGCGGCGGCCTCCGCCCCCTCGGCTCCGCGGCGGCCGAGCCAGAGACCGACCTCGGTGCGCGCGGCCTCCTCGGGGTAGTACGCGATGCCGTCGAGGAGGGCGTCGGCCCCCTTGTCGGCGAGGTCACCGACGGCGGGGGCGTCCACACCGGCCTCCAGCATCCGCTCCCGGATGCCGTAGAGGCCGAGCGGCGTCAGCTTCACCATGCCGTAGCGGGTGACGTCCTCGTCGTCGACGGGCGGTGTCGCCTCCTCGCCCTCCTCGGTCAGCAACGTCTCGTCCACCGGCCGGTATTCGACGATCCCGATGGGTTCGAGGACCCGGAACTGGTCGTCCAGCCGCATCATCGCCTCGGACACCTGCTCCAGGACGTCGTCGGTGGGCTCCCCCATGTCGTCGGGCACCACCACGGAGGCGGCGAGGGCCGGCAGCGGCACGGGGCCGTCGGCGGGACCGGCCTCCGAGAGGGTCAGCAGATAGAGGTTGCCGAGCACCCCGTCGAGGAACTCGGCCTCCTCCTCCGGGTCCCAGTCCAGGGCGTCGAAGTCGACGCTGCCGTCCTCACCGATGAGATCGGCGAAGTCGTCGAAGGCCGGGGCGGTGGCGTCCGCGTGCACGGCCTCCAGCCCGTCGAGCCAGATCGCGAGGACGTCCTGCGGGGATCCGGAGGTCAGCAGCGCCAGGTTCTCGCCGGCCGTGACGGTGCCCTCCGCATCGCCCTCCCCGGTCCCGTCGGCGTCCTGCGGGTCCTCGAAGTCGACGAGCCCGGTGTCGACGGCGAGGCGCCACGCCTCGCTGGCGTAGGCGGCGCCGTCCTCGTCGTCGCCGAGCCCCAGGTGCTGTGCGGCCTCGGGCAGCTGCGCCTCGACGAGCTCACCACCGGCGCCGACCCGGGTCGCCGGCCCCGCCCAGCGGGCGAGGCGGACGGCGCGGGCGAGCAGCGGAGCGGCCAGCGCGTCCCGTGCCAGCTCGGCCTCGGTGTGCAGCCGCACCGGCGGCAGGGAGGGGCGCTCTGCGGACATCAGTGGGTTCTCCTCGGGGGCGTGCGCGGGCTGTGTGCGAGGGGCCGGCCCGGTGTGTACGGGGCCTTGGCCGCCCCCCAGCGTAGACGCATTTCGTCCCGAGCCCGGTTCTCCTACAGGCCGGACGCGAGGCGAGCGCGGGTGTGTAGCGGCGGACGGTACTGCGCCTCAGGGCGGGGTGACTCTGGACCCGGTGCCACCGCGGTGTCATCGGTCCGACCCCGGTGGCCCGAGGCGGCGAGCGCGTCGACGTGGGCCTGTGCACTCTCCCACGATCACCACCCTCATACGTCAAGTGCGCTTGAGGTCAAGACCGGTCATCCGGCCGTCCGCGCACGCCACGCCGTCGTGTTCAGCTCGTCCATCAGGCGTATGTCGTGGCCCTCCAGCGGGAAGACGCGTGCCCCCGCGTCCGGGGCGGCGGCGATCTCCAGGGCGTCGCCCTCGATGAGGTCGCCGCCTTCCTCGGTGGAGACCCAGGCCAGCGTCGATGTGACGCTCGCGCCGGGCTTCAGCATGACCTCCTCCGGCCCCTCGTCGTTGCCGAACATCGATCCGCCCGCGTTCACGGGTACGGGGATGCGTTCACCCTCGTCACCCAGCGCGCGGACGGACGGGTAGCCGTGGACGCGGTAGGGCTGCTTCCCGCAGTTGGTGAGCGTGAGGGTGACGGCGCGGTGGAACATCGCCGTCTGCACGGGGCCCATCTCCACGACCACTCCGGAGGCGGGGCAGCCGTCGGCCGGCGCGGTGGGCGTGGGCGCTCCCTGGGCGGGTGCCTCCGTCGTGGCCCCGGCGCCCGGGGCGGGCTCGGCGTCCGTCGGCCGCGTCGTGCGGGTGGGGCCCGGCTCCCCCTCGCCCGCGGGGACGAGGAAGCCGGCACAGCCGGACAGCGTCAGCGTGGCCGCCGTGAGCACGGCGGCCGGGATCGTTCTTCGTACGCGCATGCCGTGCACCCACCCCCGGAACGGTTTGTCGCAACCGCGTTCGATCATGCCAGACGCCGCGCCGCCTCACCGTTCAGCGTCTCTTGCCCTTCACCCGAAGCAGAACTAAGTGGACCCGCACGCACCGGAAGCCGAGACTGCGGACATGACATCCCACACGGCCAGGCCCTTCGGCCGCGCCCTCTGCGCCATGATCACCCCGTTCACCGCCGCAGGTGACCTGGACCTGGACGCCGCCCGCCGTCACGCCGCCGGTCTCGTCGCGGACGGCTGCGACGGCCTCGTGCTCAGCGGCACCACCGGCGAGTCACCGACCACGACGGACGAGGAGAAGACTGCGCTCCTGCGGGCCGTCCGGGAGGCGGTCGGCGGCTCCGTCCCGCTCGTCGCGGGCGTGGGCAGTTCCGACACCCGGCACACGGTCCGGCTCGCGCGGGAGGCCGAGGCCGCGGGCGCCGACGGGCTGCTGGTGGTGACGCCGTACTACAGCCGTCCCCCGCAGGCCGCCGTGGAGGCGCACTTCCTCCGGGTCGCGGAGGCCACGGGCATCGGGCTGATGCTGTACGACATCCCGGGCCGCACCGGCACGAGGATCGAACCGGCGACGCTGCTCCGGCTGGCCGGGCACCCGCGCGTCGTGGCGGTCAAGGACTGTTCGTACGACATGCTCGCGGCCGCCAAGGTGATGGCGCGGACCTCGCTGGCCTACTACTCGGGATGCGAGGAGCTGAACCTTCCGCTGTACGCGCTCGGCGGGGCCGGCTACGTGAGTACGGTCGCCAACGCGGCCCCGCGTCAGATGCGGGCCGTGCTGGACGCGTTCGACGCCGGCGACACCGCGGAGGCGGCCCGTCTCAACGGGCTCACCGCCCCGCTGATCGAGGCCATGATGGCCGCCGGCCTGCCCGGCACGGTCACGGCGAAGGCACTGCTGGACGCGGGCCCGGTCCGCGAACCGCTGCAGCCCGCCGACCGCGAGGCGGTCGACGGGCTGCGCGGGGTGTACGAGGAACTCCTCGCCGCTACGGACTAGTCGTTGCTGTGCAGTACGTCGTTGAGCCCGTCCCAGACCGCGTTGTTCGGGCGGGCCTCGACGGCGCCGGTGACAGAGTTGCGGCGGAAGAGGATGTTCGAGGCGCCGGAGAGCTCACGGGCCTTGACGACCTGGCCGTCGGGCATCGTGACCCGGGTGCCGGCCGTGACGTAGAGCCCGGCCTCGACGACGCACTCGTCGCCGAGCGCGATCCCGATGCCCGCCTCGGCGCCGATCAGGCAGCGCTGCCCGATGGCGATGCGCTCCTTGCCACCGCCGGACAGCGTGCCCATGGTGGACGCGCCGCCGCCGATGTCGGAGCCGTCGCCGACGACGACGCCCGCGGAGATGCGGCCCTCGACCATGGAGGTGCCGAGGGTGCCCGCGTTGAAGTTCACGAAGCCCTCGTGCATGACGGTCGTACCGGAGGCCAGGTGGGCGCCCAGCCGCACCCGGTCGGCGTCGGCGATCCGCACGCCCTTGGGCGCGACGTAGTCCGTCATCCGGGGGAACTTGTCCACCGAGGTGACCTGGAGGTGCAGGCCCTCGGCGCGGGCGTTGAGCCGGACCTTCTCCAGGTCGTCGACGGCGACCGGGCCCAGCGAGGTCCAGGCGACGTTGGCGAGGAAGCCGAACATGCCGTCGAGGTTCTGCCCGTGGGGCTGCACGAGACGGTGCGAGAGCAGGTGCAGCCGCAGGTAGATGTCGTGCGCGTCGAGCGGCTTGTCGTCCAGTGAGGAGATGACCGTGGACACGGCGACGATCTCCACGCCGCGGCGTGCGTCCACGCCGATGGCCTTGGCCGCGCCGTCACCGAGACGGTTCACCGCCTCCTCCGGGCTCAGGCGCTGCGTCCCGGCCGGGCCGGGCTCCGCGGCGAGCTCGGGGGCGGGGAACCAGGTGTCGAGGACGGTGCCGTCACCGGCGATGGTGGCGAGGCCGGCGGCGACGGCGCCGGTGGTGCGGGCGGAGCCCTGGGAAGTCGTGTCGGTCATGAACAGAACCTAACCGTCGGAGCCCCGCGCGGGCGAACCGGTCTCAGTTACCGGAGCGTGTTCGCCCGGAGGAACGGGGCGACCGGGCCCCGCGCCGCCTGTCACCCGTGGCCCGGACGAGGGTTCGTGCAGCCGCCGTGCCGCCAGTACGGCCACGCCCGCGCCGCACGCGAGGGCCGCGCAGAGGGGCCAGAGCAGGGAGGGCGCGGCGGTGTACAGCGCGCCCCCGAGGGGTGGGGCGAGGACCTGGCCGCTGATCGACGCGCCGGCGTACAGGCTCTGGAACCGGCCCTGGGCGTGGAGCGGCGCCTGGTCGGCGACGTAGGCCGTGGCCGTCGTCTTGTAGAGGATCTCGCCCAGGGTCAGCGACACCATCATCGAGACGGCGAAGAAGGCACCCGCCCCGGGGATCAGCACCGCGTAGCCGAGCCCGACGAGGAGCAGCCCGGTCCCGACGACGGTCAGAGGCGCCCGGCGGCGCAGGGCGTGTGCGGCGGGGAGTTCGAGGCAGAGGATGACGCCCCCGTTGACCGCGATCAGCCAGCCGTAGAACTGGGTGCCGTAGCCGTGGTGGGCGAGGAAGACGGGCAGGGTGGAGTACTGCTGACGGTAGACGAGGTCGACGCAGACGATCGCGGCGAGCAGCACCAGCACCCCGGGCCTGGCCCGGAGTTCGCGCCGGAGGCCCGGTGCGTGCGGATCGTGCGTGCTCAGGGTGTGCACGGTGCCGCGGGACGGCAGGATCGCGGCCGCGTAGCCGGCGAAGAGCAGGGTGCCCAGTCCGTCCGCGAGGAAGAGCCAGTCGTACGAGGACGCGGCAGCGATGAGCGCGCCGAGGGGCGGCCCGACGGTGAAGCCGCCGTTGGAGGCGAAGCGGGTGACGGCGAAGCTCTGGCGGCGCCCTCCGGCGGGGACGGAGACCGCGACGAGCGCCGCGCCGGCCGCGCGGACGACCCCCGAGGCGTACTGGGCCGGCGGCAGCACCGCGTACAGGGCGGCCAGGGGCAGCAGGGGGAGGGCGACGAGAGCGGCGCCGCTCACACAGGCGCCGGTCAGAAGCATCCGCCGGTGGCCGTACCGGTCCCCGAACCAGCCGCCGGTGAAGTTTCCCGCGACCAGGCCGATCCCGCCGATGCCGCTGATCACACCCGCCTGGGCGACGGAGAGGCCGCGCGGTCCGGTGAGGTACACGAAGAGATAGACGAAGGTGAAGCTGACGACGGCGTTGAGGAAGGCGCCGAACGCCAGGAGCCGCACCGTTCTCGGTACGCCGCGCAGCATGCCCATCCCGCCCCCAGGCAGTGAGTTCCTTTTGGGAACGGACTATGGCAGCCCGGCATCCGCTGGTCAACCGAGCAGGGCGTGCACACCTGTCCGCCGGAGTGGGCCGGGATCCCGGGTGCGAAAGGCTGCACTTTCGAGGCGTGCACCACCGCGACCAGCCGGCCGAGTTCACGGAGGCCGGCGCGAGCGTGCACGGCGTGTCCACCCAGCACCCGGACGAGCAAAGGGCGTTCACCGAGAAGGAGAGGCCCCACTTCCCGCTGCTCTCCGACGCCGGACTGACACCGACGGCCGCGCTGCGGCTCCCCACGTTCCGCACGGCGGGCGTCAGCCGGCCGACGCTGGTGACGGACCGGGACCGTACGGTCGTCGAGGCCCTGGACCCGGTCACGGACGGGCGGCGCCGGCGGCGGTCCGGCGGGTCACCGTCTGACCGGTGTCAGCGGCCCGCCCCGTGCGCGACCCTGGCCAGCATCTCCCTGGTGTACTCCGGGTCGAAGTCGCCGCCGGTGAGCAGCACCTGGAGGCTGATCCCGTCCAGCAGGGCCGTGAGCGCCCGAGCGGTGGCCCGGTCGGTGCGGTCGGCGATCACGACGGCCAGGGCGTCGGCCCACTCGGCGGCGACCGGCCGCAGAGCGGGCCGGCGGAGGGCCGCGAGGTACAGCTCGTACTCCAGAGCCAGCGACCCGCGCCCCGCGGCGAACCACTCCCCCAGCAGCCGGGTCAGCTCGTCGGCAAGCGGGATCTCGGGGTCGGAGAAGTACGGGCTCTCCCGCACCGTCCGGGCGAAGCTCTCGTTGCACCGGCGCAGGGCGGCGACCAGCAGTTCGTCGAGCGAGCCGAAGTGATACGTCGTCGAGCCGAGCGGCACGTCGGCCTCGGCGGCCACGGTGCGGTGGCTGAGCCCGCCGATACCCCGGTCCGCGACGACGCGGATGGCCGCGTCGATGATGCGCTCACGCCGCTCGGGGTCGTACCGCCGGACCATCAGTGGGCTCCTCCGAGATTGAGGACGACGACCCCCGCGATGACCAGAGCGATGCCCGCCAGCTTGGCGAGGCCCGCGGACTCGCCCATCCAGAGGATGCCGATGGCGGCGACAGCCGCGGTGCCCGTCCCCGCCCAGATGGCATAGGCGGTGCCGATCGACAGCGTCTTGAGGGTCTGGGCCAGCAACGCGAAGGCCAGGACATAGCCGACGACGGTGATGAGCGAGGGCCACAGCCTGGTGAACCCCTCGCTGTACTTCATGGCCGTCGTGCCGGCCACCTCCGCCGCTATGGCCGCAACCAGCATTCCGTATCCCATGCGTACAAGCGTACCCAACGTTGCGTACGACCGTACACAAGAACGGTGCACCCATATCGTGACCGGCCAGGAAGGGATTCGGGGGCACCCCGGGACGCTACGGTGTCCGCACCGGCAGGACCGGATGACAACCGGACGATACGAGCAACGGAGCAGTGGTGGCGCAGGACGCAGGGTGGGGCGGGGGCGCCTACGGGGGCGCGGCGTACGGCGGTAGTCCCTACGGGGGGCCGCCGGGATGGGGCGGCTGGGCGCCACCGCCGAAGCCGGGGGTCATACCGCTCGCCCCGCTGAGGCTGGGGGACGTGCTGGGCGGGGCGTTCTCGACGATGGGCAGGTACTGGAAGCAGCTGTTCGGCATGGCCGCCGCGCTGTACGGCGGGGCCGCGCTCCTGATGGCGGCGGCGGTGGCCATCGCCTACTCCGCCGTCTCCGACCACCTGGAGCGGGTGGTCTCCCTCGACTACGACGAGGGAGCGTCGTCCTCGGACATCGTTCCGCTCGTGACCGCGGGCTGCCTCCTCGCCTTGCTCGGCATCGTCACCATGGCGGTCGTCTCCGGCCTGATGTACGCGGCGGTCCCGGCCGTGCTGCAGGAGGCGGTCCTGGGCAGGCCCGTGGCCTTCTCGACGGTGTGGCAGAGGGCCTGGGCCCATGTCGCCCCCGTGATCGGCGCCCTGATCCTCACCGCCCTGGTCGCGATGGTCCCCGTGCTGCTGGTCATGGCGGTCTTCATCGGGGCGATCATCAGCCTCGTCACGATGGACAGTGGCGGCGGCGCCGCCACCGCCATCACGCTGGGCGTCGTCGGCGTCCTGATCACCGGGCCGCTGGCGGCCTGGATCTGGATAAAGGTGAGCCTGGCACCCGCGGCAGTGGTCTTCGAGGGCCGGGGGCCCGTCGCCGCGCTGCGCCGCTCGTCCCAGCTGGTGCGCGGCGACTGGTGGCGGATCTTCGGCATCACCCTGCTGGCCGGCGTGATAGCGGGCGCGGCCGGCTATGTGATCCAGATGCCCTTCTCGGTCCTCGGCCTCTTCCCCGGCATGATCGGGACAGCATCGCTGGAGGACGACCCGAGCCCCGCGGCGGTGATGGTCGCGATGAGCGGTTATCTGGTCGCGACGCTCCTGGGGCAGCTCGTGAGCCAGATCATCTCGACGACATTCCCCCAGCTGGTGACCGGCCTGCTCTACGTCGACCGGCGGATGCGGACGGAGAACCTGGGCCCCGTCCTGGCCGAGGCCGCCGGCGTCCCCGCACAGGGCCCGGTACCTCCGCCGTACGGGGGCGGCGCCCCGCAGTGGTGACCCGGCCGGGGCAGGAGCCCCCGGCCGCGCCGGGGCACCGCCCGCGGGAGGCGGCACCGCCCGAACCCTCCTGAACCGGGCGCGAGCAGCCGCCCGAGCGTCAGCCGTTCGACAGCTGTTCGCGCAGGACCGCGCCCGCGGTGACGGGCTCGCGGCCGATCAGGGCGGCCGGTGTCGGGTCGACGGTGGCGAACTCCCCCGCCCGGGCGGCGGTGAGGATGCCCAGGAGCTGGTCCGCGGTCTCCGCGGCAACCCCTCGGTCCACCGCCTGCTCCACCGCCTGGCCACCGAAGGCTGACCACGGACGAGGAAGGCCCCCGGCACAGTGCCGGGGGCCTTCCAGGACGTCATGACTCAGACGTTGAAACCGAGCGCGCGAAGCTGCTCGCGACCGTCATCGGTGATCTTGTCGGGGCCCCACGGCGGCATCCAGACCCAGTTGATCCGGAGCTCGTTGACGATGCCGTCCGTCGCGGACTTCGCCTGGTCCTCGATGACGTCGGTCAGCGGACAGGCCGCCGACGTGAGGGTCATGTCGAGGGTGGCGATGTTGGCGTCGTCGATGTGGATGCCGTAGATCAGGCCCAGGTTGACCACGTCGATCCCCAGCTCGGGGTCGACCACGTCGTACAGGGCCTCGCGGACCTCCTCCTCGGAGGCCGGCTTGGTCGTAAGAGTCTCGTTGTCGCTCATGCCGTCTTCCCTTCGGACAGCGCCTGCGCCGTCGCGTCCTTCCACGCCATCCAGCTCAGCAGCGCGCACTTGACCCGGGCCGGATACTTGGAGACGCCGGCGAACGCGACCGCGTCCTCCAGCACCTCCTCCATCGCGTCGTCCGGCTCCAGCTGACCCTTGGACTGCATCAGTTCCAGGAAGGTCTCCTGGATCTTCTGCGCCTCGCCGAGCTGCTTGCCCACCAGCAGCTCGTTGAGCACGGAGGCGCTGGCCTGGCTGATGGAGCAGCCCTGGCCCTCGTAACTGACGTCGGCGATGGTGTCGCCGTCGTACTTCACGCGGAGCGTGATCTCGTCGCCGCACGTCGGGTTGACGTGGTGCACCTCGGCGTCGCCGTCCCGCAGGCCACGCCCGTGGGGGTGCTTGTAGTGGTCCAGGATCACTTCCTGGTACATGGAATCAAGCTTCACCAGTCAACCCTCAGCCGCTCTGCCATCTAACCGAAAAAGTTCCGCACGTGCTCGAGCCCGTCCACCAGGGCGTCGACCTCGGCGGGCGTGGAGTACAGATAGAACGACGCTCGCGTCGTCGCAGGAATTCCGTACCTCAGGCACACCGGGCGTGCGCAGTGGTGTCCCACCCGGACCGCGATGCCCTGCTCGTCGAGCACCTGGCCCACGTCGTGCGGGTGGATGTCGCCGAGCGTGAACGAGATCGTCGCACCCCGGTCCTCGGCAGTCGCCGGGCCGATGATCCGGAGGTCCGGAACCTCCAGGAGCCGCGTCACCGCGTACTGGGTGATGGCCTGCTCATGGCGGTGGATGTTCTCCATGCCGATCGAGGAGAGGTAGTCCACGGCCGCGCCGAGGCCGACGGCCTGTGCGATCGGGGGCGTGCCCGCCTCGAACTTGTGCGGTGCCGGAGCGTACGTCGACGAGTGCATCGACACGGTCTCGATCATCTCGCCGCCACCGAGGAACGGCGGCAGGTCCTCCAGGAGCTCCTGCCGTCCCCAGAGCACGCCGATGCCGGTCGGGCCGACCATCTTGTGGCCGGTGAAGGCCACGAAGTCGGCCTGCAGCGCCTGCACGTCGAGCACCATGTGCGGGGCCGCCTGCGAGGCGTCGATGCAGACCAGCGCGCCGACCTGCTGGGCGCGGCGGATGATCTTCTCGACCGGGTTGATCGTGCCCATGATGTTGGAGACCAGCGTGAAGGAGACGATCTTCGTCTTCTCCGTGATGATCTCGTCGATGTCGGACAGGTCCAGCCGGCCGTCGTCCGTGATGCCGAACCACTTGAGCTTCGCGCCGGTGCGCTGCGAGAGCAGCTGCCACGGCACGATGTTGGAGTGGTGCTCCATCTCGGTGGTGACGATCTCGGTGTCGCTGTCGACCCGGTAGGGCTCGTCCGCCCAGCCGAGCATGTTGGCGACGAGGTTCAGCGACTCCGAGGCGTTCTTGGTGAAGATCACCTCGTTGCGGCTGGGTGCGTTGATGAAGGCCGCGACCTTGTCGCGAGCGCCCTCGTACAGCGCGGTGGCCTCCTCGGCGATCGTGTACACGCCGCGGTGGACATTGGCGTTGTGCCGCTCGTAGTACTCGTTGAGCGCGTCGAGCACCTGCCGCGGCTTCTGCGAGGTCGCCGCGCTGTCCAGGTAAACGATCTTCTTGCCGTCGTGGACCGTGCGGTCCAGGATCGGGAAGTCCTTGCGGATCGCCTCGGTGTCGAGGAGGCCGGAGAGCCCCTGTCGGGCGTCAGTCACGCGGAAGCGCCACCCTTCGTGTAGGCCTCGTAGCCCTCGTTCTCCAGCTGGTCGGCCAGCTCGGCACCGCCGGAGGCGGCGATCCGGCCGTTGGCGAAGACATGCACGTAGTCGGGCTTGATGTACTTGAGGATGCGTGTGTAGTGCGTGATCAGCAGAGTGCCGACCTCGCCGGTCTCGCGCACGCGGTTGACGCCTTCGGAGACCGTCTTCAGAGCGTCGACGTCCAGACCGGAGTCGGTCTCGTCGAGGATCGCGATCTTCGGCTTGAGAAGCTCCAGCTGAAGGATCTCGTGGCGCTTCTTCTCACCACCGGAGAAGCCCTCGTTGACGTTGCGCTCGGCGAAGGCCGGGTCCATCTGGAGCTGGGCCATCGTCTCCTTGACCTCCTTCACCCACGTCCGAAGCTTGGGGGCCTCACCGCGGACGGCGGTGGCGGAGGTGCGCAGGAAGTTGGAGACCGAGACACCGGGGATCTCGACCGGGTACTGCATGGCGAGGAACAGGCCGGCGCGGGCCCGCTCGTCCACGGACATCTCCAGGACGTCCTCGCCGTCCAGGGTCACCGTGCCACTCGTGATCGTGTACTTGGGGTGACCCGCGAGCGAGTACGCGAGGGTGGACTTGCCGGACCCGTTCGGGCCCATGATGGCGTGGGTCTCGCCCTGCTTCACGGTCAGGTCGACGCCCTTGAGGATCTCCTTCGTGGCGTTGTCGGCCTCGACGGAGACGTGCAGGTCGCGGATTTCAAGCGTTGCCATGGGTGACTCAGGACTCCTGGGTGACGGAGACGAGCACATCGTCCCCTTCGATCTTTACGGGGTATACGGGGACGGGGCGCGTCGCGGGAAGACCGGACGGCTTGCCGGTGCGGAGGTCGAAGCTCGATCCGTGCAGCCAGCACTCGATCGAGCAGTCCTCCACCTCGCCCTCCGACAGCGAGACGTTCGCGTGCGAGCAGATGTCGTTGATCGCGAACACCTCGCCCTCGGTGCGGACGACGGAGACCGGCGTGCCGTCGAGCTCCACCCTCTTCGGGGTGTCGTCCTCCAGCTCGCTCAGCGCACAGGCTTTGACGAAGGCCATCAGACCGACGCCTTCAGCTCGGTCTCGATCTTGTCGAGGAGACGGGCTTCGACGTCGGGCAGACCGATCTGCTGGACCAGCTCGGCGAAGAAGCCGCGCACGACGAGTCGGCGGGCCTCCTCGGCCGGGATACCGCGGGACTGCAGGTAGAACAGCTGCTCGTCGTCGAAGCGGCCGGTCGCCGAGGCGTGGCCGGCGCCGACGATCTCGCCGGTCTCGATCTCCAGGTTCGGTACGGAGTCGACACGGGCACCGTCGGTGAGAACCAGGTTGCGGTTCATCTCGTAGGTGTCGGTGCCCTCGGCCGCGGCCTGGATGAGCACGTCACCGATCCATACGGCGTGTGCGCCATCGCCCTGCAGCGCGCCCTTGTAGGCCACGTTGGACTTGCAGTGCGGGGCGTTGTGGTCGACAAGGAGGCGGTGCTCCTGGTGCTGGCCCTTGTCGGTGAAGTACAGACCGAAGAGCTCGGCCTCGCCGCCGGGGGCGGCGTAGGCGACCCGCGGGTGAAGGCGGACCAGGTCACCTCCGAACGTCACGATGATCGACTTGAAGGAGGCGTCGCGGCCGACCAGCGTGTTGTGCTGGCCGACGTGGACGGCCTTCTCGTCCCAGTCCTGGACGGAGACGACGGTCAGCTTCGCACCGTCACCCAGGACGTATTCGACGTTGGCGGCGAGCACCGCGTCACCGGTGTGGTCGATGACGACGACGGCCTCCGCGAAGGCGCCCAGCTCGATGACCTGGTGGCCGTAGGCCACGCCGCCCTCGCCGTGCACGGTGATCCGGACCGGCTCGCTGAGCACGGCCTCCTTGGCGACCGTGACGACCGAGGCGTGCTGGAAGGACGAGTACGCCTGGGCGGCGACCCGGTCCACCGGCGTCCCGGCCTTGCCGAGCCGCGCGTCGTCGCGGCCGACGGTCTCGACCGTGACGCCCGAGGGCGCCTCGACGACGACCTTGACACCGTCACCGGTGGCGACGGCGGTGCCGTCGTGCAGGCCGCGCAGCCGCTCCAGCGGCGTGAACCGCCACTCCTCCTCGCGGCCGTGCGGGACCGGGAAGTCCGCGACGTCGAAGGACGGGGGCGCGCTCATGCGCGTGGCGACGGTGGACTCGGCCGCCACCGCGATGGAACCGGCGGTCGTCGAACCGGCCGGGATGTTCTGAGCCTCAGCCATGGCTGTCGTAGTGCTCGCTTTCTCAGTCAAGAACTCTTCGGGACGCGGTCGGCGGGCGTACTAGCCGACCGAACCCTCCATCTGCAGCTCGATCAGCCGGTTGAGCTCCAGGGCGTACTCCATGGGAAGCTCCTTGGCGATCGGCTCGACGAAGCCGCGCACGATCATCGCCATGGCCTCGAACTCGGTCATGCCGCGGCTCATCAGGTAGAAGAGCTGGTCCTCGGAGACCTTGGAGACGGTCGCCTCGTGACCCATCGACACGTCGTCCTCGCGGACGTCGACGTACGGGTAGGTGTCGGAGCGGGAGATGGTGTCCACGAGCAGCGCGTCGCACAGCACGTTGGACTTGGCGCCCGGCGCACCCTCGCCGATCTCGATGAGACCGCGGTAGGAGGTGCGGCCACCGCCTCGCGCCACCGACTTGGAGACGATGTTGGAGGAGGTGTTCGGAGCCATGTGGACCATCTTGGCGCCGGCGTCCTGGTGCTGGCCCTCGCCCGCGAAGGCGATGGACAGGGTCTCGCCCTTGGCGTGCTCGCCCATCAGGTAGACGGCCGGGTACTTCATGGTGACCTTGGAGCCGATGTTGCCGTCGACCCACTCCATGGTCGCGCCCTCGTACGCCACGGCGCGCTTGGTGACCAGGTTGTAGACGTTGTTCGACCAGTTCTGGATGGTCGTGTAGCGGCAGCGGCCGCCCTTCTTCACGATGATCTCGACGACCGCGGAGTGCAGCGAGTCCGAGGAGTAGATCGGCGCGGTGCAGCCCTCGACGTAGTGGACGTAGGCGTCCTCGTCGACGATGATCAGCGTCCGCTCGAACTGGCCCATGTTCTCCGTGTTGATACGGAAGTAGGCCTGGAGCGGGATCTCGACGTGCACGCCCTTCGGCACGTAGATGAAGGAGCCACCGGACCACACGGCGGAGTTCAGCGAGGCGAACTTGTTGTCACCGACGGGGATGACGGTGCCGAAGTACTCCTTGAAGAGCTCCGGGTGCTCCTTGAGCGCGGTGTCGGTGTCCATGAAGATGACACCCTGCGACTCGAGCTCCTCGTTGATCTGGTGGTAGACCACCTCGGACTCGTACTGCGCGGCGACACCGGCGACCAGGCGCTGCTTCTCCGCCTCCGGGATGCCGAGCTTGTCGTACGTGTTCTTGATGTCCTCGGGCAGGTCCTCCCAGGACTCCGCCTGCTTCTCCGTGGACCGCACGAAGTACTTGATGTTGTCGAAGTCGATGCCCGACAGGTCCGAGCCCCAGTTCGGCATGGGCTTCTTGTCGAACAGCTTCAGGCCCTTGAGCCGGAGCTTGAGCATCCACTCCGGTTCGTTCTTCTTCTCCGAGATGTCGCGGACGACAGCTTCGGACAGGCCGCGCTTCGCCGCCGCGCCTGCCGCGTCGGAGTCGGCCCAGCCGAATTCGTACGTGCCCAGGCCATCGAGCTCAGGGTGGGCAGTCTCCGTAGGGAGCGTCATGCGGGGTTCCTCCCGGCCGTACTTGCGGATGCTGAATGAGTGGTCTGTGAAGCCTGTGGCGCTGCGGGGCTGCTGCGCGGAACGAACGTCGTGCACACACCGTCGCCGTGGGCGAGGGTGGCGAGACGCTGCACATGGGTCCCGAGCAGACTGGAGAAGAATTCCGTCTCCGCCTCGCACAGCTGCGGGAACTGCTCGGCTACGTGCGCGACCGGGCAGTGGTGCTGGCACAGTTGCTCGCCCTGCTGACGGCCCGGCGCGCTGCGCGCCGTAGCAGCGTACCCGTCGGCCGACAAGGCCTTGGCCAAGGCCTCGGTGCGGGCCTCGGGGCCCGCGGCCTCGATCACGGCCCGGTACTTCTCGGACTGGGAGGCCATCCTGGCGCGGGCGAAGGCGACGAGCGCCTCGTCCCCCGCCGTTTCGGCGATCCAGCCCAGAGCGTCGGCGGCGAGCTTGTCGTAGGACTGGTCGAACGCGTCCCGGCCGCAGTCGGTGAGCGCGAAGACCTTGGCCGGACGGCCGCGGGTCCGCGCTCCGTAGACCCGCTGTTCGCGGGCCTCGACCACATCGTCGGAGACGAGTGCGTCCAGGTGGCGACGGACGGCGGCCTGGGTCAGACCGACGCGCTTCGCCAGATCGGCGACGGTGGACGGGCCGTGGTCCAGGATGGAGCGCGCGACCCGGTTGCGCGTCGAGCGCTCACCGGTCGCGAGTTCCTCCTGAGGAGCCTCGCCAACGTATTTCACAACGCCATTGTTGCGTAATTCCTTCGGGCCTGACAACCCACCTCCCGGCCGGGGGCGGTGCCCTTCATCACTTAGGCAGACCTAAGTTGACCTGCGGAAACAGACGATCACAGCAGGCCGTCGCAGGTGGGGGCCGCCCGGACCGGCCGGTGGCCGGACCGCCGGAAAGGCTCCCGGGACCTGGGGGAACCCGGCGCGCCGGACCCCTCACCTGCCAGCCTAGACTTGCGCGCCATGAGCAGTGAGCCCGTCGTACAGGCCAGGGGCCTCGTCAAGCGGTACGGCACCAGAGCAGCGGTCGACGGCCTCGATCTGAAGGTCGCGGCGGGCGCCGTGACCGCGGTCCTCGGCCCCAACGGCGCCGGCAAGACCACCACGATCGAGACCTGCGAGGGCTACCGCCGTCCGGACGAGGGGACCGTACGGGTCCTCGGCCTCGACCCGGTCGCGGACGCCGCGGCGCTCCGCCCCCGAATCGGCGTGATGCTGCAGTCCGGCGGCGTCTACTCGGGCGCCCGCGCCGACGAGATGCTGCGCCACATGGCGAAACTGCACGCGCATCCGCTGGACGTCGACGCCCTCGTCGAACGCCTCGGGCTCGGCGGCTGCGGCCGGACCACCTACCGCCGGCTCTCCGGCGGCCAGCAGCAGCGCCTCGCGCTGGCCATGGCCGTCGTCGGCCGCCCCGAGCTGGTCTTCCTGGACGAGCCGACGGCGGGTCTCGACCCGCAGGCCCGCCGCTCGACCTGGGACCTGGTCCGGGAGCTGCGCACCGACGGGGTGTCTGTCGTCCTCACCACCCACTTCATGGACGAGGCCGAGCAGCTCGCCGACGACGTCGCCGTCATCGACGCGGGCCGGGTCATCGCCCAGGGCAGCCCGGAGCAGCTGTGCCGCGGCGGCGCCGAGAACACCCTGCGCTTCACCGGCCGCCCCGGCCTGGACCTCGACTCGCTGCTGAAGGCGCTGCCCGACGGCAGCGAGGCGGCCGAGCTCACCACGGGCGCCTACCGCATCACCGGCCGGATCGACCCGGAGCTGCTGGCGACCGTCACCTCCTGGTGCGCCCAGCACGGTGTGATGCCGGACGGCATCGCGGTGGAGCGGCACACCCTCGAGGACGTCTTCCTCGAACTGACCGGCAAGGAGCTGCGCGCATGAGCGCCGGTACGTACACCCCGCGCCCCGGCGCCGCCCCGCTGCCGCGCATGATCGCCGCGCAGGCCGCGCTGGAGACGCGGATGCTCCTGCGCAACGGCGAGCAGCTACTGCTCACCGTGGTCATCCCCACGCTGCTGCTCGTGCTGTTCAGTGCGGTCGACATCGTCGACACGGGCACGGGTGAGCCGGTCGACTTCCTGGCGCCCGGCGTCCTCGCGCTCGCGGTGATGTCCACGGCGTTCACGGGCCAGGCCATCGCGACAGGATTCGAACGCCGTTACGGGGTGCTCAAGCGGCTGGGCGCCTCACCCCTGCCCCGCTGGGGCCTGATGACGGCGAAGACCATCTCGGTGCTGGTCACGGAGGTGCTGCAGATCGTCCTGCTGACGGTGATCGCCTTCGCTCTGGGCTGGTCGCCCGAGGGCAGTCCGTTCGCCGTGCTGCTGCTCCTCGCACTGGGCACCGTGGCCTTCTCCGGGCTCGGGCTTCTGATGGCGGGGACGCTGAAGGCCGAGGCGACGCTGGCGGCGGCCAACCTGGTCTTCCTGCTGCTGCTGGTCGGCGGCGGGGTCATCGTGCCGCTGGACAAGTTCCCCGACGCGGCGCGGTCGGCGCTGGGCCTGCTGCCGATCTCGGCGCTCTCCGACGGGCTCAGGGACGTCCTCCAGCACGGCACGGCGATGCCCTGGGGCGACGCAGCGGTCCTGGCCGTCTGGGCGGTCGTGGGGCTGGGCGCGGCGGCCAGGTTCTTCCGCTGGGAGTGAGCGGCCGGTGCCCGCCGGTATGTCCGGGCTCAGCCGGTCATGCCCACCCCTCGTGAAAACATGCACAAGCCGTTCCCTACGATAGGGCGCGTGGAAACCCCCATCTCCTACATCGCCAAGCGCTGGACACCGTCGGTGAGGACGGCCAAGCGCGCCGCTCTTTCCGCGGTGGTGATGAGCGTCTTCATCATCATCACCGGCGGCGCGGTCCGGCTGACCGGTTCCGGCCTGGGCTGCGACACCTGGCCCAAGTGCACCGACGACAGCCTCTTCGCGACACCCGAGCAGGGCCTGCACGGCGCCATCGAGTTCGGCAACCGGATGCTCACCTACGTCCTGTCGGCCGCGGTCGGCTGGGCGATCATCGCGGCGCGCTCGCTGAAGCCCCGCCGGCGCGGTCTCACCCGACTGGCGTGGTCGCAGTTCTGGCTGGTGATGGGGAACGCCGTGATCGGTGGGATCACCGTCTGGGCGGGTCTCAACCCGTGGTCGGTGGCCGGGCACTTCCTGCTCGCCAACTGCCTGCTCACGGTGGCCGTGATCACCTGGGTGAGGATCGGCGAGGGCGACGGCGCCCGGCGTCCGCGCGCCCCGCGCCCGGTGCGGCAGCTGTCCTGGGCCATCGTCGCCACCACGGTCGTCCTGATCGTGCTCGGCACCACCGTGACCGGCTCCGGCAAGCACGCCGGTGACAGCAGCGACGTACCGCGCATGCCGTGGGACTGGAGCGCGGCCGCGCACATCCACGCCATCGCCGCCTGGGCCGTCTGCGCGCTGGCCCTCGCGATGTGGTTCGTCCTGCGCGTCGTCGACGCCCCCGCGGACACCCGGGCACGCGCCCGGGACCTGCTGATCGTGCTGGTGGCGCAGGGCGGCATCGGATACGTCCAGTACTTCAACGACGTGCCCGAGCTCCTGGTCGGCCTCCACATGTTCGGCTCGGCGCTGCTGTGGATCGCGGTGCTGCGTCTGCTGCTGTCGCTTCGCGAGCGCCCGGTGGCCGACGCCGGCATTCCCGCGCCCGCGGCTGCCGGAGAGCTGCCGGAGCACGCCGCCGCGCGCTGAGCAAGAACGCCTCCCCGGCACGTTCCACCCGGCGTTTCGGACACGGTGCGTCCGTCCTCTGGACGGGTGCCGCCCCCGCCCTCCACCATGGTCCCGGTCGACGACCGCGCGTCCGTCCGGGGGAAGGTGGGGCGATGGGCTCGTGCTCCGGGGAACACCGCATGGCCTGTTTCTACGAGAAGAGCTACGACGTAGGGGCCTTCAAGGACCGCGCCCAGCCCCTGCGCCGCGACGAGCTCCCCGCGGTACCCACCCACGCGCCCCTGCTGATACCGGTGGCCGGGGTGCTGCTGCTGGTGGCCGACTTCTCCTGGAAGCTGGTCGTGCTCGAACTTCTCCTCGTCCCCGTCCTGGTGCTCCTGGCACGCCGACGGGTGCGGGCACGGCTCAGGGCCCGTGAGGAGGCCGCGGCGTTCGCGGAGCGCGCGTACGCGCCTGCGGGCAGCGGCCGGTCGGGCTCGGCGATCCGGCACTGTTCCGGGTGCACGGGCGTCCTCGTACGCGCGAAGGACACCGACTCCCCGGACGACTACTCCACCCCCACCGACGCGGACGGCTGGGAGGCGTGGGCCCGCGATCAGGGCGCGGAGTTCGGGCCGGCCTCGCGGCCGGCCGAACCCGAGAAGCCTTAGGCCTTGTCGTTGGACGGGCCGCCGACCTGGATGCCCGCCATGCGGGACCACTCGTACGGGCCCGTGCGGACCTTGGCCGCGAACTCGCCGTCGAAGTCCTCGTGGACCGTGATGCCCGCCTTCAGCGTGGCGCTCTCGGCGACGGCGTAGGAGGGCGCGACCAGGTCGCCCCAGCCACCGTCCTCGCCGACCAGCACGATGCGGGTGCCCATCTGGCCGAGGTAGGCGAGCTGCCCCTCTGCGCCGCCGTGCGCCTTGGCGAAGGCGCCGATCTGCTTGGCGAGCTTCGCAGCCCTGCGCTCCGCGCGGGCCGCGTGCTTGCTGTCGTCCGTCTGCCGGTTCTGAGGCTCTGCCGTCTCTGCCATGGACAGGATGCTACCGACGGGTAGATCAACTGGCGACGGGCGGGGGGCGTGGCATCGGCCACGTCCCCCGCCCGTCGGCAGGTCTTCGGCGCGGGCTACCTCAGGAAGGGGTCCACCGCGACGGCGACGAAGAGGAGCGAGACATAGGTGATGGACCAGTGGAACAGCCGCATCTCCTTGAGCTTGGCGCCCGTCACGCCGGACTTCGCACGGTTCTGCAGACCATGCGCCTCCCAGAGCCAGAAACCACCGGTCAGCAGGGCCACGGCGGTGTAGAACCAGCCGGTGTAGCCCAGCGGGGTGAGCAGCAGCGAGACCCCGACCATGACCCAGCTGTAGACGACGATCTGGCGGGCCACCACGCGGTTGGAAGCGACGACAGGGAGCATCGGGACGCCGACCCGGGCGTAGTCCTCCTTCACCTTCATCGACAGCGGCCAGTAGTGCGGCGGCGTCCAGAAGAAGATGACGGCGAAAAGGATCACCGCGGCCCAGGACATCGAATTGGTCACGGCGGACCAGCCGATGAGCACGGGCATGCAGCCCGCGATTCCACCCCACACGATGTTCTGCGACGTACGGCGCTTCAGCAGCATCGTGTAGACGACGACGTAGAACAGAAGTGCGCCGAGCGAGAGGGCCGCGGACAGCCAGTTGACGAGCAGCCCGAACCAGACCGTGGAAATCACCGCGAGGGCGATTCCGAAGGCGAGGCACTCACGGGGACTCACCATGCCCGTGACCAGCGGGCGCTGGGACGTACGGTCCATCAGCGCGTCGATGTCGCGGTCGATATACATGTTGAGCGCATTGGCACCGCCCGCGGAGAGATATCCGCCGATGGTGGTGGTCACAACGAGCCAAAGATCGGGCACGCCCTGAGCGGCGAGGAACATCACCGGAACGGTGGTGATCAACAGCAGCTCGATGATGCGCGGCTTGGTAAGAGCCACGAATGCCTTGACGCGGGCCCCGAACGGGCGATGGCCCCTTGGGCTCGGAGTCAAGGCGACCCCTGCGGGTCGGGACTCGACGGCCGTCACGCACACCCCTGACAGAGAAATCCCAGCAAGCTCCGGGCGTGAAGGCCCGGTAAAGACTTGCGCGAACCAGACCACTGTAGACGTTGGGCATACGCCGCTCTTCGCGGGGGTGGGGTCGTGTTGGGGTGGCGCAGAAGTGAACGGCGGCGCTCATACGGGAGGCGAACTCCGCAGGTCGCCCGCACTGTGGAAAGGGCAGAAGTACGGCCTTCCGACGGGGGTAGGCTCGACAATGCCCGGTGCGGTAACCAGCCACCGGTTTACGAACAGTGGAGAGGAGCCCTGACTCAGGGTGAGCACCAAGCCGACCACCACAGACCTCCAGTGGACCGAATTGGACCAGCGGGCCGTGGACACCGTCCGCGTCCTCGCCGCGGACGCCGTACAGAAGGTCGGAAACGGCCACCCGGGTACGGCGATGAGCCTCGCTCCTGCCGCGTACACCCTCTTCCAGAAGGTGATGCGCCACGACCCGGCGGACGCGGACTGGACCGGTCGCGACCGGTTCGTACTGTCCGCGGGCCACTCCAGCCTGACGCTGTACATCCAGCTCTACCTCGCCGGATACGGCCTGGAGCTGGACGACCTCAAGGCTTTCCGCACCTGGGGCTCCAAGACGCCCGGCCACCCGGAGTACGGCCACACCACCGGTGTCGAGACGACGACCGGCCCGCTCGGCCAG
Organism: Streptomyces sp. NPDC051064; assembly: GCF_044455985.1. Taxonomy (NCBI): domain Bacteria; kingdom Bacillati; phylum Actinomycetota; class Actinomycetes; order Kitasatosporales; family Streptomycetaceae; genus Streptomyces; species Streptomyces sp. NPDC051064. Next base: position 157,078 of record NZ_JBITFK010000001.1, read on the forward strand.
GGTGTCGCCAACGCCGTGGGCATGGCGATGGCCGCCCGCTACGAGCGCGGTCTCTTCGACCCGCAGGCGGCCCCCGGCACCTCCCCGTTCGACCACACCATCTGGGTCATCGCCGGTGACGGCTGCCTCCAGGAGGGCATCTCGGCCGAGGCGTCCTCGCTGGCCGGCCACCAGAAGCTCGGCAACCTGGTGCTGCTGTGGGACGACAACCACATCTCGATCGAGGGCGACACGGAGACCGCGGTCTCCGAGGACACCCTGAAGCGCTACGAGTCCTACGGCTGGCACGTCCAGCGCGTGGACCAGTCGCCCAGCGGCGACCTGGACCCCGAGGGTCTGTACCGCGCGCTGCAGGCCGCCAAGGCCGAGACGGAGCGCCCGTCGTTCATCGCGGCCCGCTCGATCATCGCCTGGCCCGCCCCGAACGCCCAGAACACCGAGGCCGCGCACGGCTCGGCGCTCGGCGAGGACGAGATCGCGGCCACGAAGCGGGTGCTCGGCTTCGACCCGGAGAAGACCTTCGAGGTCTCCGACGAGGTCATCGCGCACACCCGTGAGGCGCTGGACCGCGGCCGCGAGGCCAAGGCCGAGTGGGAGAAGTCCTTCGCCGCCTGGCGCACCGCCAACCCGGAGCGCGCCGCCGACTTCGACCGGATCGACGCCGGCGAGCTGCCCGCGGGCTGGGAGGAGCACCTCCCGGTCTTCGAGGCCGGCCACGGGGTCGCCACGCGCGCCGCCTCCGGCAAGGTCCTGCAGGCGCTCGGCGGTGTCATCCCCGAACTGTGGGGCGGCTCCGCCGACCTCGCCGGTTCGAACAACACCACGATCGACAAGACGTCGTCGTTCCTCCCGGTGGGCAACCCGCTGCCCGAGGCCGACCCGTACGGCCGGACGATCCACTTCGGCATCCGCGAGCACTCCATGGCCGCGGCCATGAACGGCATCGCGCTGCACGGCAACACCCGCATCTACGGCGGCACCTTCCTGGTGTTCTCCGACTACATGCGCAACGCCGTGCGCCTCTCCGCGCTGATGCACCTGCCGGTGACGTACGTGTGGACGCACGACTCGATCGGCCTCGGCGAGGACGGCCCGACCCACCAGCCGGTCGAGCACATCGCCTCGCTGCGCGCCATCCCGGGCCTGAACGTCGTCCGCCCGGCCGACGCCAACGAGACGGCCATCGCCTGGCGCGAGATCCTCAAGCGCGGCAAGAAGGACTTCGGCAAAAGCGCCCCGCACGGTCTGGCGCTGTCGCGCCAGGGCCTGCCCACCTACGCGGCGAACGAGAACGCCGCCAAGGGCGGCTACGTGCTCTTCGACGCCGAGGGCGGCGAGGCGCAGGCCGTGCTGATCGCCACCGGCTCCGAGGTCCAGCTGGCCGTCGAGGCCCGCGACGAGCTCCAGGCCGCCGGTGTCCCGACCCGTGTGGTCTCGATGCCGTGTGTCGAGTGGTTCGAGGAGCAGGACCAGGCGTACAAGGACAGCGTGCTGCCGCCGTCCGTGAAGGCCAGGGTCGCCGTCGAGGCGGGCATCGGCCTCACCTGGCACCGGTACGTGGGCGACGCCGGCCGGATCGTCTCGCTGGAGCACTTCGGTGCGTCGGCGGACGCCAAGGTCCTCTTCCGCGAGTTCGGCTTCACCGCCGCGCACGTGGCGGAAGCCGCCCGGGAATCTCTCGCCGCCGCCGCGCGCTGACGCGAACATACGACTAGTAGGAGATGCAATTCTCATGACAGACGCACTCAAGCGCCTCTCCGACGAGGGCGTGGCGATCTGGCTCGACGACCTGTCCCGCACACGGATCACCTCCGGCAACCTTGCCGAGCTGATCGACCAGAGTCACGTCGTGGGTGTCACGACCAACCCGTCGATCTTCCAGAAGGCGATCTCCCAGGGCCACGGTTACGACCAGCAGCTCACCGACCTCGCCGCCCGCAAGGTGACGGTCGAGGAGGCGATCCGCATGATCACGACCGCGGACGTCCGTGACGCCGCCGACATCCTGCGTCCGGTCTTCGACGCGACGGACGGCCAGGACGGCCGGGTCTCCATCGAGGTCGACCCGCGCCTGGCCCACAACACCCTGGCCACGGTCGCCGAGGCCAAGCAGCTGGCCTGGCTGGTGGACCGGCCGAACACGCTCATCAAGATCCCGGCGACCAAGGCGGGCCTGCCGGCGATCACGGAGACCATCGGGCGGGGCATCAGCGTCAACGTGACCCTGATCTTCTCGCTGGAGCGCTACCGCGAGGTCATGGACGCCTACCTCGCGGGCCTGGAGAAGGCGAAGGCCGCCGGCCTGGACCTCTCCAAGATCCACTCGGTCGCCTCCTTCTTCGTGTCCCGCGTGGACACCGAGATCGACAAGCGGCTGGACGCGGTGGGCAGCGACGAGGCGAAGGCCGCGAAGGGCAAGTCCGCCCTCGCCAACGCCCGTCTGGCCTACGAGGCGTACGAGCAGGTCTTCGCGGGCGACCGCTGGGCCGCCCTCGACAAGGCGCACGCCAACAAGCAGCGTCCGCTGTGGGCCTCCACCGGTGTCAAGGACCCGTCCCTCAAGGACACCCTGTACGTCGACGACCTCGTCGCGCCGAACACGGTCAACACCATGCCCGAGGCGACGCTCGACGCCGTGGCCGACCATGGCGAGATCTCCGGCAACACCGTTGCCGGCCGTTACGACCAGGCCCGTGCCGACCTCGACGCGATCAAGAAGCTCGGGGTCAGCTACGACGACGTCGTCCAGGTGCTGGAGGACGAGGGCGTCGAGAAGTTCGAAGCCGCCTGGATCGACCTGCTCAACTCCACCGAGGCCGAGCTCAAGCGCCTCGCTCCTTCGGAGGGCTGACCACCTTGTCTGGTGTTCCCGGAGCCAACCCGCTCCGTGACGCACAGGACCGACGGCTCCCGCGTATCGCGGGGCCGTCGGGCCTGGTGATCTTTGGCGTCACGGGCGATTTGTCCCGTAAAAAGCTGATGCCCGCCGTCTACGACCTGGCCAATCGCGGCCTGCTGCCACCGGGCTTCTCGCTCATCGGCTTCGCGCGCCGCGACTGGGAGGACGAAGACTTCGCCCAGGTCGTCCATGACGCCGTGAAGGAGCATTCCCGCACCCCGTTCCGCGAAGAGGTCTGGCAGCAGCTCAGCCAGGGCATGCGCTTCGTCCAGGGCAACTTCGACGACGACGACGCCTTCGAGACCCTCAGGGCGACGATCGAGGAGCTCGACAAGGCGCAGGGCACGGGCGGCAACTTCGCCTTCTACCTCTCCGTGCCGCCGAAATTCTTCCCCAAGGTCGTCCAGCAGCTCAAGAAGCACGGGCTGGCCGACCAGAAGGAAGGCAGCTGGCGGCGGGCCGTCATCGAGAAGCCGTTCGGTCACGACCTGGAGAGCGCGCAGGAGCTGAACCAGCTCGTGCACGACGTCTTCCCGCCGAACGAGGTCTTCCGTATCGACCACTACCTCGGCAAGGAGACGGTCCAGAACATCCTGGCGCTGCGCTTCGCCAACACGATGTGGGAGCCGATCTGGAACAGGTCGTACGTCGACCACATCCAGATCACGATGGCCGAGGACATCGGCATCGGCGGCCGGGCCGGTTACTACGACGGCATCGGCGCGGCCCGCGACGTCATCCAGAACCACCTGCTCCAGCTGCTTGCGCTCACGGCGATGGAGGAGCCCGGCTCCTTCCACCCCAAGGCCCTGGTCGCCGAGAAGCTGAAGGTGCTCACGGCGGTGGAGCTGCCCGAGGACCTGGGCAAGCACACGGTGCGCGGGCAGTACGCGCACGCCTGGCAGGGCGGTCAGGAAGCGCTCGGCTATCTGGAGGAGGACGGTATCGACCCCAAGTCGAAGACCGACACCTTCGCCGCGATCAAGCTGACGATCAACAACCGCCGCTGGGCGGGCGTGCCGTTCTACCTCCGTACCGGCAAGCGCCTCGGCCGCCGCGTCACCGAGATCGCGGTCGTCTTCAAGCGCGCCCCCTACCTCCCCTTCGAGTCCGGTGCGACGGAGGAGCTCGGCGGCAACGCCCTGGTCATCCGGGTGCAGCCCGACGAGGGGGTCACGGTCCGGTTCGGCTCCAAGGTGCCCGGCACCTCCATGGAGGTGCGGGACGTCACGATGGACTTCGCCTACGGCGAGTCCTTCACGGAGTCCAGCCCGGAGGCGTACGAGCGGCTCATCCTCGATGTCCTGCTCGGTGACGCCAACCTCTTCCCGCGCCACCAGGAGGTCGAGCTCTCCTGGAACATCCTCGACCCGATCGAGGAGTACTGGGACAAGCACGGCAAGCCCGCCCAGTACGCGGCCGGCACGTGGGGACCGGCCGAGGCCGACGAGATGCTCGCACGCGACGGACGGAGCTGGCGCCGGCCATGAAGATCGATCTCACGGAAACCACGTCCAGCAAGATCAACCAGTCCCTGGTCTCGGCGCGCCGCTCCATCGGCACGCCCGCCATCGGCATGGTGCTCACCCTCGTCATCGTCACCGACGAGGAGAACGCCTACGACGCGCTCCGGGCGGCGAGCGACTCGTCCCGCGAGCACCCGTCGCGGATCATCGCGGTGATCAAGCGGGTCAGCAAGTCGCCTCGTGCCCGGCGCGACGCGCGGCTCGACGCCGAGATCCGGGTCGGTTCCGACGCGGGCTCGGGTGAGACCGTCGTGCTGCGTCTCCACGGTGAGCTGGCCAACCACGCCCAGTCGGTCGTCCTGCCGCTGCTGCTGCCGGACGCCCCGGTCGTGGTGTGGTGGCCCGAGGACGCTCCGGCGGACCCGGCGAAGGACCCGCTGGGCGCGCTCGCCCAGCGCCGTATCACCGACACGTACTCCGCCGAGCACCCGCTCGACGAGCTGTCGGTGCGCGCGGCGACGTACCGGCCCGGGGACACCGACCTGGCCTGGACGCGCATCACGCCGTGGCGCTCGATGCTGGCCGCGGCGCTCGACCAGCAGCCCGCGCAGCTCGTCTCGGCGACGGTCGAGGGCGAGTCCGACAATCCGAGCTGCGAACTGCTGGCCATGTGGCTCGCGGACCGGCTCGGGGTCCCGGTGGAGCGCACCCACTCCGGCGGTCCCGGTCTGACGGCCGTACGGCTGGAGACCAAGAACGGCGCGATCGTTCTGGACCGGCCCGACGGCTCGCTGGCGACGCTCTCCATGGCCGGCCAGCCGGACCGTGCGGTCGCGCTGAAGCGGCGGGAGACCGCCGAGCTCCTCGCGGAGGAGCTGCGCCGCCTGGACCCGGACAACATCTACGAGTCCACGGTGAAGTTCGGCGTGGAGCGCCTCGGCGGTCCCACGGAGCCGTCGTCCGTCGGTACGGGGCAGAAGCGGCCGGAGCCCGCGGGTTCCGCCGCCCCTGCCGCGAAGAAGGCGGCTGCCAAGAAGGCGGCGTCGAAGTGAGTGCTCCGCAGCTCGTCGTGCACCGCGACAAGGAGCTGATGGCCCAGGCCGCGGCGGCCAGGCTGATCACGAAGATCGTGGACGCCCAGGCCGCTCGTGGTTCCGCCTCGGTGGTCCTCACCGGTGGGCGCAACGGCAACGGCCTGCTGGCCGCGCTCGCCGGCTCGCCCGCCCGGGACGCGGTCGACTGGTCGCGGCTCGATCTGTGGTGGGGCGACGAGCGGTTCCTGCCCGAGGGCGATCCGGAGCGCAATGTCACGCAGGCCCGTGAGGCCCTGCTGAACAAGGTGGAGCTGGACCCCACCCGGGTCCACGCGATGCCCGCGTCCGACGGACCGTACGGCGGTGACGCCGACTCCGCGGCCGCGGGGTACGCGGCGGAACTCGCCGCCGCGGCGGGGCCGGAGGACCATGGGCCCGTGCCGACGTTCGACGTGCTGATGCTGGGCGTCGGGCCGGACACGCATGTCGCGTCGCTCTTCCCGGAGCTGCCCGCGGTGCGGGAGACCGAGCGCACCGTCGTCGGTGTGCACGGCGCTCCCAAGCCGCCGCCCACCCGCGTCTCGCTCACGCTGCCCGCCATCCGGGCGGCGCGTGAGGTCTGGCTTCTGGCCGCGGGTGAGGACAAGGCGGAGGCGGCCGAGATCGCGCTGTCCGGGGCCGGGGAGATCCAGGCACCGGCGGCGGGGGCCTACGGCCGCAGCCGCACGCTGTGGCTGCTGGACGCCGCGGCGGCCTCGAAGCTGCCGCGTGCGCTGTATCCGCCGGCCTCGGCGTAGCGGATCACTCCGTCGCGAAGGCCCGGCCCGCTCCCAGGAGCGGGCCGGGCCTTCCCGCGTGGGTCGCCCCCTGATCCTCTACGAGGGGCCTCGGCCGGGGGCGGCCCCGGTGGGGCCGCAGTCGGGGCGCCGTGCCGTCGCGGGGTCGAGGGCATTGCCCACCAGGCGCAGGACCACGGGGTCGTAGGGGCTGCCCATGTGCCCCGTGCGGTCCTGCGGGCACACGTCCTGGACGGTGATGTTGGTGACCTGGCCGGCGGAGGGACCGGGGCGGAGGTACTGGCGCTCGTACGGGGTGACGATCCTGTCCCACCGGGTGACGAGCGTGGTGTACCGCACGCCGCGCACGGTGTCGCCGCCCGCGTCGAGCCGGCGGTTGACGGCTGAGCCGATCGTCTGGTCGGCCAGTGCCTGCCCGCCGAATTCGGCGACCGGGGCGAGGACGCGCAGCCGCTGGGCGAGGGTGGCGAGCCCGGACACGGTGCTGCCGTGGTTGGCCGGGGAGATGCCGATCAGGTGGTGCACCGTGTTGCGGGCGGGATGGCCCGGGTCGGCGCCGCCGGCGAATTTCAGGTAGTAGCGCGGCAGGATTCCGCCCCCCTGGGAGTGGCCCACCATGTCGACCTGGCGGGCTCCCGTCCGGTCGAGGACCCGGTCGACGAAGCGGGCGACCTCCACGGCGGAGTCGGGGATGGCGGCTCTGCCCTTGACGACGTCGCCCCGCGGCGCACCGAAGTTGCCGGCGAAGACGCAGTAGCCCTCCGCCCTGAGCCGGGGGGAGAGTGCGCTCCAGTTGCTGAAGGCGTTCTCGTACGTGCCGTGGACGAGGACGACCGGCCTGGGGTGCCGGGCCGCCGGTTCGCAGTTCCAGTCGTTGGCACGCGGCGGAGGGGCGTCGGGGTGGTCGACGGAGGCGAGGAACGCCCGCTTCCAGCGCGGGTGTCCGGTGTCCGGATCGCCCGCGGAGCCGGCGGTGAGCGGGGAGCGGCCGTCCGGAGCGGATGCGACGACGAGGGCGAACAGGACGCCGAGGGCCGTCAGCACCGCCGGCCGGCGGAACACGCGGCCGTTCCGGGGCCTTCGGCCGGTGGGTAGGTCGGGCTCGGTGGTGCGGAGATACGGGACCTGCATGGAGGTGCCTCCCGGATGGGTTCTCAGGGTCTGTTCAGGGGCGTGCGTTGATGGGGTGTCTGTCGGCGACCGCCCGGGCCGGCGCGCTTTCGGGTGACGCCACGCCAGGGGTTGTTCACGGAGAGTGAGATTGCCGGTACGGTGGGAGGCGTCGTGTGCGGGCCGGAGCGCCCGCTCCGTCCCCCGACGCAACACGTCACCTCGTGCCCGGCCGCAAGGAGATGGCATGCCCGCGAACTCTGTTGTCTTCGGTGCCGGTGGCTTCATCGGCCGCTCCCTGGTGGCGGAACTCCTGCGCCGCGGCCAGGAGGTCGCCGCAGCCGTGCACAGCGGCGGTGACCGGCTGACCCGGTGGCTCGCGGACCAGCAGGTGGACACCGGCCGGCTCACCGTCGTCCACGCCGACATCACCCGGCCCGGACTCGGCCTGCCCGCGCAGGACTTGGCCGAGGTCCGTGACGTGTACAACACGGCGGCGCGGTTCGCCTTCGGCATGGACCCTGCCGAAGCCAGAGCGGTCAACGTGGACGGCGCCGTCCATGTGATCGAGTGGGCCGCGGCCCGCCCGCACCTGCGCCGGGTGGTGCACATCAGCGGCTACCGCATGGCCGCGGCCGGTGCCGACTCGCCCGACTACGCGCGTGACGGCGCCTACGAGGCGTCCAAGCGTGAGGGGGACGCCGCGACGCGGGCACGGGCTCGCGATCTGGGCGTCCCGCTGACGGTCGCCAATCCCAGCACGGTGATCGGCCAGGGGCAGTACGTCGGCCTGGCCGACCTGGTCGGGGAGCTCTGGCGGGGCCGCCTCGCCGCACTGCCCGGCGGCCCGGACATCTTCCTGCCGGTCGTCACGATCGACTACTTCGTCCAGTTCCTGGCCTCCCTTCCCGAGCGTCAGGAGAGCGCGGACAACACCTACTGGCTGCTGGACGACGCCACACCCCGGCTCCCGCAGCTCGTCGCGCTGCTCGCCGAGCACATGGGGGTGCGGGCGCCGCGCCGGTCCGTTCCCGTCGGTCTCCTGAAGCGGCTGCCCCGCGCACTCACCAGGGCGGACCCCGAGACCCTGTCGTTCCTCTCCACCGACCGCTACGACACGTCGTCCGCACGGAAGTTCGCGGAGTCCTGCGGTCTCGAGATGCCACCGGTGCGTGATGCCCTGCGCGGGTGGACGGACGACCTGGTCGCCGCACGCTTCGGCAGGGTCCGGGCACCGCGCGGCCCGTACGGCTTCCAGCAGGTCGGCAAGGACCGGACCTGGGTGACGGGTGACCGGGAGGAGCCAGGCTACGTCTTCCTGCACGGGCTCCCGGTCGATGCCGACTCCTGGGCCCCCGTGGCCGACCGGGTGGACGCCCCCACGCTCGCGGCCGACCTGCCGGGCTTCGGGCGCTCCGCACCTGCCCGTCAGTCGCACGACGACTGGCTGAGCGCCCTCCTCGCACCGGTCCGGGGCCGGCCGGTCCTGGTCGCGCACTCCTACTCCTGCGGACCGGCCCTGCGTTACGCGCTGCGGCACCCCGAGCGCGTGGGTGCGCTGGTCCTGGTCTCCCCGGCCTTCCTCCAGCCCGCCTCCTCATGGCTGATGCGCTCACCTCTCGCCGTACCCGTGCTGCGCGGGATGTCCGCCGAGCGGCTGGCCGGATCGCTGGGGCTGCCGCACGACGGTTACCTCGAGGGGCCGGCGGCGGATCTGCGCCGAGCGGGGGCGGCGGTCCGGGTGGTGGCCGCCCTGCGGTCGGCGTACGGGCAGCGCGGTGCGCTCCGGAGCGCCCTGCACCGTGTCACGGTGCCGGTGGAACTCGTCGTCGGAGCACAGGACCCGCTGGAGGAGCCGAGCGTCCTCCCGGTCACCGAGATCGCGTCGGCCGGCCACTACCCCCAGCTCACCCATCCTGATGACGTCGCCCGTCACCTCATCCCGGTGAGGGAGCGGGCAGCGGCCCGCTAGCGGCCGGTGCTCAGTCACGGGTGAAGGCCAGCACCACGTTGTGCCCACCGAAGCCGAAGGACGTCGACAGGGCCGCGGTGGCGTCGGCCTTGCGCGGCGCGCCGGTCACCAGGTCGAGTCCGATGCCGTCCCCGATCTCCTCCAGGTTGCGCACCGGCGGTACCAGCGATTCCTTGAGCGCGAGCACCGTGAGGATCGCCTCCACCGCGCCGGAGGCACCCAGCAGATGACCCGTGGCGGACTTCGGGGCCGTGACCACCGGGTGATCGCCCACCGCGGCCGTCACGGCCCGGGACTCGGCGACATCGCCCTGGGGTGTGCCTGTCGCGTGTGCGTTGACGTGGCCGATGTCGCCGCCGGTCAGGCCCGCGTCGCGCAACGCCTCATCGATCGCTCGCGCCTGGCCCGCCGCGTCGGGCAGCGTGATGTCGTGGGCGTCGGACGTGACACCGGCCCCCGCCAGCGCCGCATGGACGCGCGCGCCCCGCGCACGTGCGAAGTCGCCCCGTTCCAGCACGACCATTCCCGCACCCTCGGACATCACGAAGCCGTCCCGCCGCCGGTCGAACGGACGGGACGCCCGGTCGGGTGCGTCGTTGCGCAGCGACAGCGCGCGCATCTGCGCGAACGCGCCGAGGGAGAGCGGATGGATACAGGCGTCCGTGCCCCCGGCCACCACCACATCGGCGCGGCCGGCACGGATCAGCAGGGCGCCCACCGCGATCGCCTCGGCGCCCGAGGCGCAGGCACTGGTCGGGGCATGGGTGCCGGCGCGTGCTCCGAGCAGCAGACTGACCACGGCCGAAGGCCCGTTGGGCATCAGCCGCGGGACGGTGTACGGGGATACGGCACGCTGTCCGCGCTCCCCCATGCGGTCGTGCTGGTCCAGTATCGTCAGCGCGCCCCCGATCCCGGTGCCCACCACGACGGCCAGCCGTTCGGGCTCGACCTCCGGCGGCCCCGCGTCGGACCACGCCTCCCTGGCCGCGACCAGCGCCGCCGCCTGACTCCGGTCCAGCCGCCGGCGCTGCACCCGGTCCACGTCGGCGTACGGATCCTGGAGCATGCCGCCGGCGATGTGGACCGGCAGCCGCGTGACCCAGGGAGCGATGATCGGGGAGATTCCGGACCGGCCCGCCAGCAGCCCGTCCCAGGTGCCCGGGACGTCGGCGCCGAGCGGGGTGGTGGCTCCCATACCGGTCACCAGCACGTCGTTCCCCACCCGGTCGCGGGTCCGCGCGGTTTCACCGGCCGTACGCCGCACGGCCGACCCCCTCGCGGGAGCCGCCGGCCGACCACGCGCACGCGCTCAGCCCGGCCGCGGTGAGCCTCACCACGGCGAGCATGAGGTCGCGGGTCCCGGCCACCTGGGCCGGGTTGTCATGGAAGTCGGGCCGCCCGGACTCCTCCCCGCCGCGAAATGCATTCGCTTCCACAGTCACACACATACCATCTCCCCATTCCTTTGCGCCGCGTGTGGCTTGAAAATGCCGTAGCCGCCGGACGGGCGCACGGAATGCCACAGAGACACGGCCGAGTTAGCGGCTACGGATTCGCCTCCCCGCAACCGCAACTCAATCTATGCGCCGCCGCCTCCTGCGCACCTCGGCTATTCTGTCGAATTATCGCCTCCCTCTTTCAGCGGATTCTCCTCCGTCAGGGGGACGCAGGGAGTGCAACTGACGGCCCAGGAAGGCGCCTCACCTCCTCTGCGCGTACAGTATGCCCAGCTCAGCACCATGATCAAATTCTTTCTGACTTGTCGTACAATGCCTTCGATTATTGCTTATTGCCACAACACTCAGGAATGCTGCATAGTGAAGAAAGAGGCTGCAGAGAACGGTTCTCCAACGCCGACCTCGGACTCCGGTGCACTTCAAAAATAAATCAATGCACAGTAGGGGCCAGGGCAGCTCACGGATGACTTTCCCGTTCTCCTGCAAAATCCGGAAAGGGAGCTTCGTGCCGCACACCAAAAGGCCTCAGCCGTCCTCGGACGAGGAACAGGTTCACGTAGTCCGCTGGCCCCTCGAAGCGTCGAAGCTGGAGCACTTCCGGCACAAGGGCGCCCTCCGTCTCCTCGTGATCGAGAACGGGGCGACACCGCCCGTGTCGACGGACGTGCGGGAGGACTGGGTCCGATCGCCGATCACCCGGGAGGACTTCGCCGCACGTGTCTCGGCCCTGCGCGCCAGGGCGTTGTCGCACGATGTGCCGGTGCTGGACCACGACGGTCTGCTCAGGTACTGCAGCCGGGTCGTGCCGGTGTCCCCGACGGAGATGTACCTGCTGCGGCCGCTGGTGCAGCGCTTCGGAAGCCTGGTGGGCCGCGACGAGCTGCTCACGCTGCTGAGCACACGGGGCTCCACCGCGAGCCGGAACGCCCTGGACCTGCACGTGATGAGGATCCGGCGCCGCGTCCTGCCGCTGGGTCTGCGGGTCCGCACCGCCAGCCGGCGCGGCTATCTGCTGGAGGCGCTGGGCTGACCACGGAGCCCCTGCCGGACGTCGGTCCGGCAGGGGCTCCGTGGGTGTGTGGGGGCGTCCGTGCTCAGCCCGCTCCGGTCCGCTGCGGTCCGGAGCAGGCACAGAGCGCGGGCGCCAGTCCCGTCCGGTGTGCGTAGATCACCGCGTGCACCCGGTTGCGCAGGTGCAGCTTGTCGAGCAGGTTCTGCACATGTGACTTCACCGTGCTCTCGCTCACCACGAGCTCGGCGGACATCTCGGCGTTGCTGAGGCCCCGGGCGAGGAGCTGCAGCACCTCGTGCTCCCGGCGCGTCAGCAGCCCGGCGCGGGCGCGGTCCGCGTCCGCCCCCGGCCGGGAGGCGGTCGCGGGCCACGGCTCCCCGCCGCCCGCGCCGTGCCCGAGTCCGGCTGCCATGTAGACGGCGTACCCCGCCGAGACCATGTGGACGGCGGAGACCAGCTGCTCCGGGGTGGCACTGCTCAGGACGACGCCCTTGGCACCGGCCCGGAACGCCTCCCGCGCGGTGGAGTCGGTGCCCTGGGCGGTCAGAAGGACGGCGGGCATGGTGTCCCCGCACCGTGCGGTCAGTGCGGCGACCATACCGACGACGTCGAGGCCGGGTGACTGGGCTCCGGCGAGCACCACTCCGGGGCTGAGGCGGAGCACCTCGCGCTCGGCGGCCGCGGCGTCGGAGGCCTCCCCGACCACCTCGATGGTCCCGTCCTGGTCGAGAATGGCGCGGATGCCGGTCCTGGTGATGGCTCGGTCGTCGACGAGCAGGACGCGGACGGATGCGGTGATCGGTCTCTCCTTTCCTCCGGAGCGTGGGAACACTCCGCGGTGATCCGGACCTTCGGTCCGGGCCGGCCGATGAGGGGCCCGGCGTCAGGCCTGGGCGCTCTCGGCGCCGGGAATCTTCATGCCGGTGCCCCTCCCGGCGGTCCGTTCCGTCTTCGGGCGCCTCGGTGTCGTGAGGACCGCGACAGCGCCGACGGCGATGAGGCACGCGCCGGTCCACAGGGCGGGGATCATGCCGTCGGTGAACCGGCCCGCCGTGGCGAGGTCACCGTGCGCGGTGAACACGGAGGCGAGCACGGCGACTCCGAGGACACCGCCCAGCTCGCGCAGCGAGTTGACCGCGCCCGAGGCCATCCCCCGGTCCTGGGCGTCGACCGAGCTCATCACCAGGTTCGCGGTCGGGGAGAAGTAGAAGGTCATGCCGAGCCCGCACAGGACCAGGGCCGGCACCAGGGAGACGTAGTCCACGTCCGGTGAGACGCGTGCGGCGATCCAGCCCAGCCCGCAGGCCTGGAAGGTCAGGCCGATCGCCACGATGGACCGGCTGCCGATCCGGTCGGAGAGGAATCCGACGATCGGTGCGACGAAGATCGGCACCGCCGTCCAGGGCAGGATGCGCAGGCCGGCCTCCATCGGGGAGTAGCCGCGCGGGCCTTGGAAGAACTGGGTGAGGAGGAAGACCGAGCCGAACATGCCCGCGAACATCAGCAGCCCCGCGGCGTTCATGCCGCTGAAGGTGCGGTGGCGGAACAGCCGCATCGGGAACATGGGCATGGCGCTACGGATTTCCCAGGCGACGAACGCGGCCACGACCAGGGCGCCCCCGGCCAGCGCGGCCAGGACGTGGGGGCTCGTCCAGCCGTCCGTGGGGCCCTGGATGAGGCCGAACACGATGCCGAAGAGACCGGTACCGGCCAGGACGGTCCCGACCAGGTCGAGCCGGGAGTTGGGGCCGCGGCTCTCGGCGAGCTTCCACCGGCCGAGCGGCAGCAGGACGAGGCCGATGGGCACGTTGATCCAGAAGATCCACTGCCAGGTGAGGTGCTCCACCATCACCCCGCCGACGAGCGGCCCCATCGCGATGGCCAGTCCCTCTACGGCGCTGAGCGCCCCGAGGACGGCGCCGCGGCGCGCGGGCGGAGCGACCGCCGTGAGCAGGGTCAGATTGAGGGGCATCAGCGCGGCGGCGCCGAGGCCCTGCAGGGCGCGGGCCGCGATGAGCGCGCCGATGCCGGGGGCGAGCGCCGCGGCGGCCGACGCGGCGGTGAAGACGCCCAGGCCCACCACGAACATCCGCCGCCGCCCGAACCGGTCGCCCAGCGCCGCACCGGGGAGCATCAGGACGGCGTAGGTGAGTGTGTAGGCGTTGACCGTCCACTCGAGTTGCTGGATGTCGCCGCCGAGGCTCTCGCGGATCGCGGGCAGGGCGGTGATGACGACCAGATTGTCGAGGGAGACCATGGCCACGCCGAGGCCACAGCAGAGGAACGTCCACAGGACGCTCCGCTTGGAGACATGCATGATTGCCTTTTCCTGGAGGGTGTCGCCGCGGCCGGACACCGGTGGCGGTCCCGCGGGGCCGCCACCGGTGACGCGTGCGCGGTCGCGTTCAGCGCGCGCCGGAACGGCGCATGAGGCGGAGCATCGGCGGCACCAGGGCCGCCAGTTCGACCGGCCATCGCAGGCGGTTCAGCCAGCGCTCGCCGAGCGGCCGGGCCATCTGGTGCACGTCCATGCCGATCTCCTGACGCACCCGCTTCCCGGCGAGGACACGTACGGCCATATGGGAGCTCAGCACCCCGAACGCCGTCGCGGTGTAGGCGACTTGGGGGAAGCTGTAGTCCGTACGCAGGTGGTTCGCCCGGATCTCCGCCAGCATCTCGGCCGGCACCCGGCGCAGCGGCACCGCGCGGCGCAGGAGCTCCCAGGTGTCCACGCGCCCGATGTCGGCCAGGGTGATGGCTCCGGCGAAGGGCTCCCGGATGCGCCGGTAGTCGTAGCAGCGCACGTACTGGGTTCCGGCCATGTCCCAGCCGGTGATGAGGGGAAGCTTCCGCTGGACCGCCACGCGGTGCAGAAGGTGCTTCGCGTGCCATCCGTCGGCGGTGGTGACGTCCACCCCGTCGATGATGATCTGGCAGGGCGCGGTGAGCCGCTGCACGGTCGCCGCGGTCACCCCCTCGGTGAACACGCTCACCCGGGCGTGCGGGTTGATCGACATGATGCGTTCCGCCGCGCCGACGGCCTTGTTCTGCTCGATGTCGGCAGCGACCGCGCTCTGGCGGTTGAGGTTGTTCAGCTCGAACGTTCCGGGGTCCGCCACCAGGAACCGCTGCACCCCGAGCCGGGTCAGCGGCTCCACGGCGGCGCCTCCGATCGACCCGCAGCCCGCCACCAGGATCGTGGCGTTGCGCAGCGCCAGCTGCTCGTCGGCGGAGACGACACCCGCGTTGCGGGTGACGAGCTCCTCGTAGAAGACGCTGTGCGGTCCCGACTCCACGCTGTCCGCCGACGGCAGGCCCAAGCTCTCCGGGGTCATACGGCACCTCCTCGCTGGCGGGGGATCAGGGAGCCGCCCACCGCCTGCCTGCGTCCGGCGAGCCGGGCGACCATCTCGTGGTACGAGGTCAGATCGCTGCTGCCGTCCATGTACGACCGGACGACGTCGCGGTACCAGGGCAGGTCTTGGGGCACCGGGGCGACGAAGGGCTTGGCGAGGACGCCCTGGTGATAGATCGGCGCCAGCGGGTCCGACGAAGGCAGGCTGGGGGAGGTGTCCTCGACGACGTGGAGGTCGAAGCCGGCCAGCCGCAGGTGGCGCAGGGCCACGTGTTCCTTGGCGTCGCCGAGCACGAGGCGGATCGAGTCGTCGAGCTGGATCATCGCCTCGCCCATGCCGAGCATGAGGTGCCACGGCACCCGGTCGTGCTGGATACCGAGCGGCATCGACTGGTCGCGCAGGAAGCGCTTGAGCTCGAAGACCTGGTGGGTCCCCAGACCCAGGCGCGCGTACTGTGCCAGCAGGTCGATGCCGTGGGCGGCCTCGGTCGGGAACAGGGCGCGCCTCGGCGAGTCGAGAGGCAGGCTCACGGCGTCCGCCGAGCAGCTCAGCCCGACGTAGCCGCGGATCCTTCCGGTGCGCGAGCAGAGGGTGACCGTGTGGATGCTCTCCATCTGGCCCGGGCGGGGCAGCGGTTCGTGGTACGCCGCCGTCCGGTAGACGAGGTCGGCCGAGATCCAGCTCAGCCGCAGGTACTGGGCCAGCCGGAAGCCGAGGATGCCTCTGAGGTACCGGGCGGGGATCTGGCTGTCCCGTGCGGTGAGGGTGATCAGCCCGCTGTGCACGTCCTCCGTGTGGTAGAGCGGTGTTCCGGCGATCTCCGCCGGCAGCTGCCGGTAGCTGAGCCGTTCGTGGAGTTCGATGATGTCGGCGACGTAGCGCAGGGCGCGGGAACCCGCCGGGTCCGCGGAGGTCGGGATGGTGGTGCGGGCGGGCCCGTCACCGCCCGCGAGGGGGGAGGCGGTGTTCATTCGGCGTCGTCCTCGGCGTAGAGGCTCTCGGTGATCGTGAGCGCCAGGACCTCGGGGGTGCCCTCGTACACGCGGGTGCCGTAGGCGTCGCGGAGCATCTTCTCCACTCCGTACGAGCGCAGGTAGCCTCTTGCGCCGATGAGGGAGAGAGCGGCGTCGGCCACGTCGATGGCGGCCCGGTCGGCGAAGAGCTTAGCGACGGCCGGCTCGTAGGCGGGTGGGGGCAGTTGGGTGTCCACGGTGTTCGCCGCGTGCAGGTACAGCAGGCGGGCGGCGTCCACCTTTGCGCTCATGCCGGCCAGCTTCGCCGCGGTGAACTGGTGCCGGTGCAGGAGTTCACCGCCCTGGACGCGTTCACCGGCCCAGGCCACGGCCTGTTCCAGGGCTCCGCGGGCCACACCGGTGGAGATGCCGGCGACGGCGGCGCGGGCCATGTTGCTCTGGGCCATGTTGATGGGCATGCCCTCGCCCTCGCCGCCGATCATGTTCTCGGCGGGCACCCGGACCTCGTGGAACTCCAACTCGCTTCCCAGGCAGGCGCGGTAGCCCATCTTGTCGGCGACCGGGCCGCGTACGACCCCGGGGAGGTTCAGGGGCACGATGAAGGAGGTGAGCCCGGTGGCTCCGGGGCTGCCCTCCATGTTCGCGAAGACGGAGGCGAATGCGGCGAAGCGGGCGTTGGTGATGAACCGCTTCCTGCCGGTGAGCACGTACTGGTCGCCGTCCCGGCGCGCGGTCATGACGTTACGTGCGTGCCGTGCGTTGGCCGGGATGATCAGGTCGCACCCGGCGTCCTCCTCCGTCACCGCGTTGCACGCGAGCACCGGCTCGTCACCGGAGAAGAGCGGGAGGTAGCGCGCCTGGAGACGGGGGTCGCCGGAGAGCAGGAGCGGGGCCTGGCCGAGCATGGTGGCCCCGAAGACGAGCGCGGTGCCGGGGCACACGGCGGCCACTTCCTCCAGGGCGGTGGCGACTCCCAGCATGCCGAGCCCGAGACCGCCGTAGTCGGTGGGGACGGCGGCCCGGGTCAGACCGATCTCGTGGCCGCGGCGCACCACGTCCCAGTCGAAGTCCTCCGCCGGCGCCTGGTCGAGTTGCCCGACCAGGGGCTTCACGGTCTCCTGCGCGAACCGCCGCGCGTCGTCCTTGAGTTGCCGCACGTCCGGGGGCAGCACGTCGAAGTTGAGCTCTGGGGAGAGCTCTGCCGGTACGTCGATGGTCATGGGTTTCGTGGCTCCTCGGTCACAGGTGTCGTCGGGGGCGGTCGGGGGATGCAAGCGGCGGGTCAGGCGCCGACGCCGGACTCCGCGGCGATCGTGGGGTAGCTGTCGAAGGCGGGCCGGAGCATCGGCACCAGATCCAGCACCTTGGCGATGCGACCGCGGATCCGGACCTTGCCGGTGGCGATGGCGGCGGGCACCAGCAGCCGGCCCATCCACAGCGCGTGCGCGGTGTCGCAGGACATCTTGAGAGTGATCGCGGCCTTGAACGGCACGTCGTCCCCGAGGACGACGCCCTCGGACGAGACGAAGACCCGGCACTCGGGCTTGCTGTGCACCAGCTGCACCGACAGAGCCTCCTTGCGCGCCTTCTCCACGAACTGCTCGTCCTCCAGCAGCACACCGAAAAGCCGGCCGAACACTTCGGAGGCCATTTCGCTGGACGAAAAAACGGTCATGCTTCCCCTTCGCGATTTCAGTGGTACGGCACCCGGCCCGCAATGAATGGACACATTGCCTGGCCGCTTCTTCTGCTTGTCGAGTGCCGATGTCCGCACGTTATGACACCTTCCGGAGAGCTTCGTCCGCATCGACAGGTAGCCGAAAAAAGCCTGAAAGAAATTGGTAAGCAGTCGTTCCACGGCGCTCTGACCAGCAGTGATAATCCACCGCCGCTCCCGTCTCCCGTATACGGAACAAGTTGACAGCGCGTGATAACACTCCCCATGAATGCGACTCGAAGGAAAAGCCGGGGCCATAGGTCCCACCACGAAAGAGTGATGAGAGAAATCAGGTATTGCGCATGGCGATCCCGTGATGCGTCATGGATATGCCGTCGCGGCGGCGTACAGAGAAGTAACCCCGAAGCACGGAAGAAGGAGGTGAAGAAGAATGCGCAGGATCGAGATGAAGCACCGGATCGCCATCCGGGCCGACCGCCCCAAGGCCGGCGAGGGTTCCACCTGGAACTGGACGTGGGCCTACCGCCAGGCGTGACAGCGCGCGTGGGGCCGGGTACCCCCTTGCCCGGCTCCACGCGTATGTCCGGTCCTTCCCCTACCTCCCCCTTGCAGGAGTCACCGTGCGTCTACGCCGTTCCCGTTGCCTGACCTGCTACTGGCACGACAGCGCCTTCGTCGTCCACCCTCATCCGCACGGCACACCCACGGCACTGCACCCGGCCGCCGCGGAGATCCTGGCGGCCTTCGAGGACTGGAGCACTCCCGACGAGGCCGCCGGGGTCCTGGGCCACCTGACCCCGGACACCGTCGCGGATGCCGTCGAGGCGCTGGTGCGGAGCGGAGCCCTGCTGGCCCACGGCAGCGCGGCCGCGCAGCTCGACGAGCGGATCGCCGGGCAGTGGGGCGCGTGGATGCCCGAGGCGTCGTTCTTCCACTACGCCACCCAGGACGTGTACGACTCCCCGCAGGCCGCGGCCCCCGCCTGCGAGGTCCGGGAGCCGGCCCCCGCGGAGCCCGTGCAGGGACCGGTGCGGGAGTCGCCGCCTCCCCTGTTCACGGGGCATCCGGAGGCTCCCCGGCTCCTGTTGCCCCGCAGGCCGGCCGGGCTCCGGGCCCCGTTCGAGCAGGTCCTGTACGACCGCCGTACCCACCGCGACTTCACCGGCGCGCCGGTGTCGCTGGAGACACTGGCCGCCTTGCTGGCCGTGGTCTTCGGCCCGGTCGACTACATCGACTGCGGGCGGGGCGCCCTGTACCGGCGCACCAGTCCGCAGGGCGGCTCCCGGCAGGAGATCGACGCGTACGTCGGCGTCCTGGGCGTCAGCGGCCTGTCCCCGGGCTGGTACCACTACAACGGCTTGCAGCACGCGCTCGAACTGCTCTCCGAGGGCCTCACCCCCTCGGAGGCCGCCCGTCTCTGCGCCGACCAGTCGTGGGCCGCACGCCCCGCCTTCCTCGTCGTTCTCGCCGCGCGTCTGGAGCGGATGAGCGTGAAGTACCCGACGCCCCGCGCCTACCGGGTCTGTCTGCTCGACGCCGGACACCTGGGGCAGACCTTCGCCCTGACCGCGACGGCCCTCGGCCTCGGCCCGGCCCAGACCGGCGCCTTCAGGGACTCCGCGGTCGCCGGCCGCTGCGGCCTGGACAACACCGGCCACACCCCGCTGTACGTACTGGCCGCCGGCCACCCCGCTCCGACGCCCCAGGACGCTCCTCCGCCGGCCGGCGTTCCGGCCTTCGACGCCACCGCACTGCTCGACGGGTGACCCGACGGGGCGCCGTTCCCCCTCGGCTCAGTCGCGGTCCAGGAAGGGCTCCAGAAGCCCCGGCACGGCGTCGGCGGCGAAGGTGAGACCTTCGGACGCGTCGGCGTCGTGCGCGGTGTAGGCGCCGCCTCCGGCGGCCGTCGTGGCGGTGACGCTCAGCAGCCCGGCCCGGCGCTGGAACCAGGACTGTTCGACCGTCCACCCGATCACACCCGCCCGCTGCAGGGCCGCCGTGGACCGCCGGACCGAACCGGATCGGGTCACCAGGTACCTGCCGGTGAGCGTGTGCCCCAGCGAGCGGTACGCGTCGACGGCCAGGAGCACCGCGACCGGCACGGACACCACCGCGCAGGCGAGCGCGGTCCAGAGCAGCACGGGCGTCAGCAGGACGCCCAGGACCACCTGGACCAGCACGGGTGCCAGGGCGACAGACAGGGCGCGGCGGAGCCGGCGGCCCCTGGCGGCGAGGGGGTGGCCGGTCAGGGAGGCGCCCGTCGGGGAGGCCGGCTCGCGCAGCACCTCGGCGGCGATGGTGTCGGCCAGCGGGCGGGGCACGGCCGGCAGGAGGGTGTTGGGGTCGGCCCCCCGCGCCTCCTCGTCCTTGGCCAGACCCGTGGTGATCGCGTCCACCCTGGCGGCGCCCGCCAGCCGTACGCCCAGTGGCTCCACCAGGTCCACCCCGCGCAGGCGCCGCTCCTCCACGGACAGGGAGCGCGAGGTGAACAGTCCACGCCGCACCCGCAGGGTGCCGCCCGGTTCGCGCTCCAGGCGGTAGTTCCACCACATCTCGATCCACAGGCCGAGCGCCCCGACGACACCGGCGACCAGCGCCGCCAGGACCAGGGTGACGATCGCCCAGACCAGCGGCGTGTCCCGGAAGCGGTCGGCGACCCAGTCGATCACCTCGCCCTGCGCACCGACCCATTCGCTGATCTGCATCACACCGCCGGCGGCCGCGCCCCCGAGCATGGGCGCGACGAAGGAGACGGGTGCGTAGCGGACCCAGCGGAGGTCGAGCGTGGCCAGTTCCCCCTCGCGGTGCGATCCGGAGTCCCCGGATGCGGCACGGACGAGGAGCTCGCGACGCAGCCGCTCACCCTCGGCGCGGGAGACGGGGTCGAGTTCGAGCGTGGAGTCGCCGCCCGAGTGCTCACCGGTGCCGATGCGGACCGAGACCAGCCCCAGGATCCGCAGCAGCGGATGGGCGGTGACGTCGACGCTGCGGATCCGCTCACGGGCCAGCGAGCGGCGCTTCACCAGAAGAAGCCCGGTGTGCAGGTCGACGCGTTCGGCGCCGACCCGGTAGCGGGTGCGCCGCCACCGTGCGTAGTCCCCGGCGGCCGCGCAGCCGATCAGCAGGCCGACGCCCGCCAGGACCCAGCCGATGGCCGCCGCGTATCCGAGACGGCCTGACAGCGCGACCGTGACCGGCACGGCCGCGCCCGCTGCGACCCCGGCCGTGACCAGCGCGGTGACCAGGACCGTCCGGGGATGGAGCCGCCGCCAGCCGGGGCCGCTGTCGACGGCCGTGCTCATGTGGCGTCCCCGGGGGTCTCCTGGGTGATCCGGGTCAGCCGCTCGGCAAGCTCGGCCGCGATCTCGTGCGTCAGGCCTTCGATCTGCAGGGCACCCTTGGCGGACGCGGTGGTGACGGTGACCGTTGCCAGCCCGAAGAGCTGTTCCAGCGGGCCACGCACGGTGTCCACGGTCTGGATGCGGGACATCGGCGCGATCCGCCACTCCCGCAGGAAGGCCCCGGTGCTCACATAGACCGCCTCGTCGGTGACCTCCCAGCGGTGGGTGCGGAACCACCAGAGGGGGAAGAGGACGGCGCACAGCAGGCCGACGGCGCCGAGCACAGCGGCGGGCATCAGCAGCCAGAATCTGGCGGGCCCGATGAGCGCGCCCAGGATGCCGAGGACCGCGACCGGGGCCGCGGTCAGCAGCAGCCACTGGGCCCGCCACCAGCTGACGGCCCGGCGGTCGGGCGCGTTGCGCGGCGGCCTGAGCCGTATCGTCCCCTCCCCCGTGGTCATCGCTCAGCGGCCCCGCAGCGAGCGGTACGTCGAGACGAGCGCGGCGGTGGAGCTGTCCAGCTGTTCGCCGCCGGTGCCCTCGGTGAGGACCGGCTCGATCTTCTTGGCGAGGACCTTGCCGAGCTCGACGCCCCACTGGTCGAAGGAGTCGATGTTCCAGACGGCGCCCTGGACGAAGACCTTGTGCTCGTACAGCGCGATCAGCTGGCCGAGCACCGACGGGGTGAGGCGGTCCGCGAGGATCGTGGTCGTCGGGTGGTTGCCGCGGAACGTCTTGTGCGGCACGAGCTCCTCGGGCACGCCCTCGGCTCGGACCTCCTCCGGCGTCTTGCCGAAGGCGAGCGCCTGGGTCTGGGCGAAGAAGTTGGCCATCAGCAGGTCGTGCTGGGCGATCAGCCCGGGCAGCAGGTCCTGGACCGGTGCGGCGAAGCCGATGAAGTCGGCCGGGATGATCTTGGTGCCCTGGTGGATCAGCTGGTAGTAGGCGTGCTGCCCGTTGGTGCCCGGGGTGCCCCAGACGACCGGGCCGGTCTCCCACTCCACCGGATCGCCGTCCCGGTCCACGGACTTGCCGTTGGACTCCATGTCCAGCTGCTGCAAGTACGCGGTGAACTTGGACAGATAGTGACTGTAGGGCAGCACCGCGTGCGACTGCGCGTCGAAGAACTGGCCGTACCAGATGCCCAACAGGCCCAGCAGCAGCGGGGCGTTCTCCTCGGCGGGGGCGGTGCGGAAGTGCTCGTCGACGAGATGGAAGCCGTCGAGCATCTCGCGGAACCGGTCCGGCCCGATGGCGATCATCAGCGACAGGCCGATCGCCGAGTCGTAGGAGTACCGGCCTCCGACCCAGTCCCAGAACTCGAACATGTTGGCCGTGTCGATGCCGAAGTCCGCGACCTTCTCGGCGTTGGTCGACAGCGCCACGAAGTGCTTGGCGACGGCATCCTGACCGGCCCTCAGCTCGGTGAGCAGCCAGTCGCGGGCCGAGGTGGCGTTGGTGATGGTCTCGATCGTCGTGAAGGTCTTGGACGCGACGATGAAGAGGGTCTCGGCCGGGTCGAGGCCCTGTACCGCCTCGTGGAGGTCGGCGCCGTCGACGTTCGACACGAAGCGGACGGTGAGCGAGCGGTCCGTGAAGGAGCGCAGGACCTCGTACGCCATGGCGGGGCCGAGGTCCGAGCCGCCGATACCGATGTTGACGATGTTCTTGATCGGCTTGCCGGTGTGCCCGGTCCACTCGCCCGACCGGACCCGGTCGGAGAAGGCGGCCATCCTGTCGAGGACGGCGTGCACGGCCGGCACCACGTTCTCGCCGTCCACCTCGATCACGGCGCCCCGCGGCGCGCGGAGCGCGGTGTGCAGGACGGCGCGGTCCTCCGTGGTGTTGATCTTGTCGCCGCGGAACATGGCGTCCCGCAGCCCGGCCACGTCCGTGGCGGCCGCGAGCTCGCGCAGCAGCCGCAGCGTCTCGTCGGTGACCAGGTGCTTGGAGTAGTCGATGTGGAGGTCACCGACCCTGAGGGTGTACTGCTTCCCCCGGTCCGGCGCGTCCGCGAACAGCTGCCGCAGATGCGTCCCCCCGAGCTGCTCACGGTGCTTGCCGAGAGCCGTCCACTCGGGCATCTGGTTGAGCTTGGTTCGGCTTTGTGCGTTCATCCCGGAAATCGCCCACTTCTCTCGTACCTGCAACCTTCCCCGCTGCCCCTCCAACCTAATTGATCTGGAGGGTCCGACGGGGCACCGGCGAGCTGGTGGGCGGCATACCGATTCCGGCCGGGCACCCAGAGGGTGACCGGCCGGTGAAAAGTGAGGGTCTTCCGTTCGGATCAGGCCCCGCTCCCTGATCCGGCCCGAACCGACCGAGAGGCCCTAGATCTCGCCGCGGAGTTTCGCGAGGGCTTCGGCGAGGATCGCCTCGCCGTCCGCGTCACTGCGCCGCTCGCGCACGTACGCCAGGTGCGTCTTGTACGGCTCCGTGCGCGGCGGGGCCGGCGGGCTGTCCCGGTCCTGTCCGGCCGGGAAGCCGCAGCGCGGGCAGTCCCAGGTCTCCGGTACCTGCGCATCATGGGCGAAGCTCGGCTGCGTCTCGTGCCCGTTCGAGCACCAGAAGGAGATGCGGAGGCGGGGCGCGGACTCGCCTCGCTCGGCCTCCCCCATCGGCCCCGCTCCGACCCGGCTTCCCCGGATCGCGTTGCCACTTGCCACGGTCGTAACTCCCTGCGTGATGGTGCTCGAAGATGCCCCAGTCTACGTAAGGCCCAACGCGCGTCCAGTGAAAGGAGTTACACCCTCACAAGGAATCGCGGACGACGGGTCAGCTGTCCAGCTTGATGAGCAGGGCAAGGACGACAATGCACGCGAACCAGCCCAGACCGACCACAACGGTGATGCGGTCGAGGTTCCGCTCCGCGACCGAGGAGCCACCGACGGAGGACTGCATTCCACCACCGAACATGTCGGAAAGGCCGCCGCCCTTCCCCTTGTGCATCAGCACCAGCAGCATCAGCAGCAGGCTGAAGACGATCAGGGCGATCTCGAACGCCAAAACCACGGCTGGTCCCTACTTTCCGGAATTCCTAGGACTGCATGTACGAACAGCGGGGGCCCGGGGGTAGACCCCCCTCGGCCCCCGCAAGGGTACGACGGATCCGCGCTACCGCATACTCACTGGTCGCGGAAGCGGACGATCTTGACGAACTCGTCGGCGTCGAGGGCGGCGCCGCCGATGAGGGCACCGTCGACATCGGGCTGCGCCATGATGGCCGCGACGTTGCCGGACTTCACCGAGCCGCCGTACTGGATACGGACCGCGTCGGCCAGCTCCTGCGAGTACAGCTCCGCGAGACGGCCGCGGATCGCGCCGCAGACCTCCTGGGCGTCCTCGGGGGTGGCGACCTCGCCGGTCCCGATGGCCCAGACCGGTTCGTAGGCGATCACGATGGACTCGGCCTGCTCGGCCGGGATCTCCTTCAGGGCGCCGTCGAGCTGCGCCAGCGTGTAGGACACCTGGTCACCCGCCTTGCGGATGTCCAGGCCCTCGCCGACGCAGAGGATCGGGGTCAGGCCGTGCTTGTACGCGGCCTTCACCTTGGCGTTGCAGATCTCGTCGTTCTCGCCGTGGTACTGGCGGCGCTCACTGTGGCCGACGGCCACGTACGTGCACTTCAGCTTGGCGAGCATCGGGCCGGAGATCTCACCGGTGTACGCGCCGGAGTCCTGGGCCGAGATGTCCTGGGCGCCGTACTTGATCTTCAGCTTGTCGCCGTCGACCAGCGTCTGGACGGAGCGCAGGTCGGTGAAGGGCGGCAGGACGGCGACCTCGACCGCGTCGTAGTCCTTGTCGGCCAGGGCGAAAGCGAGCTTCTGGACGTGGGCGATGGCCTCGAGGTGGTTGAGGTTCATCTTCCAGTTGCCCGCCATGAGCGGGGTGCGGGTGGTCATGAAAGGTCAGTCCTCCAGTGCGGCGAGGCCGGGAAGCGTCTTGCCCTCGAGGTATTCGAGGCTGGCGCCGCCACCGGTCGAGATGTGGCCGAATGCGTTCTCGTCGAAGCCCAGGATGCGGACGGCGGCCGCGGAGTCGCCGCCGCCGACGACGGTGAAGGCCTCGGAGTCGACGAGGGCCTGGGCGACCGCCTTGGTGCCCTCGGCGTAGTCGGGGTGCTCGAAGACGCCCATCGGGCCGTTCCAGAAGACGGTGGCCGCGTCGGCGAGCTTCGAGGCGTACAGCTTGTTGGTCTCCGGGCCGTTGTCCAGCCCCATCGCGCCGGCGGGAATGGCGTCGGCGGCGACGGTGGTGGGGTTGCCCGGGGTCTTGGCCTTGAGGTCGGGGAACTGCTCCGAGACGACGACGTCGACGGGGAGCACGAACTCCACACCCTTCTCCTCGGCGCGCTTGAGGTATTCGAGCACCGCCGGGATCTGGTCCTCCTGGAGGAGGGAGCTGCCGACCTCGTACCCCTTGGCCTTGAGGAAGGTGTAGGCCATCCCGCCGCCGATGAGGATGCGGTCGGCCTTCTCCAGCAGGTGGTCGATGACACCGAGCTTGTCGGAGACCTTCGAGCCGCCGAGGACCACGGCGTAGGGGCGCGTGACGTCCTCGGTGAGCTTCTTCAGGACACCGACCTCGGTGGCGATCAGGCTTCCGGCCGCGTGCGGCAGCCGGGCCGGGAGGTCGAAGACCGACGCGTGCTTGCGGTGGACGGCACCGAAGCCGTCGCCCACGTACACGTCGGCGAGCTCGGCGAGCTGATCGGCGAAGGCTCCGCGCTCGGCGTCGTCCTTCGACGTCTCGCCGGCATTGAAGCGGAGGTTCTCGATGAC
Source organism: Streptomyces sp. NPDC051064 (assembly GCF_044455985.1). Taxonomy (NCBI): domain Bacteria; kingdom Bacillati; phylum Actinomycetota; class Actinomycetes; order Kitasatosporales; family Streptomycetaceae; genus Streptomyces; species Streptomyces sp. NPDC051064. The sequence goes on from NZ_JBITFK010000001.1 coordinate 182,955, forward strand.
GGCGACCTGGCCGTCGGTGAGAGCGGCGACCGTGGAGCGGGCGGACTCGCCGACGGTGTCGGTCGCGAAGGCGACCTCGGCACCGAGCAGCTCGCCCAGGCGCGCGGCGGCGGGGGCGAGCGAGAAGGCCGGGTCCGGGGCGCCCTTGGGGCGGCCCAGGTGCGAGGCGACGACGACCCGCGCGCCGGCTGCGGCGAGCCGGGCGATCGTCGGCTGGACGGCGCGGATGCGGCCGTCATCGGTGATCGTGGTGCCGTCCAGCGGCACGTTGAGGTCGGCGCGGACGAATACCCGCTTGCCCGCGACCCCTTCGTCGAGAAGTTCGTCGATCGTCTTCATCTCTGTTCCCATACTCCTTGGAAGGACGGATGAGCATGCGAGGGGGCTCGGACGGCGCCGCGTCGCGCCGTCCGAGCCCCTCACATCACACCTGGATGCCTGTCGATCCTAGGATCAGAGCTGGCCGCCGACGAAGACGGTCAGGTCGACGAGGCGGTTGGAGTAACCCCACTCGTTGTCGTACCAGCCGAGGATCTTCACCGAGTTGCCCTCCTGGACCATGGTCAGGGAGGAGTCGAAGGTGCAGGACGACGGGTCACCGACGATGTCCGAGGACACGATCGGGTCCTCGGTGTAGGTCAGGAAGCCCTTGAGGTCGCCGTCGTCGGACGCCTTCTTGAACGCGGCGTTGACCTCGTCCTTGGTGACCTCGCGCTGAAGGGTCACGACGAGGTCGGTGGCGGAGCCGGTCGGGACCGGGACGCGCATCGCGATGCCGTCGAGCTTGCCCTTGAGCTGCGGGAGGACCAGGGCGGTCGCCTTGGCGGCGCCCGTCGTGGTCGGGATGATGTTCTCGGCGGCGGCGCGGGCGCGACGCAGGTCCGAGTGCGGGAAGTCCAGGATGCGCTGGTCGTTCGTGTACGCGTGGACCGTCGTCATCAGGCCCTTGACGATGCCGAAGTTCTCGTCGAGAACCTTGGCCATCGGCGCCACACAGTTGGTGGTGCAGGAGGCGTTGGAGATGACGTGGTGGTTGGCCGCGTCGTACTTGTCCTGGTTGACGCCCATCACGATGGTGATGTCCTCGTCCTTGGCCGGAGCCGAGATGAGGACCTTCTTGGCGCCACCGGCGATGTGCTTCTCGGCGTCGGCCTTCTTGGTGAAGATGCCGGTCGACTCGATGACGATGTCGACGCCCAGCTGACCCCAGGGGATGTCGGCCGGGTTGCGCTCGGAGAGCACCTTGATGGTGTGACCGTCGACGGTGATGGTGTCGGCGGTGTGGCTGACCTCGGCCTTGAGACGACCCAGAATGGTGTCGTACTTCAGCAGGTGAGCCGTGGTCGCAGTGTCACCCAGGTCGTTGACAGCCACGATCTCGATGTCCGCACCCTGCTCCAGCAGCGCGCGGAAGTAGTTACGACCGATGCGGCCAAAGCCGTTGATGCCTACGCGGATCGTCACGAACCGATCTCCTCGTTAGGAACGCCGGTTTCGATGCCGGCGAGTTTTATAGGGATGTCCCCGACCGCCTCCGACCCTACCTCTCCGAAGGCTCCGGAGTGACATCGAGAGCGGTGGTGCGAAAAGGGATCCCCTTACTCCCGAGTAGGAGTAAGGGATTCCGGTCGGTGGAACCAGTGGGGCCGGCCGCCGCGCCACCCGGTCACCAAGCGTCAACACCCGGCACGGCCGGGCCTCTTGCGGCGCAAGGGCGGCCGGCGCCCTTTTGCCACCGGGAGTCACTGATGTCGGCCCAGTTGTCGCGGTTCCGCCGGCCAGGGGCGTCGGCAATGGTTTCCGCGGATCATTTTCCGTCAAACGCGGGGGCGGCCCCGCAAGCCCCACGCTCAATTGTGCGCAGCCGTACTCAATCGTTGAAAGTGGCAGGCCAACTGCACACTTCCGCGGGACACGGACGACGGAACTGATGAGTTCGCCCGCTCAATCGTGCGGGGCGGCGCTCGGAAAACCAATAGGGAAAAGCTCTACGTCCCCTACGGAAGACTCCCGCCCCGGCCAGGGGGAAATATTGCCGGCCGCGGCCTCCAGGGGCCCGGCCCCCGCGCTTCCTGCCGCGGCAGGGCCCCGGCCGCGCCCGAGGGGGCGGCCGGGGCCCTGCCGCGGCTGTCAGCCCACGAGGCCGTCGGCCAGCTCCTCGCTGAGGGTCGATTCCGTGCCGGGGATGCCGAGGTCCTGGGCTCGCTTGTCGGCCATGGCCAGCAGACGCCTGATCCGGCCCGCGACCGCGTCCTTGGTCAGCGGCGGATCGGCGAGCGCTCCCAGCTCCTCCAGCGAGGCCTGCTTGTGCTCCATGCGCAGCCGTCCGGCCGCCGCGAGGTGCTCCGGGACCTCCTCGCCCAGGATCTCCAGCGCGCGCCCCACGCGGGCGCCCGCGGCGACCGCGGCACGGGCGGAGCGGCGGAGATTGGCGTCGTCGAAGTTGGCGAGCCGGTTGGCCGTGGCGCGGACCTCGCGCCGCATCCGGCGCTCCTCCCAGGCGAGCACCGCGTCATGGGCCCCCAGGCGGGTCAGCAGCGCGCCGATCGCGTCGCCGTCACGGACGACGACACGGTCCACCCCCCGCACCTCGCGCGCCTTGGCGGCGATGGAGAGCCTCCGGGCCGCGCCCACCAGGGCCAGGGCGGCCTCCGGGCCGGGGCAGGTCACCTCCAGCGAGGAGGAGCGGCCCGGCTCGGTGAGCGAACCGTGGGCCAGGAAGGCTCCCCGCCAGGCGGCCTCCGCGTCGCAGGTGGCCCCCGAGACCACCTGCGGGGGGAGGCCCCGGATGGGACGGCCGCGGCCGTCCACCAGGCCGGTCTGGCGGGCCAGCTGGTCGCCGCCCGCCACCACGCGTACGACGAAACGCGAGCCGCGCCGCAGTCCGCCGGGGGCCATCACGATCAGCTCCGAGCTGTGCCCGAAGATCTCCAGGATGTCCCGCTTCAGCCGGCGTGCCGCGCTCCCCGTGTCCAGCTCGGCCTCGATCACGATCCGGCCGCTCACCAGGTGCAGCCCGCCCGCGAAACGGAGAATCGCCGAGACCTCTGCTTTTCTGCAGCAGGTCCGGGTCACGGGAAGCCGAGAGATTTCGTCCTTCACCGCTGGCGTCATCGCCATGGGCCGATCCTTCCATGCATCCGAAAAATACGGTCGTACGCGGCGGCCAACAGCTCCGGCTCATGAATCGGAACGCCGTCGGGTGAGGCCACGGGGGCCAGCTCGACCGCGGCTCCGAGCCGCTGTGCGGCGTCGGCGAGGGACTCGCGGTCGGGCACGGCGGCCTCGTCGGCCAGCACCACGTCCATGGCGAGTTTAGGGGCGTGTCGTCCCAAAACCTCCAAATGACGCTGCGGTGAGAACCCTTCTGTTTCACCGGGCTGTGGTGCGAGGTTCAGCGAAAGGACCTTACGGGCCTTCGTGGTCACCAGTGCGTCGAGCAGCTCCGGGACCAGCAGATGCGGAATCACGGAGGAAAACCAGGACCCTGGGCCCAGAACCACCCAATCGGCGTCGAGAACGGCGGCGACCGCGTCGGGAACCGCGGGCGGATCGGCCGGCACGACGTGGACCGACTGCACCTCCCCCGGGGTCAGCGCCACCGTCGCCTGTCCGCGCACGGTGACCGTCTCGTCGGGGCGCTCCGGGTCGTGCCCCCGTACGAGGGCCTGGAGCTCCAGGGGGACGGCGGACATCGGCAGCACCCTGCCGTGCGCTCCGAGCAGCTTGCCGACCAGGTCGAGGGCCTGGACATGGTCGCCCAGCTGCTCCCAGAGGGCGACGATGAGCAGATTGCCCACCGCGTGCCCGTGCAGATCGCCCTTGGACTCGAAGCGGTGCTGGATGACCTGCGCCCAGGTCTGGCCCCACTCGTCGTCCCCGCAGAGGGCGGCGAGCGCCTTGCGCAGGTCGCCCGGCGGGAGGACGCCGAGCTCCTCGCGGAGCCGGCCGCTGGAACCGCCGTCGTCGGCGACGGTCACGACGGCCGTGAGATCGCCGGTGATCCGGCGCAGCGCCGTGAGCGAGGCCGAGAGGCCCATGCCGCCGCCGAGGGCGACGACCTTGGGCTGTGCGCCGCGCTTACGGCCGGAGAGCGCGGCCGTGGCCCTGCTCAGCCTGCGCTGACGCGGATTGCGACTGGTCACTCGCGCCCCATGTCCCGGTGGACGAGGACGGTCTCGATCCCTTCGGTGGCCAGCCGGGCGGCCAGCTTCTCCGACATCGCGACGGAGCGGTGCTTGCCGCCCGTGCACCCGACGGCGATGGTCACGTAACGCTTGCCCTCGCGGCGGTAACCGGCGGCGATGAGCTGGAGCAGCTCGGTGTACTGGTTGAGGAATTCCTTGGCGCCCGGCTGGTCGAAGACGTAGTCGGACACCTCTTCGTTGAGCCCGGTGAAGGGGCGGAGTTCCGGGACCCAGTGCGGATTCGGCAGGAAGCGGCAGTCGACGACGAGGTCGGCGTCTACCGGCAGCCCGTACTTGTAGCCGAACGACATCACCGTCGCCCGCAGCTCCGGCTCCTCGTCGCCGGCGAACTGCGCGTCCATCTTGGCCCGCAGCTCGTGCACGTTGAGGCTGGACGTGTCGATGACGAGGTCGGCGTCGCCGCGCAGCTCACGCAGCAGGTCACGCTCGGCCGCGATGCCGTCGACGATGCGGCCGTCGCCCTGGAGCGGGTGCGGACGGCGGACCGATTCGAAACGGCGTACGAGGGCGTCGTCGGAGGACTCCAGGAAGACGATCCGCCGGGTGACGTGCTTGGCCTCCAGGTCCGCGAGGGACTCCCGGAGGTTGTCGAAGAATCGGCGGCCCCGTACGTCGACGACGACGGCGATGCGGGCGACGTTGCCCTGGGACCGGGCGCCGAGCTCCACCATCGTGGGGATCAGCGCGGGCGGCAGGTTGTCGACGACGAACCAGCCGAGGTCCTCCAGACACTTGGCGGCGGTGCTGCGCCCGGCGCCCGACATGCCGGAGATGATCACCAGCTCGGGGATGGCCGGCGTGGTGGCCTCGGCCTTCTCCGCGGTGCTTCCCGTACTCCCCGTACTCATGTGTGCTGCTCCGTCTGCTCGGCCGCGTTCGTTCTGCTGTTCATGCGCGTGGTCGGTCATGTCCTGCTGCCCCCGTCGTCCTCTTCAATGATCTCTCCAGTGGCGGTGTTCACGGCCGGTGCGGCCGGGGCGGCCGCGGCGAAGGCGGCAGCCACCGATTCCGCGGTTCTGCGCCCTATCCCCGGCACCCCGCAGATCTCGTCGATTGTCGCCTGCCGCAGCTTCTTGACGGAGCCGAAGTGCTTGATCAGCGCCTGCTTGCGGGTCTCGCCGAGGCCCGGGACGTCGTCCAGAGGGCTGCTGCGGATGCGCTTGGCCCGCTTGGCCCGCTGGTAGGTGATGGCGAAGCGGTGGGCCTCGTCCCGGATGCGCTGGAGGAGATAGAGACCCTCGCTGGAGCGGGGCAGGACCACCGGATCGTCGTCATCGGGCAGCCAGACCTCTTCGAGGCGCTTCGCGAGACCGCAGACGGCGATGTCGTCGATGCCCAGCTCGTCCAGCGCGCGCTTGGCGGCGGCCACCTGGGGCCGGCCTCCGTCGACGACGACGAGCTGGGGCGGGTAGGCGAAGCGTTTGGGGCGGCCGTCGTCCTCCCGGGGCTCCTCGCGGACGAGGGCGGGGTCCTGTGCCTCCGGCGCGACCGCACCGGGCGCCGGCTGACCGGGCACGGGGCCGCCGGGCGCGAGCTCCGCGGGCGCGGGGACGGGGCCGGTGGGCGCCGGGGTCTCCTCCCACTCCCCCGTCCGCTCCTTCTCCTGGAGGTAGCGCCTGAAGCGGCGGCCGATGACCTCGTGCATCGACCGGACGTCGTCCTGGCCCTCGAAGCCCTTGATCTGGAAGCGGCGGTATTCGCTCTTGCGCGCGAGGCCGTCCTCGAAGACCACCATCGACGCGACCACGTCGTCGCCCTGGAGGTGCGAGATGTCGAAGCACTCGACGCGCAGCGGAGCGGTCCCGAGACCGAGCGCCTCGGCGATCTCCTCCAGGGCACGCGAGCGCGTCGTGAGATCGGAGGCGCGCTTGGTCTTGTGCAGCCCCAGCGCCTGCTGGGCATTGCGCTGGACCGTGCCCATCAGGTCCTTCTTGTCGCCCCGCTGCGGGATGCGCAGGCTGACCTGGGCCCCCCTGCGGCCCGCGAGCCACTCGGACACCGCGTCGGGGTCCTCGGGGAGCGCCGGGACCAGCACCTCCTTGGGGACGGAGTCGCCCGACTCCTCCCCGTAGAGCTGCTGGAGCGCGTGCTCGACCAGGCCCGCCGTGTCGACGGCCTCGACCTTGTCGGTGACCCAGCCGCGCTGGCCCCGCACCCGTCCGCCGCGGACGTGGAAGATCTGGACCGCCGCTTCGAGCTCGTCCTCGGCCACGGCGATCAGGTCGGCGTCGGTGGCGTCGGCGAGGACGACGGCGCTCTTCTCCATGGCCCTCTTCAGCGCCTCGGCGTCGTCGCGCAGCCGGGCCGCACGCTCGTACTCCATCTCCTCGGCCGCCTGCATCATGTCCTTCTCGAGGCGGCGGATGTACGTCCCTGTGCGGCCTGCCATGAAGTCGCAGAAGTCCTCGGCCAGATCCCGGTGCTCCTCGGGGGTGACGCGACCGACGCACGGGGCGGAGCACTTGCCGATGTAGCCGAGGAGACAGGGGCGTCCGGTCCGCTCGGCGTTCTTGAAGACACCGGCGGAGCAGGTCCGCACGGGGAAGACCCGGAGCATCAGGTCCACGGTCTCGCGGATGGCCCAGGCGTGCCCGTACGGACCGAAGTAGCGCACGCCCTTCCTCTTGGCGCCGCGCATGACCTGGACGCGGGGAAACTCCTCGTTGAGCGTGACCGCAAGGTAGGGATAGCTCTTGTCGTCGCGGTACTTGACGTTGAACCGGGGGTCGAACTCCTTGATCCAGGAGTACTCCAGCTGGAGCGCCTCGACCTCGGTGGAGACCACGGTCCATTCCACGGAGGCGGCCGTGGTGACCATCGTGCGGGTACGCGGGTGCAGACCGGCCAGGTCCTGGAAGTAGTTGGCCAGGCGCTGGCGCAGGTTCTTCGCCTTGCCGACGTAGATCACCCGGCGGTGCTCGTCGCGGAACTTGTAGACCCCCGGGGAGTCGGGGATCTGTCCCGGCTTGGGGCGGTAGCTGGAGGGGTCTGCCATGTCTCACACCCTACTTGCGGGCGGTGACAGAGCGGCATTTCCGGGGCCCCGGGTGCCGGGACAGGCGGCCCGGTCAGGCTTCGGGGCCCGCGACGAGCTTTCCGCCCTCGACTCTCAGCGGGACGGAGGGCAGCGGCACGGTGGCGGGGCCCTGCAGCGCCTTGCCCGTGGTCATGTCGAAGCGGCTGCCGTGGCAGGGGCAGTTGCCCTCGTTGCCCTCGACCTTGTCCAGGAGGCAGCCGGCGTGGGTGCACTGCGCGCTGAAGGCCTTGTACTCGCCGGCGGCCCGGCAGCTCACGACGACCCGCTGCTCCCGGTAGAGCTTCGCCCCGCCGACCGGGACCTCGTCGGCGGCACCGAGCTCCACGGGCGCGGTGGGCGTGGGCGTCTGCGCGTGGCCGAGCTTCGACTCGGTCGAACAGGCCGCCGCTCCCAGCCCGGCGGCACCGGCGAGAGCGGCCCCCTTCAGAACGGTACGGCGGGCGGCGGGCAGGCCGGGCATGCGGTCTCCACTGGTCGGGGGGACAGAGAGCCGCCGTCACCGTCCGGGGCACCGGGTGCCACGGACTCCGGGCACGGGCCGCACCTGAAGGTATGGGCGACAGACCCGACGATACCGGCGGAGAACGCCGGCCCTTCGACCGGCCCCGGACGGCGCGGGGCGGACGGAGGGGCCGGCGGGCGGGGTGACTGCCCGGAGGGGGCCGGCCCCCAGGTGCGGGGCCCGCCCTCTCCGGCCGGTGTCAGGCCTTCCGAGCCCGGGCGGCCTTCTTCGGCGCGGGCTTGTCGTCCGCCGCCTTACCCGCCGTCCTGGCCGTGGCGGTCCTGCGGGCCGTGGACGTCTTCGCGGCGACGGCCTTCTTCGCGGGTGCCTTACGGGCCTTACGGGCCGCGGGCACCGCTGCCCCACCGATCCGGTCCGCGCCCAGGATCTCCTGGAGGAACTTCCCGGTGTGGCTGGCCGGTACCGAGGCGATGTGCTCCGGGGTGCCCTCGGCGACGACCAGACCGCCGCCGCCGCCGCCCTCGGGACCCATGTCGACGACCCAGTCGGCGGTCTTGACGACATCGAGGTTGTGCTCGATGACGATCACCGTGTTGCCCTTGTCGACCAGGCCCGAGAGGACCGAGATGAGCTTGCTGATGTCCTCGAAGTGCAGACCGGTCGTCGGCTCGTCCAGGACGTAGACCGTGCGGCCGGTGGAGCGCTTCTGCAGCTCGCTCGCCAGCTTCACCCGCTGGGCCTCACCGCCGGAGAGCGTCGGCGCGGACTGGCCGAGCCGCACGTAGCCGAGGCCGACCTCGTTGAGCGTGCGGAGGTGGCGGGCGATCGTCGGAACGGCCTCGAAGAACTCCAGGCCCTCCTCGATCGGCATGTCCAGCACCTCCGCGATGGACTTGCCCTTGTAGTGGACCTCCAGGGTCTCCCGGTTGTAGCGCGCGCCGTGGCAGACCTCGCACGGGACGTACACATCGGGCAGGAAGTTCATCTCGATCTTGATCGTGCCGTCGCCGGAGCAGTTCTCGCAGCGGCCGCCCTTGACGTTGAATGAGAAGCGGCCCGGCAGATAGCCGCGCACCTTCGCCTCCATCGTCTCGGCGAACAGCCGGCGCACATGGTCGAAGACTCCGGTGTACGTCGCCGGGTTGGAGCGGGGTGTGCGCCCGATCGGCGACTGGTCGACGTGGACGACCTTGTCGACGAGGTCGTCGCCGTCGACCCGGGTGTGCCGCCCGGGGACCGACTTGGCGCCGTTGAGCTCGCGCGCGAGGTGGGTGTAGAGGATGTCGTTGACCAGGGTCGACTTCCCCGAACCGGAGACGCCGGTGACCGCGGTGAGCACACCGAGCGGGAAGGAGACGTCGATGTCCTGGAGGTTGTTCTCCCGGGCGCCGTGCACCGTGAGCCGGCGCTTCGGGTCGACGGGACGCCGGATGCCCGGCATCTCGATCTCCCTCTTGCCCGAGAGGTACTGGCCGGTGATCGACTCCTCGTTGGCCAGCAGTTCCTTGAGCGAGCCGGAGTGGACGACCTTGCCGCCGTGCTCACCCGCGCCGGGACCGATGTCCACGACCCAGTCGGCGACCTTGATGGTGTCCTCGTCGTGCTCGACGACGATGAGCGTGTTGCCCATGTCCCGCAGCCGGACCAGGGTCTCGATCAGCCGGTGGTTGTCGCGCTGGTGCAGGCCGATGGACGGCTCGTCCAGCACGTACAGCACGCCGACGAGCCCCGAACCGATCTGGGTGGCGAGCCGGATGCGCTGGGCCTCGCCGCCGGACAGGGTGCCCGCGGCACGGTTCAGCGACAGGTAGTCGAGGCCGACGTCGACGAGGAACCTCAGCCGCTCGTTGACCTCCTTGAGGACCCGCTCCGCGATCTTCTTGTCACGGGCGTTCAGCTTGAGGCGGCCCAGGAACTCGGCGCACTCGCTGATCGACATCGCGGAGACCTCGGCGATGGACTTCTCCATCACCGTGACCGCGAGGACCAGCGGCTTGAGCCGGGTGCCCTCACAGGTCGGGCAGGCCACCTCGCGCATGTAGCCCTCGAAGCGCTCCCGGCTGGAGTCGCTCTCGGCCTCGGAGTGACGCCGCTTGACGTACTGGACGGCGCCTTCGAAGCGGGGGGTGGTGTAGGCGCGCTCGCGCCCGTACCTGTTGCGGTAGCGGACCTCGGTCTGGATCTTGTGGCCGTGGAGCAGGGCCTTCTTGGCACGCTGCGGCAGTCCGGCCCAGGGGATGTCCGTACGGAATCCGAGGGCGTCGGCCAGCGCGGTGATCTGGCGCCCGAAGTACTCCTTGGTGTGGCCGTGCGACCAGGGGTGGATCGCGCCCTCGTCCAGGGACTTGTCCTCGTCGGGGACGATCAGCTCCGGGTCGACCTCCATGCGCGTACCGATGCCCGTGCAGTCGGGGCAGGCGCCGAAGGGGGAGTTGAAGGAGAAGGAGCGGGGCTCCAGCTCCTCGAAGGAGAGGTCGTCGTACGGGCAGTAGAGGTGCTCGGAGTACATCCGCTCACGCTCGGGGTCGTCCGCCTCGAGGTCGACGAAGTCGAGCACGACCATGCCGCCGGAGAGGCCCAGCGCCGTCTCGACGGAGTCGGTCAGCCGGCGCTTGGCGCTGTCCTTCACCGTGAGGCGGTCGATGACCACCTCGATGGTGTGCTTCTCCTGCTTCTTCAGCGTGGGCGGCTCGGACAGCTGGATCGTCTCGCCGTCGACCCGGGCCCTGCTGTAGCCCTTGGTCTGGAGGTCGGCGAAGAGGTCGACGAACTCCCCCTTGCGCTCACGCACCAGCGGGGAGAGCACCTGGAAGCGGCTGCCCTCGGGCAGGCCGAGCACCTTGTCGACGATGGCCTGCGGCGACTGGCGCGCGATCGGCCTTCCGCACTCGGGGCAGTGCGGCTTGCCGATCCTGGCGAAGAGCAGCCGGAGGTAGTCGTAGACCTCGGTGATGGTGCCGACCGTCGAGCGCGGGTTGCGCGAGGTCGACTTCTGGTCGATGGAGACGGCGGGCGAGAGGCCTTCGATGAAGTCCACGTCCGGCTTGTCCATCTGGCCGAGGAACTGCCGGGCGTACGAGGAGAGGGACTCCACGTAGCGCCGCTGCCCCTCGGCGAAGATCGTGTCGAACGCGAGCGAGGACTTGCCCGATCCGGAGAGCCCGGTGAAGACGATGAGGGAGTCACGGGGGAGATCGAGCGAGACGTTCTTCAGGTTGTGCTCGCGCGCGCCACGGACGATGAGACGGTCGGCCACGCCGGTCCGCACCTTTCTGGAGAGAAGTGGGGGAACTGAGCCCCTGTCCCAGGGTATGGGGGGCGCCACAGCGGTGTACGAAGCTTTCGACTCCGAGCGTATAGCACGCGCATTCGATTTACGGTCGACCGGAGACTCCATCACCCGAATGAGTGGCGGGGTCTACGCTCGGGCCATGACTGATCATGCGCGCGACCTGGAAGCTGTACGTGAAGCGACCGATCGGCTGCTCAGTGCCACGGGCAGGATGGACGACGGCGCCGTTGCCGAGCCGTCGCGTCTGCCGGGCTGGAGCCGCGGCCATGTTCTTGCCCACTTGTCACGTAACGCCGACGCCCTCGTAAATGTTCTCCAAGGGCGCCCGATGTACGCGAACAGCGAAACCCGGGACGCCGACATCGAACGCGACGCCGCTCGTCCGGTGGCCGAACACCTCGCTGACCTGCGTACGAGCGGAGCGGCCTTCCTCGTCGCCGCCGAGGCGCCGGCCGACTGGTCGCGCACGGTCACGATGCGCAACGGCGTGACGGAATCGGCCTCCCGGATTCCCTTCCGCCGCTGGATCGAGGTCGAGCTGCACCACGTCGACCTGGGGGTGGGATACGAGCTGGAGGATCTGCCGGAGGAGTTCGTGATCCGGGAGAACGACTTCCTGGCGGAACGGTTCGCCGGGCATCCCGATGTCGTCCCCACGACGGCCGTCGCCCCGGACGGCCGGCTGTGGGCCACGGGCGGCGGCGCCGACGGCGCTCCGGTCACCGTCCGGGGCACGGCCTCCGGCATCCTCGGCTGGCTCTGCGGACGCCGTGACGGCTCCGCGCTCACCGTGGAAGGCGGCAGCCTCCCCGCGCTGCCGCCGCTATAGGCTGCGTCACATGACGTACAGCGGAACGGTCAAGGTCGGCGGAGCTGCGGATGTGCACGAGCTGACGGATCTGATGATCTCCAAGGTCGCCGTCGGACCGATGAACAACAACGCGTATCTGCTGCGCTGCCGGGCCACCGGCGAGCAGCTCCTGATCGACGCGGCCGCCGAGGCCGGGACACTGCTGCGGCTGATCGGCGAGGACGGCATCGCGTCCGTCGTCACGACGCACCGGCACGGCGACCACTGGCAGGCGCTCGGCGAGGTGGTGGCGGCCACCGGAGCACGGACGTACGCCGGGAGGTACGACGCCGAGGGCATCCCCGTCCCGACCGACGAGCTCGTGGAGGACAACGGCACGATCCGGGTGGGCCGGGTCTCGCTGACCGCGAGGCATCTGACCGGTCACACCCCGGGGTCCATCGCCCTGGTGTACGACGACCCGCACGGCGCCCCGCACGTGTTCACCGGGGACTGCCTCTTCCCCGGCGGCGTAGGCAATACGCACAAGGATCCGAAGGCGTTCGCGAGCCTGCTGCACGACGTGGAGGCGAAGCTCTTCGCCCGGCTCCCGGACGAGACGTGGGTCTACCCGGGCCACGGTCACGACACCACGCTCGGTGCCGAGCGCCCGCATCTGCCGGAGTGGCGCGAGCGCGGCTGGTGAACCGCTGAATGCCGGACGGCCGGGTGCCCCTCGCGGGGCCCCGGCCGTCGGTGTGTCCGTCAGGCGCTACTTCTCCGCGCCGACGTTCTTGCTGTCGTCCTTCTCCCCGTCCCTCTCCGCCGCTTCCTGCTTCTTGTTGGCGATGAGGCTGGTGATCGTGGTGATCACCAGGACGCCACAGATGAAGGTGAGGGAGAACGGGATGGAGATCTCCGGGACGTGCACCCCGGACTCGTGCAGCGCGTGCAGCACCAGCTTGACGCCGATGAATCCGAGAATCACCGAGAGCCCGTAGCTGAGGTGGACCAGCTTCTTCAGCAGACCGCCGATGAGGAAGTACAGCTGACGCAGGCCCATCAGGGCGAAGGCGTTGGCGGTGAAGACGATGTACGGGTCCTGGGTCAGGCCGAAGATCGCCGGGATGGAGTCCAGCGCGAACAGCACATCGGTGGTGCCGATGGCGAGCATGACCACCATGAGGGGGGTCATGACGCGCTTGCCGTTGTTACGGATGAAGAGCTTGGTGCCGTGGTACTTGTCGGCGACACCGAAGCGGTGCTCGATCGACTTCAGGAGACGGTTCTCCTCGAACTCCTCTTCGTCCTCGCCGGCCCGCGCCTCCTGGATCAGCTTCCAGGCGGTGTAGATCAGGAACGCGCCGAAGATGTAGAAGATCCACGAGAAGTTCGCGATGACCGCGGCACCGGCTGCGATGAAGATCGCACGCAGCACCAGGGCGATCAGCACACCGATGAGCAGCACCCGCTGCTGGAGATGGCTGGGCACCGAGAACTTCGCCATGATCAGGACGAAGACGAAGAGGTTGTCGACACTGAGCGACTTCTCGGTGATGAAGCCGGCGAAGAATTCGCCCGAGGCCTGGCTCTCGCCGAAGACCAGCAGGCCCAGTCCGAAGAGTGCGGCCAGAGCGATCCAGACGATGGTCCAGATTCCGGCTTCCTTGGTCGAGACGTCATGGGGCTTGCGCCCGATGAAGAAATCGACGGCGATGAGGGCGACCAGACCAAAAATGGTCAGCGCCCAGAGGGTCCATGAAACGTCCACTGCGCCTCCGGCAGTTTGCTACGGGCTATAGATCAGCGTCGTCGCTGCCGGAGGTCTCTTCCACCCGGGAGCGCGGGATGCGCGCCGGGCCGACGCCCCGGGACCGGTCACAGTCCGTACTGACGGGAACGCCGCGATCGGGAGTACTCCCCTCCGCACCAAGAACAGTACATGAAGCACCAAGAAACGGTAAAGTCCGTGCCAAGCAGTGATCAAAATGCCAGGCCAGAAGCTATGCGCGGATAATTGACCTACCGTCATCCGGCTCAGCGGTGACCGTTTCGCCGCGCCGCGGCCACCAGCGCGAGCACCTGTTCCAGGACGCGGCTGCCCTGCGGCGCCCTCAGCGGCTCGTACGTCCACGCGTGGCCCACCCAGGGGTCGGCCAGGTGGTCGTCGGCCACGGGGGTGATCCGCAGCAGGGAACGCCACAGCGGGTCGAGCACCGGCCCGTAGGCGTGGGCGTCCTCGCGGTCGGCCACCATCAGCAGGTGCACGCCCACCGAAGGCCCCTCGTCGGCCAGATAGCGCAGCTGGGTGACGGCCCTGTCGTCGAAGCCGTGCGGGAAGTCGTTGACGATCAGCAGGTGCTCCCCCGTGTCGAGGTCCGGGGGCAGTGCGTCCGCCGCGCCGGCCCTGATCGCCATCTGCACCAGATCGACACGCCGGGTGAGGTGGGCGAGGACCGAGGACACGCCTTCCGCTCCGGCGGCGGGCGGCCCGGCGAGAACCCCGGAGGCGACCAGGGGGGAGAGCGGGCCCGCGGCGGAACCGGCCGGGTCGATCACGTGTACGGAGAATTCGTCCGCCGGGTAGACGGCGAGCAGCCGCGCGGCCAGGGCGACCGCGGTCTCCATGGCCAGGGTGCGCAGTTGGTCCCCGGTCGTCGCGGCAGCCGCCTCGGAGGCCGTACGTCCGCTGTCGACCCAGATCCCGCGCTCCAGGGGCAGCCGCACCAGCAGCGGGATGCGCAGGCCGATGCCCTCGGGCAGATGGAGGTCGCCGATGCGCAGGGCCATCGGGATCTCCATCGGGACGCGGTAGCCGTGCCAGACGGGGTTCCCCCAGCCCGCGTAGGCGGCGGGGAGGGCCGGTTCGACGACGGCGGACTCGGCGGCGAGCTGGGCGAGATCGCGCTCGAGCGCCTCGCGCGCCCGGCCGGTGAGTTCGTCGTGCTTGGCCCGGGCCTCCTCGCGGGCCCGGTCGCCGGCACCACCGATGCGGCTGCGCGGGTCGGAGAGCGTCCGGTCGAGCTCCTGGTCCATCCGGGACTCGGCGAAGTCGACGGCGCTCCGGTAGGCGGCGACGGCGCGGGCCAGGTCCTCGAACATGCCCCAGATCTGGTTGTAGAGGCGCTCGTCCATGGACCAGCCGGTGGCGTCGCCGGCGACGGGCTGCGCGGGCTGTCCCGGGGCGGCGGGTGGGGCCGCGGGCGGCGGCGGGGGCGGCGGTGAGGTCTGTCGCCGTGGGTGCGCGTAGTTGACGGGACCGCCAGGTGCGTCGGTGTGCGGGGGCGCGGGCTCTGCCGACGGCTCGGGGATCCGCGCCGAGGCGGGCGGCCTGCCGCCGCCTCCGGTGGTCGCGGGGCCCGCCGGGTGGCGTACGCGCTCGCCTTCGGGGGCACGGGGCGGCGGGGGCACGGAGCGGGCGAGCCCGGAGGCGACCGCCTCCTGGATGGAGGCGGCCAGCTCCGCCGCCTCGGCCACCCCCTGGTCGGCGAGCATCTCGGCGAGCCCCGCGGCATAACCCTGGCCGACGGCGCGGACCTTCCAGACCCCTTGGCGGCGGTAGAGCTCCAGTGCCGACACGGCGGACTCGGTGTCCAGGCCGGTGAGGGTGAACGTGGCGATCTCGGTGCCGTCGAGTCCGGTGACGGCGACGAAGGGGGCGGCCACGGCACCGAATCTGCCCGGCCGCCCGGCCCCGATGGGCAGGGCGAGGAGCACGGTGACGCGGTGCACGGAGTCGGGCAGGGCGTCCAGGTCCACGGCCAGCCGGTGGTCGGCGGCCGCCTGCCGGGACACCTCGAGTCCGGGCACCCGGTGCGACGCGGGGTGGGCGATCCACTCGGCGCCCCGGACGGTGCCCCGCTCGTCCCCGAGCGTGGCCCCGGCCACGACGGGTGAGCCCGCCGACACCCTGATCTCCAGACGGGTCTGGGGCAAGGTGTGGTTCTGCCCCCGGACCAGCTCGGCCGTCATTGCCCTGTCCCCTCGACGTTCGGTGTGGTGCCCTGCCATGGGCGCAGCTCCCGGCGGCGGGTGCCTCCGGGAGCTGCTCGTACGGATCTGCGGGCCGGGTGCCACCCGTGCCCTGCCGCGTCTACAGGTGCGGCAGGATCGCCGGCATCAGGTCCTGGAACGTGCGGCCGTTGGCCGGGTTACCGAGGGCGGTCATCTGCCATCCGCTGCCCGCGCGGTGCACCTTCGCCATGATCTGCGCCGTGTACTGGCCGCCGCCGTCCAGCGTGTAGCGGGCGAGCTCCTGGCCGTTGGTCTCGTCGACGATGCGACAGAAGGCGTGGCGCACCTCCTGGAACGTCTGGCCGGTGAACGAGTTCACCGTGAAGACGATCTGGTCGATGTGGACCGGGACCCGCTGCAGGTCGACGAGGATCGCCTCGTCGTCGCCGCCCGAGCCGGCGCCGCCGACCAGGTTGTCGCCGGTGTGCTTGACCGAACCGTCGTCGCTGACGAGGTGGCGGAAGAACACGACGTCCACGGGCTGCTTGTCGGCGAAGAGCACCGCCGAGGCGTCCAGGTCGATCTCACGGGTACGCGAGCCGAACAGCCCTCGGCGCGGGGCCGCCTGCCAGCCGAGCCCCATCCGTACCGCGGTCAGGGTCCCCCCGTCGCTCTTCTGCAGGCTGATGGCCTGGCCCTTGGTCATGTTGACCGTCACGCGCTGTCCCCTCTCCGCTTGCCCCGCAACCGTCGGTGTGCGGTTTCCGAGCACCCTACGCAGTCACCGCAGGCGGGAAGAGTCGTGGACCGTTTTTGTGTCGGTCCTGCAACACTGCGGGCCCCAGGGGGTCAGGCCAGCCCCGCCTCCCTCATCTGACGCAGCTCCTTCTTCAGCTCCCCCACCTCGTCACGCAGCCGTGCGGCCACCTCGAACTGCAGGTCGGCGGCGGCCGCACGCATGCGGTCCGTCATCTCCTCGATGATCCCGGCGAGCTCGGCGGCGGGCCGGTCGGTGACCACCGCGCCGCCCTTCTTCGCCTTGCCCCCGGCGGCCGCCTTGCCGCCCAGCGAGGGGACGGGGGCCTTGGTGTCCTTGGCCTGCCGGTAGCCGGTGCCGAGGAGCTGCTCGGTGTCGACCTCCTCGCGGGCGATGGACGCGACGATGTCGTTGATCTTCTTGCGGAGCGGCTGCGGGTCGACCCCACGCTCGGTGTTGTAGGCGATCTGCTTCTCGCGGCGGCGGTTGGTCTCGTCGATGGCCTGCGCCATCGCCGGGGTGACCTTGTCGGCGTACATGTGGACCTGCCCCGAGACGTTACGGGCGGCACGGCCGATGGTCTGGATCAGGGACGTGCCGGAGCGCAGGAAGCCCTGCTTGTCGGCGTCGAGGATGGCCACGAGCGACACCTCGGGCAGGTCGAGGCCCTCACGCAGGAGGTTGATGCCGACCAGCACGTCGTACTCGCCGGAGCGCAGCTCGCGCAGCAGCTCGATCCGGCGCAGCGTGTCGACGTCGCTGTGGAGGTAGCGGACCTGGATGCCCAGCTCCAGGAAGTAGTCCGTGAGGTCCTCGGACATCTTCTTGGTGAGGGTGGTGACCAGGACGCGCTCGTCCTTCTCGGTCCGCATGCGGATCTCGTGGACCAGGTCGTCGATCTGGCCCTCGGTGGGCTTGACGACGACCTCCGGGTCGACGAGCCCGGTGGGCCGGATGATCTGCTCGACGAAGCCGTCGCCCCGGGACATCTCGTACTTCCCGGGTGTGGCGGAGAGGTAGACCGTCTGATCGATACGGCCCAGGAACTCCTCCCACTTCAGCGGGCGGTTGTCCAGGGCGGAGGGCAGCCGGAAGCCGTGGTCGACGAGGGTCCGCTTACGGGAGGCGTCGCCCTCGTACATCGCGCCGATCTGCGGCACGGTGACGTGCGACTCGTCCAGGACGAGGAGGAAGTCCTCGGGGAAGTAGTCGAGGAGGGTGTTGGGGGCGGTGCCGGGAGAGCGGCCGTCGAAGTGCATCGAGTAGTTCTCGACGCCGGAGCAGGTGCCGATCTGCCGGAGCATCTCGATGTCGTACGTGGTGCGCATGCGCAGCCGCTGGGCCTCCAGCATCTTGCCCTGCTTCTCCAGCTCGGCGAGGCGCACCTCCAGCTCCTGCTCGATGCCGCTGACCGCCTTCTCCATGCGCTCGGGGCCCGCCACGTAGTGGCTGGCGGGGAAGACGTGGAGCGAGGCGTCCTCGCTGATGACCTCGCCGGTCAGGGGGTGGAGGGTCGAGAGCGCCTCGATCTCGTCGCCGAACATCTCGATGCGGACGGCGAGCTCCTCGTACACCGGGAAGATCTCGATGGTGTCGCCGCGGACGCGGAAGGTGCCGCGGGTGAACGCGAGGTCGTTGCGCGTGTACTGGATCTCGACGAAGCGGCGCAGCAGCTGGTCACGGTCGATCTCGTCGCCGACCTTGAGCTGGACCATCCGGTCCACGTACTCCTGCGGGGTGCCCAGGCCGTAGATGCAGGAGACGGAGGCGACCACGACGACGTCGCGCCTGGTCAGCAGCGAGTTCGTGGCGGAGTGGCGCAGCCGCTCGACCTCCTCGTTGATCGAGGAGTCCTTCTCGATGTAGGTGTCCGACTGCGGGACGTACGCCTCGGGCTGGTAGTAGTCGTAGTACGAGACGAAGTACTCCACGGCGTTGTTCGGGAGGAGCTCGCGGAACTCGTTGGCCAGCTGGGCGGCCAGCGTCTTGTTCGGTGCCATCACCAGGGTGGGGCGCTGAAGCTTCTCGATCATCCAGGCGGTCGTCGCCGACTTGCCCGTGCCGGTCGCGCCGAGCAGGACGACGTCCTTCTCACCCGCGCGCACACGCCGGTCCAGCTCGGCGATGGCCGCCGGCTGGTCACCGCTGGGCTGGTAGGGACTGACGACCTCGAAAGGCGCCACCGAACGTTCGATCTTCGAGACTGGCCGCATGCAACCACCGTACGACCCCCCACTGACAACGACCGGGGATCAGCGGTTCCACGACTGCCGGGACGCCTTGCGGGCGGCGCTCGCGTAGGACGGCGTGTGCCGTCGCTGGGCCGGGATCGATGTCATCGGCCCCCCGCCCCGTGCGGCCTGTCCCGGCAGTCGCCGGGCTTCTCCGGGGCCGCCGGACACCACCAGGGGGTCGATCATCACGACGACGGCGGCGAGCAGCAGGAAGCAGCCCGGGCCGATCATCATCGGCAGGAGCAGCGAGGTGGGCGCCTCGCCCGGCGGTGCCGGCACCGCGTCGGGGTGCAGGTGCACCCGGAGCGCGGCCATCCCCGTGTAGTGCATCCCGCTCACGGCCACGCCCATGACCACGCTGGCGCCCAGGCTGGGGAGGAAGCCGTGGACGGAGACGGCCGCCCAGAGCGCGGCTGTCGCGGCCACCACGGCGATGACGACGGAGAGCGCGACGGTGAGGGTGTCGTACTCGAACAGTCCCTCGAAGTTCATTCCGGCCATGCCGAGGTAGTGCATGGAGGCGACCCCGAGGCCGGTGATCGTCCCGCCCGTGACCAGCGCCATCCGGGTGGCGCCCCGGTAGCCCACCAGGAAGATGCCGACCCCGACCATCCCGACCCCCACGGCGAGACTGGCGTAGGTGAGGGGCCTGTCGTAGCTCACCGGCGCTTCCCGGACGGTGAAGCCCAGCATCGCGATGAAGTGCATCGTCCAGATGCCGGACCCGATGGAGGTGGCGCCGAGTGCCAGCCAGCCGGCTCTGGAGGCTCCACGGGTGCGCAGGGACCGTGTGGTGCACCGAAGACCGAGCGCGGCACCGAGGCATGCCATGAGGAACGCCGTGACGGGCGTCACGAGGCCGTAGGTGAATCCGTCAACTGTGCCCTGCATGCTGGTACGCCCTTCGCGGTGTGCCCGGGTTCGGGGTGACCCTAAAGGGCAAGGCCCGGCAAGCAAACATAAGAGCGGCATTTTATCCGCCTCCGGGCCCTCCGCGGACTCGGCGCCCACCCTTCCGTTCACAACATGGCCATCATCCTCCTCCCCTCCGTTGGGGATCTGATGCGAGTCTCTGCTCTGACGACATCCCGACGCGAGGAGTACACGTGTCCGTACGCACAGCAACCGCTTCCGGCGCCGCCGCCGCCATGCTCGGCGCCTGCGTCCTGCTGCCCGCCACCCAGGCCCAGGCCTCGGGCGCGCAGGACAGCCCGGTCGTCTACGCACACCGGGGCGCTTCCGCCTACGCCCCGGAGAACACCCTGGCCGCCGTGGACGCGGCGGACGACCTGGGCATCGCGTGGGTGGAGAACGACGTCCAGCTCACCAAGGACGGCGTGCTGGTCGTCGTGCACGACACCACCCTGAACAGGACCACCGACGCGGAGGAGGTCTTCCCCGACCGCGCGCCCTGGGCGGTCAAGGACTTCACCGCGGCGGAGATCGCGAAGCTGGACGCCGGCAGCTGGTTCGGCGCCGGCTTCGCGGGCGCCCGGGTGCCGACGCTCAGCCAGTACCTGCACCGTGTCGAGCGCAACCGCCAGAAGCTGCTCCTGGAGATCAAGAGCCCGGAGATCTACCCGGGGATCGAGAAGGAGACCCTGCGGGTCCTGCGCAAGGAGGGATGGCTCGACCGCGCCCACGTCAAGCACAAACTGATCATCCAGAGCTTCGGTGCAGAGAGTGTGAAAACTGTTCATGTTCAGCGTCCGGACGTCGTCACGGGCTTCCTGGGCACCCCGGCGGTGGCCGATCTGCCGTCGTACGCGGCGTTCACCGACCAGATCAATCCGTCGTACACGACGATCGGCGCCGACTACGTCGCCGCGGTGCAGAAGCT
Organism: Streptomyces sp. NPDC051064; assembly: GCF_044455985.1. Lineage (NCBI taxonomy): Bacteria > Bacillati > Actinomycetota > Actinomycetes > Kitasatosporales > Streptomycetaceae > Streptomyces > Streptomyces sp. NPDC051064. Next base: position 203,530 of record NZ_JBITFK010000001.1, read on the forward strand.
GAAGGGCGCCCACGGCAAGCCTCTCCAGGTCAACACCTGGACGGTGAACGACGCGGCGAAGGCTGCCGAGGTGGCCGGCTTCGGCGTGGACGGCATCATCACCAACAACCCCGACGTCGTCAGGGACGCCACCCGCTGAGCGGCTGACGGGACGGCACTGTCAGTGGCCGGCCGTACGGTGGATCGCATGGAGAGCAGCGAGCAGGTCGTGGAGTGGTCCGTCGTGCCGAGCGACATCGGCCCGCTCCTGCTGGCCGCGACCCGCTCCGGCCTGGTGACCGTGGTCTTCCACGCGCGCCCGGCGGTCCGGGACAAGGTGCTGGAGCGGCTGCGGACACGGCTGGGCGCGGAGCCCGTGGAAGCCCCGGACTCCGCGCTGCTGGCCGAGCCGGTGCGCCAGCTCGCCGCGTATTTCGCCGGAGAGCTGCGGGACTTCTCGCTCGCTCTGGACTGGTCGCTGAGCTCCGGCTTCCACCGCGAGGTTCTCACCGAGCTGGCCTCCGGTGTGCCCTACGGGACCGTCGTGGGCTACGGCGACCTGGCGAGCCGGGTCGGCCAGCCGGGCGCCGCCCAGGCCGTGGGGGCGGCCATGGGCTCCAACCCGCTGCCGGTCGTGGTTCCGTGCCACCGGGTGGTGGAGAGCGGCGGCGGGCTCGGCGGGTTCGGCGGCGGGCTGGAGACGAAGCGGCAGCTGCTGGCTCTGGAGGGCATACTCCCGCAGCCGCTGTTCTGAACGCCGTCCGTGCCGGGCCGAAGAGACGATCACCGCGTCGTCCCTTCGCCGAAGGGCACATCACCGCGTCGTGCCGCGCTCCGTCGCTTCGTACCGACCGTGTCCGTCACGCCATGTCGCACGGAGGTACACGCTGGCACACTGCGACGGTGACGCCAGCCACCCCCGCATCCCGGATCACAGCCACCGAGCTGCCGGCCCTGCGGCGCCGGATATCCGCCGTACTCGTCGGCAGCCAGATACTCGGCGGTCTCGGCGTGGCCGTCGGTATCGCCCTCGCCCCGGTCCTGGCGGCCGAGGTGAGTGGTTCCGAAGCCCTGTCGGGGCTCGCGCCGACCGCCTCCGTGACGGGCACCGCACTGCTGTCGCTGCCGCTGGCCGCTCTGATGACCTCGCGGGGCAGGCGCGCCGGGCTCGTCCTGGCCTACCTGATCGGGGCGTTCGGCGCCTTCCTCGTGGTGACCGCTGCCGTCGTGGGCAGCTTTCCGCTGCTGCTGCTCGGCATGGCCGGCTTCGGTGCCGGCTCGTCGGCCAATCTCCAGGCGCGGTTCGCGGCGGCCGACCTCGCGGAGCCGGAGCGGCGCGGCCGGGCGATCTCCACCGTCATCTGGGCCACCACGATCGGTTCGGTGCTCGGCCCGAACATCGCCGCTCCCGCGAGCCGGGTGTTCCGGGGCACCTTCGTGCCCGAGACGGCGGGCCCGTTCGCCTGGGCCGCCGTCATTTTCCTGCTCACCGGGGCCGTGGTCGCCGTGCTGCTGCGCCCCGACCCGCTGCTGACCGCGCGGGCGCTCGCCTCCGAGGACACGGCCGACGCGGCGAGCCGATCGCTGCGGGCGGGGATCGCGGCGGTGCGGGCGGCCCCGATGGCCCGGCTGGCACTCGTGACGGTCGCCGTGTCCCACACCGTGATGGTCTCCATCATGGTCATGACCCCTGTCCATCTGGGGCACCACGGCGCGGACATCCAGCTGATCGGCCTGGTCATCAGCGGACACATCGCCGGCATGTACGCGCTGTCCCCCGTCATGGGCTGGCTCTCCGACCGGGTCGGCCGGCTCTCCGTCATCGGGCTGGCAGCCGGACTGCTCTGCTGCGCGGCGGCGTTGGCCGGTACGTCGGGTGACGGGCACATCCGGACGGCCGCAGGCCTTTTCGTCCTGGGGCTCGGCTGGTCGGCGGGCCTGGTAGCGGGCTCGGCGCTGCTCACCGACTCCGTACCGCAGGCGGCACGGGCCGCCGTGCAAGGACTCTCCGACCTCACGATGAGCACGGCGGCCGGCATCGGCGGCGCCGTCGCCGGAGTGATCGTCTCCCGGCTGGGCTACGGCTGGTTGAACGCGGTCGCCGCCTGCCTCCTCCTGCCGATGGCCGCGCTCGCGTTGCGCAGGGCGCCGGCCCGGCCGGCCCCGGATTCCGCGAAGGCCTGACCACCCGCTCGACAGCCGGGCCGTCGCGGGTTTGCGGCGCCCGGGCCCGCGACAGAGATGGGGCATGCCTCAGAATCCATCGGCACCCCTGTCGCAGGAACCCGGCCGCAGCACCCCCGTACTCTCCGAAGAGGTGCGGGAGGCCCTGGAAGAACAACGTCCCGTGGTCGCCCTGGAGTCGACGATCATCGCGCACGGGCTGCCGCGCCCCCGCAATCTCGACGTCGCCCGGGAACTGGAGGAGCTGGCGCGGAAGGCCGGCGCCGTCCCCGCCACGGTCGCCGTGCTGGACGGCCGTGCGCATGTGGGTCTGGACGGCGCCCAGTTGGAGCGGGTCGCCGGGGACCCGGACGTACGCAAGCTGGGCCACCGTGATCTCGCGCCCGCGCTGGCCCTCGGCGCGAGCGGGGCCACCACCGTGTCCGCCACCGCCTTCCTCGCGGCGCGGGCCGGTCTGAGCGTCTTCGCGACCGGCGGGCTCGGTGGCGTACACCGCGAGTGGACACAGACGCAGGACGAGTCCGCGGACCTCCGGCTGCTCGCCCGGACCGGGATCACGGTGGTGTGCGCGGGCGTGAAGTCGATCCTGGACGTACCCGCGACACTCCAGCGCCTGGAGACCCTCGGTGTCGCCGTGCTGGGCTACGGGACGGAGTATTTCCCCGGCTTCTACCTGAGCAGCTCCGGCGAGCGGGTCGACTGGACCGTCCGTACGCCCGAGGACGTCGCGCAGGTGATGCGGGCCGGGGAGCAGCTGGGCGGCCCGCCCGCGGCGCTGATCGTCGCCAACCCCGTACCGGAGGACGAGCAGTTGGACCCGGCGGTGCACGACCGGGTGCTCGCCGGGGCCCTGGACGCCTGCCGGAGGCGGGGGGTCACGGGACAGGCGGTCACCCCGTTCCTGCTGGAGTATCTGATGCGGGAGACCGGCGGGGCGTCCCTGGAGGCCAATCTCGCCGCCGTACGCGGAAACGTACGGCTGGCCGCGCGGATCGCCGTGGCCGCGGCCGGCCGGTGAGCGGGACCGGCCGCGCGGTGGGCGGGGGCGGTCTGCTCGTGGTCGGGGAGGTGGTCACCGACGTGGTCGTACGGCACACCTCCGCACCGCTGCACGGCACGGACACGCCCGCGCGGATCTCCACACTGCCGGGCGGGGCGGGGGCCAACGCGGCGTGCTGGGCGGTGCGTTCGGGGTGCCGGGACGTCCGGCTGCTCGCCCGGGCCGGGGCGGAATCCGCGGCCTGGCACCGGGACGCGCTACGTCGGGCCGGGGTGCGCCCCCTGCTGTGCGTGGACGAGGACGCTCCGACCGGCACGGTGGTGGCCCTGGTCGATTCCTCGGCCGAACGCACCTTCCTCACCGACAGCGGGGCGGTCCTGCACCTCTCGCCCGGCGACTGGTCTCCTTCGCTGCTCGACGGCGCCGCCCGGCTCCATCTGTCCGGCTACCTCCTCTTCGGGCCGACGAGCCGGGCGACGGCGGCACTGGCGCTGCGGGAGGCCCGGCTGCGGGGTGTCCCGGTGAGCGTGGATCCGGCTTCGGCCGGATTCCTCGCCGCACTGGGCGCCGCCACGTTCCTGGACCTGGTAGAGGGGGTCGATCTGCTGCTGCCCAACGCGGACGAGGCACGCGAGCTGACGGGGCTGCCGGATCCGTCGGACGCCGCGGCCAAGCTGAGCCGTCATGTGGGCCGGGTCGCCGTCACGCTCGGGGCCCGGGGCGTGCTGTTGGCGGCCGACGGCACGGTGACCGCGCGTGTGCCCGCCGGGGAGGTCGGCGCCCCGGTCGACTCGACAGGGGCGGGGGACGCGTTCACCGGCGGCTTCCTCGCCGCCCTCATCGCCGGTGCGGACGAGGTCTCGGCGGCCGCGGCGGGCTGCCGGGCAGGGGCCGAAGCGGTCGCGACGGTCGGGGGCCGCCCGGCGTGACGACCCCTCGCTTCAACCGCCGGGCCCCGTCCAGGCGGGGTGGTGCGGGTCGTCGGCCCGTACGACGACGTCCGCGCGGTCGGCCGGGGCGACCTCGTCCTCGTACCTCGCGAAGGCGGGCAGCGTCCACCGCTCGCTCTCCCGCGTACGCCGTCGCAGCGCTCCCGGCGAGAGGCTCAGATGTACTCCGAGGTCGAACGGGAACCAGTGCCCGAAAAGCAGCGGCCCGTGCAGGATCAGTACCCCGCCCTCGGGCAGCACCTGGTACGGACTGCGGGTCGCCCGGTCAGTCGCGGGGTTCCAGAGATCGGGCAGGACCCGTCCGCTGCCGTCCGCCTCGAGCGGGCGGAACACCTCGCGCCACAGCGCCCCGGTGTCGAACCAGCTGTCGGCGTACGAGTCCGGGTCCTCCTTGCCGTATTCGTAGCGCAGGCTGGCCGGGCGCAGAAAGCCCCCCGTGGAGACGGTGAGCACCGGGCGCCCGCGGGCCCGCAGTGCCTCGGCGAGGTGGGCGGCGGCTTCCTCGGGGCGGGCGGCGGGAGCGCCGTCGACGCCGATCCTCAGCCGGGACCCGCCGTCGGCCGGTTCGAGTCCGTCGGCATGGGCGGCGAGGGCGCGGGCCAGCCGTTCCCAGGTGATGGGTTCAAATTGCACGCATCCATCATCACCCTGTCGCATCATCATCCGTATGGATCTCGCATACGCCCGTCGGTTCGCGTCCCGGTGGCAGGACGACTGGAACTCCCACGATGTGGACCGCATCCTCGCCCACTACGACGAGGACGTGACCTTCAGCTCGCCGATGATCGCCCGGCTGACGGGCTCCCCGGCCGGGACGCTGCAGGGCAAGGCGGCGCTGCGGGCGTACTGGGCCGCCGGGCTGGAGAAGATCCCCGACCTGGAGTTCGAGGTGATGGACGTACGGGCCGGCGTCGACGCGCTGGTGATCGACTACCGCAACCAGATCGGCGGCCGGGTGTACGAGGTGCTGACTTTCCGGGACGGGCTCGTCGTCTCCGGTTTCGGGGCGTACGGGGAGACGGCCGCCGTCTGACGGACGGCTCGGGGGCATACGGGGGCGCCCGCTGCCGGGCTGGCTCCCCCGGCGCTCTCATCCGGCCGGGCAGTCCACCGCGTCGGCGTCGTCGGAGAGTTCACTGCCCTCGGGGAGCAGGTAGGTCACCCACAGCACGGCGGGTTCTGTGCCGAGGTTGCGCCCGATGTGCCGGTGGCCGGCTCCGGACGGCTCGATGAACGACGTACCCGCCGGTGTCACCTCGGCCGAGCAGTCGTGGAGGGTCCGCGTCAGCGTCCCGGACTTGACGACGGCGATCAGCTGTCCGCGATGGGTGTGCCAGCCGGTGGAGCCTCCCGGCGCCACCGTGATCTCCCGGAAGGTCACATCCGTGCGCTCCTCGGGAGTCTCCACCTGCAGCTTGCCCTCGGACGTGCCCTCGGCGACGACCGTGCCGCTCACGCCGCTGCCCGGTGTCGCGACCGCCGCCGGCACGAGGCCGAGCGCCGCGACGCTTATCGAACATGCTCACGCTACGCGCGAGTCGGCCCGCCGGCACCGACGGCGCGGGTCAGCCGCCGCCACGGAGTTCGACGGCGAGCGGGCCCTCGCCCAGGACTTCGGCCCGGCCGTCCTTGACGGCCTCGGCGAGGGTGCCGCCACCGCGCCCGATGGTCAGGACGGCCTCCGCGTCCAGCACGAGGCACGCGTCCGGGGCGTCGGCGGGGCCGTAGCCGTACACCTCGCCTCCCGTCGCCTCCGCACCGGCGCGGATGTGGAACTCGCCCTCGGGAAGCCTGACTCCGATGACTCCGCTGTGGGTGAGGCCGTCCATGGCCCGCAGCAGCGGCAGGGCGAACCAGTGGGCCCTGACCGCGTCCGTGGGCCGGCGTTCGCCGAGCGCGGGCGCGCCCCACCCGGCGAGCGCGGTGAGGACGGGGAGCAGTCCGCGCCCGCGCTCGGTCAGTTCGTAGACAGCGACGGCCGCCGGGGGCGGCATCCGGCGGCGCGCGGCCAGGCCGCCCTGTTCCATGTCCTTGAGCCGGGAGGCCAGCACATCCGTGCTCACTCCCGGCAGATCGGCGTGCAGATCCGTGTAGCGGCGCGGCCCGGCCAGCAGTTCACGGACGATCAGCAGGGTCCACCGGTCACCGACGGAGTCGAGGGCACGGGCGGTGGCGCAGAACTGGTCGTAGCTCCGGCGGCGGGCGGGACGTGCGGGCTGCTGCTGACGTGGCATGCGACGCAGTCTAGACATGTTGTTGGACTTTCCAAGCCCGAGCTTGGTAAAACCAAGTAACGCATATTCAGGGTCGGGGAGGCACCGCATGGAGTTCCGGCAGTCCAGCAAGCTGAACGAGGTCTGCTACGAGATCCGGGGCCCGGTCATCGAGCAGGCCAACGCCCTGGAGGAGGCGGGTCACAGCGTGCTCCGCCTCAATACGGGCAATCCGGCGCTGTTCGGGTTCGAGGCCCCCGAAGAGATCGTCCAGGACATGATCCGGATGCTCCCTCAGGCGCACGGCTACACCGACTCGCGCGGCATCCTGTCCGCGCGCCGGGCCGTCGCACAGCGCTATCAGGCGATGGGACTGGCCGATGTCGACGTGGACGACATCTTCCTCGGCAACGGGGTCTCCGAGCTGATCTCCATGGCCGTGCAGGGGCTCCTGGAGGACGGTGACGAGATCCTGATCCCGAGCCCCGACTATCCGCTGTGGACCGCCGTCACCACACTCGCGGGCGGCAGGGCCGTGCACTACACCTGCGACGAAGGAGCGGACTGGAACCCCGACCTCGCCGACATGGCCTCGAAGATCACCGACCGCACCCGGGCCATGGTGATCATCAACCCGAACAACCCGACGGGCGCCGTCTACTCCCGCGAAGTCCTCGACGGCATGCTCGACCTGGCGCGCAGGCACGGGCTGATGGTGTTCGCCGACGAGATCTACGACCAGATCCTCTACGACGGTGCCGAGCACCACAGCGTGGCGGTGCTGGCTCCCGATCTGCTCTGCCTCACCTTCAGCGGGCTGTCCAAGACGTACCGTGTGGCGGGGTTCCGCTCCGGCTGGATGGTGGTGTCGGGCCCGCAGCAGCACGCCCGCAGCTATCTGGAGGGGCTCACCATGCTCGCCTCCATGCGGCTCTGCCCCAACGCCCCCGCGCAGTACGCGATCCAGGCGGCGCTCGGCGGCCGGCAGTCGATCCGGGAGCTCGTCGCCCCGGGCGGCAGGCTCCACGAGCAGCGCGACCGGGCCTGGGAGCGCCTCAACGAGATCCCCGGGGTGTCGTGCGTGAAGCCGAAGGGCGCGCTGTACGCCTTCCCGCGCATCGACCCGAAGGTCCACCACATCGTCGACGACGAACGGTTCGTCCTGGACCTGCTGCTGCGGGAGAAGATCCAGGTGGTGCAGGGCACCGGCTTCAACTGGCCGCGCCCGGACCACTTCCGCATCCTCACCCTCCCGCACGCCGACGACCTGGACGCCGCGATCAGCCGCATCGGCCGCTTCCTGAACGGATACCGCCAGTGACCTGCACGACCTGCCGTACACCCGTGCACACGCAGTTCGCCTCGCCCGGTCTGGTGGAGGCGATCGTGGAAGGCGGGCTCGATCCGGCCGGGGACCCCCGCTGGGCGGAGTCGGGCGCCGCGTCGGCCTCCGAGTACGCGCGCTGGGCAGGCCATCTGTGCGGTATGGCCTGCCTGCGCATGGCGCTCGGCACCTGTGCGCCGCCCCTGTTCGCCCTGCGGGACGGGGCGTTGAAGTACGACGCGTACACGGAGGACGCCGCCGGGGTGATCAAAGGGCTGGTCTACGCTCCCTTCGCCCGGTATGTGTCCGAGGTCCACGGCCTCGACGCGGTCGTCCACCGGGACCTCTCCCCCGCCGGCATCCTGGAGCTGCTGGACGAGGGGCGAAGGGTGATGGCCTCGGTGCACTACGGGATCCGGCACCCGGAGCGGCCGGCTCCGGGGCGCGGTGGCCATCTGGTGCTGCTGACCTCCCGAACGGCGGACGGGTTCGGCGTCCACTTCCACAACCCGTCGGGGACCACGGCCGCGACCCGCGCGGCCGGCCTTCCGCTGCCGGTCTTCGAGCGCTTCTTCGCAGGCCGCGGGGTCTCCCTCCCCGGCGCCGCGGCAACAGGCGCGTAGGGGCTCACCATTACGGGTGGTTCGGCCTCGGTCAGGATGTCCCTCCGCGTGGGCGCGGCGCCCTCGTGCCACGGTGGGCGCCGACCTCGTCCGACCGTTCAGGGGAGAGCACCTTGCCGCGTCAGAGCACACCGCCCGAGCCGCGTCCGAAGCGTTCCGGCAGGCGCCCCGCGCTCACCGCAGCCGTCGCGGCCGCCGCCGTGCTGGCCGGAGGGACACCGATCGCGTACGCCGCCCTCGGCGAGGAAGTCCCCCCGGCCGCGGCGGCCCCCGCCGCGCGGGGCACGGCCCATGTGGAGACCCGCCTCTTCTTCGGCACGGAACGCCCGGACGGCGGGCCCGATGTGACGGGCGAGCAGTTCCGGTCGTTCATCGACCGCACAGTCACGCCCGCCTTCCCGGACGGGCTCACGGTCCAGGAGGGCCGGGGGCAGTGGCGCGACTCCAACGGGGTGATCGAGCGGGAGCGTTCGTACGAACTGATCCTGCTGTACCCGGCGTCGGAGGCCCGCCTGCGCGACCCCCAGATCGAGCGGATCCGCACCGCGTACGAGAAGGCCTACGCCCAGGACTCGGTGGCCCGGCTCGACGAACGCACCCTCGCCGACTTCTGAGGGCCTCACACCGGGGGCGGACCGGCCCCGTCACCCCGGTGTTCGCTAGTGTTCCGCCGCCGGGATTCACGAACCGGCGCTCACGGACGGACACGAGCAGGGAGCAATCGACATGGGTGCGGCGATACGCCACTTCACCGCCATCGGCCCCGGGGACCACGTGTTCACGGTGAACATCGAGCGTGACTTCCGGTACGACCCGTACCGCGATTTCCTCGTCTGCGCGCACTGTGACTGGTCCCCGTCGCTGCTGACCACGCAGCGGATCGACGCCATGGCCTGGGAGCATCTGGCCGGCGCCCACGACGCCTCCCGCGGGCGGACCGATCAGGAGAACGAGTCCTTCCGCAAAACGCGCTGGGTGGTGCTCCCGCTGTGCGCGGTCCTGATCATCGCTCTGCTGGTGTTCCTGCAGAGCTGACGCGGCTGCCGGGCCTCAGCCCCGCAGGGCCGTGAGGGCGGCGACCGGGTCGGGGTCCGGCGCCGCACGGGGCCACCAGTCGTCCTCGCCCGGCTCGGATTCGTAGCCGTACCAGCGGCTGTCGTGGCCGAAGCGCAGCTGGAGGGTGCCGCCGGCGTTGGTCAGGTGGTTGCGCCAGGGCTGGAAGCGCGGGTGGTCGGCCGCGGCGAGGGCGGGCCGTGCCCGGTCGAACGGGCCGGCCGGCGGGTCCCACGGGGTTTCCAGCACCTCCAGCCCCTCCGCGCCGCCCTGCCGCCACGCGGCGACGGCCCGGGCCAGGTCCGTCGTGCTGCGGCCGGTGGCGAAGGCCAGCTCGCGATAGAGGGCCCGGGTCGTGGCGGTGAGCCCGGCAGTGGGGCGGGACGCGGCGATCCGGACGGCGTCCTGCCAGGTGCTGAGCCCGGCGAGCGGGTCCTCCCCGGTGGTGAGCATCGTATGGGCGCGGGCCGCCGCGTCCGTGGCGAGGTGGTCGAGGCCGAGCGGGTCACGCGCGCCGGGCAGCTCCGGGTAGGACGGCGGCTCTCCCGGGTACGGCGGCACGGGCAGGGGTGCGGGGAGCGGCGGCAGAAAGCGGTCGGCGAGGGCTTCATGAGCCGCGATCGAGGGCATGGCGGGGGTCTCGGGACGTTCGCGCGCGGAGTGCTCGGCGTTGCGTCGGCCCAGCTCTTCGAGGAGCTCGCGCTCTCCCCGGCCGCGCATCAGCAGGAGGACGAACGGGTCGCTGTCCAGCAGCCGTGCCGTCTGGAAGCAGAGCGCCGCCACGTGCTTGCAGGGCCAGCCGCGGTCAGGGCAGGAGCAGTCCGGGTCCAGATCACCGGCGGCGGGCAGCAGCCGGATACCGGTCTCGCCCGCCGTGTCGACCAGGGAGTGCGGCATCTCCTTGTCCAGGAGCGCGGACAGATGCCCGGGCCTGGCCGCGACGGCGTCCAGGAAGGTGTCCCAGTCGGACGCCGAGAACGTACGCAGGCGGAGCTCCGCGCGGTAGGGGCGGGGGCGGCTGCCGTGGACGTAGGCGATGACCCGGCCCGGGGTGACGGTGACCGCGGCGACATGGCCTCCGTCGGCGTACGTACGGCCGCGGGCGAGACGGCCCTCGTCCATCGACAGGGACTGCAGGGCGTCCACCCAGGCGCGGCCCCACCAGCTGTCCGCGAAGGGCCCCTCGGAGGTGCGGGCGGGCACCGCCTCGAAGGTGCGCCGCAGATCGTCGGGGCCCGGGCGGGCCGCGGGGCTCCCACCGGGACTCATGACGTCCTCCGGAGCGAGACGAGGTCGGCCAGGTCACGGTCGCTGAGCTCGGTCAGGGCGGCCTCGCCGGAACCGAGCACCGCGTCGGCGATGGCCCGCTTGGACCGGAGCAGCTCGCTGATCCGGTCCTCGACGGTGCCCTCGGCGATCAGCCGGTGCACCTGCACGGGCTGGGTCTGGCCGATGCGGTACGCACGGTCGGTGGCCTGCTCCTCGACCGCCGGGTTCCACCACCGGTCGTAGTGGATGACGTGGGCGGCCCGGGTGAGATTGAGTCCGGTGCCCGCCGCCTTCAGGGAGAGCAGGAAGACGGGGATCTCGCCGGACTGGAAGCTGTCCACCATCCGCTCCCGCTCGGGCACCGGCGTGCCGCCGTGCAGCAGCTGGGAGGGGATCGCGCGGGAGGCGAGGTGGGCGGCGAGGAGCCTGGCCATCGACACGTACTGGGTGAAGATCAGGACGGAGCCGTCCTCCGAGAGGATGGTGTCGAGGAGCTCGTCGAGCAGGGCGAGCTTGCCGGAACGCCCTGTGAGCCGGGTCGGCTCCTCCTTCAGATACTGCGCGGGGTGGTTGCAGATCTGCTTGAGCGAGCCCAGGAGCTTCATGATCAGGCCGCGGCGGGCGATGCCCTCCGACTGCTCGATGAACGCCATCGTCTCGCGGACGGCCGCCTCGTAGAGCGTGGCCTGTTCCCGGGTGAGGAAGACCGGGTGGTCGGTCTCGGTCTTGGGCGGAAGCTCGGGCGCGATGCCCGGGTCGGACTTCTTGCGGCGCAGCAGGAAGGGCCGGACCAGCCGCGAGAGCCGCTCGACGGCCTCCTCGTTGCCCAGGCCGGCGGCGGTGCCGGTGTTCTCGACGATCCTGGCGTGCCGGGAGCGGAACGCCTTGAGCGGGCCGAGCAGGCCCGGGGTGGTCCAGTCGAGCAGGGCCCACAGCTCGGAGAGGTTGTTCTCGACAGGGGTGCCGGTCAGGGCGACGCGGGCCGGGGCGGGGATGGTGCGCAGTGCCCTGGCGGTCGAGGAGTGAGGATTCTTCACGTGCTGCGCCTCGTCGGCGACGACCAGCCCCCAGGTGTGCGCGGCGAGCTGCTCCGCGCTGGAGCGCATCGTGCCGTACGTCGTGAGGACGAAGCCGCCGTCGGAGCCGCCGAGGGTGCGGTCGGTGCCGTGGAAACGGCGCACGGGGACGCCGGGTGCGAAGCGGTTGATCTCGCGGTGCCAGTTGCCGAGGAGGGAGGCGGGACAGACCACCAGCGTGGGGGCGGCATGCGCGCGGTGCAGATGGAGGGCGATGACGGTGATCGTCTTGCCGAGGCCCATGTCGTCCGCGAGACAGCCGCCCAAGCCGAGCGAGGTCATGCGGTCCAGCCAGGCCAGGCCGCGGAGTTGGTAGTCGCGGAGGGTGGCGTCGAGACCGGGCGGCGCCGGAAGGGTGGCGTCCTCGTCCAGGATGCGCGCGCGGAGCGCGGCGAGGGCGCCGGCGGGCACGGCCTCGACCTGTTGGCCGTCGACCTCGGCGCTGCCCGTGAGGGCGACGGCGAGCGCGTCCACCGGGTCCAGGAGACCGAGCTCCCGCTTACGTGCCTTGCGGACGAGCGCGGGATCCACGACGACCCATTGGTCGCGCAGCCGCACCACCGGCCGGTGCGCCTCGGCCAGGGTGTCCATCTCGGCCTCGGTGAGCCGGTCGTCGCCCAGGGAGAGCTGCCAGTTGAAGGCGAAGAGCTGCTCGGCGTCGAAGAAGGAGGTGCCGTCGGTGGCGGACCCGGGCGCCGGGCGGACGACGGCCGCCGCCGTGAGCGAGCGGGCGAGCTCCCGGGGCCAGTGGAGCGCCACCCCCGCCGCCGCGAGCCGTGCTCCGGCCGCGCCGATCAGCTCGTGGAGCTCGTCCTCGGTGACGGCGAGGACGTCCGGGACGGGCTGGTCCAGCAGCCTCTCCAGCGGCGGCCAGACGCGGGCGGCGCGGCGCAGCGCGAGCACGGCGTCGATCCGGGCCCGCGGCCCGAAGGGCTCCCCGGCCCCGCCGCTCCACAGTGTGGCCGCGTCGGTGACGTACGTCGGATCGGCCAGGCTGTGCACCTGGGTGATGGCGGCGGCGGCATGGCGCGTGGCGGCCGGTGTGCGGGACGTCTCCTCGTCCCCGGCGTCCTCCCCGGAGGAGTCGAAGAGGTCGTACGCCGAGAGGTCGAGCCGGAGTGAGATGCGCACCCCCGCGTCGAGGCCGGCGGCCACCTCGACGGCCCAGGCGCGGGCGTCCGGCAGGTGCTGCCCTCCGGGGGCGGCGAACGGCGCTCCCATGGCATGGGCGGCGGCGGGTGTCCGGGGCAGGGTGTCGGCGACGGCGTCGAGGAAGGCGCCGATCAGTGCACGGGGTTCGGGGACGCGCAGGGGCATGCCGTCCAGCGGGACGGCGTGGCCCTCGGGCGGCATCGAGGCGGCGACGGCCCTGAGGTGGGCGATGTCCTCCGCGTCGCGCGGTCCTGCCCGCCAGGCGTCATGGCCGTCTGCGGTCAGGCCGGGCAGGAGCCTGCCGCGCGCCACGAGGGTGAGGGCGTGCAGGGCCGCCGCTCCCCACGCGCGGGCGGCCGGGTGGGCCGCTGCGCGGTGCCTGGCGCGCGCGAGCAGGGACACCGCGTCCCCGACGGGAAGCGCGACGGCAGGCACGGTGCGGGTGCGGGCTCCGTCCGTGCTGTGCCGGCCGACGACCGTGAGCTCGGTGACGCTCCACGCGGGCCCGGCGGCGGGCAGCACCGCGTCGGGGCCCGGGAGGCCGACGGCTCCTTCGGGGTCCCAGAAGGCGATCCGGCCGTCGCGGGGCAGCTCTGCCGGCAGGAAGACCGCCGCGCACCGCAGCAGCCGGTCGACCGTGACGTCCTGCTCCTGCCGCGTCATGTCCACCGTCCCCTCCTGCCTCGCTCCGCTCGCATTTCTCCTGTCTTCGCGAGTCTAGGCGGGGGGTGTGACAGCGCCCGCCCCGGCCGTGTTTCCACAGGTGGGGCGGGCGGACAACCGTGTCAGTGACGGGTGAAGGGCCTGGTCCGGGAGCGGTCGGACGGCTCCTCCGGATCGAGCTCCGGGAGCGCCTCCGGGTCGAACTCCGGCACCCCGTCCAGCACCCCGTCCGGCTCCGGGCCCGTGTCCGGGAGAGGGGCGTCCGGGAGCGGCCGGTCCGTGAACGTCTGCTCCGTGACCGAGGTGACCGAGGGATCCACGGCGGGCGCGTCCGCGGTGGGCGTGTCCGCGGCGGGCGTGTCCGCGGCGGGCGCGTCCGCGGGCTGCTCCGGGGCCGTCTTCCCGGCGCCCACGGGCGGCTTCGGTTCCTGGCCCTGCTGTGCGCGTTCCAGGAAGCGGAGGAGCTCCACCGGGAAGGGCAGGACCAGCGTGGAGTTCTTCTCGGCGGCGACCGCGACCACCGTCTGCAGCAGCCGCAGTTGCAGAGCCGCCGGCTGGGTCGACATCTGCTGCGCCGCCTGGGCGAGCTTCTTCGACGCCTGCAGTTCCGCGTCGGCGTTGATGACCCTTGCGCGCCGCTCACGGTCGGCCTCTGCCTGCCGGGCCATGGACCGCTTCATCGTCTCCGGCAGCGACACGTCCTTGATCTCGACCCGGTCGATCTGCACACCCCAGCCCACCGCGGGGCTGTCGATCATCAGCTCAAGGCCCTGGTTCAGCTTCTCGCGGTCGGACAGCAGATCGTCCAGGTCGCTCTTACCGATGATCGAACGGAGGGAGGTCTGCGCCATCTGGGAGACCGCGAACCGGTAGTCCTCCACCTGGATCACCGCGCTCGCCGCGTCCACGACCTTGAAGTAGATGACCGCGTCCACCCGCACCGTGACGTTGTCGCGAGTGATCCCGTCCTGGGCGGGCACGGGCATCGTCACGATCTGCATGTTCACCTTACGGAGCCGGTCGACCCCCGGGACGATCATGGTGAAGCCCGGAGGGCGCACCGCGTCGTGGAGCCGGCCGAGCCGGAGCACGACGCCCCGTTCGTACTGCTTGACCACCCGGGCCGCGGCCATGCTGTAGAGCAGGCCGCCCGCGAGCACGGCCACCAATACGACCAACAGAACCTGGACCATCACGGCCCCCTGACTCCGGGATGCGTCACCGCACCCACCCATCATGCCCTATTAACACGATATGCCCGATGCGCACCCTTTCGAACCCCCGTCCGGGTGCCAGTGGCCCCGGCCGGCCGCGCACCGGATGCCGGCGCACCCGGGACCGGGCAGGGTGGCAGCGCCAGCACGTCTCTGTGACGTACCGATGAGCCGGACGAGCAGACGAGGACCCGCCCATGTCCGTCACCGCGCCCCCCACCGTTCTCCGCCGACGTACCGGCATCGCCGCCGGTGCGGCCCTGCTCGCCCTGGCCGCCACGGGTTGTTCCGGCCTCGGGCGCACGGCGGTGGGGCCGGTCTCCTACACCACCGAGAAGGACGAGGTCGTCACCGTGCACAGCCCCTCGGTGAAGGGCTGCCACGCGATGGACCCGGCCGGTTCGGGCAAGGTCGACAACCGGACCCTGATCGACATGGTCCTCTACACCACCCGCGACTGCTCCGGCCGAGGGACCGCCTACGTGGCCACCACGTTCTCCGACACCAACGCCGCGCGCGCCCTGCCCTGGCGCAGCTACCGGTTCGTCCACTGACCGGCGCGGGCACGCCCCTGCCCACGGAGCAGCGCGAACAGCCCCCGGGTCCGCTCCCGACGGTCCCGGGCGTTGAGGACGACCCGAGGAGCGGGATCAGCAGGCCGGCGCGCCCGCCGGCTCCAGACCGCCGATCGCGTACATCGCGCCGCTGCCGCACTTACGGAGAGGTGGACCGCGCCGGTCTCCGGAACCGATCGCCCCACGGCCCCCGATCCGCCTTCTCTCAGGGCTGCTGGGGCCGCGCCAGCACCCAGATGCCGTCCGGGGTGAGGTAGCGGCCGACGACGAGCCCGGCCTCCTCCAGATACGCCTCGAACCGCTCCACGGACAGCTCCCGCGACCGGAAGGTCTGGGTCCACCGGGCGTCCTCGAAGACGTACTCCACGCGCACCTCGTCCACCCCGTCACCGACGGGGTCCGACGAGAGGATCCGGATGGTGCAGCCCGCGGCCCGGTCCTCCCTCTCCCTGGGCACATCGGAGTGGTAGTCGGCGCCTTCCCGCTGAATGAGCACGACGCCGTCGTCCTTCACATACCTGCGGCAGGTCCCGAGGAGCCCTTCCCTGACCCGGTGATCGCTCGTGTGCACCAGGAACGACCCGAGTACCACGGCGTCGAACCGTTCCTCGCCGAGGTCCAGCGTCTCGATGGGGCTCCGGACCGTGCGCGCTCCGTGGACGCGCTCCAGCATCTGCGCGGACTCGTCCACCGCGGTCACGTCGAAGCCCAGGGCGACGAGGGGGTGGGTCACCCGGCCCGCCCCGCATCCCAGTTCGAGCACGCTCGCTCCCGGGCTCAGCGCCGAGGCGATCACCTCGGGTTCGCTGCCGGCGGACATGCGGGCGTACAGCTCGACCGCGCAGCCGTCCGGTGTGATCGCGCCTGGCCCCGTCCCCGTGTGCCCCTCACGTACCAGTTGTCCGCTCATACCCGCCAGAACGTACGGACGCGGGGCGGCGTTCCCTGTCGCGCCGCGGACGGCGGCCGTCGGGCTTCCGTCCGGCGCGCCGCGGGGTCATCCTGGAGAGGAGGCGATGCAGATGCGTACCGGAAGTGAACCGTCCACCGCACGGAGCCCTCTGCGGATGCGGCTCTGGCTGAGTCTCTGGGGAATCATCTGGGCCACGCTCGGCCTGGTGGCCTTCGTGGCGACCGGACGCGTCGGCTGGGCGACGGCCTGCGGTGTGCTGCTGGTGGTCGCGGTCACGGACTTCTGCGTCGTCGTCCGCCATATACGGCAGGGCCCGCACTACCAGCCGGGCAGGGACGTCCCTCCGTACGAACCTGACCGGGGCGGGCGGGGCCGGTAGGGCCGCTGAGTCCCGCCGGGGCGGGCCGGGCCCCCGCCCGGCGCCGTCAGGAAGGTTCGTCGAAGCGGGCCGCCCGCAGGTACTCCGGGTTCGGGTCGAGCGCGGCGGCCAGCCGGAAGTGGCGGGTGGCCTGCTCGGGCCGGCCGGCGCGCTGGAAGGTGCGGGCCAGGGCGAAGTGCGCGAAGGCGTTGTCCGGCTCCCGCTCCAGGACCAGCTCGAACTCCAGCTCGGCCGGGCGCAGTTGGGCGGCGGCGAAGAAGGCCCGGGCGCGCAGCAGCCGGGCAGCCGTGTTCTCCGGGTGGGCCGCTATCACCGAGTCGAGCAGCTTGACCGCACCCCGCGGGTCACGCGCCGCGAGCAGCTGCTCCGCCGCGCGAAAGTCGATCACATGCGTTTCCGGGTTGCTCTCGGGCACGGCCGTATCCTTCCCCTCGCCTGGCGCTCTTCAACATCTGGCCGGGGGCGCGTATTCCGCCGTACGCCGGTCAGCCGTTGGCGGCCCGTGTGGTGAGCTCCGACCAGACCCTGCGGACCTGGGGTTCCAGATCCTCCAGGGGGCCGTCGTTGTCCACGACGATGTCGGCGACGGCCAGCCGCTCCTCGCGCGTGGCCTGCGCCGCCATGCGCGCGCGAGCGTCGGACTCCGTCATGCCGCGCAGCCGTACGAGCCGGTCGAGCTGGGTGCCGGGCTCGGCGTCGACGACCACGACGAGGTCGTAGACCGGGGCGAGGCCGTTCTCCGTGAGCAGCGGGACGTCGTGGACGACGACCGCGCCGGGCCCGGCGGCCCGTTCCAGCTCGGTGGAGCGGGCCCCGACGAGGGGGTGGACGATGGCGTTGAGCGTGGCCAGGCGTGCGGGGTCGGCGAAGACGATCGAGCCGAGCGCCGACCGGTTCAGGGCTCCGTCGGGGCCGAGGATTCCAGGACCGAAGGCCTCGACGACGGCCGTGAGCCCGGGGGTGCCGGGCTCGACGACCTCGCGGGCGATCCGGTCGGCGTCGATCAGTACGGCTCCGTAGCGTGCGAGCAGCCGTGACACTTCGCTCTTGCCGGCGCCGATTCCGCCGGTCAGGCCCACTTTCAGCATGTGCCGACCCTAGCCTCCGGCCGGGGAGCGGCCGGCGGTCGCCTCAGGAATCACCCTCACGTTCCGCGAGGAAGCGTTCGAATTCGCGGCCGATCTCGTCCGCCGACGGCAGGTCGGCCGGCTCCGCGACGAGGTTGCCCCGGGTCTCGGAACCCGCGATCGCGTCGTACTGGTGCTCCAGCCCTTCGACGAGCGTGACGAGTTCCTCGTCACCCTGGCCGACCTGCCGGTCGATCTCCGTCTGGGTGCGGTGCGCCTCCGTGCGCAGCGTGTGCGCGACGCTCGGCAGGACCAGCCCGGTCGCCGCGGTGACCGCTTCCAGGGCGGTGAGCGCGGCGTCCGGGTAGGCGGACCGGGCGACGTAGTGCGGCACATGGGCCGCTACGCCGAGGACGTCGTGCCCGGCCTCCATCAGCCGGTACTCGACGAGCGCCTCGACGGAGCCGGGGACCTGCGCCTCGTCGAAGGGGCTGCGGTGTCCGGGCATCAGGTCGGTGCGGTTGCCGTGCGGGGTGAGGCCGACGGGGCGGGTGTGCGGGACGCCCATGGGGATGCCGTGGAAGCTGACGGCGAGGCGCACGCCGAGCCGTTCCACGATCTGTTCCACGGCGGCGGCGAACCTCTCCCACTCGACATCGGGCTCCGGCCCGGAGAGCAGCAGGAACGGGGCGCCCGTGGCGTCCTGGACGACCTTCACGTCCAGGGTGGGTGCCTCGAACGCCGTGTACCGGTCACGCCTGAAGGTCAGCAGGGGGCGGCGTGCCCGGTAGTCGACGAGCCGGTCGTGGTCGAAGCGGGCCACGGTCTGGTGGGGCAGCGTCTCGAGCAGGCCGTCGACGATCTGCTCGCCGGTCTCGCCCGCGTCGATGTAGCCGTCGAAGTGGTAGAGCATGACCAGGCCGGCCGACTCCTGGGCGAGCGCCATGTCGACGACGGCCAGGCCCTTCGGCTCCCATTCGTACAAACTCTGCGGATCAGGCACGGTTACCGCTCCTCCTCGTGTTCCCCGACAAGAACACCCCGCCCGGCCACGGCATTCCCGCCCGCACCCCTGCCCTCGCGGTTACGCGAGGACCCGGTTGTGCAGCGCCGTGACCGCCTTCCGTGCCGAGGTGAACGCTCCGTGCTGC
Source organism: Streptomyces sp. NPDC051064 (assembly GCF_044455985.1). NCBI lineage: Bacteria > Bacillati > Actinomycetota > Actinomycetes > Kitasatosporales > Streptomycetaceae > Streptomyces > Streptomyces sp. NPDC051064. The sequence continues at coordinate 222,315 of NZ_JBITFK010000001.1, forward strand.
CAGGCGTCGGTGTGGCTGAGGTAGTCACCGGCGAAGTACACATGTCCGGCGGGGCTGTTGAGCGGCGCGAAGGCGGGGGCGTCGGGCCCGCCGGACAGGGAGTGCCAGGAGGCCTCGAGATACGGCGTCTGGCGCCAGTGGTGGGAGAACGACGTGGCGAGCTCCGTGCGGTACTTGTCGCCGTGGATCTTCACGCCCTGGGCGACCGCCCGCGCTTCCCTCTCGCGCGGCGCGAGGGCGGCGTAGGCGTCGGCGTTCGCACCGGTGTTGTAGTAGCCGATGATGGTGCCGCGTTCGCCGAGGTGCCCGTAGGACGGGTACCAGATGTGGGAGAGGTCCATGTCCGTCTCGGTGATGCCCCCGAAGATCCGGTGGTCGCTCTCCCACCAGCGGCTCCTGTACTCCAGCCCGATCTTGCCGGCCGAGGACGGTTTGCAGGACTCCAGGGCGCTCTGCACGGCCGGACCGAGGTTGTGGGACGTCTTGGCCAGGATGTTGGGCGGGAGCGCGGCGATGCAGTAGTCCGCCTCGATGCGGCGGGTGCGGCCCGCCTGGGTGTAGGTGACGGAGACGCCGTGCGCCGTGTCCGTGATGCCGGTGACAGCCGCTCCGGTCCGGACACGCCGCTCGCCCACCGCCCGGGTGAGCGCCGCGGGTATCCGGTCCATCCCTCCCACCGGCTGGAACATCAGCATCGCCTGGTCGTACTCGAATTCGAAGGAGAAGTAGCGTCCGACGCCGCTGGCGAAGACCTCGGACGCGGTGGGCACCGGGCCGAGTTCCTCACCCGGGGTCCCGGCGGCGGCCGGGTCGACGCGGTAGCCGCGCCGGGAGCTGCCGGTGTAGTCGAGCGTGTCGCCGATGTCGCCGAAGTCCTTGAGGAACTCCAGGAGCCGCTCCTGGTCGTCGGCGGTGATCTGCCGGTCGAGGGCGCCCTTGTCGCCGGCCTTGGCGAGGAGCTCGGCGACGTAGCCGTACATGTCGGCCTTGGCGGTGCGGTAGCGCACCGGCGCCTTCATGCCGGCCTTCTCGTTGAAGAGGTAGGCGTTGGCGTTCTCGTTGGTGAACACCTCGACGGGGACACCGAGTTCCCGGCAGTAGTCGAGGGTGACCATCCACTGCGGGATCCGGCCGGGCCCGGCGTTCATGTACTGGCCGTCGCTGAAACGGGCGGTCTGCCTGTTGCCGTAGGTGTCGGTGGTCGTGTCGCCGCCCCGGACGGTGAAGTTGCGGCCGCCGGTGCGGCCGCGGGCCTCCAGGACCGTGCAGTCGTAGCCGGCTTTGCCCAGCTCGTACGCCGCGGCGAGGCCGGCGATGCCTCCGCCGACGACCACGACCTTGGCGGCGGCCTTCCCGTTCAGCGAGAAGTCGCCCGGGCTCGGCGCCCGGAAGGCGGGTTCACGGCCCGCCGCGGCGGCGGTGGGCGCGAGTCCGAGAGCGCCCATCGTGGCGAACATGGCACCGGCGCCGCCGGTGAGGCCCACGTTGCGCAGAAAGCTTCGGCGGCTGGCGCCTGCCGCCACGGGAGAGTCCTGCGGGACGCGTGAGGTGTTCGAGGTGTGTGTCATTCCCTGGCTCCCCTGGTGATCCGGACGTTGCGCGGATCCTGGCAAGCGCTCGTTACGGGCCGTCAGCTATTCGTGTATCCCACACGTTTCTTCCGCCCGCCGGTGCGGAGGGGCATTGGTCCAGACCTTGACATGTCCACGCGCCACCCTTACGGTCACGGGCAGATTCAGCGACTCGCCCGATATTCACGTACGAGAACGTCTGAACCTCCTCGACGGGAAGGCACCCCCATGCGCACCCGCACACTGTTCCCCGCCCTGCTGACCGCCGCACTCGCCGCGGCCGCCCTGCCTCTCGCCGCGGCCGGCCCCGCGCGGGCGGCGGCGGTCATCGACGTGAGCACCGCGGCGCAGCTCAAGGCGGCACTCGCCGCCGCGGCCCCGGGCGACACGATCCGGCTCGCCGACGGCACGTACACCGGGAACTTCAAGGCGACCGTCCCGGCCACCTCCGCCGCGCGGATCACCCTCACCGGATCCCCGGCGGCGGTCCTGACGGCCGGCGGCGGCTACGGGCTGCACCTGGACGGAGCGTCGTACTGGACGGTGTACGGCGTCACCGTCACCGGCGGCCAGAAGGGCATCGTGACCGACGCGGCGAACGGCGTCGTCATCGACTCGGTGACCGTGCACGGCCTCGACATGGAGGGCGTCCACTTCCGCACGTCCAGCCGTGACGGCGTCCTGAAGAACTCCCGGATCCACGACACGGGCCGGAACGGCCGGGGCATGGGTGAGGGCGTGTACGTGGGCTCGGCGGGCGACCTCACCGACCGGAGCGACAACGCGCGGATCATCGGCAACACCATCGGCCCGGATGTCGGTGGCGAGAACATAGACATCAAGGAAGGCACCACCGGCGCGGAGATCATCGGGAACACCTTCGACGGCAGCGGCCTGACCGGTGCCAACTACGACGACTCCTGGGTCGACGTGAAGGGCAACGACGTGCTGGTCGAGAACAACAAGGGCGTCCGCACCACGAACAACGGCTACGAGACGCACACCCAGCAGAGCGGCTGGGGCTGCGGCACCGTCTTCCGCGACAACGCCTCGGACCTGACCGGCGCCACCGGCGGCGGTCAGCTTGCCGTCAACGTGACCCATGCGAGCACGAGCTGCCGCACCACCGTGTACGCCTCCAACACGGTCACCGGCGGCAAGGGGCTGACGAACATCGCCGTCACGCCCTGAGGCCCGCGTCCGGACACGAGTGAGGCCCGCCCCCCGGAGGGGACGGGCCTCACCTACAGCTCTACAGCTACTGCAGCCGATGAGCGGCTGGGGTCAGAGCGTCAGCTCTGGCCGCCGGCCAGCTTCTCGCGCAGGGCAGCCAGGGCCTCGTCCGACGCCAGGGCGCCGGAGTTGTCCGCGGACTCCGAGGAGTACGAGCCGCCGCCACCGCTGCCGCCGGAGGCAGCCGGGGCAGCGCCGGCCGGGGCGGCAGCGCCCTCGGCAGCGGCAGCCTCGTCGGCCTCGCGGGACTTGATGACCTGGGCCTGGTGCTGCTCGAAGCGCTGCTGCGCCTCGGCGTACTGCGTCTCCCAGACCTCGCGCTGCGCCTCGAAGCCCTCGAGCCAGTCGTTGGTCTCGGGGTCGAAGCCCTCGGGGTAGATGTAGTTGCCCTGGTCGTCGTACGACGCGGCCATGCCGTACAGCGTCGGGTCGAACTCGACCGAGGCCGGGTCTCCGCCGAACGCCTCGTTGGCCTGCTTCAGCGAGAGGCTGATGCGACGGCGCTCGAGGTCGATGTCGATGACCTTGACGAAGATCTCGTCGTTGACCTGGACGACCTGCTCCGGGATCTCCACGTGGCGCTCGGCCAGCTCGGAGATGTGGACCAGGCCCTCGATGCCCTCGTCGACGCGCACGAACGCACCGAACGGAACGAGCTTGGTGACCTTACCGGGAACGACCTGCCCGATCTGGTGCGTACGGGCGAACTGCTGCCACGGGTCTTCCTGCGTCGCCTTGAGCGACAGCGACACGCGCTCGCGGTCCATGTCGACGTCGAGGACCTCGACGGTGACTTCCTGGCCGACCTCGACAACCTCGGAGGGGTGGTCGATGTGCTTCCAGGACAGCTCGGAGACGTGCACGAGACCGTCGACGCCACCCAGGTCCACGAAGGCACCGAAGTTGACGATCGAGGAGACGACGCCGGAGCGGACCTGACCCTTCTGCAGGGTCGTGAGGAACGTCTGGCGAACCTCGGACTGCGTCTGCTCGAGCCAGGCGCGGCGGGACAGGACCACGTTGTTGCGGTTCTTGTCCAGCTCGATGATCTTGGCCTCGAGCTCCTTGCCCACGTAGGGCTGGAGGTCGCGGACACGACGCATCTCGACGAGCGACGCCGGGAGGAAGCCACGGAGGCCGATGTCGAGGATGAGACCACCCTTGACGACCTCGATGACGGTACCGGTGACGATGCCGTCTTCTTCCTTGATCTTCTCGATGGTGCCCCAGGCACGCTCGTACTGAGCGCGCTTCTTCGAGAGGATCAGGCGGCCTTCCTTGTCCTCCTTCTGGAGAACCAGGGCCTCGATCTCGTCGCCGACCTTGACGACCTCGTTCGGGTCGACGTCGTGCTTGATCGAGAGCTCGCGGCTCGGGATGACGCCTTCGGTCTTGTAACCGATGTCGAGGAGAACCTCGTCCCGGTCAACCTTGACGATGACACCGTCAACGATGTCGCCGTCGTTGAAGTACTTGATCGTCTCGTCGATCGCCGCGAGGAACGCGTCCGCGTCGCCGATGTCGTTGACCGCAACCTGCGGAGTGGTGGCGGTGGTCTCGGTGCTGCTCGTCATGTGGGAAAGGGCTCCGGTACGGACAGTGAGTCGTAGGTACTGCTACGCCGAGAGCCCGTATCGCCTCTGCAGAAGACCGGACAGCCTGGAAAGCGCCGATCCGTCAACCGGAAGGCGCCTCGACAACCGAGGGGACATGCAACAGACGCGAGCGCGGCCTGCTAGGTCTGAAGCGCGCAGGCTCGCAGCGCAACTTGTAGCATACGGGGGCAGCCGGACAGGGTCAATGCGCGAAGGCGCACACCCGGGGCACAACACCCCAATCCCGGCACAACTCACGTTCACCGAGGCCACATCGGTCGCAAGGGCGTGTCGTGCGCGCACAGGCGCACCCACCCCCTACGGCCCGTGGGGCACCCGCGCGAGGCGGGTGAAGGCAAACTACAACGACGGGCACGATGAGCCAAGAGATCTACGAGTCCGAACCTGAGGCGACCCGGCGGGAAGCCGGCGAGGCGGAGAGCAGCCGGGCGAGCCGCGGCTGGTGGGACCGGAACGCCGACGAGTACCAGAGCGACCACGGAGCGTTCCTGGGGGACGACCGCTTCGTCTGGGGTCCCGAGGGGCTGGACGAGGCGGAGGCGGCCCTGCTGGGCCCGGCGGGGGACCTGAAGGGCCTGGACGTCCTGGAGATCGGGGCGGGCGCCGCCCAGTGCTCGCGCTGGCTCGCCGCGCGTGGCGCCCGCCCGGTCGCCCTGGACCTCTCCCACCGCCAGCTCCAGCACGCCCTGCGGATCGGCGGCGGCGTCCCCCTCGTGGAGGCCGACGCCGGACGGCTCCCCTTCCGCGACGGCTCCTTCGACCTGGCCTGTTCCGCCTACGGCGCGGTGCCCTTCGTCGCCGACCCCGTGCAGGTGTTCCGCGAGGTGCACCGGGTGCTGCGGCCCGGGGGCCGCTGGGTCTTCTCGGTGACGCACCCGATCCGCTGGGCGTTCCCGGACGAGCCGGGTCCCGAGGGCCTCTCCGTCTCCGCCTCGTACTTCGACCGCGTGCCGTACGTGGAGCAGGACGGGAGCGGCGACGCGGTGTACGTGGAGCATCACAGGACGCTGGGCGACCGGGTGCGGGACGTGGTGGCGGGCGGCTTCCGCCTGATCGATCTCGTGGAGCCGGAGTGGCCGGCCTGGAACCACCAGGAGTGGGGCGGCTGGTCCCCGCTGCGCGGCAACCTGATCCCCGGCACCGCGATCTTCGTCTGCGAGCGGGACGACCGGGCCTCGTGAGGGACCACCGGTCCGCCTGAACGGCGGGCGTACGAGACTGGGGGCGTGATCCGTACCGACGCCCTGGACCAGTTGCCCGTACGCACCGCTGTGCCCGCCCTGGAGCGCGCGCTCGACGAGCGGGGTGCCGCGGTGCTGTGCGCGCCGCCCGGGACCGGCAAGACGACCCTCGTGCCCCTGGTCCTCGCCGGGCTGACCGGCGGCGGTCCGGCGCGCCGGGTGCTCGTCGCCGAGCCCCGCAGGATCGCCGCCCGGGCCGCGGCACGGCGGATGGCGTGGCTGCTCGGGGAGCGGCCCGGGGAACGGGTCGGTTTCACGGTGCGCGGGGAGCGCGTGGTGGGGCGCGGCACGGTGGTGGAGGTCGTGACCACCGGGGTGCTGCTCCAGCGGCTGCAGCGCGACCAGGAGCTGGCCGGCGTCGACGCGGTGATCATCGACGAGTGCCACGAGCGCCATCTGGACGCGGACACGGCCGCGGCGTTCCTCCTCGACGTACGGGGGACGATCAGGCCCGATCTGCGGCTGGTGGCGGCCTCGGCGACCACGGACGCGGCGGGCTGGGCGCGGCTGCTGGGTGACGCGCCGGTGGTCGAGGCGCAGGGGGTGTCCCATCCGGTCGAGGTGGTGTGGGCGCCGCCGGCCGGACCGGTACGCCCGCCGCACGGCATGAGGGTGGATCCGGCGCTGCTGACACATGTGGCCGCCGTGGTGCGCCGGGCGCTCGCCGAGCGCGACGGTGACGTCCTGTGCTTCCTGCCCGGTGTCGGAGAGATCGGCCGGGTGGCCGGTCAGCTCGCGGGCGTCGGCGCCGAGGTGCTCCAGGTGCACGGGCGCGCCCCGGCGGCCGTGCAGGACGCGGTACTGGCGGGACCGTCGGGTGGGCGCCGGGTGGTGCTGGCGACGTCCGTGGCGGAGTCGTCCCTGACGGTGCCCGGGGTGCGGGTCGTCGTGGATTCCGGGCTCTCCAGGGAGCCGCGTACCGACCACGCGCGGGGGCTGGGCGCCCTGACGACCGTACGGGCGTCGCGGGCGGCGGGACGCCAGCGTGCGGGCCGCGCGGGGCGCGAGGCTCCGGGCGCGGTGTACCGCTGCTGGGAGGAGGCCGAGGACGGGCGCCTGGCCGCGTTCCCCTCCCCCGAGATCAAGGTGGCCGACCTCGCGGCGTTCGCGCTGCAGGCGGCCTGCTGGGGCGATCCGGACGCCTCGGGGCTCGCGCTGCTGGACCCGCCGCCCGCGGGCGCCATGGGCGCGGCCCGGGAGGTGCTGACCGCGGTCGGCGCCGTGGACGCAGCGGGGCGCGCGACGAGCCGGGGCGTACGGATGTCCCGGCTCGGCCTGCATCCCCGGCTGGCCCGCGCCCTCCTGGACGGCGCGGACGAGGTCGGCGGGCGCCGCGCCGCGGAGGTGGTGGCGCTCATCGGCGAGGAGCCGCCGCGGGAGTACGGCGACGACCTGGCGCACGCGCTGCGTACGGCACGGCGCGGCGGGGACGGTTACGCGGCGCGCTGGCGGCAGGAGGTGCGGCGGCTCTCGCAGTCCCTGGGCTCCTCGGCGGACGCCGGTACCGGCCCGGACGACGCGGCCGTGGGGCTGGTGGCGGCGCTGGCGTTCCCGGAGCGGGTGGCGCGGGCCCGGGGCGAGGGGGCGTTCCTGATGGTGTCGGGCACGGGCGCGGAACTGCGGGACGGTTCACGGCTGCGCAGCGCGCCGTGGCTCGCGGTCGCGGTCGCGGACCGGCCCACCCATGCCGCGTCCGCCCGGGTGCGGCTGGCGGCCGTCGTCGACGAGGACACCGCACGGCTGGCCGCGGGACATCTGCGGTTCTCCGGGGAGGAGGTCCGGTGGGCGGACGGCGACGTGGTGGCCCGTTCCGTGGAACGCCTGGGGGCCGTCGAGCTGTCCGTACGCGCGCTGCGCAGGCCGGCCCCGGAGCTGGTGCGTGGGGCACTGCTGGAGGGGCTGCGCCGGGAGGGCCCGGGGCTGCTGCGGTGGAACCGGGACAGCGAGCAGCTGCGGCTGCGGCTCGCGTTCCTGCACCGGGTACTGGGGGCGCCGTGGCCCGACGTGTCGGACGCCGCGCTGCTGGACCGCGCCGACGAGTGGCTGGAGCCCGAGCTGTCCCGCGCCGGCCGCCGCGCGGATCTGGCGCGGATCGACGCCGGGCAGGCGGTGCGGCGGCTGCTGCCGTGGGCGACGGGCGAGGCGGCCCGGCTCGACGAGCTCGCCCCGGAGCGGATCGAGGTGCCGAGCGGGTCCCGGATCCGGGTGGAGTACGGCGGGGAACAGCCCGTGCTCGCGGTGAAGCTCCAGGAGCTCTTCGGGCTGAGCGAGACACCCCGGGTGGCGGGCGTGCCCGTCCTGGTCCATCTGCTGTCCCCGGCCGGGCGGCCGGCGGCGGTCACGGCGGACCTGGCGTCGTTCTGGCGGGAGGGGTACCGGGGCGTACGGGCGGAGCTGCGCGGCCGCTACCCGAAGCACCCATGGCCGGAGGACCCGACGACGGTGGAGGCCACCCGCTTCACGTCGGCGCGGCTGCGCCGGGACTAGCGGAGGTGCCGGGGCCAGGGCTTCCGGCCGGAGCCGGAAGCCCTGGTCCCGTGCGGGTCAGGCCGAGGGGGCCTCGACCTTCAGCTCGACGGTGAGCGTGGCACCGCTCGCGGTGGTGAGCCGCAGCCTGTAGGTGCCCGCCGTGTCGTCGGCGTGGATCTCCGGGAGTTCGAGGAGCCCGTCGGCACCGGTCTTCAGGGTCAGGATGCGGACAGGGAGGCCGAGCGCGTCCTTGAAGTACGGACCCTTGCCGTTCGCGGTGGGCGTCTCCGCATCGGTGATCATCGTGGCGGTGACGGAGGTGTCCGCCACCCCCGTGCCCTTGTACGCCGCCTTGACCTCGAGCCGCTCGGCGAACGCGGCGCCGGGGGCGGCCGTCAGGACCTTGTCGTCGGTACGGACGAGGGTGTCCGCGACCCGGGCCGTGACGCTCGCGAGGAAGCTGACGGTGCGCGGCGTGGCGGCGCCGGCGACGGCGGTCACCCTGAAGGGGCCCGTCTTCTCCCCGGCCGTCAGGACGGGGGCGGTGACGGTGCCGTCGGCCCCGGTGGTCAGGGTCACCGTGCGCTTCCCGCCGGTGAAGCGGGTGTCCGTGTCGCCGACGACGCTGAAGGTGACCGACGTCCTGGCGAGCGGCGCGCCCAGCTTGTTCCTCGCCCGGACCTTGACGCGCTCCGCGAACGCGTCACCCGCCGTGGCGGTGAGGGCGCCGGTGCCCGCGTTCTCGAGGCTCCCGAAGGTCGCTCCGGGCGCCGGGGTGGTGGGCGGGGGCGTGGTCGGCGGAGTCGTCGGCCCGGTGGACGGAGGCGTCGTGGCCGGCGGCGTGGTGGCGGGCGGCTCGGTGGCCGCGGGCGGGGTGCTCGGTGACGAGGTGGCCGGCGGAGTGGGCGTGGGCGACGGGAAGGACGTGCCCGTGTCCGTGTCCTCGGAAGGAACGCCCGTGCCGTCCGGGACCTCGTGGGTACCGCGCTTGTAGTAGTCGAACCAGGAGCGCACCGTGCGCAGGTACTCGGTGGAGTGGTTGTAGCTCAGCACCGCCCGGTCGAGGTCCGCGGCGAGCGACAGGTCGCGGGTGCCGGCGCAGAGGTAGCGGCCGGCGGCCAGCGCCGCGTCGTAGACGTTGTCGGGGTCCTTGCGCCCGTCGCCGTTCCCGTCCTGGCCCCAGGTCGCCCAGGTCGACGGGATGAACTGCATCGGGCCGACCGCGCGGTCGTGGGTCGAGTCCCCGTCGTACGCCCCGCCGTCGGTGTCCTTGATCAGCGCGAAGCCCTGGCCGTTGAGGGCCGGGCCGAGGATCGGGGAGAAGGTGGTGCCGTTCGCGTCGACCTTGCCGCCACGGGCCTGGCCCGACTCGACCTTGCCGATCGCGGCGAGGAGCTGCCACGGCAGGCGGCACGCGGCGTCGGTGCTCGCGAGGTCCTGCTCGGCCTTCTTGTACGCGGCCAGGACGGTGGCCGGTATGCCCGCTTCGGCACTGCCGGTCACCGGCAGATTCACGGACGTACCGGGCTTGTTGGGCGTATCGAGCGGCGGGAGGTCCGTGTAGTAGGGCGAGTTGCCCGTGGCCGCACTGTCGCCGGGCGGCGTCGCGCCGGCCGCGGTCCGGTCGTCCGCGGCACTGTCGGGGTGCGGTGCGGCGGGAGCCTGAGAGGCGGAGAGGGCTGCTACGGCGGCGGCGGCCACCGCGGTGGTGGTGGCCCCCCTGCGCAGCCTGCGGCCGAATTGCGCTGCCATACGTGTCGGTTCCTCCCCGTCGACGGCTGTCCGCGCTCCCCGCGCGAGAACTCAGGCGACCCTACGACAACTCCCGCCGCCCGAACACTGGTCCCCGCCCGGTTCTTACCGGTTTCTCAGCTTCACAGCCGTCAAGTCACCTCGGTGCCCCTGCGGGTGACACGAGCTCACGCATACGTGCCGCCACGCCGTTCACGCTCAGCCACGCCGCAGCCGTGCTCCCGGGAATCCGCAGGTCCGGCACGGGCCGCGGGCCCCTCCTGGCGTGGTTCACGTACACGGGCCTGCGGCGCACCGGGCCGGTCCCGGCCCCGGCGTCCTTGCCGGTGCTGAGCCGGGCCGAACGCAGGTGGGCCGGGCCGCTCCTGGTGCTCTGCGTCCTGCTGGGCGTCGTCCACCGGTGTGCCCGCCGGTACGCCTGCTTCGGGCGCGCCGAGACGCCCCTCGACATCATCCCGACCGCGTGCTTCGGCGCCGGGGCGGGCCTGGCCGCCGGCCTGTTGCTGTACGGGGCACGGGTGCGGCTGCTGCGGAGACCGTCCGGGCCCCGTGCGGACGCCGCACGGGGCCGCCCGGCCAGCCGGGACGCCGGCTGAGCACAGCTCCTGGAAGGGACCTCAGTGCGCGGCCGTCTCCCAGTCCTTGCCGACGCCGACCGAGACGTCCAGCGGCGCACGGAGCTCGACCGCCGTGGACATCTCCCGGCGGAGGATCTCCTCGACCTGCTCCCGCTCGCCCTTCGCGATCTCCAAAACGATTTCGTCGTGGACCTGGAGCAGCATCCGTGACGTCAGCTCCGCCTCCCTCAGCGCCCGGTCCACGTGCAGCATCGCGACCTTCACGATGTCGGCGGCCGTCCCCTGGATCGGGGCGTTGAGCGCCATCCGCTCGGCGGCCTCGCGCCGCTGCCGGTTGTCGCTGTTCAGGTCCGGGAGGTAGCGGCGGCGGCCGAGGATCGTCTCCGTGTACCCGGTGGACCTGGCCTCCTCCACGACCCGGTGCAGATAGTCGCGCACCCCGCCGAACCGCAGGAAGTAGGTGTCCATCAGCCCGCGCGCCTCGCCGGCCTCGATGTTCAGCTGCTGGGAGAGGCCGAACGCGGAGAGTCCGTAGGCCAGCCCGTACGACATCGCCTTGATCTTGCGCCGCATCTCCGCGTCGACGGCCGACTTCTCGACGCCGAACACCTGCGAGGCGACCGTCGTGTGCAGGTCCTCCCCGGAGGTGAACGCCTCGATCAGGCCGGCGTCCTCCGAGAGGTGGGCCATCACCCGCAGCTCGATCTGGCTGTAGTCGGCCGTCATCAGCGTCTCGAAGCCCTCGCCGACGACGAAGCCCCGGCGGATCGCCCGCCCCTCGTCCGTACGCACGGGGATGTTCTGCAGGTTCGGGTCGGTGGACGAGAGCCGGCCCGTCGCCGCGACCGTCTGGTTGAACGTGGTGTGGATACGGCCGTCCCCACCGATCGTCTTGATCAGGCCCTCGACCGTGACCCGCAGCTTCGCCTGCTCCCGGTGGCGCAGCATGATGACCGGCAGCTCGTGCTCGGTCTGCGCGGCCAGCCAGGCCAGCGCGTCCGCGTCGGTCGTGTAGCCCGTCTTCGTCTTCTTCGTCTTCGGCAGGGCCAGCTCACCGAAGAGCACTTCCTGGAGCTGCTTGGGCGAGCCGAGGTTGAACTCACGGCCCACCGCGGCGTGCGCCTCCTTCACCGCCTGCTGCACCGCACCGGCGAACTGCTGCTCCATGCCCTCCAGATGCGCCCGGTCGGCGGCGATGCCGTGCCGCTCCAGACGGGCCAGCATGATCGATGTCGGCAGCTCCATGTCGTGCAGCAGCCCGGTGGCGCCGACCTCCTTCAAACGCGTCGTGAACGCGTCCCCCAGGTCCAGCACCGCGCGCGCCTGCGCCATCAGGGCGTCGGCCTCCGCACGGTCGTCCGCGCCGAAGGCCAGCTGCCCGTCGGACGCGGGGGCCGGGGCCAGCTCACGGCCGAGGTACTCCACGGCAAGGGCGTCCAGGGCAAAGGAGCGGCGGCCGGGCTTGACGAGATAGGCGGCGAGCGCGGTGTCCATGGTGATGCCCTCCAGCCGCCAGCCCTGCTCGGGGAAGACCCGCAGGGCGTTCTTGGCGTTGTGCAGCACCTTGGGCCGCTCCGGGTCCGCGAGCCAGGCGGCGAGGGCCTGCTCGTCGGCCTCGTCGAGCTCGGCCGGGTCCAGCCAGGCGGCGGCCCCGTCGGCGGCGGCGAGCGCGATCTCCGTGACCGTGCCCGTCCCCAGCGACCAGGTGTCGACGGTCATGACACCGAGCGGCTGACCGCCGTGGGCCTCCAGCCACGGAGCGACCTCGCCCGACCCCAGGACCGCGCCGTCCAGCTCGATACCGGCCAGGGGCTCCGGCGGACCGGCCTCCTCCGCACCCGGGTCGACGGCGAGCAGCCGCTCGCGCAGGCTCGGGTTACGGATCTCCAGGATGTCCAGCACACCCGTGACCGCCGTGCGGTCGTACGGAGCGCGCTCCAGCTCGGCCGGGGCCTTCGGCAGCTCCACGTCGCGGACCATCTCGGTCAGCACACGGTTCATCTTCACCGCGTCCAGGTGGTCCCGGAAATTCTGGCCGGCCTTGCCCTTGACCTCGTCGGCCCGCTCGATCAGCTCCGCGAAGGAACCGAACTGGTTGATCCACTTCGCCGCCGTCTTCTCACCCACACCGGGGATACCCGGAAGGTTGTCCGAGGGGTCGCCCCGCAGCGCCGCGAAGTCCGGATACTGCGAAGGCGTGAGCCCGTACTTCTCCTGGACCTTCTCCGGGGTGAAGCGCGTCAGCTCCGAGACGCCCTTCGTCGGGTAGAGCACCGTCACGTTCTCCGTGATCAGCTGGAACGAGTCCCGGTCGCCTGTGACGATCAGCACCTCGTAACCAGCCGCCTCGGCCTGCGTGGCCAGCGTCGCGATGACGTCGTCGGCCTCGAAACCGTCCACGGCGAACCGGTCCGCGTGCATCGCGTCCAGAAGCTCGCCGATCAGCTCGACCTGCCCCTTGAACTCGTCAGGGGTCTTCGAACGGTTCGCCTTGTACTCGGGGAACTCCTGCGCACGCCACGTCTTGCGGGACACGTCGAACGCGACCGCGAAATGAGTGGGCGCCTCGTCACGAAGCGTGTTCGCCAGCATCGACATGAAGCCGTACACGGCATTCGTCGGCTGCCCCGTCGCCGTCGTGAAATTCTCCGCGGGCAGGGCGAAGAACGCCCTGTACGCCAGGGAGTGCCCGTCCATCAGGAGCAGGCGCGGTCGGTTGTCTGCCGTCTTCTTCGATGCCGTCTCAGCCACGCCCCCGATCCTGCCACGGACCACTGACAATCCGGACCGGCCGCCGCCCCCGCCCCGGCCACCGCTGCCACACCCTCCGGAGCGGCCTGCCCGCCCTCACGCTTCCCGCGGAACGGCCCGGCACGCGTGCATGACAGGATCGAAGGACTGTCAAGGCGTAAGAAGAAGAGACAGGACGCCACGGGCCCGGCCGGACGCGACACGCGCGCCCGCACCGCACCCCGAGGCGGCCGAAGGCTCGAAGGGGAGCACCATGGCCACCAAGCCCCCGACCGGTGACCCGGTCCAGGACGCCCCGCGGATCGACGCGGTCCAGCACGCCGCCGCCGGACTGCCCGCCGTCGCCCACACCCTGCGCGTCGCCCAGCAGCAGATGGGCGTCCGGCGCACCGCGCAGACCCTCCTCAAGGTCAACCAGAAGGACGGCTTCGACTGCCCCGGCTGCGCCTGGCCCGAGGGCGACAAGCGCCACACCGCCGAATTCTGCGAGAACGGCGCCAAGGCCGTCGCCGAGGAAGCGACCCTGCGCCGCGTCACCCCCGACTTCTTCGCCGCCCACCCCGTCGCCGACCTCGGCACCCGCAGCGGCTACTGGCTCGGCCAGCAGGGACGCATCACGCAACCTGTGTATCTGCCCGAGGGCGCCGACCGGTACGAAGCCGTGACCTGGGAACGCGCCTTCGAGATCATCGCCGAGGAACTGACCGCGCTCTCCTCCCCCGACGAGGCACTCTTCTACACCTCCGGACGCACCAGCAACGAGGCGGCCTTCCTCCTCCAGCTCTTCGCCCGCGAGTTCGGCACCAACAACCTGCCCGACTGCTCCAACATGTGCCACGAGTCGTCCGGCTCGGCCCTCACCGAAACCATCGGGATCGGCAAGGGCAGCGTCAGCCTCGAGGACCTCCACCACGCCGACCTGATCATCGTCGCCGGACAGAACCCCGGCACCAACCACCCCCGGATGCTCTCCGCCCTCGAACAGGCCAAGAACGCCGGGGCGAAGATCATCTCCGTGAACCCGCTGCCCGAAGCCGGCCTCGAACGGTTCAAGAACCCCCAGACCGCCCACGGCATGCTCAAGGGGGCCGCCCTCACCGACCTCTTCCTCCAGATCCGCATCGGCGGCGACCAGGCACTCTTCCGCCTCCTCAACAAAATGATCATCGAGGCCGACGGCGCCGTCGACACCGCCTTCATCGCCGAACACACCCACGGCTACGAGGAATTCGCCCAGGCAGCCCGCGCGGCCGACTGGGACGACACCCTCACCGCCACCGGCCTCGACCGCGACGCCATCGAACAGGCGCTCGCCATGATCCTCGCGTCGGAACGCACCATCGTCTGCTGGGCCATGGGCCTCACCCAGCACAAGCACTCCGTGCCGACCATCCGCGAAGTCGTCAACCTCCTCCTCCTGCGCGGCAACATCGGCAGGCCGGGCGCCGGCGTCTGCCCCGTACGCGGCCACTCCAACGTCCAGGGCGACCGCACCATGGGCATCTTCGAACGGCCCTCCACCGCCTTCCTCGACGCCCTCGACCAGGAATTCGGCATCACCTCGCCCCGGCACCACGGCTACGACGTCGTACGGTCCATCCAGGCACTCCGAGACGGCGACGCCAAGGTCTTCTTCGCCATGGGCGGCAACTTCGTCGGCGCCACCCCCGACACCGCCGTCACCGAAGCCGCCATGCGACGCGCACGCCTCACCGTCCACGTCTCGACCAAACTCAACCGCTCGCACGCCGTCACCGGCACCCGCGCCCTGATCCTGCCCACCCTCGGCCGCACCGACAAGGACGTCCAGGACGGCGGGAAGCAGTTCGTCACCGTCGAGGACTCCATGGGCATGGTCCACGCCTCACGCGGCAACCTCACCCCCGCGAGCCCCCACCTGCTCTCCGAACCCGCGATCGTCGCCCGCCTCGCCCGCGCCGTCCTCGGCCCCGCCTCCACCACCCCCTGGGAGGACTTCGAGAAGGACTACGGCACGATCCGCGACCGCATCTCCCGCGTCGTCCCCGGCTTCGAGGACTTCAACACCCGCGTGGCCCGCCCCGGCGGATTCACCCTCCCCCACGCCCCACGCGACGAACGCCGCTTCCCCACCACCACCGGCAAGGCCAACTTCACCGCCGCGCCCGTCGAGTACCCCGAGCTCCCCGAAGGCAGGCTGCTGCTCCAGACCCTGCGCTCCCACGACCAGTACAACACCACGATCTACGGCCTCGACGACCGCTACCGGGGCATCAAGGGCGGCCGCCGCATCGTCATGGTCAACCCCGACGACGCCCAGGCCCTCGGCCTCGCCGACGGCGCCTACACCGACCTCGTCAGCGAATGGAAGGACGGCGTCGAACGCCGCGCCCCCGGCTTCCGCGTCGTCCACTACCCCACCGCCCGCGGCTGCGCCGCCGCGTACTACCCGGAGACCAACGTGCTCGTCCCCCTCGACGCCACCGCGGACACCAGCAACACGCCGGCCAGCAAATCGGTCGTCGTCCGGTTCGAAACGGCCTGAGCACCCCTAAGCGCACGCTCAGCCGTCTGATAAGAACAGTGCACACAGCAACGAACGACCGCACACGATCGGAGCCGGACCCCATGGGCGAGCACACCGCACCCACGTTCCCCCAGGAGATCATCGACGAGTACGCGGCGCTCGGCGTCGACCTCCCCGCACTCTTCTCCGCCGGCCACCTCGGCGAGCGCATGGGCGTCACGATCGCCGAGGCCTCCGCCGACCGCGTCGTGGGCACCATGCCCGTCGAAGGCAACACCCAGCCCTACGGACTCCTCCACGGCGGCGCCTCGGCCGTCCTCGCCGAGACCCTCGGCTCCATCGGCTCCATGCTCCACGGCGGCGCCTCCAAGCTCGCCGTCGGCGTCGACCTGAACTGCACCCATCACCGCGGCGTCCGCAACGGCCTCGTCACGGGCGTCGCCACCCCCGTGCACCGCGGCCGCTCCACCGCCACGTACGAGATCGTCATCACCGACGAGCACGACAAGCGGGTCTGCACCGCCCGCCTCACCTGCCTGCTCCGCGACGCACCCGGCCCCGCCGCCGGCTGACCCTCACCCCTCAACACCCCCCTGCCCGGCCGGAAAGCACACCGCTATCCGGACCGGGCAGACCCATATCCGAAGCGTTCGGGGGAAGTTGGCGGACACGGAGGGTCAACGCCCTTGACCGTCACTCCTGTTCCATGAGCCACTTCAACAGCACCGCCACCCTCGCGACGCATCACACATATCCCACACATGTAACACTGCGTAACATGTGTGCAATACACGAAAAACGTCGCCCGCCCCACCCCCGCGCTCCCGGCCGGCATCCCCCATGCCCCTTGCGCCCCGATTCGCGCGACAGCACCAAGATCACCCCAAGCCCCTTAGCAGAGCTGCGGGTTCTCACCATGCGGTCACTTCACCACCCGGGCAAAAGCCGTACACCTCCACACTGCGGCCAACAAGCCTTCCCCACGGCATAACAAGACAGTCACATCATCACCGGACCCATCCCGCACCCCCTCACCTGCCCTTAGAGTCACGGCCAGTCACCGCGCCGCCGGGCGCGTCTGCTGCACGGCCCTGTATCGACCAGTACGGCCCGGCGAACGTCACGGCACCTCAGCAGAGGAGGCCGCGCCAGGGAAAGGACCTTTCGTGCGACACCGTTCTTTGCTCATACTCACCACAGTGCTCACCACAGGCGCACTGACTCTCACCGCCTGCGGATCGCGCGACGACGACTCCAAGAGCAGCGGCGGCGGTGACACCCAGACCGTCGTCATCGGTGTCGACGCACCCCTGACCGGCGACCTCTCCGCCCTCGGTCTCGGCATCAAGAACTCCGCCGACCTCGCCGTCAAGACCGCCAACGCGGACAAGACCGTCCCCGGCATCAAATTCGAACTCCAGGCGCTCGACGACCAGGCCCAGCCCTCCGTCGGCCAGCAGAACGCCCAGAAGTTCATCGGCAACAAGGACCTCCTCGGCGTCGTCGGCCCCCTGAACTCCGGCGTCTCCCAGTCGATGCAGAAGCCGCTCAACGACGCCAACCTCACCCAGGTCTCCCCCGCCAACACCGGCACCGAGCTGACCCAGGGCAACAACTGGAAGAGCGGCGACAAGAAGCGCCCCTTCAAGACCTACTTCCGTACCGCCACCACGGACGCGATCCAGGGCGCATTCGCCGCGAAGTACCTCTTCGACAACGCCAAGGTCAAGGACGTCTACCTCATCGACGACCAGAAGCCCTACGGCGCGGGCCTCGCCGCCTCCTTCAAGACGACCTTCACCGAGCTCGGCGGCAAGATCGTCGGAACCGACCACATCAACCCCGACGACCGCGACTTCAACTCCGTCGTCACCAAGGTCAAGCGCTCCGGCGCCAAGGCCGTCTACTACGGCGGTGAATACCCCGCAGGCGCCCCCCTGAGCCAGCAGCTCAAGGACAGCGTCCAGATCCCCCTCATGGGCGGCGACGGCATGTACAGCGCCGACTTCATCAGCCTCAACAAGAAGGCCGAAGGCGACATCGCGACCTCCGTCGGCAAGCCCGTCGAGGAACTCGACTCCGCCAAGAAGTTCATCGCCGACTACAAGACGGCCGGATACAAGGACGCCTACGAGGCCTACGGCGGCGGCACCTACGACGCCACCTGGTCCATCATCGAGGCCATCAAGGCCGTCGTCGCCGACAACGACGGCAAGCTCCCCGAGGACGCCCGCATCCAGGTCCTCGAAGCCATGAGCCAGGTCAAGTTCGACGGCGTCACCGGCCCCGTCTCCTTCGACGAGTACGGCGACACCACCAACACCATGATGACCGCCTACCAGGTCACCAGCGGCAAGTGGACCTCCAAGCTCAGCGAGGCCGTCAAGTAGGTCCACCACGGACCCCACGGCCACAGCGCACGCACACAAGACCGCGCGGGAGCGCTACGAGCACTCCCGCGCGGTGCCATATCCGAACCACTCCACGGAGGCCCTGCGGTGCACGAACTGCCGCAACAGCTGGCCAATGGACTCATCCTCGGCGCGATGTACGGTCTCATCGCGATCGGATACACGATGGTCTACGGAATCATCCAGCTCATCAACTTCGCACACGGCGAGATCTTCATGATCGGGGGCTTCGGAGCCCTCACGGTCTACCTCGGGCTTCCGTCCGGACTCTCCCTGCTCGCTGCGATACCCCTCATGATCGCCGGCGGAGTCATCTGCTCCGTCGCCGTCAGCGTCGCCGCCGAACGCTTCGCCTACCGGCCACTGCGCACGGCACCACGCCTCGCCCCCCTCATCACCGCCATCGGCCTCTCCCTCGCACTCCAGCAGGCCGTATGGATGTGGTACCCCGACGCCACCAAGGACCGCTCCTTCCCCCAGTTCAAGGGCGAAGCGATCGACATCTTCGGCGCCCACATCCAACGCGGCGACCTCTTCGTCCTCATCGCCGCACCCATCTGCATGCTCGCCCTCGGCCTCTTCGTCTCCAAGACACGCGCCGGCCGCGGCATGCAGGCGACCTCCCAGGACCCCGACACCGCCAAGCTCATGGGCATCAACACCGACCGCATCATCGTCATGGCCTTCGCCATCGGTGCCGCGTTCGCCGCCGTCGCCGCCGTCGCCTACGGGCTCAAGAACGGCCAGATCGGCTTCCGCATGGGCTTCATCATGGGTCTCAAAGCCTTCACCGCAGCCGTCCTCGGCGGCATCGGCAACATCTACGGCGCCATGCTCGGCGGAGTCGTCCTCGGCGTCGCCGAAGCCCTCGCCACCGGCTACATGAGCGACGTACCCGGCATGGAACTCTTCGGAGGCGGCGCCTGGAAGGACGTATGGGCCTTCGTGCTCCTCATCCTCGTCCTCCTCATACGCCCGCAAGGCCTGCTGGGCGAACGCGTCGCGGACAGGGCGTGATACCCATGACCACCAACACCGCCCTGCTCCCCCTGCCCACCACAGCAGCTCGCGCCGCCACCACCACCGGCGCCGCACTCGCCCTCATCGGCACCTTCCTCGCCTGGACCTACACCGACACCTTCCCCGGCGACCTCACCGTCACCGGATACCCCGGCGGACTCCAGGTCCTCACCCTCATCAGCGCAGCACTCACCCTCCTCTTCGCCCTCTCCGGATACGGCATCAAGGGCCTGCGCTGGCTCACCCCCGGCGGCACCAACAGCCCCACCAGGCTCCTCGCCCTGGGCACCCTCCTCACCACCGCCTACACCGTCATCGCCGTCATCGCCACCAAGGACGACAACGGCAACCTCCTCGGACTGATCGAACTCGAACCCGGAGCCTGGGTCAGCCTCGCCGGCGCGATCATCGCCACCATCGCCGCCCTCGGCCTCCCCAACGACCAGCCCCTCGACGACACCACCACCCCCAGCGCACTCAACCGATTCCTCGGCAGCCTCCGCGCACCGGCACCCGCCCGCGCCAAGGCACTCCCCGCCTGGGCCGAAATCCTCATCATCGCCGCCGCCTTCGGCGTCGCCCTCGAGGTCTTCACCTACGGCATCGACACCGAATACGCCGAACTCTTCATCGGCTACGTCATCGCCGTCGCCTTCGGATTCACCGCACTCACCCGGGCCGGACTCATCGCCCGCGTCACCGCGCTGACCTCCAAGCACCGCAACGTCACCCTGTGCGCCGCACTCGTCGCAGCCTTCTGCTTCCCCTTCACCCAGCAGAACGAGGAATACGCCCTCATCGGCGCCAACATCCTCATCTTCGCGACCGTCGCACTCGGCCTCAACGTCGTCGTCGGCCTCGCCGGCCTCCTCGACCTCGGCTACGTCGCCTTCCTCGGCGTCGGCGCCTACGCCGCAGCACTCGTCTCCGGCAGCCCCCTCTCCCCCGTCGGCGTCCAGTTCCCCTTCTGGGCCGCCGTCCTCACCGGAGCCGCAGTCTCACTCGTCTTCGGCGTCGTCATCGGCGCCCCGACACTCCGCCTCCGCGGCGACTACCTCGCCATCGTCACCCTCGGATTCGGAGAAATCTTCCGCCTGACCGTCAACGCCCTCAACGGCGTCAGCGGCCCCGACCTCACCAACGGCTCCCAGGGCATCCCCAGCATCCCCGACCTCAAGCTCCTCGGCTTCGACTTCGGACTCAGCCACGACCTCGGCGGCATCACCCTCGGCAGGTCCGCCAACTACTACCTGCTGATGCTCCTCTTCACCGCCGTCGTCGTCCTCGTCTTCCGGCGCTCCGGAGAATCCCGCATCGGCCGAGCCTGGGTCGCCATCCGCGAGGACGAAACCGCAGCCACCGCCATGGGCATCAACGCCTTCCGGCTCAAGCTGCTCGCCTTCGCCCTCGGCGCCACCCTCGCCGGCCTCGCCGGAACCGTGCAGGCACACGTCTCCTACACGGTCACCCCCGAGCAGTACCAGTTCGCCGGGTCCGTACCCCCGAACTCCGTGTTCCTCCTCGCCGCCGTCGTCCTCGGCGGCATGGGAACCCTCAGCGGACCCCTCGTCGGCGCCGCACTGCTCTACCTCATCCCGGCCAAACTGCAGTTCATGCAGGACTACCAGCTCTTCCTCTTCGGACTCGCACTCATCCTCCTGATGCGCTTCCGCCCCGAAGGGCTCGTCGCCGACCGCAGGAAGCAGCTCGAATTCCACGAGACCGGCCAACTCGACGTACCACCGGACACACCACTCACCGACACAGCCGCCGGCACCACGAAGGCGGGGGCGTGACCACCATGACCAAGACAGACGCACCCACCGGCACCACCGTCCTCGACGCCAGCGGCGTCACCATGCGCTTCGGCGGCCTCACCGCCGTACGAGGCGTCGACCTCACCGTCAACGCCGGCGAGATCGTCGGACTCATCGGACCCAACGGCGCCGGCAAGACCACCTTCTTCAACTGCCTCACCGGCCTCTACGTCCCCACCGAAGGCAAGGTCAGCTACAAGGGCACCGTCCTGCCGCCCAAGCCCCACCTCGTCACCCAGGCAGGCATCGCCCGCACCTTCCAGAACATCCGCCTCTTCGCCAACATGACCGTCCTGGAAAACGTCCTCGTCGGACGCCACACCAGGACCAAAGAAGGCCTCTGGTCCGCCCTCCTGCGCCTCCCCGGCTACAAGAAGGCGGAGAACGCCAGCCGCGAACGCTGCATGGAACTCCTGGAGTTCATCGGCCTCGCCGACAAGGCCGACCACCTCGCGCGCAACCTCCCCTACGGAGACCAGCGCAAGCTGGAGATCGCCCGCGCCCTCGCCAGCGACCCCGGCCTCCTCCTCCTGGACGAGCCCACCGCCGGCATGAACCCCCAGGAAACCCGCGTCACCGAAGAACTCATCTTCGCCATCCGGGACCAGGGAATCGCCGTACTCGTCATCGAGCACGACATGCGGTTCATCTTCAACCTCTGCGACCGCGTCGCCGTCCTCGTCCAGGGCGAAAAACTCGTCGAGGGCACCGCCCCCGTCGTCCAGGGCGACGAACGCGTCGTCGCCGCCTACCTCGGCACCCCCTTCGAAGGCGCCCCCGGCGCCGAGGAAGCCGCCGAGGTCGAGGCCGCCGAAGCCACCGCAGCCGGCACAGCCAAGCCCGCCACCACCACCGAGGAGGAGGACACCCGATGACCGCACTGCTCGAGGTCGAGGACCTCCGCGTCGCCTACGGCAAGATCGAAGCCGTCAAGGGCATCTCCTTCACCGTCGACGCCGGCCAGGTCGTCACCCTCATCGGCACCAACGGCGCAGGCAAGACCACCACCCTGCGCACCCTGTCCGGACTCCTCAAGCCCGCCGGCGGCCGCATCCTCTTCGAGGGCAAACCGCTCACCAACATCCCGGCACACAAGATCGTCTCCCTGGGCATCGCCCACTCCCCCGAGGGACGCCACATCTTCCCCCGGCTGACGATCGCCGAGAACCTCCTGCTCGGCGCCTACCTCCGCAACGACAAGGCAGGCATCGAGAAGGACATCCAGCGCGCCTACGACCTCTTCCCCATCCTCGGGGAACGACGGAAGCAGGCCGCCGGAACACTCTCCGGAGGCGAGCAGCAGATGCTCGCCATGGGACGCGCACTCATGTCCCAGCCCAAGCTGCTCATGCTCGACGAGCCCTCCATGGGCCTCTCCCCGATCATGATGCAGAAGATCATGGAGACCATCGTCGAGCTCAAGGCGTCGGGCACCACGATCCTGCTCGTCGAGCAGAACGCCCAGGCCGCCCTCTCCCTCGCGGACCACGGCCACGTCATGGAGGTCGGCAAGGTCGTCCTCTCCGGCACCGGCGCCGACCTCCTCCACGACGAGTCGGTCCGCAAGGCCTACCTCGGCGAGGACTGAGCACCCCCGCACACGGGAAGGGCCCGCCCCCGGATCATCCGGAGGCGGGCCCTTCCCGTAGGTGCGTACCGGCTACTCGGCAGCCTTCTTCTTCTCCTCGGCGTCCTCGATCAGGGCCTCGGCGAGCTGCTGCATCGACATCCGGCGGTCCATCGACGTCTTCTGGATCCAGCGGAACGCCGCCGGCTCCGAGAGCCCGTAATCCGTCTGCAGAATGCTCTTCGCCCGGTCCACCAGCTTCCGGGTCTCCAGCCGCTGCGACAGGTCCGCGATCTCGCTCTCCAGCGCCTTCAGCTCCGCGAACCGGGACACGGCCATCTCGATGGCCGGGACCACGTCGCTCTTGCTGAACGGCTTCACGAGGTACGCCATCGCACCGGCGTCCCGCGCCCGCTCGACCAGATCCCGCTGCGAGAACGCCGTCAGCATCAGGACCGGGGCGATGGACTCCTCGGTGATCTTCTCGGCAGCGGAGATCCCGTCGAGGACCGGCATCTTCACATCGAGGATCACGAGGTCCGGGCGGTGCTCCCGGGCCAGCTCGACGGCCTGCTGCCCGTCCCCGGCCTCGCCGACGACCGAGTAGCCCTCTTCCTCCAGCATCTCTTTGAGGTCGAGGCGGATCAGCGCCTCGTCCTCGGCGATGACGACACGGGTCGTCAGCGGCGGGACGTGCGACTTGTCGTCGTCGACGGCGTCTACGGGCTGGGGCGACTCGGGGGTGGTCACGGGGCTCCTTGGTATGGGGCAGATACTGCTCCCACGAGCCTACCTAGCTCCTGTAAGGTAGTGACGCGCAGGGCAGCGATGACCCTTCCTTTCTAAGGCCCCAGTACTCCAATGGTTAGAGAGGCCGCTCTCAAACAGCGGACAGTGTGGGTTCGAATCCCACCTGGGGCACTTTTCCTTCGATTCTAAAGCCGCAGCAAGTTGCGGCGACTTCACGGGATCGGGTGATCACCTTCCCGGATTCGTGCCACCACGTCAGCAGTGTGCGTCAAAGTCGAGAACGTGTACGACCTCGACACTCGCAAGCGTGCCCTGGCACTGGTCGCTCAGGGCTTCAGCCAGAACTCCGTCAGCAAGCAGACCGGGATCTCTCGAGCTGCCATCCGTTCCTGGCTGAAACGAATAGAGCCCCTCGGGTATAACCGGGGCGCCGAATGCCCTCGGTGCGGCGACACCCCGAGACTCCCGGATGATCCCGCCGCATACTCGTACCTGCTCGGCCTCTATCTCGGCGACGGCTGCGTCAGCTCTGCCAAGCGGGGCGTGTACTCCCTCCGCATCGCGTGCGCCGACGCGTGGCCGGGGCTGATCGACGCCTGCGTCAAGGCCGTACAGCGTGCGCGGCCGGGCAACAAGGTCTGCCGAGTACAGAGTCAGGGCTGCCAGTACGTCACAAGCTTCAGTAAGCACTGGCCCTGCTTCTTCCCTCAGCATGGGTTAGGGAAGAAGCACAATCGCGAGATCACACTCGAACCGTGGCAACAACAGATCGTTGACGCCCACCCCTGGGAATTCATTCGCGGTCTCATTCACTCCGACGGCTGTCGGATCATCAACTGGACCACCCGCCTGGTCCGTGGCGAGCGGAAGCGCTACGAATACCCCCGGTACTTCTTCACCAACAAGTCCGACGACATCCGCAAGCTCTTCAGCGACACGCTCACCGCCGTAGGTGTCGAGTGGACCACCCTCGCTCGCGGCAGCGATCCGTTCAACATCTCCGTAGCCCGACGGGCGTCCGTCGCCCTCATGGACGCTCACGTCGGGCCGAAGTACTGACGACCGTCACTCCGGGCTGTCGTCGTCGCCGATGTGGTGCACCCGTACCAGGTTCGTCGAACCCGCGACTCCCGGCGGGGACCCGGCCGTGATGACCACGATGTCGCCCTTCTGGCAGCGGCCGATCCGCAGCAGCTCCTCGTCCACCTGCGCCACCATCGCGTCCGTCGACTCCACGTGCGGCCCGAGGAACGTCTCGACGCCCCACGTCAGGTTCAGCTGCGCGCGAGTGGCCTGGTCCGGGGTGAAGGCGAGGAGCGGGATCGGGGAGCGGTAGCGGGAGAGGCGCTTGACGGTGTCGCCGCTCTGGGTGAAGGCCACCAGGAATTTGGCGCCGAGGAAGTCGCCCATCTCGGCTGCCGCGCGGGCGACCGCGCCGCCCTGGGTGCGGGGCTTGTTGCGGTCGGTGAGGGGCGGAAGGCCCTTGGCGAGGATGTCCTCCTCGGCCGCCTCGACGATGCGGGCCATGGTGCGGACGGTCTCGACGGGGTACTTGCCGACGCTGGTCTCGCCGGAGAGCATCACGGCGTCCGTGCCGTCGATGACGGCGTTGGCGACGTCGGAGGCTTCGGCGCGGGTGGGGCGGGAGTTGTCGATCATCGAGTCGAGCATCTGGGTGGCGACGATGACCGGCTTGGCGTTGCGTTTGGCGAGTTTGATGGCGCGCTTCTGGACGATCGGGACCTGTTCCAGGGGCATTTCGACGCCGAGGTCGCCGCGGGCGACCATGATGCCGTCGAAGGCGGCGACGATGTCGTCGATGTTGTCGACGGCCTGGGGCTTCTCGACCTTGGCGATGACGGGGAGGCGGCGGTCCTCCTCGTCCATGATGCGGTGGACGTCGTCGATGTCGCGTCCGGTGCGCACGAAGGAGAGGGCGATGATGTCGGCGCCGGTGCGGAGGGCCCAGCGGAGGTCTTCGATGTCTTTTTCGCTGAGTGCGGGGACGGAGACGGCGACGCCGGGGAGGTTGAGTCCCTTGTGGTCGGAGACCATGCCGCCTTCGATGACGGTGGTGTGGACGCGGGGTCCGTCGACTTCGGTGACTTCGAGGGTGACGCGGCCGTCGTCGATGAGGATGCGTTCGCCGGCGGTGACGTCGGAGGCGAGGCCGTCATAGGTGGTGCCGCAGGTGGTGCGGTCGCCTTCCATGGGTTCGACGGTGATGGTGAAGTCGTCGCCGCGTTCAAGGAGTACGGGGCCTTCGGCGAAGCGGCCGAGGCGGATCTTCGGGCCTTGAAGGTCGGCGAGGATTCCTACGCTGCGGCCGGTTTCTTCGGAGGCTTTGCGTACGTGGTTGTAGCGCTCTTCGTGTTCGGCGTAGGTGCCGTGGCTGAGGTTGAGGCGGGCGATGTCCATTCCCGCTTCGACCAGTGCCTTGATCTGCTCGTATGTGTCGGTTGCGGGTCCCAGGGTACAAACGATTTTTGCTCGGCGCATGGTTCGAGCCTAGACCTTACCTGCGGGTAGGTAATTGTCTCTGCATGGCTGTCCAACAGCCTTTCGGTGAAAGATTATTGACGAGTGTTGAATTGTGCGGCGGGCTGCTCTGATGAGCGTCCGGGGGTGCGTGCCGGCGGGGCGGCGGGGGTGGGGGTGGAGCCGCTGGTCACCAGATCGAAACCTGTTTGGGGTGTTGCGGGCGGGGGTGGCTGGGCCAGAATCTACGCGCGTTGTTCGCTCGAACGAGGAGTCAAGGATGCCGTTGAACCGTAGGACGTTTCTGGGCCGTTCGGCTGTCGCCGGTGCGGGTGTGGCGCTGGCGGGAGGGGCCGGCGCGGGGTCTGCGGCGGCCTCGGAGCCGAAGGGGCACGGTCACGGGCGTCCGCCGAAGCGGTACTCGTTCACGGTGATGGGGACGACGGACCTGCACGGCAATGTCTTCAACTGGGACTACTTCACGGACAAGGAGTTCGACGACAAGGCGCACAACGACGTCGGTCTGGCGAAGATCTCGACGCTGGTGGATCAGATCCGTGAGGACCGGGGCCGTCGGAACACGTTGTTGATCGATGCGGGTGACACCATCCAGGGCACCCAGTTGTCGTACTACTACGCGAAGATCGATCCGATCACGGCGAAGCGTGGTCCGGTGCATCCGATGGCGCAGGCGATGAACAAGATCGGTTATGACGCGGCGGCGCTCGGGAATCATGAGTTCAACTACGGCATTCCGGTGTTGCGGAAGTTCGAGGAGCAGTGTGATTTTCCGCTGCTGGGTGCGAATGCGCTGGATGCGAAAACGTTGCGGCCGGCGTTCGCCCCGTATGTGATCAAGCGGGTGCGTACGCCGCATGGCCGTGATGTGCGGGTGGCGGTTCTTGGGTTGACGAATCCTGGTATCGCGATCTGGGACAAGGCGAATGTGGGCGGGAAGATGGTGTTCCCGGGTCTTGAGGAGCAGGCGGCGAAGTGGGTGCCGAAGCTTCGTTCGATGGGTGCGGATGTGGTGATCGTGTCGGCGCATTCGGGTTCGTCGGGCACGTCGTCGTACGGGGATCAGTTGCCGTACGTCGAGAACGCGGCGGGTCTGGTGGCCGAGCAGGTGCCGGGGATCGACGCGATCCTGGTGGGTCACGCGCATTCGGAGATTCCCGAGTACTTCGTGACGAACAAGGAGACCGGGAAGCAGGTCGTTCTCTCGGAGCCGTTGAAGTGGGGGCAGCGGCTGACGCTGTTCGACTTCGATCTGGTGTGGGAGAAGGGTCGTTGGGTGGTCGAGAAGGTCGGTGCTTCGGTGCTGAACTCGAACACGGTGGAGGAGGATCCGCAGATCACGTCGTTGCTCGGGGATGAGCACACGAAGGTGGTGGCCTATGTGAACCAGGTCATCGGTACGTCTGTGTCGGCGATGTCGACGGTGGAGGCGCCGTGGAAGGACGAGCCGGTCATCGATCTGATCAATCTGGTGCAGGCGGAGACGGTGAAGGAGGCGCTGGCGGGCGGTGAGTACGCGGCGTTGCCGGTGCTGTCGCAGGCGGCGTGCTTCTCGCGTACGGCGGCGATTCCCGCGGGTGAGGTGACGATCAAGGATGCTGCGGGGCTGTATCCGTTCGAGAACACGCTGGAGGCGCGGCTTCTGACGGGTGCGCAGCTGAAGGATTATCTGGAGTACTCGGCGAAGTACTACGTGCAGACGGCTGCGGGGGCGCCGGTGGACACGTCGAAGCTGACGAATGCGGAGAACATTCCGGATTACAACTACGACGTGGTGTCGGGCGTGACGTACGACATCGATATCGCGAAGCCGGCCGGTTCGCGGATCGTGGGGTTGTCGTTCGAGGGGGCGCCGGTGGATCCGGCGGCGCAGTTCGTCTTCGCGGTGAACAACTACCGGGCGAGTGGTGGCGGCAACTTCCCGCATGTGCCGGGTGCGAAGCAGTTGTGGGCGAATTCGGATGAGATCCGGAACACGATCATCGGGTGGGTCCAGGCGAAGGGTTCGGTGGATCCTGCGGAGTTCGCGTCGGTGGACTGGCGTCTGACGCGGGATGGTGTGCCGGTGTTCTGACCGGGGGGCCTGAGCGGGTGGTGTGCGGCGGCCGTCGTCCTTCGGGAGGGCGGCCGCCCTCGTGTGGCCCAGTGGTTGTGGGAGTGGAGGGGGGTGTCTGCCGTGTGCCCTCGCCGGTCACCGTCCTGCCCTGCCTGCCCTGCCCTGCCCTGTTCTCAGGGCTTCGGTCGTGTTCGTGGGCCGACCAGGTTCTGGTACAGGGCTTTGCGTTTCGGGGAGCCGTCCTGGGTCTCCGCCAGGGCGGCGTCCCACTGTTTCTTGATCTCGTCCAGGAAGGCGCGCCAGTCCCCGTCCTTGCCCATCTCTCCCAGTTCGACGAGGCGTTCGTTCTTGCTCAGTCCGCCGGAGCCGACCTTGTCGCCCTTGTGGCCGTGCAGGATGGACTCGGGGTTGGCGGTGGCTTCGGTGGAGCGGAAGTCGTGCTGGTAGCCCACGGGGCTGGTGGCGTGGGGTGCGAGGGTCTCGATGCCGATCTGGAGCGAACCGTCCTTGCTTCGGGTCGGCCGGTGGTGGACGAGCAGCATGTGGCCGTATGACCCGTTCGGGAGTACCACGTCGCCGTTCCAGTCCTTGGAGCCGAGACCGCCGCCGGAGATGTCCTGGCCCCACAGGTCCGGGCGGTCGGCGCCGAGGGACACCACGTTGGTGAGCGATGCCTTGAGGCCGCCCTTCTCCTTGAACGTGCCGCGCTTGCCCTCTTTGTTGTCCCCGATGGAGGTGCGGTGTGTGGCGAAGCCGCGGTCGACGACGTCGCCGGCGCGGGTGTCCGTGCGGTCGTCCTGGGTGATGCCGAGGAATTCCGGCAGTGAGTAGGCGGGTTCGTCGGCGGATCGCAGGGCGGGGATTCGGATGTTGACGCGTCCGCCGTGGGCGAGGGCGCGGATGACGTCCTTCTCGTAGTCGGCCATGTGCGCCCCGGCTTCCGGGTCGTAGAGTTTCAGCCCGTTCTGGAGGATGAGCAGCACCTTGGTGAGCATCTCGCGGGCCCGCGCGTCTTTCGCGACGAGGTCCGGTGCGGTGCTCTTGTTCTTGCCTTTGGCGGTGGTGGGGCCCGTTTCGGGGATGCCGTCGGGGTGCAGGCGCTTGGGGTCGATTCCGGCTGGATAGAGGGTGTCGACGGCCGTGTCCCGGATCTGCTGGTCGCGTTCCCGTTCCAGGTTCTTCTTCTCGTCGGGTGGGGTGTCAGGCGCTTTGGTGAGCATGAAGCGGCCGAGTGTGTAGTCCGGCGAGATCGGTGTGGCCTGACCGGCTTCCCGTGTGGCCGGGTGGTTGGCGCGGACGGCCAGGGTGGCGGTGAGCACGCGTTTGCCGGCGGGGAGCTTCAGCCAGTCGTCGAATCGTCCTTTGGTGTAGTTCTCGGCCTGCTCGTAGGTGCCGATGCCCACCTTGTCGAGCCACTGGGTGTTCACCTTGGAGAGGTGCTTGATGTCGCCCAGGTCCTGGGCGTTGAACGCCTCGCCGCGCATCACCCGCCGGTCGAGGACTTTCCTGAGCCGGGCCGGCCCTTCGGCGGTCCACTGCTCGGGCAGCCAGGTGCCCGGTGCGAAGACGTTCTTCTTCGTCTTCTGCTGGACTGTGTTCTGTTCGATCGACTGGCTCAGCCGGGCGATGGTCTCGGCCCCGTCGTCCTGTGGTCTGGGCGGCTCGGCCCGCTCGGGTGGTGCGGTGGTCCTGTCGGCGGCCACACGCTGCAGGTGCCGCACCCATGCGCCGCTCATGGTCGTCGGCTGCCGGGGGCGGAGCGTTGTACCGGTTGTGCGCTCGCCGGAGTTCCGGTGCTCCCGATCGGCGGAGTGCACAGGTGGTCCTCCTTGGCGCCTGGGGTGGCCTGCTTACCCGTTGTAGGCGAAGTTCTTGTTCTGGCCAAGGGCCTAAGGGGCAGGGTCCGGTGTCTCCGGGGCCTCATTTCCGGGAGCCGTCCGCTCCCCCAGCATGCGGAGGACGGCGGTGTTGCCCGCTGCGCGCTGGAGGTGGGCCATGCGGGCGGTCACGGAGCTTTCCGGTGCGGACTGCGCGGTCCTCTTGTACGCGTCGGAGGGCCCCGTGGGCCGTGCCCCGGTCCTGGTCGTCGAACTCTCCACGCCCGCCCTGCCCTCCGTCGCGCCGTGTTCGCCCTGTGCCGGCCGGTCGTCGGCCTGTGTGCCGTCCGGGGGTTCTTGCTCACGCGTTGTGGGGAAGGCGGGCCCGTGTCCCTGGGGCTGCGCCCAGGGGTGGATCCGGTGTCCCCCGGGACGGTCTGCGCGCACATGAACAACGACGCCCGGTTCGGGGACGTGAAGGTATCGCCCGGCGGCGTCAGGGACAACCGGTGCCTGCGGTACGCCCTTGGGTGAGGGGGGTGAGCGGGCTGCCTTGTCCGGGGACGGCGGGGGTGGGGTGGGGGGTGAGGCCGAAGGTGGTGAAGGCGGTGCGTTGTGGGAGGGGGTAGGGGGTGGTGCCGGTGAGGTTGTTGAGGATGGTGGCGCTGCGCCAGGCGGCGAGTCCGAGGTCGGGGGCGCCGACTCCGTGGGTGTGGCGTTCGGCGTTCTGTACGTAGATGTTGCCGGTGATGGTGGGGGCGAGGTCGAGGCGGAAGTCGGTGTGGATGCGGGGGCGTCCTTGGGTGTCGCGGTGGATGTGGGGGGTGATGCCGGTGAGGAGGGTGTCGAGGGGGCGTTCGCGGTAGCCGGTGGCGAGGACGACGGCGTCGGTGGTGAGGCGGCTTCGGGTGGTTTGTTGGGTGTGTTCGAGGTGGAGTTCGATGCGGTTGCCGCTGCCGGTGAGGCGGCCTGCGGTGCGGACGCTGACGCCGGGGGTGAGGGTGGCGTCGGGCCAGCCGCCGTGGAGGGTGCGGCGGTAGAGCTCGTCGTGGATGGCGGCGATGGTGTCGGTGTCGATGCCTTTGTGGAGTTGCCATTGCTGGGGGACGAGGGTGTCGCGTACGTGTTCGGGGAGTGCGTGGAAGTAGTGGGTGTAGTCGGGGGTGAAGTGTTCGAGGCCGAGTTTTGAGTACTCCATGGGGGCGAAGGCCTGGGTGCGGGCGAGCCAGTGGATCTTCTCGATGCCGCGGGGGCGGGCGCGGAGGAGGTCGAGGAAGATTTCGGCGCCTGACTGGCCGGAGCCGATGACGGTGATGTGGTCGGCGCGGAGGAGTTCTTCGCGGTGGTGGAGGTAGTCGGCGGAGTGGATGACGGGGATGCTGGGGGCTTCCGCGAGGGGGCGGAGGGGTTCGGGGATGAAGGGGGCGGTGCCGACGCCGAGGGCGATGTGGCGGGTGTGGGTGCGGCCGAGTGCTTGGGCTTCGCCGTCGTGGCCGAGTCGGGTGTAGTCGACGTCGAAGTGGGAGTGGTCGGTGTTCCAGCGGATGGCGTCGACCTGGTGGTTGAAGTGGATGGTGGGGAGTTGTTCGCTGACCCAGCGGCAGTAGGCGTCGTATTCGGCTCGGTGGATGTGGAATTGCTCGGCGAAGTAGAAGGGGTAGAGGCGGTCGCGGGTGCGGAGGTAGTTGAGGAAGGTCCAGGGGCTGGTGGGGTCGGCGAGGGTGGTGAGGTCGGCGAGGAAGGGGACTTGGAGGGTGGCGCCGTCGATGAGGAGGCCGGGGTGCCAGTGGAAGGCGGGGCGTTGTTCGTAGAAGGCGGTGGTGAGGGGGGCCGTGCCGGGGGTGGTGGGGATGCCGTCGGCGAGGGCGGCGAGGGAGAGGTTGAAGGGGCCGAGGCCGATGCCGAGGAGGTCGTGGGTCCGGTCGCCTTCGGGGGTTGTCCGGTCGGTCATCGGGGGGTGCTGCCTTCCGTGGCAATGCGGGTGTGGGCGTGGGTGACGAGGGTGAGGAGCTGTTGGAGGTCGTCGGGGGTGGTGTGGGGGTTGAGGAGGGTGGCTTTGAGCCAGAGGCGGTCGTCGGCGCGGGCGCGGCCGAGTACGGCGTGGCCTTGGTTGAGGAGGGTGCGGCGGATGGTGGCGACGGTGGTGTCGTCGGTGTGGGTGGGGCGGAAGAGGACGGTGCTGATGGTGGGGCGGCCGTAGAGCTCGAGTGCTGGGTCCTGGTCGATGAGGTCGGCGAGGTGGTGGGCGGTGGCGATGGTGCGGTCGATGAGGTCGGCGAGTCCGTTGCGGCCGAGTGCTTGGAGGGTGACGGCGATTTTGAGGGCGTCGGGTCGGCGGGTGGTGCGGAGGGAGCGGCCGAGGAGGTCGGGGAGGCCTGCGTCGGTGTCGTCGTCGGCGTTGAGGTAGGGGGCGTGGTGGTGGAGGGGGGTGAGGTGGTGGTGGTGGGGGACGGCGAGGATGCCGGCTGATGCGGGTTGCCAGCCGAGTTTGTGCAGGTCGAGGGTGACGCTGTGGGCGCGGTGGAGGCTGCGGAGGGTGTGGCGGTGGGTGGGGCTGAAGAGGAGGGGGCCGCCGTAGGCGGCGTCGATGTGGAGCTCGGCGCCGTGGGTGGTGGTGAGGTCGGCGATGTCGGTGAGGGGGTCGATCTGGCCGGTGTCGGTGGTGCCTGCGGTGGCGGTGACGAGGAGGGGGCCGTCGTTGCGGATGAGGGCGTCGCGGAGTGCGGTGAGGTCCATGACGCCGGTGGGGGCGGGGATGACGACGGGTTGGGGGAGGCCGAGGAGCCAGGCGGCGCGGGCGATGCTGTGGTGGGCGTTGGCGGCGCAGATGGTCTGTACGGGGCCGTGGCGTTCGCGGGCGAGGAGGAGGGCGAGTTGGTTCGCTTCGGTGCCGCCGGTGGTGATGAGGGCGTCGGGGTCGGGGGTGTGGGGGTAGATCTCGGCGGCGAGGGCGGCGGTGAGGGCGGTTTCGAGGGCGGAGGCGGCGGGGGCCTGGTCCCAGGAGTCCATGGAGGGGTTGAGGGCTGATGCGGCGAGGTCGGCTGCTGCGGCGAGTGCGAGGGGTGGGGTGTGGAGGTGGGCGGCGCAGTGGGGGTGTGCGGGGTCGGCGGCGCCTTCGGTGAGGGCGGTGACGAGGGTGCGGAGGGCGTGGTGGGCGCCGGTGCCGTGGTCGGGGATGAGGGGGCCGGTGGTGTGGTGGAGCTTTTCGGTGACGGTGTGGGGGCCGCCGGCGGGGAGGGGGCCGTTGCGGCGGGTGGCGCCGTCGTGGAGTGCGGTGAGGACGGTGTCGATGAGGGGGCGCAGGTGGTGGGGGCCTGCGGTGCCTCCGGCGAGGGGCGGGGTGGGCATGGGTGGTGTGGTCCTTCGGGTGCGCGGGGGCGGTGGTGCCAGCTTGTCCGGATTGCGGAGGGGGCGGCCGAAGAGCCCAACGATCTCAACCCGAAAGGGGTACTGCGGTTCGGTGTGGGGGTGTTGGGGTCCCCGGGGCTGGTATAGGCGTTCGTTGTTCGCATGACTGTGCCCGGCTCCTTCGGTGAAGGGCCGGGCACGGTGGCGGCGGGGTGCGCCTGGAGCGGCGGGGGGTGCGCTCAGGGGGCCGGCGTCGGTCGGTGGGCGTCGCGTACGGCGAGGGCACGGCGGAGGTCGTCGAGCTGGTCGGTGAGTTTGCGGCGGAGGGCGGGGGTGAGTCCGGGGTCGGTGAGGGCCTGGTCGCCGAGGTGGATGCTGTCGGGGTCGACGGCGTGGGCGGGGAAGGCGTGGCGTCCGGCGGCTTCGGCGATGGCGGGGCCGCGGCGTGCGGCGAGTGCGATGGCGTCGGGGTAGTAGCGGGCGATGTAGGGGTGGGTGAGTTCGCTCTGCTCGGGCTGCCAGAAGCCTTGGGCGGTGGCGGTGAAGAGGTAGTTGGACAGGTTGTCGTCGGTGAACATGGCCTGCCAGGCGGCTGCTTTGGCTTCGGGGGTGGGGAGGGCGGCGCGGCAGCGGGCGGCGCCTTCCTGTCCGGTGGCGCTGGGGTCCTTGGCGAGTTCGCGGTCGATGGCGGTCTCGTCGGTGGCGCCGAGGATGGCGAGGCGGGTGAGGATGCGCCAGCGGAGTTCGGGGTCGAGTTCGGGTCCGCCGGGGACGGTGCCTTCGCGGAGCCAGTCCTGGATGGCGTCGGGCTGGGTGGCGGCGTCGATGAAGTGGCGTACGGCGGTGAGGCGGAGGCCGGGTTCGGGGTTGCCGGGTGTGGTGGTGCCGGGGGTCCGGTCCCAGTCCTTGGCGGTGAGGCCTTCGGTGCGGCGGAGGAGGTCGCGGCAGAGGGAGGTGAGGGTGGCGAGGGCGGTGGGCCGGTCCTCGGGTGTGAGGTAGCGGTCGGTGATGTGGGTGGCGGCGAAGCCGAGTACGCCGTGGACGAGGGCGAGGTCGGTTTCGTAGGGGAGGTGGGTGCGGGCGGCGGTGAGGTGGACGGTGGGGTGGAGTGCGCCGTCGCGGACCATGTCGCGGGCGGTGTTCCAGATGACGGCGCGGGTGAGGGGGTCGGGGATGCCGGAGAGGTGGGTGAGGGCGGTGTTCCAGGAGTCGGGGTCGAGGCGGATCTTGGCGTAGGTGAGGTCGTGGTCGTTGAGGACGACGAGGTCGGGGCGGTGGCCGGGCTTCGTGGTGGGGGCGCCGTCCTGGGGGATGTCGAGTTCGAAGCGGTCGCGGAGGGTGAGCTGGTCGGTGCCGGTCTGGGTGTCGAGGCTGTGGTCGTAGGTGCCGACGGTGATGCGGTGGGGGCGGGTGCCGGCGCGGTCGACGGTGAGGTTCCAGCTGTTGCCGGTGGTTTCGGTGTGGGCGGTGAGGGTGTCGATGCCGGTGGTGCGGAGCCAGGTGGCGGCCCAGGCGTGGACGTCGCGGTCGGTGGCGGTGGCGAGGTTGTCGATGAAGTCGGCGAGGGTGGCATTGGCGAATTTGTGGCGGGCGAAGTGGGTGTTGATTCCGGCGAGGAAGTCTTTTTCGCCGAGCCAGGCGACGAGTTGGCGGAGTGCGGAGGCGCCCTTGGCGTAGGAGATGCCGTCGAAGTTGAGGAGGGCGGAGGCGGTGTCGGGGACGGCGTGGGGGTCGGGGGCGACGGGGTGGGTGGTGGGGCGTTGGTCGGCGTCGTAGCCCCAGCCCTTTCGGGAGACACCGAATTCGACCCAGGTGTCGGGGAATGGGGTCTCCCCTGCTCGAACGGAGTTGAGAGCTTGGGGAAGGGTGGCTTCGGTGAGGGTCTGGTAGCCCATGTATTCGGCGAAGGACTCGTTGAGCCAGATGTCGTCCCACCAGGTGAGGGTGACGAGGTCGCCGAACCACATGTGGGCCATTTCGTGGGCGATGACCATGGCGCGGGTCTGGCGTTCGGTGTCGGTGACGGCGGAGCGGTAGATGAATTCGTCGCGGAAGGTGACGAGTCCGGGGTTCTCCATGGCGCCGGCGTTGAATTCGGGGACGAAGGCCTGGTCGTAGGAGTCGAAGGGGTAGGGCTCGTCGAATTTCGCGTGGTAGCGGTCGTAGCAGGCGCGGGTGACGTCGAGGATCTCGTCGGCGTCGGCGTCGAGGTGGGGGGCGAGGGAGCGGCGGCAGTGGATGCCGAAGGGGAGGCCGGCGTGGTGGGTGGTGACCGAGTGCCAGGGGCCTGCGGCGACGGCGACGAGGTAGGTGGAGATGGGTGGGGTGGGGGCGATGGTCCAGCGGCCTTCGGTGGCCTGGGTGGCGGTTCCGTTGCCGAGGACGGTCCAGCCGGTGGGTGCGGTGACGGTGACGTCGAACACGGATTTGAGGTCGGGCTGGTCGAAGGCGGCGAAGACGCGTTGGACGTCTTCCATGAAGAGCTGGGTGTAGACGTAGGTCTCGCCGTCGGCGGGGTCGGTGAAGCGGTGCATGCCTTCGCCGGTGCGGGAGTAGCGCATGGTGGCGTCGACGGTGAGTTCGTGGGGGCCTGCGGTGAGGCCGTCCAGGGGGTAGCGGTTCTGGTCGAGGCGCTCGGGGTCCAGGGTCTGTCCGTCGAGGCTGAGTGAGCGCAGGGTTTCCGGCTTGATCTCGACGAAGGTGTCTCCGGCCGTGTGGGCGGTGAACCGGATGGCGGTGCGGGAGCCGAAGGTCTCCTCACCCGTGGTGAGGTCGAGGTCGACCGTGTACCGGTGTACGTCGAGGAGCTGGGCGCGGGTCTGCGCTTCGTTGCGCGTCAGTACGGACATGGCGCCCATGCTGCCGTACGGGTCCGGGGCTGTGCAGCGGGGTTCTCGCAGGGCTGACGGCGCGTGGCGGGGGCTCTGCGGCGCACTGGCGGTGCGGCCCGCGCCGGCCCTGGGCGGCGCGGGGCCGGGTGCGGCGCGGGCCCGGGGCCGGAGGTGGGGTCAGGCGGTGGGGCCCGCGGATTCCTCGGCGATGCGCTCGTGGTGGCGGATGACCTCGGCGACGATGAAGTTCAGCAGCTTCTCGGCGAAGGCGGGGTCCAGCTTGGCGCTCTCGGCGAGTTGCCGCAGCCGGGCGATCTGGCGGGCCTCGCGGGCGGGGTCGGCGGGCGGCAGGTGGTGTTCGGCCTTGAGGTGGCCCACCTGCTGGGTGGCCTTGAAGCGCTCGGCGAGCATGTGGACGACCGCGGCGTCGATGTTGTCGATGCTCTCGCGCAGGCGGTTCAGTTCGGTGGTGACGTACTCGTCGATGTCGCTCGTGGTCATGGTCAGCGAGCTTAGACGCACCGGTCGTGGGGTGGTCGACGGCGGGTGGCCGGCGGCTTCGTGGAAGCCGGGCCCGGGGGCTCCCGTCGCAGCGGGAGCCCCCGGGGGGTGGTGCGCAGGGCGGGTGGTGTCAGAGGGTCGCGGCGGCCGCGGCGATGGCGGAGGCGAACGTCGACACCTGGGTGTAGACGCCGGGGTAGCCGGGCCGGGCGCAGCCTTCGCCCCAGCTGACGATGCCGACCTGGGTCCAGGCTCCGGCGTTGTCCTTGCGGAACATGGGGCCGCCGGAGTCGCCCTGGCAGGTGTCGACGCCGCCGGTGCTGACGTATCCGGCGCAGATCTCCTCGCTCGGGACGAGGTCGCTGCCGTAGGCCTGCCGGCAGGTGGTGTCGGAGACGTAGGGGACGGTGGCCTTGAGGAGGTAGCGCTGCTGGCCGCCGCCCTCGGTTGCGGCGCCCCAGCCGGCGACGGTGAAGGTGCCGGTGTCGTAGGCGGTGGTGGTGGCGATCTTCAGGGTGGGCTGGTTGATGGGCTGGGCGAGTTTGATCAGTGCCCAGTCCTTGCCGACGCCGTTGTAGCCGGGTGCCTGGAGGACCTTGGTGGAGCGCACCTTGACCGCGGAGGACGACTGGAGGTCGACGGCTCCCGCGGTGGCGGTGATGGAGGTGTTGTTGCCGGATCCGTCGACGCAGTGGGCGGCGGTGAGCACGACGGTCTGGCTGTAGAGGGCGCCGCCGCAGCCCATGGAGAGCCGGACCATGAAGGGGAATTCGCCCTGGGCGGCGCGGGTTCCGCCGACGACGGGTGCGGGGGCGGCGGAGGCGTTCGACGGCTGGAGGCTGATGGTGGCGAGGGCCACCGCGGCTATGACGGAGCATCTCTTGAGGGTGCGCAGGAGCTGTTTCACGGGTGTGCCTGCTTTCGTGTGGGGGGTGACGGGGGGTGCAGGCGTGCGGGCGTGCGTGTCCTGGTCAGGGCATGGAACGAGCAATTCTCGGCATGCCCGCGACAAGAACGATCCGATTATCGGGAAGCGGTCACCGCTGTCACAAGGCGGGGTTTCCGGCCAAGATCATCAGTCGTCCCCCGGCCGGTTCCCGTCGGATCGGCCTAGAGTGGGGGTCCGTTGAGCGCCATTGATGGGGGTTCGGTCGTGAGCGACGGCAGCAACGGCAGTGGCGGCGGTCCGGTCGTCCACGGGTTCCCGCATCTCGACACCGTCCGGTCCGCGATCACGGCGCTCTACCGGCGGGTCTCCCCCGACGGTGTGCGCGCCTACGCCACGAGCCTCGCCCCGGCCGACGCCGCCTTCTCCGAGGTGGACGATCTGTATCTGGGCTCCCAGCGGGTGGCCGGTGCCCTGGTGCAGCACCTGCGTCTGCCGCAGGCCCGTATCGTCGTCGGCTTCCGGCGGATGGAGCACGCCGCGAGCGTCGAACTCACCGCCGGCCCGGAGTACTTCATCGAGCTCAACGAACGTTTCCGTACGCACCGCAGGGACATCGGGGCCGCGCTGGCGCACGAGATCACCCATGTGCTGCTGCACCGGCTGGGGCTGGAGCTTCCCGGCACCCGCGACAACGAGATCCTCACGGACACGGTGACGGCCTATCTCGGCGCGGGGTGGCTCCTGCTGGACGCCTTCCGTCAGGACGCGGTCTCCAGCCAGAAGCTCGGCTATCTCACCCCCGAGGAGTTCGGGTACGTACTCGCCAAGCGCGCGCTGGCCTTCGACGAGGACCCGTCCGTGTGGTTCACCAGCCCCCAGGCGTACACGGCGTACACCAAGGGGCGGGCCGAGGCCCTGCGCGACCTGCAGCGTCCTCCGCTGACGGCCGCGGGGTGGGCGGGCAGGCGCCGTTACGCCAAGGACCGCCGTCACGCCGGGGACCACCCGGGCGCCGCCCTCGACCCGTCCGCCCCGTACGCCTTCGAGGGCGGCACGGACGGGCTCCGGGTCTCGTTCGCCTGCCCCACCTGCCACCAGCGGGTCCGGGTCGCGGTCAGGGGCCGCACGCGGGCCCGGTGCGGCCTGTGCCGCACGGTCCTGGAGTGCGACACCTGAGAAACTCGCCCCGGTCCGGGGTGGTCGTAGGGTCGGTGCATGACGAACGGTCCGGTCGGGGGTGCCAGCGGCCTCTTCGAGGCGTTGTACGCCGATGAGGACGCTGTCGTACGGGCGCTCCGTGCGGGCGCGGCCGCCGAGTCGAGCGACGAGGCGGGGACGACCGCGCTCTATCTGGCGTCCGTGCAGGACCTGCCCGGCGCGGTCCGGCTGCTCCTTGCGGCGGGCGCGGACCCTAACCGGGCGAGCGGCCCGGAGGCCGGCGATCTCCCGCTCTGCGGGGCGGCGTGCGGCGGGCACGCGGAGGTCGTCGGGGCGCTCCTGTCGGCCGGGGCCGAGCCGGATCTGAGCGAGGAGTTCGGCTTCACGGCGCTGCGCTGGGCGGCGGGCCTCGGTCACGCCCGGGTCGCGGAGACGCTCCTGGCCCATGGTGCCGACCCGGAGGTGCCCGGCCCGCAGGGTGAGACGCCGCTGGTGGTGGCGGCCCGGCGGGGGTCGGTGCACACCGTGCGGGCCCTCCTCCGGCACGGCGCCCGCGCCCTGTCCCCCGCGCTGGAGGAGGCCAGGCGCATGCTCACGCTGGACGTGGAGCGGGAGTTGCGGGACGCGCTGCGGCGTATGTACGGGGACGAGGGCCACGAGAGCGTGGTGCGCCGCGCACCAGCGGATGGCGGGGTGACCGTCACGGTCGAACTGCGGCGGGGCGGGGAGCTGTTCGCGTCCCAGGACCTGCAGACGGGGCACGGGGCGATCGCGACGCTCCTGGAGAGCGAGCTGGGCCTGCGGGCCCCGTTCGAGGAGCTGGCCGTCCGGGCACTGCGAGAGGGTGACCCCGGGCTGGACAACTGGCTGGTGGCCGTCGGGGCGCTGCGGCAGCGCGGTGACGAGGAGACGTTCCAGGCGGCGGCAGCGTGGACGGCGAGCGGGGATCCGCTGCGGCAGGCGTTCGGCGTGGATGTGCTGGCGCGGCTCGGATTCCATGGCGGCGGCAAACCGTTCGCCGGCCTGGCGGTGCCGCTGCTGCGGGAGCTGGCCCGGACCGCGGCCCCGGCGCCGGCCGAGGCGGCGGCGCGGGCACTCGACGGGTACGAGGGTCCACCCGGGAGCTGAAGCGGGAGGACGGGTGCGGTGACCGGATGGACCGGTCACCGCACCCTGTGGTCACGCCGCCCTGCGGCCACGGCCGGGAGCGCTGCCGCGCCCGGTGGATCCGGCCCGGCCGGCACCGGCGCCGCGCGCGGATCCGCCCGCGCCGCCGGCACCGCCACGGGCCGCGCCGCCGCCGGAGCCGCCACGCGCTCCGCCGCCCGCACCACCGCGGGCCGCGCCGCCGGCGCCGCCTTGTGCGGCGCCCGACCCCGCGCCCGTTCCGCCGCGCCGGCCGCGTCCGCGGCTGCCCGAGCGGAACGATCCGCCGGCCGCCGCACCCGCACCCGCACCGGAGCCGCGCGTACGCGGCTTGGGCTGGGTCGGCTGCGGCACCTCGATGACGATCGCGACGCCGGACGGCTCACGGGCACCCGTGATCCGGCTGAGCTCGTCGTCGCTGGACTTGATCCGGGTGGTGCGCGGCGCGATGCCCGCGTCCTGCATCAGCCGGGTCATCTCGCGCTTCTCCTCGGGCAGCACGAGCGTGACGACGCTGCCGGACTCCCCGGCGCGCGCGGTGCGCCCGCCGCGGTGGAGGTAGTCCTTGTGGTCGGTCGGCGGGTCCACGTTGACGACCAGGTCGAGGTCGTCGACGTGGATGCCACGGGCCGCCACGTTCGTCGCGACGAGCGCGGTGACCTGCCCGTTCTTGAACTGGTCCAGCGTCCGGTTGCGCTGCGGCTGGGACCGGCCGCCGTGCAGGGCGGCGGCCCGCACGCCGCTGGCGAGGAGCCGCTTGGCGAAGCGGTCGGCGGCACGCTTGGTGTCGACGAACATGATCACGCGGCCGTCACGGGCGGCGATCTTCGTGGCGACGGCCTTCTTGTCCGTCTCGTCCAGAACGTGGAGCACGTGGTGCTCCATCGTGGTGACCGCACCGGCGGACGGGTCCACGGAGTGCACGACCGGGTCGGTGAGGAACATCTTGACCAGCCGGTCGATGTTCTTGTCGAGGGTCGCGGAGAACAGCATCCGCTGGCCGTCCGGCTCGACCTGCTTGAGCAGTGCGACGACCTGCGGCATGAAGCCCATGTCGGCCATCTGGTCGGCCTCGTCGAGGACGGTGATCGCGACCTCGTCGAGCCGGCAGTCGCCGCGCTCGATGAGGTCCTTGAGCCGGCCCGGAGTGGCGACGAGCACCTCGGCGCCGCGGCGCAGCGCGCCGGACTGCCTGCTGATCGACATGCCGCCGACGACGGTGGCGACGCGCAGGTTGACGGAGGTGGCGTACGGGGTCAGCGCGTCCGTGACCTGCTGGGCGAGCTCGCGGGTGGGGACGAGGACGAGTGCCAGCGGTGCGTGCGGCTCGGAGCGGCGTCCGGCGGTGCGGGCGAGGAGTGCCAGGCCGAAGGCCAGGGTCTTCCCCGAGCCGGTGCGGCCGCGGCCGAGGATGTCCCGGCCGGCCAGCGAGTTCGGCAGGGTGGCGCCCTGGATGGGGAAGGGGTCGGTCACGCCCTGTGCGGCGAGGGTCTTCAGCAGCGCGGCGGGCATGTCCAGGTCGGCGAAGGCGTCGACGGCGGGCAGCGCGGGGGTCAGGGTCTCCGGCAGGGCGAACTCGCCGCCCTGGGCGGGCGCGGGCCTGCGGCGGGCCGGTGCCTTGCCGGATCCTCGGGTGTTCGCCTGCGGCCGGTCCGTGCCGCGGCCCCTTATCGGGCGGTTGCGGGCGGGTCGGTCCTGGTGTTCGGAGCGGGTCATACGGAATTGCCCTCCTGGGGGATTCCTGGGGTTACTGCCGACTGCTGTGGACTGCTTGATGTGCGCCCCAGGATGCAAGCACAGAGCAGGTGTCCCGGTTGCGGAACCGAACCGGGAAAGGATGAGTCGGAAACAGCACAAACCGGGGCCCGCACCTTCACGGTGCGGGCCCCGGTCGCGAGGTACGCGTCCGGCGATTAGGCCGGGACGATGTTCTCCGCCTGCGGGCCCTTCTGGCCCTGCGTGACGTCGAAGGAGACCTTCTGGCCCTCCTGGAGCTCACGGAAGCCCTGGGTGGCGATGTTCGAGTAGTGGGCGAAGACGTCGGCGCCGCCGCCGTCCTGCTCGATGAAGCCGAAGCCCTTTTCCGAGTTGAACCACTTCACGGTTCCAGTAGCCATGTCATTCTCCTAAAAGAGGTGCAGTGCCGGAAATCCGCACTTTACGAATTCCAAGTCGCCGCATTGAGCCCCATCCGGAGAAAGCCGGAAAACAATAAAGCGCCTGAGGAGGGTTCCCGTCAGGCGCACATAAAGTTCATGGGTACCAAAACTGCAACTCGGCAACCGTAGCACGTTCTGTCGGCGGGCGGCAGATCACTCCGCCCCCGGCGCGCCGTGGGATCTGCTGACCAGCAGGGTGGCGGGGACTGTTCATGACCGGTTCCGGAATCGTTCCCGGATGCTTCCCGCCCTGTTCCCCCAAGGGCCGGGCACCCTCCGGCGGGCGACGGAGGGCATCGTTCCGCCGGGCGGTCCATGAGGGGGCCGGGCGTCCTCGTCCGGGAGTCAGGTTCACCTGGATGCCGTATCGGCACGCTTCCGGCCCTCGCGCCGCCCGGCGGCCGGATCCACGGCAGGCGTTACGCCGAACGGGTAGCCCGGCCCAGGGCCGGCCGGGTCAGCCCTCCCGTACCGGACTGTCGTCGTTACCCCTGCGCAGGGTGCGCAGGGGGTGGCCGGGGCGCCAGACCTGCACGACGAGGTCGTCGCCGTCGATACCGGTGCGGACCACCTCGGTGGGTTCGGCGCGGAAGAGGAGGAAGGGCTCCGGCGGGGCCGCCTCATTGACGAAGCGTGCCAGCACGGCGGCGTCGGTGACCTCCACCGCCCGACCGGAGATGCGTACGTCCCCGTCGGCCATCTCCGCGTCCGGCCCCGGGTTGGCGTGGACGGCGAAGCGCGGGTCCCGCCGCAGGTCCAGTGCCTTGCGGGAGCCGGGCATCATGCCCAGCCACAGCGCGTCCATGCGGAAATCCACCTCCAGTCCGGTGACCCGGGGGGAGCCGTCCACGCGAAGGGTCGCGAGGACGTGGTGCTTGTACAGCTGGAACCGTTTCCGCACGGTGTCGGCGAAGGCCGGTTCCGCCGTGCGGAAGTCCTGCCACGAAGCGGGCGTCACGTTCGGTGTCATGGGTTCCATCGAACCCCGTAAACCGGACATCCTCTGTCGTGTTTGTTCGCGTGTCACCGGAACGGACGCCCCTGGCCCGGCTCACCGCCTGCCGGGGACCTGAGTTCCGGGCGCTGGTCCCCCGCCCCAGGTGTGCTCCGCCTCACCCGCGTTCGCTATCTTGAGCGCCGCCGCCCCCTGCGGCCCTCCGTCCACGAATGAAGGAGCCGGCCATGACGGCCGCCGCCACCACGTGTTATCGCCACCCGTCGCACGAGACGTATGTGCGCTGCACACGCTGCGACCGGTATATCTGCCCCGACTGCATGCGTGAGGCGTCCGTGGGGCACCACTGCGTGGAGTGCGTGCAGGAGGGGCAGCGCTCGGTCCGGCAGGCCCGCTCGCTGTTCGGCGGCGCGGTGCCGAGCGCCGCGACACCGGTCGTGACGTATGTGCTGATGGCGCTGAACATCGTCGCGTACGCCGTCGAGGTCGTACGGTCCGGGACGGTGGACCGGTTCGGGATGCTCGGGGCGGCGCTGGTCGGGCCGGACGGCGAGCTGTACGTGTACGAGGGCTGGACCGCGCCCGGTTTCGAACTGACAGGGGTGGCCGACGGGGAGTGGTACCGGCTGCTGACGGGCGCGTTCCTGCACCTCCCGCCCGACGCGTCGTTCGGCGTGATGCACCTCGTCTTCAACATGCTCGCCCTGTGGAATCTGGGCCGGATCGTGGAGGGCCAGCTCGGCCGGGTGCGTTACCTCGCGCTGTACCTGCTGTCCGCGGTGGGCGGTTCGGTGCTGGTGTACCTGGTCTCGCCGGAGACACCGGCGGTCGGCGCGTCGGGCGCGATCTTCGGCCTGGCGGCGTCCTTCTACGTCATCAACCGCCGTCTGGGACGGGACATGGGGCCGGTCAACCGCTTCATGGCGGGGTTCCTGCTCTGGATGGTGATCTCCGCCGTGTTCACCTCGTGGGAGGGCCACCTCGGCGGGCTGCTGACCGGCGGCCTGGTGACGTACGGACTCGCGTACGCCCCGGCGAAACTGCGGACGTCTGCCGCGCAGCTGGCCGGCGGGGCGGTCCTGGTCGTGCTGCTGGCGGCGGTGGTCGCCGTACGGACGGCTTCCCTGACGGGTGCGGCCTGACAGGGACGGTGCGCCCAGAGGAACTGGGGGCTGGCACGGGTCCTGC
This sequence comes from Streptomyces sp. NPDC051064, assembly GCF_044455985.1. Lineage (NCBI taxonomy): Bacteria > Bacillati > Actinomycetota > Actinomycetes > Kitasatosporales > Streptomycetaceae > Streptomyces > Streptomyces sp. NPDC051064. The sequence goes on from NZ_JBITFK010000001.1 coordinate 266,141, forward strand.
TCGGTGGACTACGTTGTGCCGCGATGACTACCGGGACGGCCTTGCGCCACACACGGATCGGTGACCCGGCGCTCCCCTGAGCGCTGTACGGGCCTACGCGGGCCCGCACCGGAACCGAGGGTCCGACTCCACCGCGCGGGCTCCGCCTCCTGTCGTGCTGACCACAGCTCGACACGTCGACCACGACAGGAGAACTCATGCGCACCGAGGCACGGACACTGCACATTCCCACCGCGGACGGCCGGGCCGACGCCTTCGCCGCCTTCCCCGAAACCGGTGAGCGGCACCCTGGGGTACTGATGTACCCGGACGGCTTCGGTATCCGGCCCGTGCTGCGGGACATGGCCCGCGAGCTGGCGGGACACGGGTACTACGTGCTCGTCCCCAACCTCTTCTACCGGCACGGTCCGGCACCGGTGATCGAGCTCCCCGAGCACATCGGGGAGGAGGCCAGGCCCGCGGTCTTCGCCCGGCTGATGCCCTTGATCGAGGCGCACACTGCGGAACGCACCCTGAGCGACGCCGACGCCTACCTCAGCTTCCTCACCGGCCGGCCCGAGGTCGGCACCGGACCGGTCGGGGTGACGGGTTACTGCATCGGCGGGCTCGCGGCGGTGCGCACCGCCGCGGCCCACCCCGGACGGGTGGCCGCCGTCGCCGCGTTCCACGGCCCCGTGGGCGCCGACGGACCCGGCGGCCTCGCCGGGCTGACCGCCCAGGTCCACTTCGGCCACGCCGAGGGCGACATGACGCCCGAGTCCCTCGGCGAGCTCGACCGGGCCCTGGAGAAGACGGGCGTCGGCTACACCTCCGAGATCTACCCCGGCACCGTGCACGGCTTCACCATGTCCGACACCGACGCCTTCGACCCTGCCGCGCTACGGCGTCACTGGGACCGCCTGCTGCCCCTCCTGGGACGCACCCTGTCCGACGGCTGAGGCTCCGGGGCCCGCGGCCCTCTCTCCGTCCGGCCCGGGGGGCGACCTGACGGCGAACTCGCCGGTCCATGGCGTGAGTCCGCCTTCTGGGATCATCGTCCCATGGCGAGAGATCTCTGGGCGGGGGAACCCGGGGCCGACGGGCCCGGGGAGGGCCCGCGCGGCCTTCTCCGGCGGCTGCACCCGATCGACTGGCTGGCGGGCGTCCTGCTGGTCCTGGGGCTGCTCGCGGTGGTGACGGGGCTGCTGCCCCCGGAGCCCGCCGCGGACGAGATGCGGCGTGTCGGTCCGCTGGTGGTGTTCCTGGGCACCGTCATCGTGATGGCCGAACTGACGGGCCGGGCCCAGGTCTTCGATGTGGTGGCGGCCTGGGTGGCGCGGGCGGGGCGGGGGCGCTATCCGCTGCTCTTCGGGCTGTGCGTGGCGTTCGCCTCGCTCACCACGATCACGCTGAATCTGGACACCACGGCGGTGCTGCTCACCCCGGTCATGCTGGCGCTGGCCGCCCGGGTGGGGATCGCGGCGGTGCCCCTGGCGATGACGACGGTGTGGCTGGCCAACACGGCGAGTCTGCTCCTGCCGGTCTCGAACCTGACGAACCTCCTGGCAGCGGACCGGGTGGCGCTCTCGCCGTCCGGCCTCGCCGCGGTGATGTGGCTGCCCCAGCTCGCGTCGATCGCCGTGACGGCGGCCTGCCTGTGGGTCTTCTACTGGCGGCGTGGCCGGCGCGGCGAGGGCCAGGACCGCTACACCCCGCCGGAGGCGCCGGTGGCCGGGGATCCCGTCCTGCTGCGGATCTGCGCGGTGGCCTGTGCGGGTTTCCTGCTGGCGATCCTGGTGGCGGACGTTCCGCTCTGGTCGGTGTCGCTGACGGGGATGGTGGTGGTCGTGGTGGCGTTCGCCGTACGGCGCAGGCAGGAGCTGCGGCTGTCGCTGGTGCCGTGGCGGCTGCTGGTGCTGGTCCCGGGGATGTTCCTGGTGGTGGAGACGGTCGAAGCGCACGGCCTGCACGAGTTGCTGGAGTCGGCGCTGGGCTCCGACAACGGCTTCCTGGGGATGCTGCGGTCGGCGGCGGTGGGGGCGGGGCTGTCGAACGTCCTGAACAACCTGCCGGCGTATCTGGCGGGCGAGGCGGTCGTCCCGGCGGAGAACCACGAGCAGCTGCTGGCTCTGCTGATCGGCGTCAATGTGGGGCCGCTCGTCACCCCGTGGGCGTCGCTGGCGACGCTGCTGTGGTTCGAGCGGTGCCGCCGGCACGGGACGCCGATCGCCATGGGCCGTTTCGTGGGGACCGGTCTGCTGCTGTCGGTGACGGGCACGCTGGCCGCCGTGTCCGCGCTGGCGCTGGCCGGCTGAGGCCGGCGGTGCGCGGACGCGCCGCGGCGCCCGCCCTTGTCCGGTCGGGGACGGGGGCGGGCGCCGCGTTCAGTTCCGTACGCCGTTGTACGGGACGTCTGTGTGCCGTGGTCAGACCGTCAGGGAACGGTCCGTCGGGCGGATCGGGGCGTGCAGGGCACTGGTCCCGGTCAGGAAGCGGTCCACGCCGCGCGCCGCGGAGCGGCCCTCGGCGATGGCCCAGACGATGAGGGACTGGCCGCGGCCCGCGTCACCGGCGACGTAGACGCCGTCGACGTTGGTCGCGTAGTTCTCGTCGCGTGCGATGTTGCCGCGCTCGTCGAGGTCGAGGCCGAACTGCTGGACGAGGCCGTTGGCCTGGTCGGTGCCGGTGAAGCCCATGGCCAGGGTGACGAGCTGGGCGGGGATGACGCGCTCCGTGCCGGCCTTCTGCTCCAGCTTGCCGTCCTTGAACTCCACCTCGATGAGGTGGAGGGACTGGACGTTGCCGTCCTCGTCGCCCTCGAAGTGGGTGGTGGAGACGGAGTAGAGCCGCTCGCCGCCCTCCTCGTGCGCGGAGGTGACCTTGTAGAGCATCGGGAAGGTCGGCCAGGGCTGGTTGGCGTTACGCTCCTCGCCCGGCTGCGGCATGATCTCCAGCTGGGTGACGGAGGCCGCGCCCTGCCGGTGGGCGGTGCCGACGCAGTCGGCGCCGGTGTCGCCGCCGCCGATGACGACGACGTGCTTGCCCTCGGCGGTGATCGGGGAGACCGTCAGGTCACCCTCCTGCACCTTGTTGGCGAGCGGGAGGTACTCCATCGCGAAGTGCACGCCCTTGAGGTCGCGGCCCGGGACGGGCAGGTCGCGGGAGACGGTGGCACCCGCGGCGATGACGACCGCGTCGTAGCGGCGGCGGAGCTTCGCGGCGTCGAGGTCCTTGCCGATCTCCACCTCCGTGCGGAACTTGGTGCCTTCCGCGCGCATCTGCTCGATGCGGCGGTTGATGTGCGACTTCTCCATCTTGAACTCGGGGATGCCGTAGCGGAGGAGTCCTCCGATGCGGTCCGCGCGCTCGAAGACGGCGACGGTGTGGCCGGCGCGGGTCAGCTGCTGGGCGGCGGCGAGTCCCGCCGGGCCGGAGCCGATGACCGCGACGGTCTTGCCGGAGAGGCGCTCGGGCGGCTGCGGGGTGACGTCGCCGCTGTCCCACGCCTTGTCGATGATGCTGACTTCGACGTTCTTGATGGTGACGGCCGGCTGGTTGATGCCGAGGACGCACGCCGACTCGCAGGGAGCGGGGCACAGGCGGCCCGTGAACTCCGGGAAGTTGTTCGTGGCGTGCAGGCGCTCGGACGCCGCCGACCAGTCCTCGCGGTAGGCGTAGTCGTTCCACTCGGGGATGAGGTTTCCGAGCGGACAGCCGTTGTGGCAGAACGGGATGCCGCAGTCCATGCAGCGGCCGGCCTGCTTGCTGATGATCGGGAGCAGCGAGCCCGGAACGTAGACCTCGTTCCAGTCCTTGACACGCTCGCCGACGGGGCGGGTCTCGGCGACCTCGCGTCCGGTGGTCAGGAAGCCCTTGGGGTCAGCCATTGGTCGCCGCCTCCATCATCTTCTCGGTGGTCTCCTGCTCGGAGAGACCGGCGAGCTCAGCGGCGTCCTTGGCGGCGAGCACTGCCTTGTAGGTGGACGGGATGATCTTGCTGAAGCGGGTGACCGCGGAGTCCCAGTCGGCCAGCAGCTTCTCGGCGACCGTGGAGCCGGTCTCCTCCTGGTGGCGGCGCACGACGTCGTGCAGCCACTGCCTGTCGGTGTCGTCGAGGAGCTCTACGGCACCGACGTTGCCGGTGTTGACGTTGTCGAGGTCGAGGTCGATGACGTACGCGATGCCGCCGGACATGCCTGCGGCGAAGTTGCGTCCGGTCTCACCGAGGACGACGGCGTGGCCGCCGGTCATGTACTCGCAGCCGTGGTCGCCCACGCCTTCCGAGACGACCGTGGCACCGGAGTTGCGGACACAGAAGCGCTCGCCGGTCCGGCCGCGGAGGAAGAGCTCGCCGCCGGTCGCACCGTAGCCGATGGTGTTGCCGGCGATGGTGGAGTACTCGGCGAGGTGGTCGGCGCCGCGGTCCGGGCGGACGATGACGCGGCCGCCGGAGAGGCCCTTGCCGACGTAGTCGTTGGCGTCGCCCTCCAGTCGCAGCGTCACACCGCGCGGTACGAACGCGCCGAAGGACTGGCCGGCGGACCCGGTGAAGGTGATGTCGATGGTGTCGTCGGGCAGGCCCGCACCGCCGAACTTCTTGGTCACCTCGTGGCCGAGCATGGTGCCGACGGTCCGGTTGATGTTGCGGATCGCGATCTGCGCCCGGACGGGCTGGGCGGCCTCGGCGCTGTCGGCGCCCAGGGCGTCGGCGGCGAGCTTGATCAGCTCGTTGTCGAGGGCCTTGGCCAGTCCGTGGTCCTGCTCGGCGATCTGGTGGCGCACCGCGCCCTCGGGGAGCTCGGGCACGTAGAAGAGGGGCTCGAGGTCGAGGCCCTGCGCCTTCCAGTGGGTGACGGCCCGGTCCGTGTCGAGGAGTTCGGCGTGGCCGACGGCCTCCTCGATCGTGCGGAAGCCGAGCTCGGCCAGGATCTCGCGGACCTCTTCGGCGATGAACTCGAAGAAGTTGACGATGTACTCGGCCTTGCCGGAGAACCGGTCGCGGAGGACGGGGTTCTGGGTGGCGATGCCGACCGGGCAGGTGTCGAGGTGGCAGACGCGCATCATGACGCAGCCGGAGACGACGAGCGGCGCGGTCGCGAAACCGAACTCCTCGGCGCCCAGCAGAGCGGCGATGACGACGTCGCGGCCGGTCTTGAGCTGGCCGTCGGTCTGGACGACGATGCGGTCGCGCAGGCCGTTGAGCAGCAGGGTCTGCTGGGTCTCGGCGAGGCCGAGCTCCCAGGGGCCGCCCGCGTGCTTGAGGGAGGTGAGCGGCGAGGCGCCGGTGCCGCCGTCGTGGCCGGAGATGAGCACGACGTCCGCGTGGGCCTTGGAGACACCCGCGGCGACCGTGCCGACGCCGACCTCGGAGACCAGCTTCACGTGGACGCGGGCCGCCGGGTTGGCGTTCTTGAGGTCGTGGATCAGCTGAGCCAGGTCCTCGATGGAGTAGATGTCGTGGTGCGGCGGGGGCGAGATCAGGCCGACGCCCGGGGTGGAGTGCCGGGTCTTGGCGACCCACGGGTAGACCTTGTGGCCGGGCAGCTGGCCGCCCTCGCCGGGCTTGGCGCCCTGCGCCATCTTGATCTGGATGTCGTCCGCGTTGACCAGGTACTCGCTGGTGACACCGAAGCGGCCGGAGGCGACCTGCTTGATGGACGAGCGGCGTGCCGGGTCGTAGAGACGGTCGGAGTCCTCGCCGCCCTCACCGGTGTTGGACTTGCCGCCCAGCTGGTTCATGGCGACGGCGAGCGTCTCGTGCGCCTCCTGGGAGATGGAGCCGTACGACATGGCGCCGGTGGAGAAGCGCTTGACGATATCGGCGGCGGACTCGACCTCGTCGATGGAGATCGGCTCGCGGCCGCTCTTGAAGCCGAAGAGTCCGCGGAGCGTCATGAGGCGCTCGGACTGCTCGTTGACCCGTCCCGTGTACTTCTTGAAGATGTCGTACCGGCGGTTGCGGGTGGCGTGCTGGAGTCGGAAGACCGTCTCCGGGTCGAACAGGTGCGGCTCGCCCTCGCGGCGCCACTGGTACTCGCCGCCGATCTCCAGCGCGCGGTGCGACGCGGAGATGCCGGAGGCGGGGTACGCCTTGGTGTGCCGGGCGGCGACCTCCTTGGCGACGACGTCGAGTCCGGCGCCGCCGATCTTGGTGGCGGTGCCGTTGAAGTACTGCGCGACGAAGGCCTCGTCGAGGCCGACGGCCTCGAAGACCTGGGCGCCGCGGTAGGAGGCGACGGTCGAGATGCCCATCTTGGACATGACCTTCAGGACGCCCTTGCCGAGGGCGTAGATCAGGTTGCGGATGGCCAGCTCGGGCTCGATGCCCTCGATGAACGTACCGGCGCGGACGAGGTCCTCGACGGACTCCATCGCGAGGTACGGGTTGACGGCGGCGGCGCCGTAACCGATGAGCAGCGCGACGTGGTGGACCTCGCGGACGTCGCCGGCCTCGACCAGCAGGCCCACCTGGGTGCGCTGCTTGGTGCGGATGAGGTGGTGGTGGACGGCCGAGGTGAGCAGCAGCGAGGGGATCGGTGCGTGCTCGGCGTCGGAGTGCCGGTCGGACAGGACGATGAGGCGGGCGCCGTCCTCTATGGCGGCGTCGACCTCGGTGGTGATCTGCTCGATCCGTGCGGCGAGTGCCTCGCCGCCGCCGCTGACGCGGTAGAGGCCGGACAGGGTCGCGGCCTTCATTCCCGGCATGTCGCCGTCGGCGTTGATGTGTATGAGCTTGGCCAGCTCGTCGTTGTCGATCACGGGGAAGGGCAGCGTGACCGCGCGGCAGGCGGCGGCGGTCGGCTCCAGGATGTTCCCCTGGGGGCCGAGCGTGGAGCGCAGCGAGGTGACGAGCTCCTCGCGGATGGCGTCCAGCGGCGGGTTGGTGACCTGGGCGAAGAGCTGGGTGAAGTAGTCGAAGAGCAGCCGGGGGCGCTCGGAGAGCGCGGCGATGGGCGAGTCGGTGCCCATGGAGCCGAGGGGTTCGCCGGCGGTGCGGGCCATCGGGGCGAGGAGGACGCGGAGCTCTTCCTCGGTGTAGCCGAAGGTCTGCTGGCGGCGGGTGACCGAGGCGTGGGTGTGGACGATGTGCTCGCGCTCGGGGAGGTCCTCGAGCTCGATCTCGCCGGTTTCCAGCCACTCCTCGTACGGGTTCTCGGCGGCCAGGGACGCCTTGATCTCGTCGTCCTCGATGATGCGGTGCTCGGCGGTGTCGACGAGGAACATCCTGCCGGGCTGGAGGCGGCCCTTGCGGACGACCTTGGCCGGGTCGATGTCCAGGACGCCGACCTCGGAGGAGAGGACGACGAGGCCGTCGTCGGTGACCCAGTAGCGGCCGGGGCGCAGGCCGTTGCGGTCGAGGACCGCGCCGACCTGGGTGCCGTCGGTGAAGGTGACGCAGGCCGGGCCGTCCCAGGGCTCCATCATCGTGGAGTGGTACTGGTAGAAGGCGCGGCGGGCCGGGTCCATGGAGGCGTGGTTCTCCCATGCCTCGGGGACCATCATCAGCACCGAGTGCGGCAGGGAGCGGCCGCCGAGGTGGAGCAGCTCCAGGACCTCGTCGAAGGAGGCGGAGTCGGAGGCGTCCGGGGTGCAGACGGGGAAGATCCGGTCGAGCTGCGCCTCGCCGAAGAGGCTGGAGGCGAGCTGGGACTCGCGGGCCTTCATCCAGTTGCGGTTGCCCTTGACCGTGTTGATCTCGCCGTTGTGCGCGACGAAGCGGTACGGGTGGGCGAGCGGCCAGCTGGGGAAGGTGTTGGTGGAGAAGCGGGAGTGGACCAGCGCGACCGCGGTGGCGAAGCGGCGGTCGGAGAGGTCCGGGAAGAACGGCTCCAGCTGCCCGGTGGTGAGCATGCCCTTGTAGACGATCGTGCGTGCGGAGAGCGAGGGGAAGTACACCCCGGCCTCACGCTCGGCACGCTTGCGCAGGACGAATGCCTTGCGGTCCAGGACGATGCCGGTGCTCTCGCCGTCGGCGACGATCAGCTGGCGGAATTCGGGCATCGTGGCGCGGGCGCCCTTGCCGAGGATGTCAGGCGTGACCGGGACCTCGCGCCAGCCGAGGACGTCGAGGCCCTCTTCGGCGGCGATCTTCTCGATCTTCTTGACGGAGTCCGTGGAGTCGTCCGCGGGGAGGAACGCGATGCCGACGGCGTAGGAGCCGGCCTCGGGGAGCTCGAACGCGGCCTCTTCGCGGAGGAAGGCGTCCGGGACCTGAAGGAGAATGCCGGCGCCGTCACCCGAGTCGGGCTCGGATCCGGTGGCGCCGCGGTGTTCGAGGTTGCGCAGTACGGTCAGCGCCTGCTCGACCAGCTCATGGCTGGCCACACCGGTCAGAGTGGCCACGAACCCGACACCACAGGCGTCGTGCTCGTTACGGGGGTCGTACATCCCCTGCTGGACAGGGCGACCGTCCATGGGCGACCAGGCGTCGGAACGCATTGGCTCTCCCGTCGTCGTCGTGGCATGTGCTGTGCCGAGGGACGACGCTGGCCCTCTGCGAAATTTCGTGCAGGTTACATGATGGAACGCTTCTCAAAAAGCGAATAGCCCGTTCCAACATGCGGACACCACGGAGCCGTGGTGCGGGTGGGTCACGATCGGAAGGATCATTGTGGATCACTGTCCGGAGAGACCGCAGAGAGCAGGCGTCGTTGCCCGCGAGTGTCTACGGCTCTTGCCCAGCGGTCATGGAATCGAAACCGCTGAGTAACGGCTACTTATGTGTAGCACTGCATAGCGTCTCATTTTACGGGGGGTATACCCGATCCGCCCAGTGACGTGCGTCAAGACGTACGTCACACAGGTGCAACAACGCAAGGGTGCCCGGGAAGTCCCGTCCGGCGGGCCGGGATCCCGGGCACTCCCCGGCGGCCTCAGCCGACGGCCACACCGAAGAGCGCTCCCAGGCCGTACGTGATCGCCGCGGCGGCCCCGCCGAGCACGAGCTGGCGCAGTCCGCTGAACCACCAGGTGCGTGCCGTCACCCTGGCCACGACAGCCCCGCAGCCGAAGAGACCGGCCAGGGCGAGGAGCACGGCGGGCCACATCTCGGTGGCGCCGAGCAGATAGGGCAGCACGGGCAGCAGGGCGCCCAGGGCGAAGGCGACGAACGAGGACAGGGCGGCGACGAGGGGCGAGGGCAGGTCGCCCGGGTCGATGCCCAGCTCCTCGCGGGCGTGTATCTCGAGCGCCTGCTCCGGGTCCCTTGACAGCTGGCGCGCGACCTCCTGGGCGAGGGCGGGCTCGACGCCGCGGGACTCGTAGAGCGCGGCGAGTTCCCGCATCTCGTCCTTGGGGTGCTTGCGCAGCTCGCGCCGCTCGACGGCGAGCTCGGCCTCGACGAGCTCGCGCTGCGAGGCGACGGAGGTGTACTCCCCCGCGGCCATCGAGAACGCGCCTGCGGCGAGCCCGGCCAGGCCGGTGATGACGATGGTCTGCTGGGAGACCGCCCCTCCGGCGACGCCCGTCATCAGGGCGAGGTTGGAGACGAGGCCGTCCATGGCGCCGAACACCGCGGGCCGCAGCCAGCCGCCGTTGACGTCACGGTGCGTGTGGTTGTCCCGGTGGGCCTCGTGCAGTACGGCGTCGGTCTCGATGATGGACACAGCTCTCCCCTTTTCCGGGAGCGGTCCCCAAGTCGCGCTTCCCGCTCCGCACCGTCGAAAGTACGCACGAAAAAGGCCTCCCGCCAGCAAGGAAGGCCGAACTTACCTGCCTCACGGGCGTCACCCAAGCGGCCGATTTGTACGAAATACGAGCCTCTCTCCGGCTCGATCGGGGAAACCTCTCATATCCGGTTGTTCCGGGTGCGAGTGAAGGGTCGACACGATGGAGCTCATGGCGGACGGTCCGGCGGCGGGTACGGGTGACCGGGCGCGGGGGGCGTTGCTGGGACTCGCGGTGGGGGACGCGCTCGGCGCACCGGCGGAGAACATGCGCCCGTCCGAGATCCGCCGCCGCTGGGGCCGTATCGAGGGTTTCGTCAGCGACGATCCGGCGGGGACCGACGACACCGAGTACGCGATCTTCTCCGGGCTGTTGCTGGCCAGGCACGGATCGGCGCTCACCGTCTCGCATGTCGAACGGGCCTGGCACCACTGGATCGCGGATCTGGACGAGGGCCCGTTCCGGGGAGCCGGATTCAGCGAGCGCGGGACGCTGGAGAATCTGCGGCGCGGGCTGGCCGCCCCTATCTCGGCGCAGCACCGGCACGCCTGGAGCGACGGTCTCGCGATGCGGGCGGCGCCGTTCGGGGTGTTCGCGGCGGGCCGTCCCGCCGAGGCCGCCCGTCTGGTGGCGGTGGACGGCCGGGTGAGCCATGACGGGGAGGGCATCTACGGCGGTCAGGCGGTCGCGGCCGGGGTGGCGGCCGCGATGGTGGGGGCGGGGCTGGCCTCGGTGATCGCGGCCGCGCTCTCGGTCGTGCCCATGGACTCCTGGACGGCCCGTTCGCTGCGCCGCGCGGTCACGGCCGCGCAGCGCTCGTACCCGGACCGGCTGGCCGGGGAGCGCGCGGTGCGGTCCGCGGTGGTGATCGGCGGCTACCCGTGGACGGATCTGGCGCCGGAGGCGGTGGGCCTGGCCTTCGGCGCCCTCACGGCGGCGCGCGGCGATTTCCGTACGGCGGTGCTCACGGCGGTGAACATGGGCCGGGACGCCGACACCACGGCCGCCGTGGCGGGCGCGCTGGCCGGCGCCCTGCACGGGGTGTCGGCGATCCCCCGGGACTGGGCGGCGGCGATCGGTCCGGTGCGGGGCAGCTGCCTGCCGTCCATGCGGGGCTATCACGTCCTGGACATCGCGGATCTGCTGACCCCGGACGACGGGGAGGACACACCGGCCCCGGACCGGGAGCCCGCCGCCGCCCCCGTCCCCCCGCGGCACGAGCCGCCCGGGGGGCGGCCACCGGGCGGCGCGTGGCACACGCCCGTACGCACCGCCCCGGCCGCTGCGGCCTCCGGTGTCCGGCAGGACGCCCGGTGACCGCCGCTCGCGGCCCCGGGCGGGGCGCGCCCACCGCTCCGGCGGAGTCCGCCTCGCACGTGGCCATCACGATCACCTCCGGGCCGACGGCCGACGCCGGCGCCAGGGGCCGCGGCGCACCGGGCAGGCGGGCCAGGATCGAGGGGCTGCTGCTCGGAATCGCCGCCGGCGACGCGGCCGGGTGGCCGGCCGCGCGGCACCGTGCGGCGCGGATGCCGGAGTGGACGAGGCGGCTCACCAGGGAGCTGGACACCTTCGCGGAGCAGAACGCGACGACGACCCTCCCCGTGCCCATCGCCCTCAACCAGCCGCCCGAGCCGCTGCGGCTCGGCCCGTCCGACGACGCCGAGTGGGCCGCGTTCTCCGCCCGGACCGTGCTGGCAGCCGCGGCCGACCACGCGCCGGACCTCTCCCCCGGCCACCGGATGCGGGACGCGGTCGACCGTTCGTGGAACGCGCTGGCGGCCAAGGTGGCCGCCGCGAGCGCCCGGGCGCCCGAGGTCGAGTCGGCCGTCCTTCCGCTCCGGGCGCGGATCTCCGTACGCGCCGGGCTCGGCAATCTGGCCGCCGGGCTGCGCCCGCCCGCCACCGGCCACGACAATCCGCACTACTTCGACGACGCGGCCTGTGTGCGGGCCGCCGTGCTCGCGGTCGTGCACCCCGGCGACCCGGCGGCGGCGGCCGGGCTCGCCGAGTTCGACGCCCGGTACACGCAGGACGGCGACGGGGTGCATGGCGCCCGCGCGATCGCCGCCGCGATCGCCGAGGCCCTGGCCGGGGCGGACGTCGACACGGTGGTGAACGCCGCGCTCGACCAGCTCCCCGAGGGCACCGAGATCGCGCGCAACGCCGTCCACGCGGTGCGGCTGGCCCGGGAGTTCGCGGACGAGGCGGCGGGCGCCTTCGCGCTCGTCCCCGTGCTGGAGCACCAGATCGTGGACCACGTCTACAGCTACGGGATCGCCGCCGCCGAGACCGTGCCGGTCGCCCTCGCCCTGACGACCGCCGCCCGGGGCGAGTTCGCCCAGGCCGTGCCCGCGGCGGCCTGTCTGTCCCGGGTCGCCGATTCGGCGCCGGCGCTGGCCGGCGCCCTGACCGGGGCGCTGGGCGGGACGGCGACCGTGCCCGAGGGGTGGCGGGAGGCCTGCCGGACGCTGGCCGGGTGCGCGCTGCCCCGGCTCGCCGGTACGGACCTCATCGAACTCGCCGGGCTGCTGGCAGCCACGGAACCGGCCACCCCGGGTGGACAATCCCGACATGGCACACAAAACATCCGCACCGCTCGAGGCCGGCACGACCACCACGACGCTCACCCTGGATGAACGCATCACCGGAGCCCTCGTCGGCGCGGCCGTGGGGGACGCGCTCGGCGGACCCGTCGAGGGCTGGACGCCCGAGCAGATCGCCGAGCGTCACGGCGGCCGGGTGACCGGCGTCGTCGGGCCCTGGTACGGCGACGACTGGCGCACGGCGCGCCCCATCGCCCCGTACCACAAGGGCGACGGGCACGTCACCGACGACACCTTGATGACCCACGCCCTGGTCCGGGTGTACGAGACGGTGCGTGGTCACCTCGACGCGTACTCCGTCGCCGACCACCTCGTCCCGGACCTGATGTCGCGGCCCCGCTGGATCCCGGAGCTGGAGGCCGAGGCGCTCCCCCTGCAGCGGATCTTCCTCGCCGAGAAGTGGATCGTCACCCGGCTGCACTACGGGCACGCCGACCCCCGCGAGGCGGGCTCGGGGAACATCGTCAACTGCGGGGCGGCGATGTACATGGCCCCGGTCGGCCTGGTGAACGCGGCCAACCCGGAGGCCGCGTACGCGGAGGCGCTGGATGTCGCGGGCGCCCACCAGTCCTCGTACGGCCGGGAGGCGGCCGGGGTCCTGGCCGCCGCGGTCGCGGCCGCGTGCGCTCCGGACGCGACCCCCGCCTCGGTCGTAGGAACCGCTCTGGGCCTGGCCAAGGACGGCACCCGGTCGGCGATCGAGGCGGTGTGCGAAGTGGCCGCCCGCTACACGGACTTCGAGTCGGCGCTGGCGCCGCTGCGCGCGGCGGTCGCCCCGTTCGACACGGTGGGGCCCCACTACCGCGACCCCTCGCTGGGTGCCCGGCGGCCCTCCCGGCTGCACTCCATCGAGGAGCTTCCGGTCGCGCTCGGCATGCTGCTCGTCGGCGACGGCGACTACCGGCGCTCGGTGCTCGGCTCGGTCAACTACGGCCGGGACTGCGACTCGATCGCCACGATGAGCGGCGCCCTCGCGGGTGCTCTCCACGGCGAGCAGGGCATCCCCGCGGCCTGGGTGAAGACGGTCGCCGACGCCAGCCGCCTCGATCTGCACGCCCCGGCGCGGGTACTCGCGGAGGTGGCCCGGGAGGTCTTCGCCCGGGACACCGCCCGGCGCCGCGCGCACGAGGCGGCGTTCGCCGTGCTGGCGGGCGACGGCCGGTGACCGTACGCCTGACATGGGTCCAGCCCGAGGACCTGGTGGGCCACGAGCTGCGCCAGGCCGCGCAGGACGGCCGGGACGCCGGGGACATCGAGCGGCGCTGGTACGCGGCGGGCGGTGCTCCCGCCCCGGAGCGTGCGGGGGCCTCGGAGCCCGCCGCGCCGCGCCGGCTGCGCGCGCTCGCCGGGGAGCTCCTGGACGAACTCGCCCTGCTGGAGTGCCCGTCGGCCGAGGACGAGCCGGCCGGCCTGTCCGGGATCCGGGCCGCGTGCCCGCGCTGGCCCGCCTCGCGCGCCCGCCCGGTGCCCTTCGGGCCCGACCGTCTGCACGCGGCCTGGCTGGGGCGGGCCGCGGGCTGTCTGCTGGGCAAGCCGGTCGAGAAGCTGCCCCTGGCCGGCATCCGCGCCCTGGCCCGCGCCACCGGCAACTGGCCGCTCACCACCTGGTTCACCGCCCGGGGACTGCCCGGAGAACTGGCCGCCGCCTACCCGTGGAACCGCCGCTCGGCACCCACCTCCCTCGCCGAGAACATCGACGGGATGCCGGAGGACGACGACCTCAACCACCCGTTGCTGACGGTGCTGCTGCTCCAGAGGCACGGTCACGGGTTCAGGACGTCCGACCTGGCCCGGCTGTGGCTCGACGAGCTCCCGGCGGGCCGTGTCTTCACCGCTGAGCGGATCGCGTACCGCAATCTGCTCGACGGGATCGAGCCGCCGGACACCGCGCGCCACCGCAACCCGTTCCGGGAGTGGATCGGCGCCCAGATCCGGGCCGATGTGCACGGCTGGACGCATCCTGGCGACCCGGGGGCCGCCGCGGAACAGGCCCACCGGGACGCGGTCCTCACCCATACGGCGAACGGGGTGTACGGCGCGATGTTCACCGCCGCCGCCCTCGCCGAGGCCGCCGGCGGCGAGACGGACGTGCACGGCTGTCTCGCCGCCGGGCTGCGGGTGGTGCCGCCCCGGTCCCGGTACGCGCGCGCGGTACGCCTCGGTGTCCGGGCCGCCCGCGAGGAACCCGACTTCGACACGGTCGTGGATCGCCTCCACGACGCGTACGGCTCCACCCACCACTGGGTGCACGTCCTGCCCAACGCGGCGTTGCTCGCCGCCGCCCTCACGCACGCGGACGGGGACTTCGGCCGCTCGGTCTGCTGTGCGGTGTCCGGCGGCTGGGACACCGACTCGAACGGCGCGACGGCCGGTTCGCTCGCGGGCCTGCTGGCCGGGCGGCCCTCCGCACTGCCCGACCGGTGGACCGCCCCGCTCAAGAACCGCCTCGCCACCTCCGTCCCCGGCTTCGACTCCATCGGCTTCGACACCCTCGCGGAACTGACCCATCAGGAGGTATGCCGCCCATGACAGCCATCGCTGTGCTCGGCAGCACCAATATGGACCTGGTCGCCTACGTCGCCCGGGCTCCCGGACGCGGGGAGACCGTCACCGGAAGGGAGTTCCGGACCGTCCCCGGCGGCAAGGGGGCCAACCAGGCCGTCGCCGCGGCCCGCGCGGGAGGCGAGGTCGTGATGATCGGGGCGGTAGGGACCGATGAGTACGGCTCGTCGCTCCGGACGAACCTGGAGCACGCCGGTGTGGACACGGACCTGCTGCACACCGTCGCCGGGCCCAGCGGCACCGCGCACATCGTCGTCGACGACGAGGGGTCCAACGCGATCGTGGTGATCCCCGGTGCGAACGGCACCGTGACCGCGCTGGGCCCCGGGGAGAGAGCCGCCGTCGCCGCGGCCGGCCTGCTCCTCCTCCAGCTGGAACTCCCGCTCTCCGTCGTGGTGGAGGGAGCGCGGACCGCGAAGGCCCGGGGTGTGCGGACGATCCTCACCCCCTCCCCCGTGCAGCCCCTGCCGTCCGGACTCCTGGACGACGTCGACCTGCTGATCCCCAACGAGCACGAGGCCGCGGCGCTCACCGGATGCGTGGAACCGCACGCCGCGGCCCAGATCCTGCTGCGCCAGGTCCCCGAGGTCGTGATCACGCTCGGCGGAAAGGGGTGCCTGTACGCCGCACGCGGCGGCGAACCGGTCCTCTTCCCCGCCCCCGAGGTCACCGCCGTCGACACGACCGGAGCCGGGGACACCTTCGTCGGCACGCTCGCCGTGGCGCTCGGCGAGGGCCGGTCCGTGCCGGAGGCGCTGGCCTGGGCGTCCTCCGCCGCGGCGCTCTGTGTGCAGAAGCCGGGCGCCTCCACGTCCATGCCGTACCGAAGCGAGATCGATGCCCTATGAGTACGACGACCGCTCCCCTCTCCGGCCTGCGGGTCCTGGATCTCGCCACCCTCTTCGCCGGGCCCCTCGCGGCCACCATGCTCGGAGACTTCGGGGCCGAGGTCATCAAGGTCGAGCATCCGCGCAAGCCCGATCCCTCGCGCGGTCACGGCCCCGCGAAGGACGGCATCGGCCTGTGGTGGAAGCTGCTCGGCCGGAACAAGCGCACGCTGACCCTCGACCTGTCCGCCCCGGGCGGCCGGGACGTGCTGCTGAGGCTGGCCGCGGACACCGATGTGATCATCGAGAACTTCCGGCCCGGGACCCTGGAGCGCTGGGGCCTGGGCTGGGAGGAGCTCCATGCCGTCAACCCCCGGCTGGTGCTGGCCAGGGTCACGGGCTTCGGGCAGACCGGCCCGTACGCGCACCGGCCCGGCTTCGGCACGCTCGCCGAGGCGATGAGCGGCTTCGCCGCCGTCACCGGGGAGCCCGACGGGCCTCCGACCCTGCCACCGTTCGGCCTGGCCGATTCGATCGCGGCGCTCGCCACGGCGTACGCGGTGATGACGGCGCTGTCCGGGCGCGACCTCACCGGGCAGGGCCAGGTGGTGGACATGGCGATCATCGAGCCGATCCTCACCGTGCTGGGGCCGCAGCCGCTCTGGTACGACCAGCTCGGGTACGTCCAGCCGCGGACCGGGAACCGCTCCCGGAACAACGCCCCGCGCAACACCTACCGCACCTCCGACGGCCACTGGGTCGCCGTCTCGACCTCCGCCCAGTCGGTCGCCGAACGCGTGATGCGGCTGGTGGGGCGCCCGGAACTGATCGAGGAACCGTGGTTCTCCGCCGGGACGACCCGCGCCGAGCACGCCGACGAACTCGACGAGGCGGTGGGCCACTGGATCGCCCGGCGCACGAGGGAGGAGGCGGTGGACGCCTTCGAGAAGGCCGAGGCCGCGATCGCGCCGATCCACGACGTTCGGGATGTGATGGAGGACCCCCAGTACCGGGCGCTGGGCACGATCACCGAGATCGACGACCCCGAGCTGGGGCCGCTGCGGATGCAGAACGTGCTCTTCCGGCTCTCGGAGACTCCGGGGGCGATCCGCTGGGCCGGCCGGCCGCACGGAGCGGACACGGACGAGATCCTGGCGGAGCTCGGCCTCTCCGCCCCCGCGGTCGCGGCGCTGCGGGACGAGGGGGCGCTGTGAGCGGTCCGGCGGTGGCGCTGACCTGGCTGTACGTTCCCGGGGACCGGCCCGAGGTGGTCCGCAAGGCGCTCGGCTCGGGCGCGGATGTGGTGATCATCGACCTGGAGGACGCCGTCGCACCGGACCGTAAGGAGTACGCGCGGTCGGCGACGGCGGAGCTCCTCTCGGACCCGGTCACGGCGGACCCGATGGCGGTGCCGGTCCATGTCCGGGTCCACGGCGAGGACGACGTGAAGGCGCTGGCGGGGCTGGCGGGGCTGTCCGGGATGCGGCTTCCGAAGATCACCCATGCGGCGTCCGTGCACCATGTCGCGGCCCTGGCCCCGGGTGTGCCGCTGTATCCGCTGCTGGAGTCGGCACTGGCGATCGAGCACGCGTACTCGATCGCGGGGGCGCATCACTCCGTACGGGGTGTGGCGCTGGGCGAGGCGGACCTACGGGCGGATCTGGGGGTGCGCGACGACGCCGGTCTCGACTGGCCGCGCAGCCGTGTGGTGGTCGCCGCCCGGGCGGCGGGGCTGGACCCGCCCGTGATGTCGGTGTACACGGATGTCCGGGACCTGTCGGGGCTGCGGTCGTCCTGTGCGCACGGGAGGGATCTCGGGCTGCTCGGCCGGGCTGCGATCCATCCCCGGCAGCTGCCGGTGATCGAGCGGGCGTTCCGGCCGACGTCGCGGGAGGTGGAGGCGGCGGAGCAGATCGTGGAGGCGTCCCGGACGGAGGCGGGGGCGCAGGCCCTGCCGGACGGGAGGTTCGTCGACGCGGCCGTGGTGGCGACCGCGGAACGCACGCTCGCGTTGGCGCGCTCGCACCGATGAGGCCCGTACATGGGCGAAGGGGCCGCCGGACCGTGGTGGTCCGGCGGCCCCTTCGCGATGTGTGCGGGGCGGGGAGCGTCAGCTCCTGTCGGCCTTCTGCGGGGTCCCGTCGGCCTCGGGGGCCGGCGGGTCGGCCTCCTCGGTGGTCCCGGAGGCGGTCTCCCCGGAAGCGGATTCCTCGGAGCCGGTCTCCCCGGAGGCGTCGGCGTTCTTCTCGCCGTCCTTGGTCAGGCTCACCGCGGCGGGCTCGACGATCTCCTCGCGGCCGGGGCGCACCTTCGCCGAGATCACGATGTAGACGACGGCGAGCACGAACACGATGATCGCGGTCCACACGTTGAGCCGGAGGCCCAGCACGTGGTGCGCCTCGTCCACGCGCATGTACTCGATCCATCCGCGGCCCGCGCAGTACGCGGCGACGTACAGCGCGAAGGCCCGGCCGTGTCCGAGCTTGAAGCGGCGGTCCGCCCAGATGACCAGGAGCGCGACACCGACGCACCACAGGGACTCGTACAGGAACGTCGGGTGGTAGGTGCCCTCGACCCGGTTCGTGCCCTCGCTGATCTTCAGCGCCCAGGGGACGTCGGTCGGCTTGCCGTACAGCTCCTGGTTGAACCAGTTGCCCCAGCGGCCGATCGCCTGGGCGAAGGCGATACCGGGTGCCAGTGCGTCCGCCCAGGCCGGGAGCGGGATCCCACGGCGGCGGCAGCCGATCCAGGCACCGACCGCGCCGAGCGCGATCGCGCCCCAGATGCCGAGGCCGCCCTCCCAGATCTTGAAGGCGTCCACCCAGTTCTCACCGTCGCTGAAGTACAGCTGGTAGTCGGTGATCACGTGGTAGAGCCTGCCGCCGACCAGGCCGAAGGGCACGGCCCAGACGGCGATGTCGGCGACGGTGCCGGCTTTGCCGCCTCTGGCGACCCAGCGCTTGTTGCCGAACCAGACGGCGACGAAGACACCGATGATGATGCAGAACGCGTAGCCGCGGAGCGGGATCGGGCCGAGCTCGATCACGCCGGTCGACGGGCTGGGGATGAAGGCAAGGTTCATGACGGGGTCGACGCTACCTTGCCGGAC
Source organism: Streptomyces sp. NPDC051064 (assembly GCF_044455985.1). NCBI lineage: Bacteria > Bacillati > Actinomycetota > Actinomycetes > Kitasatosporales > Streptomycetaceae > Streptomyces > Streptomyces sp. NPDC051064. Next base: position 284,890 of record NZ_JBITFK010000001.1, read on the forward strand.
GGGACGTACGGCAAGCCGTCCGGCAACTTCTGGGTAACGGGGCCCCGGCGGAGTACCCCCGGAGCCACGGGCGCGATCTAAGGGGTGGCGCCGACCGTGCCCGGCTTCTTGCCCTTGTTGGCCTCGGCGACCCACTTCTCGAGGTTGGCGACGGAGATCTGTTCGTTCCCCTTCTTCGGGAAGATCGACTCGCCGTTGAGCAGCGCGGTCGGTGTGCCCTGGAAGCCGCCTTCGGTGAACGCCTTGCTGGACTTCTCGACCCAGCTGTCGTGCGTGCCGTCCTCCACACAGCTGCGGAAGGCGGGCGTGTCCAGGCCCTTCACCTTGCCGGCCAGCTCGATCAGCTTGCTGTTCTCACCGAAGGCGTCGTCGGTCTCGGCGGGCTGATTGCGGAAGAGGGTGTCGTGGTACCGGGCGAACTTGCCCGCGTCCTGGGCACACGCGGCCGCGTTGGCCGCGCGCAGCGAACCGCTGCCGCCGAGGTTGCCGTCGATGATCGTGGCCAGGTGGTACTCCACCTTGAGCCGGCCGCTGTCGGTGAGCTCCGTGATCGTGTCGCGGAAGGTGTTCTCGAACTGGGCGCAGACCGGACAGCGGAAGTCCTCCCAGATCGTGAGCGTGGACGGCGCGTCGTCGGCCCCGACCTGGAGGGCGAGGCCGTCCTTGCCCATCGCCCCGGACGGGGTGACGGCGGGCCCTGCCTCGCTGTCCTTGTCGTTCTTGCCGGCGTTGGCCGCGATCACACCGATCACGGCTGCCAGCGCCAGCACGCCCACCACGGCGGTGGAGACGATCAGCGTGCGGCGACGGCGGTCCCGCGCCCGGTCCTGCTCACGCTGCTGGGCCAGCCGGTCGCGCGCGACTCTTCTACGGTCTTGGTTCTCGCTCACACCGCGCAAACGAACCGGGGAGGCACGTCAGCGCCTCCCCGGTCCCAGGTCCACCCGTACGGATGACGCCCGCTGTCAGCGCTTTCGAACGCCTTCGGCCAGTTCGGCCGCCAGCGCGCGGACGGCGGCGAGACCTGCGGCCTCGTCCGGGGCGTCCAGCATCCGCTTGACGAAGGCCGAGCCGACGATGACGCCGTCGGCGAAGCCGGCGACCCGCTGGGCGTGCTCACCGGTGGACACGCCGATGCCCACGCAGACGGGCAGGTCCGTGGTGGCGCGGGTGCGCCGCACCAGGTCCTGGGCCTGCTCGCCGACCGATTCGCGGGTGCCGGTGACGCCCATCAGCGAGGAGGCGTACACGAATCCGGAGCCCGCGGCCGTGATGGTGGCGAGGCGCTCGTCCTTGCTGCTCGGGGCGACGACGAAGACGGTGGCGAGACCGTGCTTCTCGGCGTGCTCCCTCCACAGCGCGGACTCCTGGACGGGCAGGTCGGGCAGGATGCACCCGGCCCCGCCCGCCTCGGCCAGCTCGGCGGTGAAGCGTTCCACGCCGTAGCGGTCGATCGGGTTCCAGTACGTCATGACGAGGATCGGCGCGCCCGTGGCCTCGTGCGTCTCACGGACCGTACGCATGATGTCGGCGATCTTGAGGCCGCCGCGCAGCGCGATGTCGTCGGCGGTCTGGATGACCGGCCCGTCGAGCACCGGGTCGCTGTGCGGGAGCCCGACCTCGATGACGTCGGCGCCTCCCGCGACGGCGGCCTTGACGGCGGCGATGCCGCCGTCGACGGTCGGGAAGCCGCCGGGCAGGTAGGCGATGAGCGCCGCCCGGTCCTCGGACGCCGCCTTGGCCAGCGTCGATTCGAGAAGCTCTCGGTTGCCGCTCACTTGGTGACCTCTTCCTCTCCGTCGGCCACATCGGCCTCGACGACCGCGTCGGCGCCGTCGTACAGCCCGAAGTACCTCGCTGCCGTGTCCATGTCCTTGTCGCCGCGGCCCGACAGGTTGATCAGGATCAGCCCGTCCGGGCCGAGCTCCCGTCCGACCTCCAGTGCCCCCGCCAGCGCGTGCGCGCTCTCGATGGCCGGGATGATCCCCTCGGTGCGGGAGAGGAGGCGCAGCGCCTGCATGGCGTCGTCGTCGGTGACGGCGCGGTACTCGCCGCGGCCGATGTCCTTGAGGTAGGCGTGCTCGGGGCCGATGCCCGGGTAGTCGAGTCCGGCCGAGATCGAGTAGGGCTCGGTGATCTGCCCTTCCTCGTCCTGGAGGACGTAACTGCGGGAGCCGTGCAGGATCCCGGGCTCGCCCGCGGTCAGGGTCGCCGCGTGCTCGCCGGTCTCCACACCGTGTCCGGCGGGTTCGCAGCCGATCAGCCGGACGCCCGCGTCCGGGATGAAGGCGTGGAAGAGGCCGATGGCGTTGGAGCCGCCACCGACGCAGGCGACCGCGGCGTCCGGCAGCCGGCCGGTGCGCTCCAGGATCTGGCGGCGGGCCTCGACGCCGATCACCCGGTGGAAGTCGCGGACCATCGCCGGGAAGGGGTGCGGTCCGGCGACCGTGCCGAAGAGGTAGTGCGTGCGGTCCACATTGGCGACCCAGTCGCGGAACGCCTCGTTGATGGCGTCCTTGAGGGTCCTGGAGCCGGACTTCACGGCGACGACCTCGGCGCCGAGCATCCGCATGCGCGCCACGTTCAGCGCCTGCCGCTCGGTGTCGATCTCGCCCATGTAGATGGTGCACTCGAGCCCGAAGAGGGCGCAGGCCGTGGCGGTGGCGACGCCGTGCTGACCCGCTCCGGTCTCCGCGATGACGCGGGTCTTGCCCATGCGCTTGGTGAGCAGGGCCTGGCCGAGCACGTTGTTGATCTTGTGCGAGCCGGTGTGGTTGAGGTCCTCACGCTTGAGGAAGACGCGGGCGCCACCGGCGTGCTCGGCGAAGCGCGAGACCTCGGTCAGCGCGCTGGGCCGGCCCGTGTAGTCGACCATGAGCTGGTTGAGCTCGGCGGCGAAGGCCGGGTCCGCCTTGGCCTTGTCGTATTCGACGGCCACCTCGTCCACGGCGGCGACCAGCGCCTCCGGGATGAACTTGCCACCGAACGCACCGAAGTATCCCTCGGCGCTGGGGATCAGACCCTCGGGGTCCGGGATGAAGAAGTCGGACGACATGCGACGTGCTCCTCAAATCGCAACGGGTGATGTCACCGTATGCGCCATGAGCGGAGCGCCACGCCGACCGGTCGACGGTCGGTGCGGTGGGGCGTGCGGATCCCCCTGTACGGGGGGACGGGCGACGGCCGGGGCTCGCTACGGCGCGGACCCCGTGCGCCATCGCATCCCGTTGACCTGGCCCGGCTCGTCGCCGATCACGTACCGCACGCGCCGGCCGTGCACACGCCGGGCGGGGGCGCGGCAGCCGCGGGGGCGGCAGCCGCGCGCCAGCGGCGCGTGCGGGTCCCGGGCGCTCGCGCCGGCGGGGCGCAGGCCCGGCCGGATGCGGGCGGCGGGACGGTCGGCGGGCACGGGTGGGATCAGCTCCGTCCGTGCCGGAGTGCCGGGTGGGCGCCTGCGGCGACCAGATCGGCGACGGCGGCCCGGGGGTCGCGGCCGGTGACCAGGGACTCGCCGACGAGCACCGCGTCCGCGCCGGCGTTGGCGTAGGCGATGAGGTCGTGCGGGCCGCGGACGCCGGACTCGGCGACCTTGACGATGTGGTCGGGGATCTCGGGGGCGACGCGTTCGAAGGTGGAACGGTCGACCTTGAGGTCCTTGAGGTTGCGCGCGTTGACACCGATGATCTTCGCCCCGGCGTCCACGGCGCGCTCCGCCTCCTCCTCGTCATGGGCCTCGACGAGCGGCGTCAGGCCGATCGACTCGGCCCGCTCGATCAGCGAGACGAGGGCCTCCTGGTCGAGGGCGGCGACGATCAGCAGTGCGAGGTCGGCGCCGTGCGCCCGGGCCTCCCACAGCTGGTACGAGGTGACGATGAAGTCCTTGCGCAGGACCGGGATGTCGACCTTGGCCCGGACGGCCTCCAGGTCGGCGAGCGATCCGCCGAAGCGGCGCTCCTCGGTGAGGACCGAGATGACGGATGCGCCGCCCGCCTCGTAGTCAGCGGCGAGCGCGGCCGGGTCGGCGATGGCGGCAAGGGCCCCCTTGGAGGGGCTGGAGCGCTTGACCTCGCAGATGACGGTCACGCCCTCGCCGCGCAGGGCGGCGACTCCGTCCTTGGCCTGGGGAGCGCGCGCGGCGCGTTCCTTGAGCTCGTCGAGGCTGACACGCGCCTGCCGCTCCGCGAGGTCGGCGCGGACGCCGTCAATGATCTCGTCGAGCACACTCACGCGAGCGGCCCCCTTCCGAAGCGGTGATAGGTACAGGATCAGCCATCTCGATGGTATCCGCAGGACGGCTCAGGGCCCGCATCCGGCGGCCTTACGTCCCACTACCTGGTCATTCAGGGTGCAAGCGCCGAGCCGAAGGGCAGATTCCTGACCACGGAGAAGACCAGCAGCACCGCCCCGATGCCCCACCAGTAGCCGGGCGCGAGGCCGATCCGCAGGGGCCGTCCCCGGCTCGCGCGGACCGCCCAGAGCAGCCAGACCGCGGCGAAGACGGCGTAGCCGACGACGGCCAGGGCGTTGGCGCCGAGGGCGGCGGCCAGGTCTCCGTGGGCGAACGCGTGTGCGCTGCGCAGCCCGCCGCAGCCGGGGCAGAACAGGCCGGTGAAGCGGAGCATGGGGCAGACCGGGTAGTGGCCGGGCTCGTTGGGGTCGACCGTGGCGACGTAGCCGAAGGCCCCGACGACGGCGGCCATGACGCCGACGGGCGTGGCGAGCCGGCGGAGCCGGGAGACAGGGGCGGGGGCCGGCAGACCGGGGCCCGGTACGGGGGGCTGGTCCGGGGCGGCGGCTGCGGGAGAGGCTGAGGCGTCCACGGGCCGATTGTCCCCGCTCACGACACGAGGCGCAGCCCGGTCCGGGCCGCGCCTCGTGTCGTGTCGCCGGTGCTCGTGACCGGTCAGACCGTGATCTGTGCCTGGGAGGCGCGGGCCCTGGCGGCCGCCATCTCGGCGGACTCCTTCGGCATGCCGAGGCCTGCCATCTTCATGGCGAGACCGACGACCCCGCCGAGGAGGACGACGGCGATACCGGCCCAGAAGCCGAGCGTGTTCGCCGCGACCATGAAGAGGCCGGCGATGCAGAAGCCGATGAAGGAGATGATGACACCGGTCCAGGCGGCCGGGGTGTGTCCGTGGCTGCTGCCCGCCATGAGTTGCTCCTAGTTGGTGTTGCGCTGAAGGTGTCGCGCTTACGAAAGCTTGCTGCCATTGTCCCGTACGTGCCGGTGGACGTGAGGCTGGGGGTCATGCCTCGCGCGTCGGGTCCTCGCCGCGGTCCAGGGCCTTCCACAGTTCCTCGGGCCGGTCGGGGTCCGGGGCGGTGCGGGGGGCCTTGCGGGGGCGGGGGGTGCCGTCCCGTTCGTACCGTCCCGACATGGCCGGCCAGCGGCTGCCGTAGCGCAGGGCGAGCAGTCCGGCGAGCAGGATGAGCAGCCCGCCGGCCGCGGTGACGTAGGGCCAGGCGGTGTGGCTGAGGGCGTCGACGGTGGCCGAGGTGTTGCCCGTGGTCTGCGCGGCCTGCTCGTCCAGGGCCGCGCTGTCCGAGGCTCCGGACCAGGCGCTCAGCCCGGCGCCGAGGCCGCTGAGGGCCAGCAGTCCGGCGACGAGTCGCCGGCCGCCGCCGCGGACGGCGAAGACGGCGACGAGGGCGGCCAGGCCGACGACGGCCAGGGCAGCGGGGAGGCCGGTGACGTCCTGGCCGTCGGCGCTGAGCGGAAGGGTGCCGCCGCCGACGGCCGCCTTGCCCTCGGCCCAGGTCTGCCCGGAGGCGAGGAGGACGACGGTGGCGCCGGCCGCCCCGAGGAGCAGGCCGGCGGCCAGGCTTCGGCGGCTTCCTGCGCTGTCAGGCGCGGAGGCGGCTCGGGCACGGGGCTGGGGTACGGGGACAGCACTCACGTACTCCACTATCCCCTACCGGCTCACCGGTCCCCGAGGCGGTTCGCCGTATGCACGGCTCGCAGGACCGCGGCGGCCTTGTTGCGGCACTCCATGTCCTCGGCGACCGGGTCGGAGTCCGCGACGATGCCCGCGCCCGCCTGGACGTACGCGGTGCCGTCGCGGAGCAGGGCGGTCCGGATGGCGATGGCGGTGTCGGAGTCCCCGGCGAAGTCGAGGTAGCCGACGCAGCCGCCGTACAGGCCCCGGCGGCTGGGTTCGAGCTCCTCGATGATCTGCAGGGCGCGGGGCTTGGGCGCGCCGGAGAGGGTGCCCGCGGGGAAGCACGCGGTGAGGACGTCGAAGGCGCCGCGGCCCTCGGCGACGCGTCCGGTGACGGTGGAGACGATGTGCATCACGTGCGAGTACCGCTCGACCGCCATGAAGTCGACGACCTCGACACTGCCGGGTTCGCAGACCCGTCCCAGGTCGTTGCGGCCGAGGTCGACGAGCATCAGGTGCTCGGCGCGTTCCTTCGGGTCGGCGAGGAGCTCGTCGGCGAGCGCCTGGTCCTCCTGCGGGGTGGCGCCGCGGTGCCTGGTCCCGGCGATCGGATGAACCATGGCCCGGCCGTCCTCGACCTTGACGAGCGCCTCGGGGCTGGAGCCGACGACGTCGAAGCCGTCGAAGCGGAAGAGGTACATGTACGGCGACGGGTTGGTGGCGCGCAGGACCCGGTAGACGTCCAGAGCGCTCGCCGTACAGGGCGTCTCGAAGCGCTGGGAGGGGACGACCTGGAAGGCCTCGCCCGCCCTGATGCGCTCCTTGACGTCCTCCACGGCGTCCATGAACGCCTGGCCGCCCCAGAGCGCGGTGTACGGCGGGAGCTCGGAGGGCGGCAGCGCGGCGGGGGTGTTCTCCACGGGCCTGGACAGGTCGCGCTCCATGGCGTCGAGCCGGGCGACCGCGTCCTGGTAGGCCTCGTCGACCCCGGTGTCCAGGTCGTTGTGGTTGATCGCGTTGGCGATCAGCAGGACGGTGCCGTTCCCGTGGTCGAGCACGGCGAGGTCCGAGGTGAGCAGCATGGTGAGCTCGGGGAGCTTGAGGTCGTCGCCGCCGTGCTCGGTGATCCGCTCCAGCCGGCGTACGACGTCGTAGCCGAGGTAGCCGACCATGCCGCCGGTGAACGGCGGCAGGCCCTCGTCGCCGACCAGGTCGCGGGGGGTGTGCAGGGTCTCGACCGTGGCCCGGAGCGCCTGCAGCGGATCGCCTTCGACGGGGACGCCGACCGGCGGGGCGCCCAGCCAGTGGGCCGCTCCGTCGAGGGAGGTCAGGGTGGCGGCGCTCCGTACCCCGATGAAGGAGTAGCGGGACCAGGTGCGGCCGTTCTCCGCGGATTCGAGGAGGAACGTGCCGGTGCGTTCGGCCGCGAGCTTGCGGTAGAGCCCGACCGGGGTGTCACCGTCCGCGAGGAGCCGGCGGCTGACGGGGATGACGCGCCGGTCGACGGCGAGCTTGCGGAAGGTCTCGAGATCCATGGCGGCTGACCTTATCGGGGCGCGGTGAGCGGAAGGACGTCCTCGTCGAAGCAGGTGCGGGCGCCGGTGTGGCAGGCGGCACCCGTCTGGTCGACCTTCACCAGGACGGTGTCGGCGTCGCAGTCCAGGGCGACGGACCTGACCTGCTGGGTGTGGCCGGAGGTGTCGCCCTTGACCCAGTACTCCTGGCGGCTGCGGGACCAGTAGGTGCAGCGGCCCGTGGTGAGGGTGCGGTGCAGCGCCTCGTCGTCCATCCAGCCGAGCATGAGCACCTCGCCCGTGTCGTACTGCTGGGCGATGGCCGGGAACAGTCCGTCGGGGCCGCGCTTGAGGCGGGCGGCGACGGCCGGGTCGAGATTGCTGGCGGGCGTGGAGCCGGGCGTGCTGGTCATGCGCCCATTGTGCCGCGCCGGGCGGGACCGTCCGGCCGTGCGTCCACTGGGCGGACCGCGGGCGTCGGTCGTACGCTGGCGGGCATGTCGACCCATGCGAAGCGTGAACGTCTTCTGCTCGCCGACCTGTTGGAAGCGGCGGGTCCCGAAGCCCGGACCCTGTGCAACGGCTGGAAGACCCGTGACCTGGCCGCCCATGTCGTGGTACGTGAACGCCGCGCGGACGCGGCGGGCGGGATCATGCTGGGTGCTCTGAAGAACCGGCTGGAGCGGGTCCAGGCCGAGTTCGCCGCCAAGCCGTACGAGGAGTTGATCCAGCTCATCCGTACGGGGCCACCGCGTTTCTCCCCCTTCGGTCTGAAGCAGCTGGACGAGGCGGCCAACACCGTCGAGTTCTACATCCATACGGAGGACGTGCGCAGGGCCCAGCCCGACTGGTCCCAGCGGGACCTCGATCCGGTCTTCGCCGATGTGCTGTGGTCGCGCACGGAGAAGACGGCACGGATGCTGGGACGCCGTGCCCCGGTGGGGCTGGTGCTGCGGCGCCCGGACGGCCAGACGGCGGTCGCCCACAAGGGCACCCCGGTGGTGACGGTCACCGGGGAGCCGGGTGAGCTGCTGCTCTTCGCCGCCGGGCGGCAGGACGCGGCGCGGGTGGAGCTGGACGGCGACAAGGACGCGCTGGCCCGGCTGCACACGGCCGAGCTCGGCCTGTAGCCCCTTCCGGAAGCGCGCTCAGGCGCCGCCGCGGGCGCGTGCGGATGCCCGGTGGGTCCGGTGGCGGTGCCGGTCGTCGGGTGGGGTGCCGGGGTCCTGCCCCGATCCCAGCAGCCCGAGGAGGAATCCCGCCGGGATCGTGACCAGGCCCGGGGTTTGGAGCGGGAAGACGTCGAAGTCCCACTCCGGGAAGAGCGCGACCGGCGTGCCGGAGAACGCCGGTGACAGGACCATCAGGATGCCGATCAGCGGAAGCGTGCCGTACACGGTCCACCGCACCCCGCGGGCGTCGAAGCGCGGCCGGAACAGGGCGTACAGCAGGACGGGCGGCAGGACCGACGCCGCCGCCGCGAACGAGAGGGAGAGCAGCACCTGGGGGTTGCGGTCGTGGGTGTACGCCGAGAGGAGGACGGCGAGCGCTCCGATGCCGACGACGGCCCGGCGGGCGCGCCGGATCTCCCTGCCGGAGGCCTTGCCCTCGCCCTGGGCGCCCGACTTCACCGCGAAGTCGCGGGCCAGGGACGAGGCGGCGGCCAGGGTGATCCCGGCGACGGCGGCGAGGGTGGTGGCGAACGCGGCGCAGGCCACGAGTGCGAACAGGGGGCTGTCGCGTGGACCGGCCGCACCCGGGTCCAGGGCGCTGGTCACCATCAGCAGGGAGGTGCCGCCGGCCGGGTCGGCTGCGTGCAGCAGTTCCCGGCCCACCAGCGCGGAGGCTCCGAGTCCGACGATGACGATGCCGACGCAGAGCAGGGCGACGGGGCTCACGGCCCAGATGCCGGCCCTGCGGGCGGTCCAGGCGTCGGGGACCGGGTGGAGCCGCATCATGATGTGCGGCATGCAGGCGGCGCCGAGCAGGAGGGTGATCTGGAAGCCGATCAGGTCGAGCCCGCCCGCGAGTCCGTGGCCGAACTGCAGGCCGGGGCGCGCGTAGTCGCCGCCCGCCCCGCTGCCCGCCCGGGCGGCGTCGAAGAGGGCGAACGGGGACCAGTCGAAGCGCGCGAGGACGAGTCCCGCGAGCAGGGTGACCGCTCCCAGGACGACGGCCACCTTGAGGATCTGGATGTAGCCGGTGCCCCGCATCCCGCCGAACGCCGAGTAGCAGACCATCAGTGCGCCACTGGCGACGGTGCAGCCGGTGAGGGCGCCGTCGGGCAGCCCGAACATGGAGGTCATGACGCGGCCGGCGGTGGTGAGCTGTACGAGCAGCAGCGGGGCCAGTACGACGAGGGTGGCCACGCCGAGCGCACGGCGTACGGACCCGTCGCCGAGCCGGTCGGCGAGGAAGTCCCCCATGGTGAACACGCCTTTGCGGCGCAGGCGTTCGGCGAAGAGGCGCATGACGAGGGCCAGCGAGGCGACCGTCGCCAGGGCGAACAGCAGGCCGTCGAATCCGGCGAGCGCGACGGATCCGGTGGTGGAGAGCAGCGTGGCGGCGGAGACGTAGTCCCCGGCGATGGCCAGTCCGGCGCCGACGGGGCCGAGGGTGGCGCCGCCCGCGTAGAAGTGTTCCGGATCGTCCTGGTCTGCGGCGGCGAGTCCGCACAGCAGCAGGGACACGGCGACGAAGGCGAGGAAGATCACCACGGCGAGGGACCGGGCGTCGATCGCGCCGCTCATCGGATCCGCTCCGCCGGTACGGCTGTGCAAGGGGCAGCTGAAGACATGCGCGTCATGGCATCAGCCGGGGCGGGTGCGGCACAGGGGGCCGGGACGGGGCGCGGCGCGGTTACAGCCCACCCGGCGAAGGTCTGTGCCGCCGCACAGTCGGCGGCCCCGGCCCCGGAAGGACCGCCTCCGAGGCCCGGCTCCCCCGAGGCCAGACACCCCCGCCGCCGCGTGGCGGCCGCCCTCAGCCCGGCAGCAGCCGCCGTGCCGCCAGCGCCAGGGACACCTCGACGGCGTCGGACGGCCGCGTCAGACAGCGGCCCGTCAGCTGCTCGAACCGCCGAAGCCGGTTCAGCACCGTGTTGCGGTGGCAGTACAGCTTCGCTCCGGCCCGCTGGGCCGAGCCGTCCGAGTCGAGCCACGCGGTCAGCGTCTCGATGAGCACGTCCCGGTCCGCCGGGTCGAGCCGGTCCAGCGGCCCGAGGACCCGGTCGGCGAGCGCCGTCCCGAGGCCGGGCGAGGAGACGACGAGCGCGGCGGGCAGGTGCTCGTCGAGCAGGACGGTGCCGCCGGAAGCCGGGCAGGTGCGCAGCGCCGTCTCGGCGAGGCGCCGCGCGTCACCGACGGAGGCGAGCCCGTCGACCACCGAGCTGATGCCGACCCGGGTGCCCGGAGGCACCGTCAGGCCCTCGGCGAGCGCGGCGAGGTCACCGTCGGAGACCGAGGCGGAGGCGGGCGCGGCCTCGGTGTCGCCGGCGCCGGGAGGCGCCGGCTCGGAGGCCACCGGGACGGCCCCCAGCGGCAGGACCGCCAGCTCCACTTCCCCCGCCGAGTGCCAGAGTGCGGGCGTCCCCTCGGCCAGGGCGACCGGCGGACGCCCGGTGCCGTGCGGGGCCCGGCGGGCCCCGGCGACCGCGAGTACGGCATAACGCCCCTGCACCGGGAGGCCCAGCATCGCCGCGGCGTCCGGCAGGTCCGCGATCCGGGCGGTGCCGTCCAGCAGGGCCGCCGTCATCAGGCGCTGCTGGTTCTCGCGGCGCCAGGAGAGCCGCCGTTCGGCCTGCCTGTACGCCTCGGCCACCACGCCGCAGTGCTCGTCGACGAAGTTCCAGACGTCCGCGGCGACATGGACGAGCAGCCGGGTGTCCTCGGGGTGGCGCCGGGCCGTGTCGTCGACCAGGTCCTGCCAGACCATCGCGCCGCCCATCCGGAAGGCGTGCATGACCGCGTCGAGCGGCACGCCCTGCTCGGCCCTGCTCTCGCCGATCCACCGGGAGGTGCGGTGGGCGGCCTCCCGGAACTCGCGGGGCTGGATGAGCGAGGCGACGTTGTGCCGCAGGGAGTGGTGGACCTCCTGCCAGATCTCGGCGGGCTCGGTCTCCATCGCGGCGCGGTAGGCGGGCTCCTGCTCCCGCAACGCCTCGACCAGCCGGTCCGTGAGCTCCGGCAGCGCCTCCAGGAGCCCGCGGGCCGCCCGGTGGAGGACCGCTACGGCCTCGCGGTCGGCCAGGGAGCGGAAGCGGTGCGGCAACGGCGCTACGGGGGGCGGTCCGTGCAGCGCCCTGATCCGTGAACGTACGACCTGTGGCATGGCGGCCTCCACCGGGAATCGGCCGGCCGAGGTTGGGCCGGCCCCGGTGTGTGCCCGGCCCGGCGTCGGGCGGGCGCACACCGTTCGATCCTGACGACCGCAGAATGGCATACCGCCCGGTCGGTACCTAGAGGCATGCGTGGTTCTTCTCATCACGGTCCTGCAACCTCGGCCCCGCCGGCCCGAGCCGGACGGGAGACCCTAAGGGCTGTCCAGCAGCCTCGCGAGCTCGGTCCGGGACCTGACCCCGAGCGCCGCGAAGACGTTGCGGAGATGGTGGTCGACGGTCCGCGGGCTCACCGAGAGCCGCACCGCCACCTCACGGTTGGTGGCGCCCTCCGCGACACAGCGGGCGATCCGCTGCTGCTGCGGGGTCAGTCCGGCCAGCGGCCCGGGGCCGCTCTGGTCCGGCACGTCCACCGACTCACCGGCGGCCCGCAGCTCCCCGCCCGCCCGTCCGGCCCAGACGCGGGCCGAGCAGCGTTCGAAGGCGACCAGCGCGTCGCGCAGCGGGCCGCGGGCCTCACGGGTGCGGCGCAGCCGGCGCAGCAGCTGGCCGTGGAGGAGCTGGGTGCGGGCGCGCTCGAAGTCGCCGCCCGCGCGGTCGTGGTGGGCCAGCGCCTCCTCGTACCGGGCGGCGGCCTCCTCGGGCGGCGCCAGCAGGGCGCGGCAGCGGGCCAGCTGGGCGGGGACCTGGGGGTCGGTGGTCCGGACGGTCCACAGCGTGAATTCTTCCACGGCCACGGCGAGTTCACCGGCCCCGGCGTCGGCGCGGCCGGAGAGCACCATCGCCTCGACGTAGCACGGCACGGCGAGCATCCGGGTGGCGAAGTGCCCCGTCCCCGGCCCCGGCCTGACCAGCGGGCCGAGCCGGGCCGCCGCCTCGCCGGGCCGCCCGGCCGCCAGGTCCGCGCGGGCGACCGCCCAGGTGGCGAGCATCGCGGCCTGGGCCAGACCGTGCGGCCCCGCCCCGGCCAGCGCCGCGTCGGCATGGGCGGCGCACGCCTCGGCCGGCCCCTCCACCGAGGCGGCGAGCGCGAGCACGGAGTGCAGATGGGTGGCGGAGTTCCGCTGTCCGGTACGGCGGGCCGCGTGCAGCCCTTCCAGTGCGTGGGCCCGGGCCCTGGCGTGCTGCCCCGAGCGCAGTTCGGCGTAGGCGAGCTGCTCCAGGGCGTGCGGCAGCAGGGCTTCGGGCCCCCGCAGGCGTACGACGGCGAGAGCGCGGGCCCCTGCCCGGCAGGCCGCGTCGACCTCGCCGAGCACCAGGGCCGAGGCGCCCGCCCGCAGGAGCTCCCCGGCGTCCTCGGCGCGGTCGGCGGAGTCGAGGCAGCACCGCAGGAGGGCGTGGCCCCGGTCGGGGTGCCCGGCGAGCACGGCGCACATCCCGGCGCGGTACTGCGCCATGGACCGGTCGGCGGCGGCGACGGGGATGCGGTTCATGGCGTCCAGGTACGCGATGGCGTCCCCCATGTCCCACGCCGCCTCCGCCGCGCCGAACAGGGCGTCCAGGGTGCGGCGGGGATCGTGCGGGGCGAGCAGCTCCGCCGCGGTCAGAAGGGCCTCACGGGCGTCGGCGGCCGGTCCGTCGCGCAGGGCGAGCATGCCGCGTACGTAGGGTGCGGCGCCTCCGGCGAGGTGGGGGCCGACGCGGGCCAGCATGGCGCGGGCCCGGCCGGTGTCGCCGGCCAGCCGCGCCTGCTCGGCGGCGGCGGTGAACCGTGCGGCGCGCAGGGCCTCGTCGGTGGAGAGCGCGGCGGCGCGGGCCAGCGCTGCCGACCGTTCGCCGTGCGGGCGCGGGGCGGTGGCCGCGGCCTCCAGCTGGGCGGCGAGCGCGGTGTCCGGCCCGGGCGCGGCACAGGACAGCTGGACGAGCGCGGGCAGCGGGGCCGAGCCGGGCCCGGTGAGCAGCCCGGCGAGCAGTTCGTGCACGGCCCTGCGGCGGCCGGGCGGGGCCCGGTGCAGGACCGCGCGGCGCAGCAGCGGGTGGCTGAAGTGCACGCGGCTGCCCGTGCGTTGGAGCGCCCCGGCGGTGCCGGCGGGTGCGAAGAGCACCCGGTCGAGGTGCACGGTCGCCAGCCCTGCCCGGGCGCCCGCTCTCAGCAGCAGGGCGGCGTCGGCTCCGGCCCCGTCCGGCTCGTGCTCCTCCGCGGCCGCGGCCAGCAGGAGCAGGGTCCGGGTGTCGGGCGGCAGACCGTCCAGGTGCTCGGCGTGGGCGTCGAGGACACCCTCGGCACCGGGGAGCGGGTACGGCAGTGCGGTTCGCCCGGCCAGCTGCCCCGGGGTGAGACGGCCGACCAGTCCGGCCAGCAGCCGTGGGTTGCCCGCCGCCTCGCGCAGGAGTTCGCTGCGTACGAGGGGGTCGACATCGGCCGTGCCGTCGGTGAGCCGGTCCAGGAGCGCGGTCGCCGCGTCGTCGTCCAGCGGGCCGAGGCGCAGGGCGGGCAGCCCGGCGAAGGCGGTCTCGTCGGCCGCGCCGATCACCACCGCGACCCGGCTGCCCGCGCCGAGTCTGCGGGCCGCGAAGCCGAGTGCGGCGCGGGAGTCGGGGTCCCAGGCGTGCGCGTCGTCCACGCAGACCAGCAGGGGCTGTTCGGCCCCAAGGCCCCGCAGCAGGCCGAGCAGCCCGCCCGGGGTGATCCCGGAGCCCAGGATGGTGTCGGGCGCGACGGGCAGCGGGCCGGGGGCGGAGCAGAGGAGGGCGTGCAGCCCGCTGTAGGGCAGTCGCTGTTCGGTGGGGGCCGCGGCGGCGTACAGGACGGGTCCGCCGTGCCTTCCGAGGTAGTGGGCGGCGGCCTGCCGCAGCAGGGCGGTACGGCCGAGGCCGGGTGGCGAGGTCAGCACGAGCGCTCCGCCGCCCCCTGCCCGCAGCCTTCCCAACAGGGTTTCCAGGATGGCCAGTTCACCGCTGCGGCCGTACAGCCGGAGCGGACTGTGCACGGTCGTCGATGGGATCACGCTCTCACGTTACTTCCGCGTAAACAGCGTCGGAAGGCTCGCGTCCGCTCCCGGTTCCCGGTCGGCCCGGAGCGGTGCGGGCTCCCAACGGAACAGCGTCCGTGCTGTGCCGGGGCACAGTCCCGGCCCGGTCCGCGGCGGCCGCCCGTAACGTCGGTGCATGACTGATGAATTGCGTACACACGACGGTTTGACCCTGCGTTACTGGTCCTGGTCGCGGAATCCGGACGGTGCCCTGCCCCCGGTGATCCTGCTGCACGGCTTCGCCGCGCACGCCCGGCTGAACTGGGAGGGCTCCGGCGTCGTCGAGGCGCTCCTGGCGCGGGGCCGGCGGGTGTACGCCCTGGACGCGCGGGGCCACGGCGAGTCGGACCGGCCGCACGACGACACCCACTACGGCGAGTCGCTGATGGCCCGTGACGTGCGTCTGCTCATCGACCGTATCGGCGCGGACCACGTGCATCTCGTGGGGTATTCCATGGGCGCGGTGGTGGCGGTCCTGGCCGCGGCGGAGGACACGCGCGTCAGCCGCCTGGTGGCCGGGGGAATAGGTGCGGGCGCGGTGGAGGTGGGGGGCCTGGACACCCGGGTGATGCCGCCCGAACTGGTGTCGGCGGCGCTGACGGCCGACGACGCGGCGGACGCGCCGGAGCGGACACGGGCGTTCCGGGTGCTGGCCGACACGGCGGGCGGCGACCGGCTGGCGCTGGCCGCGCAGATACGGGCGGCGCACCGGGACGCGCTCCCGCTGGACCGGATCGTGGTCCCCACGCTGGTCCTGGCCGGTGCGAGCGATCCCCTCGCGACCCGGCCGGAGGTGCTGGCCTCGGCGATCGCGGGGGCCGAGCTGACCGTGCTGCCTGGCGACCACCTGACGGCGGTGCGCGATCCCGGATTCGCCGAGGCCATCGCGGCGTTCCTCTCGCGCGGCTGAGGACCGGGCGACGCGAAGGGGCCGGACCGCGGTACGCGCGGTCCGGCCCCGGTCGCCCCCGGATCAGTGCGGGCAGTTGCCCCGGTACTCCGCGATCGTCAGGCTGGCCGACGGGATCGGGCAGAGGAACTGCTCGTAGCGGGTGTCGTTGTCGATGAAGCGCTTCAGCCACGAGATGCTGTACTTCGCGATCGTCGTGTTGGACGTGTTCGGGGTGAAGTGGGTGGCACCCCGGAGCTCCAGGTACGCCTTGTCCAGCGAACTCGGCAGCGAGTTGTAGAACGGCTTCGAATGCGTGGTGACGGAAGCGACCGTGTCACCGTCCGCCCCCACGACCAGGGTCGGGGTCTGCACCTCCGGCCACGTCTTGTCCGTGTTCCAGCCGGTCAGCGGGATCGCCGCCTTCAGCGAGGGACGGTCCTTGGCGGCCTCCAAGGTGCCGCCACCGCCCATGGAGTGGCCCATCACACCAAGCCGGGAGGGGTCGACCCGGCTGCGCACCGAGCTGTCCTCGGTCAAGTAGTCGAGGGCGGCGAGCAGCTGGTCACCCCGGCTGGCCGGCTGGTCCAGCGTGGTGTTGGTGTCGATGGTGAACACCACGAAGCCCTGCGACGCCAGACGCGGACCCAGCCACGCGATGCTCGACTCGTAGGCGGTGAAACCGGGCGAGATGACGACCGCCCCGAACGTGCCGTCCGAGGTGGACGTCGGGTAGTAGATCGTGCCGCCGCCGAACCCTCTGACGCTCAGCGACGACACGGACGTCTGGGACGTGGCGTACGAACCGCGGCTCGCCTCGATACTCGAATTGCTCGGCGCCGGACCACGCTCGTACGGGTTGTCGGCGGCCTGGGCTCCGCCGGGGACGAGCGCGGTGAGCAGACCGGCGGTCGCCGCCGCTGCCGCCAGGGCGCCCTTGACGGTGCGGGAGCGGCTCTTCGACATCCGGTGGCGGCGCGGGGAGATGTCGCCGGAGGGGAGGTGCTGCTGCACGGGGATTCCTCTCGGTTATGGCGGAACCGCACCGGGCCGCCGACCGCCCCGTCGTCCTGGGGCCTTCGGGAGTGCACCGCGTCGGTAGCGCCGTCCTTCATTGGCCTGCCGCCACTTTCGCGGTGGGTCCCCCGCGCGGACATCGGCGAGATCGCCGGTCTTCGCTCCGGGGCACGCGGCCGTCGGGCCGGGCAGCAGCACGAAGGGCCGGACCGCGTGCACGCGGTCCGACCCCTGGTCCGTACGGTCAGGAGGTGTGCGGGCAGTTGCCCTTGTACTCGGCGATCGTCAGGCTCGTCGACGGCAGCGGGCAGAGGAACTGCTCGTAGCGGGTGTCGTTGTCGATGAAGCGCTTCAGCCACGAGATGCTGTACTTCGCGATCGTCGTGTTGGACGTGTTCGGGGTGAAGTGGGTGGCACCCCGGAGCTCCAGGTACGCCTTGTCCAGCGAACTCGGCAGCGAGTTGTAGAACGGCTCCGAGTGCGAGGCGACGGGGGCGATCGTGTCGCCGTCCGCCCCCACGACCAGGGTCGGGGTCTTCACCTCGGGCCAGGACTTGTCCGTGTTCCAGCCGGTCAGCGGGATCGCCGCCTGCAGCGACGGACGGTCCTTCGCGGCCTCCAGCGTGCCGCCCCCGCCCATGGAGTGGCCCATCACACCCAGCCGGGAGGAGTCGACCCGGCTGCGCACCGAGCTGTCCTCGGTCAAGTAGTCGAGGGCGGCGAGCAGTTGGTCACCCCGGCTGGCCGGCTGGTCCGACGTGGTGTTGGTGTCGATGGTGAACACCACGAAGCCCTGCGACGCCAGACGCGGACCCAGCCAGGCGATGCTCGACTGGTAGGCGGTGAAACCGGGTGAGATGACGACCGCTCCGAACGTCCCGTCCGAGGTGGACGTCGGATAGTAGATCGTGCCGCCGCCGAACCCTCTGACGCTCAGCGACGACACGGACGTCTGGGACGTCGCGTACGAGCCGCGGCTCGCCTCGATACTCGCGTTGCTCGGCGCCGGACCACGCTCGTACGGATTGTCGGCGGCCTGCGCGCCTGGCATCAGCGCGGTGACCAGACCGGCCGTGGCGGCCGCCGCCGCGACGGCGAACCTGACGGTGCGGGAGCGGCTCTTCGACATCCGGTGGCGGCGCGGGGAGATGTCGCCGGAGGGGAGGTGCTGCTGCACGAGGGGGGATCCTCTCGATTGTGGCGAACCACACCGCGGCAGCCGGCTGCCCCGTCGTCCTGGGGCCTTCGGGGGGAGCACCGCGTGGTGGCGCCGTCATGTGGTTGACGGCGCCACTCTGGCGGCGCGTCCCCCGGGCGGACATCGGCGAGATCGCCGGTCTTCGCGACCGGCGATCTCCCTGCCCTGGGTCAGCGAACGGGGTGCCCGGCCTCGCGCAGGGCGCCCTTGACCTCGGAGATCCGCAGGTCACCGAAGTGGAAGACCGACGCTGCGAGCACCGCGTCGGCGCCGGCGTCGACGGCCGGCGGGAAGTCCGCGAGGCGGCCCGCGCCGCCCGAGGCGATGACGGGGACGGTGACGTGGGCCCGTACCGCCTTGATCATCTCGGTGTCGTAGCCGTCCTTGGTGCCGTCCGCGTCCATCGAGTTGAGCAGGATCTCGCCCGCCCCGAGCTCGGCCGCCCGGTGCGCCCACTCGACGGCGTCGATGCCGGTACCCCTGCGGCCGCCGTGGGTCGTCACCTCGAAGGTGCCCTCGGGGGTGCGCCGGGCGTCGACGGAGAGCACGAGGACCTGGCGCCCGAAGCGTTCGGCGATCTCGCGGATCAGGTCGGGGCGGGCGATGGCGGCGGTGTTGACGCCGACCTTGTCGGCCCCGGCGCGCAGCAGCTTGTCGACGTCGTCGGGGGTGCGGACCCCGCCGCCGACGGTGAGCGGGATGAAGACCTGCTCGGCGGTGCGGCGCACCACGTCGTACGTGGTCTCTCGGTCACCGCTGGAGGCGGTGATGTCGAGGAAGGTCAGCTCGTCGGCGCCCTCGGCGTCGTACAGCTTGGCCATCTCGACGGGGTCGCCCGCGTCGCGCAGGTTCTGGAAGTTGACGCCCTTGACGACGCGGCCCTTGTCGACGTCCAGGCACGGGATGACCCGTACGGCGAGGGTCATCGCTCACCTGCCCGGTAGGCCTCGATCTCGACCTCGACGACCAGGGAGGGGTCGACGAAGCCGGACACGATGATCATGGAGGCGGCGGGCCGGACGTCGTCGAACAGCTCCTTGTGGGCGCGGCCCACCTCGTCGACGTCGCGGGCGTGCGTGATGTACATCCGGGTGCGGACGACGTCCTCGCGGCCGAGTCCGACCTGCTTCAGGGCGTCGAAGGCGAGTTGGAAGGAGGCGACGGCCTGCTCGTACGGACCGCCCGCGGAGATCTCGCCGTTGACCACGGACGTGCAGCCGGAGACGAGGACGAGTCCGTTCGGCAGCCGCACCGCGCGGGAGTAGCCGAACTTCTCCTCCCAGGGGCCGCCCGAGGAGACGCGGCGTACGGAGTCCGTCATCCGGCGACCGCCTTGAGGGCCTCTTCCAGGGTGAACGCCTTGGCGTACAGCGCCTTGCCGACGATGGCTCCCTCGACGCCTTCCGGGACGAGCAGGGAGATCGCGCGGAGGTCGGCCAGCGAGGAGACGCCGCCGGAGGCGACGACGGGCTTGTCGGTGGCGGCGCAGACGTCGCGCAGGAGGGCCAGGTTGGGGCCCTGCAGCGTGCCGTCCTTGGCGATGTCGGTCACGACGTAGCGGGCGCAGCCCTCGGAGTCGAGGCGGGCGAGCGTCTCGTAGAGGTCGCCGCCGTCGCGGGTCCAGCCGCGGCCGCGCAGCGTGGTGCCCCGGACGTCGAGGCCGACGGCGATCTTGTCGCCGTGCTCGGCGATGACCTTGGCGACCCACTCGGGGCTCTCCAGGGCGGCGGTGCCGAGGTTGACCCGGCGGCAGCCGGTGGCGAGCGCGGCGGCGAGCGAGGCGTCGTCGCGGATGCCGCCGGAGAGCTCGACCTTGATGTCCATGGCGCCGGCCACCTCGGCGATCAGCGCGCGGTTGTCGCCGGTGCCGAAGGCGGCGTCCAGGTCGACGAGGTGCAGCCACTCGGCGCCGGAGCTCTGCCAGGCGAGGGCCGCCTCGAGCGGGGAGCCGTAGGAGGTCTCGGAGCCGGATTCGCCGTGCACGAGGCGGACGGCCTGTCCGTCGCGGACGTCTACGGCGGGGAGCAGTTCAAGCTTCGGCATTACAGCGTCTCGATCCAGTTGGTCAGCAGCTGGGCGCCGGCATCGCCGGACTTCTCGGGGTGGAACTGGGTGGCCCACAGCGCGCCGTTCTCCACGGCGGCCACGAACCGCTCTCCGTGCGTGGCCCAGGTGACCTTGGGGGCACGGATCTTGGCGTTGGTCACTTCGAGGGACCAGTCGTGCGCCGCGTAGGAGTGCACGAAGTAGTAGCGGGCCTCGGCGTCCAGACCCGCGAAGAGCTGGGATCCCTCGGGGGATTCGACGGTGTTCCAGCCCATGTGGGGCACGACGTCGGCCTTCAGCGGTCCGACGGTGCCGGGCCACTCGTCGAGGCCCTCCGTCTCGACGCCGTGCTCGATGCCGCGCTCGAACAGGATCTGCATGCCGACGCAGATGCCCATGACGGGACGCCCGCCGGACAGCCTGCGGCCGATGATCCATTCACCGCGCGCCTGCTTCAGTCCCGCCATGCAGGCGGAGAAGGCGCCGACGCCGGGGACGAGCAGCCCGTCGGCGTTCATCGCGGTGTCGAAGTCCCGGGTGATCTCCACGTCCCCGCCGACGTGGGCGAGGGCCCGCTCGGCGGAACGTACGTTGCCGAAGCCGTAGTCGAAGACGACGACCTTCTTCTTGTCGCTCACAGTCCTCTACCTCAGTCCCAGAGTCCCTGGATCCGCATGATGCCCGCCACCAGGCACATCACGGATCCGATCCCGAGGAGCACGACGACGCCCTTGGGCATGCCCTGCTTCCAGAAGGAGTAGACGCCGCCGGCCAGGAAGAGGCCGACGATGATCAGAACGGTGTTGAGGCCGGTCACAGGGCGCCCTTCGTGGACGGAAGGATGCCGGCCGCGCGCGGGTCGTGCTCGCTGGCGTAACGCAGGGCGCGGGCCAGCGCCTTGAACTGGCACTCCACGATGTGGTGGGCGTTGCGGCCGTACGGGACGTGGACGTGCAGGGCGATCTGCGCCTGGGCGACGAAGGACTCCAGGATGTGCCGGGTCATCGTCGTGTCGTACTCGCCGATCATCGGCGCCATCTTCTCCGGCTCGGTGTGCACCAGGTAGGGGCGGCCGGAGAGGTCGACGGTGACCTGGGCGAGCGACTCGTCCAGCGGGACGGTGCAGTTGCCGAAGCGGTAGATGCCGACCTTGTCGCCGAGCGCCTGCTTGAAGGCGGCGCCGAGCGCGAGGGCGGTGTCCTCGATGGTGTGGTGCGAGTCGATGTGCAGGTCGCCCTCGGTCTTCACCGTGAGGTCGAAGAGCCCGTGCCGGCCGAGCTGGTCGAGCATGTGGTCGTAGAAGCCGACCCCGGTCGCGACATCGACCTTGCCGGTGCCGTCGAGGTTGATCTCGACGAGCACGGAGGTCTCCTTGGTGGTCCGTTCCACCCTGCCTACGCGGCTCATGCGTCGTGCTCCTTCTTCAGTTCGCGCACCGCATCGAGGAACGCGTCGTTCTCTGCCGGGGTTCCCGCGGAGACCCGCAGCCACCCCGGTACGCCGTTGTCCCGGACCAGGACGCCCCGGTCGAGGATCTGCTGCCAGGCGGTGTGGCTGTCGGCGAAGCGGCCGAACTGGACGAAGTTGGCGTCCGAGTCGGTGACGGCGAAGCCGGACTCCCGCAGCGCGTCGACCAGCCGGTCGCGCTCGCTCTTGAGCTGCGCGACGTACCCGAGCAGCGTATCGGTGTGTTCCAGCGCGGCGAGCGCGGTGGCCTGCGTGACGGAGGACAGGTGGTACGGCAGCCGCACCAGCTGGACCGCGTCGACGACGGCCGGTGCCGCCGCGAGGTAACCGAGGCGCAGGCCCGCGGCGCCGAACGCCTTGGACATGGTGCGCGAGAGCACCAGGTGCGGGCGGCCCTCGATCAGCGGGAGCAGGGATGGGCGGTGGCTGAACTCGCCGTACGCCTCGTCGACGACGACCATCGAGGGCCGGGCGGCCTGGGCCGCGTCGTACAGGGCGACGACGGTCTCCGCGTCCACGGCGGTGCCGGTGGGGTTGTTGGGCGAGGTGATGAAGACGACCTCGGGCCGGTGCTCGGCGATGGCCTTCTTCGCCGCCTCCACGTCGATGGTGAAGTCCTCGGTGCGCGGACCGGAGATCCAGCCGGTGCCGGTGCCGCGGGCGATGAGGGCGTGCATGGAGTACGAGGGCTCGAAGCCGATCGCGGTGCGCCCGGGGCCGCCGAAGGTCTGCAGCAGCTGCTGGAGGACCTCGTTGGATCCGTTGGCCGCCCAGACGTTGGCCGCTGCGACCTCGTGGCCCGCGGTGCGGGTGAGGTAGCGGGCGAGCTCGGTGCGGAGCTCCACGGCGTCGCGGTCGGGGTAGCGGTTGAGGTCGCGGGCGGCCTCACGGACCCGCTCGGCGATGCGGTCGACGAGCGCGTCGGGCAGGGGGTACGGGTTCTCGTTGGTGTTCAGCCGGACCGGCACGTCGAGCTGGGGCGCCCCGTACGGGGACTGGCCGCGCAGCTCGTCGCGGATCGGGAGCGCGTCCCAGGCGTTGCTGTCGTCTCTCACGCTTGCGGAACCTTCCAGCCGAACCTGGCCTTGAGCGCGGCGCCGTGGGCGGGGAGGTCCTCCGCCTCGGCGAGGGTCACCACGTGGTGGGTGACCTCGGCGAGAGCGTCGCGGGTGTAGTCGACGATGTGGATGCCGCGCAGGAACGACTGCACGGAGAGGCCCGAGGAGTGGCAGGCGCAGCCGCCGGTGGGCAGGACGTGGTTGGAGCCGGCGCAGTAGTCGCCGAGGGAGACGGGCGACCACGGGCCGACGAAGACCGCACCGGCGTTGCGGACCCGGCCTGCGACGGCGGCGGCGTTCTCCGTCTGGATCTCCAGGTGCTCGGCGGCGTACGCGTCGACGACCTTGAGGCCGTCCTCCAGGTCGTCGACCAGGACGATCGCGGACTGGCGGCCGGTCAGCGCGGGCTCGATCCGGTCCGTGACGTGCTTGGTGGCGGCGACCTGGGGGGTCAGCTCGGCCTCGGTGGCGGCGGCCAGCTCCTCGGAGTCGGTGACGAGGACGGCGGCGGCCATCGGGTCGTGCTCGGCCTGGCTGATCAGGTCGGCGGCGACGTGCACCGGGTCGGCGCTCGCGTCGGCGAGGATCGCGATCTCGGTGGGGCCGGCCTCGGCGTCGATGCCGATACGGCCCTTGAGGAGGCGCTTGGCGGCGGCGACGTAGATGTTGCCGGGGCCGGTGACGAGATTCACGGGCAGGCAGTCCTCGGTGCCGTACGCGAACATCGCGACGGCCTGGGCGCCGCCGGCGGCGTACACCTCGTCGACGCCGAGCAGGGCGCAGGCGGCGAGGATCGTGGGGTGCGGCAGGCCGCCGAACTCCTTCTGGGGCGGGGAGGAGACGGCGAGGCCCTCGACGCCCGCCTCCTGGGCGGGGACGACGTTCATCACGACGGAGGACGGGTAGACCGCACGCCCGCCCGGCACGTAGAGCCCGACGCGCTCGACGGGCACCCACTTCTCGGTGACCGTGCCGCCGGGGACGACCTGGGTGGTGTGCGTGGTGCGGCGCTGCTCGCGGTGGACGAGGCGGGCGCGGCGGATCGACTCCTCCAGGGCGGCGCGCACGGCGGGGTCGAGCTGCTCCAGCGCCTCGGTGATCGCACCGGCGGGGACCCTGATCGAGTCCAGCCGGACGCGGTCGAATTTCTCCCCCCACTCGATCACTGCCGCCGAGCCGCGATGGCGTACGTCCTCGCAGATGGGCCGCACCGTGTCCAGGGCGGCTTCCACGTCGAACTCGGCACGGGGCAGCAGGTCGCGCAGGGCGCCACCCTCGGGGAGGGCGGTACCGCGCAGATCGATTCGAGAGATCACACCGCAATTCTCTCAGACCGGTTCAGCCGTCCGGTCGCCCGTATCACTGGCTGATACATGTCCCGGCTGTCACTGCTGACCATTAGCGTTCACCTGGTCACACAGAGGGAAGAACGACTGTACGAAGCGCGGGTCGGACCGCGCAGGCGGAGGTGAGGCAGTGACCGAACCGCACGACGGCGAGATCCCCGACGGGCTCAGCGCCGCGGAGCTGGGTATGTGGCAGTCCTTCCGGAACGGCACGACCTACGATCTGCGTTCGCACGATCCGGTGCGCGACGACCCCTTCGCCCCGCACATCTGGGGCCCCGAGCGCAGTGTCGGCGCGCGCACGGTGGCGCGCCTGCTCCTCGACGGCCCGCCCGCGCGGCCGGGGCGGGTGGCCGCGCTGAAGCTCCGGGGCCTGCGGATCACCGGGAAGCTCGACCTGGCGGGCGGCCGGGTGTCTCCGTACGTCGAGCTCACGGGCTGCCGCTTCGAGCAGGAGGTCGTCCTGCCCGAGTGCCACTTCACCACGCTGCGGATGGTGGGCTGCGCGGTGCCGAGGCTGGACGCGGCCCGGCTCCACACGGAGGGTGATCTGCATCTGCCGCGCTGCCGGATCGAGCGCGGCGTCCGGCTGACCGACGCCCAGATCGGCACGGACCTCCTGATCAACCAGATCGGCATCGGCCCCGACCGGCGCGGCCGCGCCTTCGTGGGCGACGGGATGTCGGTGGCGCAGGACCTGCAGGCCGAGATGATCGAGACGCGCGGCGAGCTGAGCCTGCGCGGGGCGAAGGTCGGCGGTTCGCTGAGCCTGCGCGGCAGCCGGCTGCGCGCCACGGACGGGCGGCGGGCGCTGAACGCCCCGCAGCTGAGCGTGGAGCGCACGCTGTACATGACGGAGGCGTGGGTGAGCATCGACACGGGGAACCAGGGCACCACTCCCCCGTTCGGTGTCGCGCGCGGCGGTGGTCCGGCGCGCGGGACGCGTGCGCAGGTCTTCGAGTGCCGGGGCGCGGTGCGGCTCGACGACGGGCGGTTCGGGGACGCGGTTGACCTGCACAAGGCGCGGTTCGTGCTCGCCGACCGCGAGGAGCTGTCGCTGCGCCGGATCGTCACGCCCGAGCTGCGCTTCAACGCGGAGCGACCGAGGGAGGGCCGGGTCGTGCTGAACGGCGCGAAGGTGGTCACCCTGATCGACGTGTCGAGCAGCTGGCCCGGCCCGGGCGGCCTGGCGATGGGCGGCTTCGTGTACGAGAACCTCGTCCCGTACGGCCATTTCCCGCTCTCCCGGCGCCTGGAGTGGGTGCTGGCCGCGACCCCGGAGTACGTCCCGGAGCCGTACGAGCGCCTCGCGACGGTGCTCCGCAGCTGCGGGGAGGACGCGGACGCCCGCGAGGTGCTGCTGGCCAAGCAGCGACGCCGGCGCGAGACGCTGCCGCCCGCGGGAAGGATCTGGGGCTATCTGCAGGACTGGACGGTGGCGTACGGCTACCGCCCGGGGCGGGCCCTGGTCTGGATGGCGGTGCTGTGGGCGGCGGGGGCGGTGGCCTTCTCGCAGTACCGCCCGGAGTCGATCAAGGGGAGCGAGCATCCGCAGTGGAATCCCGCGTTGTACGCGCTGGATCTGCTGGTGCCGGTGATCAACCTCGGGCAGGACGGCTACTGGCTGCTGGAGGGCGGCTGGCAGTGGACGGCGGCGGCCCTCGTGCTGCTGGGGTGGATACTGGCCACGACGGTGGCGGCGGGCGCGTCCCGGCTCCTGCGGCGCGGCTGACCGGAGGGCGGCACCCCGTCCGGCCGCATTCCTGTCGGCGCAGCGGCCGAAAGGCCGGTCGAGGCCCGGCAGGACGGGCGGTCATCGGCAACCGTACGGTCGGAATCGCGCCACTCACGCGCGCTTCCTTTGCCCTTTCTTGACCCCGCCCAGGGCAACCCTTCCACTCGCTACAGAAGCTTCACAGAGGCCCTCTGGCGCAGCCCTCACCAGGGCTTTTCAATGGTCTGCACCATGGCTTTCCTCCGCGCACTGCTGAGTTCCGCGCGCACGTTCCGGTACGGCCCCGGGCTGACCGCCGGGCTGCCGGCGGACGACGCGGTGATGCTCGACGCCCCCGACGAGCGGCTCTCCCCCGCGCTGGTGGCGGCGGCCCTCGGCGACTTCGAGCCCGCGGCCAAGCTCCTCGCCACCACCAGGGACGCCGCCGACTGGGAGACCCGGGACCGCACGCTGGCCCGGCTGGTCGCCTTCGCGCGCAGTCGCGACGGCTGGCTCACCGGCTGGCTGGCCGCCGCGCCGCGCGATCCGGACGCCCTGCTCGTCAAGGCCGCGCTGGCGGTGCGCCGCGCCTGGGAATCCCCCGCCCACGCCGAGCTGCTGCGCGAGGTGGGGCCGCTCATCACCGCGGCGGCCGAGGCCGATGCCCATGACCCGGTGCCGTGGCGGCTGGCGCTCGACCACGCCCGGGGCACGCACGCCTCGCACACGGTCTTCGAGTCGCTGTGGGAGCAGGCCGTCCGCCGCTCCCCGCACCACTACGGCAGCCACGTCTCCGCTCTCCGGTACCTCTCGGCCGAGTGGTACGGCTCCCACCGCGAGTGCTTCGACTTCGCCGAGCGGGCGGCCGAGGACGCCGCCGGGGACTCCCTGGTGCAGGCCCTCCCCGTACGGGCGGCCTTCGCCCTGCTGCGGGACGAGAAGGCGTCCGCGCGGGCGACCTCCGTACAGACGGACCGGATCGACGCCGCCGCCGACCTCGCCATCCGGTTCTCGGCCGGATTCCCCGCCGGTGATCCCTGGCCGGCAGAGGTCCGCAACCTGCTGGCCTACGTCCTGGTCGCACGGGGTCGTGCTGCCGAGGCACTGGAGCAGTTCCGGCTGATCGGACCGTACGCGACCTCGTTCCCCTGGGCCTCCGTGACCGGGGAGGCGCTCGGCGGATTCCTCGACGCGCGCACCGATGTCCGGCTCCGGGTGGCCTCTTCCACACCCCTGTGCGGGCGGCTGGAACACGGCGGGCACCGCGGCCATTAGGCTTGGCCGTTGTGACCACCGCTCGCCTGCCTCTCTTCCCGCTGAACGCGGTGCTGTTCCCCGGCCTCGTGCTGCCGCTCAACGTCTTCGAGGAGCGTTATCGCGCCATGATGCGCGAGCTGATCGAGATCGACGAGGACGAACCGCGCCGCTTCGTGGTGGTCGCGATCCGCGACGGCCGCGAGACCGCCCCGACAGCCACCGGCATGCCGGACACGGCCGCCACCGCGCCTCCCGCCGAACGGGCTCCGGGCGACGGCTTCGGGCCCGATCCCCTCCAGACCTTCCACCGGGTCGGCTGCGTCGCCGACGCGGCGAAGATCCGTGAGCGCGCCGACGGCAGTTACGAGGTCCTGGCGACCGGCACCACACGGGTCCGGCTGCTCTCCGTCGACGCGAGCGGCCCGTTCCTGACGGCCGAGGTCGAGGAACTGCCCGAGGACCCGGGGGCCGCCGAGGGCGAGGACTCGCCCAAGGACGAGGCGGGCGCGCTCTCGGAGGGCGTCCTGCGCGCCTTCCGCAGCTACCAGAAGCGGCTGGCCGGAGCGAGCGAGCGTTCCCTGACGACGGGTGCGGACCTGCCCGACGACCCGTCCGTCGTCTCGTATCTCGTGGCCGCCGCCGCCGTGCTCGACGTCCCGACGAAGCAGCGGCTGCTCCAGGCCCCGGACACCGCGACCCGGCTGCGCGAGGAGCTGGCGCTCCTGCGCAGGGAGACGGCCGTCATCCGGCACCTGCCCTCCCTGCCGGCGTCCGAACTGACCCGCGACCCCACGTATCCCAACTGACCCGAGGACCGGCCCCGGTGGCGAAGAAGTCCAGGAAACAGCAGTCCGGCTCCACCCCGGCCACGGTCGCCCTGACCGCGGCCGGCACCGCGTTCACGGTCCACGCGTACGACCACGACCCCTCGTCGCCGTCGTACGGGGAGGAGGCGGCCGAAGCTCTCGGTGTCTCCGCCGACCGGGTGTTCAAGACCCTGGTCGCCGACGTCGACGGTGAACTGGTCGTCGCGGTCGTCCCCGTGGCGGGGTCCCTGGACCTGAAGGCGCTGGCGTCGGCGGTGGGCGGCAAGCGTGCGGCCATGGCGGACCCGGCGGCGGCCGAGCGCACCACGGGCTACGTGCGGGGAGGCATCTCCCCGCTGGGCCAGCGCAAGCGCCTGCGTACGGTGCTGGACGCGTCGGCCGGGTCGTATCCCACGATCTGCGTCTCGGCGGGGCGCCGGGGCCTGGAGGTCGAGCTCTCCCCCTCCGACCTGGCCACCCTGACGGACGCCACCCTGGCCCCGGTCGGCCGGTCGTAGCGGGAAGCCCTCGGCGCGTGAGGTTCGCGGAATGCGGACCCCCGGGACGACCGTTTCCGCACAGGTGAACGAATTTTCTTCTTCCGTACGTGCCGGACCGGGCGGCCTCGCGGCCACGCGGGAGCGACTGCTCGCAGAACGCCGCGGCACGGAGTCCCGGCTCGCGGCTCTGCGGAGTGATTTCGACGGGATCGTCGAGGCGAACGCGCTGGTGGCGGTCGACGACGAACACGACCCGGAGGGATCCAGCACCGCCTTCGAGCGGGCCCATGTCGCCTCGTTGCTGGACCGGGCTCGGGACCACCTGGAGGAGGTGGACCGGGCCCTGGAGCGGCTGGAGCGAGGCGACTACGGGCGCTGCGAGGCGTGCCGCGAGCCGATCCCACCGGGCCGTCTGGAGGTGCGTCCGGCAGCGACGACCTGTGTGCGGTGCGCTGCCGGCGCACCCCGCTGACGCCGTTCGCGACGGGCCGGGGAAGCGTGAACCGCTTCCGCCGGCACGCGGTCAGCGCTTGAAGGCGCCCTTCGACTTCTCCTTGGTGTCACGGCCCTTGCCGCGGGCCTCCAGGGCCGCTCCCTTGGCCGCGGTGGTGTCGTCGCCGACCGCGTGGGCAACCTTGCGTACGGCCTTCCCGACGATCTGCTCGGTCTTGGCCTTGGTCTTCTCTCCGGCGCTCATGTCGGTCCTTTCGTAGGTGCTCACCCAGGCGCCTGCCCCTGTCCGTGGGGCGGAAACGGACCGGACGCAAACGACCGGGCGCAAGCGGAAAGGCACCGCGCGGAAGTGGGAAGGAGCCGGGCAGGTCCCGTACGAGACCGGCGGGGAGCCGCTACGGCCGTCCCGGGTCCGGCTTGTCCGCCGCCCGGCCGGCCTCTGCCGCCGGCCACTCGGGGGCACCGGACGCGGGCCCGGAGGCGGCCCCGCCCCCCGCCTCGTCCCGGGGCGCCCCGTACGGGCTCTCCCATTCCGGCTCAGGATCCCGCGGCCCGAACAGCGCCGTCAGCCCCAGGTGGACGATCATCGCGGCGATGGGCCAGGCGAGCACCGCCGCCCCCACCGCGTGCAGCTCCAGCGGCGCGTCGAAGGCGACCCCCTTGCCGACCTCCTTGGCATGGGCCACCACATCGGACGTCGGCCCGAACCAGGTGCCGATCCCCCACGCCAGAAGGGAGCCGAGCAGCCCGCCCAGGGCGAGCCCCACCACCAGCGGGATGCCCCCGCGACGGCGGAGGAGGAACACGACGGCCGCCGAGACCAGGCCGAAGGCGAGTGCCAGCAGCACGAACGTGCCGTCGGCGCCGATGGCTTCCTCGCCCTCGCTGTTCTTGAGGAACACGGCGGTGTCGTCGGAGACGAGCGGCACCCGGGGCGCCAGCCACAGCCAGAGCAGCCCGAGGCCGGCACCCGCCACCGTCAGCACCGCGGCGATCACCGCGGCCTGCCGTAGCTCCGCGCGCCGCTCGTCCGGGCCCGGCTGCTCGCCGGGCACGACGTGCGACCCGGTGGGCGGGTTCTGCCACGGGTCGTTCGGCTGGGGCTGGTGCGGCGGCGTCAACGGTGCGGTCACGGTGCCATCGTGCCAGGCTGACGTGTGCGCCGCCTCACCGGACCGCCGCACGCCGGTACGCCCATGCGGCCACGGCCAGCGAGAGCACACCGACCGCCGCGCACACCGCGAGGTCGAGGGCGACGACCGCCCAGTCGGGGTGGGCGTCGAAGGACCGGGACAGCGCCTCGACGCCGTATGTCGAAGGGAGCAGATCGCGCGCCCACCCGACCGGGCCGGGCAGCCGCTCGGCCGGCAGCACGCCCAGCAGCAGTGCCGCCGACATGCCCAGCTGCCCGAGCAGCGTCGCCACCTCCTGGCGCGGCGCCAGCAGCCCGAGCGCGGCGCCGAGCCCGGAGAGCGCGGCCCCGGAGAGCGGGATGACGGCGACGAGCACCCACAGGTGCGTCATCGGGAGTCCGTACAGCGCGCTGCCCGCGACCGCCGTGACGATCGTGCCGGGCACGGTGAACGAGGCGTACGCGCCGGCCGCTCCCAGCACCACCGCGGCCGGCGGTACCGGCAGCGTCGCGTAGTGGTCGAGCCCGCCGCCGGCCCGGAGCTGGCCGAAGTACTGGGCGAGCAGATTGAGCGCGACGAAGGCCACGACCAGCACGCTGGAACCGGCGACGACGGCACGTGCCTCCGCGCCGCCGTCGACGACTCCGCGCATCAGCACCATGATCCCGACGGACTGGAAGGTCGCGACGAACAACAGCGGAATGCGCGCGACCCTCGCCCGCGACAGCTGCGCCCGGTAGACGGCGGCCAGCGACGGGAGCAGCCTGGCCCGCGGCGCGAGGGCCGCGGGGGCCGTGCGGGCGGGCGGGCCGGTCCGTACGGCGGATGTCCGCACCTTCGGCCCGGTCACCTTCGCGGCCTCCGTGGGAACGATGCTCGTCACCTGGCAGTGCTCCCGTCCGACTCCGACACGTTTCGCGACACGTTCACCGTCCTGCTCACGCCTTCACCAGTCCCTCGGCCCTGGCGGCGTCCCCGCCGAGCGCCAGGTAGACGTCCTCCAGGCTGGGCGTGGCCAGCGTGAAGTCGTCGAGCGAGGAGAACGCCGCCCCGCCGGTCACCGCGGCGACCGCGGCCCGCGCCTCGTCGGGTCCGAGCCGCAGCACCCACTTGCGCCCCGACTCCTGCGCGGATTCGCGGAGCGCGGCAACCTCCGGGACGTCCAGCGGTGCGCGCTCGCGCCACACGAGCTCGACCCGCACCTCGCCCGCCACCCGTTCCTTGAGCCCGGACGGGGTGTCACAGGCGATGACCTTGCCGCGCTCCATGACCGCCACCCGGTCCAGGACGGTCTCGGCCTCGATGACGTTGTGGGTCACGAGCAGCACCGTCGCACCGCGCTCGGCACGCCTCCGGTCGACGGCGGACCAGACGGAGCGCCGGGCGACGGGGTCCATGCCGGTCGTCGGCTCGTCCAGCACCAGGACGGGGCGGTCGCCGACCAGCGTCGCGGCGAAGCAGGCGAGCCGCCGCTGCCCGCCGGACAGCTTCTTCAGCGGGCGTCCGGCGAGGCCGGTGATCCCGAGTTCCTCGAGTACGTCGTCGCGGGCGGCGCGCGCCTCCCGTACGGGCAGGCCCCTGAGCCGCCCGGTGGTCTCCGCGGCGAGCGACACGGTCAGTTCGTCGAGGGCGGTGGACTCCTGGCCCAGGTAGCCGATGAGCCGCGAGGCCCGCTCGGGGTGGCGCACCAGGTCGTGTCCCAGCACCTCGACGCTCCCGGAATCGGGACGCATCAGTCCGGTGAGCTGGCGTACGAGCGTGGACTTGCCCGCGCCGTTGGGCCCGAGCAGTCCGAAGATCTCGCCGCGCCGGACATCGAGGTGGACCCCGTCGGTCGCCCGCACCTCGGGCGTGGCGGCGCGGCCTCGTCGGCCGCGGACGGCGGGGTAGGTCTTGACCAGGTCACGCACCGCGCACACGGTGCCGGTCTGTGCCTGCGCTGCGCCCGAAGCCTGTGCTGTGCCCGTACTCACGAGGTATGAGCCTACGGGGTCGGATGCCCCGTATTGCCTCCGGGGCCGGGCAGCACCGCCCCGCTCACTCCCCCGCGGGAGCGTGCTCGGCGGCGGCCCGTACGTCGATCTCGCGCCAGAACCCCGCCCTGATGGCATAGCGGTCGTGCTCGTCGATCTGGTCGTCCTTGTGCGCGAGCAGCCCGAAGCGGGCCGCGTACCTCAGGAGTTCCCCGTCGATGCGGTGCGGGATGCGGGGGTACAGGGTGGACAGCTTCTGCAGGTGGACGGTCTCCGGCAGCCGTTCCATCCAGCGCCGGGCGAAGACCTGGCCGACCTCGAAGGGGTCACCGCCGACGGTGGTGATGTCCTCCTCCCGGTCCGCCCAGCGCTGTTCCGCGCTGGTGAGCTGGGCCAGGGTCGGCAGGGACGCGGTCTCGGCCGGTTCGCCGAGCGGTCCGCCGCGCTCGACCCAGCCCTTGTCGGACGACCAGCGCAGTGTCGCGTTGGCGGCCGGCGGCTGCGCGGTCTGCTGCGCGGCCCCCGCTGCGGGCGCGCGCAGGCTCGCCAGGTCCTTGGGGGTGGGGACGCCCTTGTGCCCGGGCGTCGGCGCGGGGTGCGGGGCGGCTTCCGTGTCCGCCGTGCCGGTGCCGTTACGGGCCGCGGCGGCCTGGGCCTCCGAAGCCCTCTCGGCGGAGGCGGCGAGGGCGGCCTCGGGCAGCGGCGCGGACAGGATCGCGGCGATCTCGGGGCGCGGGACGGGCGGGGGCGCGCAGACGCCGCCGGTCTCCTTGGCCCGTACGGCCTTGGTGATCCAGGCCCGGTCGAGCACCCGCCGCTCGTCGGCCTCGGCGACGAGGTCCTCGGACTGGTTGTAGTCGCCGTCGGCGGCCTGGACGGCCCAGAGGTGGACGGCGACGCCATGCTCCTTGGCGGACATGAGTCCGGGCAGCAGATCGCCGTCCCCGGTCACGAGCACCACGTCGGAGCAGGCGCGGTTCCTGGCCAGCTCGGTCAGTTCGGCGTGCATGGCCGCGTCCACGCCCTTCTGCGCCCACCGTCCGTCACTGCGGGTGAGCGCGCCAAGCCGAACGGTCACGCGTGGCATGACGCGCAGCCTGCGGTGCTCGGGCTGCGGCACGCGGTCGGGGGCGCCGTCGAACCAGTAGATGCGCAGCAGGGGCTGTTCCGTATCGGCCTCCGCGCGCTCGCGCAGGCCCTGGATCAGGGCCGCGTGGTCGACGGTGATGCGGGAACGGGCGGGCTCTCCGGCCAGCAGACTCGCGGCTGCGCCCAGCAAGTAGCCGGCGTCCACCAGGACGACGCAACGGTCCACGCGTTCCACCCTCTTCCAATTCGGGAGCGGATCAGCGGCCGTTGACATGGGGGGTGCGTCCGCCGGCCCGGGGTTCGCTCACTCAGGGTTTCCTTCGAGTCTGCCCGACGGCGCGGGGGTTAGGGTCCGGAACTCGATCATCGGCGTGGCGGATCCGGGGGACGGCGGATGATACCTCCCCTACTACGCTCGGTAATGATCCAACATGCGCCCTTTCTGGTGATATGTGAGTCTGACAGCGGTTCTGGACCCCCCAGAGCTTCCACAGGAGGCATCACGATGGCGAAGAACAAGAACCGCAAGCAGGGCAGCCAGCACGACCGCGCTTCGGCCGCGGAGCGGGGCGCCGAGGAGGCCAAGTCGACGGCGTACGAGTCGCAGACCCAGCCCCAGTCGCAGGCGCAGGGCAGCCCGGCGGACGTCGCGCGCAAGCACCAGAAGCGCTTCGGCCACAACTGACCGGTTCACGGGCCGGCAGGCCGAGAGGGGCGCCCCGCCAGCGGCGGGGCGCCCCTCTCGTGGGTGCGGGGAGGGCCGTCAGCCGGCCAGGCAGGACGGGCCGAGCAGCACCTTCAGGTCACCGAAGAGGGCGGGGTCCGGCTTGACGCGGTGGCGGTCGAGCCGGAGCACGGTGGTCTTGCGGGGGCCCTGGAGCCTGATGCGCACCTCGGTGTCGCCGCGGTGGTTGCTGAGGACCTCGCCGAGCCGGCTGACCATGGGCGGGGTGACCCTCACCGTGGGGATCGTCAGGATGACGGGTGCGTTGGATCCGGCGTTGGAGATGTCGGGGACCTGCATCTCCATGGCGACGAGGCGTGGCACGTCCTCGCGCTTGTCGAGGCGTCCCTTGACGAAGACGACGGTGTCCTCGACGAGCTGGGTGGAGACAAGCTGGTAGGTCGCGGGGAAGAACATGCACTCGATGGAGCCCGCGAGGTCCTCCACGGTCGCGATGGCCCAGGCGTTGCCCTGCTTGGTCATCTTGCGCTGGAGGCCGGAGATGATGCCGCCCACGGTGACGATCGCGCCGTCCGAGTGCTCACCGCCCGTGAGCTGAGAGATCGCCGCGTCCGACTTGTCGGACAGGACGTGCTCCAGGCCGAAGAGCGGGTGGTCGGAGACGTACAGCCCGAGCATCTCGCGCTCCTGCGCGAGCAGGTAGGACTTCTCCCACTCGATGTCGGAGAACTCCACGTCGAGACCGAAGCCGGGTTCGTCGCTGTCCGCCTCGCCGCCGCCGAAGAGGTCGAACTGCCCCTCGGCCTCCTTGCGCTTGACCTGCACCACGTTGTCGATCATCGGCTCGTGGTGGGCGACGAGCCCCTTGCGGGTGTGCCCCATCTCGTCGAAGGCGCCGGCCTTGATCAGCGATTCGACGGTGCGCTTGTTGCAGACGACCGCTTCGACCTTGTCGAGGAAGTCGGGGAACGTGGAGTACTTCCCCTTCGCCTTGCGGCACCTGATGATCGAGTCGACCACGTTCTGCCCGACGTTGCGGACGGCGGTCAGCCCGAAGAGGATCACGTCGTCACCCTGGGCGGCGAAGTTCGACTCGGACTCGTTGACGTTCGGCGGGAGCACCTTGATGCCCATGCGCCGGCACTCGTTGAGGTAGACCGCGGACTTGTCCTTGTCGTCCTTGACGGAGGTCAGCAGCGCCGCCATGTACTCGGCGGGGTAGTTCGCCTTGAGGTAGGCGGTCCAGTAGGTGACCAGGCCGTACGCGGAGGAGTGCGCCTTGTTGAACGCGTATCCGGCGAAGGGCACCAGGACGTCCCACAGGGCCTTGATCGCCGCGTCGGAGAAGCCGTTCTTCTTGGCGCCCGCCTCGAAGAGGACGAAGTTCTTCGCCAGCTCGTCGGCCTTCTTCTTACCCATCACGCGGCGCAGGATGTCGGCCTCGCCGAGCGAGTACCCGGCGACGATCTGGGCGGCCTTCTGCACCTGCTCCTGGTAGACGATCAGGCCGTAGGTGAGGCCGAGGACCTCCTTGAGCGGCTCCTCCAGCTCCGGGTGGATCGGAGTGATCTCCTGGCGGCCGTTCTTGCGCTCGGCGTAGTTCGTGTGCGAGTTCATTCCCATCGGGCCCGGCCGGTAGAGGGCCGAGACGGCGGAGATGTCCTCGAAGTTGTCGGGCTGCATCTGACGCAGCAGCGAACGCATGGGGCCGCCGTCGAACTGGAACACCCCGAGCGTGTCACCGCGGCAGAGCAGCTCGTACGTCTTGGGGTCGTCCAGCGGCAGGGAGAGCATCTCCAGGTCGATGCCCTTGTTGGCCTTCACCATCTTGATGGCGTCGTCCATGATCGTCAGGTTGCGCAGGCCGAGGAAGTCCATCTTCAGCAGACCGAGCGACTCGCACTGGGGGTAGTCCCACTGCGTGATGGTGACGCCGTCGGTGTGCCGCACCCAGACCGGGGCGTGGTCGACGATGGGCTCGCTGGACATGATCACGCCGGCCGCGTGCACACCCATCTGCCGGACGAGACCCTCGACGCCCTTCGCGGTGTCGATGACCTTCTGGACGTCCGGCTCGTTCTCGTACATCCCCCGGATCTCGCCCGCCTCGCTGTAGCGCGGGTGCTTGGGGTCGGTGATGCCGCTGAGGTCGATGCCCTTGCCGAGGACGTCCGCGGGCATGGCCTTGGTGAGGCGGTCGCCCATCGCGTAGGGGTAGCCCAGGACGCGCGCGGAGTCCTTGATGGCGTTCTTGGCCTTGATCTTGCCGTAGGTGCCGATCATGGCGACCTTGTCGGCGCCGTACTTCTCGGTCACGTACCGGATCACCTCGACGCGCCTGCGCTCGTCGAAGTCGATGTCGACGTCGGGCATGGAGACGCGCTCCGGGTTGAGGAAGCGCTCGAAGATCAGCCCGTGGGTGATCGGGTCGAGGTCGGTGATGCCCATGGCGTACGCGACGATCGAACCGGCGGCGGAACCACGGCCGGGGCCGACCGCGATGCCGTTGTTCTTGGCCCACATGATGAAGTCGGCGACGACGAGGAAGTACCCCGGGAACCCCATCTGGATGATGATGTCCATCTCGTACTCGGCCTGCTTCTGCCGGTCCTCGGGGACGCCTCCGGGGTAGCGGCGGTCCATGCCGACCCGGACCTCCTCCTGGAACCAGGTGACCTCGGTGAAGCCCTCCGGGATGTCGAACTTCGGCATCAGGTCGCGCTTCTCGAACATGCCGGCGGTGTCGATCTGCTGCGCGACCAGGAGGGTGTTGGCGCAGCCCTCCTGCCAGGCGTCCGAGGAGTCGACGGCGTACATCTCGTCCGTCGTCTTCAGGTAGTAGCCCGTGCCGTCGAAGCGGAAGCGGTCCGGGTCGGAGAGGTTCTTGCCGGTCTGGATGCAGAGCAGGGCGTCGTGCGCGGTCGCCTCGTTGGCGTAGGTGTAGTGCGAGTCGTTCGTCACGAGCGGCGGGATGCCGAGCTTCTTGCCGACCCGCAGCAGGTCGTCGCGGACCCGGCGCTCGATGTCGATGCCGTGGTCCATCAGCTCCAGGAAGTACCGGTCCTTGCCGAAGATGTCCTGGTACTCGGAGGCCGCCTTGACCGCCTCGTCGAACTGGCCGAGGCGCAGACGGGTCTGCAGCTCACCCGAGGGGCACCCGGTGGAGGCGATCAGGCCCTCGGACCACTGGGAGATGGTCTCCTTGTCCATGCGCGGCCACTTCTGCAGCCAGCCCTCGGCGTACGCGTCCGAGGAGAGCTTGAAGAGGTTGTGCAGTCCGGTGCTGTCGGCCGCCCAGATCGTCTTGTGGGTATAACCACCGGAACCTGAGACGTCGTCCCGCTTCTGGTGCGGCTGGCCCCACTGGACCTTGCGCTTGTGCTTGCGGGACTCGGGGGCCACGTACGCCTCGATCCCGATGATCGGCGTCACACCCGCCTTCTTGGCCGAGTGGAAGAAGTCGTAGGC
The DNA here is from genome assembly GCF_044455985.1 of Streptomyces sp. NPDC051064. Lineage (NCBI taxonomy): Bacteria > Bacillati > Actinomycetota > Actinomycetes > Kitasatosporales > Streptomycetaceae > Streptomyces > Streptomyces sp. NPDC051064. Next base: position 321,693 of record NZ_JBITFK010000001.1, read on the forward strand.
GCCGTGGAGGTTGCCGTGGTCGGTCATCGCGATGTGCGACATGCCCATCGTGTTCGCCGCCTCGAACATGTCCTTGAGCCGCGCGGCACCGTCCAGCAGCGAGTACTGGGTGTGGACGTGCAGGTGCGTGAAGGGCGGCTTGGTCACGGCGCTGTGCCTCCGGAGAAACTCGGGATGACGACTGGGGGGAACAGCGTGGAAGTCTACGTCTCCGAGGTGACAAGCGGCGGGCACTCCGGGGTACGGTCGCGCGTTGGAAGACCGGGGACGCCCGTCCCATTTGTCATGAACGCCATGTACCAGGAGGCACCCAGCGATGTCGGACACGCAGACCGGCGCAGAGCAGCGCGGGGAGCAGATTCTCGCAGTTTTCGACACCGCGTTCGGGCAGCTCCTGGCCGCCGACCCCGCAGCCTTCCGGGTCAAGTTCCGCAAGATGGCGGGCTCGGCCTTCGCGTTCTACCGGGGCTCGGCCGGCCTCTTCTACGACGATCTGGACCGCGAGCAGCACACCGGCGCCTATCTGGACGAGCGCACGAGCAGGGTGTGGATCCACGGCGACCTGCACGCCGAGAATTTCGGCACGTACATGGACGCCAACGGCCGGCTCGTGTTCAACGTCAACGACTTCGACGAGGCCTATGTGGGCCCCTTCACCTGGGACCTCAAGCGCTTCGCCGCCTCCGTCGCCCTGATCGGCTACGCCAAGGCGCTGGGCGACGACCAGATCAGTGAGCTGGTCCGGGTCTACGCCACCGCCTACCGCGAGCGGATCCACGCCCTGGCGACCGGCGCCAAGAACGACGAAGTGCCGCCCTTCACCCTGGACACCGCCGACGGACCGCTGCTGGGCGCGCTGCGCGACGCCCGGGCGCTGACCCGGTTCGGTCTGCTGGACTCGATGACGGAGATCCGGGACTTCGAGCGCCGGTTCACCGCGGACGGCGGCGCGATCGACCTGGACGCGGCGACGCGGTACAAGGTGCTCGCGGCGTTCGACGGCTATCTGGAGACGCTGCCGGAGTCGAGCCTCACGCGCCCCGACTCGTACCGGGTGAAGGACGTCGTCGGCCGCCGGGGCATCGGCATCGGGTCGGCCGGCCTGCCCTCGTACAACATCCTTCTGGAGGGCAACAGCGACGCCCTGGAGAACGATGTGGTGATCTATCTCAAGCAGGCGCAGACCCCGGCCGTGTCCCGGCACGTCACGGACGCGGCCGTGCGGGACTACTTCCAGCACGAGGGGCACCGCACGGTGATCTCGCAGCGCGCCCTCCAGGCGCACGCCGACCCGTGGCTGGGCTGGACCGAGCTGGACGGGTCCGGGCAGCTGGTCGCCGAGGTCTCCCCGTACGCGGTCGATCTGGACTGGTCCGACATCGACGAGCCGGAGGAGATCGCGGCGGTGGTCGCCGATCTCGGCCGGGCCACGGCGACGATGCACTCGGCGGCGGACGACGAGAGCGGGCACTCGCTGGTGCCGTTCTCCACGGAGCGCGCGATCGACGCCGCCATCGCGGCCGACGAGCAGGGCTTCGCCGACCTGCTGGTGGACTTCGCGCACAGCTACGGCGCGCGCGCCCGTGCCGATCACCAGATCTTCGTCGACCTCTTCCGCAACGGCCGCATCCCGGGCCTCTAGGGCCCCCGGGCCCGGGTCCCGCAGATCCTTAGGGCTCCCATACAGGAACGCATGGCAAACTCTCCGGCGATGGACGTATCAGGGACACCGATCAGAGCGGTACGCGCGGCGTTGTTCACCGCGCTCGTCGTCACGCTCTCGTCCGCGTCCCATGTGCTGCTCTCCCGGGTCCCGCTGCCGATGGCCGCCGTGGCGCTGCTGGCCGGGGCCGTCTTCGCCATGGCGTTCGCACTGGCGGGCCGGGAGCGCGGCTTCGGCGCGATCGCCGGGCTGCTGGTGCCGCTGGAGCTCGCCGCCGACACGGTGTTCACCACCGGCCAGCACCTCTGTTACGGGGCGGCGGGCGGCCCGATCGCGGGCCCGCTGCGCTCCGTGGGCGTCGACGTGCTCTGCGGCGGCGAGCCGGGGCGCGGCGCCGACGGACTCTCCGGTGTCGCCTCCGTCGGCACACCGCTGGCCGGGGTGGCGGGCGAGGGCGGCCACGCCGCCGCCCTGCTGGCCTCGCCCGGACCCGCCGTGCCGTGGCTGCTGCTGGCCGCGCATGTGACGGTGGGCCTGCTCGCCGCCGCCTGGCTGCGACGGGGCGAGTCGGCACTGGCGAAACTGCTGAACGCGGCGGCCGCCCTCGCCTTCCGGCCGCTGCTCACCGCGGTAGCCGTGGCCCGAACGCCCCGGCGCCGGCTGCGGGGCGGCCCCTGCGGCGCGGGCCGGCCGCATCCGGTCACCCCGGCCCGCTTCCTCGTGCACTCCGTGGGCCGCAGGGGCCCGCCGCGCTCGGCCTGCACCTCTGCCTGAGCACGCGGAAAGACACCCCTGAGCCATCCCATGCCTTACGGAGCACCCTCATGAGCAAGCGCAACAACCAGGCCAACAAGTCCGCCGCCCGCGAGCGGCTGCGCGAGGAGCGCGAGCGCCAGGCCAAGAAGGACAAGGCACGCAAGCAGATCGTCGTCGGCGTTTCGATCGTGGCCGTGCTGGCGATCGCCGGCGGTGTCAGCTACGGCGTGATGCAGCTGAACAAGCCCTCCGCCTGGGAGGCCGCCGGGGACGCGAAGAACGTCACCGCGCCCAAGAACGCCTCGGGTGACGACGGCACGACCGTCGTGATCGGCGAGTCGAGCGCCAAGAAGACCCTGGAGCTGTACGAGGACTCGCGCTGCCCGATCTGCGCCACGTTCGAGCAGGCGGTCGGCGAGACGGTGGCCAAGGACGTCGAGGCAGGCAAGTACAAGATCAAGTACGTGGGTGCCACCTTCATCGACAACTCGGACAGCGGCGAGGGCTCGAAGAACGCCCTGAGCGCGCTCGGCGCCGCGCTGAACGTGAGCCCCGACGCCTTCCTGGAGTACAAGAGCGCGCTGTACTCCGCGAAGTTCCACCCCGCGGAGACCGAGGACAAGTTCGCCAAGGACAGCTACCTGATCGAGGTGGCGGACTCGGTGGACGCGCTGAAGGGCAACAAGGCGTTCCAGAAGGACGTCGAGGACGGCACGTACGACGCCTGGGCGATCAAGATGTCCAAGGCATTCGACAAGAGCGGGGTGCAGGGCACGCCGACCCTCAAGATGGACGGCAAGACGCTCACCGGCGAGGGCAGCGAGAACGCCCCCATGACCGTGCCCGAGTTCAACACGGCCATCACCAAGGCGCTGAAGGGCTGACACGCGCCTGCCGGGCGGGTCCGGCGCGGCAGGGCCCGACAGGCGATTCCGCCGCCCGGTAGGGGCGACGGGCGTCACTCCACGCGGCATTCGGCGAACAGGCGGGCGAACTCTTTTGTTCGCCCGCCTGTTCGCTCACCCCTCCGGCAGGGGCAATCAGCTGTGCAGTGCGCTCAGCGGGCGCGGAAGATCGAAAAGGCCGACGTCGCGGTGCACCGACCGATCATTTCCAGCCACCCGCCACTCTGTTAACACAGTGACACGTCGTCATGTCGGCCACTCTGTCCACGATTCCGAATGCGGACACATCACCTGCGAAAGTAGCGCCCCGCATGACGTTCTCGTCTCAAACCCTGGGGCGCGCCGAAGCTTTTCTCGGCATTGCCCCTTTACGCCCCAGCATTGATTGGGCCTGTTAGGCCCTCTTCCATGCATGACATGGCCACGTAATCTCCCCGCGGCGGGTGAGGAAGTACCTCCCCCACATGTCCGCGAGGAGTCACCGTGCGCGCTCTTGTACGCATATCGCCCCGTCTGCGTCGTCCCGCTCTGAGCATGGCCGTCCTGGCCGGAACCCTGGCTCTGACTCCGCTCTCCACCGCGCCTGGGGCCGCCGTCGCCTCGGCGCCGTCCGCGGAGAAGTGCGCCACCACCACGAACGCGGCGGCGCGTGAGGCCCGCCCCGGCGGGTCCGACCACGCCGCCGAGCCCAACGAGGTCAGCGCGGCCAAGGCCAAGGCCATGGACACGGACCTCAGAGAGAAACTGGCGGACCGAAGAGTCAACGGCTCGGCGCTCGCCGCGGGGGCGACCGTCCCGGTCTACTTCCACGTGATCCACTCCGGGACGACCGGCAAGCTCACCTCGACGCAGATCAACAACCAGCTCAGCGTCCTCAATGCCGCCTACAGCGGCCAGGGAACCGGCAACACCGACTCCGGTTTCCGCTTCACCCTCGCCGCCACGGATTACACGGACAACGCCGCCTGGTACAACCTGAGCTCCGGGTCCACCGCCGAGAAGGCCATGAAGTCGGCGCTGCGCAAGGGCGGCGCCGGCGCGCTCAACGTCTACACCGCCAACCTGGGCGGCGGCCTCCTGGGCTGGGCCACCTTCCCCAGCTCCTACAACTCCAGCCCGTCGATGGACGGCGTAGTGGTCCTCGACTCCTCGCTGCCGGGCGGCGCTGCGGCCAACTACGACGAGGGCGACACGGCCACCCACGAGGTCGGCCACTGGCTGGGCCTCTACCACACCTTCCAGGGCGGCTGTAACGGGAACGGCGACTACGTCGCCGACACCCCGGCCGAGAAGAGCGCGGCCTTCGAGTGCCCCACCGGCCGCGACACCTGCGCGAGCAAGACCGGGGTGGACCCGATCCACAACTTCATGGACTACACGTACGACGCGTGCATGTACCAGTTCACCGCGGGCCAGGTGCAGCGCATGTCCGACAGCTGGACCGCCTACCGGGCAGGCTGACCCCCCGGCACCACCCTCGCGGACAGGGCCCCCGCACCTCGGTGCGGGGGCCCTCGCGACGGCTACAGCGTGGCGAGGAAGCCGAGCGCCACCTTCCAGGTCAGGTCGGCGGCGTCCTGGTCGAAGTCGGGCAGATCGGGGTCGGTGTAGAGGTGCCCGGCCCCGGGATAGCGGTAGATCTCGACGTCGGCCCCGGTCCGCTGCATCTGGAGGTACCAGCTGTTCAGCCAGTCCGGCGACTCGAACACGTCGGGGTCGGCGACGTGCAGCTGTACGGGCAGCTCGTCCACCGAGGCGTTCTCTGCGATGTCCGACGTGCCGTGGAGCAGCAGCAGGCCGCGGGCCTTGGCGTCGCCGAGCGAGAGGGTTTGCGCCACGGACGCGCCGAACGAGAATCCCGCGTACACGAGGCCCTGGTCGGAGTACGGCGCCGCGGCCAGGACGGCGCGCTTGAGCAGCTCCTCCTTGCCCACCTGTTCCTTGAAGGCCATTCCGTCCTCGACCGTTTCGAAGGTGTGCCCCTCGAAGAGATCGGGCACGCGCACCTCGTGCCCCGCTGCGCGCAGCCGCTCGGCGGAAGCGTGCACGGCCGGCCTCAGGCCGTAGATCGAGTGGAAAAGCATGATGTTCATGCGGTCCATGGTGCCAGGCCTGCACCGACTCTTGGAGGACGACGGAATGGAGAACGTACTGCGGCCGTTGCTCGTGCTGGGCGGGTCGCTGCTGATCACCCTGCTGGTGGGGTGGCTGGTCGACCTGCTGCTGCGCCGCGCCGACAGCCGCCATCACGAGACCCCTCTCTGGGGCCTGCTGCGGCTCTGCCGTCCGCCCATGCAGGTGGTGCTCTGCACGGCGCTGCTGAGGGCCAGCTTCGACCAGCTCCGGCTCGACGTCGTGCGGGACAACCGGGACGCGATCGGGCAGGTCCTGACCCTGGTGCTGATCGCGGCGTCGGCGTGGCTGGTGATCCGCGTAGCCGCCACGATCGTCCAGTCCTCGTACGCCCGTTACGCGACCTCCACCCGCGATCCCGCGCGCGTCCGCCGGGTCCGGACCCAGGTCACGCTGATCCAGCGTGTGGTCACCGCGGTGGTGGCGACGGTCGCGGTCGCGGCGATGCTGCTCACCTTCCCCGCGATGCAGACCGTCGGCACCTCGATGCTGGCCTCGGCCGGTGTGCTCGGCATCGTCGCCGGTGTCGCGGCCCAGTCGACGCTCGGCAACCTCTTCGCCGGCTTCCAGATCGCCTTCGGCGACATGGTGCGGCTCGGTGACACCGTGGTGGTGGACGGGGAATGGGGCACGGTGGAGGAGATCACCCTGACCTTCCTCACCGTGCGGACCTGGGACGAGCGGCGGTTCACGATGCCCGTGTCCTACTTCACGAGCAACCCGTTCGAGAACTGGTCGCGCGGCGGCGTGCAGATGACCGGCACCGTCTTCTTCCAGCTCGACCACTCGGCCCCGGTCGCGGCGATGCGTGACCGGCTGCGCGACATCCTCGGTGAGTGCGCCGCCTGGGACGGCCGCGACTGGTCCCTGGCCGTCACGGACACCACCCCGACCACGATCGAGGTGCGGGCGGTGGTGACCGCGAAGGACGCGGACGACATCTGGACGGTGCGCTGCGCGGTGCGGGAGCAGATGATCGGCTGGCTCCGGGACAACCACCCGTACGCGCTGCCCCGGATCGTGACGTCGCCGGCGGCGCTGCCGCCGGGAGACCACTGGCGGGAGCTGACGGGTGCGGACACCGACCTGACGTCGTCCAACGGCCATGTGCCGACCCCGGGCAAGGCGCCCCGCACAGGACGTGGCTGAGCGGTCCCCGGGCGGGTGGGCCGGTCAGCGCAGGCTGCGTACGTCCAGGTAGCGCAGCACCCGGTCCACCACCTCGGGGTCCGATCCGGGCTCGCTGCGCGCGGCGAGCACCGCGTGACGGGCGGCGGACATCATCTCGCGCTGGATCCGGGCGACCTCCTTGAAGCGCTCGGCGCGCTGCGCGTACGCCTCGCGCCGTTCCTCGTCGACCATGTCGGGGCTGATCCGCGCCCCGATGTCGTACGCGGCGCGCTGCAGCCGCTCCAAGACCTCCTCGGGGAGTCCCTCGGTGTCCTGGACCTCCTTGAGGCGGCTCTTGGCCGCCTTGGCCGCCCGGATCGCGAGGTCGCGCTCCAGTGCCTGTTCGGCCTCGGTGTCCGCCCGGACGCCGAGCTTGCGCACGAGCCACGGCAGGGTCAGGCCCTGGAGGACGAGGGTCACCATGATGACGACGAAGGCGATGAAGACGATCTCGTCCCGGCCGGGGAACGGCTTGCCGTCGTCCGTCTCCAGCGGGATCGCCAGCGCCAGCGCGACGGAGGCGACTCCCCGCATCCCCGCCCACCACATGATGACGGTCTCGCGCACGCCGGTGGGGATCTCCTCGCTGACGTCACGCCGGGTGTGCAGCCGCTTGGCGAGCCAGGCGGCGGGCAGCAGCCAGAGGAGCCGGACGCCGATGACGACCGCGGCGACGGCGAGACCCCAGCCCAGCAGGCGCAGTTCGTGTCCGTCGGCGGTGCCGAAGACGTTGTGGAGTTCGAGGCCGATCAGGCCGAAGGCGACGCCGGTGATGAGGGTGTCGACGATCTCCCAGAAGGACCGGCCGGTGAGCCGCCCGAGGACGTCGTCGGCGTCCGCGGTGTGCTCCGCGAGGAAGAGCGCGGTGGTCAGGACGGCGAGCACGCCAGAGCCCATCAGCTCCTCTGCGAGTACGTAACTGACGAACGGCACGAGGAGGGTCAGGCCGACCTGGAGGGTGGTGTCTCCCAGGTACCCCATGAGTTTGATGGTGAGCCAGCCGAGCACCAGGCCGACCACCACGGCGACGACGGCGGAGAGGATGAGCAGTCCGAACGCGGCCGGCAGCGAGAAGGTGCCGCTGACGGCGGCGGCGATCGCCACGTGGTAGAGGACGATGGCCGTGACGTCGTTGAACAGCCCCTCGCCCTCCAGGATCGAGACGAGCCGGCGCGGCAGCCCGACCGAGCCGGCCACGGCCGTCGCCGCGACCGGATCGGGCGGGGCGACGAGCGCCCCCAGGGCCACGGCGGCCGCGATCGGCAGACCGGGTACCAGCGCGTTCGCGACGGCCGCGACGGCCGCCGTGGTGACGAAGACGAGGGCGACGGCCAGCAGGAAGATCGGCCGTCGGTTGGCCGCGAACTGCCGCCAGGAGGTGCGCTGCACGGAGGCGTAGAGCAACGGCGGCAGGAGGGCGGGGAGGATGAACTCCGGCGGGATGTCCACGTCGGGCACGAAACTGGCGAAGGCCATGACGATCCCGGCGAGGGTCATCAGGATCGGCGCCGGGAGACGCAGGCGCTCCCCGAGCGGCACCGTGACCACCGCTCCGAGCAGGAGCAGGAGCAGGAGCGCCATCTGGTCCACGTTGTGCCTTCCGCAGCGCGCGCGGGCCTCCTGGCCCGTGTGTTGATCAGCCGGTCAGAGCTTCCAGCCTGTCACGAGCAGCCCGCGGACCTGCGGCAGCCCCCTGAGGGCCGCGCGGGTCAGAGCGCGCGGCGCATGGCCCGGTGCGGGATCCCGGCGTCCGGGAACTCGGGGCCGTAGGCCGCGTAGCCGAGCCGCTCGTAGAAGCCGAGCGCCTGCGTCTGGGCGTGCAGGTCCACGGCGGCCAGGCCGAGCGTGCGGGCCTGCTCCTCAATGGCGCGGACCAGTGCGGCCCCGACGCCCAGTCCACGGGCCTCGCGGGTCACGGCGAGCCGGCCGAGCGAACCCACGGTCAGGTCGCCGCCGGTCCTGTCCGCCGCGTCCTCACCGTGCAGCAGCCGTCCCGTGCCGAGCGCGGAGCCGTCCGCGGCTACGGCGATGACGTGCACCGCGGAAGCGTCATGGGCGTCGTACTCGATCTCCTCGGGGACCTGCTGCTCGCCGACGAAGACGTCCTTGCGGATCTGGAAGCACGCCGCGAGGTCGCTCTCGCCGAGGGCCCTGCGGGTGCTGTACGGGGCCGCCCCGGGGTTCATTCGCTCTCCGCGGCGATCGTGTCGAGGGCGTGGCGCAGGTCGTCCGGGTAGACGCTCTCGAATTCGACCCAGCCGCCGTCGGCCGGGTGCTCGAAGCCGAGCCGGACCGCGTGCAGCCACTGCCGGGTCAGGCCGAGGCGCTTGGCCAGCGTGGGGTCGGCTCCGTAGGTCAGGTCGCCGACGCACGGGTGGCGGTGCGCGGACATGTGAACGCGGATCTGGTGCGTGCGCCCGGTCTCCAGCTTGATGTCGAGCAGGCTGGCCGCTCGGTAGGCCTCGATGAGGTCGTAGTGCGTCACGGAGGGCTTGCCCTCGGCGGTGACGGCCCACTTGTAGTCGTGCTGCGGGTGACGGCCGATGGGGGCGTCGATGGTGCCGCTCATCGGGTCGGGGTGGCCCTGCACGAGGGCGTGGTACTTCTTCTCGACGACCCGGTCGCGGAACTGCGCCTTGAGCAGGGTGTACGCCCGCTCGGACTTGGCCACGACCATCAGGCCGGAGGTTCCGACGTCCAGCCGGTGCACGATGCCCTGGCGCTCGGCGGCGCCCGACGTCGAGATGCGGTAGCCGGCCGCGGCGAGGCCACCGATGACGGTGGTGCCGGTCCAGCCGGGGCTGGGGTGGGCGGCGACGCCGACCGGCTTCATGATGACGACTATGTCGTCGTCGTCATGGACGATCTCCATGCCCTCGACGGGCTCGGCGACGACCTGGACCGGAGCGGGTGCCTGGGGCATCTCCACTTCCAGCCAGGCACCGCCGTGCACCCGCTCGGACTTCCCGGCCACCGCGCCGTCCACCTGGACCTTCCCGGCAGCGGCCAGCTCGGCGGCCTTGGTGCGGGAGAAACCGAACATCCGGGAGATGGCGGCGTCGACACGCTCGCCCTCCAGGCCGTCGGGTACGGGCAGGGTGCGGACCTCGGGATACGTACTCACCAGTCGAGTATGCCTTGCGCCCGCTAGTCCTTGTGCACGGTGCCGTCGGGGTCCAGGCCCTTGAAGGAAAGGATCACGATGAGGATTCCGCCGCAGACGATCGCCGAGTCGGCGAGGTTGAAGACGGCGAAGTGCGCGGGGGCGATGAAGTCGACCACCGCGCCCTCGAAGACCCCGGGCGCGCGGAAGACGCGGTCGGTGAGGTTGCCGAGCGCTCCGCCGAGCAGCAGGCCGAGGGCGATGGCCCAGGGCAGGCTGTAGAGCTTGCGGGCGAGCCGGACGATCACGATGATCACGATGGCCGCGATGGCTGTGAAGATCACGGTGAATGCCTCACCGATCCCGAATGCGGCGCCCGCGTTGCGGATCGCGTCGAGCTTCAGCCAGTCGCCGAAGATCTCGATCGGCTCCTCGTGCTCCAGCTTCGCGACCACGATCATCTTGCTGATCAGGTCCAGGAGGTAGGCCAGGACGGCCACACCGAGCAGTACCAGGATCTTCTTCCTGCCCCGGCCGCTGCCGGGCTCGTCGCTCCCTGCCGGGCTCGAGCCCCCGGCGGGCTGCTGGGGCTCAGCCCCGTCGGCCCCCTCGGCATCAGGGATGTCCGGCGTACCGATGATGCGCTCCGCCTCTGCCACGTGAGTCCCTCAACCTAGGTGCCTGACTGAGGACGAGGGTACGACACACCCGGGGGATCAGGGGCGTCAGGACCCGGAGCTCCCAGGCTTCCACGGCCCTTGAGGTCTTCCGTCCGGGTCGGGCCCCGACCCGGACGGAAGGCGGCTCCTAGCCGCGACGCTCCTGCTTCTGCTTGTCCTCCACGCAGAGCGTGGCCCGGGGGAAGGCCTGCATCCGCGCCTTGCCGATCGGCTTGCCGCAGACCTCGCAGAGCCCGTAGGTGCCCGCGTCGAGCCTGGCGAGCGCCCGCTCGGTCTGGTCCAGGGTCTCCTGGGCGTGGGCCGCCAGGGAGAGCTCGTGCTCCCTGGTGATGTTCTTCGTGCCGGTGTCCGCGTCGTCGTCCCCCGCTCCGTCCCCCGAGTCGCGCATCAGGCCGGCCAGCGCCGCGCCCGACGCCTCCAGCTCGGTGCGCAGCCGCAGGACCTCGCCGGCCAGCTCGGTCCGCGCCGCGTCGACCTCCTCCGGGGTCCAGGGGTCCTCCCCCGGCCTGACCGCCAGGTCTCCGGGCGCCGTCGTGACGCCGGCCCTGGCCGGGGGGACCGCGGTCGCGGTGCCCTCTCCTACAGCCGTGGTCCGGGCCGCGCTCTTCTTGGCTACCACCGTGTGGGCTCCTGTCTGCTCGGCGGCCTGGGCCGCCCCCGTGGCCTTCTTCGACGCCTTCTTGGCTGCGCTCTTCTTGGCCGTGCTCTTCTTGGCCGTGCTCTTCTTGGCCGTGCTCTTCTTCGCCGGCTCGTGATGCGCCGGGTCCTGACCGGCCTGTTCCGGTCCCGGCGGATGGTCCGCCGTCCTCTTCCCGGCGGCCTTCTCCTCGGCAGCCGCAGCCGTGGATCTCTCGGACGCCGATCTCGATGCGGCGGTCTTCTTCGCCACCATGGCCGCGGCCCCTTCACATATTGTGATCTTGCACGCGAATCGTGCTGGGACGATAAATCGACCCCAGCTCCGCGGCAACGGGGCACGCCGCCGGTTCGCCCCCTCCCGCTGCCGGTCGGTGGCGCGCCTGCAACCGTTGTGCCCAGCTCCCCGCCCGGTAATCCGTCCTCGCGCACCCTCCGGAGACTCCGTCCGCCCCGACTGGCCATTCGGGTGCAAGCGCCTTCCACGTACCCGTCGGTCGAAAACCGGTCGGCCGTCGCCCGCGAGGGCCCGTACACTGGCCCCAGCGAGAGGCATGGATGGGACGAGTAGCGTCGTACGCAGCCAGGAGCGACCCGGGGACGGTGGAAGCCCGGGGGCGAGCGCGCCGTGAAGATCAGCCCTGAGCCGCCGGAAGAAAGCTTTGGACAGTGGGCCCGGCCCGCGGACACAGAGCGACTAGACCCGGCATCGCGACCCCAATGAGGGGGCCACGGGTGCATGCCCGGGGCCAAGGAGGGTGGTACCGCGGGGGCTGACCAGGCTCTCGTCCCTCCGACGGAAGTGGAAGACGTCCGCCGGAGGAAGCCCGCACATGACATCGCCGCAGTACCGCCAGGTACCCGCCCAGGTCGACCTGCCCGCCCTCGAGCACGCCGTGCTCGACTTCTGGCGCGACAGCAAGGTCTTCGACAAGAGCCTCGAACAGTCCGAGGGCCGCCCCGAGTGGGTCTTCTACGAGGGCCCCCCGACGGCCAACGGCATGCCCGGGGCCCACCACATCGAGGCCCGCGTCTTCAAGGACGTCTTCCCGCGCTTCCGCACCATGCAGGGCTACCACGTCGGCCGCAAGGCCGGCTGGGACTGTCACGGCCTGCCGGTCGAGCTCGCGGTGGAGAAGGAGCTGGGCTTCAACGGCAAGAAGGACATCGAGGCCTACGGCATCGCCGAGTTCAACGCGAAGTGCCGTGAGTCCGTGACCCGCCACACCGACGCGTTCAGTGAGCTCACGACCCGCATGGGTTACTGGGTCGACCTGGACGACGCCTACCGCACGATGGACCCCGAGTACGTCGACTCCGTGTGGTGGTCGCTGAAGGAGATCTTCAACAAGGACCTGCTGGTCCAGGACCACCGCGTCGCCCCCTGGTGCCCCCGCTGCGGCACCGGCCTCTCCGACCACGAGCTGGCCCAGGGCTACGAGACGGTCGTCGACCCCTCGGTCTTCGTGCGCTTCCCGCTCACGTCCGGCCCGCTGGCCGGCGAGGCCGCGCTGCTGGTCTGGACGACCACGCCGTGGACCCTGGTCTCCAACACCGCCGTCGCCGCGCACCCCGACGTCGACTACGTGGTCGCGACGAACGGCGAGGAGAAGCTCGTCGTGGCGCGGCCGCTGGTCGGGAAGGCGCTCGGCGAGGGCTGGGAGCTCACCGGCGAGACCTTCACCGGCCGCGAGATGGAGCGCTGGACGTACGAACGCCCGTTCCAGCTCGTCGAGTTCCCGAGCGAGGCGCACTACGTCGTCAACGCCGAGTACGTCACGACCGAGGACGGCACGGGTCTGGTCCACCAGTCCCCCGCCTTCGGCGCCGACGACCTCCTCGTCTGCCGCGCGTACGGCCTGCCGGTCGTCAACCCGGTCCGTCCCGACGGGACCTTCGAGGAGGACCTCCCGCTGGTCGGCGGCGTCTTCTTCAAGAAGGCCGACGAGGCTCTCACCGAGGATCTGGCCGCGCGCGGCAAGCTGTTCCGCCACGTCCCGTACGAGCACAGTTACCCGCACTGCTGGCGCTGCCACACGGCCCTGCTGTACTACGCGCAGCCGTCCTGGTACATCCGCACGACTGCGGTCAAGGACCGGCTGCTCCAGGAGAACGAGAAGACCAACTGGTTCCCGGACTCGGTCAAGAACGGACGCTTCGGGGACTGGCTGACCAACAACGTCGACTGGGCGCTGTCGCGTAACCGCTACTGGGGCACCCCGCTGCCGATCTGGCGCTGCGAGGACAACCACCTGACCTGCGTGGGCTCCCGCGCCGAGCTGTCGGAGCTGACCGGCGCCGACCAGTCGGGACTGGACCCGCACCGGCCGTTCGTCGACGAGATCACGTTCACCTGCTCGCACGAGAACTGCCAGCTGGAGGCGTACCGCGTCCCGGAGGTCATCGACGCCTGGTACGACTCGGGTTCGATGCCGTTCGCGCAGTGGGGCTACCCGTACAAGAACAAGGAGGTCTTCGAGTCCCGCTATCCGGCGCAGTTCATCTCGGAGGCCATCGACCAGACCCGCGGCTGGTTCTACACGCTGATGGCGGTCGGCACGCTCGTCTTCGACAAGTCCAGTTACGAGAACGTGGTCTGCCTGGGCCACATCCTCGCCGAGGACGGCCGGAAGATGTCCAAGCACCTGGGCAACACCCTCGACCCGATCCCGCTGATGGACCAGCACGGCGCCGACGCGGTCCGCTGGTTCATGGCGGCGGGCGGCTCCCCCTGGGCCGCACGCCGGGTGGGCCACGGCACGATCCAGGAGGTTGTCCGCAAGACGCTCCTCACGTACTGGAACACGGTGGCCTTCCAGGCCCTGTACGCCCGTACGTCGAACTGGGCGCCGTCGGCGGCCGACCCGGCCCCCGCCGACCGCACGGTCCTGGACCGCTGGCTGCTGAGCGAGCTCGGCGCCCTGGTGGACGGGGTCACCAAGGCTCTGGAGGGTTACGACACCCAGCGCGCCGGCAAGCTGCTCTCGGCCTTCGTCGACGACCTGTCCAACTGGTACGTCCGCCGCTCGCGCCGACGTTTCTGGCAGGGCGACAAGGCGGCGCTGCGCACGCTGCACGAGGTCGTGGAGACGATCACCCGGCTGCTGGCCCCGCTGACGCCGTTCATCACGGAGCGGGTCTGGCAGGACCTGATCGTCCCCGTCACCCCGGACGCCCCGGAGTCGGTGCACCTGTCCGACTGGCCGAAGGCGGACCCGGCGGCGATCGACCCCGCGCTCTCCTCGCAGATGGCGCTGGTGCGCCGCCTGGTGGAACTCGGCCGCGCCACGCGTGCCGAGTCGGGGGTCAAGACCCGGCAGCCGCTGTCGCGGGCCCTGATCGCGGCCTCGGGCTTCGAGTCGCTCACACCGGAGCTGCGCGCCCAGATCACGGAGGAGCTGAACGTCTCCTCCCTTGCCTCGCTCTCGGAGGTCGGCGGCTCGCTGGTCGACACCACGGCGAAGGCGAACTTCCGCGCGCTGGGCAAGCGGTTCGGCAAGGGCGTCCAGGCGGTGGCCAAGGCCGTCGCGAACGCCGACGCCGCCGCGCTCAGCCTGGCGCTGCGCGAGGGCACGGCCTCGGTGGAGGTCGACGGGGAGCAGATCACCCTCGCCCCCGACGAGGTCATCATCACGGAGACCCCCCGCGAGGGCTGGTCGGTGGCGTCCGACTCGGGCGCGACGGTCGCCCTGGACCTGGAGATCACCCCGGAGCTGCGGGCCGCCGGACTCGCCCGTGACGCGATCCGGCTGATCCAGGAGGCACGCAAGAACAGCGGCCTGGACGTGGCGGACCGGATCGCGGTCCGCTGGACGTCCACGTCCCCCGCGACGGCCGAGGCCCTGACCGCCCACGCGACGCTGATCGCGGACGAGGTCCTGGCCCTGGACTACGCGCAGGGCGAGGCGGACGACACGTACGGCGCCCCGTTCGAGGACGAGGGCCTCGCCCTCACGTTCCGCCTCCGCAAGCACTGACGCGCACGACCTGAGCGGCCCGCCCATCCGACCGGATGGACGGGCCGCTCCGTCTTTCCCGGGCCGGCGCCCCACCCCCGGCACCCGGACCCGATCCCGCGCCTCCCAGACCCCGGGGAGCCCGGCCCCAGGCTCGGGTCTCCCGGCAGGGGAGGGGCGGCTCCCCTGCCGGGAGACCCGAGCCAAGGTCGCTCACCCCCTGGACAGCCGGCCCCTCCCCCGCCGGGAGGCCCGTCCCGCCCCGCCCGCCGGCCCACCCGCGGACAGGGCACGCAAAAGGGCCGGGCCCCGGGAAAACCCGGGGCCCGGCCCTCAGCCTGCCGACGGCTACGCGCTCCGCGAGCGCGAACCGCTCAGTTGTCGTCCTCGTCGATCAGGAACCCACGCATCGGCGACGGCGCCTGCTGCATCGGCTGCGGCGCCTGCGGCCGCACCGGTGCCATCGGCTGCGTCATCGCGGGCGACATCTGCTGCTGGCCGCCGCCGTACGACGGGCCACCGCCCATCGACTGGTTGCCGCCACCCATCTGCTGGTTGCCGTGACCACCGTGGTTACCACCCATGGTGTGCCCCATCGCACCCGCACCGGCCGGAGCCAGCGAAGGCGACGGCGGCAGCGAGGCGGCGGCGGGCGTCCGCGGCGGAGCCAGCGAGTCGTCGGACTGGGTCTCCAGCTGACGCAGCTGGCTCTCCAGGTAGGACTTCAGACGGGTCCGGTACTCACGCTCGAAGCCACGCAGGTCCTCGACCTTGCGCTCCAGCGTCGCGCGGGCCGACTCCAGCGAGCCCATCGCCACGCGGTGCTTCTCCTGCGCGTCCCGCTCCAGGGCGTCCGCCTTGGCACGGGCGTCACGCTCGAGGCCCTCGGCACGGCTGCGCGCCTCGCCGACGATCTTGTTGGCCTCGGAACGGGCCTCCGCGATCGCCTGGTCGGCGGTCTGCTGAGCAAGGGAGAGGACACGGGCGGCGCTGTCGCCACCGGGACCGCCCTGACCGGGCTGCTGCATCTGCTGCTGCTGCTGCATCTGCTGCATCTGCTGCTGCGGTGCGTGACCGCCCATCGGGCCACCCATCGGGCCACCCATGGGACCGCCCTGCATCGGGCCGGGGCCGTGCGGGCCCTGCGGACCGGGACCGTGGCCACCCTGGGGGCCATGGCCGCTGGGACCGGCAGGCAGCTGCGGAGCTCCACCGGGCAGCTGGGGGGGACCCATCTGCGGGGGCTGCTGCTGCTGTGCCGGCGGACCAGATATGGCGGCGGGCACCGGGGCCCCTGGCCGGTCCTGCTGCTCCGGCGGTTTACGCATTCCCTGCTGCTGCTGGTTCTGCGCGGCGGCACGCGTGGCCGCGGCCAGCTTGGCGCGCAGGTCCTCGTTCTCACGGAGCAGTCGGGTCAGTTCCGATTCGACCTCGTCGAGGAAGGCATCGACCTCGTCCTCGTCATAGCCTTCTCGGAGACGGACGGTCGTGAACTGCTTGTTCCGCACGTCCTCGGGGGTCAGCGGCATCTCTTCTTCACCTCTACGTAGTCGTCGGCAGTCGGCAAGACCGTATCGTTCACACGCTGCTCGCAAGCTTGCCCACGAGGTTGAGCAGAATGTAGACGATGATCATCAGAACGAAGAAGGACAGGTCAAGTGCCACGCCCCCGAGACGCAACGGCGGTATGAACCGCCGCAGAAGCTTCAGCGGTGGATCCGTGACAGTGTAAGTGCCCTCGAGAACGACCACCATCGCCTTGCCTGGCTGCCATGAACGTGCGAACTGGAAGACATAGTCCATGACCAGCCGGAAGATCAGCACGATGAGGAAACACATCAGCGCGATATAGACCACATCCAGTGCGATGCCCATGTCCCGCGCTTCCCTCTCCCCTGGCTCTCGTAGCCCCGGCCACCCGGCCGGGTTTGTTCCCGGTGTTCTCAGCTCTGGTTGAAGAACCCGCCCTCTGCGATGCGGGCCTTGTCCTCCGCCGTGACATCGACGTTAGCAGGCGACAACAGGAACACCTTCTGCGTCACACGCTCAATGCTGCCATGGAGACCGAAGACAAGTCCCGCGGCAAAGTCGACAAGTCGCTTCGCGTCCGTGTCATCCATCTCCGTGAGATTCATGATCACCGGAGTGCCTTCGCGGAAGTGTTCCCCGATGGTACGGGCCTCGTTATAGGTCCTGGGGTGCAGCGTGGTGATCCTGTAGGGCTCCCGCTCGGACACGACCTTGGGCATGATCACCGGTGAGTTCTTCTCCATGTTCGGGCGGTCAGGTGTGATGGATGCCACGGGGGCGATTCGGGCGGGTCGTCCACTTTCCGCCGGGAGCTGAACCGGTTCCCGTGGCGCGGGCGGCTGTACCGATCGCACCGGTTCGTCCCGTTCCCGCTCCACAGGATGCGCGGGCTGGTGCCGCCGCCGGTCCCGCTCGGGCTCCGGCTCGGGTTCGAATTCGTCGTCGGGGTCGAACCCCGGACCGTCATACCCATCGTCCTCCACGAGGCCGAGGTAGACCGCCATCTTGCGCATCGCGCCGGCCATGCTCCGAGTCCTCCGCTCTGTGGTGGATCGGCATTCGTGTCACCAAGTGCCCGAGATCCACTCCGGCCTGCCCGCTTCAAGCGGGAATGACCATATTTTCTGCTGTGGTCCGACTTGCTTCGCGACGTTACCCGAGCCGGGGTCGGACTCCGAGTACCGCCGTACCGACGCGTACATGTGTCGCCCCGGCCGCGACGGCGTCCTCGAGATCCGCGCTCATCCCAGCAGAGACCATGTTCGCAGCCGGATGGTTCCCGCGCAGGCGGGATGAGAATTCCATCAGCCGGTCGAACGCGGCCCGTTGCCGGCCGGCGTAGGGACCGGCGAGCGGGGCGACGGTCATCAGGCCGTCGAGTCTGAGTCCTTCCGCCGCTTCCACCGAGGCCGCCAACTCCTCGATCGCGTCCGGCGCGACCCCGCCCCGGTCCCCTCGCTCACCGCTCTCGGCGTCGAGGGCGACCTGGACGAGGCAGCCGAGCTCACGCTCGCCCCGGACCGCCGCCGCCGAGAGTGCGGTGACCAGCTTCACGCGGTCCACCGACTGCACCACATCGGCATAACCGGCCACGGACCGGACCTTATTGGTCTGCAACTGTCCGACAAAGTGCCATGTGAGTGACAGATCCGCACAAGCCTCGGCTTTTGGCGCCGCGTCCTGATCACGATTCTCCGCGACCTGCCGCACACCGAGTTCGTGCAGAATGCGCACATCGCTCGCGGGGTAGGTCTTGGTGACCACGATGAGGGTCACTTCCTCCCGCTTGCGGCCGGCCGAGACGCAGGCGGAAGCAATGCGCTCCTCCACCTGTGCCAGGTTTGCCGCGAGTTGAGCCCTGCGATCCGTCATGCCCTATCAGTCCAACCAGACATATCCGGCGAGCCGTCCTGTGGTGCGGTCGCGGCGGTACGAGAAATGGTCGCCGGACTCCAGGGTGCAGAACGGCGAGCTGTGCAGGTCCCCGACGCCGAGCTCCGCGAGCTGGGCGTGGACCCCGGCCGTGACGTCCACCGCGGGTGTCCCCCAAGAGGTCTCCGACCACGACGCCGGGACGGCCTCGGCGACCTCCGCGCGCATCTGCTCCGGAACCTCGTAACACCGTCCGCAGACGGCCGGCCCGGTGTGCGCGGTGATCCGGGACGGTTCCGCCCCGAGTGCGATCATGGCCTCGACCGCGGCCGGTACGACTCCCGCGACCAGACCGGGCCTTCCCGCGTGGGCGGCGGCGACGACACCGGCCGCCGGATCGGCGAGCAGCACGGGCGTGCAGTCGGCGGTGAGCACCGCGAGCGGGAGTCCGCGCCGCGCCGTCACCACCGCGTCCACCGCGGGGATGTCAGCGGTGTCGCCCCAGGGGCCGTCCACCACAGCCACGTCACGCCCGTGCACCTGATTCATCCAGACCACCCGGTCCGGGTCGAGACCGAGGGAGCGGGCTGCGCGCGCACGGTTCGCGCCGACGGCGGCGGGATCGTCGCCGACCGCACCGCCGAGGTTGAGCTCCTCGTACGGAACGGCGCTCACTCCGCCCCACCTGTCGGTGAAGGCGAAATGGGCGCCGCCCGCCGAAGTCTCCGCGGCTTTCACCGCGTGCTGCGGACCTATCACTTCAAGAAGTCCGGTACGTCCAGCTCTTCGGCCTGGTTGTCCTGGTAGGGACGGGCCGTCGGGACGTGCGGCGGGGTGACCGGCGGCAGCGAGGTCTCGTTCGCCACCGGGGCCGGCTCGGCCGGCGTCTGGGGCTCCTCGCGCGGGGGCACGGAGCCCAGTCCGCCGGTCTGGCGGGCCGGTTCGGCGGTCCGGGCCGGCGGAGCCGACTCCTCGCGCTTGCCGGCACTGGATCCGAGGACGTTCTCCCGGCGGGCCGGCGGCTGTCCGCCGTCGAAGCCCGCGGCGATGACGGTGACCCGCACCTCGTCGCCCAGCGCGTCGTCGATGACCGCGCCGAAGATGATGTTCGCCTCGGGGTGGGCCGCCTCGCTCACCAGCTGGGCGGCCTCGTTGATCTCGAAGAGACCGAGGTCGCTGCCGCCGGAGATCGAGAGCAGGACACCGCGGGCGCCGTCGATGGACGCCTCCAGGAGCGGCGAGGAGATCGCCATCTCCGCGGCGGCCACCGCGCGGTCGTCGCCGCGGGCGGATCCGATGCCCATGAGAGCCGATCCGGCCTCGGACATGACCGACTTGACGTCGGCGAAGTCGAGGTTGATCAGACCCGGGGTGGTGATGAGGTCGGTGATGCCCTGGACACCCGAGAGCAGCACCTGGTCGGCCGACTTGAACGCGTCGAGCACGCTGACCTGGCGGTCCGAGATGGACAGCAGCCGGTCGTTGGGAATGACGATGAGGGTGTCGACCTCTTCGCGGAGCTCGGCGATGCCGTCCTCCGCCTGGTTCGCGCGTCGCCGGCCCTCGAATGTGAACGGGCGGGTGACCACGCCGATCGTCAGGGCGCCCAGCGAGCGCGCGATGTTGGCGACGACGGGTGCGCCGCCGGTGCCGGTGCCGCCGCCTTCTCCGGCGGTGACGAAGACCATGTCGGCCCCCTTGAGGACCTCCTCGATCTCCTCACGGTGGTCCTCTGCCGCCTTACGACCGACGGCCGGGTTCGCCCCGGCGCCGAGGCCACGGGTGAGTTCACGGCCGACGTCGAGCTTGACGTCGGCGTCGCTCATCAACAGTGCTTGCGCATCGGTGTTGATCGCGATGAACTCGACGCCCTTGAGACCGACCTCGATCATTCGGTTGATGGCATTGACACCACCGCCGCCGACACCGATGACCTTGATGACTGCGAGGTAGTTCTGCGGTGCTGCCACGTCGAAGGCCTCTCGCCTCGAGTTACGTGTCGTCGCTTCGCGGTAGTCCCGCCGCGACGACGGATGCCGATTGGGTCGGTCCGAACGCCGACCCAAACCCTAACCTTGAAGTTTAGGGTTACCAGTGTGTCTGCTTCTTGGACTCTTCCGAACAGGACACTAAGTCGACAAGTGGCGCACGTTCAACGAACACGCCGAACCTCCCGTTTTTCTTTTCACCCTATGTGATCACCCGTAGCGCTGACCAACCAGGGGGCTGGCCAGGCCAAACGTGCGTCAACTCTTCGACACCGCAGGGGCGGTGGGAGCACTCACGTCGAAGTGTCCCGCTTTGGGTGACGCTTTCATGAGAGCGGTGAGCACCCGCGCCTTCACGGGCCCTTCCTCACTACTGCCCCACATCACGGTCCGCCCCCGGGTCAGTTCGAGGACGGTGGAGTCGTACGAGGTGACCCGCACGGTCTTGGTCTCCCCCGCCACCTGCCCCGGAAGGTCCCCAGCGACACGGACCGCTTCGCGCAGCAGACGGTCACTGCCGAAGCGGCGCAGACTGGCCGACTGATCAGGCGTCAATTCGAGCATCGGTACATGCGTCGGCGCTCTGTCCACGGTTGCGAAGCGCACGCCTTTTGCGTCCACTTCAATGAACTTTGCGCCCTTTTCGACCAACAGGACCGCTTTCCGTTCGGTCACCTTAAGGCTGACACCGTGTGGCCATGACCGTACGACATCCACGGAGTCGATACGAGGCAACTTCTGGCGCAACCGGTCCGCGATCACCCCGGTGTCCACGGAGATCAGCGGTGATCCGACCGGGGCCGCCGCGGCGGCCTCCACCTCGCTCCGCGTCAGCACGTCGGTGCCGGTGGTCGTGACCCGCTCCAGCCTCAGCCAGGACGAGCCGTAGAGCACCCAGACCGTGGCGGCGGCGGTCAGCACGAGGCCGACAGCGGCCAGGACGAGCCGCGTACGGCCCGTCAGTCTTCGCCCCTGGGGGCCGATGTGCGGCGGGCGGGCCGGGGTGTCGGCCCGCTCGGCCTCACCGCGCTGGGCGGTCGTCGGTCCGGCCACGCTCGCTCCTTCGCCGGACCCGGGGCGCGTGCCCCGGGTCCGCACCGCCTCACGCCTTGCGGCGTGCGGCAATCGCTTCGTACACCATGCCGACGAGCAGGTCGTCGGCGTCCCGTCGCCCGAACTCCGCGGCGGCACGGGACATCTCGTACAGCCGGTGCGGGTCCGAGAGCACCGGAAGGACGTTGCCCTGCACCCATTCCGGGGTGAGCGCCGCGTCGTCCACCAGCAGACCACCGCCGGCGTTGACCACCGGCTGGGCGTTGAGCCGCTGTTCGCCGTTGCCGATCGGCAACGGGACGTAGGCGGCGGGCAGCCCGACGGCGGAGAGCTCGGCGACGGTCATCGCGCCCGCGCGGCAGAGCATCATGTCGGCCGCGGCGTAGGCGAGATCCATCCGGTCCACGTACGGTACCGGGATGTAGGGCGGCATCCCCGGCATGTTGTCGATGCGCGGCATTTCGTTCTTCGGGCCGACCACGTGCAGGATCTGGATCCCGGACCGCTGGAGCAGCGGGGCGATCCGCTGGACCACCTCGTTGAGGTGGCGGGCGCCCTGCGAGCCGCCGGAGACGAGCAGCGTCGGCAGGTTGGGGTCGAGACCGAAGGCGGCACGCGCCTCCGGGCGGACCCGGGCCCGGTCGAGGGTGGCGATGGTGCGGCGCAGCGGGATGCCGATGTAGCGGGCACCGCGCAGCTTGCTGTCCGGGGTGGAGACGGCCACGCCGTGGGCGTACCGCGAACCGATCTTGTTGGCCAGGCCCGGCCGGGCGTTGGCCTCGTGGACGACGATCGGGACTCCGGCGCGCTTGGCGGCGAGGTAGCCGGGCAGGGCGACGTAGCCGCCGAAGCCGACCACGCAGTCCGCCTTGGTGCGCTCCAGGATCTGCTCGGCGGCCTTGATGGTGCCGCGCAGCCGCCCCGGGACGGTGATCAGCTCGGGGGTGGGCTTACGCGGCAGCGGTACGGCAGGGATCAGTGCCAGTTCGTACCCCCGCTCGGGTACGAGCCTGGTCTCGAGTCCGCGCTCCGTGCCGAGGGCAGTGATTCCCACGGTCGGGTCCTGCCTCCGCAGGGCGTCTGCGAGGGCAAGCGCGGGCTCGATGTGCCCGGCGGTCCCCCCGCCGGCGAGTACGACATGCACCGAAATTCACCGCTCTCCGGACGGACGCTTCATGACGCGCCGTCTCATCGTCTTCCATCTGACCCCGGGCCTCCGCATGGCCAGGGCCGCTCTCGCCGCCGGGTCCTCTCGCGCGAAGGCGATCAGGAGTCCGACAGCGAACATGGTCGGCAGCAGGGCGGAACCCCCGTAGGAGAACAGCGGCAACGGGACACCGGCGATCGGCAACAGGCCGAGCACCGCACCGATGTTGATCACGGCCTGCGCCGTGATCCAGGTGGTCACGCCTCCCGCTGCGTACCTCACGAAGGGGTCCTCCGTGCGTCCGGCCACGCGGATACCCGCATAGCCTAGAGCCGCGAAGAGGGCCAGCACCGACAGCGTCCCCGCCAGGCCCAGTTCCTCCCCGGTGATGGCGAAGATGAAGTCGGTGTGCGGTTCGGGAAGTTGACCCCATTTTTCCACACTCGCACCGAGCCCGGAACCGAACCATCCGCCTGAAGCGAGAGCATAGATTCCGTGCACCGCCTGCCAGCACGAGTCGCCGGGGCCGGGTTCGGACGCTCCGATGCAGCCGAGCCGGGACATCCGGTTGGGGCTGGTCTTGATGAGCAGGAAGCCGATGAGGCACGCGAAGGCGAGCACACCGGCGAAGAGCCTGGTGGGAGCGCCTGCGAGCCAGAGCAGGCCGAAGAGGATCGCGGTGAGGATGATCGCGGTGCCCATGTCGCCGCCGAGCATGATCAGTCCGAGCAGCATGAACGCGACCGGCACGAGCGGCACGAGCATGTGCTTCCACTGGGCCAGCAGCCGCTTGTCCTGTTTGCGGGCGAGCAGGTCCGCGCCCCAGAGGATGAGGGCGAGCTTGCCGAACTCGCTGGGCTGGAGCTGGAAGGGGCCGCCGAGATAGATCCAGTTCTGGTTGCCGTTGACCGACATCCCTATCCCCGGCACCTGGACCAGGACCATCAGGAAGACCGTGCCCATGAGCAGCGGGTAGGCCAGCGCCCGGTGGAGTTTGACGGGCATCCTGGAGGCCAGCAGCATCAGGCCGGCCCCGATCACGGCGGCGATGAACTGCTTGCGGAAGAAGTAGGTGCCGGGCCGTGCCAGCTCCAGCGCCTTGATCATCGAGGCGGAGTAGACCATGACGAGGCCGAGCACGGTGATGAGCATGCCGGCACCGAGGATCAGGTAGTACGCGGTCAGAGGCCGGTCCCAGGCCCGTCGTGCCCGCTCGTACGTCCGCCGCACCCCGGCGCCCCGGCGCGGCCTGGGCTGCCCGCCGCCGGACCTGGACGGTCCCCCGCCACGCGGCGAGGGGGGCCGTCGGGGGCCGGTGGCGGGCCGGCTCCGCAGGGCGAGCCCGGCCAGCGGCCCTGGGCCCGCGGGCAGCGGTCCGGCGAGCAGGGGCGGGGTGAGCACCCGGTCGATCGCGGCGGTGGCCCGTGAACGGCCGGCTCCGCGCGCGGCTGAGCTCTCGTCGGCCGGCATTGTCGCTGTCCCCTCCACTGCTCGTGCCCGGGGCTGTCGCCCGGGGCCCCGGCCCCCGGCGGTGCTGCTCGTGCCGGGTCCCGGGACCCTCCCGGTCCTCCGGGACAGTACGACGCGGAGACCGGGTCCGTCAGGCGCTCTCGTCGGCGAGTTGGCGGACCGCGTCCGCGAACGCCTCGCCCCGCTTGTTGTAGTTGACGAACATGTCCATCGAGGCACAGGCCGGGGCCAGCAGGACGGTGTCACCGTGCCGGGCCAGCCGTGCCGCTTCACGGACCGCTGCGGACATCGCCCCAGTGTCGGTCCGGTCGAGGTCGACCACGGGTACCTCGGGGGCGTGTCGCGCCAGGGCTTCGCGGATCAGCGCCCGGTCGGCGCCCATCAGCACGACCCCCCTCAGCCGCTTCGCGGCCCCGCTGACCAGTTCGTCGAAGGTGGCGCCCTTGGCGAGGCCGCCGGCGATCCAGACGATCGGCTCGTAGGCGGCGAGGGAGGCCTCGGCGGCATGGGTGTTGGTGGCCTTGGAGTCGTCGATGTACGAGACCCCGGAGACATCGGCGACGTGTTCGATGCGGTGGGCGTCGGGGCGGAAGGCCCGGAGCCCGTCGCGCACGGCCGACGGCGGTACGCCGAAGGCGCGGGCGAGGGCCGCCGCCGCCAGGGCGTTGGCGATGTTGTGCGGGGCCGGCGGATTGACGTCGCCGACCTCGGCGAGCTCCTGGGCCTGCTTCTGCCGGTTGGCCACGAAGGCCCGGTCGACGAGGATGCCGTCGACCACCCCGAGCTGGGAGGGGCCCGGCGTACCGAGGGTGAACCCGATGGCCCGGCAGCCCTCCTCGACGTCGGCCTCGCGCACGAGGTCCTCCGTCGCCCCGTCCTGCGCGTTGTAGACGCAGGCGACGCTGTTGCCCTCGTAGATCCGGCCCTTGTCGGCGGCGTAACCCGCCATGGAGCCGTGCCAGTCGAGGTGGTCCGGGGCCAGGTTGAGCACGGCCCCGGAGTGGGCGCGCAGCGAGGGCGCCCAGTGGAGCTGGTAGCTGGAGAGCTCGACGGCGAGTACGTCGTACGTCTCCTCGCCGAGCACGGCGTCCAGCAGGGAGACCCCGATGTTGCCGACCGCGGCCGTGCGCAGGCCGGCGGCCTCGAGGATCGAGGCGAGCATCCGCACGGTCGTGGTCTTGCCGTTGGTGCCGGTGACCGCGAGCCAGGGTGCGGCGTCGGGGCCCCGCAGCCGCCAGGCGAGTTCGACGTCGCCCCAGACGGGGACACCGGCCACGGCGGCCGCCTGGAAGAGCGGCTTGCCGGGCTTCCAGCCGGGGGCCGTGACCACGAGCTCGGTGGACTCCGGCAGGGTGTCGCCGTCGCCGAGGCGCACGGTGACTCCGAGCGCCTCCAGATCGGCGGCCTGGGCGCGGGAGCGCTCGTCGTCGCCGTCGTTGACGACGGTGACGAGAGCCCCCCGCTCGTGCAGGGCGCGGGCCGCGGGGATACCGCTGACGCCGAGCCCGGCCACCGTGACGTGCTTGCCCTGCCAGTCCACGTCGTTCACTTCTTGGCTGCCCATCCCGCGTAGAAGAGGCCGAGTCCGACGATCACGCACATGCCCTGGATGATCCAGAAGCGGACCACGACAAGGACTTCGGACCACCCCTTGAGTTCGAAGTGGTGCTGGAGCGGCGCCATGCGGAAGACCCGCTTGCCGGTCATCTTGAACGAGCCGACCTGGATGACCACCGACATGGTGATCATCACGAAGAGGCCGCCGAGGATGGCCATCAGGAACTCGGTGCGGGAGCAGATCGCCAGACCGGCGAGCGCTCCGCCGAGGGCGAGCGAACCGGTGTCACCCATGAAGATCTTGGCGGGCGAGGTGTTCCACCACAGGAAGCCGAAGCAGGAGCCCATCAGTGCCGAGGCGACGACGGCCAGGTCGAGTGGGTCCCGTACCTCGAAACAGGCCTGTGGGTTGGTGAGGGTGATCGCGTTGGCGCAGGACTCCTGGAACTGCCACAGCCCGATGAAGGTGTACGCACCGAAGACCATCACCGACGCGCCGGTGGCCAGGCCGTCCAGACCGTCCGTCAGGTTCACGCCGTTGGACATGGCGAGGATCATGAACAGCGCCCAGACGACGAACAGCACCGGGCCGATGGACCAGCCGAAGTCCTCGACGAAGGAGAGCCGGGTCGAGGCCGGGGTGTTGCCCCGGAGGTCGGCGAACTGGAGCGAGAGCACGGCGAACGCGATACCGACGATCAGCTGGCCGGCCATCTTCGCCTTGGCGCGCAGGCCCAGCGAGCGCTGCTTGACGATCTTGATGTAGTCGTCGAGGAAGCCGACGAGGCCCATCCCGGCCATCAGGAACAGGACGAGGACGCCGGAGAAGCGGATGTCCTCACCGGTGATCACGTGCGCGAGCACGTACGCGATGATCGTCGCCAGGATGAAGGCGATGCCACCCATGGTGGGCGTGCCCTTCTTACTGCCGTGGGTACGCGGGCCGTCGTCCCGGATGAACTGCCCGTAGCCCTTGCGGGCCAGAAGTTTGATCAGCAGCGGGGTGCCGACCAGGGTCAGGAAGAGCCCTATGGCTCCCGCGAAGAGGATCTGCCTCATCGGACGGCGACCTCGCCCTCGGTCGTCTCCAGCAGTGCCAGGGCGACCTTCTCCAGGCCGACCGACCGGGACGCCTTCACCAGCACGACGTCTCCCGGGCGCAGTTCACTGCGCAACAGGTCGACGGCCGCCTGTGCGTCGGACACGTGCACCGACTCCTCACCCCACGAACCCTCGTTATATGCGCCCAGTTGCAGCCAGGAGGCTTCTAGTCCCCCGACAGCGACGAGCTTGCTGACGTTGAGCCGGACGGCGAGCCGTCCGACCGCGTCGTGCTCGGCGAGCGACGCGTCACCGAGCTCGGCCATCTGACCGAGCACCGCCCACGTGCGCCCCCCGGCTGCCTGTCGGGCCTTGCCCATGGCGGCCAGCGCACGGAGTGCGGCCTTCATGGATTCGGGGTTCGCGTTGTAGGCGTCATTGACGACCGTCACACCGTCCGGACGCTCGGTGACCTCCATGCGCCAGCGGGAGAGGGTGCCCGCCCCGGAGAGCGCATCGGCGATCTCGGTCACGGACATGCCCAACTCATGGGCGACGGCGGCCGCGGCGAGCGCGTTCGACACGTGGTGCTCACCGTACAGGCGCAAGGTCACGTCGCTGCACCCGGTCGGGGTGTGGAGCGCGAAAGCAGGGCGGCCGTCGTCCGTGAGCCGCACGTTCTCTCCCCGTACGTCCGCATCCGGGGCCTCTCCGAAGAGGAGCACCCGCGCTTCTGTACGGGACGCCATGGCCCGCACGAGCGGGTCGTCGGCGTTGAGGATCGCGGCGCCGTCCTCCGGGAGGACCTCGACGAGCTCGCCCTTGGCCTGGGCGATCGCCTCGCGGCTGCCGAACTCCCCGATGTGGGCGCTGCCCACGTTGAGGACCAGGCCGATCCGCGGGGGGGTCAGGTCGGCGAGGTAGTGGATGTGGCCGATACCCCGCGCACCCATCTCCAGCACGAGATGGCGAGTTTCCGCCGTCGCGCGCAGCGCGGTGAGCGGCAGACCGATCTCGTTGTTGAGGGAGCCCGGCGTCCAGACCGTGGGCGCCTTGCGCTCCAGCAGCTGGGCGATCAGGTCCTTCGTGGACGTCTTGCCGGCCGAGCCGGTCAGCGCGACGACGGTGGTGCCGAGGCGTTCCACGACGGCGCGGGCGAGGGCGCCGAGGGCGGCCACGACATCATCGACGACGATCGCCGGGGCACCGACGGGGCGGGCGGCGAGCACGGCCACCGCGCCCGCCTCGACGGCGCGCTGCGCGTAGTCGTGGCCGTCGACACGCTCACCGGCGAACGCGGCGAACAGGGAGCCCTGCCGCACCTCCCGGGAGTCGATGACGACGGGGCCGGTGACGACGGCGGAGCCGTCCGGTACGTCGTGCGGCTGCCCGCCGACGATTCCGGCGATCTCGGCGAGGGAAAGGGCGATCACTTGGTCATCCCTGACTGTTGTTCTCGTGGGTGTGTACGCGGTCCTCGGCGTGCGCGGCGTCCGTGCGCCCCAGGGAGCGTTCGATGGCCTCGCGCAGGACCTTCCGGTCGTCGAAGGGGCGCACCACTCCGTGGATGTCCTGGCCCTGCTCGTGTCCCTTTCCGGCCACCAGCACGGTGTCGCCGGGTTCGGCCCGGGCGACCGCGGCGGCGATGGCCGCGGCCCGGTCGGCCTCCACGAGCACGTCGCCGC
Source organism: Streptomyces sp. NPDC051064 (assembly GCF_044455985.1). Classification (NCBI taxonomy): domain Bacteria; kingdom Bacillati; phylum Actinomycetota; class Actinomycetes; order Kitasatosporales; family Streptomycetaceae; genus Streptomyces; species Streptomyces sp. NPDC051064. Next base: position 350,038 of record NZ_JBITFK010000001.1, read on the forward strand.
GCTCGTGGACGGGTACCTCCGCCGCGCCGGAGAGCATCGTGGCGAGGATCGCGAGCGGATCCTCGGAGCGGGGGTTGTCGGAGGTCAGTACGGCCGTGTCGGCGAGCCGTGCCGCAGCGGCGCCCATCGCGCCGCGCTTCGTCGTGTCGCGGTCGCCGCCGCAGCCGAGCACGATGAGCACCCGGCCCTCGGTGACCTTCCGCAGGGAGCGCAGGACGGATTCGACGGCGTCGGTCTTGTGCGCGTAGTCGACGACCGCGAGGTACGGCTGTCCGGCGTCGACGCGTTCCAGCCGGCCGGGTACGCCGGGGACGGCCGCGATGCCGTCGGCCGCGGTCTGCGGGTCGACGCCCGCGACGGCCAGGGTGACGATCGCGGCGAGGGTGTTGGCGACGTTGAACGGGCCGGGCAGCGGGGCCCTGGCGGTGACGCGCTCGCCCTTGGGGCCGATCACGGTGAAGCTGCTGTCCCGGGGGCCGACTTCGACGTCCTCGGCCCGCCACTCGGCGTCCGGGTGGCCCTCCGCCGAGAAGGTGACGACCGGGACGGACGCCTCCTTGACCAGTCGGCGGCCGTACTCGTCGTCGAAGTTGACGACGCCGAGCTTGCTGCGCTCCGGGGTGAACAGCTGCGCCTTGGCCTGGAAGTAGTCCTCCATCCCGGAGTGGAACTCCATGTGCTCCGGGCTGAGGTTGTTGAACACGGCGACGTCGAAGACGCAGCCGTCGACCCGGCCGAGCACCAGGGCGTGGCTGGAGACCTCCATGGCGACCGCCTCGACCCCGCGTTCGCGCATGACGGCGAACAGTGCCTGGAGGTCGGTGGCTTCGGGAGTGGTGCGCTCCGACTTGATGCGCTCGTCGCCGATCCGCATCTCGACGGTGCCGATCAGTCCGGTGCTGCGTCCGGCGCCGCGCAGCCCGCCCTCGACGAGGTAGGCCGTGGTGGTCTTGCCGGACGTTCCGGTGATGCCGATCTGGAGGAGGCCGACGCCCGGCCGTCCGTAGATCTCGGCCGCGATGTCCCCCATCCGGCCGCGCGGGTCCCCGGTGACGAGGACCGGGAGGCCGGTGGCGGCGGCGCGCTCGGCGCCCGCCGGGTCGGTGAGGATCGCGGCCGCGCCGAGGCCCGCGGCCTGGGCGGCGAAGTCGGCACCGTGGAAACGGGCACCGGGCAGGGCCGCGTACACGTCTCCGGGACGCACGGCCCGGGAGTCGTGGGTGATTCCGGTGACCTCACCGGAATCCTGCGGTCCGGCACCGAGCCTGGCGGCCAGCTCTCCGAGGGACGTGGGCCGGAGCCTGTCCGGTCGGGGCGCTCCCGGGTAGGTCACAGGCGCGTCCTTCTGAGTGGTTTGACACTGATCAGCGTGGGGCACGGCGGTGAGCGTACCGGGCGGACCCGGCCTCTCGCGAAGTGAGGGGCCGGGGTTGCGGTACTTCTCGTTCCGGTTCCCGGGATCAGGGGTGATGGTCGTCACTGAGGGTTCCCCCGAGTTACTCGCCGGGCTTGAAGGACACCGGCAGCCGGGCGGGATCGCTGCCGGAGGGAGGGGTCTGGAGGGTCTTCAGGGCGAACTCCATGACCTTCTTGTAGATCGGGCCACAGATCTGGCCGCCGAAGTAGCTGCCCTTGGTGGGGTTCTGGATGGCGCAGTAGACGGTGATCTGCGGATCGTCGGCGGGGGCGAACCCCGCGAAGGACGCGGTGTAGCCCTTGTAGACGCCGCGTACGGGGTCGACACGGTTGGCCGTGCCGGTCTTGCCCGCGACCCGGTAGCCCTCGATGTGGGCCTTGGTCCCGGTGCCTTCCTCGTCGTCCACCACGGACTCCAGCATCTTCGCCAGCGTCTTGGCCGTCTTCTCGCTGACCACCCGGGTGCGTTCCGGGGCTTCGGACGCCGTGTAGCGGTCGTCCGCGTCCTTGGTCCCGCGGACCAGGGTGGGCTCGATCCGGACCCCGCCGTTGGCGATGGTCTGGTAGACCGAGGCGGCCTGCATGGCGTTGAGCGAGAGTCCCTGGCCGAACGGGATCGTGTACTGCTGCGAGGTCGACCAGTCCTTGGGGTGGGCGATGATGCCGGGCGACTCCCCCGGGTAGTCGAGCCCCGTGGTGCTGCCGATGCCGAACTTGCGCAGGTACGAGTACAGGACCTTGTTGGCCTCGGCCTGGGTCTTCCCGAGCTGCCCGGTGGCCAGGATGGTGCCGATGTTGCTCGACTTGGCCAGTACGCCGTTGAGCGTGAGGTACCAGGTGGGGTGGTCGATGTCGTCCCGGAAGAGCCGGTCGCCCCGGTGCAGCCGGTTGGGCACGGTGACGTGCGTACCGGGCGTGGCCGCCCCCTCCTCCAGCACCGCGGCCATGGACATGACCTTGCTGGTGGAGCCGGGTTCGTACACGTCCTGGAGCGCGGCGTTGCCCAGGGCGGCCGCGTTGCTCTGCGCGAGGTCGTTGGGGTCGTAGCCGGGGGCGTTGGCCATGGCCAGCACCTCACCGGTCTTCGTGTTCTGGACGACCACGTAGCCGCGGTCCGCCTTGGACTTCTCGACCTGGTCGGCGATGGCGCGCTGGGCCGCCCACTGGATGTCGCGGTCGATCGTCAGCTCGACATCGGTGCCGGCGACGGCCGGGATCTCCGTGGAGCCGGCGGTCGGCACGGGCCGGCCGCCCGCCTGGGCGTAGCGGATCTTGCCGTCCTCGCCCTGGAGCTGCTTGTTCAGCTGTGCTTCCAGGCCGCCGCCGCCCTTGCCCTCGGCGTTGACGAATCCCAGTATCCCGGCGGCGAGGTCGCCGTTGGGGTACACGCGCTTGGTGGTGGGCTCCTGGAGGACCCCGGCCAGGACGTTGGCTCCGGGGCCGCCCTTCGCCTTGTCCTCGGCCGCCTTCTCCGCGAAGACGGACTTGAGGTCCTTGATCTGCTTCCAGACCTGCGGGGTCTGGCGCCGTGCCAGCACCGTGTAGCGGCTCTTGGGGGCGGAGAGCTTCTTCGCCAGGTCCGCCTCGTCCTTGCCGAGGATCGGGGCGAGCAGGGCCGCCGCCTGCTGCGGCGCGTCCGGGGCCTTGCTGTCCTCGGGTGTGAAGAGCTTCGGATCGGCCGTGATGTCGTGCGCGTCGACGCTGGTGGCCAGGGCGATGCCGCTGCGATCGGTGATCTCACCGCGTTCGGCGGCGATCGTGTACTCCAGATAGCGGTTCTTCTCGGCCTTGGCGGAGTACGTGTCGGCGTCGACGGCCTGGACCTGGAGGAGCCGGACGACGAACGCCAGCATGACGAGGGTCAGGCAGAGGCTGATCAGGCGCAGCCGGGGGCGCGGGCTGCCCAGCCGGATGGACCGCGGGGAGCCGCCGCGTCGCTTCCTGGCCGCCGGGCTCCGCGGGCGCCGGGCGTCAGGACGGGCGGCGGGCCGGGGGCGCCCCGGTCCGCCGGCCGCGTTACGGGAGCGCGCGGGGCCGGGGACACGGCGGCGCGGCGGTTCCTTGGACGGCACTGCGTCACCTGCCGGGGCTCGTCGGGGGCGGGGTCGGGGTGTTCGAGGCCGGTGCGGTGGGGGCCGTCGACGGCGTCGCGGGGGACGCGGAGCCGGAGGACGAGGCCGGTCCGGCCGCAGTCGCCTCCGGCTCCGGGTCCTCGGTGGGGGGAGGCTGCGCGGTGGCCCGCTCGGGCTCTCCGCGAACGGTGCCGTCCGGGTTCAGGAAGGCGGGGCTCCCGCCGGGCACCATGCCGAGCTCCCTGGCCCGGCGCTCCAGCGCGTCGGGTTCGGAGTAGCTGTCGACGTCCCTCTGGAGGGCCTGCTGCTCGTCGGTGAGCTCGGTGGTCTCCCGCTTGAGCTTGCTCAGTCTGAACGATCCTTCATTGAGCGCCGAGTTCAGCAGCAGGAGCGAGATCAGGCCACCCGCGAGCAGGAGCACGACCAGCAGGACGAAGGGGGTGCGGGCGGCGGTGCTCGGCCCCGACGGCATCAGCCGGGCGAGCCGGCCGGCCCGCCCCTTCATCTGCTCGGCCGTCCTGGTCACCGCGGTGCCACCGTCCTCATGCGTGTCCGGCCGGCCCGGCGGGGTCCGCTCATCGCTCCTCCTCGCGGATCCGCTGGGCGCCGCGCAGCCTGGCGGGGGCGGCACGCCGGTTCTCGGCGACCTCGTCCTCGGTGGGCAGTTCGGCGCCGCGGGTCAGCAGCTTCAGCCTGGGCTGGTACCGCTCGGGGACCACGGGCAGTCCGGGCGGCGCCGTGTTGGCGGCGCCGGCGGCGAAGACCTGCTTGACGAGACGGTCCTCCAGCGAGTGGTACGAGAGGACGGCGATCCGGCCGCCGACGGCGAGACTCCGCACCGCCGCCGGAATCGCCCGCTCCAGGACGGTGAGTTCACCGTTCACCTCGATGCGCAGGGCCTGGAAGGTGCGCTTGGCCGGATTGCCGCCGGTGCGCTTGGCGGCCTGCGGCAGGGAGTCACGGATCAGCTCGACGAGGCGTGCGCTGTTGCTGAAGGGTTCCTTCTCGCGTTCGCGGACGACGGCGGAGACGATGCGCTTGGCCTGCTTCTCCTCGCCGTACGCGCGCAGGATCCGCACGAGTTCGCCCGGCGGGTAGGTGTTGAGCACCTCGGCCGCGCCGATGCCCGTCGTCTGGTCCATGCGCATGTCGAGCGGCGCGTCCTGGGCGTACGCGAAGCCGCGGTCCGCCTCGTCCAGCTGCATGGAGGAGACACCGAGGTCGAACAGCACCCCCTGAACCTTGGGGATCCCCAGCCGGTCGAGGACCTCGGGGAGTTCGTCGTAGACCGCGTGCACCAGCCTGGCGCGGTCGCCGTACGGGGCGAGGCGCTCGCCCGAGAGCCGCAGCGCTTCCTTGTCCCGGTCGAGGGCGACCAGCCGGACCTCGGGGAAGGCGGCGAGCAGGGCCTCGCTGTGCCCACCGAGCCCGAGGGTGCAGTCGACGACGACCGGGGGCCTCGGTCCCGTCGCCTCCAGAGCCGGGGCCAGCAGGTCCAGGCATCGCTGGAGCATCACCGGGACGTGTCGGGTCTGGCTCAAAGCGCCCTCTCAGGCTATGTCCCGTGTGGCCGCACATACGGCCTGGTCCCCGCCCGCCCGGAAGGGGAGGTCGGCCGGCGCCGGGGAAGGAGGCGTCGGCCGGCCGACGGGCGGGAGAGGGCCGGACCGCATGTACGCCGCACATCACGGGGAACTCGAAACATGTAAAAATATGCAGAATGTGCAGGCGTGTCGGTAACTTCGCGTCACTTTAGTCCACCCTGCCATTCGATCCATTCCCGATCAACGAACCGCGCAGCGCGTCGCACCGCCGCGACGGAGCGGGAACCTCACCCGGCCGGGTGCCCGACGGTGAAGCCTGTGGGTTACCTCACAACAAGCCACGTTGACGTTCTTTGTCCCCTTTCACAGCACGCCAAGCGCAGTCTCGAACGCTAACGTCATAGCTATGTCGACTTCTGCGCAGACTTCCGCCCAGACCGATTCCACTTCGTCCCCCGCCGCCCGTTCCGGAGGGACGGTCACCGACCGCCTGGTCGAACTGAACACGCGTTACGCGGAGGAGTTCAGCGACCCGGGCATGGACGCGCGGCCCGTGCTGCAGGTCGCCGTGGTCGCCTGTATGGACGCCCGCCTCGACCTCCACGCCGCGCTCGGCCTGGAGCTCGGCGACTGCCACACCATCCGTAACGCGGGCGGCGTCGTCACCGACGACGTCATCCGGTCGCTGACGATCAGCCAGCGGGCGCTCGGCACCCGCAGCGTCGTGCTCATCCACCACACGAACTGCGGCATGGAATCGATCACCGAGGAGTTCCGGAAGGATCTGGAGTTCGAGGTCGGACAGCGCCCGGCCTGGGCGGTGGAGGCCTACACGGACGCCGACCAGGACGTACGGCAGTCGATGCAGCGCGTGCGCACCTCTCCGTTCCTCCTGCACACGGACGACGTCCGCGGCTTCGTCTTCGACGTGACCACCGGCTCGCTGCGCGAGATCCTGCCCGCCTCCTGAACCCCTCGACATACGGACCACATCCGGCATTTCGCCCCCACTTATCCACAGGCGAGTGACACGAAGCGGTAACGGCAACAAGAATGCGGGTGTGACATCTCTCCGGGTCCTCCGGAGAGTGTCCGTATTTCGGGGCGGGCCGGGCAGCTTTGTGCGTCGGCCCGTGCACAAGGGGCCGAGGAGGGCCGGGTGACGACCTATGACGATCGAGCGAGCCTCACGGATCTGACCACCACAGCGGAGCGGGTACGCAGGTCGGTCGAGGGTGTGATCGAGGGCAAGCCTGAGGTCGTACGGCTTTCTCTGACCGTGCTGCTCGCCGAGGGGCATCTCCTGATCGAGGATGTGCCCGGGGTCGGCAAGACGATGCTGGCCAAGGCGCTGGCACGGTCCATCGACTGTTCGGTGCGGCGCATCCAGTTCACACCGGACCTGCTGCCCTCGGACATCACCGGGGTCTCGATCTTCGATCAGCAGCGACGGGACTTCGAGTTCAAGCCGGGCGCGATCTTCGCCCAGATCGTGATCGGCGACGAGATCAACCGCGCGTCGCCCAAGACCCAGTCGGCGCTGCTGGAGTCGATGGAGGAACGCCAGGTCACGATCGACGGGCACACCTACGAGCTGCCCGATCCCTTCATGGTCGTGGCCACCCAGAACCCGGTGGAGATGGAGGGGACCTACCCCCTGCCCGAGGCGCAGCGCGACCGCTTCATGGCCCGGGTCTCGATCGGCTACCCGAGCGCCGAGGCCGAGCTCCAGATGCTCGACGTGCACGGCGGGGCTTCCCCGCTGGACGACCTGCAGCCGGTGGCCCATGCCCACGACATCGTGAAGCTGATCGACGCGGTGCGCACGGTCCACGTGGCCGAATCCGTCCGGCGCTACGCCGTGCAGCTGGTGGCGGCCACCCGCCAGCACCCGGATCTCAGACTCGGGGCCTCGCCGCGCGCGACCCTGCATCTGCTGCGCGCCGCGAAGGCGTCGGCCGCGCTGAGCGGGCGGGACTACGCCCTGCCGGACGACGTCCAGGCCCTCGCGGTCGCGGTGCTCGCCCACCGGCTGCTGCCGACCGCCCAGGCGCAGCTCAACCGCCGTACGGCCGAGCAGGTCGTGCTGGACATCCTGCAGCGCACCCCGGTGCCGACGTCGGGCGGCCCGGCGGCCCCCGCGCAGCCCCAGCACCATCCGGGCACCCCGGTGTACGGCCGGCAGCCCGGCGCACGGCGGCTGTGATGACGTCCGGGGCGCCCGGCCCCGTGGACGACAGCGACGACAAGGGCGGCCTGCGGGCCGCGCTCGGCGGACTCACGACGCGGGGGCGGTCCTTCCTGGCCGCCGGCGTGGCGGCGGCGGTCTGCGCCTATGTGCTGGGCCAGGGCGACCTGCTCCGGGTGGGCCTGCTGCTGGCGGTGCTGCCGCTGGTCTGCGTCACCGTCCTCTACCGCACCCGCTACAGGGTGGCCGGCAGCCGCCGGCTGTCGCCGTCCCGGGTGCCGGCGGGATCGGAGGCGCGGGTCCATCTGCGCATGGACAACGTGTCCCGCCTGCACACGGGCCTGCTCATGCTCCAGGACCGCGTTCCGTACGTCCTCGGCCCGCGGCCCCGCTTCGTGCTGGACCGGGTGGAGCCGGGCGGCGTACGGGAGGTGTCCTACCGGGTCCGCTCCGACCTGCGCGGGCGCTACCCGCTGGGACCGCTGCAGCTGCAGCTGAGCGATCCGTTCGGGATGTGCGAGCTGACGCGCTCCTTCAGCGCCTACGACACCCTCGTGGTCATCCCCCGCACCGAGCCCCTTCCGCCGCTCCGGCTGGCCGGGGCGACCTCCGGGTACGGCGACGGCAGGCAGCGTTCGCTGGCGCTGGCCGGTGAGGACGACATCATTCCGCGCGGTTACCGCCACGGTGACGACCTGCGCCGGGTGCACTGGCGCTCCACCGCACGCTACGGCGAGCTGATGGTGCGGCGGGAGGAACAGCCGCAGCGCGCGAGGTGCACGGTGCTGCTGGACACCCGGCGGATCGCCTATCAAGGGGCCGGCCCCGGATCGGCCTTCGAATGGGCGGTGTCCGGGGCGGCGTCCACGCTGGTGCACATGCTGGAGCGGGGCTACGCGGTGCGGCTGCTCACGGACGAGGGGAGCTCCGTGCCGGGTGAGAGCGCGGACGGCTTCGCCGGATCTACCCAGGAGTCCGCGGACTCGGCTGGTCTGATGATGGACACCCTCGCGGTCGTCGACCACTCCGACGGGGGCGGTCTCTCCCGGGCGTACGACGTGCTGCGCGGGGGTAACGAAGGGCTGCTGGTGGCGTTCTTCGGCGATCTCGACGAGGAGCAGACGGCGGTGGCGGCCAGGATGCGGCAGCGCAGCCGGGGGGCCGTCGCGTTCGTGCTGGACGGCGACAAGTGGGCGCGCGGCGCGGAAGCCGTGCCGTCGGCACCCGTCTCCGACCGCTTGCGGCTGCTGCGCGAGGCGGGATGGACGGCGATGGCGGTGCCACCCGGGGCGGAGCTCGCCCGGCTGTGGCAGCAGACGGGCCAGGAGGGATCGGGCGACCGGTCGCCCGCGGCCGGAACGACGACGGGGCTCTCCGGGAGTTGGTCATGAGCGGGCGTACCCGGCTGGCGCTGTGCGCCTTCGCGGCCACGATGCTGGCGGCAGGCTCGTTGCTGCCCCTGGTCGAGACGTCGAAGTGGGTCCTGCAGGCCGCGTTCCTGCTGGCCCTCCAGAGCGGTGTGGGCGTGCTCGCCCGCCGGATGCGCGTGGCGCGGATCCTCACGGTCTCCCTCCAGGTGCTCGTGACCCTGCTGGCCCTGACCGTGGCGTTCGCCAGGGAGCACGCCCTGTTCGGTGTGGTGCCCGGGCCCCAGGCGGTCCAGCGGCTCGCGGAGCTGCTGACCCTGGGCGCCGACGACGTCAACAGGTACGCCATTCCGGCACCGGCGACGGACGGCATCCGGCTGATGCTGATCGGCGGCGTGCTGCTGATCGGGCTCACCGTGGACGTCCTCGCGGTGACCCTCCGCGCCGCGGCGCCGGCCGGTCTGCCGCTGCTCGCCCTCTACTCGGTCGCGGCCGGGCTCTCCGACGGCGGGGCCGGCTGGCTCTGGTTCCTGCTCGCGGCGTGCGGCTATCTGCTTCTCCTGCTGGCCGAGGGCCGGGACCGGCTGTCCCGGTGGGGACGGGTGTTCGGCGGTGTGTCCCGTACGTCGGGCGGTCTGGCAGCCGGCCTGGACGGGTCCGGGCGCGCCGTGGCGTCGGTCCGTACGGGGCGGCGCATCGGCGTCGTGGCGCTGGGCATCGCGCTGGCCGTACCCGCGGCCCTGCCCGCGCTCGACGGCGGGCTCCTGGGCGGCACAGGAGGAGGGTCGGGCAGAGGGAGCGGCGGGGGCACGATCTCCGCGGTGAACCCGCTGGTCTCGCTGCAGAACAATCTCAACCAGCCGGAGAACCGGGAGGTGATGTCGTACCGCACCAACTCGGGGAACCCGCAGGACTTCTATCTGCGCATCCTGGCTCTGGACCAGTTCAACGGCAGCGAGTGGCGTCCGTCGACCCGCCGGCTGAGGGACGTCCCGGCCAGGCTGCCGCAGCCGGCCGGCCTGGACGGCGGTGTCGCCGTCACCGAGATCCGGACGAACATCTCGGCGTCCCGCTCGTACCAGCAGACGTATCTTCCGCTCCCCTACCCGGCGAGCGAGGTGGACATCCAGGGCCGCTGGCGGTTCGAGCCCGAGGGGCGCACCCTCGTCGGCGACGACGGCCAGACGACGCGCGGCGCCCGGTACGAGGTCAGCAGTCTGGTGGTGGAGCCGACGGCTGCGCAGCTCGCCGCGGCCATGGAACCGCGTTCGGACCTGGCCCGTGAGTACACGCGGGTTCCCGCGTCGCTGCCCGATGTGGTCGAGGAGACCGCCCAGCAGGTGACCGCGGGTGCCTCCAACGACTACGAGCGTGCGGTGAAGCTGCAGGACTGGTTCGCCTCGGCGGGCGGTTTCCGCTACGACACGACGGTGACGTCGGGCACCGGCACCGCCGCGATCGAGCGTTTCCTGAAGGACAAGGAGGGCTTCTGCGTCCACTTCTCCTTCACGATGGCCGCCATGGCCAGGACCCTGGGCATCCCGGCCCGGGTCGCGGTGGGCTTCACGCCCGGCACGGTCCAGGCGGACGGTTCGGTGTCGGTCGGGCTGCGGGACGCGCACGCCTGGCCCGAGCTGTATTTCGAGGGCGTGGGCTGGACCCGCTTCGAGCCGACACCGTCCCGCGGCACCACCCCGGCGTACACCCTGCCGGACGCTCCCTCGCAGGACCCCAGCGATCCGGCGCTGCCGACGGAAGGTGCCTCCACGGCGCCCACGGCCGCCCCTTCCGCCACGGAGTCCTGCCCCGCGCAGATGCGTCAGCAGGGTGAGTGCGGTGCGTCCACGGCCCCCGGCGCGATGGACTCCGCCGACCCCGGGACCCCGGCCGGCACGGTGGCGCTGTGGGTGATCGGCGCCCTGGTGGTGCTCACCCTCCCGCTGCTGCCGATGCTCTGGCGAATACGGGCTCGTGGCCGGAGGCTCGGCTCGTCAGGAGGGCGTACGGCCGTCGACGCGGCGGCCAGGGTGATGGCCGCCTGGGGGGAGATCACCGATTCGGCCTGGGACCACGGCATTCCGCCGGACGAGTCGCAGACCCCTCGTAAGGCGGCGGCGCGCGTCGTACGGCTGGGGCAGCTCGACGGGCAGGCGGCCGCCGCGGTCCACCGGGTGGCGGGTGCGGTGGAGCAGGTGCTGTACGCACCCGAACCGGGCCCCGCCTCCGCGTCGGCCGATGATGTGCGGGCCGTCCGGGCGGGACTGTGGGCCTCGGCCGGCCGGTGGGCGAAGGTGCGTGCGACGCTCGCGCCCCGTTCGGCCATCCGGGTGATCTGGGCGCTCTCGGAACGCCGGACGGAGTTCGGCCGCCGGTGGTCGGAGCGCGCGGGACGCGACCGCTGGGCGGCGCGGCTGCGCCGCCCGTCACGGCAGCAGGGCTGATCCCCTGGAGCGGGGCCGGCGGCCAGCGGGCCCGGCTCCAGGAACGGGACGGTTGCGGGTCACCGGCAGAGCGGGAAACGCGTGAGGGGCGGTCGCTTCACAGCGACCGCCCCTCACGTGAGAGGTCCAGCGTCAAGTTCTCGGTGTGCGCGGACCGCGTCCGGTGCCGGCGGCTGCCCGCCGCCGGCCGGGAAGCGGAAAGCTCACTGGCCCTGTTCGTCGCGGCGGCGCTGCCACCGCTGTTCGATCCGGTTCATCATCGACCGGCGCTGCCTGGGGTGTCGGCGTTCGCCTCCGCCCCCGCTCGCACTCCCCGCCGGCTGCTGCTCACCGGGCTTCGGCGCCTTGCGCCATCCGGTGACCGCCAGCACGGCACAGCCCAGCATGACGAGGAACCCCGCCACGCTGACCCAGGTCTGCTGGAAAACCATTCCGGCCATGAGGAGCGCGATACCCACCAGAAAACCGGCTACCGCCTGGTAGACCCGTCGCCGGGTGTACCTGCGCAGCCCGCTTCCCTCAAGCGCTGTAGCGAACTTGGGATCTTCGGCGTACAGCGCTCGCTCCATCTGCTCGAGCATTCGCTGCTCGTGCTCCGAGAGCGGCACGGAGTCCTCCTCGTCGTCGGCCGCGGGGGCGACCGGTATGCGGCCCTTCCAGGATAGGCAGGGATTCGCCCCCGTGAAACCCGCCCTCTAGCCATAGCCAGTCCGGACCGCCATTTCGGCTCGGCTGCTGAGGCGTAGATTCCCCGACCTCCGATCCGTCATGCCGGATGGTGTCACCCGATCATACGGGGCTCGCGGCCCGATCGGGTGTTCCCGGCAGTACTCCGTCTGCAGCTGCGTTGCTGATCAGCCGTGCTCCCGCCGCTTTCGCGGCCGTACTCCGGCAGGGTCACCGTCGCGGCTGGGCGCGCTTCTCTCCCAGAACGTGCAGCTGGGTCGCCACCGAGTGGAAGGCCGGCACTTCCGCGACGGCCGCTTCCAGCTTGAGGAGCTCCTCCATCGCGCCCGGTTCGGTGTCCACGAGGACGCCCGGCACGAGGTCGCCGAAGACCCGGACACCGTGGACCGCGCCGACCTCGACGCCCGCGGCGGCGACCAGTCCGGTCAGCTGGTCGGCGGTGAACCTGCGGGGCACGGGGTCGCCGTCGCCCCAGCGCCCGGCGGGGTCCGTCAGCGCCTGCCGGGCCTCGGCGAAGTGGCCCGCGAGCGCCCGGGCCAGGACGGCACCGCCGAGGCCGGCGCCGAGCAGGCTGAGGGCACCGGACGGGCGGAGCGCGTCGACCGCGTTGCGCACGCCCTCGGCGGGGTCGTCCACGTACTCCAGGACGCCGTGGCAGAGGACCGCGTCGTAACCGGCACGGTCCACCACCTCGAAGAGGCCGAGGATGTCGCCCTGGACGCCTCGGACGCGGTCGGCGACACCGGCCTCGTCGGCCCGGCGCTCCAGCGCGAACAGGGCGTTCGGGCTGGGGTCGACGACGGTGACGCGGTGGCCGAGCCGGGCGACGGGCACGGCGAAGTTGCCGGTCCCGCCGCCGGTGTCCAGCACGTCCAGGGCTTCCCTGCCGGTCGCCTTGACCCGGCGCTCGAGAGCCTCCTTGAGGACCTCCCAGACCACGGCGGTACGGAGGGAGGCGCGGGGGCGCAGCTGGTCCGACACGGCAGTTGACTCCTCGGCACGGTGCCGCCACGGACGGCGGAGCGTGAACAGTGCAGGTGGTACGGGTGCTGTCCACCCTATTGCCTCGCACCGCCGGAGTGGTCATCCCGCGTCGGGCCGCAGACCGGAGCCGTCCCTCCGGGGCTGCGGCAGGACGGGCTGGAGGACCAGCATCCGCTCGACCAGGCGAAGGAACATGGCCGCGTCACGCAGCAGATCGTCGGCGTCGCGGCTGGTGGCCGCGCCCGGTATGCCCGCTTCCGCCCGGGCCCTGCGCGGGGCTCCGGAGGCGAACAGCGCACTCCATTCGGTGAGTTCCGGCGCGATGTCCGGGAGGACCTCCCAGGCGCTGCGGATCCGCTCCCTGCGGCGCCTGCCGGTCTCGGGCCGCCCGCGAGCGGCGAGCACGGCGGCCGCGGTGCGCAGCGCGGCGAGGTGGGCGGTGGCGTACCGCTCGTTGGGCACGTCGAGTACGGCGGCCTCGTCCAGGCCGGCGTGGGCCTGGGCGAGCAGATCGAGAGCGGCGGGCGGCGCCGTGGTGCGGCGCAGAACGGGGTGGACGTCGGTTGCCGGACCGGTCAGTGAGGGGGCAGGGCTGCCTGCGCGGCGCCGCGGGGCGGCGGCTGCGGACGAGCTGGCCATGACGAACCTCCTGTCGTCGTGTGACGGCTCCGTGGCCGTATGTATCCATCGTGACGGCCCCCACTGACAATCCCTCAGATCGCGCCTCTGGCCAGGCACTTTGCTTCGCGCACGAGTTCGGGCTAGTTTTTGCACTGACCAGTCAGTGCAAAAATGGGGGTGGGGTCGTGGACAGCCCGCACGGGGCGTCTCTGAGCGCCGAGGACTTCGGGCTGAAGGGTCCGCGCGGCTGGGCCTTCCGGGGGGTGCAGTTCACCGCCGGTCCCGGATCGCTCGTCGCGGTGGAAGGGCCCTCCGGCTCCGGCCGTACGTGTCTGCTGCTGGCGCTCACCGGCCGGATGCGTTCCACTCAGGGGCACGCCGAGGTCGGGGGTGAACGCCTGCCCGGACGGCTCGCCGCCGTGCGCCGCTTCAGTGCCCTCGGCCCGGTCCCCGGGGTCAGCGACCTGGACCCCTCCCTCACCGTGGCCGAGCACCTGCGGGAACGGGCCCTGCTGCGGCGCCGCTTCGGCGGTTCGCCGCGTGCCCTGCTGCGGCCCCGCGCCGAACGCGCCGCCACGGCCCGGGCGTCGATCGACACCGCGCTGGAGGCCGCGGGGCTCGATCTCGCGGTGCTGCCCAAGGCCGAACGGACCTCCGTACGCGACCTGGAGCGTCTGGAGGCCCTGCGCCTGTCCGTGGCCCTCGCCCTGATGAGCCGTCCGCGGCTCCTCGCCGTCGACGACACGGACCTCAAACTCTCCGCCACGGACCGCGCCCTGGCCTGGGAGCTGCTCCGCACCCTCGCGGCCGGCGGGACCACGGTGCTGGCCGTGTGCAGCGAGTCCCCGGAGGACGCGCTCACCGTGCGCACCCGCCCGGAGGCCGGAGCGGACATACCCGACGACACGACGACCGGGAAGGACACGGCCGATGCGATCGCCGAGACTGGCCGCGCTTGAGCTGCGGCGGTTCGGGAGGGGCCGGATGCCGCGCGCCGCACTCGTGGCGCTCCTCCTGCTGCCCCTGCTGTACGGAGCGCTCTACCTCTGGTCGTTCTGGGACCCGTACGGGCGCCTCGACCGCATCCCCGTCGCGCTCGTCAACGAGGACAAGGGGGCGGACACCGGCGGCGAACACCTCGCGGCCGGTGACGAGATCACCGGCAAGCTGCTCGACTCGAAGGTCTTCGACTGGCACCGGGTCGGCTCAGCCGAGGCGGAGAAGGGCGTCGAGGACGGGACGTACTACCTCTCGCTGACCATGCCGTCGGACCTCAGCGAGCGGATCGCGTCGAGCTCCGGGGACTCCCCCGGCACCGGCGCCCTGCGGGTGCGCACGAACGACGCCAACAACTACATCGTCGGGCAGATCTCCAGGACGGTCTTCGCCGAGGTCCGCAGCGCCGCCTCGGCCAAGGCCTCACGCGGCTTCCTGGACCGGATCTTCATCAACTTCTCGGGTCTGCACGACGCGACCGCGAAGGCGGCCAAGGGGGCGGACGACCTCGAGAGCGGCCTCACGAAGGCGAAGAAGGGCTCCAAGGACCTCGCGGACGGCCTCAAGGACGCCAAGTCGGGCAGCGGCACGCTCTCCACCGGCGTCACCAAGCTGGACAAGGGCGCCGGCGACCTCGAGACGGGGTCCCGGCAGGTCGCCGGCGGCACGCAGCTGCTCGCCGACAAGGTCAACGCGGTCGCCGAGGACGTACGCCCGTTCCTGAAGGACAACGGAAAGGCCATCGGGGACACCGCCCGGCTGGTCGCCGACTCCTCGAAGGCCGTACGCGACAACCTGGACCTGCTGGCCGAAGCGGCGCCCACCGCCTCGGCCGCCGCCCACACGGCCTCCGACGACCTGGCCGAGGTCTACCGCGACCGCTGCGAGGACCAGCCGCTGCCCGACCCCGGGGTCTGCCCGCAGCTGAAGCGCGCCAAGACCGCGGCAGAGGACGTCGCGAAGGTGTCCGACGATGTGAACGCCCTGGTCGAGAACCAGAAGGGCGACCTGGCGAAGCTGCGGACCCAGCTGACCACCCTGGAGAAGCAGGCCGACGCCCTGGCGAAGCGCTCGCCGAACCTGGACGCGGACCTGGAGTCCGCCGTGAAGAAGATCAACGCGCTCAACACGGGAGCGCACAAGGTCGCCAAGGGTGCCGACACGCTCCACACGGGCCTCGGGACCGCCAGGAAGGGCGCAGGGGACCTGGACGCCGGCGTCAAGAAGCTCAAGGCGGGCGCGACGACCCTGGACAGCGGGCTGTACCGGCTGGGCGACGGCTCCTCGACGCTCGCCCAGGGGCTGAACGACGGGGTCGGCAAGATCCCCGACTACGACAAGAAGGACCGTGACGCCCGTACCGGTGTCATGGCCGACCCCGTGCGGCTGGCCTCGTCCTCGCTGCACGCGGCGCCCAACTACGGCACCGGCTTCGCCCCGTACTTCATCCCGCTCTCGCTGTGGGTGGGTGCGATGGTGGCGTACATGCTGATCCAGCCGCTCAACCGGCGGGCGCTCGCGGCCGGGGCGCCGGCCTGGCGGATCGCCTTCGCGGGCTGGCTGCCCGTCGCCGCGACCGGCCTGCTCCAGGTCGCCGCCCTGATGTCGGTGCTGCACTGGCAGCTCGGCCTGCGGATGACGCACGCCGCCGGGACGATCGGCTTCCTGGCCCTGGTGACCTGCTGCTTCGCAGCGATCGTGCAGTGGCTCAACGCCCGCTTCGGCGCGGCGGGCCGGATTCTCGTCCTGGCGGTGCTGATGCTGCAGCTGACCTCGGCCGGGGGCACCTATCCCGTCCAGACCAGTCCTGGGTTCTTCGGGGCGATCCACCCCTACCTGCCGATGACCTACGTCGTGGACGGGCTGCGCCGGCTGATCACGGGCGGCGGGCTCGGCCCGGTCTGGCAGGGCTGCGCCGTGCTGCTGGCCTTCACCGCGGGTGCTCTGGCGCTGACCGCCCTGTCCGCCCGCCGCAAGCAGGTGTGGACCCTGGACCGGCTGCACCCCGAGCTGAGTCTGTGACCGTGCCGGGACCTGTGAGAATCAAGGGCATGGACAGCAGTGGCACCACGCGCCGACAGGTCACCCGGCAGAAGCTCTACGAGGCGGCGGTGACCCTCATCGCGGAAAAAGGGTTCTCCGCGACGACGGTCGACGAGATCGCCGAACGCGCCGGGGTGGCCAAGGGCACGGTCTACTACAACTTCAAGAGCAAGACCGAGCTGTTCGAGGAGCTGCTGCGGCACGGCGTCGGCCTGCTCACCCAGTCGCTGCGTTCGGCCGCCGACTCGACGGAGGCGGAGGGCGGCACCCGTGTGGAGGCGCTGGACGCGATGATCAGGGCCGGTCTGGTCTTCATGGACCGCTACCCGGCCTTCACCCAGCTGTACGTCGCCGAGCTCTGGCGCACCAACCGTGCCTGGCAGTCGACCCTCCTGGTGGTGCGCCAGGAGGCCGTGGCCGTCGTCGAGGAGGTGCTCCGCGAAGGCGTCGCGGGCGGCGAGCTCAGCGAGGAGATCGACATCCAGCTGACGGCCGCCGCACTGGTCGGGATGGTCCTGGTGGCGGCTCTCGACTGGCAGGCGTTCCAGCCCGAGCGGACGATCGACGACGTGCACTCCGCGTTGTCGCTGCTGCTGCACGGCCGGGTCAGCGGGCGCTGAGGCGGCCCGCGCACGGGAAACGCCGGTCCGGTGGAATTCGATCCCCCCGAATTCCGCCGGACCGGCGTCCCGTTCCGCCGCGAAGCCCTCCCCCGTGACCCCCGTGCTGTCCCCCGTGGTCCCGGAGCTCCGCGTCGTGCACCCCCGTTACGTCCGGGGTGCCGCGCCGTTCCGCCGCCCCGTGCCGGCGGTCCTGGCGCCACGCCCCTTCCGTGGTCTCCACTCTTCCGTCCGCGCAGGCGGGAGCCCATCCGCATCCCTACTCATCTCCCGCACTGGGTAGAGGTACTCAGGCCTGTGCCACAAGGCCCACCCGGGCCTCCCCCGACTGGTTACGATCGCGTCCGTGGCCGTACTCCCCCTGGTGTTCACGAGTGGCTGGGCGAGCGGGATCAACGCCTACGCGGTGGTCCTCCTCTTCGGCATCTTCGGCGCGACCGGTCTCACGGACGAGGTGCCCGAGTCCCTGCAGCGCACCGATGTGCTCGTGACCGCCGGTGTGCTGTTCCTGTGCGAGGCGGTGGCCGACAAGATCCCGTACGTGGACTCGGCCTGGGACACGGCGCACACGGTGATCCGGCCCGTGGCGGGCGCTGTCGTCGCCGCGCTGCTGGCAGGCGAGAGCGGCTCGCTGCCGGAGCTCGCGGCGGGAGCCGTGGGCGGCTCCACCGCGCTGATGAGCCACCTGGTGAAGGCCGGCACCAGGATGGCGGTCAACACCCCGGATCCTCCGGTTCCTGCGCCGTAGGCCCCAGCGCCGCGAGGAGAGACGTCTGGCCGGGGCGGGCAGGCACCGGCCTCACGAATGAGCTGTCGGTGGCACCCCTTAGGGTCACTGACATGGCACGAATTGCGGTGATCGGCGCCGGGACCGGCGCGATGGCGGCGGCTGCCCGGCTCTCCGTGGCAGGCCACCGGGTGACGGTGTACGAGCGGTCGGAGACCTACGGCGGCTCGCTCGGCCGGTACACGCGTGACGGTTTCGCCTTCGACACCGGCCCCGGGCTGCTGCATCTCCCCGCGGTCTACCGCGACCTGTTCGTGAAGACCGGCAAGGAGAGCCTGGAGCAGTGCGTCACGCTCACCCAGGTCGACCCGGCGAGCCGCCACCTCTTCGCGGACGGCACGACGGTGTCCCTGCCCAACGCCTCGCGGGCGGGAGTGGTCGGCGCGCTGGACCGTGCACTCGGTGAGGGGGCCGGGGCCCGCTGGGGGGACTTCCTCGGCCGGGCCGGGACCGCCTGGGACCGGTCGCGCAGGCCGCTGCTGGAGGAGCCGCTGCCCGAGGACCCTCGACCACTGGGCCGCGACCCCTACCCAGCGGTGCGCCGGCGCAGGCTGTTGCGCGCCGCCCGGGAGGCGGGGACGGTGGCGGAGGTGGGGGCCTGGGAGCTGGCGGACCCCCGCCTGGCGGCCCTGCTCGACGGTTACGCCCTGTCGTACGGGCTCGACCCCCGCCGCGCCCCGGCCGCCGCGGCCCTCCTGCCGTACATGGAGGAGACGTTCGGCACCTGGTACGTCGCCGGGGGCATGCGCGCGCTGGCCGACGCGGTGTACGAGCGGTGCCTGGCCCGCAGGGTGGAGTTCGTCTTCGGCGCCGAGGCGGTCCGTGTGTCCGAGAAGGACGGGCGGGTGGCAGGGGTCGAGCTGGCGGACGGCACAGGCGTGGACGCCGATCATGTGGTTCTCGGCGCGCAGCCGGCGCCCGGTCTCCTGCCGGTCAGGGAGGGGTGGCCCACCAGGGAGCACGGGGCTCCGGCACCGGGACGCTTCGTCGTCCTGCTGTCGCTGCGCGGCGCCCGGGAGCCCGGCGCCGTGCACCGGACCGTGGTGCACGCCGCGGACCCGGGCGCGGAGCAGGAGGCGGTCTTCGGCGGCCGGACGGCGGAGCGGCCCACGGTGACGGTGCTGCGCCCGGACGACCCGGCCACCCGTCCCGACGAGGAGCACGAGGCGGTGACCCTGATGGTGACGGTGGCGCCGCACGGTCCGGTCGACTGGACGGACGCCGCGCTGCGCCGGCGGTTCGCGGACGCGGTGATCGGCCGGGCCGCCGAGGCCGTTCCGGGTCTCCGCGAGCGGATGATCCACGCCGAGGTGCGCACGCCCGCCGAGACGGCGGCCGACACGGGAGCCGAGGGCGGTTCGGTGCCGGCTCCGGCCCTGGCCGGGGCGGGCGGCGCGTATCTGCACTCCGGGAACCGCACCCCGCTGCCGGGCCTGTATCTGGCGGGCGGCTGGTCGCATCCGGGCGGCGGGCCGGCCCACGCCGGGATGTCGGGCGCCCTGGTGGCCGGACTCGTCGTGGAGGGTGACGGCTTCCGCGGCTCGCAGTGAGCCCGCGGCCGGCACACCGGGGCCGGCCGCCGCGTGCCGGCGGCCGGTCCGCGGGTCAGTAGCGGTACTGCTCGTTCTGGCCGGGGTCGTATCCGTTGCCGTACGGAGCGGGCTGGACGGGTGCCTCCGGCGGCAGCGGGGGGTGGTACTGGTCGCTCTCGCGCTGCTGCGGGACCCAGACGCCGCCCGGCGGGGTGTCGGTGTACTGCCCGGCGTACGGCTCCGCGGGCTGCTGCCCGGCGCCGTAGGAGGGGTCGTAGCCGCTGCCGTAGCTGTCGTACGCCGCGTACTGCCCGGTGTCCGTGGTGGTGCCCGTGCCGATGTAGGGGTCGGAGTAGGCGGCGTGGCCGGCCTGGTCCGTCCCGTAGTCGTACTGGCCCGCGTAGGTGCCCTGGTCCTGGTGGGTGTCCTGGCCCCCGTAGCCGCTCTGCCCGCCGTAGAGATCCTGGCCGGCCGGCTGGCCGTAGCCGTTGTACGGGTCGTAGCCGGCGTACTGGGGCTGCGGTTCGCCGTGCTGGTCCTGGCCCTCGCGGCCCGCGGGGGCGGGGTCGGTGTAGATGCCGTACTGCCCGGTGTCGTCCGGCAGCGGCTCCGGCGCGTAGACCGCGGCGTGGGCTGCCTCCGTCTGCTGGTCTCCCTCGTACTCCAGGCCGGAGACCTCGAGCGTGGGCTTCTGGGCCCCCGGGCCGCCTGCTCCGCGCCGGCGGCGGCTCTCACCCGGGCTGCCGCCGATGGCCCATCCCGTCGAGAAGCCGCGCCTGAAGGAGAGCGTCACATACGTCTGGCCCGTCGCGAAGGCGATCGCCCCGAGGGCGATCACCGGCACCGAGGGGATCAGGACACCGAGGACCACACCCAGGAAGCCGCCGAAGGCGAGCAGCCGCCAGCGCAGGCGTGCCTTGTACTGCAGGAGCACCTCGCCCAGCAGCCACAACGCCACTATGCCGAATGCGATGTAGAGGACCGTCCAGCCCACGCCCGCCCCCTCCTACGGCCACCGCCCCGGTTGGTGGCGGGTACGGCCGGTCAGGACTGCTTGTGCAGTCCGAGATTCTCGTAGATCTCGAGTGTCGCCGTCGAGTTGTTGAGCGTGATGAAGTGCAGCCCCGGGACACCCTCGGAGAGCAGCTTCGCGCAGAACTCCGTGGCGAACTCGATGCCAATGGAGCGTACAGCCGCCGGGTCGTCCTTCGCGGCGAGGATGCGCTCTTTCAGCGAGGAAGGCAGGGACGCGTTGCTGAGCTGCGCGAATCTCTCCAGTTGTTTGACACTGGTGAGCGGCATCACCTCGGGGATGACCGGGGTGTCGCAACCCGCGGCGACCACGCGGTCACGCATCTGCAGATAGCTCTCCGGGTGGAAGAACATCTGGGTGATCGCGTAGTCGGCACCGGCGCGGCACTTGTCCACGAAGTGACCGATGTCGGTGTCCCAGTCGGCGGATCGCGGGTGCATCTCGGGAAAGGCCGCGACGCCGACGCAGAAATCACCGGCTTCCTTGATCAGCCGGACGAGATCCGCCGCGTACCGCACGCCTTGCGGGTGCTCGATCCACTCGCCCATCGGGTCGCCGGGCGGGTCTCCGCGCACCGCGAGGATGTTGCGGATACCTGCGTCGGCGTACTGCCCGACCATGTTGCGCAGCTCGGCCACGGAGTGGTCGACGGCGGTGAGGTGTGCGACGGGCGTGAGCGTGGAGTCCGCGGCGATCTGCTGGGTCGCCCGGACCGTCCCGGCGCGGGTCGAACCGCCGGCCCCGTACGTCACGGAGACAAAGCTCGGTCCCACCGCCTCGACCCGGCGCAGGGCGTTCCAGAGGTTCCGTTCGCCCTTCTCTGTCTTGGGCGCCCAGAACTCGAACGAGAACGACGTCTCGCCGGTCGCGAGCAGCTCACGCACGGTGCGCGCGTGATCTGTCCGGGTGGAAGGTGTACCAAGGGCCATACTGGGAGGTTAACCAGGGCCTGGCGGTACCCCAACCAGAGCGAGCGAATTGCCCGGAATGAGGTGGGTTTTGTCCACCCTTCGGACAGCCGCTCCGACGGGGTGCGGGGCCGTCCGGTTCAGATGGCGTGTGCCCGGATGCGCCGCGCGAGCGATGCTGCCGCCTCGGCCGGGTCCGCCGCCTCGGTGATCGCCCGCACGACGACGACGCGACGGGCGCCGGCGTCCAGCACCTCGTCCAGATTGCCGGCGTCGATCCCGCCGATGGCGAACCACGGCCGCGTCGTGCCGAGCGAGGCGGCGTGGCGCACCAGGCCGAGGCCCGGGGCGTGCCGGCCGGGCTTGGTCGGGGTGGGCCAGCAGGGGCCCGTGCAGAAGTAGTCGACGCCGGCCTCGGCGACAGCGGCGTCGACCTCGGCCTCGGCGTGGGTGGAGCGGCCGATCACCACGTCGTCGCCGATGACGGCGCGGGCGGCCGGCACCGGCAGATCGCCCTGCCCGAGGTGCAGCACGTCGGAGCCGATGGCATGGGCGACATCGGCCCGGTCGTTCACCGCGAGGAGCGCTCCGTGGCGCTTGCAGGCGTCGGCGAACACCGCGAGGTGTTCGAGCTCCTCGGCCGCCTCCATGCCCTTGTCCCGCAGCTGCACGATGTCCACGCCGCCGGCCAGCACGGCGTCGAGGAACTCGGGGAGGTCCCCCTGCCGCTTGCGGGCGTCCGTGCACAGATAGAGCCGGGCGCCGGAAAGCTGGTCGCGAGGCGTGGACATGAGGATTTCCCCCGTCGGTACGTCGTTGGATCACTGAGGCGGCGACAACTCACCGTACGTCGATGGATCGCCGTGCCGGCAGGCCCGGTTACGGCGGAGTGCGGGCCGTGATGTGCCACGGCCCGCACCTCGCCCACGGTCCTCCGGTCAGACGGCGAGCGCCTGGGCCCGGCGCTTCACCTCCGTACCGCGATTCTCGCTCAGGGCCTGCGCGGGCGTGCCGGGCAGGGTCGGGTCGGGGGTGAAGAGCCAGTCCAGCATCTCTTCGTCGTTGTAGCCGTCGTCCCTCAGGAGCGTCAGGGTCCCTGCGAGACCCTTGACCACCTTGTTGCCGTCGATGAAGGCGGCAGGCACCTGGAGCGCCCGGTTCTCACCACGTCGTACGGCGATCAGCTGGCCTTCCTTGACCAGCTGCCGTACGCGCGTCACCTCGACATCGAGCATTTCCGCGATGTCGGGAAGGTGGAGCCATGCGGGGACGAGAGCATCGATCTTTGCGTCAATCTCGGTCACAGGGACAAGCGTGCCATCCCGGACCGACAGTCGGTAGCCGGGCCCGGCGTACGAGGCCGTGCCTACCCCTGGAGCACCGTCGATTTCAGCGGGACGGAGGAGTCGGCGGCCCGCTCCGGGTCGATCCGCGCCCCCGCCTCGACGAGTTTGCGCCCCTGCGCCAGGTCGCGGGGCCTGCTGACGGCCAGCACGGCGACCAGGACCCCCTGGCGCAGCCAGCAGACCGTCCAGGACGGGTCACCCGGGTCGCCCCGCCACAGCAGCGTGTCGGCACCCGCGTGATGGCCGGCGTACTGCACGAAGCGGCCGAACTGCTCGGACCAGAAGTAGGGCACCGGGTCGTACGTCCTGACCGCACCGTCCGCGAGGGCGGCGGCGACCGTCCGCGGCCCCTGGAGCGCGTTGTCCCAGTGGTGGACCAGCAGCCGCTCCCCGTAGCGGGCGGACGGGAAGGAGGCGCAGTCGCCCACGGCGTAGACATCGGGCAGCGACGTGCGGAGCGCGCTGTCCGCGGTGACCGAGCCGTCGGGGCCGAGTGCGATGCCCGAGCCCGCGAGCCACGCGGTGGCGGGCCTGGCACCGATGCCGACGACCACCGCCCCGGCGGGGATCACCCGGCCGTCCGCGAGGTGGACGGCGCCCTGTTCGACGCGTGCGACCCGGGCGCCGGTGAGGAGTTCGGCTCCGCTCTCGGCGTACCAGGCGGCCATCGGCTCGGCGACCTCGGCGGGCATCGTGCCCGCGAGGGGACGGCCGGCGGCCTCCACGACGGTGACCGCGCACCCGGCCGCGCGGGCCGCCGTGGCGAACTCGGCGCCGATCCAGCCCGCGCCGACGACGACCACGTCGTGCTGCCGCTCCAGGACGGGCCGCAGCCGTGCCGCGTCGTCGAGGGTGCGCAGCAGATGGACGCCCGGCACGCCCTCGGAACCGGGCAGTGCGACGGGTTCCGCTCCGGTGGCGAGGATCAGGACGTCGTAGGCGACAGGCCCCTCCGGAGTGTCCAGTTCGTGCGCCCCGGCACGCAGTCCGGCCACGTCGAGACCCAGGCGCAGAGTGATGTCCAGGGCCTCGAAGTCGACGTCGAAGGCGGAGTCCTCCGCCTTGCCGAGCAGGACCGCCTTGGACAGGGGCGGCCTGTCGTACGGCTGGTGGGGTTCGGCCCCGATCAGGGTGACCGGGCCGGTGAAGCCCTGTTCGCGCAGGGCCACGGCCGTCTGCACTCCGGCCATGCCGGCGCCCACGATCACGACTCCGCTCGGCCGCTCTCCCGCTGCCGGGTCCTGTGTTGTCTGCTCGCTCACCTGTCCACCCTAGGGCCTCCCGTCCGGATCACGCCGGGCTCGTGGGACCTGGCCGGCGACCGGCGGGAGGACGGTCCGCCGGCCGAACGGGCCACGGGTGCCGGTCCCTTACCGGCTGCGAGGGGTGGGGTCTAGGCTGGCCACCGTAAGGCACTCGCGGGAGTCCGGGCGTACCGGGCTGAGAGGGAGGCTGGCCGGCCTCCGACCGTACGAACCTGATCCGGGTCATGCCGGCGAAGGGAGGGGCTGGACGCCCATGCGTATCTCCGCAGACAGTTCCGACGTCCTGGTCGTCGGAGGCGGCATCATCGGGCTGGTGACCGCCTGGCGGTCGGCCCAGCACGGCCTGCGCACCACGCTGGCCGATCCCGCGCCGGGCGGCGGCGCCGCCCAGGTCGCGGCCGGGATGCTCGCCGCCGTCACCGAACTCCACTACGGCGAGCAGACGCTGCTCGGTCTCAACGTGGCTTCCGCCGCACGCTATCCGGCGTTCGTGGCCGAGCTGGAGGAGGCGAGCGGGCAGGAGACCGGCTTCCGCGCCTGCGGCACCCTGTCCGTCGCGCTGGACTCGGACGACCGGGCGCATCTGCGGGAGCTGCACGCTCTGCAGCAGCGTTCCGGTCTGGAGTCCGAGTGGCTGAGCGGCCGCGAGTGCCGCCGTCTGGAACCGATGCTCGCCCCCGGCGTGCGCGGCGGGCTGCGCGTCGTCGGCGACCACCAGGTGGATCCCAGGCGGCTGGCCTCGGCCCTGGTCACCGCGTGCGAGCGGGCGGGAGTGGTCTTCCGCCGTGCCTGGGCCCAGCGGCTCTCCGTCACGGGCGGCAGCGCGACGGGAGCGGTCCTGGCGGACGGCACCGAGCTCGCGGCCGGCCAGGTGGTACTCGCCGGCGGCAGCCTCAGCGGCCGGCTCCAGGGCGTTCCCGAGGCGGTCCTGCCGCCGGTACGCCCGGTCAAGGGCCAGGTGCTGCGGCTGACCGTGCCTCCGGCCTACGCCCCCTTCCTCAGCCGGACGGTGCGGGCGGTCGTGCGCGGCAGCCAGGTCTATCTGGTCCCCCGTGCCAACGGTGAGCTGGTGGTCGGCGCGACCACGGAGGAGATGGGCTGGGACACGACGGTCACCGCGGGCGGGGTGTACGAGCTGCTGCGGGACGCCCATGAGCTGATGCCCGGCATCACGGAGCTCCCGCTGACCGAGACCCGGGCCGGTCTGCGGCCCGCCTCGCCGGACAACGCGCCGCTGCTGGGGCCCACGGCACTGCCCGGACTGCACCTCGCCACCGGGCACCACCGCAACGGGGTGCTGCTGACCCCTGTCACCGGCGATGTGATGGCCCATGTGCTGACCACCGGCGAGCTGCCCGAGCTGGGCCGCCCCTTCGCGCCGCGCCGCTTCGCCGCCGTCTCCCCGGAGAGCTCACCGGCCTCCTCCCCCGAAGAAACCGCCCCCGCGCCGCAGGAGCAGCCCGTATGACACAGCCCGCGCCCGCCGCCGTCCCGGGTTCCGAGCCCGAGGCCGGTTCCGTGCCCGCTTCCGAGTCCGTGCCCGTGTCCGAGTCCGTTTCCGAGTCCGTTTCCGTGTCCGTCAACGGGGAAGGCCGCACCGTGCCCGCCGGCACCGCGCTGGACACGTTGGTCGCGGCGCTGACCACAGCGCCCTCCGGGGTCGCCGCCGCGGTGAACGAGGCCGTCGTCCCCCGCGGCCAGTGGTCCGCCACCACGCTCGCCGACGGCGACCGCGTCGAGGTCCTCACCGCGGTCCAGGGAGGCTGACCATGTCCGACGATCTCTTCACGCTCGGTTCCACCGCGTTCTCGTCCCGGCTGATCATGGGGACGGGCGGGGCGCCCAGCCTCGACGTACTGGAGCGCTCCCTGATCGCTTCGGGCACCGAGCTGACCACCGTGGCGATGCGCCGGCTCGACCCGACCGTGCAGGGCTCGGTGCTCTCCGTCCTGGAACGCCTCTCCGTCCAGGTCCTGCCGAACACCGCGGGCTGTTTCACCGCGGGCGAGGCCGTGCTGACCGCCAGGCTGGCCAGGGAGGCGCTGGGCACCGACTGGATCAAGCTGGAGGTCGTGGCCGACGAGCGGACCCTCCTGCCCGACCCGATCGAGCTGCTGGACGCCGCCGAGATCCTGGTCGACGACGGCTTCACGGTCCTGCCGTACACCAACGACGACCCGGTTCTGGCCCGCAAGCTCCAGGACGTGGGGTGCGCGGCGATCATGCCGCTCGGCTCCCCCATCGGTTCCGGGCTCGGCATCCGCAACCCCCACAACTTCCAGCTGATCGTCGAGCAGGCCGCGGTCCCGGTGATCCTGGACGCCGGCGCCGGGACGGCCTCGGACGCGGCGCTGGCGATGGAACTCGGCTGTGCCGCTGTGATGCTCGCCTCGGCGGTGACCCGGGCGCAGGAGCCCGAGCTGATGGCGGCGGCGATGCGCCACGCGGTGGACGGCGGACGGCTGGCGTACCGGGCGGGACGCATCCCGCGCCGCCATTTCGCGGAGGCGTCCTCGCCGGCGGAGGGCCGCGCGGTGCTGGATCCGGAGCGCCCGGCCTTCTGAGGGCCGTGCACCGGCGGGGGTCTCCCCGTCACAGCACGCGCATGCCCCTGTCACGGCTCGGCACCGGAACGGTCCCCGGGATGCCTGGCCCACTCCGTGGTGTCCGTGGCAGCTCGTAGACTCGCCCCGTGGACACGACCCTCCAGGACCCCCTCGTCGGGCAGCTGCTCGACGGCCGCTACCGCATCGATGCGCGCATCGCCGTCGGCGGTATGGCCACGGTCTACCGGGCCGTGGACACCAGGCTCGACCGGGTGCTCGCCCTCAAGGTGATGCACCCGGCGCTGGCGACCGACGCGGCGTTCGTCGAACGCTTCATCCGCGAGGCCAAGTCCGTCGCCCGGCTCGCCCACCCCAATGTGGTGGCCGTCTTCGACCAGGGCGCCCAGGGCGCGTATGTGTACCTGGCGATGGAGTACGTCGCCGGGTGCACCCTGCGCGACGTCCTGCGCGAGCGGGGGGCACTGCAGCCCCGGGCGGCGCTGGACATCCTCGAACCGGTGCTGGCCGCCCTCGGCGCCGCGCACCGGGCGGGCTTCGTCCACCGCGACATGAAGCCGGAGAACGTCCTGATCGGGGACGACGGCCGGGTGAAGGTCGCCGACTTCGGTCTCGTACGCGCTGTGGGAACCGCCACGGACACCACCGGCTCGCTCCTGGGCACGGTCTCGTACCTCGCTCCGGAGCAGATCGAGCAGGGCACGGCCGACACCCGGTCCGACGTGTACGCCTGCGGTGTGGTGCTCTACGAGATGCTGACCGGCGGCAAGCCCCATGGCGGTGACACCGCCGCCCAGGTCATCTACCAGCATCTGAACGAGGACGTCCCGGCGCCGTCCGGCGCCGTTCCGGACCTGGCCGCCGGGCTGGACGAGCTGGTGGCCGCCGCGACGGCGCGCAACCCCGACGTCCGTCCGTCCGACGCGGTGGCCCTGCTCGCGCAGTCCCGTGAGATACGGGCGGCTCTCACCGAGGAGCAGCTCGACGCGATGCCTCCGCAGGCCATCACGGAGGGGCACGACGGCGCCGAGGACCGTACGAGCGTGATCCCCAGGGTGATCCCGGCCGGCCAGGGCACCGCGCACCACACCAGCCGGCTGGAGATGCCCCCGTCCTCGCCCCGGGAGCCCGGGCGGGGTCGACGCGGACCCTTCGCCGGCCGCGGCCGGCGCGGGACGCTCGCCGTGCTCGTCGCCGTCCTCCTGGTGCTGGGGGCAGGCGTGGGCGTCTGGTACATCAACTCGGGGCAGTTCACCCGGGTCCCGTCCCTCCTGGGCCAGACCCAGAGCGCTGCCGAGAAGCGGCTCGCGGAGGAGGGGCTGGACCTGAGGGGTGTCGAGCGCTCCTACAGCGACACGGTGAAGCGCGGCACGGTGATCAGCAGCGATCCGGGCTCCGGCGAGCGCATCCGGGGCAACGACGCGGTGAAGCTGGTGATCTCGCGCGGCCCGGAGATCGTGAAGGTCCCCGATGTCGAGGCGCTCGCCCTCGCCGAGGCACGGCGTGAGCTGAAGAAGGCGGGGCTCGCACCCGGAATGGTGACCCGGGAGTTCAGCGAGGAGATCGACCGGGGCAAGGTCATCCGTACGGATCCGCGGGTCGGCACCGAGCGCCATCCCGACTCGGCGGTCGCCCTGGTCGTCAGCAAGGGCAGCCCGGTCGACGTGCCCGACGTCTCCGGCCTCTCCGTCGAGGACGCCACGGCCGCGCTGGACGAGGCGGGTCTCAAGGCGGAGGTGCTGAGCGACCGGGTCAACTCACCCGAGGCCGCGGGCGAGATCGCCCGGCAGTCGCCCGGAAGCGGCGCGGAGGCCGCCGCGGGCGACACGGTGGAGCTGACGGTCTCCAAGGGCCCGCGCATGCTCCAGGTCCCCGATGTCACGGGGAAGGACGTCGACGATGCCCGGAGCACACTGGAGGACGCGGGCTTCGAGGTCAAGGTCGACCGCCCGTTCCTCTCCTTCGGTGACACGGTCGGCAGCCAGTCGGTCGAGGGCGGCGAGAAGGCCGCGGAAGGCTCCACGATCACCATCAGGACCAAGGCCCTGTAGACCCACGAGGACTGGCAGCACATGCGCAACCCCATCGGCGGTCACGTCCCCGTGGCCGGCGGACTCGCCAAGGTCGGCCTCGGCTACGCGCGGGAGCTGGCGGCGGAGACCGTGCAGGTCTTCGTCGCCAATCCGCGCGGCTGGGCGACACCGCCGGGGAACCCGGCACAGGACGAGCTGTTCCGCTCGGAGTGCGCCGCCGGGCAGATCCCCGCGTACGTCCATGCCCCGTACCTGATCAACTTCGGCTCGCACACCGAGGCCACGGTCGAGCGGTCGGTCCTGTCGCTGCGCCACTCGCTGCGGCGGGCGAGAGAGATCGGCGCCCTGGGCGTGGTGGTGCACACCGGCTCGGCGACCGGCGGACGCCCGCGCGAGGTGGCACTCGCCCAGGTACGTACGCACATGCTTCCGCTGCTGGACGAGCTGACCCATGACGACGACCCGTTCCTGCTGCTGGAGTCGACCGCGGGGCAGGGCTCCTCGCTCTGCTCGCGGACCTGGGACTTCGGCCCGTACTTCGAGGCCCTGGATTCCCACCCCAGGCTGGGTGTCTGCCTGGACACCTGCCACATCTACGCGGCGGGCCACGACCTGACCGGCCCGGCCGGCATGCGGCAGACCCTGGATCTGCTGGTGGACACGGTCGGCGAGGGCCGGCTGAAGCTGATCCACGCCAATGACTCCAAGGACGTGGTGGGCGCCCACAAGGACCGGCACGAGAACATCGGTGCGGGCCATATCGGTGCCGGGCCGTTCCGCGAGCTGTTCTCGCACCCGGCGACCGAGGGCGTGCCGCTGATCATCGAGACGCCCGGCGGCAAGGAAGGCCATGCGGCGGACGTGACGCGGCTGAAGGACCTCCGGAGCTCCGCCACCAGGTGAGAGCCACGCGTCTCCCATGGGAGACGCGGGACCTCAGAGCTCGGGGCCGTCCCCGGGCTCCTCCTGGTAGGAGTAGCGCTGCTCGCTCCACGGGTCGCCGATGTTGTGGTACCCGCGCTCCTCCCAGAACCCACGGCGGTCGGCCGACATGTATTCGATGCCCCGGACCCATTTGGGCCCCTTCCAGGCATACAGATGCGGCACGACGAGGCGCAGCGGAAATCCGTGTTCGGCAGTGAGCAGTTCGCCGTCCTTGTGGGTGGCGAACAGCGTCCGGTCGGACGTGAAGTCGGCGATCCGGAGGTTCGAGCTGAATCCGTATTCGGCCCAGACCATCACATGGGTGACGTGGGGCGCCGGAGGTGCAAGTTCCACCACCTCGCGGGCCAGGATTCCGCCCCATTCGGCGCCGAGCATGCTGAATTTCGTCACGCAGTGGAGGTCCGCGACGACGGAGGAGAAGGGAAGTGCCGTGAATTCCTGGTGATTCCAGCAGTGCTTGTCACCGTCGGCCGTGGCCCCGAAGACCCTGAACTCCCAGCGGTCCGGTTTGAACTTGGGCACGGGCCCGTAATGGGTGACCGGCCAGCCGCGCTGCAGCCGTTGCCCCGGTGGAAGCCCGGACTGTTCTGCTGTGCCGCGTTCCCGGCTTTCCGGCTGACCCATGCCTCCATGGTGACAGACAGGCAGGGGTGGTCATGACCAGGGGAGAGTCGATTCGGGCAACTCATACTAAGCATGCACTTACTGGACGGCCGCATGGTGCGATGCGAGGATGCGCGCAAACGTGCCCAGTTCACCGGTTGGAAGGAGCCTCTGCGATGCAGGGCGACCCCGAGGTCCTCGAGTTCCTGAACGAACAGCTGACCGCCGAATTGACTGCCATCAATCAGTACTTCCTGCACGCGAAGATGCAGGACAACTTCGGCTGGACGAAGCTCGCCAAGTACACGCGGGCCGAATCGTTCGACGAGATGAAGCACGCGGAGATCCTCACCGACCGGATCCTGTTCCTGGACGGCCTGCCCAACTATCAGCGGCTCTTCCATGTGCGGGTCGGCCAGACGGTCACCGAGATGTTCCAGGCCGACCGTCAGGTCGAGGTGGAGGCGATCGACCGCCTCAGGCGGGGCATCGAGGTGATGCGCGGCAAGGGCGACATCACTTCGGCGAACATCTTCGAGTCCATCCTCGAGGACGAGGAGCACCACATCGATTATCTCGACACCCAGCTGGAGCTGGTCGAGAAGCTCGGTGAACCGCTCTACATCGCCCAGCTGATCGAGCAGCCGGACAGCTGATCCACGGCTCCGGCAACGCTCCGCGCGGTCCGCGAGGAATTCTCAGGCGGCGTCGGAAAGCCTGACGTCCGGCGTGGCGCCGAGGGCGACGGGCGCACCGGCCGGGGCGCCGGTCGGCACCGTACGTCCCTCGATGAGCTCACGGCGCGGGCAGTCGCCACGGCCGAGCAGCGCCTGGATCCTGCGAACGCAACCGCCGCAGTCGGTGCCGGCCTTGCACGCGGAAGCGATCTGGCGAGGCGTGCACGCTCCGCCGTCCGCATGCTGTTTTACCTGGTCCTCCGTGATGCCGAAGCAGGAGCAGACGTACATGCGGTTCACCTCCCGACGGGTCGATCGCTGCGCCGTCCCGAATTCTCGGTGAGGCTAACCTAACCTTACCCGCGAGCTCCCGCACACAAAAGCCCCGGCAGGCCTGTGGGGCACGGATCACATCGATCCGTGCCCCACGTGCGTCACCAGGGGTGATCCCTACTGGTCGCGGTACATCTCGGCGACCAGGAAGGCCAGGTCGAGGGACTGGCTGCGGTTGAGGCGCGGGTCGCAGGCCGTCTCGTAGCGCTGGTGCAGATCGTCCACGAAGATCTCGTGGCCGCCGCCGACGCACTCGGTGACGTCGTCGCCCGTGAGCTCGACGTGGATGCCGCCGGGGTGCGTCCCGAGCTCCTTGTGCACCTCGAAGAAGCCCTTGACCTCGTCGAGGACGTCGTCGAAACGGCGCGTCTTGTGGCCGGACGCGGCCTCGAAGGTGTTGCCGTGCATCGGGTCGGTCACCCACACCACCTTGGCGCCGGACGCCGTGACCTTCTCGACCAGCTCGGGGAGCTTGTCGCGGACCTTGTCGGCGCCCATGCGGACGATGAAGGTCAGCCGGCCGGGCTCGCGCTCGGGGTCGAGGCGGTCGATGTAGCCGAGCGCCTCGTCGACGGTGGTCGTCGGGCCGAGCTTGATCCCGATGGGGTTGCGGATCTTCGAGGCGAACTCGATGTGCGCGCCGTCCATCTGGCGGGTGCGCTCACCGACCCAGACCATGTGGCCCGAGGTGTCGTACAGCTGGCCGGTGCGCGAGTCGGTGCGGGTCAGCGACGACTCGTAGTCCAGCAGCAGCGCCTCGTGCGAGGCGTAGAACTCGACCGCCTTGAACTCGGCCGGGTCCGTGCCGCACGCCTTCATGAAGTTCAGCGCGTTGTCGATCTCGCGGGCCAGGGCCTCGTAACGCTGCCCGGACGGCGAGGACTTCACGAAGTCCTGGTTCCAGGCGTGCACCTGGCGCAGGTCGGCGTAACCACCGGTGGTGAAGGCGCGCACCAGGTTCAGCGTGGAAGCGGACGCGTGGTACATCTGCTTCAGCCGCTCGGGGTCCGGGATGCGGGCGGCCTCGGTGAACTCGAAGCCGTTGACGGAGTCGCCGCGGTAGGTCGGCAGGGTCACGCCGTCGCGGGTCTCGGTCGGCTTGGAGCGCGGCTTGGAGTACTGCCCGGCGATCCGGCCGATCTTGACGACCGGCACGGAGGCCGCGTACGTCAGGACGGCGCTCATCTGGAGCAGCGTCTTCAGCTTGGCCCGGATGTGCTCGGCGGACACGGCGTCGAAGGCCTCGGCGCAGTCGCCGCCCTGCAGCAGGAACGCCTCGCCCTTGGCGACGGCTCCCAGACGGGCGCGCAGCTGGTCGCACTCGCCTGCGAAGACAAGCGGAGGATACGACTCGAGGTCCGCGAGTACGTCGCGCAGAGCCTCGGCATCGGGGTACTCGGGCTGCTGCGCCGCGGGAAGGTCTCGCCAGGTGTGGCCACCGGCGACGGAGGTATTGGCGTTCACGGTCACCTTGACAACATTACGGGGTCGGCGAGCGCGCCCCGTCCGCCCGCTCAACACATGAGACGCGCGCTCGTTTGTCCGCCGCGTCCGCTAGGGTACGTGGCATGTTCGCGCAGACAATCCAGAACTGGTGGTGGACCGCTCATCCGGCGGCCCGCTGATTCATCGCGCGTACAGACTTCGCGAAGGCCGCCCGAGGGGCGGCCTTCTCTGCGTTTCGGAGCCGGGAGCCGTTCCTCATCAGGAAGGAACGCCCATGCCCGAGCCCATGTCCCGGCCCACGTCCGGCCGTGCCGTCGACCTGCTGTCCATGCTGCTCCGTGACGACTCCCCGCCCTTCGCCCTGCTGCGCAGGCGCACGCCCGGCAGGGATCACGACGTCGTCGAGGTCCTGACCGGTGAGGTGCGGGAGGTGGAACGGCTCGCCGACATCCCGGTGGGTGAGCTGCCCTCGCTGGCCCTGGTGCCCTTCCGGCAGATCGCCGAGCGCGGTTTCGACGTACGCGACGACGGCACCCCGCTCTCCGTGCTGGTCGCCGAGAAGGCGTACGAACTGCCGCTGGCCGAGGTGCTCGCGCACCTGCCCGGCCATGACGTGCGGGTCGAGGACGGCGCCTTCGACGTCCCGGACGAGGAGTACGCCGAGATCGTCCGGCGGGTCATCGAGGATGAGATCGGGCAGGGCGAGGGCGCGAACTTCGTGATCCGGCGGACCTTCGGCGGCAAGATCCCCGGTTTCGGCCGGGCCGACGCGCTGGCGCTGTTCCGGCGGCTGCTGTCGGGCGAGCGCGGGGCGTACTGGACGTTCGTCGTCCGCACGGAGGACCGGACGCTGGTCGGCGCCAGCCCGGAGGTCCATGTGCGGATGTCCGGCGGGACCGTCGTGATGAACCCGATCAGCGGGACCTACCGCTACCCGGCCGAGGGGCCGACCGCGGAGAGCCTGCTGGCCTTCCTCGGTGACCGGAAGGAGACCGAGGAGCTCTCCATGGTCGTCGACGAGGAGCTCAAGATGATGTGCACCGTCGGCGACATGGGCGGCGTGGTGGTCGGGCCCCGGCTCAAGGAGATGGCCCATCTCGCGCACACGGAGTACGAGCTGCGCGGGCGTTCCTCACTGGATGTGCGCGAGGTCCTGAAGGAGACCATGTTCGCGGCCACGGTCACCGGCTCGCCCGTGCAGAACGCCTGCCGGGTGATCGAGCGGTACGAGCCGGGGGGCCGCGGCTACTACGCGGGCGCCCTCGCGCTGGTGAGCCGGGAGCCCGGCGGGGCGCAGACGCTGGACTCGCCGATCCTGATCCGCACCGCCGACATCTCGGCGTCCGGCCGGCTGCGGGTGCCGGTCGGGGCCACGCTCGTACGCCACTCCGACCCTGCGGGGGAGGTCGCCGAGACCCACGCGAAGGCGGCCGGTGTGCTCGCTGCGCTGGGTGTCCGGCCGGGGCGGCCCGAGACGGAGGCGGACCGTCCGCGGCTGGCGTCCGATCCGCGGGTGCAGGCGGCCCTTGACGACCGGCGCGGCGGGCTGGCCCCCTTCTGGCTGCGGATGCAGGAACGCACGCAGGACCTGTCCGGCCACGCGCTGGTGGTGGACGGCGAGGACACCTTCACCGCGATGCTCGCCCATCTGCTGCGCTCCTCGGGCCTCACGGTCTCGGTGCGCCGGTACGACGAGCCCGGGCTCGGCGAAGCCGTACGGGCGCACGAGGGGCCGGTGGTACTGGGGCCCGGGCCCGGCGACCCGGGGGACGCGGCCGACCCGAAGATGCGGCTGCTGCGCGGGCTGGCCGCCGAGCTGGTGCGGGAGCACCGCCACGGGCTGCTCGGCGTCTGCCTCGGCCATGAGCTGATCGCGGCGGAGCTGGGCCTGGAGATCGCGCGGAAGGCCGTGCCGTACCAGGGGGCGCAGACCCGGATCGATCTGTTCGGCAGGCCCGAGACGGTCGGCTTCTACAACAGCTTCACCGCGCTCTGCGACGAGGCGGCGGCCACGGAGCTGAGCGCGCACGGGATCGAGGCGAGCCGGGACACGGCCTCCGGTGAGCTGCACGCGCTGCGGGGCCGGGGCTTCGCCTCGGTGCAGTTCCACCCCGAGTCGGTGCTGACGCTGCGCGGCGCCGCGATCGTGACCGGGTTGCTGGCGGCGCTGCCCGTGCCCAGCTGAAGGGTCGGGCTCCGGCACACTCCGGCCGACAACTTTAGTTGCCTCGATCGATTGCGGTAACTATAGTTGTCGGCATGGCGGCGAACGAGGTAACTCCCAAGGAACTGACCGCACTCGAGCAATCCCTCTGCGACGCCCTGGCCCCCCTCGCAACGGCCCTGCGGGCCCGCGCCTCGGGGCTCCCCGAGGACCGCATGTGGGCGGCGGACCCCGTCGAGGTGTCACTGTCGGTCCTCGCCGGCTGGAAGGTCGTGGACTCGGCGGTCTCGCGGCTGACGGCACGCGCCGCACGGACCGCCGGCTCCTACGGCGCGAGCTACGAACAGCTGGGCGCGGCCTGGGGCATAACGCGGCAGGGCGCCCGCAAGAAGTGGCCCGACGCGGTCGACCGGCCGGCGGCAGCGGCGGAGCGGGGCACCGTCGAGCTGTTCGGGGGCACGGCCGAGCTCTTCCTGGAGTCCTCGTCGGGCAGCTGGCGGTGGACGGGGCGGGGTGCGGACGGCACGGACGGCGCGGCCGACGGGGACGCCCCCTGCGGCTCGAAGGAGGAGGCAGCGGCGTACGCGGGCGCGTTCCTGAAGGAGCACGCGAAGGCGCACGCGGGCTAACGCGCGGGGACCAGGACGTTGTCGCTGCGGCGGCCCGCCAGGTAGTCGGTGACGTTCCGCACCGTGGCGTCGATGATCTGCCCCACCGCGTCGCGCGTGTAGTACGCCTGGTGCGAGGTCACGATGACGTTCGGGAAGGTGACGAGCCGGGCGAGGGTGTCGTCGTCGATGCC
Organism: Streptomyces sp. NPDC051064; assembly: GCF_044455985.1. Taxonomy (NCBI): domain Bacteria; kingdom Bacillati; phylum Actinomycetota; class Actinomycetes; order Kitasatosporales; family Streptomycetaceae; genus Streptomyces; species Streptomyces sp. NPDC051064. Next base: position 385,455 of record NZ_JBITFK010000001.1, read on the forward strand.
CTCCATGGATTTGTCGACGTAGAAGAGCCCTGCCTCCGCCTCGTAGACATCGAGCCCCACCCCGGTGAAACGGCCGGTCCGCAGCTCGGTGACGAGAGCGCGGGTGTCGATCAGGCCGCCCCGGCTGGAGTTGACCAGGATCGCGTCGTCCTTCATCAAGGACAGGGCTTCCTCGCCGATGATGTGCTGCGTGGCCGGCAGCAGGGGCACATGGAGGCTGATCAGGTCGGACTCGGCGAAGAGGCGCTCCTTGTCCACGTACGTCATGCCGAGCGCGGTGCAGGCGGGATTCTCGGCGACGTCCCAGCCGAGCAGCTCCATGCCGAAGCCATGGGCGATCCGGGTGAACGCCTCACCGATCTTCCCCGTGCCGACCACACCTGCCGTGCGCCCGTGCATGTCCCGGCCGAGGAGCCCGTCGAGCCGGAAGTCGAAGTCCCGGGTGCGGCTCACCGCGCGGACGATGCGGCGGTTGACGGCCATGGCCAGGGTCCAGGCGAATTCGGCGACCGAGTGCGGCGAGTAGTACGAGACGCGGGCGACGCGCAGGGCGAGCCGTCCGGCGACGTCGAGGTCGATGTTGTTGAAGCCGGTGGAGCGCTGGGCGATCATCTGCGTGCCGCCCGCCGCGAGTGCCTGCAGGACGCGACTGCCGAGGTCGGCGTTGACGCTGGTGGAGATGATCTCGTAGCCCGCCGCGATCGGGGCGGTGTCCTCGGTGAGGAAGACGTCCAGGCAGCGGACGTCGTGCAGGCCGGCGAAGGCCTTCTCCATCAGTGGCTTCTCGTCGGACTGCACGCCGAATGCCAGGATTTCCACGACGTCTCCCGGAAGAGGGGGCGGGGCCGGTCCTCGCGAATATACGACCCGCACCCCCCGGGCGCCGCTCGGCCGGAGTGGGCCGGCCGGGGAGGGATCAGCCGAAGAAGACCCCCGCCTCCGCGTACAGGGCGGGGTCGACCGTCTTCAGGCGGGCCGTCGCCTCCGCCATCGGCACCCGCACGATGTCCGTCCCCCGGAGGGCGACCATCACCCCGGTGGCACCCTCGTGGACCGCGTCGATGGCGTGCAGCCCGAAGCGGGTCGCGAGCCAGCGGTCGAAGGCACTCGGTGTGCCGCCGCGCTGTACATGCCCGAGGACGGTCGTCCTTGCCTCCTTGCCCGTGCGCCGCTCGATCTCCTTGGCCAGCCATTCGCCCACACCCGAGAGCCGGACATGACCGAAGGAGTCGTGGGAGCCGTCCTTGAGGATCATCTCGCCCCGTGCGGGCGCCGCGCCCTCGGCGACCACCACGATCGGCGCGTAGCTCGCCCGGAAACGGGAGGTGACCCACTCGCAGACCTGGTCGGTGTCGAAGCGCTGCTCCGGGATGAGGATGACGTTGGCCCCGCCGGCCATGCCCGAGTGGAGCGCGATCCACCCCGCGTGGCGCCCCATCACCTCGACCACGAGGACCCGCATATGGGATTCGGCCGTGGTGTGGAGCCGGTCGATGGCCTCGGTGGCGATGGAGACGGCGGTGTCGAAACCGAAGGTGTAGTCGGTGCCGGAGAGATCGTTGTCGATGGTCTTGGGAACGCCCACGCACGGGACGCCGTAGTCGTCGGACAGCTTCGCCGCGACGCCGAGGGTGTCCTCCCCGCCGATCGTGATCAGGGAGCCGATCTCGTACTTGGCGAGGCTGTCCTTGATGCGGCGGACCCCCTGGCCGGCGTACTCGGCGTCGAACGGATTGGTCCGGGAGGAACCGAGGATGGTGCCTCCGCGCGGCAGGATGCCCCGCACCACCGGTATGGAGAGCGGCACGGTCACGCCCTCCAGGGGCCCGCGCCAGCCGTCGCGGAACCCGGTGAAGTCGTAGCCGTACTCCTGCACGCCCTTGCGGACGATCGCGCGGATGACCGCGTTGAGCCCGGGGCAGTCGCCGCCCCCGGTCAGTACTCCGACCCGCATGAAAGCATCCCTTCGCCGAAGTGAGCTCGCTACGGGCCACGCTAATGGTGACCCAGGTCACTCCGGGATGGGTCGGACGATCAATTCCGTTGCCGTACACGCCGGTTGTCCGTCAGGCGTCGTCGAGGCCGACCTCGATGGCGTAGCGGACGAGCTCCACCCGGTTGTGCAGCTGGAGCTTGCCCAGGGTGTTCTGGACGTGGTTCTGCACGGTGCGGTGGGAGATGACCAGGCGCTCGGCGATCTGCTTGTACGAGAGCCCCTTGGCGACCAGCCGCAGGACCTCCGTCTCACGGTCGGTGAGCTGCGGGACCTTCGGCTGGTCGGGGGCCGCGGGGGCCGGGTCGGAGGCGAGCCGGCGGTACTCGCCGAGGACCAGTCCGGCGAGGCCCGGTGTGAAGACCGGGTCGCCGGCCGCGGTCGCGCGCACGGCGTCGGTCAGCTCCTGGGTGCTCGCCGACTTCAGCAGATAGCCGGTGGCGCCCGACTTCACTGCCTCCAGGACGTCGGCGTGCTCGCCGCTGGCGGAGAGCACCAGGACGCGCAGCCCCGGGTGCGATCCGACCAGCTCCTTGCAGACCTGGACGCCGGGCATCCCCGGCAGGTTCAGGTCGAGCACCAGGACGTCGGGCCCTGCGGCCCTGGCACGGCGCACGGCGCCCGGGCCGTCGCCGGCCGTCGCGACCACGTCGAAGCCGGACTCGGCCAGATCGCGGGCGACGGCGTCGCGCCACATCGGGTGGTCGTCCACGACCATCACCTTGATGGCCCGTTCCTCGGATGCCTGTGTCTGCGGTGTACTCATCGGGCCGTTCCTGCCTTCCCCCGTGAAACCTTCGGGACCTTCAATTCGACCTCGGTGCCCTGGCCCGGGACCGAGATCAGTTCCGCTGTGCCGCCCAGATCGCGCAGCCGCCCGCGGATCGAGAGCGCGACGCCGAGCCGGCCTTCCCCCTCCGCCTGGTCGAGTCTGCCCTCCGGGATGCCCGGGCCGTCGTCGCGGACCGTGACGATCACCTCGTCCGGCTCGTCCTCGACCAGGATCCACGCCTGGGCGTCCGGCCCCGCGTGGACCCGGACGTTGTCCAGCGCGGCGCTCACCGCGGCGGCCAGCTCACGCGCCGCGCCGGCCGCCAGCACCACCGGGGCGCCGGGCTCCGCGAAGGTGACCCGGGATCCGGCGTGCGGGGCGAGCAGCGCGCGCAGGTCGGCCTCGGCGCTCTCCTCCTCCGGGGTCTCCACCGCGCGGACCACCGCGCCCTCGGCGCTGTCCTCGGAGACCCGGGTCGTCGGCACCAGGCCGCTGGAGACCAGGGTCCGCAGGGCGACCTCCTGCTCCCCGGCCATCCGGCCGAGCTCCGCGGCCTCGCCACCCAGGGCCGTGCCACGCCGCTGGACCATGGCCAGGACCTGGAGGACGCTGTCGTGGATGTCGCGGGCGAGCCGCTCCCGCTCCCGGGTGGCGGCCTCGATCTCCAGAGCCCGTGCCAGGGTGCGCTCGCTGGCCCGGGCCACCTCGACGACGTAGCCGATGGCGATGGAGGCGACCCAGACCAGCAGCACGTTGTGGAAGGTGTCCTCGCTGGGCTCGCCGCGCTCGACGATGTTGGCGGCGGCGACGAGGGTGGAGGCGAAGGCCGCCCAGCGCCAGCCGCCCTTGAGCGCGAAGGCGAGGACCGAGCCCGCCGTCCAGATCGACGGGAGCGTCGGGCCGTCCATGTGCTGGGCGTCGAAGTCGGCCAGCGGGGTCAGAAGGATGCCGGTCAGGGCGACCGTGAGGTCCAGGCCGAGGAAGCGCTTCGTGCAGCTCGCCGCGTTGGCCACCCTGGGAAGGGTGACGAGCGTCCAGAGCGCGAGGAACGCCAGGAAGGCGACGGCGACCCAGGGGCGCTCCCACTTGTCACGGCCGAAGCCGGCGAGCAGCGCCGCGTAGATCAGCGTCAGCACGCGGTACGCGGTCAGCGCACGCCACAGCGGCTGCTCGACCGACATCCGTACGACTCTTTCACGCCCGGCCATGTCCCCTGCGTCCCCTCCCCCGGTTCCCGCCCCTGCCGTGCTGCCCGTTCCGGGCGGCCGACGCTCTTACGCGCCGCCGGGCCTCTGCGGCCCCTTGTTCTTCGCCTCCTCGGCGATCTGCCGTTTGGCCGCGGTCGCGTAGATGTCCACGTATTCCTGACCGGAGAGCTTCATGATCTCGTACATGACCTCGTCGGTCACCGAGCGCAGGATGAACCGGTCACCCTCCATGCCCTGGTACCGGCTGAAGTCCAGCGGCTTGCCGATCCTGATCCCGGGCCGCATCAGCTTGGGCATCACCTGGCCGGGGGGCTGGATCTTCTCCGTGTCGATCATCGCCACGGGGATGACGGGCGCACCGGTGGCGAGGGTCACCCGGGCGAGGCCGCCGGGCTTGCCCCGGTAGAGCCGGCCGTCGGGCGACCGGGTGCCCTCCGGGTAGATGCCGAAGAGCCCGCCGCTCTCGATGACCTGGATGCCCGCCCTGATGGCCGCCTCGCCCGCGCCGCGGCCGCCGGAGCGGTCCACCGGGAGCTGCCCGACGCCCTTGAAGAAGGCGGCGGTGAGCTTCCCCTTCACCCCGGGGGCGGTGAAGTACTCCGCCTTGGCGATGAAGGTCACCTTGCGGTCGAGGACCGCCGGCAGGAAGAAGGAGTCCGAGAACGACAGATGGTTGCTCGCGAGAATCGCCGGCCCGTGTGCGGGGATGTTCTCCAGGCCCTCCACCCACGGCCTGAACGCGAGCTTCAGAGAGCCGCCGATGGAGAACTTCATTGCGCCGTAGATCAACTCGGGTGCCTCCTGTGTGCCGTCGATGAGACCTTAACCTGTGGGGCCGCGGCCTCCCCCGCCCGCTCGGGACCGTGTACTTCGCGGACGCCCCCGCAGGTGACGCCCGCTCGGGACGGTGACGGCCCTGGTCGGTGTCGGTCCGGTCGCGTACGGTGAAGTAATCCTTTTGCACACGCCCCGCACCCCCGCCCCGCTTCATGAACAGGAGACCCCGGTGCCGGTCCTCCCTGGAGCCGAGCCGTTCCGCCACGAGGGCGGAGAGGTCGGCGTCCTCCTCTGTCACGGATTCACGGGTTCGCCGCAGTCCCTGCGTCCCTGGGCCGGTTATCTGGCGGAGCGTGGACTGACCGTGTCCCTCCCTCTGCTGCCCGGCCACGGCACGCGCTGGGAGGACATGGCGGTCACGGGCTGGCAGGACTGGTACGCGGAGGTGGACCGTGAGCTGCGGGCGCTGCGGGCCCGGTGCGAGCAGGTCTTCGTCTTCGGCCTCTCCATGGGCGGCGCCCTCGCGCTGCGCCTCGCCGCGAAGCACGGTGACGAGATCACGGGCCTGGTGCTGGTGAATCCGGCGAACAAGGTGCACGGCCTCTCGGCCTACGCCCTGCCGGTGGCCCGCCATGTGGTGCGTACGACGAAGGGGCTGACCAGCGACATCGCGCTGGAGGGCGCCGAGGAGATCGGCTACGACCGGGTGCCGCTGCACGCCGCCCACTCCGTGCGGGCGTTCTTCCGGCTGGTCGACGCCGATCTGCCGCAGGTCACCCAGCCGATCGTGCTGCTGCACAGCCCGCAGGACCATGTCGTGCCGCCGGCCGACTCGGCGCGGATCCTCAGCCGGGTCTCCTCCAGGGACGTCGAGGAGATCCTCCTGGAACAGAGCTACCACGTGGCGACGTTGGACCACGATGCGGAGCGGATCTTCGACGAGAGCCACCGGTTCATCGGCCGCCTCGCAACCGACGCCGGCAAGAAGGGGAGCACCTCCGGTGGCTGAGCACGACGCGGAGCGCGCGGGCAGTGACGAGGAGCGCGAACCGCGCCCCACAGAAGGAACGGCTGTCCCCGAGGGCACGGAGGGGGCCCGGCTCGACGAGGCCGCGGCCTGGGAGGCGATCGTCGCGGGGTACGGCGAGGAGCCGCCGGACCCGCCGGGCGCCAAGCCGTTCAAGTCGATCGAGGATCTGGCCCTCCTGGAGGACGACCAGGTCAACGTCCTGGACCCCTCTCCGGAGTCCGGCGCGGGTGACGACGCCGACAAGGGCGTGGGCGGGAAGACGTCCGGCGGGCCGCCGGAGAAGAAGCCGCTCGGCGGTTCGGTGGTCTTCGCGCCCGGGGTCGCGGGCCCGCGCGACTACGGCCTGGAGGAGCCCGAGGACGGCGACGTCGACGATCCGGACGGCAGCGAGGAGGGACACTTCGTCCCGCCGGAGCCGCCGCCGCTTCCCGAGGCCGATGTGACGGCCAAGTTCGCCTGGCTCGCGGTCGTCGGCGGCCCGGTGCTGATGCTGGTCGCGGTGCTGCTGCAGTGGGAGATGACGTGGTGGCTCACCACTCTCTGCATCGGCGGCTTCCTGGGCGGGTTCGCCACCCTGGTGGCGCGCATGCCCCACGACGACGAAGAGGACGACGACCCAGGGCGCGGCGCGGTCGTCTGACCCGCCCCGGGACCGGCTCAGCTGCCCGCGGGCACCCTGAGGGCGGCGAGCACGGGCAGATGGTCCGTGGCCGCCCGCAGGTCCGCGCCGGTGACCCCGGGAAGGTCCTCGGGGACGCCGCAGCCGAGCACCTCGATGCCGCCGGTCGCGAACACCGCGTCGATCCGCTTGCGCGGCGCGTCGGGCGGGAAGGTGAGCTCGCCGCCCCAGGGCCGCACGGTCCGGCAGTCCTGCAGCCGCCCCGCCAGCCGTCCGAAGGCGCTCCCGTCCGGTACGTCGTTGAGGTCGCCGGCCACGACGGCGTGCGGGACGCCCATCGCGTCGATCCGCTCCAGCAGCAGTCCCGCCTGGGCCTGCCGTTCCTCCCGCTGCAGGCTGAGGTGGCAGCTGACGACACCGATCCGCGCCCCGGCGATCCGTACGACCGCCGTGGCCAGGCCTCGGCGGTGCAGCCCCGGTGTGAGCGGCAGCAGGATGTCCTCGGTGCGTTCCACGGTGGCCCGCAGGGAGCAGAGCAGCAGCGGTCCGGCCGCCGTGGCCCCGCCGCTGAGGACCACCAGGTCGGTCGTGGCCGCGAGCCGGGCCGCCGCCTTGCGCCAGCGGAAGAAGCGCGGGGCCTCCTGGACGCACACCAGGTCGGGTGCGCAGGCGCGGATGACACGGGCCAGCGCCTCGGTGTCGTCGCGCAGCGAGCGGACGTTGTAGCTGAGCACCCGGATGACGGCCGAACCGTCCGGCTCGGTACGGGAGTCGGGCAGCGGCATCGGCGTGGTGACCATGGAACGCACGATACGACGGACGCCCGCCGCTCCCCGGAGGGCGCGACGGGCGTCGGACGTGCTGTGCGGGGTCAGCCCTGGCGTGCCAGGTCCGCCGCGCCCACCAGACCGGCCTTGCCGCCCAGTTGGGCCGCGAGGACCTGCGCGTGCGGGCGCCACTCGCCGCCGATCAGCCAGCGCCGGAACGACTTGCGGATCGGGTCGAGGACCAGCTCGCCCTCGTCCGAGACGCCGCCGCCGACGATGAAGGCCGACGGGTCGAAGAGCGAGGCGAGGTCGGCCAGTCCGGCTCCGGCCCAGCGGGCCAGCTCACGGAAGGAGTCGACGGCCACCGGGCAGCCCTGCCGGGCGGCCTCGCTGATGTGCTTGCCCTCGATGCCCTCCACGGTGCCGTCGCCGAGCCCCAGGAGGATCGGTGCGTTCTCCGGGGTGGCGTTGGCGCGCTGCTTCGCGTACCGCACGAGAGCGCGCCCGGAGGCGTACTGCTCCCAGCAGCCCTGGCTGCCGCAGCCGCAGAGCAGGCCGTCCGGGACGACCCGGATGTGACCGAATTCCGCCGCCACACCGAAGCGTCCCCGGCGCAGCTTGTTGCCCATGATGATGCCGCCGCCCAGGCCGGTGCCGAGCGTGATGCAGATGACGTCGTCGTGGCCCTGGCCGGCACCGAAGCGGTATTCGCCCCAGGCCGCCGCGTTGGCGTCGTTCTCGACGACGACGGGCAGGCCGACGCGCTGCTCGACCTTGTCCTTGAGCGGCTCGTGGCGCCAGTTGATGTTCGGGGCGAACAGCACGGTGGCACGCTTGTCGTCGACGTATCCGGCCGCGCCGATGCCTACCGCCTCGACGTCGTGCCCTTCGCTCGCCCCGGACACGGCGGCGCTGATCGCGTCCACGATGCCTTCGGCGGTCGGCGGGGTCGATACCTTGAACGTCGAGAGGATCCGGCCCTCTTCGTCGACCACTCCAGCCGCGATCTTCGTGCCGCCGATATCGACGCCGATGGTGAGTCCCATGAATCCCTCAGTTTCGGTCGAGCCCCGCTACGGCCAACCGTACCCGAGCCGGGGACGGGTATTTCCTGCCCACGGTCAGTCCAGGTCGATGTGTTCGCTGCCGCCGGTGCCCTCGTCGCGCGGGTCCGAGGGGTCGTCGGCCGGCTTCCTGGCGGTGCCGGGGGTGGATCCGGTGCCGCCCGAGGTGCCTCCGGCGCCCTCTGTACCCCGGGTCCAGCGGCCCTCCTGGCCCTCGACGGCGGAGCGGTAGGCGGCAAGGAGTTCGTTCCCCGCGGCGGCGAGATGGTCGAAGAGGTCCGGGTTCCGCTCGATGACGGGCTCGACCGCGGACTTGGCCTGCCGGATCACCTGCTGGACGGTGCCCTGGGCGGCCATGCCGAGCAGCGGCGACTGGAGCGAGGAGACCTTGTCGGCCACCGCGTCGATCAGTTTGCGCAGCTCCTCGGCGGCGGACCCCGGCTGCTGCCCGTACCGGGCCCGGCGGCGGGCCTTCTCCGCTTCGAGGTCCTCGGCGCAGGCCTCCGCCCACGCGTCGTCGTCGACGGGACGATCGGTGGCTTCACTCATGGCGGACTCCTGCGACGCGGTTGCCTGCGTGACCGTGCGGGCCACGTACTACCGACGTTACCCGAACGGTGGTACGCCGTTCATTGTGTCCGGGGCCAGAGCGCGGGGTCAGGTGTGAACCGGACACGCAGGACGCCGTCGGCGAGCGCGGCCCCGGAGACGGTGCAGCGGCGCAGCGCGGACTCCAGGCGGACGATCCGGTGGAACGGTCCGGCGGTGAGGAAGAGTTCGTCGCCGCGCCGGACGAGCTTGAGGTCCTCCTTGACCGCCCCGGGCAGTGGGAGGCACCACGCGATGACGCCGTCCCCGGCGTCCTCGGTCCACCAGGGGTCCCCGGCGTGTCCCGGCGCCCGGTCGTCCGTCGCGCAGGTCTCGGCGAGCAGGGCCAGGTCCTCGACGGTGCGCGGCTCGCGGCCGAGGTGGGCGGTCTCGAGTACGGACGCCCCGGGCGTCCACTCCTGGTGCCAGTGGTCCAGGTACTTCTCCTGCCGGGCTGCCAGGTCGGCGAACCAGGGGTCGGCGGAGTGCCGGGGCAGGACCCGGGAGGCCACGACGGAGTCGACGCGCAGCCCGTGCAGGGCGAGTCCGGTACGGGCGGAGCGCAGCGCCTCGCCGGCGGCGTGCCCGGGTTCGGCGACCAGGCGCACGGTGGTCGCGTTGTCCTCGACGAGGGCCTCGACGGCGGCCAGTTCGGCGTCCTTGCGGGCGGCGGCCTCGTACAGCCACTGCGCGGGCATGGGGACGCCGGCGAGCTGGGCCAGCACCGGGCGCAGGGCGCGGGCCGCCTGGCGTTCGGCGGGCAGGAGGCGGCGCAGATAGCGGCGCAGCTGTCCGGGCAGTGCGAGCAGGGCGAGTGCGTCGGGGAGCGGGGGCAGGTCGACGACGAGGACCTCGTGGCCGGCCTCCGGCCCGTCCCCCTCGGCCGCCCGGCGCAGGGCGTGCAGGACGGCGAGCTGTGCGCTGCCCGGCAGTTCGGTGAGTTCCTCGCCGTCGAGCCGGTTGGCGCCGAGCAGGTCGAGCACCCCGGACGCCCGGTCCTGGAGCTCCAGGAGCTCGTCGCGGAAGTGCGCGGCGGAGTCGATGCGGGCGCAGGACAGGCGCTCGGTGTCCGCGGGGAGCGCGGGCACGGCGTCCGCGGAGATCAGGAGGGTGCGGCGGCCCGCGCGCGCCGAGGCGAGCGCGGTCGCCGCGGCGACGGTGGTACGGCCTGCGCCGCCGGGGCCGGTGACGAGGACCGTACGCACGTGATCAGGCCTTCGGAACGGACTCGACGCGCTTCTTCAGCCCGGCGAGGGCCCGGTCGATGATGACCTTCTCGGCCTTGCGCTTGATCATGCCGAGGAGCGGGATCTTGACGTCGACGGCGAGCCGGTAGGTGACCTCGGTGCGGTCGCCGTCGCCCAGCGGCGCCAGTGCGTAACTGCCGTCTAGGGCACGCAGCATCTGGGACTTGACCAGGGTCCAGCCGACCTCGTAGGGGCTGTTCCAGGTGTAGGCGAGGACGTGGTCGTCCTTGATCGCTCCGGCGTCCAGGACGAGGCGGACCTGCTCGGCGCGGCCCTGGTCGTCGGTGGCCAGGATCTCGGCCTCCTTCACCTCACCGGTCCACTCCGGATAGCGGGCGAAGTCGGCGATCACTCCCATGACGTCGGCCGGTGCCGCCTCGATCGTGATGCTCGAGCTGGTGTGTTCAGCCATCGCCGTGGCCCTCCAGTGCGGTGTACCGGTCGCGTTCGGCAGAGGCCTGCCGTGTGCAGGCTATCGCGTGCCGGTGGCCCTCCCGCCCGCGCCCCGGCCCGCGGGCGGTGGCCGTGTCGCTCACCACTCCAGGGCCCAGGGGCGCCCGCTCGAGGCGAAGTGGCCGACGTTGACGCACTCGGTGACGCCGATCCGCATCCTGCGGACCAGCGGCTGGTGGACATGGCCGAAAATCGCGTAGCGGGGGCGGGTCCGGTGGATGGCGTCCAGGAGCGCGCGGCTGCCCCGCTCGAAGCGCCGGGCCACGGTGTCGTACGTCAGTTCCGGCACGTCCGGCGGGATGTGTGAGCAGAGGACGTCCACCGGACCGAGCGCCTCGACCTTGGCGGCGTACTCCTCGTCACTGATCTCGTACGGGGTGTTCATGGGGGTCCTGAGGCCTCCCCCTACGAACCCGAAGACGCGGCCTCCGATCTCCGCACGTTCACCGTCCAGCACGGTGGTACCGGAACTGGCGTACTCGGGCCAGAGCGCGGGGACGTCGACGTTGCCGTACGTGGCGTAGGTCGGGGTGGGCATGACCGCGAACATCTCGGCGTACTGCTTGCGCACCGCGGACAGGATCGCCGCGTTACGGTCCCTGCCCGCCCACAGCTCGCGACCGAAGGCGCGTGCCTCGTCGAAACGGCGCGCGGTGCGCAGCTCGACGATGCGGTCGGCGTTGGCGACGCCGAACAGGTCGGGGAAGATGCCGCGCGAATGGTCCGCGTAGTCGAGGAAGAGGACCAGGTCACCCAGACAGATCAGGGCGTCCGCACCGTCCCCGGCGCGCGCCAGCGCCTCCGCGTTCCCGTGCACGTCGCTGACGACGTGCACGCGTGTCCGTCGAGTGGGGGTTGTGTGCTGATTGTGCGGTGTGCCGGCTCCCATGGAGATCACCCTAGGTCTCCGCTCGCTGCTGTGGGTAGAGGCCGTCGGACCTGCGATTACTTCCGGATCGGGACACGGGTGGACTAATGTGCGCCGAAGGACCCCCGATATGTGTGATGCATAAGACATCTGGCCGGAACCCCCTTTCCGGAACCGAGTACCGGTGGGTAACGTCCCGCCAGTCCAGTCGTGCTCACCCCACTGAGCATCTGCCAGTCTTGGACCGATCCGGCGCGTCGCACAGAGCCGTGGAACCGGAGCCCGATGAGGAGCAGCAGACTTGCGCGAGTTCAGCCTTCCGGCCCTGTACGAGGTCCCTACGGACGGCAACCTGACGGATCTCATCCGCCGCAACGCCGCTCAGCATCCCGATGTGGCGGTGATGAGCCGGAAGGTGGCCGGCGTCTGGACGGACGTCACGGCGACCCGGTTCCTCGCTGAGGTCAGAGACGCCGCCAAGGGGCTGATCGCGGCGGGCATCCAGCCGGGCGACCGGGTCGCGCTCATGTCCCGCACCCGCTTCGAGTGGGTCCTGCTGGACTTCGCCATCTGGAGCGCGGGCGCCGTCACCGTGCCGGTGTACGAGACCAGCTCCCCCGAGCAGGTCCAGTGGATACTCGGCGACTCGGGCGCGGTCGCGGTCGTCGTGGAGAGCGGGACCCACGCGGAGTCCGTCACCTCGGTGCGGGACCGGCTCCCCGGTCTGCACCACGTCTGGGAGATCGACCGGGGCGCCGTCGGCGAGCTCGTCGCGGCAGGTGCCGGAGTCTCCGACGAGACGCTGGACCTGCGCATGGTGAGCGCGAAGGCCGACGACCCGGCGACGATCGTCTACACCTCGGGCACCACCGGCCGCCCCAAGGGCTGTGTGCTGACGCACCGCAGCTTCTTCGCGGAGTGCGGCAACATCGTGGAGCGGCTCAAGCCCCTCTTCCGTACCGGCGAGTGCTCCGTCCTGCTCTTCCTTCCCACCGCGCACGTCTTCGGCCGGCTGGTCGAGGTCGCGTCGGTGATGGCGCCGATCAAGCTCGGCTGCGTGCCGGACATCAAGAACCTGACGGACGAGCTGGCCTCGTTCCGGCCGACGCTGATCCTCGGCGTGCCGAGGGTGTTCGAGAAGGTCTACAACTCGGCGCGGGCCAAGGCCCAGGCGGACGGCAAGGGCAAGATCTTCGACCGGGCCGCCGACACCGCGATCGCGTACAGCCGCGCGCTGGGCACGCCCGAGGGCCCCTCGGTCGGCCTGAAGGTCAAGCACAAGGTCTTCGACAAGCTGGTGTTCAGCAAGCTGCGGGCCGTGCTCGGCGGCCGTGGCGAGTACGCGATCTCCGGCGGCGCCCCGCTGGGCGAGCGGCTCGGCCACTTCTTCCGCGGCATCGGCTTCACGGTGCTGGAGGGCTACGGCCTCACCGAGAGCTGCGCGGCCACGGCCTTCAACCCGTGGGACCGGCAGAAGATCGGTACGGTCGGCCAGCCGCTGCCGGGCTCGGTCGTGCGGATCGCCGACGACGGCGAGGTGCTGCTGCACGGCGAGCACCTGTTCACCGGGTACTGGCAGAACGAGGCCGCCACGGCCGAGGCGCTGGCCGACGGCTGGTTCCACACGGGTGACATCGGCACGCTCGACGAGGACGGCTATCTCGCGATCACGGGCCGCAAGAAGGAGATCATCGTCACGGCGGGCGGCAAGAACGTCGCGCCCGCGGTGATCGAGGACCGGATCCGCGCGCACGCCCTGGTGGCCGAGTGCATGGTGGTCGGCGACGGACGCCCGTTCGTCGGCGCGCTGCTCACCCTCGACGAGGAGTTCCTCTCCCGCTGGGCCGAGGAGAACGGCAAGCCGGCCGGGTCGACGGCGGTCTCGCTGCGCGACGACCCCGATCTGCTGGCCGAGGTGCAGCGGGCCGTGGACGACGGCAACGCGGCGGTCTCCAAGGCGGAGTCGGTACGCAAGTTCCGCGTCCTGGCGTCCCAGTTCACCGAGGAGGCGGGCCACATCACGCCCTCGCTGAAGCTGAAGCGCAACGTCGTGGCGAAGGACTTCGCGGACGAGGTCGAGTCGCTCTACCGCGGCTGAACCCGGACGCACGCACGAAGAGACGCACGTAGGAGGAGGGGCCCGCACGGCGAACCGTGGGGGCCCCTCCTCGTGCGTGGTCAGAGCAGCGTCTTCAGCCGCTCGGCGAGCAGGTCCCAGCGCCACTTCTCCTCGACCCACGCCCTGCCCCGCTCCCCCATGCGCCGGCGCAGTTCCGGGTCGCGGAGCAGGGTGACGATCCGGTCGGCGGACTCCTCGGCGGAGCCGCCCCGCACCACCCATCCGGTCTCGCCGTCGAGCACGGCGTCGGGGGCGCCCCCCGAGTCGCCCGCCACGACGGGCAGTCCGGTCGCGGACGCCTCCAGGTAGACGATGCCGAGGCCTTCGACGTCGAGCCCGCCGCGCCGGGTGCGGCAGGGCATGGCGAACACGTCGCCGGCGCCGTAGTGCGCGGGCAGCTCCTCCCAGGGCACCGGCCCGGTGAAGCGCACGGAGTCCTCGACGCCGGTCTCGGCCGCCAGCTTCCTCAGCTGCCCGGCGTACGGGCCGCCGCCCACGACGAGCAGGACCGCGTCCGGCACGCACGCCAGGATCGCGGGCATGGCCAGGATGAGCGTGTCCTGGCCCTTGCGGGGCACCAGCCGCGAGACGCACACGACGACGGGCCGGTCCGCGAGCCCGAGGCGGGCCCTGATCCGGTCGCCGCCGGAGGCCGGGTGGAAGGTCTTCTCGTCGACCCCGGGCGGCAGCTGCACCATGCGGGCCGCGGCCTCGGGGGTGAGCGCCGCGGCGATCCTGGACCGGGTGTACTCGCCGAGGTAGGTGATGGTGTCGGTCCCCTCGCCGATGCGGCGCAGCAGCTGCCGGGACGCGGGCAGTTGTGCCCAGCCGGCCTCGTGGCCGTGGGTGGTGGCCACGATCCGGCGGGCACCGGCCCCGCGCAGCGCGGGCGCCATCAGCCCGAGCGGAGCGGCCGCGCCGAACCACACGGAGGAGCAGCCGTGTTCACTCAGCAGCCGGACCGCCCGCCGGGTGACCCCAGAGGTGGGCAGCAGCATCGTCGTACGGTCGCGTACGACGGTGAACGGCTGCTCGGCGTCGAAGGCTGCGGTGGCCTCGGCGCCTTCCGTGCCGCGCTTCCAGGTGGAGGCGTAGACCACGATCCGGTCGGGATCCATGCGCAGCGCCATGTTGTGGAGGAAGGCCTGGATGCCGCCGGGGCGGGGCGGGAAGTCGTTCGTCACGATCAGCGTCTTGTCCATCGCCGCCGACAGTACCGGGCGGCCCGACGGCCCTGCCTGACGGCTCCCGCACAGCCCGGGCCTGCATCATGGCGTGCATGACGGTCAGGACGGACGCGAGTGGCCGGGCTCTGTCCCTCGCCGTATGGGGTCTCACCCGGACGGTGCTGCTGCTCTGCGTCTTCAAGGTGTTCACAGTGCCGGGCCCCGACGTCACGAGCGACGTCTCGGTGATCTACCGGGGCTGGTACGAGGTGCTCCGCACCGGCACGTACCCGCTGGACGACGTCACGTGGCAGTACCCGCCCGCCGCCGCCCTCGCCGTGCTCTCCCCGGATCTGCTGCCGTTCCTGGAGTACGCCTCCGCCTTCTTCGTCCTCGTGCTGCTGTGTGACGCGCTGGTGTTCGGTCTGCTGCTGTACGCGGGAGGCCGTCCGGGCATGCGCGACGCGGGCGCCTGGCTGTGGGTGGCGGGCGTGCCGCTGCTCGGGCCGACCGTGTACGCGCGCTACGACCTGATGGTGACGGCCGTCGCGGTGGCGGCTCTGCTGGCGGGTGTCCGTCACCCCCGGGTGCTGGGGGCGCTGGCCGCCTTCGGCACGCTGCTGAAGGTGTGGCCGGTGCTGGTGCTGATGGGCACCGCCCGGGGCAGGGCCACCCGCCGTTCCTGGTCGGCGGCGGCGGTGACCGGCGCGCCGCTGGCCCTGGTGGCGGCGGTGGCGGTGCCCGGCGCGTTCGCCTTCCTGACGTTCCAGCGGGACCGCGGGCTGGAGATCGAGTCGCTGGGGGCGCTGGTCTTCCATGTGGCCCGGCAGTTCGGCTGGGAGGGCCGGGTGGAGCTCCGCTACGGCTCGATGGAATTCGCCGGCCCGCATGTGGCGCTGGTGAGCACCCTGGCCCTGGCGCTGAGCGTGCTGGCCTTCGGCTGGCTGCTGGTGTGGCGGCTGCGGGCCCGCACGTTCGCGGTGCACACCCCGGCCGACGCGGCGTTCACCGCGGTGCTGCTGTTCACCGTGACCAGCCGTGTCATCAGCCCTCAGTACATGGTGTGGCCGCTCGGTGTCGCCGCGGTGTGCCTGGTCTTCCGGGGCAGCAGGATGGCGCTGCCCGCGTGTCTGGTCCTGGTGGCCACGGCCGTCACCCTGCTGGAGTTCCCGCTCGGCTTCGGGCATGTGGTGGCCGGCGACGCGGAGGGCCTGGAGCTCATGGCCGTACGCAACGGTCTGCTGCTCGCCGCGACGCTGAGCGCCGGGCGGCGGCTCTGGCGGGACACCGTGCCGCGGGCGGAGCGGGGGCGGACGGAGCGGGTCAGCCCAGCCGGGCGCGCAGATACTCCCGCCAGCGCGCCGTGAAGTCCTGGGGCGTGGTGCCGAGCACCGTGTGCATGGCCTGCTCGACGGCCCCGTCCCGCTCGGACCGGCTCCCCACGGCCTTGTAGAAGGCGATCAGCTCCTCCTCGCCCCAGTCCCGCGCGATCAGCTCACAGGCCAGCCAGGCGCCCTCGTAGGCCTGCGAGAGCTTCGCCGCGTCCTCGCCGAAGCCGAAGTCCTCGTCGGTCGGGAGCCGCGCGGGCAGGGCACCGCCCCGGACGGCCTCGGCGAGCTCCGGTGCGATCTCCGGGGCGGTGCGGCTCTCCTGGCGGTAGGCGGTCCAGTCGGCGAAGCCCTCGGAGAGCCAGACGGGCGTGGCGGCGGAGGTGTGTGCCCGGGTCGCCACATGGGTCGTCTCGTGGGTGAGGACGACCCGCTGCCCGAAGTCGCCGAGCATTCCGTACGCCTGCGGATTGACGATCACCCGGTCCGCGGGCTCCCGTCCGCTTTCGCCGACCTTGCCGGTGGTGACCGCCGCTATGCCCCGGTAGCTGGCCGCGGGTGAGTCCAGGAGCCCCGCCATGTCCTCCACGGACTCAGGGACGAGCACCACGACCCGCTCAGCCCAGGGCTCCGGCCAGGTGCCGGTGACGGCAGGGACGGCCCGGTCCGCGGTGGCCGCGATCCGGCGCAGCTCCGCGGTCCGGCGGCCGACCCCGAGGACCAGGCTGTGCGTGCCCCGTACGACCTCGACGTCGCCCTGCTGCCAGAGCTGCCCCGGGGAACCGTCGGCGGCCCGGTCGGCGGCGATGTACCAGCTGCCGCCCTCCCCCCGGCGGACCAGCTCCACCGTGCGGGAGGAGGACAAGGGCGCCATGTCGTAGCCCTTGATCCGGTAGCGCAGCTCGACCTCGGCGGTCACCCGGCCCGCGCCCTCGTCGGTCACGCCCTTCACCTTGTACGCCCATGACTCCAGCGGCACGTCGGCGAGGTTGCTCAGTTCGGTGCGCTGTGCGGCCCGGAAGGAGGCGGCACGGGGGTCGAGCGCGGCCAGGTACGCGTCGGTGTCGTGCTCCATGACCGCCTCGGCCCGGCGGTCCAGGGCGGCGCCGACCTCCCGCGCGGTGATGCCGGTGGTGGAGTCCCCGGGGCCGGCGCAGGCGGGCGCGAGCAGCAGAGCGGCGAGCACGGCGCCCGCCGTGCTCCGTCTGCGGGTGCGCTCCCGCCGCGCGTCCTGCGTCCCAACAGCCATCGGGCCGATCGTACGGTCATACGCGGGTGACCGAGGAGACGGGCATCATGCCGACGGGGTCGTAGCGCACCGGCGCTCCGGGGTAAGGGGCGTGGATGACCTGCCCGTTTCCCGCGTACATCCCGATGTGGCCGGCATCCGCGCGGTAGGCGACCAGATCGCCCGGCCGCGCCTGCGCGAGCGGCACCATGCGGCCGGCGTACCGCTGCGCCTGCGAGGTCCGCGGCAGGCCGACACCGGCCTGCGCGTACGCCCACTGCATCAGTCCGGAGCAGTCGAACCCGGCGGGCCCGTTGGCGCCCCAGACATACGGACGGCCGAGGGCCTGCCGGGCCGCCATGAGAGCGGCCAGGCCGCGCGCGGAGGCGGGGGCTCCGGCGGTGAGCGTCTCGGACGGGCCGGAGCGGGACGCGCGGCCGAGGAACTCGCGGTCGGTGGCGGGCAGGGCGCGCAGGAGTTCCCGGGCGCGGGCCAGTTTGCCCTCCACGGTGCGCTTGTGGCGCGCCACCGCCGCGCGTTCCCGCTCCATGGCGGTGAGCGCACCGGCGGCCTCCGCACGGCTCTGCGCGATCTTCCGCTGGGCGTGGTGGAGCTTGCGCAGTGTCAGGGTCCGGCGCTCGCCCACACGGTCAAGAGCGGCGGCCCGGTCCAGGAAGGTGTCCGGGTCCGAGGAGAACAGGAGGGCGACCGAGGGGTCGATGCCGCCCGAGCGGTACTGCGCGCCGGCCATCGAGCCGAGGGACTCCCGCATCCGGTTGACCCCCTCCTGCGTCCGGGCCGCCGAGTCCTGGGCCCTGGCGATCCGCCCGCGCAGCCGGCCGAGGCTCTCCCGGGCGGCGTTGTACTGCTCGGTGGCGCGCTCGGCCTCCCTGTACAGCCGGTCGACCGCGGCCTTCGCCGTCCCGTGGGTCTCCTCGGGCACGGCGCTCGCGGGTGCGGCCTGGAGGCCGGCCGCCGCGGTGGCCGCGGCGGCGGACAGGACGGTGGCCCGGACGCCACGGTTGAGGCCGGGCCGGGTGGGGCGGCGATGCGACACCACAGGAAGCCGCACTCCCTTCCGCTGTACGCAGATGTGCGCAGCCCCTGCCGCCCGGGACGGGCGGACCGACGACCGGGAGCTGCGCGGCAGCGCAGACAGTAACCGGACGGCTGCACCACGGCCAAAGGCCACGCCGGAGACGGGAGGGGGACGGAAAAGCCCCGCCCCGCCGGTGACCTGTGGTCTCCGGCGGGGCGGGGCTCCGTCGAGGGGTACCGCGATTCGCCCGTTCGGGCGTCAGACGCGCACGCCGAACTGGAAGGTGCCCATGTAGTCCATCGACTCGTAGCGGACCACGGCGCCGGGCTTCGGGGCGTGCAGGATCTGGTTGTTGCCCGCGTACAGGCCCACGTGCGAGGTGTTGTTGAAGAAGACCAGGTCGCCCGGCTTCAGGGCGCTGCGGCCTATCCGGACACCGTCGTTGATCTGGGTGTACGTGGTGCGGGTGATCTGGACGCCGGCCTGGGCGTACGCCCACTGGGTCAGACCCGAGCAGTCGTAGGCGTTGGGGCCGGTGGCGCCGGAGACGTACGCCTTGCCCTGCTGCGTGGAGGCGGCCTGGAGGGCGGCGGCGCCACGGGCGGAGGCGGGGACCTCGTTGCCGAGGTCGACCCGGTCACCGGCGGCGCGGCTGGCCCGCTGCTCGTCCTCGGCCATCTTGGCGCGCTCGGCGGCGGTGAGGGTGTTCAGCAGCTTCTGTGCGTCGGCGAGCTTGCCCTGGTACTTCTTCTTGTTCTCGTTCAGCGTCTCGCGGACGTCGGCGAGGTCCGCGAGCTTGCCCTGCGCCTCCTCGCGCTGCTGCGCGAGGGTGCGCTGCTTCGCCTGGATCTTCTGCAGCGACTCGGCCTGCTTGGCCGTCAGCTGGTCGAGCGCGGAGGCCTGGTCGAGGAAGCTGTCCGGGTCCGAGGAGAGCAGCAGCTGGACCGACGGGTCGAGGCCACCGGAGCGGTACTGCGCGGTGGCGAGCGAACCGAGCTCTCCGCGCAGGGTGTTGAGCTCGTCCTGGCCGCGGGCGACCTTGTCCTGGAGCGCGTCGGCCTGCTTCTTGAGCTTGTCCTGCTGCTCCTTGGCGCCGTTGGCCTTCTCGGTGGCGACCTCGGCCTCGTGGTAGAGCTTGTCGACCTTCGCCTTGACCTCGCTCTTGGTCGGCTTGGGGTCGGCGTGGGCCGCCTGGGAGGTCAGGGCCACGGCCGCGGCGGCGGTCGCGGTGAGCACGGTCACGCGGGCGCGGCTCGGCTGCTTGGGACGACGGTGGGACGCCACGAAGGCGAGCTCCTTCTTCCTCGAGCCGCCTACCGGGCTGTGGGGGAAAGAATCCCCGGCTCCGTGCACGTCACGGACTCGGCGGTTCCTTCGCCGTCACCCCGGGTGGGCGATCAACCGTGCGAAGGTTCGAGGCCTGACCCTAGTGACCATCTTGTGATCAGTTCAAATCCTCACGAGCAAAATCTCGTCACATCAGGCACTTCTTTACTTTCATCACACTGCGCGTAGCGGCGACTTGACGGTACGTTCCAAAAATTCCGACAAGTCACCCATGTCTCACATGACGCGTCAGACGCGCGAAAGGCGCTTCAGGAGCAAGGCGGACGCGACCGGCCGCGCACCGGCCTTCGCCACCCCGTCGGCGACTTCGCGGTCGGTGGAGACCACGACGACGGGCCTGCCCGGCGGTTCGGCGCGCGCCAGCTGCCGGATCAGCTCGTCCGCGGTCACCCCCGCCTTGCTGAAGAGGACGCGGACCCCGCGGGGTGGTGCGAGCAGGACCGGAGCGGCCAGTTCGGCGCCGTCGAAGACGCAGGTCATCTCGGCCCCGGTCTGTGCCGCGAGGACCGAGAGGCCGCCCAGGAGGCGCAACCGCTGCTTCTCCAGGGGCATCTGCGGATAGCCGGTCTTGGTGACGTTGTAGCCGTCGACGATCAGATGCGCCTGCGGCAGGGCGAGCAGCTGGTCGAGCAGCGCCGGATCGGTCTCCGAAAGGGCCCTGGCGGCAATGTCCTTCGGTGACATCCGGCCGGGCTCCACAGCTTCGACGCCGTCCGCGGGGCGGAGCGAGGAAGGGGGCAGGGCCAGTTCGCGGCGGAGACCCTGTGCCGCGTCGAGCACGGTGTCCAGGAGCAGCCGCAGCCGCATGTCCTCGACCGAGCGCCCCTCCCTGGCCGCCCGGCGGCCCGCCTCGACGGACGCCTCCGCCTCGGCCAGCCGCGCCTTGAGCCGGCGGGACTCGCTCTCGGCCGCGGAGACCTGGGCCGCAGCCTCGGCCCGCACGGCGTCGGTCTCGGCGCCTGCCTTGCGCAAAGCCGCCTCTCCGCGCTTCACCTCGCTGAGGGCGCTGCGCAGTTTGCGGTGCAGGGAGTCGGTCTCCTTGCGGGACGCGTCCAGCTCCGAGCGCAGCCGTTCGGTGTCGGCCCTGGTCTGGCCGCGGGCGCGGTCGAGCTCCTCACGCAGCCGCTCCAGCTCACGCCTGGTCTCCTCGTCCGCACGCTCGGCGTGGGCCCGCTGGACCTCCTCGCCGGCCGCAGCCACCAGCTTGACCCAGCCGCCCGGCCGCAGCACATAGGCGGCGGCCGCCACATCGACGGGGTCTGCGGCGGCGGGCGGAGCACCGGACGCGAGGGCGTCGGCCAGCTCCGGCTGGGTCTGGCCGATCCGCTCACCGATGCGCCGGCGGAACACCGGGTCGCTCTCCAGGGCCGCGGCCATCGCGTTACCCGCGAATTTGGCCCGCCTGCTCGGGGTGAAACGGGCGTACTGCCGGAGCTGGGCGGGGAGTTCGCCGACGGTCAGACCGCCGAACGCGTCCGAGACCAGCGCCACCACCTTGCGGCGCACACCTTCGGGCAGCGGACGGTCGAGCGACTCCGCGGTGCCGTCGGCCGCGTCGGCCGGTCCGGCGCCGCCTGTCGGCTGCTCCACCATCCATCACCCCAATATGTCTGTCCGCACGGCCCCGTCAGGAGTCGGCACCAGGCCTGTCGACCAGTTCGATCTGGTCCACGGCGTTACACCAACGACAGCGCACCGACTCGATGGTCTCACTGACCACCTCGCGCTCCTCGATACTCGACTCCCCGGCCAGGTCGAGATGCACGTACTCCACGACCTTGGAGGAGCGCGTCACATCGAAACGGGTCAGGTTGCCGCAGAGCGTGCAGCGCCAGCGGGTCCCGTCCGTCGGCTGGGGAACCGTCGTCATCGTTGCGTCCTCTTTCGTCGTTCGTCGAGTCTCGTGCGTGCCCAGGCTTCGATCTCGCGGTGCGCCGTCGAACTGCGGATGTCCTGCTGTAACCCTACGGCCTTGCGCATACCTATCGGCACGGCGAGGCGGTCTGTCCCGTTCTCGCCTGGTGCGTCATGCTCTGTGCGTGACCTATCGGCGGGAAGTCCACTGGCGGAGGCGGGCCGGAGAGCTCCGGGCCGCGGCCGCGGCGGGCGGCGCCCCGGTCACGTACGGGCTGATCGCGCTCTGCTGCGCGGTGTTCCTGATCAGCCCGCTCTCCGGGTTCAACCCCGTCTACGGCAGCGCCGACGCGCTGCTGGCCGCTCAGGCCGGGTATTTCGAGCGATGGGGCGTGATCCCCACCGAGCTCGTGGAGGGCTCGGCCCACGCGGCCCTGACCCCACTGACCGCGCTCTTCGTCCACGGCAGCTGGCTGCACCTGCTGGGCAACATGCTCTTCCTCTACGTGTTCGGCGCGATGGCCGAGGAGCGCATGGGCCGCACCGAGTTCACCTTCTTCTATCTCGCCTGCGGCTACTTCGCCCTGGTGGCCTACGCGGTGGTGCACGCGGACTCCGACCAGACACTGGTCGGCGCGTCGGGGGCGATCTCCGCGGTGCTCGGCGCGTTCCTCTATCTCTTCCCCCGGGCCCGTGTCACCAGCCTCTTCCCCTTCCTCTTCTTCCTGCCGCTGCGGTTTCCCGCCTGGATCGTGCTCGTGTTCTGGTTCGTCCTGCAGTGGCTGGCGGCGCAGAGCTCGGGCAGCGGCCCGGGCGTGGCGTACCTCGCGCACGTGGCGGGTTTCGCGGCCGGGTTCCTCTACGCCTGGGTGCGGTTCCGGGGTACTAGAGTGAAGTCTCCAGCCACGGCCACTGAGGGAGAAAGCCAGCCGTGATCACCGCGATCGTGCTCATCAAGACCAGCGTGGACCGGATTCCCGAGATCGCCGAGGCCATCGCCGCGCTGGACAGTGTCAGCGAAGTCTTCTCGGTCACCGGTACGTACGACCTGATCGCCATGGTCCGGGTCGCCCGGCACGACGATCTGGCCGATGTCATCCCGGGCCGGATCAGCAAGATCCCAGGCGTCGAGGGCACCGACACCCATGTGGCCTTCCGCACCTACTCGCAGCACGACCTCGAGGCGGCCTTCGCCATCGGGCTCGACGCCTGAGACCACGTACGTACGGCTCCGGCCGGGGACGGGGCGACACGCCTCCCGTTCCCGGCCGGAGCCGTGTCCGGACCCGCTCAGACCTGCGCGGCACCCCGGTCGGGCACGCAGCGGCCCTCCTCGGTGCGGTAGCTCCAGCGGGCCCCCTTGCTGACGAGCTCGCGGACGGCGCCCAGGAACCTCTCGATGTGCTCGTCCGGCGTGCCGGCGCCGAAACTCACCCGGATGGCGTTGAGGGACCTCTCCCCCGGCGCGGCCTCCGGCGCGCCGCACTCACCCGGCTCCTGCGGCTCGCTGCCCAGCAGGGTCCGCACCAGCGGGTGTGCGCAGAACAGTCCGTCGCGCACCCCGATGCCGTACTCGGCGGAGAGCGCCGCGGCGAAGTGCGAGCTGTTCCATCCCTCGACCACGAAGGAGATGACGCCGACCCTCGGGGCGTCGTCGCCGAAGAGCGAGAGCACCTTGACCTCGGGGACGTCGGCGAGCCCCTCACGGACCCGTGTCACCAGCTGCTGCTCCCGGGCGACCAGCCGGCCGAATCCGGCCTCGGTCAGGGCCTTGCAGGCCGCGGCGATGGAGTAGACGCCGATGACGTTGGGCGATCCCGCCTCGTGCCGGGCCGGGGTGGTGTGCCACTCGACGTCCACGCCGCCGTCGGTGCGCCGGGCGACCTTGCGGGAGGCGCCGCCACCCGCGAGGTACGGCTCCGCGTCCACCAGCCAGTCGGCGCGGCCGGCGAGGACGCCCGAGCCGAAGGGCGCGTACAGCTTGTGCCCGGAGAAGGCGACCCAGTCGACGTCCAGCTCGGCGATGTCCACCGGGTGGTGGGGTGCCAGCTGCGCCGCGTCGAGCACGATCCGCGCGCCGTGGGCGTGGGCGGCGGCGGCCAGTTCCTTCACCGGCCACAGCTCACCGGTGACGTTGGACGCGCCGGTCACGCAGACCAGTGCGGGGCCGTAGGGCTCCCGGCCGGCCAGCGCCCGCTCCAGCGTGGCGACTGCCTGGTCCGGGGTGCGCGGGGCGTCGAGGTAGGTCACCCGGGCGCCCCGCCAGGGCAGCAGCGAGGCGTGGTGCTCGGTCTCGAACACGAACACCTCGCAGTCGGCGGGCAGTGCGGCGGCGAGCAGGTTGAGGGAGTCGGTCGTCGAGCGGGTGAAGACCACCTGGTCCTCCGCACGGCAGCCGAGGAACTCCGCGACGGTCTCGCGGCTGTTCTCGAACAGGTCGGTGGAGAGCTGCGAGAGGTAGCCGGCGCCGCGGTGCACGCTGCCGTAGTACGGGGCGTAGGCGGCCACGTCGTCCCAGACCCGCTGGAGGGCCGGGGCGCTGGCCGCGTAGTCGAGGGCGGCGTAGGTGACGTCTCCGCCGGTAACGAGCGGAACCGTGACATCTGCACCCAGAACCGGCAACGGGGCACAAATGGACTGGTCGACGGCAGCGGTGGAGACAGACATGGCGAACTCCCGTGAAAGGCAGGCGAAATCCTCGCGCCGGCGGCAGTGCGCGGCAGCGCGGGAACGAAAGAAAAAGGGGATGTGCGGAGGAGGGCCTAGAGCCCTATCGCATTCGCTTGCTCACAGAAGACTCCCTGGGACCAGGACCCCAAGGGGTGGCATCCAACGATGCCGAGGGGCCCGCGCTTGCCACAGACCTCGCTGCCTGCGGCCTGGTCTTCACCCGGGGCACCCCGCCACGGACGGAGGGTTGCCGGACAGCGGGCCGGGGCCGTAGTCGCTGTCACTCATGACCTGCGCAGCATCTTGCCATACCTACGGCGACGCGCAAGGGCGCAGTCCGCGATCCGGACTGCGCCCTTGTTCACACCGTGCGAGCTCAGGCGTTACTGGCCGCCACCCAGCGCTCCAGCGCGCTCTTGGCCGCACCCGAGTCGATCGACTGCGCGGCCCGCGCGATCCCGGCCGAGAGCTGCTCGTCCAGCGAGCCCTCGCCCGGGTCCAGCGCGACCAGTGCCGCAGCCGAGTTGAGCAGCACCGCGTCCCGTACGGGACCGGTCTCCCCGTCGAGCAGCCGGCGGGCCACATCCGCGTTGTACGAGGAGTCCGCGCCGCGCAGCGCCTCGACGGGGACCAGGTCCAGGCCGACGTCGCGCGGGTCGAAGGCCTGTTCGCGCACGGTGCCGTCGCGGACGATCCAGACCCGCGAGGTCGCCGTGGTGGTCAGCTCGTCGAGGCCGTCGTCGCCCCGGAAGACGAGCGCCGAATTCCCCCGGTCCGCCAGCACGCCCGCGACGATGGGCGCCATCTTCGGGTCGGCGACCCCGATGGCCTGGGAGCGCACCCGGGCGGGGTTGGTGAGCGGGCCCAGGATGTTGAAGGTGGTCTGCGTGCCGAGCTCCTTGCGCGCCCTGGCCGCGTAGCGCAGGGCGGGGTGGAACTTCACGGCGAAGCAGAAGGTGATGCCCGCCTCCTCGGCCACGGCGACGACGCGCTGCGGCGTCAGTTCGAGGTTGACGCCGAGCTTCTCCAGCACGTCGGAGGCGCCGCTCGCCGAGGAGGAGGCCCGGTTGCCGTGCTTGACGACCTTGGCACCGGTCCCCGCGACGACGATCGCCGACATGGTGGAGATGTTGACCGTCTTGGCCATGTCGCCGCCGGTGCCCACGATGTCGACCGTGCGGCCGGGCACCTCGATGGTGTGGGCGTGCTCGTACATGGCGCGGACGAGTCCGGTGACCTCGTCGACGGTCTCGCCCTTGGCCCGCAGCGCGACGGCGAAGCCGGCGATCTGCACGTCCGTGGCCTCGCCGCTCATGATGCGGTCCATGGCCCACGCGGTGTCGTCCGCGCCCAGGTGCTCGCCGCGCAGCAGGGGGGTCAGCACGCCGGGCCAGGTACGGTCCGCCACGCTGTCGCCGCCGTCCGGGGTCACAACGTTCATGGTCCGCTCCTGGGGGTCCACAGCCGATACAGGGGATACCTCCCACCCTATCCAGGCCCGGGGACAGCGAAGAGCCCCGTCCATCGGATGGACGGGGCTCCCGCTGTGGCGGTCAGCTGAGGTGATCAGTGGTGGCCGTGGCCGCTGGTGATCTCCTTGTACTCCTCGGCGGTGGGCTTGGCGATCTGGTTGTCCTCGCCGTAGTAGCTCTTGCTGAGCCTGGCCCGGAGCTTCTGCAGCGCCGACGGCTTGCGCTCGACACCGTTCTCGTCGACCGTCGGGCCGATCTCGACCGGCTTGTACTGCTCGTGCGCGGTGAGCGTGTGCAGCTGGCCGGGGCTGAGCGGCTCGTGGATCTCGACGAACTCACCGTGCGGCAGGCGCTTGATGGTGCCGGACTCGCGCCCGTGCAGCACCTTCTCCTTGTCGCGGCGCTGGAGGCCGAGGCAGATCCGCCGGGTGACGACGAACGCCAGGACCGGGCCGACGAAGAAGGCGATCCGTACGAACCAGCTGATCGCGTTGAGCGACATGTGGAAGTGGGTCGCCCAGATGTCGTTGCCGCCGCCGATCAGCATGACGAAGTAGATCGTCACCCAGGCGACGCCGAGACCCGTACGGGTCGGAGCGTTGCGCGGACGGTCCAGGATGTGGTGCTCGCGCTTGTCGCCGGTGATCCACGACTCGATGAACGGGTACAGCGCCAGCGCCCCGAGGACTGCACCGAACAGCACCAGCGGGATGAGCACGCCCAGGACCAGCGTGTGGCCCCAGAGGTTGATCTCCCAGCCCGGCATCACACGGACGAAGCCTTCCGCGAAGCCCATGTACCAGTCCGGCTGGGCGCCCGTGGACACCTGGTCGGGACGGTACGGGCCGAGCGCCCAGATCGGGTTGACCGTGGCGATCGCGGAGAGGACCGCGATGAAGCCGAAGACCAGGAAGAAGAAGCCTCCGGCCTTGGCCATGTAGACCGGCAGCAGCGGCATGCCGACGACGTTCTTGTTCGTCTTGCCGGGTCCGGCGAACTGCGTGTGCTTGTGGAAGAAGACCAGGATGAGGTGGCCGACCACGAGCCCGAGCATGATGCCCGGCAGCAGCAGGATGTGGATCGAGTAGAACCTCGAGATGATGTCCGTACCGGGGAACTCCCCGCCGAACAGGAACATCGAGATGTACGTACCGACGATCGGCATCGACAGGATCGCGCCCTGCGTGAAGCGCACACCCGTACCGGAGAGCAGGTCGTCCGGGAGCGAGTAGCCGGTGAACCCGGTGAACATGCCGAGCACGAAGAGCAGGAAGCCGAAGAGCCAGTTGATCTCGCGCGGCTTGCGGTACGCACCGGTGAAGAACACCCGGAACATGTGCACGAACATGCCGGCGAGGAAGATGATCGCGGCCCAGTGGTGGATCTGCCGGACCAGCAGACCACCGCGGACGTCGAAGCTGATGTCCAGCGTCGACGCGTAGGCCGCGGACATCCGGATGCCGTTCATCGGCTCGTAGGAGCCGTGGTACACGACCTCGTTCATGCTCGGGTTGAAGAACAGCGTCAGGTACACACCCGTAAGGATGATGATGATGAAGCTGTAGAGGCAGATCTCACCCAGCATGAAGGACCAGTGGTCCGGGAAGATCTTGCGCATGTTGGCCTTGGCCAGGCCGTAGATGCCCAGCCGGCCGTCCGCCCAGTCGGCGACCCGCTCACCGGCGGGCGCCTTGCGCTGTGTGTCTGTCGCAGTACTCATCCGCGCTCCCAGAAGGCAGGACCGACGGGCTCTTCGAAGTCACCGAGCGCCTCGAGGTTGCCCTCGCTGTTCACACCGATCCGCAGCTGCGGAAGGGGGTGACCGGCCGGACCGAAGATGACGCGGGCGCCGTCGGAGAGGTCGAAGGTGGACTGGTGGCACGGGCAGAGCACGTGGTGCGTCTGCTGCTCGTACAGGCTGATCGGGCAGCCGACGTGGGTGCAGATCTTCGAGAAGGCCACGATTCCCTCGTGGGCCCACTCGCGCTCGCGCTTGTCCTTGATGTTGTCCGGCTCGATGCGGATGATCATCAGGGCGGCCTTGGCGATCTGCGTCTGGAAGTCGTGCGCGTCCTCCTCCAGGCCCTCGGGCATGGCGAAGGTCAGCGAACCGACGACGACGTCCTCGGGACGCAGCGGCTCCATGGTGTTCATGTTGACGAGCTGCTTGCCCTTGGCCCACAGGGTCTTGCGGAGCTTCTTCTCCGGCAGCGGACCGAGGTCACGCAGCAGCACCACACCGGAGAGCGGCACCAGGGCCAGCGCACCGAACATGGTGTTGCGGATCAGCTTCCGCCGCCCGATCGCGGACTCCTTGGCGCCGGCCGCGAAGTCGGCCATGACCTTGGCCTTGACCTCGGGCGTCGCCTCGATGGCGTGCCGGTCGTCTGCGACCTCCACGTCGGACATCAGGGTGCGCGCCCAGTGGACGGCACCCGCGCCGATGAGGAAGAGCGCCAGTCCCAGGGTCATGCCCAGGGAGAAGTTGAGCGCACTCACATGGCCGAGCGGCCAGATGTAGACGATCTTGTCGACCGGGAAGATGACGTACGAGGCGATGAAGCCGATCGTCGCCACCATGGACAGCGTGAACATAAGGGCGACGGCTCGCTCGGAGCGATTCGCGGCCCGTTCGTCGATGTCCTGGATGCGCGGCCGGTGGGCCGGCAGCCCCGGGTCGGCGAACGGATCGCCCGCACCCTCTACCGCGCCGTGCGCGGTGTCCTGCTCTACCGGCAGGTTCTCTTCTGGAATCTGTTGGCTACTCATGACTTCTTGGCCTTAGCGGTGTGGGCCGCGACCCATACGGCGATGGCGATCAGGCCGCCCAGGCCGAAGATCCAGCCGAAGAGACCTTCGCTGACGGGGCCGAGGCCACCGAGCGAGAGCCCGCCGGGGGACTCCGACTCATCACCGTTGACGGTCTTGATGTACGCGATGATGTCTTTCTTCTCCTGCTCGGGCATGGTGCTGTCCGGGAAGGAGGGCATGCTCTGCGGGCCGGTCTGCATGGCCGCGTAGATGTGCTTCGGGCTCACGCCTTCGAGGTCCGGGGCGTACTTGCCGTTCGTCAGCGCGCCGCCCTTGCCGGTGAAGTTGTGACACTGCGCGCAGTTGGTGCGGAAGAGGTCTCCGCCCTTGGCCACGTCGGCACCCGAAGGGTCGACCTGGCTCTTGGTCGGCGTGATCGGGCCGGCGCCCAGGGACGCGACGTACGCCGCGAGCTGGTCGATCTCGGCCTGGTTGTAGATGACCTTCTTCTTCGGGACCTGGGCGCCCGGCTGCTGAGCCGGCATGCGTCCGGTACCGACCTGGAAGTCGACGGCGGCGGAGCCGACGCCCACGAGGGACGGCCCGTCGGTGGTGCCCTGACCGCCGGATCCGTGGCAGCTGGCGCAGCCCACGGAGTAGAGCTTCTTGCCCTCGTCGATGGCGAGGGACTGGGCGGTTTCGTCGGCCTGCGCCTTACCCGCAGGCGCGAACGCGGCGTACAGCCCCCCGGTAGCCGCCAGCGCGAGGAGTAGTACGACGACCGCCGCCAGCGGATGGCGTCGTCGTGCGGAGAGCTTTTTCACGGATTACCCCGGTGTCAGGATCTTCTGCGTCGATGATGGGTGGGTGCGAGCCCTGTTACTTGATCATGTAGATCGTGGCGAACAGGCCGATCCAGACGACATCGACGAAGTGCCAGTAGTAGGACACGACGATGGCGGCGGTGGCCTGTTCATGGGTGAATCTCGAGGCCGCGTATGTCCTGCCCAGGACGAGCAGGAAGGCGATGAGACCGCCTGTCACATGCAGACCGTGGAAGCCGGTCGTCAGGTAGAACACCGAACCGTACGGGTCGGAGGACAGGGAGAGACCCGCCTCCTTCACCAGCTCGGTGTACTCGAGGACCTGGCCTCCGATGAAGATCGCACCCATCACGAACGTGATGATGAACCAGGTGCGGAGCTTCTTCACATCGCCCCGCTCCGCGGCGAAAACGCCGAGCTGGCAGGTGAGAGAGGAAAGCACCAGGATCGTGGTGTTCGTCGCCGAGAACGGGAAGTTCAGATGGTGAGCCATCTCCTTCCAGTGATCGGGTCCCATCACCGATCGCAGGGTGAAGTACATCGCGAAGAGGGCCGCGAAGAACATCAGCTCGGAACTCAACCAGATGATGGTTCCGACGCTGGTGAGGTTCGGCCGATTGACCGACGGGTGCGCGTGCCCGGTTTCTACTGTCGTTGCTGTCGCCACGACCGACATTATGTCGGTCGCTTATCCCGCCCTCACTCCGGGGGGTGCCGTTCGGTGTGTCAGCGGTGTGTGTCCTCACCGAACGGCCCATCGAATCGCTGTCTTTACCGGTGCTGACAGGCAGTCCGCCGGAGTACGATCCGCCCATCGGTTCATGCCCGGAGAGCCCCGAAGACACAGACGTCACGGAGGAACAATGCAGCCGACCGCCACGGTCCTGGTCTACAGCGACGACGCCAACACCCGCGAGCAGGTGAGGCTGGCAGCCGGTCGGAGGCCTGCGGCGGACGTGCCACCGGTGGAGTTCCTGGAGTGCGCCACCCTGCCGGCCGTCCTGAGCGCACTGGACCGGGGCGGTGTCGACGTCTGCGTGCTGGACGGTGAGACGGCCCCCGCGGGCGGTATGGGCGTCTGCCGGCAGATCAAGGACGAGATCTTCGACTGCCCGCCCGTCCTGCTGCTGATCGGACGCCCGCAGGACGCCTGGCTGGCCACGTGGAGCCGTGCGGACGCCGCTGTGACGCATCCGGTGGACCCGGTCGACTTCGCGGACGCCCTGGCCTCCCTGTTGCGCCACAGGCTGTCCGTAGGGGCCTGAGGCGGAGGGGCCCCGAACCCCTCCGCGGTGCCCTTCGAGGGCGCGGCGCACTCCCGGCCGGGTCAGACCTGGGGGCGCAGCCGCGCCGCCTCGACGTCGGTGCCCGAGTCCGGTGTGCCGCCCCCGTGCAGGGCGCTGCCCTTCCGCCAGGCGTCCCAGTCCAGGTTCCAGTCGCCGAAGCCGTTGTCGAACGGCGTCATCGTCTCACCGCCGCTCCCGACGACCTTGACGATGTCGCCCTCACGTACGGTCTCGAAGAACCATTGGGCGTCGGCGGTGCTCATCCCCGTGCAGCCGTGGCTGACGTTGGCGCTGCCCTGCGAACCGGTCGACCAGGGCGCCGCGTGGACGTACTCACCGCTCCAGGTGACGCGTGTCGCCCAGTAGACGGGCAGGTCGTACGACTCCGAGGAGCCGGCGGCGATGCCGATGCTCTCCCCGCGCATGCGTACGAACTGCTCCTTGGCCAGCACGACCTTGACGCCGTTGCGCGTGTCGAAGCCGGGCTTGCCCGTGGTGACCGGCAGGGTGTTGATCACCTCACCGTTGCGCAGCACGGTCATGGTGTGGTCGGAGGCGTCGGTGATCGCTTCTATCCGGTCGCCGGTGGTGAGCTTCAGGGGCTTCGCGGCGGCCCCGAAGAGGGCGTTGGTGACCTTTATGCCCTTGAGGTTGCTGCGGACGTCGATGGTGGCGTCGGCGGGCCAGAACTCCTTGGGCCGGTAGTGCAGGGTCTTGGCGTCGACCCAGTACCAGGAGCCCGTGACGGCGGGGGTGGACCGGACCTGCAGCCCGCGTTCCACGGTGGCCCTGGAGGCCTTGTCGGTGACCGGAGCGCTGAGTTCCGCTGTGAGGGGCTGTCCGACGCCGTAGGTGCCCGCCTGCGGGCCGAAGGTCACCTTCAGGAACTTCTTGGCCGAGGTCGTGCCGAAGTCGTACGTACGGCTGCCAGGGGCGCCGTCGCCGTTCTCGGTGGAGACCTTGACGGTGTATCGGGTGCCGGCCGCGAGCGAGGTGGTGGAGTGCCACCGCTTCCCGTCGGCATCGAGTTCGCCCGCCAGATGGCGGCCCTCCCTGTCGACGGCCGTCACGTCCGTGATCTTCGCGTCGTCGTCCTTGACGGTGACTTCGAGGGGCTTGTCGGGGTCGGCCTTCTCGTTCTCGGAGGGGCCGTTGAAGGAGACCAGGTCAGCCGCGTCGTACGGCTTCAGCGACAGCGGATGACCATCGGGCTCGCCACAAGCGGTCGCACCCGCTACCAGGGTCACGACCAGCAGAGTGCAGCTCACTACGGTGCGGATGCGCGGCGTGTGGTTCATGAACCCACGCTAAGAAGATTCATCCGATCCAGCGCGTTCAGTGACTGCAAACGGGGGCCCGGCCCGCTCATTGCTGAGCGGGCCGGGCCCCCGTACGGGTGCGACGCGGCCTGTGCGGGCGTGTCCTACTGGGTGCGGTTCTCTCCCCGGTAGTACTCGAAGACCCAGCCGAAGAGGCCGATCAGGAGCAGCGGGGCCGAGAAGTAGGCCAGCCACCAGCCGAAGACGACGGCCATGAAGAGGAACGCCCCGCCGATGGCCAGCGAGAGCGGCTGCCAGCTGTGCGGCGAGAAGAAGCCCACCTCACCGGCTTCGTCCGCGACGTCGGCTTCCTTGTTGTCCTGGGCCATCGCGTCGACCCTGTTGGCCGTGAAGGCCAGGTAGAAGCCGATCATGATGGTCAGCCCGAAGGCCAGGACCAGCGCGGTGGTACCGACCGGCTCCTTGGACCAGACGCCGTACGTGACGGCCATGGCCAGCATGAAGACGCTCAGCCAGATGAAGAGCTTGCCCTGGATCTTCACTTGCCGTCCTCCTTGCCACCGACGAGGACCTTGTCACCCTCGGACAGGTGATCGAGCTGCTCGAGTGCCGCGATCTCCGGGTGGTGCAGGTCGAACGCCGGGGATTCGGAACGGATCCTCGGCAGGCTGAGGAAGTTGTGCCGCGGGGGCGGGCAGGACGTCGCCCATTCGAGCGAACGGCCGTAGCCCCAGGGGTCGTCGACCTCGATCTTCTTGCCGTACTTGGCGGTCTTCCAGACGTTGTACATGAACGGAAGCATCGACAGTCCGAGCACGAACGAGGAGATCGTCGAGATCGTGTTCAGGGCGGTGAAGCCGTCGGCGGCGAGGTAGTCCGCGTAACGACGCGGCATGCCCTCGGCACCGAGCCAGTGCTGCACCAGGAAGGTGCCGTGGAAGCCGATGAACAGCGTCCAGAAGGTCATCTTCCCGAGCCGCTCGTCCAGCATCTTGCCGGTGAACTTCGGCCACCAGAAGTGGAACCCGGCGAACATCGCGAAGACCACGGTGCCGAAGACGACGTAGTGGAAGTGCGCGACGACGAAGTACGAGTCGGAGATGTGGAAGTCCAGCGGCGGCGAGGCCAGGATCACGCCGGTCAGACCACCGAAGGCGAAGGTGATCAGGAAGCCGACCGACCAGAGCATCGGTGTCTCGAAGGACAACGACCCCTTCCACATCGTGCCGATCCAGTTGAAGAACTTCACACCGGTCGGTACCGCGATGAGGAATGTCATGAAGGAGAAGAACGGCAACAGCACGCCGCCCGTCACATACATGTGGTGCGCCCACACCGTCACCGAAAGGCCGGCGATGGCGATCGTCGCGCTGATCAGACCGACATAGCCGAACATCGGCTTGCGGCTGAACACCGGAATGATTTCGGAAATGATTCCGAAGAATGGTAGCGCGATGATGTACACCTCTGGATGGCCGAAGAACCAGAAGAGGTGTTGCCAGAGCAATGCGCCACCGTTGGCCGCATCGAAGATATGTGCGCCGAATTTACGGTCGACCTCCAGCGCGAAGAGCGCGGCGGCGAGGACCGGGAAGGCCAGCAGGACCAGGACACCGGTCAGCAGGACGTTCCAGGTGAAGATCGGCATGCGGAACATCGTCATGCCGGGGGCGCGCATGCAGATGATCGTGGTGATGAAGTTGACCGAGCCGAGGATCGTGCCGAAGCCGGAGAAGGCCAGACCCATGATCCACATGTCGGCGCCGACGCCCGGCGAGCGGACGGCGTCCGACAGCGGGGAGTAGGCGAACCAGCCGAAGTCGGCCGCACCCTGCGGGGTGAGGAAGCCGGCCACGGCGATCAGCGAGCCGAAGAGGTACAGCCAGTACGCGAACATGTTCAGCCGCGGGAACGCCACGTCGGGCGCGCCGATCTGCAGCGGCATGATCCAGTTCGCGAACCCTGCGAACAGCGGCGTCGCGAACATCAGCAGCATGATCGTGCCGTGCATCGTGAACGCCTGGTTGAACTGCTCGTTCGACATGATCTGCGTACCCGGACGGGCCAGCTCGGCGCGCATGAAGAGCGCCAGGAGGCCACCGATGCAGAAGAACGCGAACGATGTGACCAGGTACATCGTGCCGATCGTCTTGTGGTCAGTGGTTGTCAGCCACTTGACGACGACACTCCCCGGCTGCTTGCGCCGCACCGGCAGCTCGTCCTCGAACGAGTCGTCTGCTGCCGCGGCACCCTGGGATTCGTTGAGGATGCTCACAGTTTGTTCGTCTCCGCATTCCTGGCCGGGTCCGTCTGCTCGATGCCTGACGGCACGTAGCCCGTCTGACCCTTCTCCGCCAGCTCCTTGAGGTGCTGCTGGTAACGCTCCGGAGAAACGATCTTGACGTTGAAGAGCATCCGGGAGTGGTCGACGCCGCAGAGCTCGGCGCACTTACCCATGTAGGTGCCCTCCTTCTTCGGCGTGACCTCGAAGGAGTTGGTGTGGCCCGGAATGACGTCCTGCTTCATGAGGAACGGCACCACCCAGAAGGAGTGAATGACGTCACGCGAAGTCAGGATGAAACGGACCTTCTCGCCCTTCGGCAGCCACAGGGTCGGACCCGGGTTGCCGTTCTGCGGGTTACGCGTCCCAGGGATGCCCACGTCGTAGACGCCGTTGGCGTTCGCGGGGAAGTCCTTCTGAAACTTGTCGGGGATGGCGTCGAGCTCCTTGGAGATCTTGCCGCCGGTGGAGGGCTCGCCCTCCACGTTCTCGATGTAGTTGAAGCCCCAGCTCCACTGGTAGCCGACCACGTTGATCGTGTGGGCCGGCTTCGGGCTGAGCTCGAGGAGCTTCGATTCATCGCGCGCGGTGAAGTAGAAGAACACCGAGACGATGATGAGGGGGACCACTGTGTACAGCGCCTCGATAGGCATGTTGTACCTGGTCTGCTGAGGTACCTCCACCTTGGTCCTGCTTCGCCGGTGGAAGATGACGCTCCACAGGATCAGCCCCCAGACAAGGACGCCCGTGGCGAGCGCTGCCGCCCACGAGCCCTGCCAGAGGGAGAGGATCCGAGGGGCCTCTTCCGTTACCGGGGTGGGCATACCGAGGCGGGGGAAATCCTCCCAGTTGTATGAACAACCGGAGGCCGTCGCCAGGACCAGGCCCGCAGTCAGCACCTGCGGCAGCTTCCGCCGCATCGGGCGCCGCGACGAGCGGTCGGAGCCGTTGGGACTCACGTAGCGCCTTCCCGAGAGTCTCGCCCGCACGGTCGGCGCGGCCGTCTCACTTGGTCGGTCGCCGGCCCTGACGCGGGCAGGGGTTTGGATGTTTATGCGGACCAAACCCTACTGGACGCTATTTGGGGTCGCGCGGGGAGGGTGCCCAACGCGCCGCACGACACCCCGAAGGGATGGAATGCGAGCCTCCGGCCGCCATCTGACGCTCCCTCTCCCTGCCCGGAGGCGGCCGGTCACCCGGTCACGCACCTGCGCGGGCTAGCGTGACGGTGTGCCCTACTTCGACGCGGCTTCCTCCGCCCCCCTGCACCCCGTCGCCCGCCAGGCGCTGCACGCCTCGCTGGACGAGGGCTGGGCCGATCCCGCCCGGCTCTACCGCGAGGGGCGGCGGGCAGCGATGCTCCTGGACGCGGCCAGGGAGACGGCGGCGGAGGCGGTCGGCTGCCGGCCGGACGAGCTCGTCTTCACCTCGTCCGGCACCCGGGCGGTGCACTCGGCGGTCGCCGGCGCGCTTTCCGGGCGTCGGCGTGTCGGCCGCCATCTGGTGCTCTCGGCCGTCGAGCACTCCTCGGTACTCCACTCGGCCACGGCCCTCGAAGCGGCGGGGGGATCCTTCACCGAGGTGCCGGTGGACCGGACCGGCGCGGTCGACCCGTCGGCGTACGGCCGGGCCCTTCGACCGGACACCGCGCTGGCCTGTCTGCAGTCCGCCAACCACGAGGTGGGGACCGAGCAGCCGGTGGCCGAGACCGCCGAGCTGTGTGCCGACGCGGGCGTGCCGCTGCTGGTGGACGCCGCGCAGTCGCTGGGCTGGGGGCCGGTGCCCGGCCGCTGGTCGCTGCTGGCCGCGAGCGCCCACAAGTGGGGCGGACCGGCCGGGGTCGGGCTGCTGGCCGTGCGCAAGGGGGTCAGGTTCGCACCCCAAGGCCCGGCCGACGAAAGGGAGTCGGGCCGGGCGGCCGGCTTCGAGAACATCCCGGCGATCGTGGCGGCCGCGGCCTCGCTGCGGGCGGTGCGCGCGGAGGCCGAGGCGGAGGGCGCCCGGCTGCGCGCCCTCGTGGACCGGATCCGGGCCTCGGTGGCGGGCCTGGTGCCCGATGTGGAGGTGGTCGGCGATCCGGTGCGGCGGCTGCCGCATCTGGTCACCTTCTCCTGTCTCTATGTCGACGGAGAGACACTGCTCCACGAGCTGGACCGGGCCGGGTTCTCCGTTTCGTCAGGATCGTCCTGCACGAGCAGCACCCTGACGCCCAGCCATGTCCTCAAGGCGATGGGAGTGCTCACGGAGGGGAACATCCGGGTGTCGCTTCCGCCCGGGACGACGGAGGAAGAGGTCGGCGGCTTCCTCGACGTACTGCCCGGGGTGGTCGCCGAGGTGAGGGAGAGGCTCGGCGCACCCGCGTCGGCTGCCCCCTCCCCGGCGCCGCGGGCCTCGCTCGTGGTCGACGCGCTGGGCCGTCGCTGCCCGATTCCGGTGATCGAACTCGCAAAGGTGATCGGAGAGGTACCCGTGGGCGGCACGGTGACGGTGCTCTCGGACGACGAGGCCGCCCGCCTCGACATCCCGGCCTGGTGCGCGATGCGCGAACAGGAGTACGTGGGCGAGGAGCCGGCGGACCACGGCTCGGCCTATGTGGTCCGCCGGCTCCTGTGAGCCCCGTACCGCTTCCGTGTGCCTACGGCCCTAGGAGAGGTGCTTGCGGACCTCGGAGGCCGCCTCGTCCCCGTAGGCCTTGGTGAAGCGGTCCATGAAGTGGGTGCGGCGCAGGGTGTACTCCTGGGTGCCGACCGTCTCGATGACCAGGGTCGCGAGCATGCAGCCGACCTGGGCGGCGCGCTCCAGGCCCACGCCCCAGGCGAGGCCGGAGAGGAAACCGGCCCGGAACGCGTCGCCGACGCCGGTCGGGTCCGCCTTGCGCTCCTCCTCGGCGCAGCCGACCTCGACGGGGTCCTGGCCAGCCTGCTCGATGCGGACGCCACGGGCGCCGAGGGTGGTGACGCGGTGGCCGACCTTGGACAGGATCTCCTCGTCGCTCCAGCCGGTCTTGGACTCGATGAGCCCCTTCTCGTACTCGTTGGAGAAGAGGTACGTCGCACCGTCGAGGAGGATCCGGATCTCCTCGCCGCCCATCCGGGCGATCTGCTGCGAGAAGTCCGCGGCGAACGGGATGCCCCGCGAGCGGCACTCCTCCGTGTGGCGGAGCATCGCCTCGGGATCGTCGGCCCCGATCGAGACGAGGTCGAGACCGCCCACGCGGTCGGCGACGCTCTTGAGCTCGATCAGCCGGGCCTCGCTCATGGCGCCCGTGTAGAAGGAGCCGATCTGGTTGTGGTCGGCGTCCGTGGTGCAGACGAAGCGCGCGGTGTGCAGCACCTCGGAGACACGGACGGAACCGGTGTCGACGCCGTGCCGGTCGAGCCAGGCGCGGTAGTCGTCGAAGTCCGACCCGACGGCGCCGACGAGGATCGGCTGCGTGCCGAGCACGCCCATGCCGAAGGCGATGTTGGCGCCGACCCCGCCGCGTCGCACGTCGAGATTGTCGACGAGGAAGGAGAGGGAGACCGTGTGCAGCTGGTCCGCGACCAGCTGGTCGGCGAATCGGCCGGGGAAGGTCATGAGGTGGTCGGTTGCGATGGAGCCGGTGACTGCGATGCGCACGGGGTGGCTGCTCCTGCGGAAGGCGGAGGAAACGCGTGAACGCACCCTCCGGGACGGCGTGACAGTTCACGCTACCCGGTGACGCCACCGTAGCCGAAGGGGCAAAACTACCCGATAGTAGGTCTTTCTACCTGGGTGCCCCCGTGCGTACGGTGCGGATATGTCGAACACCATCGTTCCGCGTGAGTCCGTTCCGCGTGAGTCCGAGATGAGCCTGGCCGAGCTGCGCGGTGACTGCGCACGGATGGCGCCGCACTGGGTCGCGCCCACGAGGACCACCACGAAGCCGGTGGAGCCCTCCCGCATCCACGGGGTCACGGTGCCGCCCTCCTCGGCCCGCCTGATCGACTCCATGTCCGACTACGGGGACTGATCGGAGGCTCCACCGGCGGTTCCCCCGCGCACGCGGGGGAACCGCGCGCAGCCCTGGCCCGTCCCACCGGTGTCCCCGCCCCGGGGACGGATGATGTGCCCGTGACGGCCAGGCAGCCGAAGGAGCGATCCGGTGAGCACCGAGCGACCCGAGAATGACGTGACCGGCCCCCGGCGGCGGTCGCCGCTCGCCGTGGCCTCGGTGGCGGCAGCCGTGCTCCTGGCCGGGGGCGGCGGTGCGTACTGGGCGTCCAGCACCTCGGGCGAGGCCGGGCCGGGCCTCCGCCCCGATCCCCGGACCGGGGCGGCCCCTCTGCTGTCGCTCGACGCCCCGGCGGACGGCGGCACGTCGGCCCCTCCGGGCATCGCTCCCGGTGAGCCGGATCCCCATGGCGGCGGAACCGTCTACCGCGCCTCGGGCGAGCTGCCCGACGGCCCGGACACGGCCGCCGTCCACCGCACGACGGGCACGGTGACCTCGGCCGAGGTGGCACGCCTCGCGAAGGCCCTCGGGGTGCGGGGAACGCCCCGTACGGAAGGCACGGCCTGGAAGGTGGGCAGTGACGGGGACGGCTCCGGGCCCCTTCTGCGGGTGACCGAGCAGGCTCCGGGCACCTGGACCTTCGCACGGTACGGCTCGGGTGGTCCGGACGCGTGCGAGTCGCCCACGGTCTGCTCGAAGGAGACGGCACCGGGCACCGGCGCCGGCTCGCCGGTGAGTGAGAAGGCCGCCAAGGCCGCGGCGGTACCGGTCCTGAAGGCGGTGGGGCAGGACGACGCCGCGCTCGACGCGGCCCAGCTCATGGGTTCCGTACGCGTGGTGAACGCCGACCCCGTGGTGGACGGACTGCCGACGTACGGATGGTCGACCGGGATCCAGGTGGGCGCCGGGGGTGAGATCGTCGGGGGCAGCGGGCATCTGAAGTCCCTGGGGAAGGGCGACAGCTATCCGGTGACCGGCGCGGACGAGGCGCTGAAGCTGCTGAACGCGGAGAACCGGCGGGCCGCGAAGGCCGACATCGGCGGCTGCGCGACCGCCGAGCCGCTGGAGGGTGATCCGGCCTCACCGAAGACCGACTGCGGTACCCGCCGGACCCCGCCGGCCACCACGGCGA
Source organism: Streptomyces sp. NPDC051064 (assembly GCF_044455985.1). NCBI lineage: Bacteria > Bacillati > Actinomycetota > Actinomycetes > Kitasatosporales > Streptomycetaceae > Streptomyces > Streptomyces sp. NPDC051064. The sequence continues at coordinate 424,591 of NZ_JBITFK010000001.1, forward strand.
CGGTCGAGAAGGCCGAGTTCGGGCTCGCGGCGCGGTACTCGGACGGCGAGCCGATCCTCGTGCCCTCGTGGCTCTTCTCCGTACGGCCCGAAGGGGGCGGCCTCGCCCACACGGTCGTCCAGGTCGCGGTGGACCCGGACCGCCTGGCGCCGGAGAGCACGCGGCCGGCCCCGGAGCCCACGAAGGACCCGCAGGGCGAGGGAGCGCCTCTCATCGCGTACAGCGCCGACGGCCGGACGCTGGAGGTGACGTTCTGGGGCGGCGTGTGCAGCACGTACACGGCCAGCGCCACGGAGGACGCCACGACCGTGCGGGTCACGGTCTCCGAGTCGAAGCCGGACCCCGGGAAGGCCTGCATCATGATCGCCAAGGAGCTGACCCGGACGGTGACGCTGGACACGCCGCTGGACGGCCGGAAGGTGGTCGACGCCGGGTCGGGCGAGGCCGTGCCGCGCGGCTGAGACCTCCGCACCGGCACACGACAGCGGCGGGGGGGGCGCCCGGGGGGGGGGGGGCGGGGGGGGGGGGGCGCGGGGGCGGGGGGGGGGGGCGACCCCCCCACCGGCAGCCCGCCGGGGGGGGGGGTTTTTTGTGATTGTCCCATGTTATATA
>NZ_JBITFK010000001.1:425212-930622 GCF_044455985.1 Streptomyces sp. NPDC051064
TGGGGGGCGCGGCGGGGGGGGGGGGGGCCGGGCGCCGCGGCCGCCCCCCCCCCCCCGCCCCCCCCGGGGGGGGGCCCCCCGGGGGGGGGGCCCCCCGCCGCTGTCGTACGACTCAGGGTTCAGCTGAAGGAGTCACCGCACGCGCAGGAGCCCGTGGCGTTCGGGTTGTCGATCGTGAAGCCCTGCTTCTCGATGGTGTCCACGAAGTCGACGGAGGCGCCGCCCAGGTACGGGGCGCTCATCCGGTCCGTGACGACCTTGACGCCGCCGAAGTCCTTCACGACGTCGCCGTCGAGCGAGCGCTCGTCGAAGAAGAGCTGGTAGCGCAGCCCCGAGCAGCCGCCGGGCTGTACGGCGACGCGCAGCGCGAGGTCGTCACGGCCTTCCTGCTCCAGCAGGGTCCTGACCTTGTCTGCGGCGGCGTCGGACAGGAGGATGCCGTCGCTCACGGTGGTGGTCTCGTCCGATACGGACATCTGCTTCTCTCCCGGGGTTGTACGGACTGCTTGCCGACGGTCCAACCATCGGGGCCGCGGATTCATTCCGGGCCAGGCGCGTGTCTGTTCCCTTCATGCTCGCACACCGCATGCGCGGGGGGATGCGTCACATCGACGCTATGGGCATCGTCAAGCTGACACAAAGCGGTTATGATAGATAGCGTCAATTAGACGAAAAGGCTTTTCGCAGAAAAGAAAGGGTGCGTGTCGTGACCACCGCCCAGCCCCTGGATGTCCAGCCGACGCCCCTCGCCCTTCTGCTGCTCGGCCGCGAGGCCGACCCGCGGAGCGAGCGCGGGGTCGAATGCCCCGGCGACCTGCCCTCCCCGTCCGACCCGGACCTGGTGGAGCGGGCTCGCGCCGCCAAGGAGAAGCTCGGGGACAAGGTCTTCGTGCTCGGGCACCACTACCAGCGCGACGAGGTCATCCAGTTCGCGGACGTCACCGGTGACTCCTTCAAGCTCGCCCGCGACGCGGCGGCACGGCCCGAGGCGGAGTACATCGTCTTCTGCGGCGTGCACTTCATGGCCGAGTCCGCGGACATCCTGACGGGCGACGACCAGAAGGTCGTCCTGCCGGACCTGGCCGCCGGCTGCTCGATGGCCGACATGGCCACCGCGGAGCAGGTCGCCGAGTGCTGGGACGTGCTGACGGAGGCGGGAGTCGCCGACCAGGTCGTGCCGGTCTCGTACATGAACTCCTCCGCCGACATCAAGGCCTTCACCGGTAGGCACGGCGGCACCATCTGCACCTCGTCCAACGCGAAGCGGGCGCTGGAGTGGGCCTTCGACCAGGGCGACAAGGTGCTCTTCCTCCCGGACCAGCACCTGGGCCGGAACACGGCCGTGCGGGACATGGGGATGACCCTGGAGGACTGCGTCCTCTACAACCCGCACAAGCCGAACGGCGGCCTGACAGCCGAGCAACTGCGGGACGCGAAGATGATCCTGTGGCGCGGGCACTGCTCGGTGCACGGGCGCTTCTCGGTGGAGTCCGTCGAGGACGTACGGGAGCGGATCCCGGGCGTCAACGTGCTGGTGCACCCGGAGTGCAAGCACGAGGTCGTGGCGGCCGCGGACTACGTGGGCTCGACGGAGTACATCATCAAGGCCCTGGAGGCGGCCCCGGCCGGCTCGAAGTGGGCCATCGGCACGGAGCTGAACCTGGTGCGCCGGCTGGCGAACCGTTTCGCCGACGAGGACAAGGAGATCGTCTTCCTCGACAAGACGGTGTGCTTCTGCTCGACGATGAACCGGATCGACCTGCCGCACCTGGTGTGGACCCTGGAGTCCCTGGCCGAGGGGAACCTGGTCAACCGGATCCAGGTCGACGCCGAGACGGAGAAGTTCGCGAAGCTGGCGCTGGAGCGGATGCTGGCGCTGCCGTAGCCCCCGTGGCTCCCTCGTGACAGAGGAAGGCCCCCGACGCCCTTGCAAGGGCGTCGGGGGCCTTCCTCTGTCACCGGAGGGTGTCAGGCCTTCGCGGGCTCCGGCTCCTCGGAGGTGGCTTCCTCCGGAGCGTCGGGGGCCGCCTCGCCGGACTTCGCCTCGCGCTTGGCCGCCTTCTTCTTCGCGCGGCGCTCCTTGCGGAGCTCGACCATCGCGTAGAGCGTCGGCACCAGGAGCAGGGTCAGCAGCGTGGACGTGATCAGACCGCCGATCACCACGACCGCCAGCGGCTGGGAGATGAAGCCGCCCTCACCCGTGACGCCGAGCGCCATCGGGAGCAGGGCGAAGATCGTCGCCAGTGCCGTCATCAGGATCGGACGCAGACGGTGGCGACCGCCCTCGACGACTGCCTCGACGACGCCCATGCCCTGCGCCCTGTACTGGTTGATCAGGTCGATCAGCACGATCGCGTTGGTCACCACGATGCCGATCAGCATCAGCATGCCGATCATCGCCGGGACGCCCATCGGGGTGCCGGTGGCGACCAGGAGGCCGATGGCGCCCGTCGCCGCGAACGGGATGGAGACCAGCAGGATCAGCGGCTGGATGAGCGACCGGAAGGTGGCCACCAGCAGCATGAAGACGATCGCGATGGCGGCCAGCATGGCCAGGCCGAGCTTCATGAAGGCGTCGTCCTGGTCCTGCGAGACGCCGCCGATGGTCGCCGTGGCGCCTTCCGGGAGGTCCAGGGCGTCGATCTTCGTCTGGAGCGAGGCACTCACCGCGCCCGTGTTGTCGCCGGTCGGCCTGGCGGTGATCGTCGCCGCGCGCTGACCGTCGATCCGGGTCATCGAGACCGGGCCGGGGACCAGCTTCACGTCGGCAATCTGGCCGAGCTCGACCGAACCGAGCCGCAGGGCCTTCAGCTCGGCCATCGTGGTGGCCGGCTTCGCCGACTTCACCAGGACGTCACGCTCGGTGTCGTCCATGATCGCCGTGCCGGACGGGGTGCCGCGCACGGCGCCCGCGACCGCCGCGCCGAGCGTCGCCTCGCTGAACCCCGCGTCGGCCGCTTTGTCGTTGGCCTTGACCGAGATGCGCGGGACACTCTGCGCCAGGTCGCTCTGGACGTCGGTGACGTCGTCGAGCTTCGCGACCTCGGTCCGCACCTCTTCGGACGCCTTCTTCAGGACGTCCGCGTCGGCGGCCTTGACCACGACGCTCAGGTCCTGGCTGCCGAAGCCGTCGCCGCCGGCGATGGTGGTGTCACCGATGCCGTCGAGCTTGCCGAGGGCCTCGTCGATCCGCTCCTGGGTGGCGTCGAAGTCCGCCGAGTCCTTGAGGGTGATCTGGTAGGACGCCTGGTTGGCGCCCGTACCGCCGCCGAAGGCCGCCATGAAGCCGGAGGAGCCGACGGTCACCTGGTAGTCCTTCACGCCGTCGTCCGCGGCGAGGACCTTCTCCACCTTCTGCGCCGCCTCGTCGGCCGCAGCCAGACTCGTGCCGGGAGTCAGCTCCTGCTTGATGGAGAGGACTTCCTGCTCGCCCTGGTCGAAGAAGTTCGTCTTCAGCAGGGGGGCCATGCCGAAGGTGCCGAACAGGACCACGAAGGCGATGACGATGCTGGTGATACGGCGCCGGGTCGCGAAGCGCAGCACCGGGACGTAGATCCGCTGGAGCCGGCTGGCGGCTTCCTTCTCCTCGGCCTTGCGACGCGCCTCGTCCGGGTTCGCGGCGGTGCCCTTGGGGGCCCGCAGGAACCAGTACGAGAGGACCGGGACCACGGTCAGAGAAACCAGCAGGGAGGCCAGCAGGGCCGCCGTGACGGTGAGGGAGAACGACCCGAAGAGCTGGCCGACCATGCCGCCGACCAGACCGATGGGCAGGAAGACCGCGACGGTGGTGAGCGTGGACGAGGTGACGGCGCCGGCCACCTCCTTGACCGCGGTGATGATCGCCGACTGGCGCTCCTCGCCGTAGCCGAGGTGCCGCTTGATGTTCTCCAGGACCACGATCGAGTCGTCGACGACGCGGCCGATCGCGATGGTCAGCGCGCCGAGGGTGAGCATGTTCAGCGACAGGTCGCGGGTCCAGAGCACGATCAGCGCGAGGACCACGGAGAGCGGGATGGAGACCGCGGTGACCAGCGTCGAGCGGATCGAGGCGAGGAACACCAGGATCACGACGACCGCGAAGAGCAGGCCGAGCGCGCCTTCGGTGGTGAGACCGGAGATCGCCTTGGAGACGGCGGGCCCCTGATCGGAGACGACGGTCAGCTCGGCGCCGGCGCCGAGGTCCTTGCGCAGGTCCGGGAGCTTGTCCTCGACGGCGTCCGAGATGGCGACGGCACTGCCGTCCTTGTCCATCGTCGCCATGACGGCGAGGCTCGGCTTGCCGTTCGTACGGGTGATGGAGACCGCGGTGGCGGGCTCCTGCTTCACCGTGGCGACGTCACCGACGCGGACCGGCTTTCCGGCCTTGCCCGCCGGGTCCGCCGCGGAGACCTTCAGGTCCTCGATCTGCTGGAGCGAGGTGAAGGAACCGCCCACCTGGATGGTGCGGCTCTTGCCCGACTCGGCGAAGGAGCCGGCCGGGACGGTGGCTCCGCCGGCCTGGAGTGCCTGGGCCAGCGAGGCGGCGTTCATGCCCGCCGCGGCGAGCTTCCTGTCGTCGGGGACGACGGAGACCTGGAGCTCCTGGACACCGTCGACCGCGACCTGGCCGACGCCCTCGATGTCCTGGAGCGCCGGGACGACCGTGCGGTCCAGCTTGTCGGCGAGCGCCTGCTGGTCCTCGTCGGAGGTGACGGCGAGGACGACGGTCGGGATGTCGTCCGTCGAACCCGCGATGACCTGCGGGTCCACATCGTCGGGCAGCTGGATGCGGGCGCGGTTCACGGCCTGCTGGATGTCGGCGACGAGCTGCTTCGTGCCTTCGTCACCGAAGTCGAAGCTCGCCATGATGACGGCGTTGCCCTCGCTGGCGGTCGAGGTGATGCCCTCGACTCCGTCGACGGCCTTGATGGCGTCCTCGAGGGGTTCGACGACCTGCTTCTCGACCACGTCGGGGGACGCACCCTGGTAGGGCGCCAGCACCGACACCATCGGGAGTTCGATGGTGGGCAGCAGCTGCTGCTTGAGCTGCGGGATCGCGATCGCTCCGAAAACGAGCGCGACGATCGAGATCAGCCCGATCAGGGCCCGTTGCGCGAGGCTGAATCTGGACAGCCAGGACATGGGTGGGTCTCTCTTCTGTGGCGTACGCGGCAGGTGAGGGGCCGTTCGGTACTCACTCCGGTGAGCACAGGGGACACAGCCCGCCCATCTATACGATCGCCGTCCCCGTGACCGAAATCGTCGGCCCCCGGGTTGCTTTCTTGTCCCGCGCATACCGCAGCTGGAGTAGCCGCTTCTCCACCCGTCACTCCACCCTGGGGCGGACCAGACCCGATTCGTAGGCAATGACGACCAATTGCGCGCGGTCCCGCGCGCCCAGTTTCGCCATGGCCCGGTTCACATGGGTCTTCACGGTGAGGGGGCTGACGACGAGCCGGTCGGCGATCTGGTCGTTGGAGTGACCGCCCGCGACCTGGACGAGCACCTCGCGCTCGCGCCCGGTGAGCGCGGCGAGGCGCTCGGTGTACTCCGTGCCGTCCGGGTCCTCCGTGCCGCCGCCCTGGGCCAGGAAGCTGGCGATGAGGCCCTTGGTCGCGACCGGGGAGAGCAGGGCCTCTCCGGCCGCAGCGACACGGATGGCGTTGAGCAGCTCGTCCGGCTCCGCGCCCTTGCCCAGGAAGCCGGACGCGCCGGCGCGCAGGGACTGCACGACGTACTCGTCCACCTCGAAGGTGGTGAGCATGACGATCCGTACGCCCGCCAGGTCCGGGTCCGCGCTGATCATGCGGGTGGCGGCGAGTCCGTCGGTGCCCGGCATCCGGATGTCCATCAGCACGACGTCGGCGAGGGTCGAGCGGGCCAGTTCCACGGCCTCCGCCCCGTCGGCGGCCTCGCCGACGACCCGCATGTCGGGCTCGGAGTCGACCAGCACCCGGAAGGCGCTGCGCAGCAGCGCCTGGTCGTCGGCGAGCAGCACCTTGATGGGCGTCATGCGCGTCCCCCCGTCGTCCCCGCCGTGTCCGGCCCTTCCGGAGCGCGTGTGCGGGATGTGACGGGCAGGATCGCATGAACCCTGAATCCGCCTCCGTAACGGGGCCCCGCCGTGAGGGTGCCGCCCAGGGCGGTGACGCGCTCGCGCATGCCGATCAGGCCGTGCCTGCCTCCGTCGGACGGCGCGGGGCGCGGGTCCCCTCCCCTGCCGTCGTCGAGCACGGTGACCTCCGCGGTCCTCCCGACCCGTACGACGCTCACCTCGGCCTTCGCGTCGGCGCCCGCGTGTTTGCGTACGTTGGTCAGCGCCTCCTGGATGATCCGGTAGGCCGCGAGGTCGACCGCCGCGGGCAGCGGGCTGTCCGGGTCGGTACAGGCGACCTCGACGGGGAGCCCGGCATTGCGGAAGGTGTCGACCAGGGTGTCGAGGACGGCGAGCCCCGGGGCGGGTTCGGTGGGCGCCTCCGGGTCGCCGGACTGGCGCAGCAGCCCGACCGTGGTCCGCAGTTCGTTGAGGGCGGAGCGGCTGGCTTCCCTTACGTGGGCGAGCGCCTCCTTCGCCTGGTCGGGGCGCTTGTCCATGACGTGGGCCGCGACCCCGGCCTGGACGTTGACCAGGGCGATGTGGTGGGCGACCACGTCGTGGAGGTCCCGGGCGATCCGCAGCCGCTCCTCGGCGACCCTGCGGCCGGCCTCCTCCTCGCGGGTGCGTTCCGCGCGCTCGGCCCGTTCCCTGATCGCGTCGATGAACGCGCGTCTGCTGCGCACGGCGTCACCCGCGGCACCGGCGAGGCCGGTCCAGGCGAGGACACCGAGGTTCTCCTGGCTGTACCAGGGCGTCGTGCCGACCACCATCGCGGCCACGGTCAGCACCCCCATGGTCAGCAGGCCCACCCGCCAGGTGGTGGGGCGGTCGGTACTGGCCGCGACGGAGAAGAGCGCGATGACGGCGCTCATCACGACGGGGGCGGGCGGATCCATGAAGACGAACTCGACGACGGACAGCAGCCCGGTCACCGCCAGCACCGTCATGGGCCTGCGCCGGCGCAGGACGAGTGCCGCGGCGGCGAGCACCATCAGCAGGACGCTCGACACCTCGGGCGTCCGCGCTCCGAAGACGGGCCCGTGGCCCGGGTCCGGCTCGGCGAACGACGCGCAGATCATGCAGACGAGCACGGCCAGGGCGAGGCCGGCGTCGAAGGCGAGGGGGTGGCCTCGCAGCCAGCGGCGGGTGCGCACGAGCCCGGTTCCGAGGGTGGTCACGTCGAGCTACGGTACGGCGTGCCGTCGGCGGTGCGGTCCGGACGGTGTCACGGCAGTGTGCGCGCGGCACGATGCCCCGCACCGGTCCGGCCGGTACGGGGCATCGTGGGAGTGCGGAGCGGGCGGGCCGGTCAGCCGGGGATCAGCCCGTCGTCGCGGAGCATGGAGCGCACCTCTTCGAGGGTGGCGTCGGGTGACGGCAGGATCAGTTCGGACGGCTCCAGGGAGTCGTCCGGGAGCGGTGAGCCGAGCTCGCGCACCTTGTCCAGGAGAGCGTGGAGCGTGGTGCGGAAGCCCGGTCCGTCACCGCTCTCCATCTCCGCGAGGAGTATGTCGTCGAGCTTGTTCAGCTCGGCGACATGACTGTCGGCCAGTACGACCTGGCCCTCCCCCATGATCCGTACGATCATGACGCCGCCCTCACTGCTTGTCGAACTTGTGCGGGGACTGCTGCGCCTGCGGTGCCGCGTCCTCGGCGCCGCCCTCGATGGCCTGCTGCTGCCCGGCGGAACCGCCGGCCAGCTCGGCCTTCATGCGCTGCAGCTCCAGTTCTACATCCGTACCACCGGAGATCCGGTCCAGCTCGGCGGCGATGTCGTCCTTCGCCGTGCCGGACGGGTCGTCGAGGGCCCCGGAGGCCAGCAGCTCGTCGATGGCCCCGGCGCGCGCCTGGAGCTGCTGGGTCTTGTCCTCGGCCCGCTGGATCGCCAGGCCGACGTCGCCCATCTCCTCGGAGATGCCGGAGAATGCCTCGCCGATCCGCGTCTGGGCCTGGGCCGCGGTGTAGGTGGCCTTGATGGTCTCCTTCTTCGTCCGGAAGGCGTCGACCTTGGCCTGCAGACGCTGGGCCGCGAGGGTGAGCTTCTCCTCCTCGCCCTGCAGCGTCTGGTGCTGCGTCTCCAGGTCCGAAACCTGCTGCTGGAGGGCGGCGCGCCTCGACAGCGCCTCGCGGGCCAGGTCCTCGCGGCCGAGCGCGAGCGCCTTGCGGCCCTGGTCCTCCAGCTTGGACGACTGTCCCTGCAGCTGGTTCAGCTGCAGCTCCAGCCGCTTGCGCGAGGTCGCCACATCGGCGACACCGCGGCGTACCTTCTGGAGCAGTTCGAGCTGCTTCTGGTACGAGTAATCGAGGGTCTCGCGCGGATCCTCGGCCCGGTCAAGGGCCTTGTTTGCCTTCGCGCGGAAGATCATTCCCATACGCTTCATGACACCGCTCATGGGCTTCGCGCGCCCCCTTCTGACGGACTGAGCTCCAGCACTCCAACAGAACCCACAGTACGGGCCCTGTCTCCATTACCGCACTGTTCGAGCACGGATGTGCTCCTCCGCAAGGACGACTGCCGCCGGTAACCGCTCCCGCGCAGGGAGTAGAAGACCATCAGGGATGGCGTGGGCAACGTCCGTTCTGCCCCTGTCGGAACACTTTTCAGGACGCAGGCCGTTGCCGGATCGTTCCCGGCCGGTCCCCGGTAGTACCGGACGACCCCGTACCCTTGGGTTTTGTGTTCCGTAGCCGTTCCAAGGAAGAGAAGGCCCCCACCGGCAAGGTGACGGCGGACCTCTCCAAGCAGCCCCGCGACCCCCAGGCTCCCAAGGGTCGCCCCACCCCCAGGCGCAGCGACGCCCAGACGCAGCGCCGACGTGCCTCCAGCGGTGCGCCGACCGACCGCAAGGAGGCCGCCAAGCGCCAGCGCGAAGCACGCCGGGCCGACATGGCCCGGCAGCGGGAGGCTCTCGCTTCGGGTGACGAGCGTTATCTGCCGGTGCGCGACAAGGGGCCCGTGCGGCGCTTCGTCCGTGACTTCGTGGACTCGCGCTTCTGCATCGCGGAGTATTTCCTTCCGCTCGCGGTGATCATCCTGATCCTCAGCGTGATCCAGATCCAGAACATCCAGAACATCTCGCTGCTGCTCTGGCTCGGCGTGATCGTGCTGATCGTCGTCGACTCCATCGGCCTCGGGTTCCGGCTCAAGAAGCAGCTGGCCCAGCGCTTCCCCGACACACCGAAGCGCGGCGCGGTGGCCTACGGCCTGATGCGTACGCTCCAGATGCGCCGGCTGCGCCTTCCCAAGCCTCAGGTCAAGCGGGGAGAGCGGCCCTGAGCACGGAGACCTCCGGCTTCACGGGGGTGTCCTCCCAGTGGCTGGGCGGGCTCGGCGGACTGCGCAACACGGTCCGCCAGGAGCTCGTCGCCCGGCAGCTCGACGAGCAGATAGCCGCTCGCTACCCCGTGGGGCAGCGGCTGCGGGTGCTCGACGTCGGCATGGGCCAGGGCACGCAGGCACTGCGCCTGGCCCGGGCCGGCCACTCCGTGACGGGCCTCGAGTCCGACGCCGAGATGCTGCGGTCGGCCCGGGAGTCCCTGGCGGCCGAGCCCGAGGGCATCCGGGAGCGGGTGCGGCTCATCGAGGGCGACGGCCGTGACACCGGGGTGCACTTCCTGCCCGGCAGCTTCGACGTGGTGCTCTGTCACGGGGTGCTGATGTATGTCCCCGAACCGGATCCGCTGCTGGCCGGCCTGGCCAGGATGCTGGCCCCCGGCGGGCTGCTCTCCCTGCTCGTGCGGAACGCGGACGCGCTGGCGATGCGCCCGGGATCGGCCGGCGACTTCGGCGCGGCCCTCGCCGCGTTCGACACGGACACGTACACGAACAGGCTCGGCCTCGACGTCCGGGCCGACCGGCTCGAAGTCCTGCGGGCCACCCTCGCCGGGATCGCCGCCCCGCTGCACGCCTGGTACGGCGTGCGGGTCTTCACGGACAACGTGAGCAACGACGCGGAGCTGCCGGGCCCCGAGGAGCTGGCGCGGGTGTTCGCGGCCGAGGACCGCGCGGGGCGGACCGATCCGTACCGCGGGGTGGCGGCGCTGCTGCACCTGTGCGGCGTACGCGGCTGACGCAGCCGGGGAGCGCACCCCGGGCCGGCACGGCCTGAGCGGCTGAATCCGTCGCCGCCGTACGCCTGATCGGCCCACCAGCGCAGGCCGTGGACGGCGGGCCCTGGCGATACTCCGGGCATGGACGCAACCCCTTCCCGCAGGCGGGTACGCCGCTCACTCATGCCCCTGGCCGCCGGCGCCTGCGTGATCGCCCTGGCGGTCGGCTGCGCCGGGCCGGGCCCCGCCCCGTCCGCCGCTCCGGCCCAGCAGGCGGTGGTGTCCCGGGCCACGAGCGATCTGGAGGATCAGTACCAGACCGTCATCAAGGACGTGCTGCCCTCCGTCGTGCAGATCGGCGCCGGAGACTCGCTCGGCTCGGGCATCGTCTACGACGACAAGGGCCACATCGTCACGAACGCCCATGTCGTGGGCAGCGAGAAGACGTTCGACGTCAGCGTCGCCACCGGAGAGAAGGTGCTCAAGGCGTCCCTGGTCTCCTCCTACCCGGAGCAGGACCTGGCCGTCATCAAGCTGGACGCCGTCCCCGGCGGGCTGCGGGCCGCGGAGTTCGGGGACACGGACGAGGTCGAGGTGGGACAGATCGTCCTGGCGATGGGCTCACCGCTCGGTCTCTCCAGCAGCGTCACCCAGGGCATCGTCTCGGCCGTGGGCCGGACGGTCAGCGAAGGCCGCTCGGGCGGCGGCACCGGGGCGACGCTCGCCGACATGGTGCAGACCTCGGCGGCCATCAACCCGGGCAACAGCGGCGGCGCACTGGTGAACCTCGACAGCGAGATCATCGGCATCCCGACCCTCGCGGCGACGGACAGCGAGCAGGGCGGCGGCGCGGCACCCGGGATCGGGTTCGCGATTCCCGTCTCGATGGTGCGGACGGTCGCGGACCAGATCATCCGGTCGGGAAAGGTCACCGACTCGGGCCGGGCGGCTCTGGACATCACGGGCCGCACCGTCGTCGACGACGACTACCAGCCCGCCGGTGTCGCGATCGTCAGCGTCGAGAAGGACGGGGCGGCGGCGGATGCCGGCCTGCGCGTCGGGGACGTCATCACCCGGATCGGCGACACTCCCGTCACGACGATCACCTCGCTCTCGGAGGCTCTGGCGGGCGAGAAGCCGGGCCGGAAGGTCCGGGTGACGTACACGCGGGGGGACTCGAGGAAGACGGCCGAGGTCACCCTGGGCGAGATCTGAGGGCCGGTCGGTGAGGGCGGGGAGACGAAGTCCCGCCCGGGCCCCGGGGCCCGGGCGGTCGCGGGGCCTCAGTCGGCCTGGAGGCTCATCGGGCCGTAGATCTTCGTCGCGTCCTCGAAGAGCGTCACCTGGTCCGCGCCGCCTTCGAGGAGCTCCTTCCAGAACTCACCGATCCAGGACTCCGCGTCGCCCTGAGTCGTGAACTCCTCCGGCTGCAGCGCCGGCTCCGTCTCCGTACCGTCGGACTTCTCGAACCGCCACGTCCACGCCATGTCCGCCTCCTGGGTCACGTTGCTCCCCGCAGACTAGTGGGTGTCCCGGGCGCGCAGGTGGTTCATGGACACGGGAGGATCAGAGCGTGGAACTGACACTGCTCGGCACCGGAGCCCCCGACGGGCTGCCGCGGCCCGACTGCCCCTGCGCCGTCTGCGCGTCCTCCCGCGGCGCCGGGGCCCGCGCCGCGACCGCGCTGCTCGTGGACGACGCGCTGCTGCTGGACCTCACCCCGGGCGCCGTGTTCGCCGCCGCCCGCGCGGGACACTCGCTCGCCGGCGTACGGCAGGTGCTGCTGACCCACCCCCATGACGGGCCCGCCGTGGAGCTGCCCGCCTCGCTCCCGCCCGCCGGGCGTGTCCCGGACGGCCAGGAGCTGACGCTGATCAGCGGGCACCGGATCCGGGCCCTGGCGATGGACGCCCCGGGCACCGGTTACGAGGTGACGGCACCGGAGGGCGAACGCCTGCTCTATCTGCCGCCCGGGGCCTCCCCCGCCGGTCTGGCCGACCCGGTGGCGGAGCCGTACGACATGGTCGTGTGCGATGTGATCGCGCGGCCGGACGCCGTGGCCCGGCTGCGGGCCGTGCAGGCCGTGGGGCCCACCACCGAGGTGATCGCCGTCCATCTGGACCACGACGCGCCCCCCGGCCCCGCGCTGGACCGCCGGCTCGCGGCGGGCGGGGCGCGGGCCGTACCGGACGGGACGACGCTGCCGGTGGGCGCCTACCACGCCGTGCCCGAGGTCCCCCGCCGCACTCTGGTCACGGGCGGGGCCCGGTCGGGGAAGTCGGTGGAGGCCGAACAGCGGATGGAGACCTTCCCCGAGGTGGTGTACGTGGCGACGGGCGGGCGCCGCGAAGGGGACGCGGAGTGGGAGTCCCGGATCGGGCTGCACCGGGAGCGCAGGCCTGCCGCCTGGCGCACCGAGGAGACCTGCGAGCTCGCCGGTCTGCTGGAGGAGGACGGCCCGCCGCTGCTGATCGACTGTCTGTCCCTGTGGCTGACGGACGCGATGGACCGGGTCGGCGCGTGGGACGACGACCGGTGGGCGGGCGGCGGGGAGGAGAAGCTGCGCGGACGGGTCGCCGAGCTGGTCCGCGCGGTGCGCGGGACCCGTCGTACGGTCGTCGCCGTGACCAACGAGACCGGCTCGGGTGTCGTCCCGGCGACGGCCTCCGGGCGGCGCTTCCGGGACGAACTGGGCCGTCTGAACGCCGCGTTCGCGGCCGAGTGCGAGCAGGTGCTGCTGGTGGTCGCGGGGCAGGCGCTGGTGCTGCGGGGCTGAGCCGTGGGCGGATGCGGGGCCGTGGGTGCGGGAAGGAGCGCCGGGTACTGTTCCGGGCAGGAGCCCCCCGGCGGGTTCCGGCCCACCTAGCGCCGACCCGCGAGGCAGACCCCCGTGAATCTGGACGACTTCTCCGACCTGATCGAACGCCCCGACGGGGGCGTACGGCGTGATGCCGAGGAACGACGGGAGCGGCTCGCCGTTCCCGTCGGTGCGCTCGGCCGCCTGGACGAGCTGGGTGAATGGCTGTCGGCCGCCCAGCAGTCGGTGCCGGTCAAGGCGGTCGAGCAGCCGCGCGTCGTGCTGTTCGCCGGTGATCACGGGGTGGCGGAGCTGGAGGTCTCCGGGCGGGCCGCGGGAACCGCGCACGAGCTCGTCCGGGCGGTGCTGGACGGTGCGAGCCCCGTCGCCGTGCTGGCCCGGCGCTTCTCCGTCCCCGTACGGATCGTGGACGCCGGCCTGGACTGCGACCCGGAGCTGCTGCCCGAAGCCGTCGTACGCCATCGGGTGCGGCGCGGCAGCGGCCGGATCGACGTCGAGGACGCGCTGACGGCCGAGGAGGCCGAGCAGGCCGTACGCCTCGGGATGCGCGTCGCCGACGAGGAGGCCGACTCCGGCACCGACCTGGTGGTGCTGGGCGATCTGAGCGTCGGCGGTACGACGGCCGCCTCGACCCTGATCGCCGCCCTGTGCGGCACGGACGCCTCGGTGGTGACCGGGCGCGGCGGCGCGGGTATCGACGACCTGGCGTGGATGCGTAAGTGCGCCGCGGTCCGGGACGCGCTGCGGCGGGCCCGGCCGGTCCTCGGTGACCAGCTGGAGCTGCTGGCGGCCGTGGGCGGTGCGGACCTGGCGGCCATGACGGGGTTCCTGCTGCAGAGCGCGGTGCGCCGCATGCCCGTGGTGCTGGACGGCGTGGTCTCGGCGGCCTGCGCCCTGGTGGCCCAGCGGGCGGCATTCCGGGCGCCGGACTGGTGGCTTGCGGGGCAGCTCAGCGGGGAGCCGGCGCAGCTGAAGGCGCTGGACCGGATGGCCCTGACCCCGCTGCTGGACCACGGGGTGACGGTGGGCGAGGGGAGCGGGGCCCTGCTGGCGCTGCCGCTCGTCCAGGCCGCGGCGGCGCTGGCGGCGGAGCTGCCCGAGCGCGCCCCGGAGCCCGAGTCGGAGCCCGAGTCGGAGTCCGCGCCGGAGCTCCCGTCGGAGTCCGCGCCGGAAAAGAAGGAAGCGGAGACCGAGGAGCCGTCGAAGGCCGCGGACTCGACCGCCTGAGACGACGCCCCCTCGGGGGCGGCCCGGTGGCGTGGCCTCACGTCCCGCCGCCGGGGCCGGGTCCCGGCAGCGGGGTCCTGTCCGGCGCCCCTCCGATCAGGTCCTGGAAGCGGCGTCGGGGCCCCGCCCAGCGGACATCGTGGTGATACGCCCTCAGCACCGCCCTGGCGCGGGCCCGGTGGCGCCGGCGGTAGAAGCGCTTCGCCCACAGCGAGGCGGGCCGGGCCAGGCGGAGCGCTCCGATCAGCGCGATGAACGGGATGAGGGTGCCGAGCACCGCCATCCGGGCCTTGCCCTTGAACAGGGTGATCAGGACGAAGCCGAAGTTGAGGACGTAGGTCAGGACGACGCCCAGCCTGTTCTGCTGCTGCTCACCGCTCAGTTCGTCCACACCGAGCGGTGAGAAGCCGGCGAGCACCAGCAGGACGAGCGAGGCGGTGAGGACGACGACCTCCACGCTCTGCCGGCCCTCCTCGGTCCAGTACACGTCGTCGAGGTGCAGGATCAGGGCGAACTCGTCGAGCACCAGGCCGGCTCCCGTCCCGAAGACCACCGCGAGGATCCCGGCGGCGACACCGTGCTGGCCGCTCGCGACCGCTCCGAAGCCACCGATCACCGTGAGCACGACGCCGGGCACCACGTGGTGGACGTGCACACCGCCGGGCGCGATGTTGCGGAACGGGCCCTTCCCGGCCCTGATCATCCGGGTGACCATCCTGGTGACGGCGAAGGTCAGCACGAACGCGCTCAGGGCGAGCAGCAGCGGGAGCTTGCCGGGCTCGACGATGTTCTGCTGGAACCAGTGACTCATGCCACCTCCGTCCGGACAGCCGCATGTGCGGCTTATGTGCCACTCTGCCCAATCCGGCACGCCGCCGCACCGGCTAGCCTGCGCGCGGTGACCTCCCTGAACAGCCACGGTCTGCGCTTCGCCTTCGGCACCCTGACCGCGCTCCCCGTCCGCGTCTCCCGCTGGGACCGCGGTACCGCCCGCGCCGGCATGCTGTGCGCCCCGCTCGCCGGACTCGTCGTGGGAGTGCTCGCGGCGGTCCCCGGGGTGCTCTTCCTGTGGGGCGGGTCGGGACCCCTGCTGGCGGCGGTCGCCTCCGTCGCGCTCCCCGCCGCGCTGACCCGCGGGCTGCACCTGGACGGCCTCGCGGACACCGCGGACGGGCTCGGCAGCGCCAAGCCGGCCGAGGACGCGCTGCGGATCATGAAGCAGTCGGACATCGGTCCGTTCGGCGTCATCACGCTTTTGTTCGTGCTGCTGGCCCAGGTCGCCGCGCTCCACGAGCTCTACGGCCGCGGCTGGGCGGACGGCGCGCTGGGCACCGTCACCGCCGCCGTCACCGCACGGCTCGCGCTCACGCTGGCCTCGCGCCGCGGCGTCCCGCCCGCCCGTCCGGAGGGCCTCGGCGCGGCGGTGGCGGGCACCGTCCCGCCCCGGGGCGGGGCGGCCGTGGCCTGTGCGGTGGTCGCGTGCTGCGCGGCGGCCGGTGCGCTCCTGGGCGGATACGGCACCGGCCTGCACCATGCCCTCGCCGCCCTGGCCGGCCTCGGCGCCGCGCAGGTGATGCTGCGTCACTGCGTGCGCCGCTTCGGCGGGGTGACCGGCGATGTGTTCGGCGCGCTGGAGGAGGCGGCGGCCACGGTGACGCTGCTGGCGCTCTCCCCCGGCCTCTCGTGACGGGACCCCGAGGGCCCCTGACGGCAGGGCCGGCCCCTCGGACGGCCCCGCCCCCGTGAGCCGGAAGCGGAGGCGCGCGTAGGCTCGTTCCCGGCGCGTCACGGCGGGATCTACGATGCGCTGGGCACGGTCGGCCCACCCCTCGACCGGCACACAACTCAACGGAAGCGAGATTTCACCACCGTGACTGCTCTCACTCTCAGCACCTCAGGTGCGGCGACGCTGCGCGCCGACGCACTCGTCGTCGGCGTCGCCAAGGGAGCCAAGGGGCCGGTCCTCGCACCGGGCGCCGAGGCCGTGGACAAGGCGTTCGACGGAAAGCTCGCCACCGTCCTGGAGACGCTTGGCGCCTCCGGTGCCGAGGGCGAAGTGACCAAGCTCCCCGCCCCGTCCGGCCTCAAGGTCCCGGTCGTCATCGCGGTCGGCCTCGGTCCGGTCCCGGCGAAGGACGAGGGGTACGAGGCCGAGGCGCTGCGCCGGGCCGCGGGCTCCGCCGCGCGTGCGCTGAAGGGGTCGAAGAAGGCCGGGTTCGCGCTGCCCGCCGAGTCCGCGGAGGACGCCGGTGCCGTCGCGGAGGGCGCCCTGCTGGGTGCGTACGCGTTCACCGCCTACCAGGGCGGCGAGAACAAGCTCGCCCCCAAGAGCGCCAAGTCCGGCCGGAACGACGCGAAGCTTCCGCTCGCCGAGGTCGCCCTGCTCGGCGCCAAGCCGCGTGACAAGGCCTTCAAGGCGGCCGCCGAGCGCGCCGTCGCGGTCACCGAGGAGATCAACCGGGCCCGCGACCTGATCAACACCCCGCCGAACGACCTGTATCCCGAGTCCTTCGCCGCCGTGGCCACCGCCGCCGGCAAGGAGCACGGCATCAAGGTGCAGGTCCTCGACGAGAAGGCGCTCGTCAAGGGCGGCTACGGCGGTCTGCTCGGCGTCGGCCAGGGCTCCACGCACGGCCCGCGCCTGGTCAAGCTCGCCTACACGCACCCCAAGGCGGAGAAGACACTCGCCCTGGTCGGCAAGGGCATCACCTACGACTCGGGCGGCATCTCGCTCAAGCCGGCGGGCCACAACGAGACGATGAAGTGCGACATGAGCGGCGCCGCCGCCGTGTTCGCCGCCGTCGTCGCGGCCTCCCGCCTCGGCCTCCAGGTCAACGTCACCGGCTGGCTGGCGCTCGCCGAGAACATGCCGTCCGGCAACGCCACCCGCCCGGGTGACGTCCTGCACATGTACAGCGGCAAGACCGTCGAGGTCCTCAACACCGACGCCGAGGGCCGGCTCGTCCTCGCCGACGCGCTGACCCGTGCGTCGGAGGAGAAGCCGGACGCGATCGTCGACGTGGCGACCCTGACCGGTGCGATGGTCCTGGCGCTGGGCAACCGCACCTTCGGTGTGATGGCCAACGACGACGCGTTCCGTACGTCGGTCCACGAGATCGCCGAGGAGGTCGGCGAGGCCTCCTGGCCGATGCCGCTCCCCGCCGACCTGCGCAAGGGCATGGACTCCCCGACCGCCGACATCGCCAACATGGGCGAGCGCATGGGCGGCGGCCTGGTGGCCGGTCTGTTCCTGAAGGAGTTCGTGGGCGAGGGCATCGCCTGGGCGCACCTGGACATCGCGGGCCCGGCCTTCCACGAGGGCGCGCCTTACGGCTACACGCCCAAGGGCGGCACCGGATCCGCTGTCCGCACCCTGGTGCGGCTGGCGGAGCGCACCGCGGCCGGCGACCTCGGCTGAGTCCGGAGCCGGCACCGCGCGCGGTCCCGCGCGCGAGGTTCGCTTGCGGCGCAGACGGCCCCGGGCATACGTCCGGGGCCGTCGGTGTTCCTCACGGTGGATCCGACCGGCATATTTCCGGAAATATGTACGTCTCGGCAACCATCCGGTCCGGATCTTCGTCCGGCTCGGAGCAGGGGCCCGCGTCCCGTCCGGACTCAACAAGTGCGAAGATGGGTTCTCGGCAGGACAGGGCCCCCACCACAGGGCCGAAAAACGCAAGCGGCCGAACACCAGCCGACCGGCCGGTCACACCCCAGCGACGGGGCCCGGCGTACGGCGCACATGCATGGAGGACGTGACGTGGCGAACGACGCCAGCACCGTTTTCGACCTAGTGATCCTCGGCGGTGGTAGCGGCGGTTACGCCGCGGCCCTGCGCGGAGCTCAGCTGGGCCTGGACGTCGCACTGATCGAGAAGGGCAAGGTCGGCGGCACCTGCCTGCACAACGGCTGCATCCCCACGAAGGCGCTGCTGCACGCCGGCGAGATCGCCGACCAGGCCCGCGAGGCCGAGCAGTTCGGCGTGAAGGCCACCTTCGAGGGCATCGACATGGAGGCCGTCCACAAGTACAAGGACGACGTGATCTCGGGCCTGTACAAAGGCCTGCAGGGTCTCATCGCCTCGCGCAAGGTGCACTACATCGAGGGTGAGGGCCGTCTCTCGTCGCCCACCTCGGTGGATGTCAACGGTCAGCGCGTCCAGGGCCGTCATGTGCTGCTGGCGACCGGCTCCGTGCCGAAGTCGCTGCCCGGCCTGGAGATCGACGGCAACCGCGTCATCTCCTCGGACCACGCGCTGAAGCTGGACCGCGTGCCGAAGTCCGCGATCGTCCTGGGCGGCGGCGTCATCGGCGTCGAGTTCGCCTCGGCGTGGAAGTCCTTCGGGGCCGACATCACGATCGTCGAGGGTCTGAAGCACCTGGTCCCGGTCGAGGACGAGAACAGCTCGAAGCTTCTTGAGCGCGCGTTCCGCAAGCGCGGCATCAAGTTCAACCTCGGCACCTTCTTCGACAAGGCCGAGTACACGCAGGACGGCGTGCGGGTGACCCTCGCCGACGGCAAGACCTTCGAGGCGGAGGTGCTGCTGGTCGCGATCGGCCGCGGCCCGGTCTCGCAGGGTCTGGGCTACGAGGAGGCGGGTGTCGCGATGGACCGCGGCTACGTCCTCGTCGACGAGTACATGCAGACCAACGTCCCGACGATCTCGGCCGTCGGCGACCTGGTCCCGACCCTCCAGCTCGCGCACGTCGGCTTCGCCGAGGGCATCCTGGTGGCGGAGCGGCTCGCCGGACTCAAGACCGTGCCGGTCGACTACGACGGCGTGCCGAAGGTGACGTACTGCCACCCCGAGGTCGCCTCCGTCGGCATCACCGAGGCCAAGGCCAAGGAGATCTACGGTGCGGACAAGGTCGTCGCCCTCAAGTACAACCTGGCGGGCAACGGCAAGAGCAAGATCCTGAAGACCGCGGGCGAGATCAAGCTCGTCCAGGTCAAGGACGGTGCCGTGGTCGGCGTCCACATGGTCGGTGACCGTATGGGCGAGCAGGTCGGCGAAGCCCAGCTGATCTACAACTGGGAGGCGCTGCCGGCCGAGGTCGCGCAGCTCATCCACGCCCACCCGACGCAGAACGAGGCGATGGGCGAGGCCCACCTGGCCCTGGCCGGCAAGCCTCTCCACTCCCACGACTGATCCAGTCCCGGGGACGACCGACCACTTCACACTTTCGTAAGGAGCAACTGAAACCATGTCGGTTTCCGTAACCCTTCCGGCGCTCGGCGAGAGCGTCACCGAGGGCACCGTCACCCGCTGGCTGAAGGCCGAGGGCGAGCACGTCGAGGCCGACGAGCCGCTGCTCGAGGTCTCGACCGACAAGGTCGACACCGAGATCCCCGCGCCCGCCTCCGGCGTGCTCGCGTCCATCAAGGTCGCCGAGGACGAGACCGTCGAGGTCGGCGCCGAACTGGCCGTCATCAACGACGGTTCGGGCGCCCCCGCCGCCGCGGCTCCGGCCGCCGAGCCGGAGGCCGCTCCGGCCCCGGCCGAGGAGGCTCCGGCGCCCGCCGCCGAGGCCCCTGCCGCCGAGGCTCCCGCCGCCGCTCCGGCCGGTGGCGCCTCCGGCACCGACGTCACCCTTCCGGCGCTCGGCGAGAGCGTCACCGAGGGCACCGTCACCCGCTGGCTGAAGGAGGTCGGCGAGGAGGTCGCGGAGGACGAGCCCCTGCTCGAGGTCTCCACGGACAAGGTCGACACCGAGATCCCCGCCCCGGTCGCCGGCGTGCTGCTGGAGATCGTCGTCGGCGAGGACGAGACCGCCGAGGTGGGCGCCAAGCTCGCCGTCATCGGCGCTCCGGGTGCCGCACCGGCCGCCGCTCCGGCAGAGGCCGCACCGGCCCCCGCCGCGGCTCCGGCCGAGGCCGCCCCGGCTCCTGCCGCCCCCGCACCGGCCGCTCCGGCACCGGCTCCCGCAGCCCCGGCCGCCCCTGCTCCGGCACCGGCCCAGGCCGCGCCCGCCGCTCCGGCGCCGGCTCCGGCCGCCCCGGCACAGGCCGCCGCTCCGGCGCCTGCCGCCCCGGCCGCGCACGCCGGTGACGACGGCGCGTACGTCACGCCGCTGGTCCGCAAGCTCGCCGCCGAGAACGGCGTCGACCTGGGCGCGGTCAAGGGCACCGGCGTCGGTGGCCGTATCCGCAAGCAGGACGTCGTCGCCGCGGCGGAGGCCGCCAAGGCCGCCGCCGCCGCTCCGGCTCCGGCCGCCGCCGCTCCGGCTCCGGCCGCCGCCACCCCGGCGGCCAAGGCCGCGCCGAAGCTCGAGGCGTCCCCGCTGCGCGGTCAGACGGTCAAGATGACCCGCATGCGCAAGGTCATCGGCGACAACATGATGAAGGCGCTGCACTCGCAGGCCCAGCTGACCACGGTCCTCGAGGTCGACATCACCAAGCTGATGAAGCTGCGCAACCAGGCGAAGGAGTCCTTCGCCGCCCGTGAGGGCGTCAAGCTGTCCCCGATGCCGTTCTTCGTGAAGGCGGCGGCCCAGGCGCTGAAGGCCCACCCGGTCGTCAACGCCCGGATCAACGAGGACGAGGGCACCATCACGTACTTCGACTCGGAGAACATCGGCATCGCCGTGGACGCCGAGAAGGGTCTGATGACCCCGGTCATCAAGGGTGCGGGCGACCTGAACATCGCCGGTATCGCGAAGAAGACCGCCGAGCTGGCCGGCAAGGCCCGCGGTGGCGGCCTCACCCCGGACGACATGTCGGGCGCGACCTTCACCGTCAGCAACACCGGTTCGCGCGGTGCGCTGTTCGACACGGTCATCGTGCCGCCGAACCAGGCGGCCATCCTGGGCATCGGTGCCACGGTCAAGCGTCCGGCGGTCATCGAGACCGCCGAGGGCACCGTCATCGGCGTCCGCGACATGACCTACCTGTCGCTCTCCTACGACCACCGTCTGGTGGACGGCGCGGACGCCGCCCGTTACCTGACCACGGTCAAGGCGATCCTCGAGGCGGGCGAGTTCGAGGTCGAGCTCGGCCTCTGAGCCGTACAGCTGTAACCAGCCTCACCAGCGGCGCCCCCGTCCGGAACACCTCCGGGCGGGGGCGCCGCCGTATTGTCTAGACACCACCGGTCGCCCCCGGCCGCCGCATCGGTGAGCAGCACCGGTTTGTTCGCCCGAAGGAGCACGTCATGACCCCGCCCGTCGTCCACTCGCTGCGCGAGCAGATCCGCGAGCACATCGTGGAAGGGATAGTCAGCGGGCGCTGGAAGCCGGGTGAACGGATCGTGGAGCGCCGCATCGCCACCGAGCTGGAGGTCAGTCAGACGCCCGTGCGCGAGGCCCTGCGCGAGCTGGAGACGCTGCGGCTGATCGAGTCGGCGCCCAACAAGGGGGTCCGGGTACGCAATCTCACCGCGGCCGACCTGGAGGAGAGCTATCCCGTACGGGCCGGTCTCGAGCAGATCGCGGCGGAGCTGGCGGCGCCCGCGCTCGGCGAGGACTGCTCGGCGCTCGCCCCGCACGTGGCGGCGCTGTACGAGGCGGACCGGCTGGCCGACGGCGAGGCGCAGGTGCGGCACACGGTGGCCTTCCACCGGGAGATGGTGCGCGCCGCCGGGAACGCCGTGCTGCTGCACACCTGGGAGGGGCTGGGCATCGAGGTGTTCACGGCCCTGTCGATCCGATGGCTGGGCACCGTGCAGAAGTCGTACGCGGAGGAGCACGAGGCGCTCATCGAGGCGTTCCTGCGCCGGGATCCGCAGATCGCCGTGATGGTGAAGGAGCACGTCCTCGGGTGCGCGCCGCGCGCCTGAGTTCCGGCGCCGGGCGGGCGCGCACATCTGGGTCGCAACCCGCTCGACCGTGCAGGTCAGCGCCCGTTTCGCCCCCTTGATCCCGTCACTCCGTGCCCCGTTTCGCGGCACCGCATGCCACTTTTCTTCATATCGAGAAGTTTTGCCCTTCACCCTTTGATCGATCATCGATCGGAGACTTACAGTTCACTCGCGGGCCCACCGGCCCCATCGCCCTGTCCTGCCAGCCAGGGACTTCTCCACCCCCTCCCACTCCGGAAGGCGGCGATCATGACCGACCCCGTAGCAACGCTTCCGAGCGAGCTCGACCAGCTCCCGGACCGCGACCCCGAGGAGACCGCCGAATGGGCGGCCTCCCTCGACGCCGTCACCAAGGCCGCGGGCCCGCACCGCGCCGCGTACCTGATGCGGCGTTCGCTCCAGCACGCTGAGGGCGCCGGCATCGCGCTGCCCAAGCTGCTGGAGAGCGATTACGTCAACACCATCCCCACCTCCGCCGAGCCCGCGTTCGACGGCGACCTGGAGATGGAATCGAGGATCACCGCGTGGAACCGCTGGAACGCGGCCGCGATGGTCACCCGTGGCGCCCGGTACGGCGTCGGAGGCCACATCGCCACGTTCGCCTCGGCGGCCTGGCTGTACGAGACCGGCTTCAACCACTTCTTCCGCGGCAAGGAAGGTGACGGCTCCGGCGACCAGCTCTACATCCAGGGCCACGCCTCGCCCGGCATCTATGCCCGCGCCTTCCTCGACGGCCGCCTCAGCGAGCAGCAGCTCGACAACTTCCGCCAGGAGTCGGGTGGCGACGGCCTGCCGTCCTACCCGCACCCGCGGCGGCTGCCCTGGCTGTGGGAGTTCCCCACCGTCTCGATGGGCCTCGGCCCGCTCTCGGCGATCTACCAGGCGCGCTTCAACCGCTATCTGACCAACCGCAAGATCAAGGACACGTCGAACTCGCGCGTCTGGGCCTTCCTGGGCGACGGCGAGATGGACGAGCCCGAGTCGACCGCCGCCCTCGCCCTCGCGGCCCGTGAGCAGCTCGACAACCTGACCTTCGTCATCAACTGCAACCTGCAGCGCCTCGACGGCCCGGTCCGCGCCAACTTCCGCGTGGTCCAGGAGCTGGAGGGCGCCTTCCGCGGCGCCGGCTGGAACGTCATCAAGACGCTCTGGGGCAACGCCTGGGACGAGCTGTTCCAGCTGGACACCACGGGCGCGCTGATCCGCCGCCTCCGCGAGGTCCCGGACGCGCAGTTCCAGACGTACGCGACGCGCGACGTGGCCTACATCCGCGAGCACTTCTTCGGCGCCGAGCCCGCCCTCGCCGAGCTGGCGAAACTCCTGAGCGACGCGAAGATCGCCGAGTGTTTCTACAGCTCCCGCGGCGGCCACGAGGCCCGCAAGGTGTACGCGGCCTACCGCGCGGCTCTGGAGCACAAGGGCGCGCCGACCGTGATCCTGGCCCAGACGGTCAAGGGCTACACGCTCGGCAAGGGCTTCGAGTCCAAGAACGCCAACCACCAGATGAAGAAGCTGTCGATCGACGAGTTCAAGGGCATGCGAGAGCTGCTCGGCCTCCCGATCCCGGACAGCGCCTTCGAGGACGGGCTGGTCCCCTACGGCCACCCGGGCGCCGACTCCCCCGAGGTCCGCTACCTCCAGGAGCGCCGTGCCGCCCTCGGCGGTCCGGCCCCCGCCCGCCGGGTGCACGCCGCCGCGCTGCCCCAGCCGGAGGAGCGCGCGTTCAAGGCCCTGTACAAGGGATCCGGCAAGCAGGAGATGGCCACCACCATGGCGTTCGTCCGCCTGGTGAAGGACCTGATGCGGGACAAGGAGACCGGCAGGCGCTGGGTGCCGATCGTCCCGGACGAGGCCCGTACCTTCGGTATGGAGTCGCTGTTCCCCTCGGCCGGCATCTACTCGCCGCTCGGCCAGACGTACGAGCCGGTCGACCGCGACCAGCTGATGTACTACAAGGAGGCCAAGGACGGCCAGATCCTCAACGAGGGGATCACCGAGGCCGGTGCCATGGCCGACTTCATCGCCGCCGCCTCGTCGTACGCGACGCACGGCGAGACGATGATCCCGTTCTACATCTTCTACTCGATGTTCGGCTGGCAGCGGACCGGCGACCAGATGTGGCAGCTCGCCGACCAGCTCGGCAAGGGCTTCATCGTCGGCGCCACGGCGGGCCGTACGACGCTCACGGGTGAGGGCCTCCAGCACGCGGACGGCCATTCGCACCTGATCGCGTCCACGAACCCGGCGTCGCTGAACTACGACCCGGCGTTCGCGTACGAGATCGCTGTGATCGTCAAGGACGGTCTGCGGAGGATGTACGGCCCCGATGCCGAGAACGTCTTCTACTACCTGACGGTCTACAACGAGCCGAAGCAGCAGCCCGCGATGCCGGAGGGCGTCGAGGAGGGCATCGTCAAGGGCCTGTACCGCTTCAAGGAGGGCACGCCCGCCTCGGCGGACGCCCCGCGCCTCCAGCTGCTGGGCTCCGGCACGGCGATCCACTGGGCCCTGAAGGCCCAGGAGCTGCTGGCCGCCGACTGGGGTGTCACGGCCGACGTCTGGTCCGCCACTTCGTGGGGCGAGCTGCGCCGCGAGGCGCTGGAGTGCGACGAGGCGCTGCTCCGCGGCGAGGAGCGCGTGCCCTACGTGACCCAGGCGCTCTCCGGTGCGCCGGGCCCCGTTCTCGCGGTCAGCGACTGGATGCGCGCGGTCCCGGACTCCATCAGCCAGTGGGTGGAGCAGGACTGGTCCTCGCTGGGCACGGACGGCTTCGGCCTCTCCGACACCCGTGAGGGCGCCCGGCGCCACTTCGGCGTCGACGCCGAGTCCGTCGCGGTCGCCGCGCTGGCCCAGCTGGCCCGCCGTGGCGAGATCCCGGCCTCCAAGGTCAAGGAGGCCCGGGAGAAGTACGGCCTCTGAGGGGCCTGAAGCCGGAGGGCTGTCTCCCTTCACACCGCGGGGCGGGCTCGTTTCGAGCCCGCCCTGCGGTCGTTCACCCACCGCGTCGCGGCTCATGCCCGTAGGGCACACAGGCGTCCACTTCATGAACCACAGCACAACGAATCAATAACTTCATCCGATGAATCGGAAGCTCCGTGCAACGCAAGGCGGTGTTCGGCGGTCTAGGAGGGCGAGTCCTACGCCTCTCGGGCGACGGGTCGGCTTCCGGGGGGAACCGGACGGCATAGATCTGTCCCTTGAGCGGCGATTTATGGGCTCATACGGGTATATCTACCGAATACCGTTTCGTGCGATTGGGCCGGGTATCCCCCACTACCCCCCGGCACGGCCTTGAGGGGACGCAGCATGACCACTGCCGAGAAGTTCGCGCCGCATACGCTGCGGGCCACGATCGTCGTTCCGATCTACAACGCGTCGCATTACATCGAGTCGTGCGCCCCGTCCCTGCTCCGGCAGAGCATCGGGCCCGACCAGTACGAAGTCGTCTATGTCAACGACGGATCGACCGACGACTCCGGGGAGCGTCTGGACCGGCTGGCCGCCGCCCACCCGCACGTCCGCGTCATCCACCAGGAGAACTCGGGCTGGCCCGGCAAGCCGCGCAACGTGGGGGTGGCGAGCAGCCGGGGCGAGTTCATCCAGTTCGTGGACCAGGACGACGAGCTGGGTGAGGAGGCTCTGGAGCGGCTGTGCGCCCTGGGCACGAAGAACGAGTCGGACATCGTGCTGGGCAAGGTCGTCGGCACCATGCAGCCGCCCAGCACCGTGTTCGCCCGGAACATCGACCGCTGCTCGGTGCGCGACCACTCGCTGATGGATTCGCTCACCCCGCACAAGATGTTCCGGCGATCGTTCCTCCTGGAGAACGGCATCAAGTTCCCCGAGGGCAGATGCCGGCTGGAGGACCAGCTGTTCATGGCCCGCGCCTACGTCGCCACCGAGCGGGTCTCCGTGCTGGCCGACCACCCCTGTTACTACTGGATGCGCCGCGAGGACAGGGGCAACAACAGCAGTGCCCCGATCGACGTCCAGGGGTACTTCGGCAATCTCCGCCAGGTCGTCCAGGCACTGAAGGACGGCACGGAGCCGGGCCCCGAGCGCGACGCGCTGCTGCGCCGCACCTACCGCGTGGAGATCCTCCACCAGGTGAGCGAGCCCCGGGTGCTCAGCCCGGCCCTGGACGTCCGGTCCCGGTTCGAGACGGTCCGGCAGCTCGTCGCGGACGAGTTCTCCCCCGGCGTGCGGGAAGGGCTCCCCGCCGTGCAGCGGCTGCGCGCGACGCTCCTGGAGGACGGCCGCCTCGACGGGTTGCGCGCCCTGGCCGAGCGCACCCGCACACTGCGGGCACGGGCCGGTCTGGGCCGGCTGCGCTGGCGGGACGGCAGGCTGACCGCCCCTCTCCAGATGACCATGACGCACGCGGACGGCACACCGGTGGTCATGGTGGAGCGCGACGGACGCCTGCTGCTCGACCCCCGGCTGCTGGAGGGGAACCCGGCGGTCACGGAGTGGGAGATCGGCGACCCTCTGCGCGCGGTGTCCGCGCACGTGCTCCTGAAGGACCGCAAGCGCCCCATGGGCTGGTTCCCCACCTGCGACCTCAGGGCAGCCGTCGTCCCCGCCGGCCCGGGGCGAAGCCGGCTGGTCGTCCGGGGCGAGCTGGAGATCGACCCGCTCACGGCGGCCGGCGGCGGCCCGCTGCAGCGCGGGATCTACGACGTGCGGGGCTCGCTGCAGCTGCTCGGCGTGGGCAGGAGCGTCCGGATCGAGGGGGACCGGCGCAGTGAGCTCACAGCGGCCGGAGCCACCCGGGTCGGCCCCGACGCCGTCGGCGTCGTTCCCTACTGGACCGCCGGGCGCACGCTCGCCGTCGACGTCGACGAGTTCTACCACCGCATGGACGCCCTCCCGCCGCGCAGGTGGACCGTGCACATACCGGCACCGGCGCGCCGCCCGCTCGGCCGGACCTGGCGCAGCCTGCGCGCGATGGCTCCCCGGCGCTGAGCCCGTGCGGCCGCGCCGCGCCTCCACGGGCCGGGCTCGCTGTGGAGGTGCGGGGCCGGCACGCACAATGGCCGCATGCGTGCTGCCCGGCTGATCAAGATGGTGCTGCTCCTGCAGTCCCGGCCCTCCATGACCGCCGCCCAGCTGGCCGAGGAGCTGGAGGTGTCGGAGCGCACCGTCACACGGGACGCCCAGGCGCTCTCGGAGGCGGGCGTGCCCGTGTACGCCGACCGCGGCCGGGCGGGCGGCTACCGGCTCGTGGGCGGCTACCGGACGCGGCTCACCGGGCTGGCCCGCCATGAGGCCGAGGCGCTCTTCCTGTCCGGGCTGCCCTCCGCCCTGCGTGAGATGGGGCTCGACGACGCCGCCTCGGCTGCCCGGCTGAAGGTCTCGGCGGCCCTGCTCCCCTCGCTCCGGGACGCCTCGCGCACCGTCGCCCAGCGCTTCCATCTGGACGCCCCCGGCTGGTACCACGAACCGGCCACCCCCGAGCTGCTGCCCGCCGTCGCGGAGGCCGTCTGGGACGACCGGCTGGTCCGGGCGCGCTACAGCCGCCGTCCCTCGGGCGAGGTGGAGCGGGAGCTGGCCCCGTACGGGCTCGTCCTGAAGGCCGGGGTCTGGTACCTCTGCGCCCGGGCCGGGGACGACTTCCGGGTGTACCGGATCGACCGGTTCGCCGCCGTCGCCGTCTCGGAGACCCGCTTCGTACGGGACGAGGACTTCGACCTGCCGCGCTTCTGGGAGGAACGGGCCGCGCAGTTCGCCCGTTCGATCCTGCGTACCGAGGTGACCGTGCGGCTGTCGGAGGCGGGGGTACGACGGCTGCCGCACGCCATGGACCGGGCCGCCGTCGACGAGGCGCTGGCCGGGGCCGCAGCGCCGGACGCGGAAGGCCGGCGCACGGTGGTCCTGCCGGTCGAGTCCGCCGAGGTGGCATACAGCCAGCTGCTGTCCCTCGGGCCCGAGGTGGAGGTCCTGGAGCCCGCCGCCCTGCGCGAACGCTTTGCCGATACCGCCGAACGACTGCGCGACCTCTATCGCTGAAGTGGCCCGGAAGTGACGTCGAAGGCTTCAATTCGGTGTCTGGGCGTGCGTCGCCTGCCGCCGGGGCAGATGCTGGACCCGTGATGGACGAGACGGAGTTCTGGGAGATCATCGACAGCACCCGCGAGGCCGCCGAGGGCGACCCCGAGGACCACGCCGACCTGCTCGTCGAACGGCTGGTGCGGCTCGATCCCGACTCCGTGCTGGATTTCGCCAGGCACTTCGAGGCCCGCTACAACCGCGCGTACCGCTGGGACCTGTGGGGCGCGGCGGCCGTGCTGCTCGGTGGGGCGAGCGACGACGCCTTCGACTACTTCCGCTGCTGGCTGATCGCACAGGGCCGCGAGGTCTTCGAGGGGGCGGTGCACGACCCGGACAGCCTGGCCGACCTGCTGGACGACTTCGACGAGGAGCTCGACGGGGACGGCGAGGACCTCGGTTACGCCGCCGACGAGGCGTACGAACAGCTCACCGGCGTCGTCGCCCCCGACCTGGGGCTGCCGCCGCAGGCGGCGGAACCGGCGGGCACGCCCTTCGGCTTCGACGACGACGCGGCGCTGGCGGAGCGCTACCCGGCCCTCTGGGAACGCTTCGGCCCGGTCTGAGCCCCGGACGCGCGCCCGGGATTCAGGCCGCCAGCGAGCGGCCCATCAGGACGTCGTCGACGTACCGCCCGCCCAGGAAGAACTCGCCGGGCAGTACGCCCTCGACGGCGAAGCCCTCGGACGCGTAGAGCGCCCGCGCGGCGGTGTTGTGGCCGAGCACCCGCAGAGTGAGCCGTCCGGCGCCCTGGCGTCGCGCCTCGGCGTACGCGGCGCGCAGCAGCGTACGTGCGACGCCGTGGCGCCGCCACCGGTCGGCGACGGCGAGGCCCTGTATCTGGCGGACGTGCGCGTTGCAGGCGAGCGGGGTCGGGCGGGCCAGCTGGATGTAGCCGGCCAGGTGCACCTCGTCCGTGCCGGTGACCGCCTCGACGACCAGGTGGTCGCCGGGCGGGTGCCGCTCGTCGAAGAAGGGCGCGTACGGCGGCTTCGGCTTCGGCTGCACGGCGTGGAGGGTCGACCAGGTGGCCCGGTCGAGCTCGGCGAGGGCGGTCTCGTCCTCCGGGACGGCGGGACGGACGGGGCCGAGGGACCTGAATCGTGGCACGGACATGCGCGCAACTGTGCCATGCGTGTCCGGCGCCTTCGACTCCCGCGTGACCGAGGGCGCATGGGGCAGGATGGACGGCATGCTGCGTTCCCGAATCGCCGTCACCGGATCGACCGGACTCATCGGAGCGGCGCTCGTGCGCTCGCTGCGTGCCGACGGGCACGAGGTGGTGCGCATGGTGCGCCGCCCGGCCGCCACCGGTGACGAGGTGGAGTGGGACCCGAAGCGCCAGTACGTCGATGCGGCGGGCCTGGTCGGCTGTGACGCGGTCGTCCACCTCGCGGGGGCGGGGGTCGGGGACCACCGGTGGACCGAGGCGTACAAGCGGGAGATCCGTGACAGCCGGGTGCTGGGCACGGCGGCCGTCGCCGAGGCGGTGGCTTCGCTGGACACTCCGCCGAAGGTGCTGCTGTCCGGGTCGGCCATCGGCTTCTACGGCGACACCGGCGACCGTGCCGTCGACGAGAGCGCGCCGCCCGGCGACGGTTTCCTGCCGTCCGTCTGCGTGGAGTGGGAGGAGGCGACGGCTCCCGCCGAGGAGGCGGGCGTCCGCACGGTCCACGCGCGGACCGGTCTGGTCGTCTCCCGGCGGGGCGGGGCATGGGGGCGGCTCTTCCCGCTGTTCAAGGCGGGGCTCGGCGGGCGGATGGGGAACGGCCGGCAGTACTGGAGCTTCATCGCGCTGCACGACCACGTCGCGGCGTTGCGGCACATCCTGGACACCGAGGCGCTGTCCGGCCCGGTGAACCTGACGGGCCCCTCCCCCGTCACCAACGGCGAGGTGACGGCAGCCATGGGGCGGGTGCTGCGGCGCCCGACCCTGTTCACCGCCCCGGCGCCCGCGCTGAAGGCCGCGCTCGGGGAGTTCTCCGGGGACGTCCTGGCCAGCCAGCGGGTGCTGCCCGGCCAACTTCTCGACTCGGGCTTCGCGTTCGCCTTCCCCGGCATCGACGACGCCATCCGCGCCGCACTGCGCTGACCACGGCCCGGCGCTCCCCCGGACCCGGCGCGGGACCGCCGTGCGACCCCGTGCACCGGTGCCCGGGGTGCGCGCTACTGCGCCTCTCTCGGCCATACACCTAGCCTCTACCCGAACTCGGGCATTCCGGGGGCCTGTTGGGGGCAATACCTCCCCACCAGTCGCACCGACTCGGGGAGGGACACGTGATCGGGGCACACACAGCAGACCACGCGGATGTGGTCATCATCGGGGCCGGGATCGCCGGCCTGTCGGCGGCCCACCAGCTGATCGGCGCAGGGGTGGGCGTCAGCGTTCTGGAGGCCGCCGCGCGGGTGGGCGGCCGGATGGCCACCCATGACGTGGACGGGTTCCGGCTCGACCACCTGGGCCCGCTGCTCAGTTCCGCGTATCCGGAGCTGAGCACCGCCCCAGGGCTCGAAGGACTGGTGCTGCGGGACTTCGCCCCGGGGGTGCTCGTCCACAGCGGGGGGCGGCAGTACCGCGCCGGGGACGTACGGAGCGCGAGGGGCGCACTCCGTGCGGTGCGCTCCCGGTCGAGCGCCCCTCGCGCGCCCCTGGGCGGGGCGATCGAACAGGCCAGGCTTGGCGCCTGGCTGGCCCGGCTCGCCACCACTCCGGAGTCCCGGATCCTGACCAGGCCCGACAGGGCGGCGTCCGAGGCACTCTCCGCCCTCCCGCCCCGCACGGTCGGAGGGTTCCTGCGGCCCCTCCTCTCGGCGCTGCTCGGCGACCCCGGGCTCACCACGTCCAGCCGCATGGCCGACCTCACCCTCCGGGACTACGCCCGCGGCCGGCTCTGTGTGCCCGCGGGCGGCTCCGCGACGCTGCCCGAACTGCTGGCGGCCGCCCTGCCGTCCGGGACCGTACGCACCGGGGTGCACGTGACCGCGGCGGACATCACCTCCGTACGCACGAAGGAGCACGGCGAGCTCGGCTGCCGGTCACTCCTGCTGGCCACCGGCGCGGGGGCGGCCGCCGAACTGCTGCCGGGGCTGCGGACGCCCGCCTTCCACCCGGTGACCGTGCTGCACCACACCACCGGGGAGGCACCGGCGACCGGGGGCCGTCTGCTGCTGGACGCGGACCGCTCGGGTCCGGTCGCGCACACCGCCGTGATGAGCGAGGTCGACCCCTCGCGCGCCCCGCGCGGCCGGGCCCTGATCACGTCCACGGTGCTCGGCCCTCCGCCGCGGGACCTCGACGGCGAGGTGCGCGCGCATCTGGCCTCGCTGTACGGCACGCCCACCGACGACTGGGAACTGCTGGCCGCCCATCACGACCCGGAGGCGGTCCCCGCCATGCCGCCGCCGCACGACCCGCGCCGCCCGGTCCGGCTGCTCGCCGGGCTGTACGTCTGCGGCGACCACCGCGACACCAGCACGGTCCAGGGCGCGCTGCGCTCCGGCAGGCGCGCCGCCTCGGCGATCCTCGCGGACCTGGGGGTGCGCCGGCAGGGGGCGGACGGGACGGTGCTGCCCGCCGCCGCGTAGGCCGTCGGTCAGCCCAGCGCCGCGACCCGGTCGCGGTATCCCCGTACGGCGACGGCGTCGCGGTACGGCTCCAGGCGGCGCTCGAAGTCCCGTACGTACTCCGTCGCGCGCACCGACCGCATCTCCGCGGCCTGCTGGGCCGCCTCGGCGCCCAGCAGGCACGCCTGGTCCAGCTCTCCGAGCCCGAGCCGCGCGGAGGCGAGCACCACCCGGCAGAACAACCGGCTCCGGGCGTACGCCGGCGCGCGCAGCTGGAGCGACCGCTCGGCGTGCTGGGCGGAGACGCGGTACTGCTGCAGATCGCGGTGGCAGTGGCCGAACTCGTCGGCGAGCTGGGCCTCGTCGAAGTAGCGGGCCCAGTGCGGCACGTCGTCCCCGGGCCGGGAGATCCCCAGCGCGCGTTCCGCCCGTACGAGCGCGGCGACGCAGGGCCTGGTCTCCCCGAGGACGCCGTGCCCGCGCGCCTCGACCGCGTGCAGCAGGGCCATGACGACGGGCGGAGCGGAGGAACCGATGCCCTGCTGGGCGACCCGTGCGAGCTGGATGGCTTCCCTGCCGTGCCCGAGATAGACCGCCTGCCGGCTCATCGTGATCAGGACGTAGGCGCCGTACGCCCGGTCCCCGGCGGCCTGGGCGAGCCGCAACGCCTGGACGAAGTAGCGCTGGGCGAGGCCGTGCGCCGCGATGTCGTACGAGGTCCATCCCGCGAGCCGGGTCAGATCGGCCGCGGCGGAGAACAGCCGGCGGCCCAGCGTCTCGCCGTAGCTCCCGCGGAGCATGGGCTCGGCCTCGTGCTCCAGGTACCGGACGAGGGCCTGCCTGGCGTGGCCACCGCCGTAGGCGTTGTCCAGCGTGCGGAAGAGCTCGCCCACCGAGCGCAGGGCGGCGACGTCACCGCTGCCGACCCGCTGGCCGCCCCCGCGCTCGGACTGCCGCTGGCGCGGGACGCCCAGGAGCGGTGCCATGGGAGCCGCCGGGCGGGAGGGGACGGGGTCACGGCCGGCGCCGGCCCGGGTGCTGTTGGCGCCCGCCCCGTAGACCGGACCGGGGGCGCCGGCTCCGTGGGACTGCGGGAGCCCGTGCGGGGGCCGGTTCCCGTGGCCCTCGGCGGGCGTACGGGGGGCCGGCAGGCCGGTGGCGCCGTTCGCGCGTTCCTGGGATTCGCCCCGGCCGACCCATTCGTCGGCCCGCCCGATCAGCCAGTCCCTGCTGGGGACGACCAGTCCGGCGGGGGTGAACGCGATCCTGCGCAGCTCCGCATGGCTGCCCGAGTCCTTGCGCCACAGCCCGCTGACGATGTCGACGGCCTCGGCGGGCGTGGCCGCGAACTCCAGACCGGCATAGACGGGCGCACACGCGTCCAGGCCCAGGTCCTGCGCGGAGAGCCGGCGTCCGAGCCGTCTGGTGAAGACCTCGGCGATCAGCGCGGGGGTGGTGCCCCGGGGCTGCTGACCGCGCAGCCAGCGGGTCACCGAGGTCTTGTCGTATCGCAGGTCGAGCCCGTGTTCGAGGCCGAGCTGGTCCACCCGGCGGGCCAGGCCCGCATGGGAGAACCCGGCCTCCGCGATGAGGGCAGCGAGCCGCCGGTTCGGGGTGCGCTGCGGAGGTCGTTCCGACATCAGCTGTAAGGTCTCCTGCCTTCGGCGCCGGGCGGGCAGCCCTTACGGGCTCCCCCACGATTGGGAGCGGGCGAGCCCGTTATGGAACGGCGCGAACTTAACTGCCCAGGCGGCGGCGCCAACGGCCTTCGCTCCACGTTCATCCGATCGTGTGAGGATTAATGGATCGCTGACGGGAAGCGCCCCGTCCGGAACCTGCCGGACCCCGTGTTCGGGAGCGGTCGTACAGTTGCTCAGGGCGCACACGGATGGTGCCGTGACCCGGGGACACCCCCGGCCCTCCGGCACCGCGAGCAGGGAGGCACCCGAGTGAGTGAGCTGCGGTTCGTCCGTCTGGGATTCGGCGAGGAGCGGGTCGACTACCAGGAGGCCTGGCAGAAGCAGCGCGAGGTGCACGCCGCCAGGTTCGAGGACACCGTCCCCGACACCTGCCTGCTCCTCGAGCACCCGTCCGTCTACACGGCGGGACGGCGCACGACGGAGAGCGAGCGCCCGCTCGACGGCACCCCGGTCATCGATGTCGACCGCGGCGGGAAGATCACCTGGCACGGCCCGGGACAGCTCATCGGCTACCCGATCCTCAAGCTCCCCCGCCCGGTGGACGTGGTGGCGCACGTCCGCCGCCTGGAGGACGCCCTGATCCGCACGGCCGCCGAGTTCGGCGTGGAGACCAGCCGGGTCGAGGGCCGCAGCGGTGTCTGGGTCCTCGGCGACCCGGTCGAGGACCGCCCCTCGCTCGGCGGGCTCTCCCTCGACTTCGACCCCCGGTTGCACGACGAGGAGTTCGACCCCCGGCTGAACGGCCCCGAGTACGCGCCCTCGAACGCCGGGCAGCGCCGCGAGGACCGCAAGCTGGCCGCGATCGGCATCCGGGTCGCCAAGGGCGTCACCATGCACGGCTTCTCCCTGAACGTGAACCCGGACAACACCTCGTTCGACCGGATCGTGCCGTGCGGGATCCGGGACGCGGGCGTGACCTCGCTCTCGTACGAACTCGGCCGCGAGATCACGATCGACCACGTCCTCCCGGTCGCCGAGAGGCACCTGCGGGACGTCCTGGAGAACGCGGAGCTCGCGCCCCGCGTCCTCGCGCCGAAGGAACCGGCCGCCTCGGCGTAGGGAATAGGCCCCGTCGGCCACAGGTTGGCCAGACGCAAGGCCGTTCTAACCACGGGCGTACCCTGGTGTTCGCCGAAGAATCCAATGCAGCGAAAGCAAAGGGGTGCCGGAGTGTCCGGTGTCGCACCCGACGGGCGCAAGATGCTGCGCCT
Organism: Streptomyces sp. NPDC051064; assembly: GCF_044455985.1. NCBI lineage: Bacteria > Bacillati > Actinomycetota > Actinomycetes > Kitasatosporales > Streptomycetaceae > Streptomyces > Streptomyces sp. NPDC051064. The sequence continues at coordinate 459,702 of NZ_JBITFK010000001.1, forward strand.
GGAGGTCCGAAACAGCCAGACCCCCATCGAGCGCAAGCCCGAGTGGATCAAAACCCGGGCGAAGATGGGCCCCGAGTACACGAAGATGCAGGCGCTCGTGAAGGGCGAGGGTCTGCACACCGTGTGCCAGGAGGCCGGCTGTCCGAACATCTACGAGTGCTGGGAAGACCGCGAGGCGACGTTCCTCATCGGCGGCGACCAGTGCACCCGGCGCTGCGACTTCTGCCAGATCGACACGGGGAAGCCGCAGGCGCTGGACCGTGACGAGCCCCGCCGCGTGGGCGAGTCCGTCGTGACGATGGACCTGAACTACGCCACGATCACCGGCGTCGCACGCGACGACCTGGAGGACGGCGGCGCGTGGCTGTACGCGGAGACCGTGCGCCAGATCCATGCCCAGACCGCGGGACGGGAGGGCGGCGCCACGAAGGTGGAGCTGCTCATCCCCGACTTCAACGCGGAGCCCGCGCAGCTCGCCGAGGTCTTCTCCTCGCGCCCGCAGGTGCTCGCGCACAACGTCGAGACGGTGCCGCGGATCTTCAAGCGGATCCGGCCCGGCTTCCGTTACGAGCGCTCCCTGGACGTCATCACGCGGGCCCGCGAGGCCGGCCTGGTGACGAAGTCCAACCTGATCCTCGGCATGGGCGAGACCCGCGAGGAAGTCAGCGAGGCGCTCCAGGACCTGCACGACGCGGGTTGCGAGCTCATCACGATTACGCAGTACCTCCGGCCCTCCGCGCGGCACCATCCGGTCGAGCGCTGGGTGAAGCCGCACGAGTTCGTGGAGCTGAAGGACGAGGCCGACGCGATCGGTTACTCGGGCGTCATGTCCGGGCCGCTGGTGCGCTCCTCGTACCGCGCGGGACGCCTCTTCCAGCAGGCGATGGAGCGGCGCGGTGCGACCGCCGCGACCGCACCGGCCGTGTGAATCGGCGCACAAGAAGCTACTGAGCGGTAATGCCCGCGACGACGCGGCCCGTACGTCCCCCGCAGGTGAGGGGCCCGTATGGGCCGCGTCGGCGTGCGCGGCGCCGAAATCAGAGTTTCATTGGTGTTTGACCGACCGGTCATGCACTGGTAACACCGAGCAGTGACCCTAGGTACATACGCGGTGGCTCCGCAGCCGCCGTCGTCATTGCTTCCCGCTACCCAGTGCGCGCCGGGCGCGCGCATCCGCTCCGAGGGGGAACACCCACGATGCACGCCGCACCGGTACGAGCCAACGCCATCCCGACCGTCACCACCGCACTCCGCGCCGTCGAGTCGCTGCTGATGAGCAGCGGCCAGCGCACCGCCCGCCGCAACGCCTGGACGGCCGTCCTCGAGGACCGCCGCAGGGCACAGGACCGGGTCGAGGTGGAGCATGTGCTGAAGGCTGTGGCCGACCACCGTTCCTAGGTCACTCCCGCGCCACGTAAACTTCCGTACATGGCGAGGAAGGCAAACACTGACGGCGCGGACAGCGCCGAGAACGCGGGGCGGCTCAAGCAGATCGCCCTGACCTACAAGATGACCAGGCGGTCGGACCCCAAGGTGGGTCTTGTCGTCGCGGGTGTGGGAATCGTCACCTTCGGTGTCCTCCTCGCCATCGGTTTCCTGATCGGTCACCCGGTCTACGCGGGCATCCTGGGCTTCGTCCTGGCCTTCCTCGCGATGGCGATCATCTTCGGACGGCGTGCCGAGCGCGCGGCCTTCGGCCAGATGGAGGGACAGCCCGGCGCTGCCGCGGCGGTGCTGGACCGGGTCGGCCGTGGCTGGACGACGACCCCGGCCGTCGCGATGAACCGCAGCCAGGACGTCGTCCACCGGGCGGTCGGCAAGGCCGGCATCGTCCTGGTGGCGGAGGGCAACCCGAACCGGGTGAAGAGCCTGCTGGCGGCCGAGAAGAAGCGGATGGCTCGCATCGTCGTGGACGTGCCGGTGCACGACATCATCGTCGGCGACGGCGAGGGCCAGGTGCCGCTGAAGAAGGTGCGCACCACGATGCTGAAGCTTCCGCGGGTCCTGACCGGCCCGCAGGTGACCGCCGCCAACGACCGGCTTCGGGCGATGGGCGACCTGATGAGCAACATGCCGCTGCCCAAGGGCCCGATGCCGAAGGGCATGCGGATGCCGCGCGGCGGAAAGATGCGCTGACCGAGCACGTACGCAGGAGAGCGGCCCCGGACGATGTACGCGTCCGGGGCCGCTCTTCTTCGTACGTGTCTTCTTCGTACGTGTCTTCTTCGTACGTACCCGGATACGGGCGTCTCAGATGCGGACCTGGACGGCGCGGGCCAGCCGGTCGTGGAGGCCGCGGCTGTCGCGGTCCCAGACGATGGCCGGGATCACCAGGAGGAGCAGCACGCTCCGCACGACGACCCGCACGACGCCGAGCCGTCCGCCGTCCTCGGCGATGACCCGCAGGCCCAGAATCCGCTTGCCCGGGGTGGAACCGACGGTTCCGACCGTCAGGAAACTCATGACGAGGAAGACGCCGAGCGCCCAGTTCCCGGCAGACTGCTGGTCACCACGAGCGAGCAGGCCGTATGCGATCACCATGCACAAGGCCCAGTCGATGAAGAGGGCCCCGAAACGGCGGCCCAGCGGGGCGATGGACCCCGGGCCTCCCTGGGGCAGACCGAGGCGCTCGCCCCGGTAACCGAAGTCGGCGCCCATCTCCTCGGCCGCCGCGCGCGGCCCCGAGAGCCACGATCCGATTGCTTGCCTGTTGTCCACCCGACCACGGTACTGCGCCCGCGTTTGTACCCGGCCGGGCGGGGCACCGAACACGTCATCGAGGTGCCACCCACGGCCGCCCTGGTTAACTTGTGCGAAACAAATGGGTCATGCTGGAGAAATCCCGTCTGCCTATGGTCGGGTCCAGCGTGTGCCACCGCACTGGCCACACAAACGAGCTGCAACCCCGCCCTTTCCCGGGTCGGGAGTAGGAGGAGTTGGATGTTCCAGAACGCCGACGAAGTCCAGAAGTACATCGCCGACAACGACGTCAAGTTCGTCGACGTCCGGTTCTGCGACCTGCCGGGTGTGATGCAGCACTTCACGATCCCGGCGGCGTCCTTCGACCCGGCCGAGGAACTGGCCTTCGACGGCTCGTCGATCCGCGGCTTCCAGGCCATCCACGAGTCGGACATGGCGCTCCGTGCGGACCTGTCCACGGCCCGTGTCGACCCGTTCCGCCGCGACAAGACGGTGAACGTCAACTTCTTCATCCACGACCCGATCACCGGCGAGCAGTACAGCCGTGACCCGCGGAACGTGGCCAAGAAGGCCGAGGCCTACCTCGCCTCGACCGGCATCGCGGACACCGCGTACTTCGGCCCCGAGGCGGAGTTCTACGTCTTCGACAACGTCCGCTTCCAGACGTCGGCGAACGAGAGCTTCTACCACATCGACTCCGAGGCCGGCGCCTGGAACACCGGTGCGGTCGAGAACAACCGCGGTTACAAGGTCCGCTACAAGGGCGGCTACTTCCCGACGCCGCCGGTCGACCACTTCGCCGACCTGCGCGCCGAGATCTCCATGGAGCTGGACAAGAACGGCCTCCAGGTCGAGCGCCAGCACCACGAGGTCGGCACCGCCGGCCAGGCCGAGATCAACTACAAGTTCAACACGCTGCTCGCCGCGGCCGACGACCTGATGCTCTTCAAGTACATCGTGAAGAACGTCGCCTGGCGCAACGGCAAGACCGCGACCTTCATGCCGAAGCCGATCTTCGGTGACAACGGCTCGGGCATGCACGTCCACCAGTCCCTGTGGTCCGGCGGCTCCCCGCTCTTCTACGACGAGCAGGGCTACGCGGGCCTCTCGGACATGGCGCGCTACTACATCGGCGGCATCCTGAAGCACGCCCCGTCGCTGCTGGCCTTCACCAACCCGACGGTGAACTCCTACCACCGTCTGGTCCCGGGCTTCGAGGCGCCGGTCAACATGGTGTACTCGCAGCGCAACCGCTCCGCCGCGATGCGCATCCCGATCACGGGCTCCAACCCGAAGGCGAAGCGCGTCGAGTTCCGCGCCCCCGACCCGTCCTCGAACCCGTACCTGGCGTTCTCGGCCCTGCTGATGGCCGGCCTGGACGGCGTCAAGAACAAGATCGAGCCCCCGGAGCCGATCGACAAGGACCTCTACGAGCTGGCCCCCGAGGAGCACGCGGGCGTCCAGCAGGTCCCGACGTCCCTCCCGGCGGTCCTCGACGCGCTCGAGGCCGACCACGAGTACCTCCAGGCCGGCGGCGTCTTCACGCCCGACCTGATCGAGACGTGGATCGACTACAAGCGCACGCACGAGATCGCCCCGATCCAGCTGCGCCCGCACCCGCACGAGTTCGAGCTGTACTTCGACCTCTAGACACGCAGCGGTTCGCAGGAACATGAGCGAGGGCCGCCACCCCCTGGTCGGGGTGGCGGCCCTCGCTCGTCGTCATGCCGGAAGGGCCCCGGCGGCCGAGGGGTCTGATCGAGGAAACCGCCCCCACCGCCACGGCATGAGCGGGCCAGGAGTGTGCTCTCCCGGCCCGCCCCGTCCCCCGGCGACTCAGGTCAGTCCGCGAGGAGCCCGCGCAGTTCGGTGACCGCCTCGCGGAGGTGGTCACCGAAGGCGTGCATCTGGCCGGCCACCGCCTGCGGGGTGCTCAGGTAGAGGTTGAAGCGGTCCGGCAGCAGGACGTAGGCGACGCCGATGCAGCGGCTGCTCGTGGAGCCGAAGCCGAAGTACTGGATGTTCTCCGACGGCGCCGAGCTCGTGCTCAGGTAATCGTCGCGCATGGTGAGCCAGCCCGGGGAGCGGTACAGCGCGGGCTGTTCGTCCACGCCGAGTTCGCCGCCGCGGCGGCGCTGGATCAGTTCGAGCTCCCAGAGGTGCTGCTCGGGGGCCTCGCCCGCCTGGCACTCCTTCGCCCGCGCCACATGGGCCCCGGCGGCGGCCCGGAATGCGGCGCGGCGGGTGTCCCGGTCGGCCGTCGGGTCGTCCATCGCCGCGACGAAGGCGCGCATCTCGGGGGTGACCACGCGCATCGCCTCGGTGCGGCCGTGGCGGTACTGCCGGGTGGCGATCGACTCGTACGTGGCTCCCAGGTGGCCCTTGGCGCGCTGGTGGGCCAGTTGGTACGCGACCTGGACGAAGGCGTCCGGGGACACTCCGAGCGCCTTGGCCGCCGTACTGCCGAAGTCCTCGAACGACACGGTGCGGGTGGCGGTGGCGTCGCCGTACGCGGCGAACTCCTCGGCCGCGGTGCGCACCTGCGCCCGCTGGGACGCGTCCAGTTCGAAGGTCAGCGGGCGCGGGGCCGGCTCGCCCTGGGGGCGCGCCCCGGAGAGGCGCGAGTGCTCGTCCGGCGGGGTGCCGAGCAGGGCGTCGGTGAAGCTGAGGATGGTCGTCCCGTCCAGCTCGCAGTGCTCGACGTTGATGCCTGCCCGGCCGTCCGCGTAGACGACGAAGGAGACGGCCTTGTCGAACCAGCGGTTGCCCCGGTCCCCGTGGAGCAGTTCGTCGCAGGCGGCCTGGGTGTCCTGGGGTGCGAAGTCCTCCAGGCAGACGCAGAAGAGCGCGGTCTCGATGTCGTCGAGCGTGCGGGCGTTGCCGGGGTGGCCGTCGACGAGGGCCGCGCGGGTGGCCGCCCACTCGGCGCGCGCCATGGTGGTGAGGTGCCCGGCCCGGTCCTCCTCGGGCGTGTGGACGTCGGCCTTGGTGACGGCGCGCAGCCCGGCCTCGATCTCGTCGAGGCTGTGCGGCACGCCGTCGGGGCCGAGCACGTCCAGCCGGAACATGGTGCCCCGGAAGAACACGACGATGTGCCGGGCCGTGGACGGCCCGGGCGCCTGCTCGCTGTACGGGGCGCGCACCGTGTCCAGCGGCACCCCGGGGATGCGGGTCGTGGAGAAGAGGTACGTGTTCTGCACCATCGACTGGGGAACGCCGCGCTGCTCCACCGGCGCGATCAGCCCCTCGTCGAGCCGCCGCTTGTAGTGCAGCGCCCCCGCGACGAGCCCGGCCGCCCGGTCGAGCTGCCCCTGCCCGGTGTCCTGGAAGAGGAAGAAGAAGTTGGCGTTGAGCGCGATCCGGTCGCGGCGGCCGAGGTAGCGGTACGGCCAGAAGGTGTCGAGCCAGCTGTGCACACCCTCCGTGGCGTCGTACTCCTCCAGCGCCGCGTGCAGCGTCCGGCCGGGGCCGCCGGGCCGCAGGAAGGCGGCGACCTCGGCCTCCGTCGCGGCCCGCTCCTCGGCGGTCAGCAGTGGGGCGCACCAGGCGAGGAACCTCTCGCAGCTCGCCTCGAGCGTGGGCAGCGGCACGCGCGGAAGGCTTCCTTCACGGGCGAAGGTCGCGCCGGCTGCTGCTTCCTGACTGACGTTCAATGCGGCTCTCTTCTCGGTGAGTGGGGATGGTGGGGTCTACCGGTGCTGCGGCCTGGAGAGATGGAGCTGAGCGTAGAGCCAGCCTTCCTCCTCCAGCCCGCTCGCGTCCACATCGGCCGCGGCGAGACTGTCCAGGACGCCCTGCCGCTCCTGCGGGCCCGCGAACCGCCGCTGCTTGAAGACCCCGTCGACCCGGGTCGTCCGGTAACCCAGCTCCTCCAGGGCCTTCTCGACGGGGGCGAAGGGGAACATCCGCAGCACGAAGTGCGCCATCCAGGGGAGGCGGCCGTCCTGCGCGTCGACGACACGGCTGAGGGTGCGCTCGGTGACGTAGCCGATGCAGCCCGTCGAGATCACCAGGTCCGTCCCGGCGAGCAGGTCGCGCTGCTCGGGGGTGGGGTCCCCCGCCTCGAGGTCGGCGTTGACGATGTCGTCGAGGAATCCGGCCTCGTGGGCGTAGGCCAGTGCGCCGGCGGAGGCGTCCAGGCCGGTGAAGCGCAGGGCCCGCGCGGGGCTTCGGGAGCGGGAGAGGTCGCGGTCGCGCTCCAGCAGCCCGGCGCGGGTGCCGGGGCCGCTGCCGTCGTAGCGCGCGTACAGCTCGTCCATCGTGGCGTCGTACTTGAGCAGGGCGGCGTTGATCCCGTACGAGCAGCCGATGTCCAGCACGCGGGGGACGGCGACCTGTTCCGTCTCCCGGTACTCCTTGACGAGCTTGTCGAAGTAGGGCTTGGCCAGTTGGGGCACGCAGTAGCCGAGCGGGCGGAGCACCTGGAAGTACGTGCGGGGGTCGGGCGCGGTGTAGATGTGGTCCAGCGAGACTTTTCCGGACGCGTCGAGACGCAAGGGGTTCTCCTCGGTGGGGCGCGTGGCAGTGCCTGAACCGTTCGCCTGGGCTAGTCCAGGAGCTGGTCACCCCGTACGGCCCGGCCTTCCGCCGCCAGGTGTTCGGGCAGTACGCGGCCGAAGAGCTGCCGGGTGCGCGACACGCTCCCGATGACGCCGGGGCGCTCGCTGTAGGCGAAGATCGCGCTGTGGCGCGCGAGGCCGCCCCGGACGGGGCTGACCCGGTGCAGCGAGTAGCGGCCCTTGAACAGCTGGAGGTCGCCCGGGCGCAGGGGCAGGCGCTCCGGCGCGCCCTTGCCGTCCAGAACGTCCCGGACGTCGTCGAAGCGCTCGTCGTCGGCGGACCTGATGTTCGGGCAGTACTCGAACGATCCGCCCTCCTGCGCCTCCTGGGTCAGCATGCTGACCGTGTACTCGTTGGTGTCGAAGTGCCAGGGGTGCTCCATGCCCGGCCGTACGACGTTGAGCACCAGCCCGGAGAGCGGGTCGGCGAGTTCGTGAAGGCGGGGCAGTCCGAAGCAGTCGGCGACGAAGCGCTGGAACGCCTCGTGGGCGTAGAGGCGGCCGATGAGGGACCCCCCGGGAATGTGGTCGCGGGCGACGAACGCGTTGCCGCGCTCGAAGGTGCGGCGGCCGGGATGGTGCTCGGGCAGGTCCTCGTCCACGTCGATGTTGTAGACGTTGACCGTCTCGACGTCGAAGTACGCGTGCGGGGCGAGGGCCGCGCACTCCTGTCGCAGGACCTCCTGGAGCGGAGGGCGGACGAAGTCAGGCAGTACGGTGCAGCCGCCTTCGGCCAGTTCGCGCCTCGCCCGTGCCACCACGGCGCGGGCCTGTGGACTCCCGGGTTCCGACAAGGGGTAGTGGTCCGTGTCGACCACCTGGTCGAGCGTGATGGCTTGCAGAGTGCTCATTGCGACCCTCTCCACGCGCACGTCGGTAACACAACTGACGAGTAACAGAGTTGAAGTTCCCACAGCCCCGCTGTGTTGTCTGTGACACGTCACACTTCCGGAGAGCGTGTGCGGTGGCCAGAGGCCCTTTCCGGCCGCGACCGGGGGTCCGGGGTCAGTCGAGGTCGAAGGAGTTCCCAAGCCCACCGTCGACCGTGACGAGACTCTGTCTTGGGTGGAGGAGGAGTTCCTTAAGCACTTCGGACGCTTCCGCCGCACACAGGCAGTGCGCATCGCCGGCGTCGACAACCGACCGGAGATCGAAGAACTGCGGGACAACCTGCGTGAGCTTGGCTCCCGTATGGCCTCCCTGCGTGGCGCTGCGGCCGACGTCATCGCGGAGCAGATGAACGGCACTGGAGACCGGCTTGCAGAGCTGGAGAAGACACCGTTCGTCCCTGCGCGGGAAGAGGTGATCGAGCTGGACACCACGTGGGCCGACGACTGGGCATCCTCCACCAGCGAGGAGCGACGTCAGATGGTGTTGGACCTATCCGTGCGCGTCACCGTCGGACCGCCCGCGGGGTGGCGCCGACCTGCGAGCGAGCGCCTGACGTTCGACATCGCCAGGCCGGATCCGAAGGCGGACGCCGCAGAGGAAGCGGCCCTCCGCGCTGCCCCCTGACGCTCAGAGCACAGCAGAAAGCCCCGGCAGCGAGCGCCGGGGCTTTTTTGCGTCACCGCACCCGTCCCGCATGACATCGAACCGGCGCCTGTGCCCCCGGCCTCTTTGGGGGCACAGGCGGGCCGGGTCAGCGGCCGTAGCGGATCAGGGCACGGACCATGCGGCAGGTGGTGTCGGACGGCGGGTGGATGGCAAGACGGTCCGCGGTCGCGCGGATGCGGGCGTTGTCGGCGCTCGACGGCTGGTACACCCCGGTGTCGAGCAGGGCTATCGCCAGGCGCATGGCCTTCAGGCGGCGGTTGTGGGAGACATACCACTCGCGGGGCCGGCCCGCGGGGAGCGGCTTCTTCCGCAGCGGCTTGTGGAGCGGCTGGGTCGTGACTGTGGCAACGGCCATCGGCAACCTCCTGGCACGGTGGTGGAACCCTCACGAACTACCCCCATTTTACTGCCCACCACTGACAATCGCCCCTGGCCAGAGGCGTTTTCGGGGATCCCTCCCGTACCCTTGGCCCCATGGAGATCTGGATCAATCCGGCCTGTTCCAAATGCCGCAGCGCGGTGAGCCTGCTCGACGCGGAGGGCGCCGATTACACGGTCCGCCGCTACCTGGAGGACGTACCCTCGCCTGCGGAGATCCGCGCCGTGCTCGACCGTCTCGGTCTGGAGCCGTGGGACATCACCCGGACCCAGGAGGCGGAGGCGAAGGAGCTCGGGGTCAAGGAGTGGCCGAGGGACGCCGGTTCGCGCGAGCGGTGGATCGCGGCGCTGGCCGGACACCCGAAGCTGATCCAGCGTCCGATCATCACCGCGCAGGACGGTTCGGCCGTGGTGGCGCGGACGGACGAGGCGGTACGGGACGCGCTGGGGCGCTGAGGAAGACCTCGATGTGGCGGCTGATCCCGGCCGCCCCGGGGGCACCCAGCGGCATGGAGTGGTGGGTGGCTCCCCCGACCGTCACCACCGTGCCGGCGTGCGGGAGCAGCCGGCCGGCGGCCGCGGCGACGCGTCCCGCGTCGTGGGCGCGGCTGTCCTCGGCGAGCACGACGAGCGTCTCCACCTCCAGGCCCCGCAGCTCCTCGGGCGAGGGCTTCGGTCCGGTGACCGGACGGCCGGAGGGAAAGCCCACCGCCTCGTCCCGCAGCCGCGTCCAGGCGGAGCTCAGGGGCGCGCCTCCCGTCTCCCAGGCCAGGAACGCGCGGGTGCGGCGGACCGTGGGGCGGAGCAGCATCGGCAGAGCGTGCAGCAGATAGCCGGGGCGGAAGCCGGCGAAGCACTGGGTCGGGTCCACCAGGACGAGCCGGCTCACGCGCCGGGGCGCGTGCAGGGCGTACCGCAGGGCGATCCAGCCGCCGTACGAGTGGCCGCAGAGCGCGGCGGATTCCGCGCCGAGACCGTCCAGCAGGGCGTCGAGCCACGCCGCCAGATCGGCCGCCGAGCGGAGCGGGCGCTCCCCCGGCGTGCTGCGGCCCGGCTCGCCGACGAGATCGACCGCGTGGACGCGGTGAGTGCGTCCGAGGTGGGCCGCCTGGACGGACCACACGGTGGAGGTGGCGCCGCCTCCGGGCAGCAGGACCAGGGGCGGTGCGCCCTCGGGCCCGCAGCTGTTGACGTGCGTCGCGCCGTACGGGGTCGGGACCAGGGACGAGGACGTCCCGGCGGGCCAGTCGGCGGCCAGGACTTCGTCGTACGCGGCGAGGAAGGCCGGCGGGGCGGGGCGGGGAGCGTGCGTCATGAATGCCTCCTGTTCCCCTATTTTATCTCGCTGAGCGAGATAAAATAGGGGAATGACCGCTGAAGACGGGCCGGAGATGGCCACAGTCCATCTGCTGCGCCGGGTGTCGGTCGAATTCGGCCTGCGGCAGGCGGAGTTCGCCACCCGGAACGGGATGCACCCCACCGACGTACGCGCCTTGATCTGTCTGCTCGACGCGGACCGCTCGGGGACATCCGCGACCGCAGGATGGCTCGGGGCCCAGCTGGGGCTCAACTCCGCCGGGACCAGCGCGCTCATCGACCGGCTGGAGCGCCTCGGCCACATCACCCGCACCCGGGACGCCCGGGACCGCCGCCGGGTGCTGCTCGCGGTCGACGCGCGGGCGGTCGAGCGGGGGCAGGAGTTCTTCGGGCCTCCCCTGGCCCGGATGGCCGACCTGCTGCGTACCTTCGACGGCCGGGAGGCCGCAGCCGTCCGGCGCTTCCTCCAGGAGGCTCACATGGCGCTGGCCGAGCGGCCCTGAGATTCGCGCCGTTCGGCTTGCTTCTGCAGTGCCACGCGGCGCTTGCGGTAATCGGCCCGGCGCCGGCGGCTCGCCTTTTCCGCGTGGTCCGAACGTCGGCACCGTAACCGGCCGTCCGGGCCTGCTCCTGGGACGTGACGAGCGGATCAGGCCCGCCCCACAGCCTTCTCCGCCTGCGCGAGCACCTCGGTGAGACGCAGCCCGAACCGTACGTCGCAGGAGTGCGCCACCCCCGTACGCGCCGCGTCGGCCAGCGCGTCCACGGCCGCCCTGAACGCGCCGAGCGCGTCGCCGCCTGCCGTCGGCAGGGCGGACACGCCCCGCTCGCCCCGGAATTCGACCTCGGTCCCGGCCGCGCGCTCCGGTGCGCCCAGGGCGAGCGTCACCGTGCTCGACGCGCCGGAGGTGTGGCGCAGCAGCAGATGGGTGGCGTCCGCCGGGCCACGGGCCGCGACCACCTCCGTCACATCACCCAGGACCGGGATCAGGACCGAGAGCGCGTGCGGGCCCACGTCCCAGAGGCCGCCCTTCTCGCGGCGCCAGGGCGAGGCGCCGAACTCGCTGCTCGCACCCGGGGCGAACAGCGCGCCCATCCACAGGGCGCGTGCCGTGAACCAGCCGCCCGCCGCGGCCTGCTCGGCGATCCACCCGGCCGTGCCCTCGGCGAACCGCAGCGTGCAGAAGACCACGGAGGCGACCCGGGCCCGCTCGGCGGCGTCGGCGACCTCACGCGCGCCCGCCACGGTGGTGGCGACCGGCTTGTCCAGCAGGAGGTGGCATCCCGCCTCGGCGGCGCGCGCGGCCAGGGGGGCCTGGACGTCGGGCGGCACGGCGAACGCCACCGCGTCACTCGCGGCCAGGAGCGCGTCGATGCCCTCCTCGCCGGTGTACGCCTCGGTGCCGTGGGCTGCGGCGAGCGCGTCCGCCGCTTCGGGGCGGCGCCCCCATACGCCGCTCAGCACGGTGCGGGGTGGGCGGCGAGGGCGGGGGCGTGGGTGAGTCGCGCCCAGGGGCCCGCCCCCACGAGGCCGACCCGCAGCGGCGCGGCGGAATCCGGGTGTGAGGTCATGCCGCCAGTCTGCCCGGGCCGGGTCGCCGGCGCGGAACGTATCCAGTGCGCCGCAGGGTGAGACGGCCCGGGGCGGCGGGGACCTGCCGTCCGACACCCCCGGGAAACCTCGGTAACACGGGGTTCACATTCGGGCAACGGTCGGGAAATCGCGTTTTGCGAAGCTGCGCACCATAGACCGCAGCACCCGCAAAGGATGGCGTCCGTGACGTTCAAGGCTGAGTACATCTGGATCGACGGCACCGAGCCGACCGCCAAGCTTCGTTCCAAGACGAAGATCATGGCCGGAAGCCCTTCGAAGGCCGTGGCGGATCTGCCCATCTGGGGCTTCGACGGTTCGAGCACCAACCAGGCCGAGGGCCACGCCTCCGACCGGGTCCTGAAGCCGGTCTTCGCGTGTCCGGACCCGATCCGCGGCGGTGACGACATCCTCGTCCTGTGCGAGGTCTTCCACATCGACATGACTCCGCACGAGTCCAACACCCGCGCCTCGCTGCGTCCGGTCGCCGAGCAGTTCGCGGGCCAGGAGCCGATCTTCGGCATCGAGCAGGAGTACACCTTCTTCGACGGACACCGTCCGCTCGGCTTCCCCGAGGGCGGCTTCCCGGCCGCGCAGGGCGGCTACTACTGCGGTGTGGGCTCCGACGAGATCTTCGGCCGCGAGATCGTCGAGAAGCACCTGGACAACTGCCTGAAGGCGGGCCTCGCGATCTCCGGCATCAACGCCGAGGTCATGCCCGGCCAGTGGGAGTTCCAGGTCGGTCCGGTCTCGCCGCTGGAGGTCTCCGACCACCTGTGGATCGCCCGCTGGCTGCTCTACCGCACCGCCGAGGACTTCAACGTCTCCGCGACCCTGGACCCGAAGCCGGTCAAGGGCGACTGGAACGGCGCGGGCGCGCACACCAACTTCTCCACGAAGGCGATGCGCGAGGGCTACGAGGCGATCATCACCGCGGCCGAGTCGCTCGGTGAGGGCTCGAAGCCGATGGACCACGTCAAGCACTACGGCGCGGGCATCGACGACCGCCTGACCGGCCTGCACGAGACCGCCCCGTGGAACGAGTACAGCTACGGCGTCTCCAACCGCGGCGCCTCGGTCCGTATCCCGTGGCAGGTCGAGCAGGACCAGAAGGGCTACATCGAGGACCGTCGCCCGAACGCCAACGTCGACCCGTACGTGGTCACGCGGCTGATCGTCGACACCTGCTGCACCGCGCTGGAGAAGGCCGGCCAGGTCTGATCCGTCACCGGCTCGGCACGAAGGGGCGTCCGCTCGCGGGCGCCCCTTCGGCGTGCCCGGCCGGTGCGGGAGAGGTGCGTGAGGAACCTGACACGGCGGCCCGTATCGACGGGTGAGAGGCTCTCCTGCGCAGCCGCGATCTCTGCTTCAATGGGGACATGGCCAGCTTCCAGCACACCGCGTCGGGTCGCAGCGACCTCGAGCCGTTCTGGCCCTCTCGTCAGCACCATGACTTCGACCGGGTGTGTTGCCGCGCGTGGAACGCGCAGGCCCTCTAAAGCCGATCACCCCGGCCTTCGGCCCGCGCGCACGACGTACGTCCTGGACGACTCCTCGCGCGAAAGAGCTGACCCTCATGGCGAACACCCGTACCTTCTCCACCGCTTCCGCCGCCACCGCGGCGTCCGCGGTGCCCGCTGCGGCCACCAACGCCCGCAACACCGTCTCCCCCAACCGCCACCGGCTGCGTGCCGTCGACCGTGACGAGGTCGTCGAGCTCTCGGACGTCGCCGGCTTCCTGCCGCCGGGCGCCACCTGGCTGCCCGCACCCCAGCACACGCTGCCGGCCCTGCCGGGCCGGCCGCCGATGGTCGGCTACCTGGTGCTCGTGCCCGCCGACCAGCAGCCCGCTCTGGCCGGGGCCGTGGCCTCCGCCCGGAACCGGGAGTTCGTTCCGGAGCCGGCGGTGACCGACGCCCCGGCCGGCGGCCCCGTGCGGATCGACTCGACGCGGCGCACCGCCGCCGTGGACGGCGTCACCCTCGATCTCACGTACCTCGAGTTCGAGCTGCTGGCACACCTGGTGGCGCACCCGCACCGGGTGCACACCCGGGACCAGCTGGTGACGACGGTCTGGGGTTACGGGCATGTGGGCGACGGGCGCACCGTCGACGTCCACGTGGCCCGGCTGCGCCGCAAGCTGGGCGCCGAGCACCGCCGGTCGATCCAGACCGTGCGGCGCGTGGGCTACAAGTACACGCCCTGATCGCACACCGCTCGTACAGAAGGCCCCGGGTTCTTCCCCGGGGCCTCCCGCCGTTCCGATGGTGGTGCCAGGTACACCCCGGCCGGGGGTCGGAACGGCTGACGGTGCCCCTTGCGTAGAGGCGAGACTGGGTGCCGAACGGGATCCGATGTGGGCCCGGCGAGGGGAGACACCACCATGAAGTCGGCACAGAGCCGGGTACGGACCGCGATGCTCACCGGAGGGCGGGCGTTCGTCCTCTCCTTCGCGAGCATCGCGGGCTCGGTCACCCTCTTCGTCCTGTCGGTCCTCTCGATCACCTTCGTCGTGCTCGGGGTGGGGCTGGTCACCACGCCGTGGGTCATGGCAGCCGTGCGCAAGCACGCCAACCAGCGCCGGCTGCTCGCGGCGACCTGGTCGGACATCCGCATCCCGGTCCCCTACCGGCCGTTCCCGAAGGATGTGCGCTCCGGATTCACCGGGCAGGTCGAGCGCACCACTCTGCTGCTGAAGGACCCCGCCACCTGGCGGGACCTGCGGTGGCTGCTGATCGACATGACGGCGGGGTACGTCCTGCTGGTCCTCACCTTCGCTCTGCTGGTCTGGCCGCTGGAAGGGCTCGTCCTGGCGGCGGGACTGTGGCGGGTGTTCGAGGACGACGCGTACTGGTACGGATTCGTGCCGGTGGACAGCCAGACGACGGCCCTGGCCGCCGCGGCACTCGGCGTCGTGATCTTCCATGTCGGGCTGTTCGCGAGCAAGCCCCTGCTGCGCCTGCACTTCGTGCTCGCCCGGTCGGTCCTGTCGCCCACTCAGGAGGAACTCGCGCAGCGCATCGAGCGCCTCACCGAAACCCGGCACGAGGCCGTGGACACGGCGGCGTCCGAACTGCGGCGCATCGAGCGGGATCTGCACGACGGGGCGCAGGCGCGGCTGGTCGCCATGGGCATGAACCTCGGCACCATCGAGGCGCTCGTCGAGAAGGACCCGGTGGAGGCGAAGAAGCTGCTGGCGATGGCCCGCACGTCCTCCGCGGAGGCCCTGACCGAGCTGCGCGATCTCGTACGGGGCATCCACCCGCCGGTGCTCGCCGAACGCGGGCTCGGGGACGCCGTGAAGGCGCTGGCCCTGCGGCTGCCGATCGCGTCGGAGGTGACCGTGGAGCTCGGCGGCCGGGCCGAGGCACCGGTCGAGTCGGCGGCGTACTTCGCGGTGAGCGAGATCCTGACGAACGCGGTGAAGCACTCCGGTGCCGACCGCATCTGGGTGGACATGCACCACTCCGAGGGCATGCTGCGGATCTCCGTCACGGACAACGGCAAGGGCGGTGCGACCGTCGGAACGGGCTCGGGACTGAGCGGAGTCGAACGCCGGCTGGGTACATTCGACGGCGTCCTGGCCGTCAGCAGTCCTGCGGGCGGTCCCACCATGGTGACCATGGAGATCCCTTGCGCGTTGTCCTAGCCGAAGATCTCTTCCTGCTCCGCGACGGCCTCGTGCGCATGCTGGAAGCCTACGATTTCGAGATCGCGGCGGCAGTCGAGTCCGGGCCCGAACTGACCAAGGCCCTGGCCGAGTTGGAGCCGGACGTCGCCGTCGTCGACGTCCGGCTCCCGCCGTCCCACACGGACGAGGGCCTCCAGTGCGCGCTGGCCGCCCGCCGCCGCACACCCGGGCTTCCGGTGCTCGTCCTGTCGCAGCACGTGGAGCAGCTGTACGCCCGGGAGCTTCTGGCCGACGGCAACGGCGGTATCGGCTATCTGCTGAAGGACCGGGTGTTCGACGCCGACCAGTTCATCGACGCGGTACGCCGGGTCGCCGCCGGCGGTACGGCGATGGACCCGCAGGTCATCTCGCAGCTGCTGTCGCGGCGTTCGGCGGACGAGCCGATGGGCGGCCTGACGCCCCGGGAGCGTGAGGTCATGGAGCTGATGGCGCAGGGCCGTTCCAACGTGGCGATCGCGTCGCAGCTGGTGGTCACGGAGCGGGCGGTGGCCAAGCACACCTCGAACATCTTCAGCAAGCTCGGTCTGCCGGTGTCGGACGACGACAACCGGCGCGTGCTCGCGGTCCTGGCCTACCTCGACCGGGGCTGACCGCACGGCCGGCTCCCCTCAGCCGGCGAACCAGCGCTCCGCGTCCAGCCGGAAGGCGGCTGCGGGTGCCATCCTCCGCAGGTCCGCCTCCAGGGCCCCGACCCGCTCCGCGCCGAGCACCTGGGCCCACTCCGCGCGGAGCCGGTCGAAGCCCTCGGCGGATCTGACCAGCATGTCGACGCCGCGGGCGGTGAGCCTGACCAGTTTGCGCCGGCCGTCGCCGGGATCGTCGACCCGTTCCACGTAGCCGAGGCCCTCCAGCTTGTCGACCGTCTTCCCCGCCGCCTGCTTGGAGACTCCCAGCCGACGGCCGATCTCACTGGCGCTCGCACCCTCCTGCCCCACCGCCTGAAGCGCGAAGCCGTATGCCGGACGCACGTCCGGGTGGCCGTGGGCGGCCAGGTCGCGGTGCAGGGTGTCGATGATCGACCGGAAGCCCGCGAACAGCAGCAGGGGCAGCTCGTATCCCGCCTCTCCTCCTCCGCTCCTCTCCTCAGCCATTGCACATCTCGACAACCTGGTTTACTTTTTCGACAATCACGTTGTCGAGTTTACCGCGAGGGGACCGCCATGTCCGGTACGCACTTCCCCGATCACACCATCGGCTCGGCGCCGCAGGCGTCCCGCCGCACCATGGAGGCCATGGCCGGCAAGCAGGGGGGCCGCGTCCCGTCCGCCGTGGCCCGGCTCGCCACGTCGCCGGAGACGCTCAACGGCTTCCTCCAGGCGAGCGCGGCCTTCGAGTCGAGCACGCTGGACCCGCTGTCCCGCGAGGTCGTCGTCATGACGATGGCCACCCGCAACGACTGCCACATCTGCGTGGAGATGCACACGGGGAGACTGCGGTCACTCGGCGCGGCACCGGAGCTCGTCGCGGCGCTGCGGGCCTCCGAGGAGCAGCCTCTGCCGGACGAACGACTGGAGGGCGTACGGCGGTTCACCCTCGCAGTCCTGGAGACGGCCGGTGCGGTCGGGGACGAGCGCCTCCAGGACTTCCTGTCGCTGGGCCACACCTCGCGCAACGCCCTGGAGGTGGTTCTCGGCATCGGCGCCTACACGATGTCGACGCTGGCCAACCGGATGACGGGAGCGCCGGTGGAGGCCGTGCCGGTGTAGTCCGCCCGTGCGAATTCCGCGGCGTGCTGAACGGGCGGGGCTGCCGGTCCGTATGGGACGTCACGCTTCTGACTCGAAGCACCGAAGCGGAGGAGTTCCATGGGACGCACATCGCGCAAGAAACGTTCGACGCTCGCCGGCCGGGCCGTGGCCGCCGCGGCCGCACTGGCTCTGGGCGGAGGTGGGCTGGTCGCCGTCAATGTCTACGCGAGCGCCGGAGAGGGCGGGTCCGGTCCGCCTCCGGCGCAGACCCGGGACACGGCTCGCCAGATGTCCACCATCGACTGTCCCGACGCGGGGATCGCCCTTCCCGACGTGCCGGACGGGGCGCGGCCGGAGGTCGACCGCGAACTGGCCGCCATGGATACGCAGATCACCGACGCGTACCGGGAGTTCGCGGACCGCAGGGAGCGGATCGCCCGGGATCCGGCTCTCGCCGGGAACGCGGTGCTCGGTCCGCTGAGGAGCAGGCGGGCGGCCAGCCTCGAACGGATCCGGATCGCCGTCGAGCGGGCCCGGGGCGAACAGCCGCAGGGCCTGGAGGGACTCGCGGGATGCAGCCTGCGCGCCGACGACGAGCAGGGCCGGGACGGCGGGGGCGGGGACGGCGACCAGGGAGGCGAGGAAGAAGGGCAGGAGGGCGGCCGGAGTGAAGGCCAGGGCCAGGGTGACGGCCAGGACCAGGGCGGCGAACAGGGCCAGGAGGGCAACGGCCCCGAGGCGTCCGACTTCGTCGACATCCGGTCCGTCCAGCCCGGCACCGACCGCCCCCGTGACCGCAGGAGCGCCTCCCGGGGTACGTTCACCACCGACTGCGGCCGCAACGAGAACGGCAAGTTCAACCCGGACAACGTCATCGCCGCCCCGGGCGTGAGCAACGGCGCCCACCACATGCACGACTACGTCGGCAATCAGGCCACCGACGCGTTCGCCGGCGACGACGACCTGGCCGCCGGAGAGACCACCTGCCGCAACCAGGGCGACCGGTCCACGTACTACTGGCCCGTGCTCCGTCTGCAGAACGGCCAGGACGAGAACGATGTGGAGGCGGACGGCGGCGGCAAGGACCGGAACACCGGGGAGATCCAGACCCCGTCCCAGGTCACGCTGAAGTTCACCGGCTCCCCCGCCGGGAAGGTCACGGCCATGCCGCGCTTCCTGCGGATCATCACCGGGGACGCCAAGGCCTTCACCAACGGCGACGCCAATGCCAACGCGTCCTGGAGCTGCACCGGTTTCGAGGACAGGCAGCTGAAGGACAAGTACCCGATCTGTCCGGAGGGCAGCCAGGTGGTGCGGTCCTTCGCCTTCCAGAGCTGCTGGGACGGGCGGAACACCGACAGCGCCAACCACCGCACCCATGTGGCGTTCGCCCAGGACGACGGGCGGTGCCCGGACGGCTTCAGGGCCATCCCGCAGCTGGTCCAGCGCATCGTGTACGACGTCCCGCCGGGCCCGGGCTTCGCCGTGGACTCCTTCCCGGAGCAGCTGCACAAACCCGTGACCGATCACGGCGACTTCATCAACGTCTTCGACGACGCGTTGATGAAGAAGGTGGTGAGCTGCGTCAACGGCGGGCGCAGGTGCCGCTGACCCCTCGGACTCCCTGCCCCTCGAACCTGCGCGGTCAGCTCCCGTGGTGACCGGAGTGCCCTTCCTCGCTCCCCCCACCCGCACTGCTCCCCGAGTGGTGCGGCGAGGCGGTCTCCACCGTCCCCCCGAGCCGGCCGCGCAGCGCCGTGACCACGTCCGCGTCACCGACCGCGACCCACTTGCGCCCGACCAGATACGAGCCGCCGTAGTCGTTGGCCTCGTTGATCCACTCTCGCTGGCCGCGGTCGGTGGCGAAGGTCGCCAGCACGTAACGCCCTTCCCCCGTCGTGCAGTTGGCCTGCCTGAGCTCCTCGGCGTCGGTCTGCACGTCCGGCTCGCAGTGCGCCTTCGACGCGAGCTGCTCCAGGGTCCCGCTCGCGGTGGCCGGCACGGCGGGCTTGTCGTCGCCGTCCGCTCCCCCGCCGCACGCGGTGAGCAGTCCGATCCCCGCCAGCACGGCCACGGACAGCCGGCCGGCCCGCCGTCGTCGCCACTCCCGCTGCTCCGCCATGCGGCCATCGTGCCCCGGGGCCCCCGGCTTCCGGGGGGAAACCGCACAACCCGCTCCGGAGCGCGCGCGCCGGAGTGACCATCGCACCATTCGCTCGTTCAGCTGAATATGCCCCCACTGCGAGCAGTACCGCCGTCCGCCGGCCGCCCGTATGCCGAGCAGGCCGCCGGGGAGCGGGCCAAGGCCACGCCGGCCGAGCACTACGCCCGGCTGGTGCGGCTCGCGTATCTCGTGCTGGCCCCCTCGCTCGGCCGTAACCGGCGGGTGCTGTCGGCCCACTGGCTGGTCCAGCGGGCCCTGGCCGGCGGGCAGGGCGGAGATCCGGGGAGCGCGTACGCGTACGTACGTCTCCGGGTGCTGCGTTCCGCGCTGGAGGCGGGGCTGCCGTTGCTCCGGTTCGGCCGGCCACGGCGGGCGCAGTTCCCGCCGCTGATGCCGCAGGTATGGGGGCTGCGGCTGTTCCCGCACTCCTGCGGCGCGGACGAGCTGGCTCTGGAGCAGGCCCTGGCCGAGACGTCGGGGCCCTGCCGGGCCGCGCATGTGCTGCGGGGGCTCGAAGGGCTCGACGACGCCGAGGTGTGCCGGGTTCTGGAAGCGGCGGGTGTCGACGACCCCCGGGCGGCGCTGCTGGAGGCCGACTCGCTCACGGCGCCCCACGCCCTGCTGGCCTCACCGGAGTTCGACCCGTGCTCGCTGCAGGCCAGGCCGACCGATCCGGTCCGCCGCCGGCGGCGCGGACGGGCCCTTCTGGCCGGTGCCGGCGCCCTGCTGGTCTGCGGGACTCTCGTGCTGATGCCGGGGGACGGCCTGGGCGGACCCGGCGCCTCTTCCGCCCCGCTCTACTCACGCAACCACGCCGCCCAGCAGGCCCTGGACCCGGCCGAGGTGCGCAGGGTGCCCGGCGGGCTCTGGCGGGGCTCCACGCGCAGGGACTTCACCGTCTGGCCCACACGCGGCGACCGGGCCGGGGACACCGGCCTGCTGGGCCGCGCCCTCGCCGCGTGGGCGCGGCCCGGCCCGGCGGTGGCCGCGACGGCGACGCCCGGGACGCCCGGCGGGCCGCCGATGGGACCGCCGCAACTGCTGTACGCGGGCGAGGTGGGCCGGGCTGCCGTGGTGCTGTTCCACGACGGCCTGCGCGTCGTGCGCTACGCCGAGCCCCGCAACGCCGATCCGTCCGGGGGTGCCGCGCTGGACTTCGCCCGGGTGGACGGCGCGGACGCGGTGGCGGCGAGCGCCCTGGTGGTGGAGCGCCGTGCCGGCCGGATCCGCTATCTGACCGCGCCCTGGGTGCGGGACGTCGGCGTACGCGACCTGCTCGCGCCGCACGAGGCGGCCCGGCCGCTGGCCCGCGACCGTCACGGGGTGACGGACCCGCTGACGCTGCCGGAGACCGAGGAGGGCAGCCGGGCCGACTGCCGTTCCTGGCAGGCCCTGGAGTCGCGGGACGGCACCGCGGCGCGGCTGATGACGGATCTCGGTGAGATCACTCCCGTACGCCTCACCTCCGGTGCGCCGTCGGCCCCGCACGACGTGGCGGGCCGGGCCGAGCGGGAGAGCTGGGCGCGCACGGCCTGTCTGCTGCCGGCGGTTCGGTCCAACGGCGTGCGGTCGGTGAACTCCTGGCAGTACGCGAAGCAGCGGCTGCCGGAGGGAGAGGGGGACGCCCTGTGGTTCTGCACCAGGGCGGACACCTGGCGGGGCACGGGCAGCAGAGTCCTGGCCCAGTTCCAGGCGCCGCCCGAGCTCTCGGGCGGCGCCGGGGCGCCGGCGGCGGTCGCGGCCCGTGCCGTGGACTCGCCGGACTGCGGGATACGCAGGCCCCGGGTGCTGGCGGGCGTGCTCTGGAAGTCGGACGGCGGCCGGTGGTACGTACTGGCGGCGGGCTCACGGCAGTTCGCGGCCCTGACCGCGACCGGAGGTGTGCGGGGCAAGGCGCACGGGCGGCTGCTGGTGCTGCCCGCCAGGGAGGGCGACCGGCCCCGGCTGGACGGGCTGCTGACGGACGGCAGCCGGGTGGGCTCCCTGCGCTGAGGCCGGGGGCGGGCAGGCGCAGGTCACTTGCCCTGTCCCGTTAGGCTGTTCGGCATGACGACCGGGGTGCGACGCAGGATGGGCGTCGATGAGCGCAGGGCCCAGTTGATCGGTGTCGCGCTGGAGTTGTTCAGTCACCGCTCGCCCGACGATGTGTCCATCGACGAGATCGCGGCGGCGGCCGGCATCTCGCGCCCGCTCGTCTACCACTACTTCCCGGGGAAGCGCAGCCTGTACGAGGCGGCGCTGAAGAGGGCCGCCGACGAGCTTTCGGGCCGCTTCCTGGAGGCGCACGAAGGGCCCCTGGGGGCTCGCCTGATGCGGGTGATGCGCCGGTTCTTCGACTTCGTCGAGGAGCACGGTCCGGGCTTCGCCGCGCTGATGCGGGGCGGCCCGGTGGGCGGTTCCTCCACGGCCGACGCCCTGGTGGACGGGGTGCGGCAGGCGGCGTACGAGCAGATCATCGCGCATCTCGGCGTCCCGCACCCGCCTGCCAGGCTGGAGCTCGTCGTGCGGTCCTGGGTGTCGCTGGCGGAGTCGACGGCGCTGCTCTGGCTCGACGGGAAGCGCATTCCGCGTGGAGAGCTGGAGTTGCAGCTGGTGCACGACTTCGCGGCGCTGGCGTCGGTGAGCGCCGCGTACGACCAGGAGATGGCCGGCCTCATGCTGCGGGTCTTCGCGCAGGAGCCGGCGGACGGCCCGTTCGGCGAACTGCTCTCCAGGCTCTCGGTCCTGGCCCCCGCCGCCCCGGCCGTCCCGCCGCAGCGGCTTCCTCAGTTCTTGCGGTAGGACGCGTCCAGGTCCCGCACCTCGGCCGAGGCGTGGACGGTGAGGCCGTCGACCGGCTTCAGGTGCCCGGACAGCAGCTCCAGGACGGCCTCCGTCAGCTGCGCCTTGATCTCGGGGGTCCGGCCGGGCAGCATCGCGATGGAGACGTTCACGAGGGAGTCTCCGGCCGGGGCGTCACCGACGACGGAGTCCTCGGCCCTGCGGAAGCGGGTCTTGCAGGCGGGGACCTTGGTGGAGACGGTCCCGGCGACGAGCGGGTGCAGGGCGAGGGCGAAGCCGCGGCGGTCGAAGCTGTCGTCGAGCTCGGCGGAGTAATCGACGGTGATCTGCGGCATCAAGCGCTCCTGGTTGCGGGTGCGGGTCCGTATACATGTACAGCGTGCACGCACGTGTACGGCATCAGCTTCGCGTGATCCCGCCGCCCGCACAAGTGAGCGCAGACTGTGGGCATGGAGTTCTTCTGTTACCACCGCGACCGGCCCGGCTCCCTCACCTTACGCAACGAGTTGGTGGAAGAGCACTGGTCCTACATGGACCGCTACGCCGAGGAGCTGATCGCTCGCGGCCCGACTTTCGCCGACGACGAGACACCCACCGGCAGCGTGCACATCGTCGACCTGCCCGATGCCGCCACCGCCCGCACGTTCGCGTTCGACGAGCCCAACTACCAGGCCGGCGCCTACCGGGACGTGCTGCTGCGCCGGTGGCGCAACCTGCTGGGGCGCACCATGTGGGACTTCCCCGGTGACCGGACCCGTGGCAACCGCTATCTGGTGCTCGGCCTCGGCTCGGGCCGGCCCGCCGACCTCGCGGTGCCGCCCGACCGGGACGAGCTGATCGCGTACGGGCCGCTGCTGTCCGACGACGGCGCCACCTGGCTGGGTACGGCGGTGCTGCTCACGGCCTCCGACCCGGAGACGGCGCGCGCCGTCCTGACGCCGGACCGGTATGCCTGCACAGAAGTTCATGACTGGGACTTCGGTGGGCGCAGGTAATGGACCGAGGACCGGCGAGTCCGCATCCCTCTGCCACCGTAGTCCTCGCGTAGGCGCGGTCACCACGCAGAAAGCGGCCGGCCCCGGCCACCGCCACGGAGGCGGGAGCCAGGACCGGCCGTCGGTGGGGCGGGCGTCAGCGCTGGGTGAACACGGCGACCGTGCGTCCCGGGACGGTGAAGCCGCCCGTCTGCTTCTCGTACGAGGACTTCTTGACTGCGGCGTCCGCGCCCGCCGCCTGGACGGGGTGCAGGGCGTACGCCTTCCCGGCGAGCCCGGGGATGTCCTGGCTCTGCGTACCGGGGGTGGCGTTCATGACGACGACCAGGCCGCCCAGGCGCATCGTGATCACGCCGGGGGTCTCCTCCTTGCCGGAGAGCGGGAAGGACAGGGTGTCCTGGACCTGCTCGGCGGTGGCGAGGCCGAAGTCCTTCTCCGTGGTGCGGATGGTGAGCAGATCCTGGTACGCGGCGGAGGCGCCGGTGATCTGCGCGCACCCGGGGGTGAGCGCGGCGGCGGTCAGTAGCGGTTTGCCGTAGGACCACTTGTCCTTGTTGTCGGCGGCGGGCGGCAGCCCCCGTCCGAAGCCGTTGCCCTTGCGGCAGTCCCAGTGCAGCGCGTTGAACCAGTCGCCGCTGTCGTAGGAGTTGCGGTCCAGCGACTTGGAGCGCAGCAGGTCGGTGCCGGCCTGGGAGAGCGCCGGTCCCTGCGAGAGCACGGCGGTCGCCATCGCCACGACCTGCATGCGGGCCCGGTCGGCGGCCGAGGTGTCCGCCGGGAGCTTGAAGGCGAGGGCGTCGTAGAGGGTTTCGTTGTCGTGGGCGTCGGCGTAGGCGAGCGCGTCGCCGGGTGCCGCCGCGTATCCGGCGGGGGCGCCGTTGTAGTCGACGGCCGAGCCCTTGACCGTACGGCCCTGGGTGTCGGTGAAGGTGTAGTCGGCGAGGTTGCCGCTGAGGCCGACCTTGATCAGGTCCTGGTAGTGGAGCAGCCGGGCCTTCTGTTCGGCCTCGGTGCCGTTGGCGGCCGAGGTGTTGGGGTCGGTGTAGAGGCCGGAGGCGAAGCCCTGGACACCGGGGTCCTCGTCGAAGGGGCCGCCGCCGCGCACGGCGTCGCGGGACCGGTCGGAGAAGGTGGCGATGCCGGTGCCGGCCATGTTCTTCTGGGTGGCCTGGACGAAGCGGGCGTCGTCGGCGATCTCACCGAAGTTCCAGCCCTCGCCGTACAGGATGATCTTCTTCCCGTCGACGCCGTCCTTGGCGACGGTCAGCTCGTCGAGGGCCTCCCGGACCGCGAGGATGTTCTCCTTGGGGTGGTGTCCCATCAGGTCGAAGCGGAAGCCGTCGACCTTGTACTCCTTGGCCCAGGTGACGATCGAGTCCACGACGAGCTTGCCCATCATGGTGTTCTCGGGCGCGGTGTTGGCGCAGCAGGTCGAGGTGGCGACGGTGCCGTCCTCCAGGAGCCGCTGGTAGTAGCCGGGCACGATCCTGTCGAGGACGGACTTGTCGTCCTGGCCGGAGGCGACGGTGTGGTTGTAGACGACGTCCATGACGGTCCGCAGTCCGGCGCCGTTGAGCCCCTGCACCATCTGGCGGAACTCGACCGTGCGCTTCGTGCCGTCGGGGTCGGAGGCGTAACTGCCCTCGGGGACCGTGTAGTGCAGCGGGTCGTATCCCCAGTTGAAGGCGTCCTTCGCGGCGGCCTTCGCGACGCAGGCCTGCTGTTCCTCCGAGTTCGGGGCGTAGACGGACAGGTCGCAGGCCGGCTTCTGCTGCCCGGACTTCTTCTCGGGGATCGTCCCGATGTCGAAGGCGGGCAGCAGGTGGACGTAGCTGGTGCCGGAGTCCGCGAGCTCCTTGAGGTGCTTCATGCCGTCGGAGCGGGTGTCGGTGAAGGCGAGGTACTCGCCGGGGTGCTTCGACGTGGTGTCCGTGACCGAGAAGTCGCGGATGTGCAGCTCCTGGATCTGGGCGTCGCGCATCGGGACGGCGGCAGGCTTCTTCAGGCCGGACCAGCCGCGCGGGGCGAGCTTCGGGTCGTCGAGGTCGACGACGAGGCTGCGGGCGGAGTCGGCGGTCAGGGCGGTGGAGTAGGGGTCGGTCACCTTGTTGGTGACCATCTTCTGGACGGTGGGTGCCCAGACCTGGACGGCGTAGCGGTAGGGCTTGCCGTTCCAGCTCTTCTTGCCGGTGACCGACCAGACGCCGGTGCGGTCGTCGCGCCGCATCGGGACGGTCTTCCCGTCGAGTTCGAGCGAGACGGTGCGGGCGGTGGGTGCCCAGACGGAGAGCGTCGGGCTGCTCTTGTGGAAGGCGGGTCCGAGGGCGGCGCCGCTCGCGGCCTTCCCGTACAGCGCGTCCAGCACACCAGCGGTCTGTACTCCGGTGGCGGCGAGCAGGGCGCCGTTGGCGGCACGCTGGGTGGCGATCAGCTGGCCGCGCAGGGATGCGCGGACCCTGTCCCGGTCACGGGTGTCGACGGTGAACGCCGGATAGTCCTTGAGGTGCGGGTACTTCGCCTTCTGGGCGTCGGTGAGTTCGGTGGCGCCGAGCCGGAGCCACCGGCCCTCGTCGGAGAGCGCACCGTCGACGACGGAGATGCCGCCGTTCTTCGCGTACACGAGCTGCTGGCTGGTGGCGTCTGTGGCCTTCACCTTCCAGACGACGGTGTCCGCGTCGATCCACTGGGCCTCGGCCTTGGTCAGGTCGGGAGTGGGGACCCCGCCGGTCTGCGGCAGCAGGTAGCCCGGCTTGCCGCCGAGCATCCAGACCTCGTGCCCGTACGAGGCGATGTCGAGGGACTGGTCGCTCGGGAGGTCCTTCTCGTCGCCCTTGTGGAGGATGTAGCTGAGCGAGGTGGCGCCGTCGGTGAGCGGCACCTCGAAAGTGACGCCGTAGGCGTCGGTCTTCACGGGCTGCAGGGGCTTCGCCCAGTCCGTGGGGGCGGCGGCTCCCGTCCAGGTGTGCAGGCCCCAGCCGTCGTAGTCGCCGTCGGCGCGGTGGTAGTGCAGGACGGCCTTGGAGGTGTCCTGCGCCGGGGCCTCGGGAGCCTCGGTGGCCTGCTCGTCCTTGCCCTGCTCGATCCAGACCTGGCCGGTCCTGGCGAGATCGACGGTGCGCTCGGGGCCGTCGGCGGTGCCGTTCTTCTCGACCGTGTACGGGACCGAGGAGGCGCCCTCGTCGAGGTCGATCCAGGCGAACGCTCCGTAGGCGTCCCGGCCGATGAAGTCGGCGCTCTTGTCGCCGGACTTCAGCTGCCAGCCCTCGTAGTCGCCGTCGGCGCGCTTGTAGTGGACGACGGCGTGGTCACGTTCGACGGCGACGGGCTTCGGGGTGGGCGGTGCCTGGCCGGCGGTGGTGGAGGCCAGGGCGCCCGCGGTGCGTCCGGCGCGGTCGACGACCACGGCCTTGTAGCGCAGCGCGGTCCCGGCCTTCACCGACTCGTCCAGGTGCTGGGTGACCTTGTAGGGGGCGTGGTCGGCGGAGCCGAGGGTGACCCACTTGCCGTTACCGGTCTGCGCGGCGAACACGACGCGGTTGAGCCCGCCGCCGTCGACGTCGGCGGAGAGCTCGACGGTGCCGGTGGCTCCGGCGGCCGGAGCCTTCAGGGTGACCGACGGCTTGGTGGCGGGGGTGCCGAGCGCCTTGTCGGCGCGGAGCACGACGCTGGACAGCGCGGGCACGGTGACCTTGACGGCCTTGTCGGAGCCGCTGCGGACGGTGCCGGTACCGCCGTACAGGGTGCGGAAGTTCATGCCGGCCGACTCGGTGGGCAGCTCGACGGTCCTCGCCTCGGCGGAGTTGTTGGCGGCGACGACGTATTCGTACGGGCGCTTGGTGTCCGTACGCGAGAAGGCGTAGACGGAGTCCTTGGAGTAGCGCTCGGTCTGCACACCGTCGCGCAGCGCCGGGTGTTCCGCCGTGAGCTTCGACAGGGCCGCTATGGAGCGGTAGAGCGGGTGCTTCGTGTCGTACGCGTCGGAGGCGTGCGTACGGTCGGTGCCCAGCTGGTCGTCGTCGAGGTAGTCGGCGGTCTTCGACGCGAACATCGTCTGGCGCGCGTCCTTGTCGCCGCCCGCTCCGGTGTAGCCCTGCTCGTCACCGTAGTAGATGACCGGGTTGCCGCGGCCGAGGAACATCAGCTCGTCGGCGAGGCGGGCGCGGTCCAGCAGCTCGGCGTCGCCGGCCTTCGGGTTGTCCTGCTTCAGGAAGGTGCCGATGCGGCCCATGTCGTGGTTGCCGAGGAAGGTGACCTGCTCGTAGGCGTTGGCCTTGTCGGTGGTGTAGCGGTAGTCGTCACCGTAGACGGAGGCGAGCTTCGAGGCCGGGGCACCCTGGGAGGCGTACTGCCGGGCGGCTTCCTGGAAGGGGAAGTCGAGTGTGGCGTCGAGCCTGCCCCGCGTCACGTAGGGCGAGGTGATCGCGGTGTCGGCGGAGTAGACCTCGCCGAACATGAAGAAGTCGTCGCGGCCGCGCTTCGCCGCGTAGTCGTCGAGGGCGGTGGCCCACCGGGTCCAGAAGTCGAGGTCGACGTGTTTGACGGTGTCGATGCGGAAGCCGTCGATGTCGAAGTCGCGGACCCACTTCTCGTAGATCTTCTCCATGCCGGAGACGACCTCGGAGCGCTCGGTCCACAGGTCGTCGAGGCCGGAGAAGTCGCCGTACTCGGTGGACTCGCCGGCGTAGGTCGAGTCGCCCCTGTTGTGGTACATCGTGGTGTCGTTGAGCCAGGCCGGGACCTTCTCACCGGTCTTCGTCGGCGTGTACGGGAAGGAGTCCGCGTCCACGTCCTCGACGCCCTGGGTGTCGTCGAACGGACGGCCGTCCTCGTCGAGGTACGGGAAGGCGCCCTTCGGCTTGTAGCCGTACGTCTTCTCGGCGTAGTCGACGGTGTCGGCCGTGTGGTTGGTGATGACGTCGAAGAAGACCTTCATGCCCTTGCCGTGGGCTTTGTCGATCAGCTTCGTGAGGTCGGCGTTGGTCCCGAAGTGCGGGTCGACCTGGGTGAAGTCGGTGATCCAGTAGCCGTGGTAGCCGGCCGACGCGTTGTCGCCCGTGCCCTGGACGGGACGGTTCTTGAAGATCGGGGCGAGCCAGATCGCGGTGGTGCCCAGGCCCTTGATGTAGTCGAGCCGCTGGGTGAGGCCCTTGAGGTCGCCGCCCTGGTAGAAGCCCTTGTCCGTGGGGTCGTAGCCGGTCTCCAGCCGCGAACCGGTCAGGCCGCCCCGGTCGTTGGAGGTGTCGCCGTTGGCGAAGCGGTCCGGCAGCACGAAGTAGAACTGCTCGCGGGTCAGGTCGTTCCTGGCCGGTTCTCCGGCGAGTTTCGCGTCCGAGGGCGGGGAAGGCGGTCTGGGCGCGGCGGACGCGGAGGCCGCCGGCACGACGGGCAGCAGCGCCGCGCACAGTGCGGCGACGGCTCCCCGCCGGAGGGTGGTTCGGGACACGGGCGGGTACTCCTCTTTCGGGATCGGGCGGTGTGGAGCAGTGCGGGCCGGGGATGCTCACCCTCGCCTCCCCGGCCCGCCGGGTGTGGTTCAGCTGCGCCAGACGTCGGCGGTCAGGGCGACCTTGCCGGAGGCGGGCACGGTGGCGGTGCGGTTGGCTCCGCTCTCCCAGGTGACGTTGCCGCTCGCGTCCTTGCGGACGTACTTGTACTCGAACGGCGTCCCGGCGGGCAGGGCGACATCGAGCTTCCAGACGGGGTACGTCGCCGGGTCGAGCTTCGGCGCACTGCCGGGCGCCCAGTTGCCGAGCGCGGCCTGATTGCCGGTGACGTAGATGTTCTGGCCGGGCTGGGTGGTGGCGTTGACGCCGAAGGAGGCACCGGACTGGCCGTTTCCCGGGCCCGGGCCGGGGTCGGTGCCGCCGCCGGAGCAGGTGCGGGCGTTGACGTGCAGGGCGAGGGCGGCGTTCGCGCCGAGGGTGGCGGTGAACTGTCCGGAGCCGTTGACGGTGACGCCCTTGCCGGACTGGACGTCGCAGTAGTCACCGGCGGGCAGCGACGTCTGGAACGTACGGCTGAGCGAGGAGCTCTCGTGGTTGATGGCCACGTACGCCTTGGAGCCCCGGCCGAAGGCGATCTGGTCGCCGCCGTTGTCCCACCAGTTCGAGACGGCCTGACCGCGGGCGGCGTTGCGGAAGCCGACCATGGAGGAGATCTCGGTCCAGGCGTGCTGGCACTTCCAGCCGTCGCTGTAGCAGGCGTTCACCTGACCGCCGTTGGGCGGGCCGGCGTCCTTGTCGGACCACGCGTAGCCGGAGTGGACGTCCGGCGAGCCGTAGGGATAGGCCAGCATGAAGACATTCGCCAGGGTGTAGTTGGCGCCGTCCTTGTAGTTCAGGGTGTCGCCGCCGCGCTCGGTGTCGTGGTTGTCGACGAAGACGGCGGACCTGCCCGACTCCATGAAGCCCCAGCCCTCGCCGAAGTTCTTCAGGTTGGCGAGGTTCTCGTTGTTGAAGACCTGCTTGAGGCTGCGGCCGTAGCGGAACTCCTGGACGTCGCCGCTGCCGAGGTACTCGGTGGGAGAGACGGCCTCGCCGGCCCCGTGGATGGCCTCGTGCTTCCAGTACACGCCGGGGTTGCTGAGCCGCGACTTGATGTCGGCGAGGTCACCGGCCGGCATGTGCTTGGCGGCGTCGATGCGGAAGCCGTCGACACCGAGGGAGAGCAGGTCGTTGAGGTATCCCGCGATCTTGCCGCGTACGTAGTCCTCGCCGGTGTCCAGGTCGGCGAGGCCGACCAGTTCGCAGTTCTGTACGTTGCCGCGGTCGCCGTAGTTGTTGATCTGCGACTGGCAGTCGTTCATGTCGTTGACGGAGTAGAGGCCGGGGTAGTCGTACTTGCTGTACGAGGACCCGCCGGTGCCGGTGCCCGATCCGGCCGACATGTGGTTGATGACCGAGTCGGCTATGACCTTGACGCCCGCGCCGTGGCACGTGCGGACCATGTTCGCGAAGGCCGTACGGTCACCGAGGCGCCCTGCGATCCTGTAACTGACGGGCTGGTAGGAGGTCCACCACTGGCCACCCTGGATGTGCTCCTGGGGAGGTGAGACCTGGACGTAGCCGTAGCCGGCGGGGCCGAGGCTGTCCGTGCACGCCTTGGCCACGGAGTCGAACTTCCACTCGAACATCACCGCGGTGACGTCCTTCTCGCCGGGCGGCGCGGCTTGGGCGGTCCCGGCGCCGAACCCGGCGGGGACAGCGAGGACTGCGGCGCCCGTGGCGAGGGCGAGCGCGGCAGACAAGGGTCTGCGTGCCATGACGTTCCTCCTGCGGTGGGGGAAGTGCGGGGATGGCGGAGCAGCCTCACGTGGCAACGCGCCGTGCCGTCAAGGCTCATGAAGGTTCTTGCAGCAAGGATGCAAAACTTCGTGTGCGGCAGACCGTACGAGTCCGACCTGCCCTGGTCAACCCCCTGGACACGACGCGATCACGTCCCGCTCACATCCGCGAAATCCTGGAGATTTCTTCCTGCAAGGTCTTACGCAAAATATTGCGGGGCTGTTAAGTTCGTCCCGACTCCGGCCCGGCCGGCCGGGGGTCCGGCACCCCGGGCCCCACGCGCCCGGCCGGCCGGGCCGGTCACTGCGCGGAGAGGTCCGGACGTCGCTTCCCCGCCGGCCCATCCCGGGCCGACTTCCGGACCTCTCCCGCGCGTTGCCCGCGGCGTCTCGTACGCTCTTCCGGTCAAAGGAGTGGGAGGGCGACGCGTGCGCGATGCTGCCGTAACCCCCGAAGGGGACCAGATCCGATGGGTGGAGCTGCCCGGGACGGAGCCCGCCCGTGTCTATGTGCACGGCCTCGGCGCCACCTCCCCCGCCTACTTCGCCCAGGCCGCCGCCCACCCGCTGCTCGCCGGCCGCCGGTCTCTGCTGGTCGACCTGCTGGGGCACGGCATCAGTGACCGGCCGACGGACTTCGACTACCGCCTCGAATCACACGCTGACGCGCTGGCCGCCGCCCTGACGCACGCGGGCGTCACCGGGGCGGAGTTGGTGGCGCACAGCATGGGCGGCTCCGTCGCCGTGGTCCTGGCCGTTCGTCACCCGCGGCTGGTGTCGCGGCTGGTCCTGGTGGACGCGAATCTCGACCCTGTGACGCCCGTACCAGGTGCCCTGGGAAGCAGCGGGATCGCCGCGCTCTCCGAGGCCGACTTCCTGGCGGGCGGGTGGCGGCAGATCCGCGACCTGGCGGGCCCCCACTGGTGGTCCACGATGCGGCTGGCCGGCCTGGCGGGCCTCCACCGCACCGCGGTGCACCTCACCCGCGGGACCACCCCCACGATGCGTGAGCTGCTGCTGGAGCTGAGCATCCCCAGGACCTTCCTGTACCCGGAGGCCGACGGCGCGCCCGCCGGGGCCGGGGCGCTCGCCGAAGCCGGTGTGCGGGTGGTCCCGGTCCAGGACTGCGGGCACAACGTCATGCTGGACAACCCGGACGCGTTCGCACGGGAGACCGCTGCCGCGCTCTCGGCTTCCGCCTGACATCGCCGGGGGCCGAGGTGACGCCGCTCAGGCCCTGCCGGTCCGGAAGCGGCGCCGGTACTCGGTGACGGGGTCGTCGTTCCGTCCCGGAAGGAGCTCGCCTGAAGCGGCTGCTCCGGCCTCCCGCCGCCGCCCCATCCGAAAATAGTAGCCATGGACATAGTAGCCAAGTACTCTATTCGCCATGAGTAAGGGTTCGCCGGGCCCCACACCCGGTTTCCTGGTGTGGCGGCTCGCCAACAAGTGGCGTGTCGCGGTCGATCGCGCGCTGGCACCGCTGGGCCTCACCCACGCGCAGTACGCACTGGCCGCGTCACTGCACGGCATGCAACGTGTCGGCGAGCGGCCCAGTCAGCGCCGACTCGCCGACCACACCGGCTTGGAGGCGCTGTACGTCTCGAAGCTGGCGCGCGCCCTGGAGTCCGCCGGCCTGATCGAGCGCACCCGCGATCCCCGCGACCCGCGCGCCGTACAGCTCGCCCTCACCGAGCAGGGCCAGGCCGTCGTACAGCGGGCCATCGTGGTGGTCCAGGGACTGCTTCAGCAGTTGCTGGAGCCGCTCGGCGGCCTCGACGCCCCGCGGACGCGCGCGTTCACCGACGAGCTGATGACCCTGCTCGATGTACCCATCGCTCCATCCGTACCGAACGACGAGAGCACTCAGGGGACAACACCATGACCACTACGTCCACCACCGGACCCGTCGCCGACGCCCGCACCCTCGGCCTGGCCCACTACGCCGCCCGCGGGGTCCTGGAGCACGTCCTGGCCCGGCACGGCAGCACGTTCCAGCAGCAGATCGTCCTGCGCGCCGCCATCACCACCGACGCCCCGCAGACGCCGGACGATCTCGTCGCCCAGGTCCAGGGCTACCTCAAGGCCGATCCGGCCGGCATCCGCGCCACCCTCGACGAACTGCTCGCCGAGCAACTGCTCGATGCGGACGGCGCGCACCTTCGCCCCACAGACGCGGGGCGCGAACTGCTCGCCGCCGTCGGCACGGAGACCGCTCCCCTCAGCACCCGCATCTGGGGCGGGATACCCGCCGAGGACCTGGCCGCCGCCGGACGCGTCCTCGCCCTGGTTACCGAGCGCGCCGACGCGGAGCTTGCGGCGCTGACCGTCTGACCTCCCGGTGGCGCTCAGCGGGGCAGGCGGCCCAGTACGGCACGGAACCTCTCTCGTCCCGCGGTGACGCTCGCGTCCCACAGCCCTGCCGCGTCACCGCTCGACGAGAGGGACTGGAGCCGCTGCTCCTCGACGAGAAGGCCGGCCCCCGTCACGTTCTGGTCCAGCATCCCCATCGCGGTGAGCACCACATGGCCGCAGGACACCGCGTCATCAGCGTTTCCCGAGCCGTGGGCCGGCAGGGCGTGCCGCAGGGTGAGGACGGCGAAGAAGGCGTAGGTGTCGACGACATCGGTGATCCCCTCCTCGTTCGCCTGAAGCTCCGGGAACCGCTCCAGCCGGCGTACGCGCTCGGCGGCGTCGGCGAGCGGCCGGTCGGCGTGCCAGAGGTCGCGTACGGACTCCGCGTAGAAGTCCAGGTGGGATTCCCGCCCCGGCGTGCTCGCTCGCAAGCCGATGAACAGTGGCGCCATGCGTTCGGTGCAGGCGGCGACGTACAGGCGGATCACCTCGTCGCCCCCGTCACGGAGCGCCTCCGCGACGGCCGTCTCCACCAGCTTCTTCATGTCCCGCCTTCCCGTTCGAGGTGTGGGTTCACGTCGGAGCCGCACAGGCGCCTGTACGTGCTGGCTATCGGAGCGGTCCCTGCTCGTCGATGAACGTGGTGGGCGTGGACAGGAACACATCGGTGAGCACCGGGCCGTAGGCGATGTTGAAGGTGTCCAGCCAGTACGACCAGCCCCGGATCCCCATGGCACTGCTGAAGCGGTAGTTGAGCTGCCAGCGCACCCACTGGCCGGGGACGAGCCGCACTGCCGGGGGCCGTCGAGGCCGGGGCGGCAGGGCGAACAAGGGCTGGACCCGCGGGAGGACCCGTAGCCGTCCGTCGGCTTCCCGTAGCTGGACATCGACTGTGGTGCGGTCCGCCTGGGCGTCGTAGGGCTCGAAGCCGTCACGCTCATGCATGCGGATCACGTGCGCGGAGGTGACCGTCTCGGGAGGCGGGAGAGCGAAGCCGACCGGAGCCGCGTTCCTGCGCGAGGCGCTCTCCCCTCCCCGGGACTCCTTCGTCCAGGACGTCCGTATCCACTGGACGGTGATCTCCATGGCGTACCCCCCCGCCGAGTCGTCGAGGGGATCACCATATGCGCCTCTCGGATCACCGCCTCTGTCCGGAGTCACATCACCCGGACCGGACCCCGTTGCTCATCGGCGGAGGTCTCCTCGCTGAAGATTTCATCGGCTGTGGCGGCGACGACTGCGCGGACCAGCCACTGGCTGAGGAGTTCCGGATCGATGCAGGTCGTGATGTTTTCGCGGGTCCGGTCGCTGATCGCGATGCCTCGTGCACCGAGCAGGAGCAGAACCGACTCGGCGCGGCCTTGTGCGCGGCCTTCGGTGCGGCCTTCGGTGCGGCCCTTCTCCCGAATCTCCTCGGAGAGGGGCGAGATGTAGAAGGAGAGATCCACGGTCACCAGGTTCCTTCACTCGTGCGGCGGAGTCGATTCGGGCGCACGTAGGGAAACCGACGGCGCAACCACACGTCACCGATCGGCGGAGGTCTCCTCGTCGAAGATCTCGTCCGAGGCTGCGACGAACGCCGCTCGCACCAGCCATCGGCGGAGAAGATCCGGGTCACCGCAGGCGGAAATCCTCTCCCGAGTGGCGTCCGTGATGCCGATACCGCGCGCCTCGAGGATGAGCAGAAGAGCCTCGGCCTGCCCCTCGGCGTGACCCTTCTCGCGGCCCTCTGCACGGCCCTCTGCGCGGCCTTCGTCGCGGATTTCCTCGGAGAGCGGCGAGGTGTAGAAGGAGAGATCCACGGCCACCAGGTTCCTCCACTGTTGCGCGGCAGGGCGGTTGCCCAGGCCTTGTGCGATGAATTCGACGAGTGGTTCAACGAGCGATTCCGGCGCGTCGCGCAGGGCGACGGACATCGTCTTCAGTATCGCATCGACGTCCGGATTGTCGGCATGCGTGATCGCCGAGAGCGTGGCGAGCACGAGGTCCTTCCGGGCTTCGGCCACGTTCGTGATGACGGGCATGTTGTGCGGCCCCGCCACCAGGGGGCGGGTGGTCACGGTCGGCCATTGGGGCAGGCCGATCGTGAGAGGGCGGGCCGCCCATGCGGCTGTCGCGTGGTCCTGGCAGATGACGAGGAGCAGGACCGGGAGCCTGTACCTGTTGTTGAGGTAGGTGACGTAGTACGGCCAGCTGGCTGTTTTGCCGGGGTCCTTCTTGCCTTGGGCTTCGACGACGAGGAGAAAAGGGCCGTCGTTCTCCGTCCTGATGCGCAGGAGGGTGTCGACGCGCCGTTCGAGCGGCTCGTTCTCGGTGAGGTCGACGGTCAGGAGCTCCGCCGACACGAGGGGCGGCAACTGCAGCCCGAGGACGTCGGAGAGCTGGGAGAAGAGGCCCGGGTATTCCTGGAAGATGCGGTGCATCGCTTCGTGCGGTGCGCTGACCATGGGTTTCCGTTCGGGATCAGGCGGCTGTGGACAGGTCGGTGCGGCAGTCGCGGCAGGGGTCGGGGTGCCGGGAGCGGAAGGCGCGGTCGCAGCGGTCGCAGTTCTGGAGCGGGATGACGATCACGCCGGGGCGTGTGGCCTCCAGCTCGCGTGCGCCGGGCAGTGGCGGCGGGAGCAGGGCGGTGATGCGGTGCCGCAGGAGCTTGGCCGGGTGCTTGAGCGGGACGGGTAGGTCGGCGGTGAGCGCGTGCCGGACGGTGTCGGGGCGGGCTGAGCAGCACCGGCGGCAGCGACCTCCGCTCCCGGCTGGTTGTACGAGACCGTACGCGTCACGATGCGGCCGTCGGCGAGGCGTACGCGGCTGCGGTGCAGGTAACCCGTCGATTCCAACTCCCGCAGGGCGGCGGCGATACGTGTCTCACTCTCCGGGAAGCGTTCGGCGAGACGCTTGATGCCGATCTTCGCTCCGGTCGGCAGCGACTGGATGTGCACGGCCAGGCGACCGCGGTAATCTGCTGGGTACCCATCGGGAAGCCTCTGCTCTTCCTCGGTGGTCAGGCCCTCGATCGGGATTCCAGTCCTGTCGGGGGCCGTCGCATGTCTGTGGCGGTCGGGGCGAGCATATACCCGGCAACACGTGCCAAATCCAGCTCAGTTGCCTTATGTCACCCGAGTGAGTGACGAAGCACGCATTGGGGCGGGTTGGGTTGGGAAGGGTCTTTTTCCCGAGTTCTTTCAAAGCTTTTAGCGTCGCGGCCACCGCGTCACGGCCCACCGGGTCGTGGGTTCCCGCGACCCGGTGGCAGCGGTCACCGTACGAGGTCGAGTTCGGCCCAGACCGACTTTCGCGGCGCGGGGCCGACCTCGACGCCCCAGCGGTCCGCGAGCGCCCCGACGATCAGCAGGCCGCGCCCCGACTCCGCCCCCTCCCCGGGCATTTCGACGGCCCCGGGCGCAGGAGGAAGCCGATCACCCAGGGTGTCGGTCACCTCGATACGGAGAAGCGCACCCCCGTGGACCGCGATGCCCAGCCGGAAGTCCCGGCCCGGTACGCGGCCGTGCACGGCTGCGTTGGCGGCCAGTTCAGCCACGATGTTCGCCGCCGGCTCCGTGGCCAGCCCCCAGTCGCCCAGCTGTGCCGTGGCCAGCAGGCGGGCGAGCCTGACGCCACGGCGGGTGGGAGAGAGCAGCACGGTGAACTGCCGCGTCGGAGCGGAATGTTCGGTTCGGGTGATTTCTTGGGTCACGTCACTCAGCGTGGCCTTTTTTGCTTACCGTGAGGAGTGGCAGCACGGTTACGTACGGTGATTGTCCAGTCCTTGTCCAGTGCTGTCCCGGCTGTCCGGGGTGACGCGCAGGGGACGACAGAGGTTGGTGCGAGAACGGCAGACGCGTCGGGAAGCGGGGCACGGATGAGCGTGGATGAGGCTGTTACGGCACGTGGGGGCGACCGGGCTGACGAGCCCGGCTGGGACGTCGATCCCGACGACGAGCCGGGAGTAGCCATGGCCGCCACGGTGGGCCGACAGATCAAGGCCTGGCGGGAGGCGGCCGGCATGCGGGCCGGTGAGTTCGGCGCCGCGATCGGGTACGGCGAGGATCTCGTCTACAAGGTGGAGGGCGGCCGGCGCATCCCCCGCCCGGAGTTCCTGGACAGGGCGGACGAGGTGCTCGGCGCGGGCGGGAAGCTCGCCATGATGAAGCGGGAGCTGGCAGAGGTCCGGTATCCGAAGAAGGTGCGGGATCTGGCAAGGCTGGAAGCCAAGACCATCGAGTTGGAGGCGTACCACCACCACAACATCAACGGCTTGTTGCAGACCGAGGAGCACATGAGGGCGCTGTTCTCCTCATGGTTGCCGGCCTATACGCAGGACGAGATGGACCGGGTGGTGGCCGCTCGCTTGGCTCGACGGTCCATCTTCGATCGGGCCCCCGCACCATCGCTGAGCTTCGTCCAGGAAGAGGTGACGCTACGCCGTCCCGTCGGAGGCACAATGATTCTACGCCGCCAGCTCGAACGCCTGTTGGAGCTGGGGCGGTTGCGGAACGTGGCAATCCAGGTGATGCCTACTCATCGGGAAGAGCATCCTGGGACGGGCGGGTTGATCGAGGTGCTGAGATTTCCCGACGGCAGCGCGGTGGGCCGTTCCGAGGGGGCGTTCAGCGGTCGTCCGGTGTCCGACCCGAAGCAACTCCGAATCCTTGGACTGCGCTATGGCATGATCCGGGCGCAGGCTCTTACGCCACGTGAGTCACTGGCCTTCATTGAGCAACTGCTGGGAGAGACATGATCCACAAGGCCTCTGCAGAGGAAGCCACGGAGTTGGAGTGGCTCAGGAGCAGCTACAGCAGCAGTGGCGACGGCAACGACTGCGTCGAGGTGGCGGCCGCACCAGGCACCGTGCACGTCCGCGACTCCAAGGATCTGCCCGGCCCCCGCCTCCGCTTCACCCCCACCACGTGGGAAGCCTTCGTGACGTACGCCTCCGGGAGCTGAATTCCCCTACGCCATGCCGGGCAGCCGCACCGTGACGGCCAGCCCGCCGGTGGGGCGGGGCGCGAGGTCGAGGGCCCCGTCGTGGGCGCGGACGATGCTGTGCACGATGGCCAGGCCGAGGCCCGCGCCGGCGTGCTCGTCGCTGCGTACGCGTTCCGTTCCGCGCTGGAAGGGTTCGGTGAGGGTCGGCACCAGGTCCGGCGGGAGCCGACGGCCCGTGTTCTCGACCCGCAGCACGCTCGTGTCGCCATGCGCTTCGGTGTGGACCGTCACGGTACCGCCGGTGGGCAGGTTGTGGACGACGGCGTTCTGGACGAGGTTCGTCACCATCCGCAGCAGGAGCTCCGAGGAGCCTCTGGTGCGGGCGGCTCCCCCGGTGACGTCGAGCGTGATCCGGCGGCGTTCGGCGAGGGGGAGCAGGGTCTCTGCGGCTTCTTCGGCGGTGAGGGAGAGGTCGACGCTCTCGCGGGTGAAGTTTCCGCGGTCACTGCGGCCGAGCAGCAGGAGGGCCTCGGTGAGGTCGATCGCGCGCGTATTGACAGCCTGCAGGCGTTCGAGGAGTTCGCCGCGGTCCCGGGTGGGGTCCCTGCGGGCGACGTCGAGCAGCGTCTGCGAAATGGCCAGCGGGGTGCGCAGTTCGTGGGAGGCGTTCGCGGCGAACCGCTGCTGCTCGGCGACGTGCGACTCGAGCTGTTCGAGCATGGTGTCGAACGTGTCGGCGAGTTCACGGAATTCGTCCTGGCGGCCTTCCATGCGGATCCGGTGGGCCAGCGATCCGTCCCCGGCCAGCCGCGCCGCGGCGGTGATCCGGGTGAGCGGTGCGAGCATCCGGCCGGCGAGGACCCATCCCCCGGCGAGGCCGATCACGAGCAGGAGGCCCATGGCCACGGCCGCGGCGGGGGCGAACATGCGCACGAGGAGGTAGCGGTTGGGCGAGGTCCCGAGAAGGCCCTGGGAGTTGTCGGGTACGTAGCGCAGCAGGAACATCCACACCACGGCGAGCAGGAGCGCGCCCGCGACGGCGAGGAACCCGGCGTAGCTGAGGGTGAGTTTCAGCCGGGCGCTGAGACCGGGGCGTCTACGCATGCGGACTGCCGGGGGCGGTGGTGGCCGTACCGGTGTCGATCCGGTAGCCGACGCCGGGCACCGTGGAGATGATCCCCGGTTCGCCGAGCCGTTTGCGCAGTGCGGAGACGGTGATGCGGACGGCGTTGGTGAAGGGGTCGGTGTTCTCGTCCCAGGCCCGTTCCAGCAGTTCCTCGGCGCTGACGACCCCGCCCTCGGCGGCGACGAGGACTTCCAGCACGGCGAACTGTTTGCGGGTGAGCGCGACGTAGCGTCCGTCGCGGAAGACCTCCCGGCGGAAGGGGTCGAGCCGCAGGCCCGCGATCTCGCGGACCGGGGGCCGGGCGTACGCACGCCTGCGGTCGAGCGCCCTCAGCCGCAGGACGAGCTCCCGCAGCTCGAACGGTTTGGTGAGGTAGTCGTCGGCGCCGAGCTCGAACCCCGAGGCCTTGTCGTCGATCCGGTCGGCAGCGGTGAGCATGAGGATCGGGATGCCGCTGCCCGAGGCCACGATGCGCCGGGCGACCTCGTCGCCGGAGGGGCCGGGGATGTCGCGGTCGAGGACCGCGAGGTCGTACGAGTGGACGCTGAGCAGTTCCAGGGCGGAGTCACCGTCGCCGGCGATGTCGGCGGCGATCGCCTCCAGCCTCAGACCGTCACGGACGGCTTCGGCCAGGTAGGGCTCGTCCTCCACGATCAGTACGCGCATGTGCGAAGCCTAAGACCGGCCGGCGAGGGCATGGACGCGTGCACACCGGAGACCCGGCATCAGCCTGCCCGCGCAGGCGCCGGCGCGGGGCGGGGCCGGTCCGACGGCGCTTCCGCCGTGGTGCGCCACCAGCGGCGCGACGCCAGGCCGGCCAGCACGGCGCCGGTGGCGTTGACGAGTACGTCGTCCACGGAGGACACCCGGTCCAGCCGCAGGACGTACTGCGCGGTTTCGACGAGGACCGAGCAGCCCGCCCCGAGCGCCAGGATCCGCGGGACGGACGCCAGCGCTGCGAAACGCATGGGGGCGAAGAACCCCAGGGACGCGAAGACGAGCAGGTTGCCGACGGTCCCGAGCGGCCCCATCGTCACCAGGTCCCGCAGCGGTACCAGGCTCACCCGGCCGGGGACGACACCGGCCCCGGCGCCCGGCATCATGGTCATCCACAGGAACGGCACCGACCCGTGGACCATGCCCACCTCGGCCAGCGACGTCCGCCACGCCGATGTGACGCCGACGGCACGCCGCCGGTGCGCCAGAGCCCACGCCACCAGCACGGACAACGGAAGCGCGACCAGCGTCATGAGCACGACGCCGTTGAACGTGTCGAAGCAGCCGTGCCACCGCCCGGCCACGCACCTCGGAGCGGCCATCATGAGCGGCCCCCGCACGACGAACAGGGCGCTCGCCAGGCCGAGGGCCGCCAGACCCAGGAGCACGATCGTGCGCGTGCGTCGGGGCGGCGCCGGCAGGGATGCGTTGTCGTTCATGACCCCATTGGAGCCGGAGGGCCGTCGCGCCGGCGTATGCGGTTCTCGATACGCCCGCGATATACGCCGGTTCCCGGCACCGGGGAACGCGAAGGGCCGGGTCCCCCCTCCGGACCCGGCCCCGCTTTCCGCGCCCGTTCAGGCGCGCGCCGCCGCGGTGGACCCCCGTACCACCAGCTCCGGCTGGAACACGTACTCCGTGCGCTGCACGGGGCTTCCCGCGATCTCCTCCAGCAGCGCGCCGACCGCCGCCGCCGCCATCGCCTGCACCGGCTGGCGCACCGTGGTCAGGGGCGGGTCGGTGAAGGCGATGAGCTGGGAGTCGTCGAAGCCGACGACGGAGACGTCGCGGGGTACGTCGAGGCCCCTCCCCCGGGCCGCCCTGACCACGCCGAGCGCCATCAGGTCGCTGCCGCAGACGATGCCGGTGCAGCCCGCGTCGAGCAGGGCGCCAGCGGCGACCTGACCGCCCTCGACGCTGAACAGGGTGGAACAGACGAGGAGTTCGGCCTCCTCGCGGTCCAGGCCCAGCAGGGAGACGGCCGCGTCGACGAAGCCGTCACGCTTGCGGCGCGAGGGCACATAGCGCTGCGGCCCGATCGCCAGGCCGACCCGCCGGTGGCCGAGCTCGGCGAGATGGCCGACGGCCATGCGTACGGCGGCCTGGTCGTCGGGCGAGACGAACGGGGCGCTGATGCGCTCGTTGTAGCCGTTGATCAGGACGAACGGCACACCCCGGTCGGTGAGCGCCGCGTAGCGCGCCGGGTCGGCCGAGGTGTCGGCGTGCAGCCCGGACAGGAAGACGATGCCGCCCACTCCACGCTCGACGAGCTGTTCGACGAGCTCGTCCTCGGTCGCGCCGCCGGGCAGCTGGGTGCAGAGCACGGGCGTGTAGCCGTGCCCCGCGAGCACCTGCTCCACGGACTGCGCGAACGCCGGGAAGATCGGGTTGGTGAGTTCGGGTGTCACCAGCCCGATCAGTCCTGCGCTGCGCTGCCGCAGCCGTACGGGCCGTTCGTAGCCGAGGATGTCGAGCGCCGCGAGCACCCGCTGACGCGTGGTGTCCGCGACGCCCGGCTTCCCGTTCAGCACCCGGCTGACGGTGGCCTCGCTGACCGCGGCCTGACCGGCGATGTCGGAGAGCCGCAGCGCCGGTCCGGTCCTGGGTGCGGGGACTGTCACACCGTCCACCACACCGTGGTGTCGGCGGGCAGCTCGACCGTGTCGCCGTCGGCGGTCACCGGGCCGCTGGCGAGCAGCAGGGTGCCGGGGGCGGGGATCCGTACCGGCGCGCCCGTCGTGTTGACGGTGCAGACGAAGCCGGGGCGGCCGAGGGCGAGCACGCCCTCGGGGGCGTCCAGCCACTCGACGTCCGTGCCGGCACCGAGGCCCGGGTGCTCGCGCCGGGCGGCGATCGCGGCGCGGTACAGCTCCAGCGTGGAGCCCTCCGTGCCGGTCTGCGCCTCGACGGAGAGCTCGCCCCAGCTGTCGGGCTGCGGCAGCCAGCTGCCTCCGTCGCCGAATCCGTACGAGCTGCCCTCGCGGGTCCACGGGATCGGCACCCGGCAGCCGTCGCGGAAGCCGTCCTGGCCCTCGGCGCGGAAGAAGGACGGGTCCTGGCGGGCCTCGTCGGGCAGGTCGGTGACGTCGGGGAGGCCGAGCTCCTCGCCCTGGTAGACGTAGGCGGAGCCGGGCAGGGCCAGCATCAGCAGGGTCGCCGCGCGGGCCCTGCGCAGGCCGAGCTCACGGTCGCCGGGGGTGCGGATCTGGGTGCCCAGGCCCGGCGGGTTGCCGAAGCGGGTGGTGTGCCGGGTGACGTCGTGGTTGGAGAGCACCCAGGTGGTGGGGGCGCCCACCGGACGCATCGCGTCGAGCGAGGAGTCGATGACGGTGCGCAGCTCGGCGGCGTCCCAGGCGGTCGACAGGTACTGGAAGTTGAAGGCCTGGTGCATCTCGTCGGGACGCACGTAGTTGGCGGTGCGCTCGACGGTGGGGGTCCACGCCTCGGCGACGAGGATGCGGTCGCCGGGGTACTCGTCGAGGATCGTGCGCCAGCTGCGGTAGATCTCGTGCACACCGTCCTGGTCGAAGAACGGCATGACATCGTTGCCCAGCAGCTTCAGCTGGTCGTGCGATCCGAGGTCCGGCAGGCCCTCCGCCTTGACGAGGCCGTGGGCGACGTCGACGCGGAAGCCGTCGGCGCCCATGTCGAGCCAGAAGCGCAGGATGGAGCGGAACTCGTCGGCGACGGCCGGGTGTTCCCAGTTGAAGTCGGGCTGCTCCGGCGCGAAGAGGTGCAGATACCAGTCGCCGGGGGTGCCGTCCGGGTCGGTGGTCCGGGTCCAGGCCGGGCCGCCGAAGATGGACTCCCAGTCGTTGGGCGGGAGTTCGCCGTCGGTGCCCTTGCCGGGGCGGAAGTGGTAGCGCTCGCGCAGGGCGGAGCCGGGGCCCTCGGCGAGGGCGCGCTTGAACCACTCGTGCTGGTCGGAGGAGTGGTTGGGGACCAGGTCGACGATGATGCGCAGGTCCAGGCCGTGGGCCTCGCGGATCAGTGCGTCGGCGTCGAGGAGCGTGCCGAACATCGGGTCGATCGCCCGGTAGTCGGCGACGTCGTAGCCCGCGTCGGCCTGCGGCGAGGCGTAGAAGGGGCTGAGCCAGACGGCGTCCACACCGAGGTCCCGGAGGTACGGGAGCCGCGCGGTGGCACCCGCGAGGTCCCCCATGCCGTCGCCGTTGCCGTCGGCGAAGCTGCGCGGGTACACCTGGTAGATCACCGCGTCCTGCCACCAGCCGGTGCGGTGGCCCGGGGCGTCGTCGGACGTGCCGGTGGAGGGGGCAGCGAGGTGCTGGGTCATGTCGTCCCTGGGGTGTCTGGGGGTGGTGGGCGGCGCCGGGACCGGGTCGGGGAGCCGGCGCCGCCGTGACGGGTGCGCTCGTACGGTCGTGCGGGACTGCGCGTCAGCCCTTCACGGCTCCGGCGGACATGCCGGTGACCAGGTGCTTCTGCGCGAAGAGGAAGACCAGCGCGGCCGGGATCGCGATGAGCACGGACGCCGCGGTCATCGGGCCCCACTGGGCTCCGTACTGGTTGACGAACTTCTGCAGTCCGCCGGCGAGCGTGAGGTTCTCGTCACCGACCATGAACGCGGAGGCGTACGCCACTTCGCCCCAGGCGGTGATGAAGGAGTAGAAGGCGGTGACGGCGAGGCCGGGCTTGGCCAGCGGCAGGATGAGCCGCCAGAACGTGCCGAACGGGGTGAGTCCGTCGACCTGGCCCGACTCGTCGATCTCGCGCGGGATCGTGTCGAAGAAGCCCTTCATCATCCAGGCGCAGAAGGGCACCGAGATGGTGAGGTAGGTGATGACGAGTCCGGCCGGCTGGTTGAGCAGGCCCATCGTCGACATGATGTTGTAGATCGGCACGATGAGGACGGCCACCGGGAACATCTGGGTGACCAGCAGGGTCCACATCAGCCCGCGCTTGCCGGGGAAGCGGAAGCGGCTG
Source organism: Streptomyces sp. NPDC051064 (assembly GCF_044455985.1). Classification (NCBI taxonomy): domain Bacteria; kingdom Bacillati; phylum Actinomycetota; class Actinomycetes; order Kitasatosporales; family Streptomycetaceae; genus Streptomyces; species Streptomyces sp. NPDC051064. Next base: position 503,750 of record NZ_JBITFK010000001.1, read on the forward strand.
ACGGCGTAGCCGGTGGTGGCGGAGACGAAGACACCGATGACGGTGGAGAGCCCCGCGACGATCACGGAGTTGGCGAACCAGCTCAGGAACTCGGTGTCCTTGATCAGGTTCGTGTAGTTCTCGAAGGTCGTCTCTTTGAAGAAGTCCGTGGTCGAGGCGAACTTCGCGGGCTTCAGCGAGGTCAGCAGGACCCACAGCACCGGGAAGACCGCGATCACCGACGTGATGATCAGGGTGAGGTGCAGGGCCAGGGAGGCGGCCGGCGAGCGGTCGCCGCGCTTGCGGACCTTGCGGGCGCTGCGCCGGGCGGAGGTTGCCGTAGCGGTGGTCACCAGTTGTCTCCCTGCGTGCGGAGCACTCGCCGGTACACCATGGCGAAGAGCATCAGGAGTACGAGGATCAGCACGCCCCAGGTGGAGGACTGCGCGAAGTCGCGCGGGCTGATCTCGAAGGAGAATTTGTACGCCTGGGTCACCAGGATCTGGGTGGCCTCACCGGGTCCGCCGCGGGTCAGCAGGAAGATCACCGGGAACATGTTGAAGGTCCAGATGGTGGAGAGCAGGACCACCGTGGTGGAGACCGGGCGCAGTCCGGGGAGCGTGACGTGGCGGAAGCGCTGCCAGGCGGTGGCACCGTCCATCTCCGCGGCCTCGTACTGCTCCGAGGGGATCGACTGCAGTCCGCCGAGCAGGGCGACCATCATGAACGGCACACCGAGCCAGACGTTGACGGCGATGACGGAGAACTTGGCCCAGGTGGGGTCGTTCAGCCAGGGTATGCCGTCGATCCCGGCGCCGCCGAGGATCTTGTTGAGCAGCCCGTTGTTCTCGTTGTAGAGGAAGCGCCAGGCGAAGACGGAGACGAAGCCGGGGATGGCCCAGGGCAGGATCAGCGCCATGCGGTAGGCGGAGCGGCCGACGATCCTGCGGTTGAGGATGTTGGCCAGGGCCATGCCCAGGCAGAAGGTGATGGCCACGCAGGAGACTGTCCACACCAGCGTCCAGCCCAGCGTCCCGAGGAACTGGCTGCCGGTCAGCGCGTCGGCGTAGTTGTCCAGGCCCACGAACTCGTAGGTGGCGGGCATCTCGTTGACGCCGATGGACCGGGCGACGTTGCGCTCGTTGGCGTCGGTCAGCGACAGCCAGATTCCGCGGACCAGCGGGTAGCCGATGATCACGCCGATCACGAGCACGACCGGGGCGACCATGGTCCAGGCGTACCAGTGGACCGAGAGGGCGCGCCGGAGCCTGCTCGGCGGCGGGGGGTTACCAGTACCGCGGCTCCGGCCGCGGACGACGTCGTCGCCCGCGGCCTTCGCCACCGACTGGCTGGTGTGGACAGCCATCAGTCGGCCTGCCTTCCTGAGTTACTTCCAGCCCTTGAGGAGCTTGCGGTAGGAGTCGCCGGTCGCCTTGGCCGCCTTCTCCGGCGTGGTCTGGCCGGTGAGGACCTTGGTGTACTCGACGTTCAGCGGGGCGAAGAGGCTGCCGGTCTCCGGGATCCAGGGACGCTCGACCGCGGTCTCGACGACCGGCTTGAAGAACTGGACGATCTCGCTGTCCACGGCCTCCTTCTTGGCGTACGCGGAGGTGCGGGTCGGCAGCAGGTTCAGCTCACCGGCGGTCTGCGCCTGGGTCTCGACCGAGGTCATGTACTCGACGAAGGCGTAGGAGGCGTCCAGGTTCTTGGAGCCCGCGTAGACGCCGAGGTTGTGGCCGCCCTGCGGGGCACCCTGCGCGGCGGAGCCGGCCGGCACCGTGGAGATGCCGAGGTTCGCCTTGTCGGTGAACTCCTTGCCGGTCAGCGTGTCGGCCACGGCCCAGGGGCCGTTGATCATCATCGCGACGTCGCCGTTCTTGAACGACGACATCATGTTCTCCCAGCCGTCCGTGGCGTCGGTCTTGGCCGCCCCGGAGTCGACGAGGTCCTTCACGACGCCGAACGCCTTGGTGCCTTCGGCGTTGTCCACGGTGACGGTCTTCGAGCCGGCGTCGACCAGGTCGCCGCCCTCGCCGTAGAGGAAGGAGAGGAAGTAGTACGAGTCGTCGCCGCGCAGGTAGAGACCGGTCTTACCGGTCTTCTCCTTGATCTTCTTGGCGATGCTCTTCAGGTCGGCGATCTTCGCGGGCGGCTCGACGCCGGCGTCCTTGAACATCTTCTTGTTGTAGAAGATGCCCATGGAGTCGATCACCTGCGGGACCGCGTACGTCTTGCCCTTGTACTCGGTCGACGCGGCGGCCTGCTCGAGGAAGTCGCCCTCGTCCTTCAGCGCCGCGGTGCCGTCCAGCGGGGCCAGGTAGCCGAGGTCGGCGAACTCGGGGGTCCAGGCGACCTCGGAGCGGATGACGTCGGGGGCGCCGGAGTTGGCCTGGGCCGCGTTCTTGAACTTGTTCTGCGCCTCGCCGAAGGGGACGTTGACGTACTTGACGTCGACCTTCGGGTGCTTCTTCTCGAAGCCCTCGGCGATCTTCTTGAAGACCTTGTCCTCGCTGCCGACGTTCGAGGTGTCCCACCACGTCACCGTGCCCGAGAGCTCGCCCGAGCTCTTGCTGCCGCCGGACTCGTCGTCGCTTCCGCAAGCGGTCGCCGCGAGCGCCAGGGTCGCGACCAGGGCGGTGGCCGTTATGCCACGTCGCATCTGAACTCCTTCAACTGCCGTACCGCTCCGTCGCGGCGCCGGGTCGACGTGAACGTAACAAGGATGAAAGACGACCGAAAGACTTTGCGGAAGATTTCTGCAAGCGCTGCTGATCGTTACATTGGCGTGTCCGCAAGGTTGCCGTCAAGCCTCTTGACGGGAGCTCCTTCGCCCTGCCCATGCCTGGCCAGGCCTGTTGCAGCGGCTGTACGGCGATCCGACCGGGGTGGCCGGGACAGCCCTCGCAAGGCCTTGCAAGATGTTGCTGCGGGGAGACCTCCGACCGGTGATCGCCGGGGCGGATGGCCCGAATCCCGTGCATGGTGGGCAATCCGACACGCGCCCGGTACAGTCCAGTGCCATGACCGCACGGCTTGCCGATATCGCAACTCAGGCGGGGGTCAGCGAAGCGACGGTCAGCCGCGTTCTGAACGGCAAGCCCGGTGTTGCAGCGGCCACCCGTGAATCCGTCCTCGCGGCGCTCGACGTCCTCGGGTACGAACGCCCCGTCCGGCTGCGCCGGCGCAGCGCCGGTCTCGTCGGGCTGATCACGCCCGAGCTGGAGAACCCGATCTTCCCCGCGCTGGCCCAGGTCATCGGCCAGGCGCTCACCAGGCAGGGCTACACGCCGGTGCTGGCGACGCAGACGCCGGGCGGCTCCACCGAGGACGAGCTCACCGAGATGCTGGTCGACCGCGGCGTCTCGGGGATCATCTTCGTCTCCGGACTGCACGCCGACACCTCCGCCGACATGCAGCGTTACGAGCAACTGCGCGCGCAGGGCGTCCCCTTCGTGCTGGTCAACGGCTTCTCCTCCAAGGTGCAGGCCCCGTTCATCTCCCCCGACGACCGGGCGGCGATGCGGCTGGCGGTGACGCACCTGGTGGCGCTGGGGCATCAGCGCATCGGGCTGGCGGTCGGGCCCAAGCGCTTCGTGCCGGTGCTCCGCAAGATAGAGGGATTTCACGCCACGATGCAGGAGCAGCTGGACCTCACGGCCGATTCCGTGGAGGAGCTGATCCAGCACTCCCTGTACACGCTGGAGGGCGGCCAGGCGGCCGCCTCGGCGCTGATGGAACGCGGCTGCACCGCGGTGGTGTGCGCGAGCGACATGATGGCGCTCGGCGCGATCCGGGCGGCCCGCCGGCTGTCGATGGAGGTTCCGCGTGACCTCTCGGTGGTCGGGTACGACGACTCGCCCCTCATAGCGTTCACCGATCCGCCGCTGACCACGATCCGGCAGCCGGTGACGGCGATGGGCCAGGCCGCGGTCCGCACCCTGCTGGAGGAGATCGGCGGCACGCCCGCACCGCACAGCGAGTTCGTGTTCATGCCCGAACTGGTCGTACGCGGTTCGACCGCCTCGGGCCCGGGCCCCTCCTCGGCACGCCGGGCGGTCTAAAGTACTGGATGTGCGACCGGAACCCGATCGGAGGATCATCGGGCGGAGGGGGACGTATCTGGCAGACTCTGCGCCTATGGGTGAATCGCACGTGACCACACAGGAAGACCGCACGGCGGCCACCCCGTCACCCGTCGCGGACGGAACGACGGCGTCCGGTTCGACGAGAGCGATCATCCCCTCACGTATGCGCCGCCCACACCTCTCCCTCCGTGCGCTGCGCGCGCCGCGCCGCCCGCGTCTCTGGTTCGAGATCCTGCTGATCGCGGTGAGTTACTGGCTCTACTCGCTGGTGCGCAACGCCGTTCCGGAGCAGAAGGCCGCGGCCCTGCGGAACGCCGACTGGATCTGGTCGCTGGAGCACACCGTCGGCCTCGCCTTCGAGGAAACGGTCAACCAGGCCGTCAATTCGGTGACATGGCTGATCGTGTCGATGAACTACTACTACGCGACCCTGCACTTCGTCGTGACCATCGGTGTGCTCGTCTGGCTCTTCCGCCGCCATCCGGGCCGCTACGCCGCCACCCGTCTGGCCCTCTTCGCCACCACGGCGGTGGCCCTGCTCGGTTATTACGTCTTCCCGCTGGCACCGCCCCGGCTGATGACCGGCGGCGGCTTCATAGACACAGTGGTGCTGCACCAGACGTGGGGCTCGATGGCCTCGGGCAACTTCAAGCACATGTCCAACCAGTACGCGGCGATGCCGTCCATGCACATCGGCTGGTCCCTGTGGTGCGGTCTGACCATATGCGTCCTGGCGAAGGCCCCCTGGGCGCGCATCCTGGGCGCCCTCTACCCCGTGGCGACGCTGGTCGTGATCGTGGCGACGGCGAACCACTTCTGGCTGGACGCGGTGGGCGGGATGGCCTGCCTGGCGTTCGGCATCTCCCTCTCCTACGCCTGGTACGGCTCGCTGCCGCACCGGCTGCCGAAGCGGGTGGGGCGGCGCCCCTCCGCGAGCCGTCTGCGCGCCTTGCGGAGGCCGCCCTCCCAGGCGCCCGAGCTGAAGCCCCGGGCCGGCACGGAACCCGCCGGGGCGGGGGCGAAGGCGTCCAGCCCGGCCGGCGACTGAGGCATATGCCGGCCGTAGTGGGGTGAGCGCCGCGGACTCAGCTTTCCGGGGTCACCCCCCGGCGCCGTAGAACCGCTCCTCCACGACGGCCCGGGCCCGCCGGGTGATCCGCCGGTAGTCCTCCAGCATGTCCCCCGCGTGCCCCGGCTCGTAGCCGAGGTACCGGCCCACCGCCGCCAGCTCACGCGGGTTGGAGGGGAACGTGTCGCCCGGCCGCCCCCGCACCAGCATCACCGCGTTGCGCACCCGCGAGGCCAGCACCCACGCCTCGTCCAGCGTCTGGGCCTCCTCCGCCGGGATCAGCTCCGCCGCGCACGCCGCCGCCAGCGCCTCCCGTGTACGCGGGGTCCGCAGGCCGGGCTCCGACCAGCCGTGCTGCATCTGCATCAGCTGGACCGTCCACTCGACGTCGCTCAGGCCGCCGCGCCCCAGCTTGGTGTGCAGCGTCGGATCGGCGCCGCGCGGCATGCGCTCGGACTCCATCCGCGCCTTGAGCCGCCGGATCTCCCGGACCGCGTCGTCCCCCAGCCCTTCCATCGGGTACCGCAGGGGGTCTATGAGGTCGACGAAGGCGCGGCCCAGCTCCTCGTCGCCGGCCACCGGGTCGGCGCGCAGCAACGCCTGGCTCTCCCAGATCAGCGACCAGCGCCGGTAGTAGGCCTCGTACGACTTCAGGGTGCGGGCCAGGGGCCCGGTCTTCCCTTCAGGCCGCAGGTCGACGTCGATGAGGAGCGGCGGATCGGCGGTCGGCAGCTCCAGCAGCCTGCGCATCTCCGTGACGACGGCGCTCGCGGCCCGGGCCGCCTCCTCGTCGCTGACGCCCTCCCGGGGTTCGTGCACGAAGAGGACGTCCGCGTCCGATCCGTAGCCCAGTTCGTGCCCGCCGAAGCGGCCCATGCCGATGACGGCGAACCGGGTCGGCAGGGTGTCGCCCCACTTGTCACTGACGGCGGCGCGCAGCGCACCGGAGAGCGTGGCGGCGTTGAGGTCCGTGACCGCCGAGCCGACCCGGTCGACGAGGGCGCCCGGATCGGCTTCGGCCGGGTTGTCCTCGGTGCCGTACGAGCCGATGATGTCGGCCGCCGTCGTACGGAACAGCTCCCGGCGCCGCACCCCGCGCGCCACCGCGACCGCCGCTTCGGCCCCGGGCGCCCGGCCTACCGCGGCCAGCACCTCCTGTTCCAGGTGGTCCCGGCTGCGCCGCTTCAGCCCTTCGGGGTCGCCGAGGATGGCGACGGCCTCGGGGGCGCGCATCAGCAGGTCGGGGGCGAGGCGGCCGGCGGAGAGGACCCGGGCGAGGTTCTCGGCCGCGGCGCCCTCGTCGCGCAGCAGCCGCAGATACCAGGGGGTCTTGCCGAGGGCGTCGGACACCTGGCGGAAGCCGAGGAGCCCGGCGTCCGGGTCGGCGGAGTCCGCGAACCAGCCGAGCAGCACCGGCAGCAGCGTGCGCTGGATCGCCGCCTTGCGGGAGACGCCCGACGAGAGGGCTTCCAGGTGCCGCAGCGCGGCGCCGGGATCGGCGTAGCCGAGGGCCTCCAGGCGGACCACGGCGGCCTTGGCGCTGAGCCTGCTCTCGCCGGGGGCGAGCTGGGCGACGGCGTCCAGGAGCGGCCGGTAGAAGAGCTTCTCGTGCAGCCGGCGTACGACGGAGGCGTGCCGCCGCCACGCCCGGTTGAGCTCGGCGACCGGGTCCGTACGCAGTCCGAGGGAGCGCCCGAGCCTGCGCAGGTCGGCGTCGTCCTCGGGGACCAGGTGGGTGCGGCGCAGCCGGTAGAGCTGGATGCGGTGCTCCATGGCGCGCAGGAAGCGGTAGGCCTCGTCCAGCTGCGCGGCGTCGGCGCGCCCGACGTATCCGCCGTCGGCGAGGGCCCGCAGGGCCTCCAGCGTGGAGCCGGCGTGCAGGGTGCTGTCGCTGCGGCCGTGGACGAGCTGGAGCAGCTGGACGGCGAATTCGACGTCCCGGAGCCCGCCGGGGCCGAGCTTGAGCTCCCGGTCGACGCGGTCGACGGGGATGTTGTCGACGACGCGGCGGCGCATCTTCTGTACGTCGCCGACGAAGTTCTCCCGGTCGGCGGCCTGCCACACCAGCGGGGACACGGCCTCGACGTAGGCCGCGCCGAGCTCGGGGTCCCCCGCGACCGGCCGGGCCTTGAGCAGGGCCTGGAACTCCCAGGTCTTGGCCCAGCGCTGGTAGTACGCGAGGTGCGAGGTCAGGGTGCGCACCAGTGGCCCGTTGCGGCCCTCGGGGCGGAGGTTGGCGTCGACGGGCCAGATCGTGCCTTCGACGGTGGTGTCGGAGCAGATCCGCATCAGGTGGGCGGCGAGCCGGGTGGCGGCCTGCATGGCGCCGCTCTCCTCCGCGCCGTCGACGGGCTCGGCGACGAAGATGACGTCGACGTCGGACACGTAGTTCAGCTCGTGTCCGCCGCATTTGCCCATCGCGATGACGGCGAGCCGGCACTGTGCGGCGTCGGAGGGCGTGGCGGCGCGGGCGATGTCGAGCGCCGCCCGCAGAGTGGCCGTCGCCAGGTCGGCGAGCTCGGCGGCGACCTCGGCGACGTCCGTCGTCCCGCACACGTCGCGGGCCGCGATGGACAGGAGGGACCTGCGGTAGGCGACCCGCAGCGAGTCCGGGTCGACGGCGTCGCCCAGCATCTGCTCGAACTCGGGGACCCCCGGGTGCAGGTCGGTGGCCTCGTAGGTGACCAGCACCTGCCAGTCGCGCGGGTGCCGTGCCAGGTGGTCCCCGAGCGCCTCGGAGGCACCGAGGGCGCCGAGGAGCCGGTCCCGCAGCGGCTTGGCCGTGACGAGCGTGTCCAGCAGGATCTGCCGTTCGGCGGCCTCCTCGGCCTCGACGAGCCGCACGAGGCCGTGGAGGGCCAGATCGGGGTCGGCGGTCGCGCCGAGCGCCTCGAAGAGGACGGGATCGGCCCGTACGGACGAGAGCTCGGGCAGGTCGAGCAGCCGTTCGGCGGCGGACGGATCGGTGAAACCGTGCCGCAGCAGTCGGGTGAACGTACTGCTCCTGCGTCCCGGCACCGTCGTCATCCCGTGTCTCCTGCCGCCGATCCCTTTTATCCGCCCTTCGAGCCTAGCCCCGGACCGATGAATCCGGAGCGCGGGCGGAGTCCGCAGTACAGAGGCACGATCGACGAAAAGACCACGCACACCGCCATATCGCCCCTGGAGACCCGAAATGCCGGAGAAGGACACCACCGCCCCCGACACCGCCCTGGACCCGCACTACAGCAGCGAGGACGCGACCGCCCGCCCCTGGGCGGAGGCGGTCGCGCTGCTGGACCGCGCGGAGCTGTACTGGCTCTCCACGGTCCGGCCCGACGGCCGCCCGCACGTCACCCCGCTGATCGGCCTCTGGTCGGACGGCGCGCTGCATTTCTGCACGGGGCCCTCGGAACGCAAGGCGCGCAATCTGGACGCCAACCCGGAGGTCGTCCTGACCACGGGCGCCAACACGCTGAACGAGGGGTTCGACGTGGTGGTCGAGGGCCGGGCCGCCCGGGTGACGGACGAGCAGCGGCTCATCGCGCTGGCCGAGTCCTGGGAGGCGAAGTACGGCGCCGAGTGGCACTTCGGCGTCACGGACGGCATGTTCTCCAACGGCGCGGGCGGCCGTGCGGAGGTCTTCGCGGTGGCCCCCCGCACGGCCTTCGGCTTCGCCAAGGGCGACCCGTTCGGCCAGACGCGCTGGCGCTTCGCCTGAACCGGGCCCGCCGCCCTGCTACCGGGGCCTGGTCCCGATGACGACGGTCGCGTACAGCTCCTCGGAGACGACGACACGCGCGACGAGTCCGCTGCTCCCCACCGTCTCCTCGGCCCGCGCCGCCTGCCGCTCGCTCGTCTCGACCAGCAGGCTGCCGCCCGGGGCCAGCCAGTCGGTCGCCTCGGCGACGACGCGCCGCATCACGTCGAGCCCGTCGCCGCCTCCGTCGAGCGCGACGCGCGGTTCGTGGATCCGCGCCTCGGCGGGCAGCAACTCGACGTCGTCGGTCGGTACGTACGGCACGTTGGCGAGCAGGACGTCGACCCGCCCGCGCAGCGACCGGGGCAGGGGCTCGAAGAGGTCGCCCTCGTGGACGGTCCCGTGTCCGCCCACGTTGCGGCGGGCACAGCTCACGGCGGCGGGTTCGACGTCGGCGGCGTGCAGTTCGACCTCGCGCAGCGACGACGCGAGCGCCCTGCCGAGCGCACCGGTACCGCAGCAGAGGTCGACGACGACCGCCCGGTCGGGCGCGAGCGCCGCGGCCTGCCGTACGAGGAACTCCGTACGCCTGCGAGGCACGAAGACCCCGGGGTCCACGGCGATCCGAAGCCCGCAGAACTCGGCCCAGCCGAGCACGTGTTCAAGCGGCAGACCGGCTACGCGGCGTTCCAGCATGGTGGCGAGCTCGGCGGGCCCGGTCGCCGTGGAAAGGAGGAGTTCCGCCTCGTCCTCGGCGAAGACACAGCCGGCGGCGCGGAGCGTGGTGACGAGCGTGGAGAGGGTGAGCGGCGGAGCGAATTCCTGCATGGGGCGGAGCCTTTCGGGATGACCGATGGGCGCTCCGCGATCGCTCAGGCCCGGTCGGCCACGCGACGGCGGGGGGTGAGCGCCCAGCCTGCTGAAGCGGTAATGGGTCTCACCTCCTGGGTCGGTCCCGTTCTCGGGAGGGGTCACACTACCGGAACGGCGCCGCGTGGCTCACCGTCCGCCCGTCCCTCCCGGGGACCGGTGGGCGCCGATCCCGTCCGCTCGGCAACCCGGACGACGGCGGCGACCTCGAGGACGGGGGCCGGCCTCACCTGCACCAGCCCTTGACCTCCGCGGCCCCGCCCCTGCCTGCGCCCGCGCGGCAGGGCGGGTGCCGGCTCAGATCACGACGCGGTAGTGGGTGGTCAGCCTGCCGTCGTCACCGAGGACGTGGAAGGCGAGCCCGGGAGGCTGATCGCGGTCGGCGGCACTGTCGCCCTCCCACGGCATCCGCAGCGTCCAGGTGATCGCCGGTCCCACGATCAGGGGTCGCCCCGCGAAGACGGAGGCCGCCGCGGTGTGGGCGTGCCCCGTGAGGACGGCGGAGACCCGCGGATGCGCGTCGAGCAGGGCCGCCAGGTCCCCGGGACGTTCGAGCATGCCGGAGTCGGGCAGCGGGTGGTGGAGCTCGACGGGAGGCTGGTGAAAGGCGATCAGGGCCCGTGTGTCCTCCGGCAGTTCGGTGAGGGTGGCGTCGATCCAGGCCAGGGTCTGCTCGTCGAGGCGCCCCTCGTCGCGTCCGGGGATGGTGGAGTCGCACATCAGGATCGCGACGCCCCCGATGCGGTGCACCCGGTTGACGGGTCCGGCGTCGGGCGACTCCCCCAGCAGGGCCTTCCGGTACGCGGGACGCACGTCATGGTTCCCGGGGCACGGCAGGACCGGGAAGGGCGCGGCCAGGATCCGCGCGGCCTCCTCGTACTCCGCCTCCGCACCGTGGTCCGCGATGTCCCCTGTGACCAGCACGGCGTCGACGGGGCGGGGCAGGGCCCGCAGGTGGTCCATGACGCGTACGGCGCGTCGGGTCGCCCTCTCGCTGCCGTCCAGATGCAGGTCGCTGATCTGCGCGAGCAACACGGTCACGTCTCCCCCTAATGGTTATTTCCAGTTATCCGTTAGGAACCATAGAGTGTGCGCGCCATCTCGATCAACAGATACGGGCAGGAGCGGGACCCCATGGAGCGCTGGGCGGCACTGGAGCTGGCGAGCACGATCCGCCACGACGGCAAGGACGGTGTGGCGGACGATCTGGCCGCCCTCCAGGGTCTGAAGGACTGGCTCCGCCGGCACCAGGCGCTGCTGGACGGCCACATCCCCGCCGAGGAGGGGACGGTGGACGAGGACCTCAGGATCCGTGTCGTCGAGGTGCGGCGCGCGGTGCGCGCGCTGTTCGCCCGCGCGGTCAGCCCCGCGCGCCCCAGCCCCCCGGACGCCCACCGGCTCATGCCGGCCGACCGGGCGGTGGACCACCTGAACGCCATCGCCGCACTGGTGCCTGTGGTCCCCCAGCTGGACTGGCCTCTCGAAGGCCCCCCTGGAGCACGTCTGTCGGCCACGCGGGACGACCCGCACGCCGTGCTCCTCGCGGCCCTCGCACGGTCGGCGGTCGAGTTCCTCAGCGGCCCGCGGCGCGAACAGCTGCGTGCCTGCACGGCGCCTCGGTGCGTCCGCTACTTCGTGAAGGGCCACGGCCGCCAGGAGTGGTGCAAGCCCTCATGCGGCAACCGCGCCCGCGCGGCCCGCCACTACGACCGCCACCACCGGGCACAGGACGGGACGGCCACCTCGTCCTGAACCGCAACCGGCGCGTCACTCCCGGTCCGGGACATCTCCGGATGCGGCACCGACACGGCCCGTGAGCATGGCAACCAGCCTCTCCACCTGCTGGCGGGGGTCCGGGGCGCCGGACCAGCTGGTCATCAGGAGGTGGTGGACGGTCCCGGCCACGGCGAGCGCGACCGCCCCCGTGTCCGTACCCCCCGAGAGGCGCCCGAGGCGCTGTTCGGCGGCGAGGTACTGCGCGATCGCTTCCTGGACCGCGGAGAAGCCCGGCGCCCCGGCCTCCATCGCCTGACGCACCCGGAGGGAGGCGGCGGGGCGCGTCATGGCCAGCCCGGCGATCGTCGGGCCGGCCGAGTCCAGCAGCGCGAGCGCGATGCCGCCGAGGTTCTCCGCCACCGTGTTCTCGCCCGCCCGCCCGGGGAGTTCCTCGGCCTGCCGTGCGGTGCGCGCGAATCTGTCCAGACACAGATCGGCGACGAATTCGTCCAGCCCGGCGAAATGGGCGTGCAGCATCCCCTTGGCGCAGCCCGCCTCGCCCGTGATCGCCCTGCTGGTCAGGGCGCCCGGTCCCTCGCGGGCCAGTACCCGCTCCGCAGCGGCGAACAGCCGCTCCCGTACGTCGGGCATCGTCACACCACGCGGTGACATAGGGCCTCTCCCGATGCGATATCGCCACCCACCCCTGACTGACGGTGGATTGCCAGTATGGGCACACGCCCATACTGTATGGGCGTGTGCCCATCATAGGGCCGCCGACGCGATCCGCCTGGGCCGGTCCGGCCCCCAACAGGAGGTACCTGATGCGCGACGTCGTCAACACCGAGCAGGCCCAGGCATGGAACGGCTACGAGGGCACGTACTGGGCCGACCATCAGCACCGCTGGGACGCCGTGAACTCGGGCTTCGATCACCCACTGCTCACCGCCGCCGCGATCGGCGAACACGATCACGTACTCGATGTCGGGTGCGGCGCCGGGCAGACGGCACGGCTCGCCGCACGCCGAGCGACCCGAGGAGGCGTTCTCGGCGTCGACCTGTCGGACCCCATGCTCGAGCGCGCTCGCGCGACCGCGGCGCGGGAGGCCATCGGCAATGTGACGTTCTCCCAGGCGGACGCCCAGGTCCACCCCTTCGGGCCCGGCGCCTTCGACGCGGCGATCAGCCGCTACGGGGTGATGTTCTTCGCCGACCCCGTCGCCGCCTTCGCCAATATCGGCAAGGCCCTGCGCCCCGGCGGCCGGCTGGCGTTCATCTGCGCCGCGGACGCCGGGCTCAACGGGTGGGTGCGGGCCATCGCGGCGCTGCGGGACCACCTGCCCGTCGGAGACTTCGGGACGCCGGGGCTACCGGGGATGTTCTCCCTGGCGGATCCGGACCGCATCCGCCAGGTGCTGTCCGCCTCCGGATTCACACATGTCACTCCGCGGCAGGTGGAGGCGTACGGGGACTGGGGACGAACCGCCGAGGACGCCGCGGCCTTCCTCCTGGACACCGGCCCCGGACGCCACTTGACCGGTCAGGTGACCCAAGAGGCCCAGGACCTTGCACGGGAGGCACTCACGGACCACCTTCGCGGCCACGAGGAGCACGGCGCGGTCCGGCTGCGCAGCACCGCCTGGCTGGTCACCGCGGAACGCCCGGCATGATCGCACCAGCCACACGCCGGACCCGGCTGGGACGATTCGTGTGCGTGGAGGAAATGGGCGCCCACGCCTGCTTCCTCCACGACGGCGACTGGTTCTCAAGTGGAGGATCAGCTGATTCTCAGGAGGCCGGCTGCGGTGTCCCCGCCGCAGGACCGTCCTGGGCGAGCTGAGTCCGCACACCGCGAGGCACACGCATGCCGTGACTGCGCAGGTCGCCGATGAACCGTGCGATGAGCGGATCCGGTTCCGCGGACGTCACCGCCACCAGCTGCCTGACCCATCGCGGCGAGAACGATCGCACCACGCCCGGAAACCCGTCGCTGACCGCACTCACGGGGCACACGGCGATGCCCAGACCGGCAGCAGCGAGCTGTGGTGCCGCCGCAGTCACCGATGTCCTCATCACCGTCTCCGGGAGGACTCCGGCGCGGGCGAAGGACTGGTCGAGCCAGGCGCTGAGGCCGTTGTCCGGTGCGAAGTGAACCAGCGCCACGCCTTCAAGATCCTCAAGGCGTACGGCCGACCGCTCGGCCAGCGGGTGGCCGGCCGGTGCCGCCAGCACGATCTCCTCCTCTGCGACGGCGCTGATCGTGAAGCGGCCGGCCGAGGGAGCTGTCAGCACCGCCACATCGACCTCGTCGGAGTCGACGAGGCCGAGCGCCTCCTCCATCGCCGTGGACTCGCGCAGCGTGATCGCGACCTCCGGGTGGCGACGATGCCACTTGCGGATGACCTCAGCGAGCAGCGGCACCGTGAGGCTCTGCGCACAGACCAGCCGCAGGACCCCTCCGGCCGCTTGCCCCACTGCTCGTGCCGATCTCACCGCGGAAGCGGCCGCTTCCACCGCCCGCCTGGCGTCCGCGACGGCGGCACGCCCTGCGGGAGTGAGCTTGACCCCCCGGGCTTCGCGGTGAAGCAGGACCGTTCGCGTCTCGCGTTCCAGCGAAGCGAGCTGATGAGAGACCGCGGGTTGCGACGAATGCAGCAGCAGCGCGGCCTGCGTGATCGACCCGGAGTCCGCGACCGCGACGAGGCACTCCAGCGCCCGAAGAGAAGCCATCCAAAAATCTTATCGCAGGCCTTCGAACCATGAGGGGAGTCGAGGGAAGACCTCCGGACCCCTGATTGCTCTCCTCCACGAGACCTTCTCGCCCAAAGCACGGGAGAAGGCTCACGCAGAGCGAAGGAGAGGTTCATGGCACAGGCGTTCGTTACCGGAGGCTCGGGGTTCATCGGCCAGGTGCTGGTACGCCGGCTCCTCGACGAGGGGCACTCGGTGCGTGTTCTGGTTCGAAGTGAGACATCGGCTGCGAAGGTCTCGGCGCTGGGCGCGAAGCCCGTGCGGGGCGAGTTGACCGACCCGAGCACGTGGCAGAACGATGTGACGGGCAGTGACGTCATGTTCCACCTCGCTGCCGAGACGGATATCACCGCTGATCGTGAGCGGCATGAGCTCGTGTCGGTTCGCGGCACCCGGGCGGCCGTCGACGCCGCCCGCCACGCGCAGGTTCCCCGGTTCGTCCACTGCGGGAGCGAAGCCGCGCTCCTCGCCGGCGCCCCGCTCGTGGACGTCGACGAGACCGCGCCGCTACGGCCCGACTCGGAAGCCGCCTACTCCGCGGCGAAGGCCGTGGCCGAGAAGATCGTGCTCGACGCGAACGACTCGGACCTCGCCACGGTCTCGATTCGCCCGAGGTTCGTCTGGGGCCCCGACAGCATCCTCGTCGAAGGCTTGGCAGCGGCGGCGAGAGCGGGGCGGTTCGCCTGGATCGGCGGAGGCCGGCACACCACTGACGTCACGTTCGTCGAGAACGCCGTCGAGGGGCTCGTTCTCGGATGGCGGCACGGCCGGCCGGGCCAGGCGTACTTCGTCACCGACGGGCACCGCGTCACCCTGCGCGAGTTCCTGGAGACCCAGTTCGAGATCTATGGCGTCGATCTCCCGATCCCCGAACTGGATGCCGAGACGGCCGCCCGTGAGGTCCCCGTTCCCGCTCGATGGTTCCTCGGGCAGCAGTGCACCCTGCGGACGGACAAGGCCGTGGCCGAGCTCGGATACGAGCCCGTCGTATCGCACGCCGCCGGCCTCGACGCCGTCAGGAACGCGGTGGCCGCCGGCCGCGCGTGAAGCGTCACTCACGTTCAACCCGCATACGTCAGCGTCCAACTGAGGGAAGACACGAAATGAAGATCGTCACGATCGGAAGAGGAATGGTCGGCGCAGGACTGGCCGGCCTGTGGCGGGCCGCGGGGCACGAGGTCGAAGAGCTCGGCCGTGACGGCGGGGATGCCTCGGAGGCGGACGCCGTCCTGGTCGCGGTGCCCGGCGCGAAGATCTCGGAGGCCCTGAGCCAGGTGACAGGGCTCGAGGGGAAGATCGCGATCGACGCGACCAACATCATGCCGGCACGCCATGGCAGCTTTCCGTCGTACGCCGAGGAGGTGAAGTCCTTCACCCACGCCCCGGTGGCCAAGAGCTTCAACATGAACTTCGGAGCCCTGTACGGCGAGGTCCGCAAGCAGCGGGTGCGGCCGGGCAACTGGTATGTCGCTGACGAGGGAGCCCTCGACGTCACCGAGCGTCTCATCCGCGACGCCGGCTACGACCCGGTGCGCGTCGGAGACCTCTCACGAGCCCGCGACTTCGAAAACGCGGTCTGGCTGCTCATGGGCATCCAGCCGGTCGGCGGCGTGTTCTACCGGTCTGCCGTTCCCGGCGAACTCTGAACGAACCCTCGGTCTGGAGATCTCCGTGTTTGAAGAAATAAACTGGCCGGAGGCGATGGCCCCCAGTCGCTCCCCGATCCACTTCACCAACGAGCGCGAGGTCGAGGCCTCGCCTGAGACGGTCTGGTCCCTGCTCGTGGACACCCGGACCTGGCGCACCTTCTACCCAGGCGTCGAACACGTCCAGCTCCTCGGCGGCCATGACTCGCTGCGCCTCGGAACTCGATTCGAGACCAACCTGGCCGGCCAGGACGTCTTCGCATCCGTGCAGGAATTCCGACCCGTGACGCGTATCGCCTGGGGTGGTCACCCCAAGGCGTCGGAAGCATCCACGGCTTACCACGCCTGGATCATCACACCCACGCCGAAGGGGTGCCATCTCTGGACCGAAGAGACGATGCAGGGCCCGCTCTGGATCGAACTCGCGAAGCGGGATCCTGAAGTTTTCTGGCGCACCCACGAGAACCTTCTCGCGGCGCTCGCCGAGGCGGCGACCGAGCGTGAAGACCGAGTCGGTTCCCAGAACGTTCCAGAAGGAAAGGCAGCCGATGTATGACAAGGTGAACTGGCCCGAACGGCATGACCCGAAATCGTCTGCCCTCTACGCGCTCAACGATATCGATGTGAAGGCGCCGCCAGAAGTGGTCTGGAAGCTGCTCGTCGACGCCGAGAACTGGTGGAGCTACTTTCCTCCTGAAGATCACGTCAAGATCCTCGGCGGCGATTCGGTACTGCGGCTCGGAACCACGTACAGCCGGGTGACGGTCGGATTCGCCATGACTCTCGAAGTGACGGAGCACGAGCCCTTCACCAGGCTCTCGTGGGAGACAACGGTCGATGGCGACGAAACCGGTTCGAGTGCGTACCACGGCTGGGTGATCACACCCACGGACCACGGCTGTCACGTGCTGACCGAGGAAACGCAGCAGGGCCCCTTCTTCATCGAGGAGCTCGGGTGTAAGCATCCCGGTGCGCTCTACCGCTATCACCAGGACTGGGTCGAACGCCTCGCCCGTGCCGCAGAGGCGCAAGCGGCGCAGCCTTCGGCCTGACCCCCGCAACGGCTTCGGGCCGGCGGTGTGAACCGCCGGCCCGAAGCCGTTCACGTACGGCGGGTCCGCTACAGCACCGGCAGCAGGTTCTTCAGCTCGAAGGCCGTGACCTCGCTGCGGTACTCCTCCCACTCCTGCTTCTTGTTCCGCAGGAAGAAGTCGAAGACGTGCTCGCCCAGCGTCTCGGCGACCAGCTCGCTCTTCTCCATCAGCGAGATCGCCTCGCCCAGGTTCTGCGGCAGCGGTTCGATGCCCATCGCGCGGCGCTCCGAGTCGGAGAGGGCCCAGACGTCGTCGTCGGCGCCTGCCGGGAGTTCGTAGCCCTCCTCGATGCCCTTGAGGCCCGCGGCGAGCAGCACCGCGTACGTCAGGTAGGGGTTGGCACCGGAGTCGATGGAGCGGACCTCGACGCGGGCCGAGCCGGTCTTGCCGGGCTTGTACATCGGGACGCGGATCAGCGCGGAGCGGTTGTTGTGGCCCCAGCAGATGTACGAGGGGGCCTCGCCGCCGGCGCCCGCGGAGCGGCTGGAGCCGCCCCAGATGCGCTTGTACGAGTTGACCCACTGGTTGGTCACGGCGGAGATCTCCGCGGCGTGCTTGAGCAGGCCCGCGATGAAGGAGCGGCCCACCTTCGACAGCTGGTACTCGGCGCCCGACTCGTAGAAGGCGTTGCGGTCGCCCTCGAAGAGGGAGAGGTGCGTGTGCATGCCGGAGCCCGGGTACTCCGAGAACGGCTTCGGCATGAAGGTGGCCTGCACGCCCTGCTCCAGCGCGACCTGCTTCATGACCAGGCGGAAGGTCATGATGTTGTCGGCGGTGGAGAGCGCGTCGGCGTACCGCAGGTCGATCTCCTGCTGGCCGGGGGCACCCTCGTGGTGGCTGAACTCGACGGAGATGCCCATCGATTCGAGCATGGTGATCGCCTGGCGGCGGAAGTCCATGCCGACGTTCTGCGGGGTGTGGTCGAAGTAGCCGGAGCTGTCGGCCGGGGTGGGACGGCTGCCGTCGACCGGCTTGTTCTTCAGCAGGAAGAACTCGATCTCCGGGTGGGTGTAGAAGGTGAAGCCCAGGTCGGAGGTCTTCGCGAGGATCCGCTTGAGCACGAAGCGCGGGTCCGCGAAGGAGGGCGACCCGTCCGGCATCAGGATGTCGCAGAACATCCGGGCGGTCCCGGGGGCCTCGGCGCGCCACGGAAGGATCTGGAACGTGCCGGGGTCCGGCTTGGCGATCATGTCCGATTCGTATACACGGGCGAAGCCCTCGATCGCGGAGCCGTCGAAGCCGATTCCCTCGTCAAAGGCCTGTTCGAGCTCGGCCGGGGCCACGGCGACGGACTTGAGGTAACCGAGAACATCGGTGAACCACAGCCGTACGAAGCGGATGTCGCGCTCCTCAAGCGTCCTGAGGACGAATTCCTGCTGCTTGTCCATAGCCACATCCTTGCAGTTCAGACGGTCCGTGCACCACCGCCCGGGGTAGGGGAGACACCTCAGTATCACGACCCGGGATTTCACCCAGATTACGCACACGGTGTGAGAGAGAGCACGCGGCCACCCACTACGATCGGCGGCCATGGTGTGCAAGGGCTGTAGCCGCTCGGCCACGGCTCGCCACGGCCAGGTTTTTCCGTTCCGCCCCCGTCCCTCCCGACCCCCTGGCAGAAGGACCCGACGTCATGAGCTTCGACCGCAGGAACCGCATAGAGCAGATGCGCAGTGCCGACCGTGCGCGCGACCGCCGCAACCGGGTCGTCGCCATAGGCCTGAGCGCCGTCGTGGTCGCCGGGCTGCTGGGTTTCGGCTCGTACATGCTCCTGGAGAAGTCCGAGGCGAAGGAGAAGACCGAGGAGACCCAGGCACAGGACTCGAAGCAGACCGAGCAGGAGAAGAAGGAGCTCGCCGCCGGGCCGATCGCGGGCGAGAAGACGTGGGACGCGGCGAAGCTGAGCCGTGACCACGTCACCACCGACGTGAAGTACCCCATGGAGCCGCCCGTCGGCGGGAACCACAATCCGGCCTGGCTGAACTGCGACGGCGTCGTATACGAAAAGGCCGTCCCGAACGTCAACGCCGTGCACGCCCTGGAGCACGGCGCGGTCTGGGTGACGCACTCCGGGCAGGCGTCCGGGGACGACGTCGCCGAGCTCGCGTCCCGCGTCAAGAGCACTCCCTACTCCCTGATGTCCCCGTACGAGGGCCAGGCCGGGGCGATCATGCTGAGCGCCTGGGGCAAGCAGGTCGCGGTGGACAGCGCCGACGACCCCCGGGTGGCCGCCTTCTTCGCGAAGTACGTCCAGGGCGCGCAGACGCCCGAGCCGGGCGCGCCCTGCACCGGCGGGGTCGACGGGTGAGCCCGTCGCGCAACCGGTGTACGCAGTGGGTCGCGGGGTCCGCCGTGGCCCTCGCCCTGCTGTTCGCCGGCGCGGCGACGGTCGCCTCCGCACGGGGCGAAGCGGAGACTCCCGGGCCCCGCACGCCCTCGGCGCGGTCCGCGGACGCGGGCTTCGCGCGGGACATGGCCGTCCACCATCAGCAGGCCGTGGAGATGTCGTTCATCGTGCGGGACGCGACGGGGGACGAGGACGTACGGCGTCTCGCGTACGACATCGCCCACACGCAGGCCAACCAGCGGGGCATGCTGCTCGGCTGGCTGGACCTGTGGGACCTGCCGAAGACGGCGCCCGACGGGCAGGGGCCGATGGCCTGGATGCCGGACGGCGGCCACAGCGGCCACAGCGGCCACGACATGGAGGGCATGGATCACGACGGCGCCCTCATGCCCGGCATGGCGACCAGGACCGAGCTCGACCGGCTCCGCGCGGCCCGTGGCGAGCCGGCCGAGGTCCTCTTCCTGCAGCTGATGACCGACCACCACAAGGGCGGCGTCGCGATGGCCCGTGGCTGTGCCGAGCAGTGCACCGTGCCCGTGGAGAAGCGCCTGGCCCAGGGCATGGCCGAGGCCCAGCAGTCCGAGCTGGACCTGATGGCGGACATGCTCGCGGCACGCGGGGCAGTGCCCCGTCCCTGAGCGCGGGACCGGCTCGGCGTACGCCCGAACGGGTGACAGCGTTCGCGTACGCCGGGCGGGCCCGCCATGGTGGAAGGACTCGGGGCCGTACAGCAGTGCCCATCGGCACGCAGGAAGGCAACCCCATGACCACGGCCAAGGACATCATGCACACCGGGGCCCACTGGATCCCCGCCCACGAGACGCTCGACCGCGCCGCCCAGATGATGCGTGACCACAAGGTGGGGGCGCTCCCCGTCTCCGCCAACGGAGCGCAGGACCGGATGGTCGGGATCATCACCGACCGCGACATCGTGATCGAGTGCGTGGCGTCGGGGCGCGATCCGTCGAAGGTGACGGCGGGCGAACTCTGCGAGGGCACCCCGCGCTGGATCGAGTCGTCCGCGGACGTCGACGCGGTGCTGGAGGAGATGCAGAGCCACCGCATCCGCCGGCTCCCGGTGATCGAGGACAAGAAACTGATCGGCATGATCAGCGAGGCCGATCTGGCGCTCCACCTCTCGGACGAGCAGGTCGCCGGCTGGGCGGAGATGGTCTACGCCCGCGCCTGACCCCCCTGCCCTCGGTGCGGTGCCCCCGCCCCCGCGCACCCCGCCGGCCCGGCCCCCTGCGTACGTGAGGAGCACCGGGCCCTCGGGTGTCGGGGCGTCGGGTGTCGGGACGGCACCCTTATACGCGCCAGGGGTACGGTGCGCAATATGTCTGAAATGCCCACTCGTCGCGCCGTGCTCGGCGCAGGTATCGCCCTCGCGGGAACAGCAGGCCTCGCCTCCCCGGCCGTCGCGTCCCCGTCCCGCACCTCACCCGTTCGCGCCCCCTCCCCCACGCGCGCCGCGGACCGGTACGTCAGGCCCGACGGTCCGGAGGTCGTGGACGCCGAGACCCGGCGGGGCGCGGGCCCCCTGCGGAAGGTCTCGCTCACCGCCGCCGCGTCCCGCTTCGAACTGGGCGACGGCCTCACCGTCCCCACCTGGGCGTACGGGGACCGGCTGCCCGGTGAGGCGATCCGGATCACGGCGGGCGACACCCTGGAGCTCGCCCTGGCCAATCATCTGACGCAGTCCACCACGATGCACTGGCACGGCCTCCCGATCCGCAACGACATGGACGGGGTGCCGGGGCTGACGCAGCAGCCGATCAAGCCGGGCGCCGAGTTCACCTACCGCTTCGCGGTCACCCGCCCGGGGACCTACTGGATCCACCCGCACTCCGGGGTCCAGCTCGACCGTGGGCTGTACGCGCCGCTGATCGTCGACGACCCGAAGGAGCCGCTCGCCTACGACAAGGAGTGGATCGTCGTCCTCGACGACTGGCTCGACGGGGTGGACGGCTCCACCCCCGACGCGGTCCTCGACGAGCTCACCGAGGGGCGGGGCGGCAGCCACGACGCGGCCGGCCACGACAAGGCGGCGGCCACCGGGGGCGAGGGCCCTTCCCGCCTGCTGAAGGGAACGGACAGCGAACTG
The DNA here is from genome assembly GCF_044455985.1 of Streptomyces sp. NPDC051064. Classification (NCBI taxonomy): domain Bacteria; kingdom Bacillati; phylum Actinomycetota; class Actinomycetes; order Kitasatosporales; family Streptomycetaceae; genus Streptomyces; species Streptomyces sp. NPDC051064. Next base: position 525,090 of record NZ_JBITFK010000001.1, read on the forward strand.
CTCGGCGGCCACGCGGGCGATGTCGACTACCCCCACTATCTGGTCAACGGCCGCAGGGCACAGGCGCCTTCGGTCTTCGAGGCCCGGCCCGGCGACCGCATCCGGCTGCGCGTCATCAACGCCGGCGGGGACACCGCGTTCCGGCTGGCGCTCGGCGGCCACCGGATGACCGTGACGCACACGGACGGTTTCCCCGTGCGGCACACCGAGACGGACGCCCTGCTGCTCGGCATGGGCGAGCGGTACGACGTGCTGGTGACGGCCGGGGACGGGGTGTTCCCGCTGACCGCCCTCGCCGAGGGCAAGAGGGCGGCGGCCCTGGCCGTGCTGCGGACGGGGGCGGGAGCCATTCCCCCGGCCACCGTGCGGCCCGAGGAGCTGACGGGCGAGCTGATCACGGCCGACCGGCTGGCCCCGGACGAGTCCGTGGCACTGGCGGAGCGCGAACCCGACCGGACCGTGCGGATCGCGGTCACGGGCTCGATGGAGGCGTACGACTGGGCCTTCGACAGCAAACGCTACGACCCTGCGGCACGGCGGCCCGTCCGGGCCGGGGAGCGGGTGCGCCTGGTCTTCACCAACCGCACCTCGATGTGGCACCCCCTCCACCTGCACGGCCACACGTTCGCGCTGGCCGGCGGGGCCGCGCTCGGAGCCCGTAAGGACACCGCGGCGATCCTGCCCGGGCGCTCGCTGACGGTCGACTTCGACGCGGACAACCCGGGGCTGTGGATGCTGCACTGCCACAACGTCTACCACTCCGAAGCGGGGATGATGACGGTCCTCGGCTACCTGCGCTGAGCCGCCCGGCCAGGCGCCGTCCGGAGGCGGTCCGCCGCCTCCGGACGGGAACGCCAGGACATCGCGTCAGTCAGACGATTACACTGGCGGGGTGCCTCAACTACGTCTCGCACTCAATCAGATCGACGCGACCGTCGGAGACCTCGCCGGCAACTCCGACTCGATCGTCCACTGGACCCGGCACGCCGCCGAGCAGGGCGCCCACCTGGTGGCGTTCCCCGAGATGGTGCTGACCGGCTACCCCGTCGAGGACCTGGCCCTGCGGTCGTCCTTCGTCGAGGCCTCGCGGAAGGCGCTGCGCGCGCTCGCCGCCCGCCTCGCCGACGAGGGCTTCGGGGAGGTGCCGGTCGTCGTCGGCTACCTCGACCGCTCGGAGCACACCGCGGCCCGCTACGGCCAGCCCGCCGGGTCCCCGCGCAACGCCGCCGCGGTGCTGCACCGCGGGCAGGTCGCGCTGAACTTCGCCAAGCACCATCTGCCCAACTACGGCGTCTTCGACGAGTTCCGGTACTTCGTGCCGGGCGACTCGATGCCCGTCGTGCGGGTGCACGGCATCGACGTGGCGCTCGCGATCTGTGAGGACCTCTGGCAGGACGGTGGCCGCGTCCCCGCCGCGCGCGCCGCGGGGGCCGGGCTGCTGCTGTCCATCAACGCCTCCCCGTACGAGCGCGACAAGGACGACACCCGGCTGGAGCTGGTCCGCACGCGGGCGCGGCAGGCCGGATGCACGACGGCGTACCTGGCGATGATCGGCGGCCAGGACGAGCTGGTCTTCGACGGGGACTCGATCGTCGTCGACAAGGACGGCGAAGTCATCGCCCGCGCACCCCAGTTCGCCGAGGGCAGTGTGATCCTCGATCTGGACCTTCCGGCCGCCGCGGCGGAGGCCCCGTCCGGGATCGTGAACGACGGACTGCGGATCGACCACGTGGTGCTGAGCGAGAAGCCGCTGCCCGCCTACGAGCCGGAGCTGGCCGGCGGGTACTCGGAGCGGCTCGACGACGACGAGGAGCTGTACTCGGCGCTGGTCGTGGGCCTGCGCGCGTACGCCGCGAAGAACGGATTCAGCAGCGTCCTGGTCGGGCTCTCGGGCGGCATCGACTCGGCGCTCGTCGCGGCGATCGCCTGTGACGCGCTGGGGGGTCAGCACGTGTACGGCATCTCGATGCCGTCGAAGTACTCCTCGGACCACTCCAAGGGCGACGCGGCCGAACTGGCCCGGCGTACGGGGCTGAACTTCCGCACCGTACCGATCGAGCCGATGTTCGACGCGTACATGGGGTCGCTGGCGCTCACCGGTCTCGCCGAGGAGAACCTCCAGTCGCGCCTGCGCGGCACGATGCTGATGGCCGTCTCCAACCAGGAGGGCCAGATCGTGCTGGCGCCGGGCAACAAGTCGGAGCTGGCGGTGGGGTATTCCACGCTGTACGGGGACTCCGTCGGCGCGTACGGGCCGATCAAGGACGTGTACAAGACGTCGGTCTTCCGCCTCGCGAAGTGGCGCAACCGCGCCGCCGAGGAGCGCGGGCAGACCCCGCCCATCCCGGAGGCGTCCATCACCAAGCCGCCGAGCGCCGAACTGCGCCCGGACCAGGTGGACACGGACTCGCTGCCGGACTACGACGTGCTGGACCGGATCCTGGAGTTGTACGTCGACCGGGACCAGGGCCGGGACGCGATCGTGGCGGCCGGGTTCGACGAGGCCCTGGTGACGAAGACGCTGCGGATGGTGGACACGGCGGAGTACAAGCGGCGGCAGTACCCGCCGGGCACGAAGATCTCGCCGAAGGGCTTCGGCAAGGACCGCCGGCTGCCGATCACCAACCGCTGGCGCGAGTCGGGCTGAGGCGGGGGCCGGGGGTGCGCCGGGGCGGGCGACCTCCGTGGCGGCTCAGCGGAGCAGGGCTCCCCGCAGGGTGATGCCGTGCCGCGTGCGCAGCCGCCGCAGCTCCCACATCGCCACGAGGGTGACGGACAGCGGCCCTCCCAGGGTGAAGGCCGCCCGCACCGCCAGCGGCACGCCGTCATAGGCGCCCCGGAAGACGTCCAGGAGCGCGACCTCCCAGACGAGCAGCGTCGCGAGCAGCGGCGGGACGGTCTCGTGGAGGTCCGCCGTCCGGAAGACGTGCACGAGCGACTGCGCGATGCCGTAGAGCACGAAGGGGGCGAGCCACAACAGCCAGGCGCCCAGGGCGAACAGGAGCGCGACCCGCTCCGGCGAGGCCGTCCAGTCCGTCTCCTCGGTGACGAGGCCCAGCCCGGTGATCAGTCTCGGCGCGGCGAGAGCGACGAACAGCGCGAGCAGCGCCCCGGCGGGCTTGGCCACGCGGCGCAGGAACAGGCCCCGGTTGGGCGGGCGGGCCGCCGCGACGAACGCGGCGACGGCGACCGGGAAGGTCACTGCCAGCACGATGAGGGTGGTGCGGATCTGGGCGAAGCGGTCGTCCACCACGGCGTCGGCGTCCGACGCCAGCCCGTAGGACAGCATCATCCACGTGATGGCGGCGATGCCGACGACCGTCCGCACGACCTGCGTCCTCTTCACCGCCGGGTCGTGCACACGGTCCGGCCGGGACGGCGTGAACACCACACGGCCCACAGCGATCGGATTGAAGAGACGTCCGAAGGTCAGCCGGCGCGCCGGCTGACCTCCCCCGTACGGATTCCACGGTGCGCCGCCCCCGTCTGCACTCATCCCCCGGCCTTCCTGTCACCAGCTTGTGGACCTCACCAGGAGAATACGCAGGCCTCGGGGCGTGAAACCGCCTCTGTTCCGCCGCGGTCGTGAACCGACGGCGACCGGACGGCCACCAGGCCCGCCGGTGGTGACACCTGAGGCATCTGCCCGATGCGGCCGCACCACCTCAGTCACCAGCATGGCCAGGAGCGCGCCCCTGCCGGGAGCGCGGGTCACGCGGGTGCGGGAGGAGTGGACGTGACATCGGTCGCGGTGGTACGGGATCGCACGGCCCGGCTCTGCCTCACGGGTCTGCTCGTGTCCGGGTTCGGCACGTCGGCGATGTGGCTGACCGCAGGCATCTGGGTCAAGTCGCTCACCGGGTCGGACAGTCTGGCCGCCCTGACGGTGTGCGCGATGTGGGCACCGGTCCTCGTGGGCCCCGCCCTCGGGGCGGTGGCGGACCTGGTGCCCCGCAGGCTCCTGCTGATCACGGTGAACCTGGTGATGGCGGGGCTGATGGCCTCGCTCCTCCTCGTCGGCCCGGGCCACCGGATCGGTGCGCTCTTCGCGGTCCTGCTCGTCTACGGCGTGAGCGGCGTGCTCCTGGACGCGGCGGAGGCCGCGCTGGTGGCCCGGGCGGTCGACGTCCGGCTGCTGGGGGACTTCAACGGGCTGCGCACGACGGCGAACGAGGGCATGAAGCTGCTGGCACCCCTCGCGGGCGCCGGGCTGTTCGCGCGGTACGGCGCGGTCCCCGTGGTCGTCCTGGACGCGGTGACGTTCGCCCTGGCCGCTCTGGTCTTCGCGCGGGTGCGGGGGCGGGAGCCGGCCGGGGCGGCCCGGAAGAGGGCACGGCGGGGCGGTACGGCGGCGGGGATACGGCTGCTGCGCGGCTCGGCGGCCCTCCGGCCGCTGGTGTACGCCGGAGCGCTGACGATGCTGCTGGCGGGGCTCAACGGCGCGGCGGTGTACGCCGTCGTCGAGACGCTCGGCCGTCCTCCGGCGTACGCCGGAGTGCTGTACGCCTTCCAGGGCGCGGGCTCCGTGGCCGTCGGGCTGCTGGCCGGGCCCCTGCTGCGCCGGATGCCGGAGCGGGGCTTCGCGGGGGCGGGGATCGCGGTCTTCGCGGTGGCCGTGGGCGCGCGGGCGCTGGGCGGTGACGCGGTGGCCCTCGCGGCGAGCGCGGCGATCGGAGCCGGGCTGCCCTGTGTGCTGATCGCCGCGATGACGGCGGTGCAGCGGGAGACCCCGGACGCGGTGCTGGGCCGCACGACGGCGGCTGCCAACTCACTGATGATGGTGCCGAACGCGCTGGCGCTGGCAGGTGGCGCGGGGCTGGTCGCCGTGGTGGACGTCCAGCTGCTGCTCGCGCTGACGGGGCTCGCCGGACTGGTCACGGCAGCCCGGCTGGGCTCCGGCCGGCGCGTGTCCCGCGCCGGCCCGGAGCCGTCGTAGCCCTCAGGAGGAGTGCGTCTCCACCGACTCGCGCGCCTCGGCGCGGGCGCCGGACGCCACCACGCGCGAGGTGCCCGGGGCCCGGTCGAGGAAGCCCGCCGTGACCGCCACGGCCAGACCCGCCACGGCCAGCACCGCGCCGACCAGGGCCGGAGAGGTCCAGCCCCAGCCCGCCGCGATGGCGATCCCACCGAGCCAGGCGCCTCCCGCGTTGGCGAGGTTGAAGGCGGAGTGGTTGGAGGCGGAGGCCAGCGTGGGGGCGTCCTTCGCCTTGTTCATCACCAGCATCTGCAGCGGTGTGGTCGTCATGAATCCGATGCCGCCGAGCAGCACCACCATGACCAGCGCCGCCCACTGCACGTGCACGGTGAAGGGGAAGACGACAAGGACGACGGCCAGGGCCCCCAGGGAGCCGTAGAGGGTGGGACGCAGTGCCCGGTCCGTCAGCGGTCCCGCCGCCAGGGCGCCGAGCGTCATCCCGATACCGAAGAGGGCGAGGACGAGCGTCACGGAGGACTCGCCGAAGCCCATCGCCTCGGTCGTCATGGACGAGAGGTAGGAGTAGACGGCGAAGACGCCCGCGAAGCCGAGGACGGCGGTGAGCAGGCCGAGGATGACCTGCCGGTTACCGAGCGCGCTCAGTTCACGGCGTACGTTCTGATGCGCCTCGACGGGGATCTGCGGGACGAGGCGGGCGAGGGCGGCCATCGCGGCCAGCCCGATCACGGCGACCACCATGAACGTGGCGCGCCAGCCGAGGTGCTGTCCCAGCAGGGTGGCGGCGGGGACGCCGACGATGTTGGCCACGGTCAGGCCGAGGAACATCGTGGCGACGGCCCGCGCCTGGCGGCCGTCCGGCACGAGGCGCGCGGCGACGACCGCGCCGACCCCGAAGAAGGCGCCGTGCGGCAGCCCGGCCAGGAACCGGCCGGCCAGCAGCCAGCCGAAGTCGGGGGCGAAGGCGGAAGCGAGGTTGCCTACGGTGAAGACGGCCATCAGCAGCAGGAGCATCCGCTTGCGCGGGATCCTGGAGCCGAGACCGGTGAGCAGCGGGGCACCGAGGACGACGCCGATCGCGTACGCCGAGACGAGGTAACCGGCGGTGGGTACGGACGTTCCCAGATCGTCCGCGACGTTGGGCAGGAGCCCCATCATCACGAACTCGGTGGTGCCGATGCCGAAGGCGCTCACAGCGAGGGCGAGCAGGGCCAGGGGCATGGAGAAGACCTTTCGGGCAGGGTGACCACGCGGGCCGTGCGGCGGCCGGGTGGCGGGCGGTGTGTGCGGGAGCGTCGGCTTCGTTGCCGGGACGGGTTATGTACCCCGTCGGAACAAAGTCTCTCAGACGTTTTATGCCCGGACGTGAACATGCCGTTGCGTCGGGGTGTGATGTCTGCGTCACTCAGCGGCTCCGGCCCGCCCCCGAACGCGGGAGACCCCCGCGGAAGAGGACACCGACAGCACCCCCGCACCCGCGAGCGCCAGGCACATCAGCAGGGCGCTCACCCAGACCGGGGCGCGGAAGCCGAAGCCCGCACCGAGGGCCAGGCCGCCCAGCCAGGGGCCGGCCGCGGCGCCCACGTTGAAGGCGGCCGTGGCGAAGGAGCCGGCCAGCGTCGGGGCGTCGGGGGCCAGGTGGAAGACCCGGGTGATCAGCGTCGTTCCCGTACCGAACGCGAGCGCCCCCTGGAGCAGGACGAGGATGAGGGCCGCCACCGGGTGGGCTGCGGTCAGGGCCAGTGCGGCCCAGCCGGTGGCCAGAGCCGTCATGCCGAGCCCGATGACCGCGTGCGGGCGGGCGTCGGCCAGGCGCCCGGCCAGGGTGACACCGGCGAACGAGCCGACGCCGAACAGCGCGAGCACCACGGGCACCCAGCCCGCGCCGAAGCCGGTGACCCGGGTGACCAGCGGCTCCAGATAGGAGAAGGTGCAGAAGGTCGCCCCCTGCACGAGTGCCATCACCAGCAGGGTCAGCAGCAGCCGGGGCCGGGCCAGGGCGCGCAGTTCGCTCCGCGCGCTCACCTGCTGCGGTGCGTCGTCGGGCCGGCCGCCCGGGACGGCCACCAGCAACGCGACGGCGGCCGGTACGGAGACGAGGGCCACGGCCCAGAACGCCGAGCGCCAGCCCCACAGTTCACCGAGCGCCGCCCCCGCCGGCACACCCACCACGCATGCGACGGTGACCCCGCCCACGACCACGGCGGTGGCCCGCGCCCGCTGGTGCGGGCCGGCCATGGCCAGTGCGGTGACCAGCGCCACCGCCCAGAACCCGGCATTGGCCAGCGCACCCGCGACCCGGGTGGCGAGCAGCACTCCGTAACTGGAGGTCAGCGCGCCGACGACATGGGCGGCGACGAAGACGCCGAGGAAGAACAGCAGGGCCCGGCGCCGGGGCCAGCCGCGGCCGGCCAGCGCGGTGAGCGGCGCGCCGACCACCATCCCGACCGCGAAGGCCGAGGTCAGCAGCCCGGCGGCGCCGAGCGAGACGTGCAGGTCACCGGCGATGCCCGAGAGCAGACCGGAGAGCATGAACTCCGAGGTGCCCTGGGCGAAGACAGCCAGCCCGAGGACGTGGACAGCGATGGGCATGAGAAGGGAACCCCTTGTACGGAACCGTCGGAGGGACGAGTGGTGTGCAGGGGGATGCGGGCCGCGCCCGTCGTCACGCGCGGAGGCATGAGGACGGCGACACGGTGGAATGTCCGGTGTTCCTACGGGACATGAGAGCCGGCCCACACCGCCGCGGACGATCCGGCGGTGGTCGACGACGCGACGGGGCGAAGCCCGGTGACCGCTGGGGTCGGAGGCTTACGGCGTCACGGACGGGGCCACCGGCGGACCGGCGGCCGGAGTCTGTCGGACTCGGGGCTGGACATGGGGGAGAGCGTACCGCGTCCGTCGGAAACGGCGGCGCTCAGAGCTGCACGCGGGCGGCGATCGGGAGGTGGTCGCTGTCCGTGGCGGGGAGGGACCAGGAGGCGAGGGGTTCGACGCCCCGCACCATGATCTGGTCGATCCGCGCCATCGGGAACGCCGCGGGCCAGCTGAAGCCGAAGCCGTCGCCCGCCGCGCCCTGGGTGGAGCGCATCTGGGAGGTGACCGCGTGCAGCGAGCGGTCGTTCATCGTGCCGTTCAGGTCGCCGAGCAGGACCACACGCTCCAGCGGCTCGTCGGCGATGGCCTCGCCCAGCGCGTCCGCGCTGTCGTCCCGCTGGTTGGCGGTGAAGCCCGCGTTCAGTTTGACCCGTACGGACGGGAGGTGGGCGACGTACACCTTGACCGGGCCCTCGGGGGTCGTGACCGTGGCGCGCATCGCGCGGGTCCAGCCCAGCTTGATGTTGACCGGGCTGGAGTCCGTGACCGGGTACTTGCTCCACAGGCCGACGGTCCCCTGGACGGAGTGGTGCGGATAGCGGTCGGCGAGCGCGTCCTCGTACGCCGCCACCTTGCCGCCCGGCAGCTCCTGCAGGGCCACGACGTCCGCGCCGGAGCCGGCGACCTGCTGGGCGGTGCCCGCCGGGTCGGGGTTGCCCGCGTTGACGTTGTGCGTGGCGACGGTGAGGTTCCCGCCGGTGCCCGACTTGTCGTCGAAGAGCAGGCCGCCGAAGAGGTTGAGCCAGACCGCGACGGGCAGGACGAGGGCGATCACCGCCGTGGCCGAGCGCCGGACGAGACCGAGGATCAGCAGCAGCGGCACGAACACGCCGAGCCAGGGCAGGAACGTCTCGATGAGGCTGCCCAGGTTGCCGACGGTGTTCGGGATCTCGGCGTGGAAGACCATCACGACGGTCAGCAGCACCGAGCAGAGCGCCAGGATGATGCCGCGCCGCCAGATGCCCCGGTCGGAGGCCAGTCTGTGACACAGGGCCCGGAGCCGGGAGCCCGGCTGCGAACCCGCGCCGGGGTCTTCGGTGTCCGCCCTGTACGCCTGCACCATTGCGCTCGTCCTCACTGCCTTGCCGTACACATCACCGCGCCTCCCGACCCTAGGCGATGAGCGACGCGGTTCTCGCCGTCGACGACGGCCGTGCTGCCATCAGGACGACCGGACCGGACCGGCGAGTTCCGGTCATGACGGCGGATGGGCGGCTTGTGACAGAACCCTCACACAGGAGCGGACGTCGGCTCCACGGCTGTGACCTGCGTCTTCGGCGAGCGCGGCGCCAGGCCCTGGAGAAGGGCAGCGATGATGCGGTCGGCGAGGTCCTCCGGCAGGGCCGCTTCGGGGCGGTGCACGGTGCGGACGAGCATGGGCCCCAGGAACAGGTCGTCCATCAGCTCCGCATCGAGGTCGCCGCGGAGCTCACCCGCGTCCACCGCCCGCTGCACGGCGGCCAGCATGGCGGCGCGTCGCGGGCCGAGGACGGTGGTCTGGTACTCGGTCCAGAGCCTGGGGTGCTTCTTCATCTGCACGAACACGTTGTGCAGGAGGGCGGAGGAGCGCTGGGCGAGACTCCGCGTACGCATGGACTCCAGCATGACGCGCAGGTCGTCCAGGCCGCCGGTGCCGGAGACGGTGGGGTCGGCGGGCTCCATGTCGCGCAGGACGTCGACGAAGAGCTCCTCCTTGCCGCTCCAGCGGCGGTAGATCGTGGCCTTGCCGACGCCGGCGGTACGGGCGATGCGCTCGATGGACAGCCCGTCCAGGGTCTCCCCCGTCTCCAGCAGCTCCACGACGGCGTCGAGGATCGCCCGCTCCACGGCCGCGCTGCGGGGGCGGCCCCGGCGCGGCTCCGCGTCCTGGCAGGGCGGGCCCACCGGTCCCTCGGCCGGGTCCTGCGCCGGGTTGTGTGCCGCCTGCCGCACGTGGGCCGCCTCTCGCTGCGCCGTCCGCCGTTCACTGTTCGCCGTACGTCCCGATTCTCTCCGACCGGCCGGGGGGTGTGCGACTCCCCCGGCCGGAACGGCGGGGTCAGGACCGGCGCGCCGGAACCTCGGTGGCCTCGGGTGTCCGGCCGGGGCCGGTCGCGCGCGGCTTCAGCTGCGCGTCCTGCCGGCCGGGCAGGAAGGCGGCCACCACCGCCGCGCCGATCAGGGCGACCGCCGCCGAGCCGAGCGCGGTGACGTGCATCGCCCCGATGAACGCGTCGTTCGCCGCGGCGATCAGCGGCTCACCGGCCGGGCCCAGCTTCTGCGCGACGCCGAGGGTCGCCTCGATGGACTCACCCGCGACGTCCCGCGCGGCGGCGGGCACGCCGTCGAGGTGGCCCTCGATGTCACCCCGGTAGACGGTGGAGAGCACCGAGCCGAGTACGGCGATGCCGAGCGCCCCGCCGACCTGGCGGAACGTGTTGTTGATGGCGGAGCCCGAGCCCGCCCGCTCGCGGGGCAGTGTCTGCATCACGGCGACGGTGACCGGCGGCATGATGTGGGCCATGCCGGTGCCCTGGACGAAGAAGACCAGGCAGAGGACCCACAGCGGGGTGTCCGCGTCGAAGAGGGCGAAGGCCGCGAGACCGGCCGCGACGAGGAGCATGCCGACGGTGCAGACCTCCCGCACCCCGAACCGGTCGACGACCAGCCGGGCGCGCGGCGCGAAGATCATCTGCGCGGCGGCGAGCGGCAGGATCAGCAGTCCGGACTCCAGCGCGGTGTAGCCGCGCACGCTCTGCAGGTAGAAGGCGGAGAAGAAGGTGACGCCCATCAGCGCGAAGAAGACCAGCGCGATGGCGGCGACCGCGGCGGAGAAGGCGGGCTTGCGGAAGTAGGAGATGTCGATCGACGGGTGGGTGCTGCGCTTCTCGTGCCAAACGAAGCCCGCCAGCACCAGCAGACCGCCGATCAGCGGTGCGAGGACGGTGACGTCGGCGAAGGAGGCGAGTTCGCCGCCGCGGATGATGCCGTAGACCAGCAGGACCAGGCCGACGATGGACAGGACGACCCCGAGCGGGTCGACGCGGCCGGGCGCGGGGTCCCGGGAGTCGGGCACGAGGACGGCCATGGCGATGAGCGCGATGACCACCACGGGCACGTTGACCAGGAAGATCGAGCCCCACCAGAAGTGCTCCAGGAGCACCCCGCCGGTGATCGGGCCGATCGCGATGCCGAGGCCGACGCTGCCGGCCCAGATGCCGATGGCCTTGGGCTGCTCGTCACGCTCGAAGACGTTCATCAGGACGGCGAGGGTGGCGGGCATCACGAACGCCGCGCCGAAGCCCATCAGGGCACGCCAGGTGATGAGTTCACCGGGCGAGGAGGAGAGCGCGGCCAGGGCCGAGCCGATACCGAAGACCAGGATTCCGGCCAGCAGGACCTTTTTGCGGCCGATGCGGTCGCCCAGCAGGCCGGCGGTGAAGAGCAGGCCGGCGAAGACGAGCGTGTAGGAGTTGATCGCCCACTCGAGCTCGCTCTGGGTGGCGCCGATCCCGGTCGGCGCGGGGCTGGCGATCGTCTTGACCGCGACGTTCAGGATCGAATTGTCCAGAACGACGATGAGCAGGCTGAACATGAGAACGGCGAGGACGAGCCAGCGGCGGCGGTGGACCGCCTCCGGGACGCGGGGCGCGGCGGCAGGGGCGCCGGACGGTATGGACATGGATCGGACCCTAAACGACTTCCAATACGATACCGTCTCGTATTGGAAAGACTTTACCCGGTTGCCGGGCACCGTTCACCGGGCGCGGTGGGCCCACTTCCCGGGAACGCTTCCGGGATGCCACCATGGAAGGGATCCGGGGACGCCGTCAGGGCGCCTCGAGATGACGAAGGAGCCGTTGGCCATGTCGCTTCAGGCTGCGCAGAACCAGCCCGCCACACCTCCCACGGGCCCCACTCCCGGCGCCGGTAAGGCCCTGTACGGGGGGAAGAGCACCCGCCGCATCACCGTCCACGACATCACCGCCGCCAGTGAGCGCGGCGAGAAGTGGCCGATGCTCACCGCCTACGACGCGATGACCGCGTCCGTCTTCGACGAGGCCGGCATCCCGGTCATGCTCGTCGGCGACTCCATGGGCAACTGCCACCTCGGCTACGAGACCACCGTGCCGGTCACCATGGACGAGATGGCCATCCTCTCGGCCGCCGTCGTGCGGGGCACCAAGCGCGCCCTCATCGTGGCCGACCTGCCCTTCGGGGCGTACCAGGAGGGGCCGGTCCAGGCCCTTCGCAACGCCACCAGGCTGATCAAGGACGCCGGTGTCGGCGCGGTCAAGCTGGAGGGCGGCGAGCGCTCCCACGAGCAGATCCGGCTCCTGGTCGAGGCCGGGATCCCGGTCATGGGCCACATCGGCCTGACCCCGCAGTCCGTCAACGCGATGGGCTACCGAGTCCAGGGCCGCGGCGAGGAAGCGGCGCAGCAGCTGCTGCGCGACGCGAAGGCGGTGCAGGACGCGGGCGCGTTCGCCGTCGTGCTGGAGCTCGTCCCGGCCGAGCTGGCCGCCGAGGTGACCCGCACGCTGCACATCCCGACCGTCGGCATCGGCGCCGGGCCCGACACGGACGCGCAGGTGCTGGTCTACACCGACATGGTCGGCCTGACCGGCGGCAAGGTCCCGCGCTTCACCAAGCAGTACGCGAACCTGCGTCAGGTGATGGCCGACGCCGCGAGGGAGTACGCCGAAGAGGTCGTCGGCGGCACGTTCCCGGCGGCGGAGCACACCTTCCACTGACGCCCTCACGACCACTGCCGCACCACCGACAGCCCGCCGACTTCCCCCATCGGCGGGCTGTCGCCTGCTGTCGGCCCGCTGTCAGCGACATGTCGGTGACTTGTCGGTGAAGGCTGGTCTGATGGTGTCCATGACGCGAAACGACAAGAACCTCAGGGACGGCAGGAACGCCGTCGAGGTGCGGGGGCTGGTCAAGCACTACGGCGAGACCAAGGCGCTGGACGGTGTGGACCTCGACGTACGCGAGGGCACCGTCCTCGGCGTGCTCGGCCCCAACGGCGCCGGGAAGACCACCCTCGTACGCTGCCTGTCCACCCTGATCCTGCCCGACGCGGGGCACGCGGTGGTGGCGGGCTACGACGTGGTGAAGCAGCCCCGGCAGCTGCGCCGCACCATAGGCCTGACCGGGCAGTACGCCTCGGTCGACGAGAAGCTCTCCGGCTGGGAGAACCTCTACATGATCGGGCGGCTGCTCGACCTGCCGCGCAAGAAGGCCAGGTCCCGCGCCGACGAGCTGCTGGAGCGCTTCTCCCTCACCGACGCGGCGAAGAAGGCCGCGATGGACTACTCCGGCGGCATGCGGCGCCGGCTGGACCTGGCCGCCTCCATGATCGGCAGCCCGGCCGTCCTCTACCTGGACGAGCCGACCACGGGACTCGATCCCCGTACGCGCAACGAGGTCTGGGACGAGGTGCAGCGGATGGTCGCGGAGGGAGCGACCGTGCTGCTCACCACCCAGTACATGGAAGAGGCCGAACAGCTCGCCAGTGAGCTCACCGTCATCGACCACGGAAAGATCATCGCCCGGGGCGGTGTCGACGAGCTCAAGGCCAAGGTCGGCGGCCGCACCCTGCAGATCCGGCCCTCCGACCCCGCCGAACTGGCCGCGATGGCGCAGGCGCTGCGCGAGACCGGTCTCGACGGCGTCGCCGGCGCCCAGGCGGTCCCGGACGAGGGACTGCTCTACGTACCGATCCTCAGCGACGAGCAGCTGACCGCCGTGATCGGCCTGCTCGGCACCCGGGGCTTCTCACTCGCCCATGTCGCCACCGCGCTGCCCAGCCTGGACGAGGTGTTCCTCGCCATCACGGGCGACAAGGCCCCCGTCACCGACACGATTCCCCAGGAGGTCGCGGCATGAGCACGACGACTCTGACACCCACCGACGCGGCCGCGTCCGCACCGGCCAAGGCTCTCCACGACGAGGGCCGGATCGGGCTGCGGAACAACCTGCGCCACATCGGGGCGCTGGTGCGGCGCAACCTGCTCCAGATCAAGAAGGATCCGGAGTCGATGTTCGACGCGCTCCTGATGCCGGTCATCTTCGTGCTGCTGTTCGTGTACGTCTTCGGCGGCTCCGTCGGCAGCAGCCTGGGCGGCGACCGTCAGGACTACCTGAACTACCTGATCCCCGGCCTGATGGCGATGATGGGCATGAACATCGCCATGGCGGTCGGTTCGGGTGTCAACGACGACTTCCGCAAGGGAGTCATGGACCGGTTCCGCACGATGCCGATCGCCCGCTCCTCGGTGCTCATCGCCAAGATCGTGGTCGAGCTCGGCCGGATGACGGTCGCCACGCTGATCCTGCTGGGCATGGGCTTCGCGCTCGGCATGGAGCTCCAGGGATCGGTGCTCGGGCTGATCGGGGCGATCGCTCTGGCGGCCGCGTTCGGCGCCGCCATCATGTGGATCTTCATCCTGCTCGGACTGAGCATGAAGACGGCCCAGGCCGTTCAGGGAATGGGGATGATCGTGATGATGCCGCTCCAGTTCGGGTCCTCCATCTTCGCCCCGACGCAGACGATGCCCGGCTGGCTCCAGACGTTCACCGACTACAACCCGCTGTCCAACCTGGCCGACTCGGCGCGCGGACTGATGATGGGCGGCCCGCTCGGCAACTCCGTCTGGCTGACGCTCGGCTGGACCGTGGTCATCACCGTGGTGATGGCCCCGCTCGCGGTGTCCAAGTTCCGCAAGAAGTCCTGACTCCCACTCAGTCCGCGGACGCGTCGACGAGGGCGTTGGCCTCCTCCAGGGAGAGGCCGACGCCCTCGTCGTACGCCGCCTCGTAGGCCTCGTCCCCGAGGACGCCGCGGACCACTTCCTCGGCCGCGGTGTAGTTGTCCCGCTCCATCGACGTCGGCACGTGCCCGTTCGGCAGCAGCGCCCTTCGGGCGCCCAGCAGCCGCGCCGCGTGGGCAGCCCGGCGCTCCCCGCCCAGCCCGCCCAGCGCCCGCGCCACGGTGACCAGGTAGTGCACGTTCATCTGCGGCGCCACCATCTGCGACAACCGGTCGTCGGCCCGTGCCAGCGCCTCCCGGCTCCGGGCCAGGGCCTCCGCGTACAGCCCCTCCTGGCTGTCCAGCCAGGCCAGACCGCCCAGCACGAACGCCTCGAAGAACTCCACCGTGGACGCGGAGCTGAACTCCCCCTGCAGCGTGACGAGTTGTTCACGGGCCTCGACCGTGCGCCCGGACGCCCCCAGCCACATGGCCAGGAAGAACCGGGCGAACGCCGTCCCCTCGTGCCCCGCGTGCCGCCCCTCGACGAGCACCTCCCGGAAGATCACTTCGGCCTCCGGGCCGCGGCCGAGTTCCACCAGCGCGGCGGCGTACCGGGTGCGGAGCACCAGCACCTGGGCCTTGGCACCGAGCTTCTCCGCGTAACCGATCGCGGCCTGGTAGTCCTCGGCCGCCCGGGCGAAGTCGCCCGTCTTCTCGTTGGCCTCGCCGCGCGAGGAGAGCGCCTCCGCCGCGCCCCAGTCGTCGCCGAGACGGCCGAAGATGCCCAGGCTCTCGTCGGCGTCCGCATGGGCCTCGCCCGCCCAGTCGGGCCGGTTGGCCAGCACGTTGGCACGCACCTGGAGCGCGGAGGCCAGCTCCCACTCGTATCCGAACTCCCGGGAGGCGCGGACCCTCTCGTTCAGCAGCACGCGCAGATCCGAGATGTCCCCGGTGAACATGACGGCGAAGAACCAGAGCGAACCCGGACTGCGGCAGGTCTGCGGCTGCCCGGGCCGGTAGGTGGCGGCGATGACGCGCAGGCGCTCCATTCCGTCCGAGTTCATCCAGACGTCCATGGCGTCGTCCATGCCCGCCAGCTGGACCAGCGCCACCTGACGCCGCGCCTCCTCCAGCAGCTCGGGGCCCATCGGCGGGGGCGCGTCGGTGCAGCGCTCGTGGAGGGAGGGAGCGGGGCGGGCAGGCCCGGCGAACGGGTCGGGGCCCAGCGCGGCGGCGGCCTCGGCCCACTGCAGAGCATCGCTGCGCAGATCGCGCATCTGCCAGTACCAGGCGAGCGAGAGCACCATGCAGAACGATTCCTGCTCGTCGCGGGCGGCGATGGCGCGCCGCAGGGCGGTGCGCAGATTCTCGTAGTCCCGCTGGATCAGTTCGAGGGCGGCGAGCTGTCCGGCGCCCCGGAGTTCGGGGTCGGTCGTACGGGCCAGCTCCCGGAAGAACACGAGGTGCCGGCGTTCGACGACGTCCCGCTCCCCCGCTTCGTCGAGCCGTTCGGCGGCGTACTCACCGACGGTCTCCAGGAGGCGGTAGCGCATCCGGCCGTCCGCGGCGGGGGCGGCGACGACGAGGGACTTGTCGACGAGCGAACCGAGCACCCCGGCGACGTCGTACGCGTCCCCCGGCCGGTCCGCGCAGACCGCCTCGGCGGCGGCGAGCGTGCAGCCGCCGGAGAAGACCGACAGCCGGCGCAGGGCGGTGCGTTCGTCCTGGTCCAGGAGGTCCCAGGACCAGTCGACGACGGCCCGCAGGGTCTGCTGGCGCGGCAGTACGGTGCGGCTGCCGCTGGTCAGCAGACGGAAGCGGTCGTCGAGGCGGTCGGCGATCTGACGCGGGGTGAGCATGCGCAGCCGGGCGGCGGCGAGCTCGATCGCGAGCGGGAGCCCGTCGAGGCGGTGACAGATCTCGGCACAGGCCGCCGCCGTCCGCTCGTCCGCGTCGACCCGGAAGCCGGACAGCGCGGCGGCGCCCCGCTCGGCGAGCAGGCGCAGCGCCATCGGGTCGGGCAGCGGGTCGACCGGCCGGACGAACTCGCCGGGTACGCCGAGGGGTTCACGGCTGGTCGCGAGGACGGTGAGCCCCGGGCAGCGGGCCAGCAGATGGTCGGCGAGGGCCGCGGCCGCCTCGATGAGGTGCTCGCAGTTGTCCAGGAGCAGCAGCATGCGCCGCCCGGAACAGTGATCGGTGAGCCGGGCGAGCGGTTCGCCCGCGCCGCGCTCCGCGGCTCGGAGCTCCTCGGCGCCCGCCCCGCGCAGCACGGTCTCGCGCCCGCCGAGCGCGGTGAGGACGGCCTCCGGCACCGCTTCGGGGTCGTCGACGGGCGCGAGCTCGGCCAGCCAGACGCCGTCCGGCCAGGCGGCGGGGCCGACGGATTCGGCGGCCTCCTGGGACAGCCTGGTCTTGCCCGCGCCGCCGGGGCCCAGGAGCGTGACCAGCCGGGCCCGGATCAGGTCCTCGCGCAGGTCGGCGATGTCCGCCTCACGTCCGACGAAGCTCGTGAGCCGGGCCCGCAGATTGCCCGGCCGCGCGGCCAGGGGGGCGACGGGAGCGGGGGCCGGGGCGGGCGGGTCCTGGTGCAGCAGCCCGTCGTACAGGGCGCGCAGTGCGGGGCCCGGGTCGGTGCCGAGCCGGTCGGCGAAGAGGGTGCGCACCTCGTCGTACGCCGAGAGCGCCTGCGCGGTGCGTCCGGCGTCCCGCAGCGCTCTGATCCGGAGGGCCTGCAGCGGCTCGTCCAGCGGGTGGTCGGCGCAGAGCCCGGCGAGTTCCGGCAGGGTCTCGTCGGCACGGCCCTGCGCGAGGACGGCCTCGATGCGGGTCCGGCGCGCGTCCAGCCGCCTGGCCTCCCAGCGGGCCGCCGCCACGGCGCGGTCCGGCAGATCGGCGAGGGCGGGCCCGCGCCAGAGGGCGAGCGCCTCGTCGAGGACGGTGGCGGCCTTCGCCGCGTCGCCGTCCTGCAGCGCCCGGGCTCCCTCGCCCGTGAGCCGCTCGAAGCGGTGCAGGTCGACGGCGTCCGGATCGGCGGCGAGGCGGTAGCCGTTCGCCGCCGATTCGACCGCGTCCCGGCCCAGCGTCCGCCGGAGCCGGCCCACGAGGGCCTGAAGGGCGCCGGGGGCGTCGGCGGGCGGGTCGCCGTCCCAGACCTCGTCGACGAGCACCCCGGGCGGGAGCGCCCGGCCGGGGCTGAGGGCGAGCACGGTGAGCAGGGCGCGCAGCCGCGCCCCGCCGAGGGTGACGGGAGTGCCGTCGGAGCGGAGAGCGCGGGTGGTACCGAGGATGCCGTAGTGCACGCGCCCATTGTCCGTGAAGGCCCCGTCCTCCGGGGAACTGCCACCCACCCGTGAGACGTTCTCGCGGTGTCACCCGTACTCTCGGGGGCTCCAGCCGCCGTCCAGCCCCAGGAGTGCCGCCGATGACCACCGCGTTCCGCCGACCCAGCGACCGGCGGGTCAGCCCGATCTTTCTCGGGATCGTCGCCGTCATGGCCGTGTCCGGCTGGGCGGTGTGGACGGGCTTCGCGGAGCAGACCGGCTTCGCGGTCTTCCTCTTCGTCACCGCGGCGTGGATCGTCTCGCTCTGTCTCCACGAGTACGCACACGCGCGCACGGCGCTGCACAGCGGCGACATCTCGATCGGGGCGAAGGGCTATCTGACGCTCAACCCGCTCAAGTACACCCATGCCCTGCTGAGCATCGTGCTGCCCGTGCTGTTCGTGATCATGGGCGGCATCGGCCTGCCGGGCGGGGCCGTCTACATCGAGCGGGGCCGCATCAGCGGGCGCTGGAAGCACAGCCTGATCTCGGCGGCCGGCCCCCTGACGAACGTCCTGTTCGCCATCGTCTGCACGGCGCCGTTCTGGCTGGGCGCCCTGGACGGTGTTCCGCTGTCCTTCCGGCTCGCGCTGGCGTTCCTGGCGCTCCTCCAGGTGACGGCGGCGATCCTGAACTTCCTGCCGGTCCCGGGCCTCGACGGCTACGGGGTGATCGAGCCCTGGCTGTCGTACAGGATCCGGCGTCAGGTGGAGCCGTTCGCGCCCTTCGGGCTGATCGCGGTCTTCGCGCTCCTGTGGATCCCGGAGGTCAACGGATTCTTCTTCGACGCCGTGGACGCGCTCCTGCGGGGCCTGGGCGTCAGCGAGGTCGAGACCTACTGCGGGCTGGACACCTACCGCTTCTGGCAGGAGTGGTTCGGTGACCAGGATCCGGGCTGCGCGCTGATCCGCTAGCCGGCGACGGCTTCGGCGTCGGATTCCGCCTTGTGCCTGCGCAGGTAGAACCACGCCAAGTTCGACGAGAGGCCGGCCAGCAGCACCCATACGACGCCGAGCAGGATGCTGCCCTGGACGAAGGAGACCACGGCCGCGGCGACGGCGAGGACGCAGACGATGCTGGCGTAGAGAGCGAGGCGGGGCATGAGGGCTGGTGCTCCTGTCCGGGGATGGTGCGCGGTCCCGTCCAGTGTCCCTCATGCCCGGTTCGGCTCCGGGCAGGGCCTCACACGTCGGTGGTGCGCAGCCCCGCGTGTGCCTTGTAGCGGCGGTTGACGGAGATCAGGTTCGCCACCAGCGACTCGACCTGGTGCGCGTTGCGCAGTCGGCCGGCGAAGATGCCGCGCATGCCGGGGATACGGCCCGCGAGCGCCTGCACGGTGTCGGTGTCGGCGCGCGCCTCCCCCAGCACCAGCACATCGGTGTCGATCTCCTCGATCGTCTCGTCCTGGAGGAGCACCGCCGACAGGTGGTGGAAGGCGGCGGTGACCCGGGAGTCGGGCAGCAGGGCGGCGGCCTGCTCGGCGGCACTGCCCTCGTCGGGCTTCAGGGCGTAGGCGCCCTTCTTGTCGAAACCGAGCGGGTTGACGCAGTCGACGACGAGCTTCCCGGCGAGCTCCTCACGCAGCGACTCCAGCGTCTTGGCGTGGCCGTCCCACGGCACGGCGACGATCACGATGTCGCTGCGGCGCGCGCACTCCGCGTTGTCCGCGCCCTCGACGCCATGGCCCAGCTCGGCGGCGGCGGCCTCGGCACGGTCGGCGGCACGCGAGCCGATGACGACCTTCTGCCCGGCGCGGGCGAAGCGGTAGGCGAGGCCGCGGCCCTGGGGGCCGGTTCCGCCGAGTACGCCCACGGTCAGGCCTGACACGTCGGGGAGGTCCCAGGGGTCCTTGGCGGGGGGCTTGGGGGTGCTGCCGGTGTCATTCGTAGTCATGGCGCCGACCCTACTGCCAGGTAGTGAAGCGGAACCTCACCTCGTCGCTGTGCGACGCGTATCACTGCGGGAGGTTCCCGTTCGGGTGGATCGCACGCGATCGGGCCGCCGACAGGCCGGGAGAGCGGCATGATGCCGGGTCATGGATGCCGTACGTGTCGCGTTGCTGCGTGAGGTGCTCGCCGGGACGGAGTGGCCGGCGGCGGCCCGGGGGTTCGCCCGGACCCTGCGGGCGTCGGTCGTGCCGCAGGGCGGCGGGCTGCTGCTGGTGGGTACCCAGGCCTACGAGCCGTGGCACATGGCCGCGCACCTGGTGGACGAGTCCACGTGGTCGGGTCTGCCGCAGCTGAGGCCCACGCTCGTACGCCACCGGGTGGAGCCGGACGACCCGGTGCACCTGGCCGTCGGTCTGGGCCGGATCGAGACGGCCGGGCGCGGCGAGACGCTGCTCGTGGTGGCGCCCGAGCAGCCGGACGGCGGCCTGCTGGAACGCGTGCACGACGCGCGGCGCGCGGGGGCGACGGTGCTCGCGCTGGACGGCGGCGACCCGGAGGTGCGGGGCCTCGCCCATGAGGCGCTCACGGTCAGCGACAGCGACGACGTCGACCTGGACACGGTCCAGCACCTGGTCAGCGCGGCCGCGGGAGAGAACGGCGCCCCGTCCCCCCGGGGCCGCCGCACGTTCCGCGACCGCCTCTCCCGCCTGGCCGACGAGCTGACGGCCCCGCCCCCGGCCCGCTGGTGAGGGGCCCGCCCCGCGGTGGGCATGGGCCCCGACGGCCTAGTCGGGGGCCTCGTCCGTCGGCCGGTCCGTGCGGTCGTGCCACTTCGGGTCGGTCTCCCACTCCAGGTTCCGCTCACGCGCCGTGTCCATCGCGCGCTGGGCCTCCCCCGGGGTGGCGTACGGGCCGAAGCGGTCCTTGCCGGGGCACTCGGGGCCCTCCTCGACCTTCTTGTGTTCCAGGCAGTAGTACCATTCGCCCGGTTTGCCCACCGCGCGCTTCTTGAACAGGGCCATCGCAGGATCCTTTCCTCTTTGCCATGGTGCCCCGAGGGCGCTGGTTAGACTCGCTGGCATGTCTGGCCAGTCGCTCCTCGCACCAGGGGAGATCACTCCCGTCCGTTCCGTTCCCGGAAAGATCCGGCGCCCCGAGTACGTGGGGAAGCCCGCCCCCACGCCGTACACCGGGCCGGAGATCCAGGACTCCGACACCGTGGAGCGCATGCGGATCGCGGGCCGTATCGCGGCGCAGGCGATGGAGGAGGCCGCGAAGCACATCGCGCCGGGGGCCACCACCGACGAACTCGACCGGGTCGCCCATGAGTTCATGGTGGACCACGGGGCGTACCCGTCGACCCTCGGTTACCGGGGCTTCCCGAAGTCGCTCTGCACCTCGCTCAACGAGGTCATCTGCCACGGCATCCCCGACTCCACCGTGCTGCGGGACGGCGACATCGTGAACCTCGACGTCACGGCGTACATCGACGGCGTGCACGGCGACAACAACGCCACCTACCTCTGCGGGGACGTCGACGAGGAGTCACGGCTGCTGGTGGAGCGCACCCGGGAGTCGCTGAACCGCGCCATCAAGGCGGTGCGGCCCGGCCGGCAGATCAATGTGATCGGCCGCGTCATCGAGTCGTACGCGAAGCGGTTCGGCTACGGGGTGGTGCGGGACTTCACGGGGCACGGGATCAATTCCTCGTTCCACTCCGGTCTGATCATCCCGCACTACGACAGCCCGCACGCGACGACCGTGATGCAGCCCGGGATGACCTTCACCATCGAGCCGATGCTCACGCTCGGTACCCATGACTACGACATGTGGGACGACGGCTGGACCGTGGTGACGAAGGACCGGAAGCGGACCGCGCAGTTCGAGCACACACTGGTGGTGACCGAGACCGGGGCGGAGATCCTCACGCTTCCGTAGCGGCCCGCTTTTGCCGACAGGTGGTCGGGAACCTGTTGACTTAGGTAAGCCTAAGCAGGAGGATCGGCGTATCGGTGCGCGTCAGCATGTACAGCCGCTACCGGTTCATACGTTTCTGTCCGGACTTCCTGTCCCCCTCGGTCCCCGGAGGCCCGCCTTGGACTCGACCGCCACCACCACGCCCTTCTCGACCCTCATCCGCACCGCTTCGCACGAGCAGCACACGGAGGCCGAGTCCTCGACCTTCATGAGCGACATGCTCGGCGGACGGCTCGGGGTGGACGCCTACACGCGCTACACCGAGCAGCTGTGGTTCGTCTACCGGGCGCTGGAGGACGGCGCGGAGGCCCTGCGCGAGGACCCGGTCGCCGGACCCTTCGTCCAGCCGGAGCTGATGCGCACGGCCGCGCTGGAGCGCGACCTCACCCACCTGCGGGGCGAGGGGTGGCGCGAAGGGCTGGAGCCGCTGCCCGCCACCGCCGCGTACGCCGCGCGGGTCGCCGAGTGCGCCCGCGAGTGGTCCGCCGGGTACATCGCGCACCACTACACCCGCTACCTCGGGGACCTCTCGGGCGGCCAGATCATCCGTGGCACCGCGGAGAAGACCTGGGGCTTCGACCGCAAGGGCGACGGCGTGCGGTTCTACGTGTTCGAGCAGATCTCCAACCCGGCCGCCTTCAAGCGGGAGTACCGGGAGCTGCTGGACGCGGTGAACGCCGACGACCTGGAGAAGCAGCGCGTCATCGACGAGTGCAAGCGCGCCTTCGCGCTGAACACCGCCGTCTTCCGTGAGCTGGGCGAGGTGTTCCCGCTCAGCGCGTGATCAGGACGCGGACACGAGAAGGACGCGGCCGCCGATCTCCATCGTGCCGTCCGGCGCGGGTGCGGTGAGGATCTGGGAGCCGCGTCCTTGTGTGATGTTGAGGGCCCGGCCGAGCTCGGCGCTCAGCAGCATGGCCGCCGCACCGGTCGCCTCGTCCTCGTCGATGTTGTCGTCGCGCCGCGGGAAGGCCCGTGCCCGTACGCGCCCGGCGGCCTCGTCCTCCCAGGCCCAGACGTAGAGCCAGCCCTCGCCGGGCGGCGGCCCCGTCAGGGCCTCGACCTCGGCGACGGAGGCGTAACGCTCCAGCGTCCTCGGCGGCGCCCATTCCGGGCGGGCCGTGATCCAGGTGAACTCGCCGTCCTGGCGGGCCGTCACGTCCCCGACGGGCAGCTCCAGGACCTCCAGGTCGAGCAGCCAGGCCGCGCCGACGAGCGGGTGCCCGGCGAACGGCAGCCGCAGCCCGGGCGTGCGGATGTCGACGGTGCCGCGCTCCGGGTCGTCCACGAAGACCGTCTCGCTGAAGCCGAGTTTCCGCGCGAGCGCCTGCCGGGACTCGTTGCCGGGATACCTGCGCCCGTCGCGCACGACGCCCAGCGCGTTGCCGTGGCGGCCGTCCGGGCCGCAGAACACGCGCAGTACGTCGATGCCGTCGGGTACCTCGAAGTCGTTCACCTCCGCATTCAAGCACCGTGCGGGGCCCACCGGCCCCGGGCGACGAAGCAGCCCGGGGATCGGGGGCTCCCCGGCCCACCGGCCGGAGCACCCCTCGTCGTACCGAAAAGGCTTGCTTGACCCGCGCTTGACCTCCCCATGGGCTTCCCATGAGTCGGCCGTGACCAGCCCGTTCCCCGCGCCCCCGGATGAGATCTGAATCACCGGCCGGAGAGGTACAGGCCAGGTAAGGCTCGGTTAAGTTAGGGCCGCCTCACCCAGTAGTTCTCCGCCGTTTCCCGTTCTTACGTCCCCGTGGAGCCCGCATGCGAGCCGTTCGTTTCTCCGTCGTCACCGCTGCCGCGACAGCGGCCGCACTGACCGTCGTCACGGGCTGCGCCGAGAAGAGCGACAGCAAGGGTGACGGCGCCGTCCACGTGGTCGCCAAGGACGGCTCATGCGAGGTGTCGTCGACGAAGATCCCCGCCGGCCACGTCGAACTCGCCGTGGAGAACAAGGGATCCAAGGTGACCGAGGTCTACGTCCTCTTCCCGGACGACCGGATCGTCACCGAGCGCGAGAACATCGGCCCGGGCACCAAGGCGAAGATCACGGCCGAGATCAAGGCCGGCACGTACGAGATCGCCTGCAAGCCCGGCATGAAGGGCAAGGGCATCCGCCAGAAGGTCGAGGTCACCGGCGGCGAGGCGGCGGCGCGCAGCCCCGAGATGGACACGGCGGTCGCCGGCTACCGCACCTATGTGCAGGCGCAGGCCGACGAGACGCTGCCCAAGGTGAAGGTCTTCACGGACGCCGTCGCCGCGGGCGACATCGAGGCGGCGAAGAAGGCGTACGCCGGCTCCCGGATCGGCTGGGAGCGCACCGAGCCCGTCGCCGAGTCCTTCGGCGACATCGACCCGAAGGTCGACGTCCGCGAGGACGGTCTCGAGGACGGCCAGAAGTGGACCGGCTGGCATCGCCTGGAGAAGGCCCTGTGGCAGGACAAGAAGCTCGGCGCCGAGGAGAAGGCGCTCGCGCCCGTCCTCTACGCGGACCTGCTGGACTGGCAGAAGAGGGTCGGCAGGGCCGACATCACCCCGACCTCGATGGCCAACGGCGCCAAGGAGCTCCTCGACGAGGTCGCCACCGGCAAGGTCACCGGGGAGGAGGAGCGTTACAGCCACACCGACCTGGTCGACTTCAAGGCGAACGTCGAGGGTGCGCAGAAGTCGTACAGCCTCCTCAAGCCGATCGCGTCGAAGAACGACGCCGCGCTGACCGCCTCCCTGGACAAGCAGTTCGCGGCGCTGAACACGCTGCTCGACCAGTACCGCGCGGACAAGGCCTCGTACGACTTCACCTCGTACGACAAGGTCGGCAAGTCCGACCGCAAGGAGCTCTCCGACGCGGTCAACGCGCTCGCTGAGCCTCTGTCCAAGCTGGCCGCCGCGGTCACGAAGTAGCGGGGGACCTCATGACCGATACCAATGACACGGCCGGGGGCCCCGTCCCGTCACGCCGGGCGCTGCTCGGCTGGGGCGGTGCCGGGCTGGCGCTGGGCGCCGTGGCGGCGGGCGGCACCGTGGCCGCGGTGCGCTCCGGCGGGAGCACGGAGCCGGCCTCGGACGGCGGCGCGGCGGTGCCCTTCCACGGGGCTCACCAGGCGGGGATCGCCACCGCGGTCCAGGACAGGCTGCACTTCGCCTCCTTCGACGTGACCACGGAGGACCGGGCCGAACTGATCGCCCTCCTCAAGGAGTGGACCCGGGCCGCCGAGCGGATGACGGCCGGCCAGGCCGTGGGCGAGGGGGCGTACGGAGGGCCGGGTGAGGCCCCGCCGGACGACACGGGCGAGGCGCTGGGCCTGCGGCCGTCCCGGCTGACGCTCACGCTCGGCTTCGGTCCGTCCCTGTTCGCCAGGGGCCGCTTCGGCATCGAGGACCGGCGCCCCGAAGCACTGGTGGATCTGCCGAAGTTCCCCGGCGACAACCTGGACGCCGCCCGCAGCGGCGGGGACCTGTGCGTCCAGGCGTGCGCGGACGACCCGCAGGTCGCGGTGCACGCCATCCGGAACCTCGCCAGGATCGGCATGGGGCGCGCCGCCATCCGCTGGTCGCAGCTGGGTTTCGGCAAGACGTCCTCGACGACGCCCGACGCTCAGACCCCGCGCAACATGATGGGGTTCAAGGACGGCACCCGGAACATCTCGGGCACGGACGACGCCGCCCTGAAGAAGCACGTGTGGGCGGCCGGCACGGGAGACGCCGGCTGGATGGCCGGCGGTTCGTATCTCGTCGCCCGCCGTATCCGGATGCACATCGAGACGTGGGACCGGGCCCCGCTCCAGGAGCAGGAGGACATCTTCGGCCGGGACAAGGGCGAGGGTGCCCCGGTCGGCAAGGCGAAGGAGCGCGACGAGCCCTTCCTGAAGGCGATGCTGCCGACCGCGCACGTGCGGCTGGCACACCCGGACACCAACGGCGGGGCGACGATCCTGCGCCGCGGCTACTCCTTCACCGACGGTACGGACGGTCTGGGCAGGCTCGACGCGGGGCTGTTCTTCCTGGCCTACCAGCGGGACGTGCGCACGGGCTTCATCCCGGTGCAGCGCCGTCTCGCGGCCTCGGACGCGCTCAACGAGTACATCCAGCACGTGGGTTCGGCGGTCTTCGCCGTTCCGCCCGGCGTCCGCGACACGGACGACTGGTGGGGCCGGGAGCTGTTCTCATGACCGACACCGTGGAGGGACCGGCATGTTCGGCAATTATCTGATCGGTCTGCGCGAGGGCCTCGAAGCCGGCCTGGTCGTCTGCATCCTCATCGCCTACGTGGTCAAGACCGGCCGCCGCGACGCGCTGCGCCCGGTGTGGGCGGGCATCGCCATCGCCTGCACCATCTCGCTGGCCTTCGGCGCCGCGCTCGAATTCGGTTCCCAGGAGCTGACGTTCGAGGCGCAGGAGATGCTCGGGGGTTCGCTGTCGATCATCGCCGTCGGGCTCGTCACGTGGATGGTGTTCTGGATGCGGCGTACCGCGCGGCATCTGAAGAAGGAGCTGCACGGCAAGCTGGACACGGCACTGGCGATGGGCACCGGCGCCCTGGTGGCCACCGCCTTCCTGGCCGTGGGCCGGGAGGGCCTGGAGACCGCGCTGTTCGTATGGGCGTCGGTGCGGGCGAGTGGCGAGGGGTCCTCGTCGCCCCTGGCCGGGGTCCTGCTGGGCATCGCGACCGCGATCCTGCTCAGCTGGCTGTTCTACCGGGGCGCGCTGAAGATCAACCTGTCGAAGTTCTTCACCTGGACGGGCGGCATGCTCGTGGTGGTGGCGGCGGGCGTGCTCGCCTACGGCGCGCACGACCTCCAGGAGGCCCGCTTCCTCGGCGGCCTTCAGGACAAGGCGTTCGACGTCACCACCACCATCCCGCCGGACAGCTGGTACGGAACCCTGCTGAAGGGAGTCTTCAACTTCCAGGCCGATCCGACCGTTCTCCAGGTCACGGTGTGGGCGCTGTATCTCATCCCCACGCTCGTGCTGTTCCTCGCCCCGGTAGGGTTCAGGCCGTCGGTGCGGATGACGGAGCAGAAGGCGCAGAAGGCGACGGATGACAAGGCTGGGGCGGCTGGCGGCGGGGCTCGCGACGACGACGGTACTCGTCGTGACGGCGAGCGGCTGCGTGACGGTGCACGGTGAACTGGAAGTCGTGCCGGGAGCGACGAAGTCCGAGGCCGCGAAGGCCCTGGAGGACTTCCTCGTCGCGTACAACGAGGCGGACAAGGCCTACGATCCGGCGCTCGACGAGGACCGGGTGACCGGTTCGCTCGGCGCGATCAACCAGGCCGGTCTGGCCGCACGGCAGAAGAACAGTCCGGAGGGCAACGCGGACCACAAGCCTCTGGAGCTGACCGACGCCTCCTACGTCATTCCCAAGAAGGCGGGCTGGCCGCGCTGGTTCGTCGCGGACGCGGACTCCAACCGCGACCAGGACAGCGGGAAGCAGGACACCCGCTGGCTGCTGACGTTCGTCCGCACCGCGCCGGACGCGCTGTGGAAGGTCTCCTATCTGGCGGTCGCCTCCGCGTCCGAGATCCCGGAGTTCCGCAAGGACGCCGACGGCTGGGCCGAGCCCGTGCCCTCGGCGGACACGGACGCGGCACTGGCGACCCCGCCGGCGGAGCTGAGCACCACGTACACGGGCTACCTCAAGGACGGTGCCCCGGACGTGTTCGCTCCGGGGTCGATGACCTCGGGCTGGCGGGAGGCGCGGAAGAACACCCGCAGGGCGGGCTTCTCCTACCAGTACGTCGACCAGGCGCTGGATTCCGGGACGTTCGCGCCGCTGGGCCTGACGACGGAGGACGGCGGGGCACTGGTCTTCTTCAGCAGCAAGCACTTCGAGCGGCAGACGGCGGCGGAGGGACTGCGGCCGACCGTCTCCGAGGACGTGGAGGCGCTGCTGACCGGCGAGGTGAAGAGCACCCTCACCAAGGAGCGGGTCTCCAGTCAGCTGGTCTACGTGCCGAAGAAGGGCGCGGGGAGCGGCGCGGACGGCAAGGTGCGCGTGCTGAACCGGCTGCCCGGTCTGATCGCCGCGCAGGGGTCCTGACCGCCGTCAGCCGGGAGGCGGATTCCGCCGGGCCGAGTGCGTGAGCCGTTCGGCGAAGGCTTCGACGAGGCCGCGGAGCTCGTCCGGGCGTTCGATGACGAACGGCCGGTCGAGCGAGGCGAGTACGGCGGGCAGCCAGTCGAGCCGTTCGACGCGCAGTTCGACCCGGGACCAGCGCTCGGTCTCCGTGTCCCCGTCCTCCGGGGACGGCGGTTCCTCCACGATCGCGATGCCTGCGGGAAGCCGGGCTTGGATGTGCTCGGCCGTGCCCTGGACGCGGAGGGTCACCTCGTGCCGGTACGGCGCCGTGGCGAGCGCCGTCAGTACGCGCTTCGCCGGGTCGAGTCCCTCGGGGGGCTCGAACGAGCCCGGCAGGGTCCTCACCTCCGTGATGCGGTCCAGCCGGAGCGTCCGGTCCTCGCCCGCCGTGAGGTCCGCGGCCGTCACGTACCACTTGCCCGAGTGGGCGACGAGTCCATGAGGGTGCAGCGTGCGTTCGCTGCGGCGGCCGTCCGACGAGGTGTAGCGGATCGAGATCGGCCGGTGGTGGTTCACCGCGTCGGCCACCGGGAGCAGGATCCCGGAGTCCGGGGCGGGCGCTTCGCCGGACGGAGCGGTGAAGGTGAGGGCACCGAGCACGGCGTCGAGCCTGAGGCGCAGCCGCTCAGGCAGTACCCGCCGGATCTTGGCCGTCGCCGTGTCGGTCGCCGTGCCCGTGGTGGAGGTCAGTCCGGCCCGTCGCCCCGCGACGAGGCCGAGCAGCACGGCGAGCGCCTCGTCGTCGCTCAGCATGAGCGGGGGCAGGCGGTGACCGGGGGCGAGCCGGTAGCCGCCGTAGCGGCCGCGCACCGACTCGACGGGCACGTCGAGGTCGGTGAGGTGGTCGACGTAGTGCCGCACCGTGCGCTCGTCGACGCCGAGCCGGTCGGCGAGTTCGGACGCGGTCCGGAGGCCTCCGGACTGCAGGAGTTCCAGCAGGGTGAGCACGCGGGCGACTGGACGGGGCATGTCCGGAAGTCTCCCCCAGATACCGGGCGGGTTCCGCCCGGTATTGGTCGTAGCGTTCGGTCAGAAGCACCGAACGACCAGGAGAGCACCCATGAACTTCGTCTCTGTCCGCATCATCACGGGCGACATCGTCCGCCTTGTCGACTTCTACGAGCGTGCCACCGGAGTGGCCGCCGACTGGTCCACGGAGGACTTCGCCGAGATCAGGACCGCCTCGGCCACCCTCGCGATCGGCAGCACACGCACGGTCCCGCTGTTCTCACCCGGTTCCGCCGGCCCGGCCGACAACCGGAGCGTCATCCTCGAATTCCTCGTCGACGACGTGGACAGGGTGCACGAGAACCTGACCGGGGTCGTGGAGGAGTTCGTCAAGGAGCCCACCACGATGCCGTGGGGCAACCGCTCACTCCTGTTCCGCGACCCCGACGGCAACCTGGTGAACTTCTTCACCCCGGTCACGCCCGCCGCCGTCGAGAAGTTCGCCCGCTGAGGGCAGGGCGTCAGCGGCTGAGCGGCCAGGCCACCGCGTCGTGGTCGAGGTCGCTCGCGTCGGCCGTGTCCGCGTACTGCGCGCAGGCGTCGGTGAGCGTCTCGAGCAGGGTCAGC
This sequence comes from Streptomyces sp. NPDC051064, assembly GCF_044455985.1. NCBI lineage: Bacteria > Bacillati > Actinomycetota > Actinomycetes > Kitasatosporales > Streptomycetaceae > Streptomyces > Streptomyces sp. NPDC051064. The sequence continues at coordinate 554,479 of NZ_JBITFK010000001.1, forward strand.
GGATCGGGCAGCGGGTTCTCCGGGCCACGGATCCAGTGCACGTCCAGCTCACCGGGAAGCCGCGCGGGCGGCAGGAGGACATAGCTGCCGCGGCAGTGCCAGCGGAGCCCGGGATGCTCGTCCATGGTCTCGGGGTGGCAGTCCAGCTCGCAGGGCCACCACTCGTCCTCGTCGTCGGGGGTGCCGCGGGTGGCGGTGAAGAAGAGCATCCGGTCGGTGCCCGACTGGGCCACCGGGCCTACGTCGATGCCCGCGGCGATGAGCCGGTCGAGGGCGGCGCGCCCCGCCGTGAGGGGGACGTCGAGGACGTCGTGGATCAGGCCGGTCGCGGTGATGAAGTTGGCCAGCGGCTGGTTGGCGGCCCAGCGCTCGATCTGGGCGCGGTCCGTCGTGGACTGCGTCTGCCAGGCGAACGAGACGGGGTGCCGCGCGGGGGTCGGGCAGCCGATGCGCTCGCACGAACATCGGTATCCGGACGGGTGCGCTGCGGGTGAGATGGGCATTCCTGCCTCGGCGACGGCCAGGAGCAGCGCCAGCCGCGCCGCGTCGTCGGCTTCCGGCTGCGGTTTCGGCCGCCTGCGCAGCCACTGGGAAATCCTGCCCTCTGTGCCGCGATAGCGGCCGGAATCGGCGCCCATCTATCCCCTCACCTCAGCGGTTACCTCTCCATGGTCCCACCATCCTGCTCCTCGGGTGGCCAGAGTTCCGAAGCGGGGTGCTCGGGCGGTCGCGCAGAGGTCGGCGCACTCGTACGGAATGTCATGGATTGCACCGTCGGGCTCATGGTCCGACCAGGAGCCCCCGCAGGGTGAGATCGACGACCTGGTCCGCGTACGCGTGGGTGAGCGGAAGGGTCCTGAGCAGCCAGCGGTGGGTGAGCGGGGCGACCAGGAGCTCCAGCGCGATCCGCGGATCGATGTCCGCGCGCACCTGGCCGGCCTCCTGGGCGGCCCGCAGGCGTGTGACATACAACTGGAGCTGCGGTTCGAGCAGATTTTCGACGAATTGGGCCCCGAGTGCGGGATCGATGATCCCCTCGGCGGCCAGGGCCCGGGTGGGTGCCGCGCTCACCGGGTCGTTCAGCCCGTCGACCGTGGCCCGCAGGACCAGCTTGAGGTCGGCCGCCAGATCGCCGGTGTCGGGGATCCCGTACGCGCCGCCTTCCGCCTCCGCTTCCGCCGCCTGCCGGTCGATCGAGTCGAGGAACGCCTCCATGAGCACGGCCGCCTTCGACGGCCACCAGCGGTAGATCGTCTGCTTGCCGACCCCGGCCCGGGCGGCGATACCCTCGATCGTCGTCCTCGGGTAGCCCACCTCTCCCACGAGTGCGAGCGCGGCGTCGTAGATCGCGCGTCGGGAGCGGTCGCTGCGGCGGGTGGAGTCGGGGGCCTTCCGAGGTGACATGCGGGTCAGCCTAGAGGTTCACGGTCCGATACGTATCGTCTTGCCGCGCCCGCGGCCACCCGCCCGGGGTCCGCGCGAACCACCCGAACGGATCACAGCGCAACGGCCCGGCACGGCGCACCATGAACTCACGCACACACCCGTGCGCATCCCACCGTTCCGCGGCCGAACGCCGCCGTTCGCGAGGAGCCTGCATTGACCCGTGACGCCACCCCTCGTCGCTACCTGATGTGCGCCCCGTCCCACTTCGAGGTCACGTACTCCATCAATCCGTGGATGGATCCGTCGAAGCCCGTGGATCTGCCCCTGGCCACCACCCAGTGGGAGGACCTGCGCGACCGCTACCGGGCCCTCGGCCACACCGTGGAGCTCCTCACCCCCCGCCCCGACCTGCCCGACATGGTGTTCGCCGCCAACGGGGCCACCGTGATCGACGGCAGGGTGCTCGGCGCCCTGTTCGCCTACCGGGAGCGGTACGCGGAGGCAGAGGCGCACCTGAAGTGGTTCCGGGCCAACGGCTTCACGGAGATCCATGAGCCGGCCCATGTCAACGAGGGCGAGGGCGACTTCGCCGTGACCGCCTCGTACCTGCTGGCCGGGCGGGGCTTCCGGTCCAGTCCGCTCTCCCACGACGAGGCGCAGGAGTTCTTCGGGCGCCCGGTGATCGGCCTCGATCTGGTGGACCCGCGCTACTACCACCTGGACACGGCGCTGTGCGTACTGGACGACGCGGCGGACGAGATCATGTACTACCCCGGGGCCTTCTCGCCGGGCAGCCGGTCCGTGCTGGCCCGGCTCTTCCCCGACGCGCTGCTGGCCGAGGAGGCGGACGCCGCCGCACTCGGCCTCAACGCGGTCAGCGACGGGCGCCATGTGCTGCTCCCGCAGGCCGCCATCGGGCTCTTCGGCCCGCTGCGGGACCGGGGTTTCGACCCCGTCCCGATGGATCTGGGCGAGCTCCTCAAGGGCGGCGGCAGCGTGAAGTGCTGCACCCAGGAGCTGAGGCCCTAACCCTCCTCCGGCGGCGGCCAGGCGTCGCCCCACGCGGTGTCCCTGGCGGCACGGTAGAGCGCGCCGTGCCGCTTGGTGACCGTGGCGCGGCGCAGGCCCTCGTCCCGGGTGCAGAGCTCCAGCAGCACCTGCCCCTTGCGGATCTGCGGCCTGCGGATGACCCGTGCGCCGACCGGGTCGGTGGCGAACCTCGTCGCCACGACGTAGCTGAACTTCTCGTCCTCGTGGCTGAGCGAGCCGCCCTTGACCTGCCGGTGCAGCGAGGAGCGGCTGACCCGCGCCGAGAAGTGGCACCAGTCCGTGCCGCGCTCGATGGGGCACGCGTCGTCGTGCGGGCAGGGTGCAGCGACGCTCAGCCCCGCGGCGATCAGCCGGTCGCGGGCCTCGATGATCCGGTCGTAGCCGTCGGGGGTGCCGGGCTCCACGATCACCACGGCCTGCGCCGCACCGGCGACGGCGTCGACCAGAGCGGCCCGGTCGGCGGGGGTGAGCTCCTTGAGTACGTAGCTGACGGTCGCCAGGTCCGTGGGGGCCGGCTCCAGCGCCGTCCCGATCCTCGCCCGCTCCCAGGCGGCGTGCCGCAGGGCGGGGATGCCGGAGGCCGCGGCCAGCTCACGGCCGAGCGCGAGGGCCGGCTCGGACCAGTCCAGGACCGTCGTCCGCGGCCCGTCCCAGGCCCCGGCGACCGCCCAGCTCGCCGCGCCCGTGCCGCCCCCGAAGTCGGTGTGGGTGGCGGGCGCCCAGTCCGGCGCGGCCTCGCGGAGTGCGGCGAGGCAGGACCGTACGGCCTCGAACGTCGCGGGCATCCGGTAGGCGGCGTAGGCGGCGACGTCCGAGCGGTCCCGCAGGATCGGGGCGTCGGTCGGCGTGGTCCCGCGGTAGCTGGCGATCAGCCGGTCGACGGCCTGCGCGGCCTGCGTCGGGGGCAGCCCGTCGAGCAGGGCGGCCAGCGCGGCACGCAGGGCTTCCGCGGTGGGGAGGGTGGCGTTCACCGCCGAATTGTAGGCGCAGTGGGCCCGCCCTCCGCAGTCCGGTGGTCCGGCACGGAACCGGGACGTAACGGGTACAGAACCGAACTGCTCTTCGCCCAGGGCCCGTTGCTACGCTGACCGCGCCGCGTCGGGAATCGCTCAGGGATCGGCCGGCTCATCGGGGGGACCTTGAGGCAGAGAATCGTGCGTCTGGCGCTGGTGGGCGGGGTACTCGTGCTCGCCCTGCTCCTCCTGACGGCCACCTGCCGGGGCGGCGGGGCCGGCACCGAGGGCGACGACGGGCCGGAGAAGCCCGTGAAAAGGAGCGGACCCGCGACACGGCTGGACGTCCCCGCGGAGTACGCGACGGGGCGCGGCTGGGAGATCGTCGGCGCCGGACCCGACTACGCCGTCTCGCACACGACGGGCCTGCTGGCCTATCTGGTGGAGGCACCCGGGCACCGCTACCGGCTGCGGACCCTGGACACGGAGACCGGCCGGGCCGGCTGGAGCGGCGAGGCCTGGCGGCCGCCGGACGCGCTGAACTTCCCGAAGCTGCTCACCGTCGCCAAGGACGACCGCCAGTTCTTCGTGGCCTGGTCCTACGGGAAGACGGGCGACGGGCCCGCACCCGAGGGGAGCCTCGTCTCCCTCGACGTGTACGACGTGGTGGACGGCGAACGCCGGCGCGTCGAGGTTCCGTGGACCGGTGCGCCGACCGTCACGGCGACCGGACCGGGCGTCCTGATCAGCGACGGCCGGGCGAACAGCGCGGTCGTGGATCCGGTCAGCGGTGAGGTGTCGGAGATCGCCGCGTCCACGGTGGCGTACCCGAAGGGCTGCACGGCCTGCAAGCAGCTCACCGAGGTGCGCGGGCAGACGGCGAAGGGCCTGCTGCTGAGCGGGGTACGCGAATTCTGGGTGCGGGGCGGCTGGTTCAGCAGGAGGACCGCGCCGGAGGGAGCGGACCCGGCGACCGGGGTGCCGACCTCCGTGACACCGGGCCTGATCCTCGCGAAGTGGCGGCTCGCCGAGGGCGCGAGGCGGGCCGCCACCCACCAGTTGTGGGCGGTCCACGACGCGGTGAGCGGGAAGCCGGTCGTCTCCGTCGAGTGCCACGCACCGGCCATGGAGCCGGGGCGTCATCCACGGGCCGTCGTCTCGCCCTCGGGCGGCTACCTGGTGGCGGGGAACCTGGCCTTCGACCTGAAGGCGAAGAAGGGGTTCTGCTTCGAGGAGGAGGACGGTTCGGCGCGGCTGACGTTCGCATCGGTGACGGACGGCGGCAGCGCCTACGGCGCGACGACCGCACGGGACGCGGACGAGGCGCTCGAGGGCGACGGCACCGGCCCGGTCACGATGAGCTTCACGACCTGGTCCGTCGAGGCGCTGCCCCCGAACACGCGGCTGCCGGAGATGGAGACCTCGGGCGTCGGCGTCTTCCGCTGGACGGACCGCAAGGACAGGCTGCACCTTCTGGGCTACCCGCGCGTGGGCTGAGCGGCCGGGCCCCGCCCGGCCGCTCCCCCTTACTTCCCGAGCCGCTCCCGCGCGGCGCCCGTGGTGCGCCACGGCCGGCACAGCAGCAGGAAGCACAGCACCGCGGACAGGGCGCAGACCACCTGCACCACGGCCATCGGCACGGCGGTCTTCTCACCGGCGATCCCGACGAGGGGCGAGGCGATGGCGCCGATCAGGAACTGGGACGTCCCCAGCAGCGCGGAGGCGGAGCCGGCCGCGTGCCTGGTGCGCATCAGTGCCTGGGTGTTGGTGTTCGGCATCGCGAGGCCCATCGCGGACATGAGCACGAACAGCCCGGCGGCCACCGGCACCAGGCCGACCTCGCCGAAGACCCCGGACGTCATCAGCAGCAGCGCGACCGCCGCGACCGAGATGACGGCGAGGCCGAAGCCGAGCGCCTTGTCCAGGCTGACCCTGCCGACGAGCAGCTTGCCGTTGATCTGGCCGACGGCGATCAGCCCGACGGAGTTGATCCCGAAGAGCAGGCTGAAGGTCTGCGGGGACGCGCCGTAGATCTCCTGGACGACGAACGGGGACGCGCTCACATAGGCGAAGAGCGCGGCGAAGGCGAGGCTGCCCGCGACCATGTAGCCCGTGAACACCCGGTCGGCCAGCAGCCCGCGCATGGTGCGCAGCGCGTCGCCGACACCGCCGGTGTGGCGCTGCGCCGCCGGCAGTGTCTCGTGGAGCCACTTCCAGACGACGAGGGTGAGCAGCACGCCGATGAAGGTGAGGACGACGAAGATGCCGCGCCAGTCGGTGAACTGCAGCACCTGGCCGCCGATCACGGGCGCGATGACCGGGGCGACTCCCGAGATCAGCATCAGGGTGGAGAAGAACCGGGCCATCTCGTCGCCGTCGTACAGGTCGCGTACGACGGCCCGGGAGATCACGATGCCGGCGGCGCCCGCCAGGCCCTGGAGGAGGCGGAAGCCGATGAGGAGTTCCGCGGTGGGGGCGACGGCGCAGATCGCGGTCGCGAGCACGTAGACGACCATGCCGAGGAGCAGCGGCTTACGCCGGCCCCAGCGGTCGCTCATCGGGCCGACGACGAGCTGGCCGAGCGCCATGCCGGTGAGGCAGGCCGTCAGGGTGAGCTGGACCGTCGCGGCCGGGGCGTGCAGCGCGTCGGTGACCTCCGGGAGTGCCGGGAGGTACATGTCCATCGAGAGGGGCGGCAGCGCGGTGAGCCCGCCCAGCACGAGGGTGACCAGAATTCCGGCCCGTCGTGCGGTGGTCGTGGAGGCGGCCGGGAGACCCGGCGCGGTGGTCGTGGAGGCGGCCGGGGCACCCACAGCGGTGGGGGTGGTGGCCGGGGCGTCATGTACGGCGCCCTTGCTGCTCGTCGGTATGTGCTCGTGTTCTTGCTGGGCCCGGCTCACGCCGCTGTCCGGCATCCTCGTCTCCGCTTCGTTGAATCCACATCTATGCTCTCAGCTCAGCCGTAGTGGTCGATACCTTTTTGCTGGGGAGCGGGCGGGCATGAGTGGGACTGTGCGTTGGGGTGTACTGGCGACGGGCGGCATAGCCGCGACCTTCACCGGGGATCTGCTGGCGATGAAGGACTCCGGTGCCGAGGTCGTGGCGGTCGCGTCCCGGAGCGAGGCCTCCGCGAAGGCGTTCGCCGACCGGTTCGGGATCGAGCGGGCGTACGGCAGCTGGGCGGAGCTCGTCGCGGACGACACCGTCGACGTCGTCTACGTCGCCACCCCGCACTCGGCGCACCGGGAAGCGGCCGGGCTCGCTCTGCGGGCCGGCAAGCACGTGCTGTGCGAGAAGGCGTTCACGCTCAACGAGCGTGAGGCGCGGGAGCTGGTGGATCTGGCCCGTGAGCGCGGGCTGTTCCTCATGGAAGCCATGTGGACGTACTGCAATCCGCTCATCCGCCGGATGACCGAGCTGGTGGCGGACGGCGCGATCGGCGAGATCCGCACGGTGCAGGCCGACTTCGGCTTCGCGGGCGACTTCGGGGCTGAGCACCGGCTGCGCGATCCCGCGCTGGGCGGCGGCGCGCTGCTGGACCTCGGGGTCTACCCGGTGTCGTTCGCGCAGCTGCTGCTGGGCGAGCCGGACCGGGTGCAGGCGGACGCGCTGCTGTCCCCGGAGGGCGTCGACCTGAACACCGGGATGCTGCTGGGCTGGGACTCGGGGGCCACGGCGCTGCTGAGCTGCTCGATCGTGGGGAACCTGCCGACCGTCGCGTCGGTCACCGGCACGGCGGGGCGCATCGACTTCCCGCAGGGCTTCTTCCACCCGGAGCACTTCCTCCTCCACCGGGCGGGCCGGGAGCCCGAGAAGGTCGTCACGGGCCCGGGCCCCCAGGGCCTGACGGGCATGCAGTACGAGGCGGCCGAGGTGACGCGCGCGCTGCTGGCCGGCGAGAAGGAGTCCCCGCTGGTGCCGCTGGAGGGCTCCCTCGCCGTGATGCGGACGCTCGACGCGGTACGTGACCGTGCCGGCGTCCGCTACCCCGCGGACGAGCGCGCCTGACCTCGTGCGGGGCCGGGTTACGCGGGGGTGAGCCCCGGGTTCCCGGCCTCGGTCACGAAGGAGGCGGCCGTGGTGACCGGCGCGCCGGGCGTGGTGACCGCCGACACCGTACGGAAGTCGGCACGCGCCTGCTCCGTGCCGAGGGTGACGAGCGCGTAGCCGCGGCGGCCGTTGTAGAACTTCATGTGCGGGTTGGCCTGGGTCAGGTTGTTGAAGTTGGCCGGCTTCTCGGAGCCGTCCTTGCCGCTGGCGATCGAGGTGGCCACGACCTCCGTGCCGACGGTCCGGGACGCCGGGTCGTCGAAGTCCTTCTTGAGGTCGAAGGCGTAGCCGACGTGCACGTCGCCGGTCAGGACCATCAGGTTCTCGATCCCGGCGGCCTCCGCACCGTCCATGACGCGCTGCCGGGAGGCCGGGTAGCCGTCCCACGAGTCCATGGAGAGCTTGTAGGCGTCGGTCGGCACGTCGCGCCGCTGGGCGAAGGTGACCTGCTGGGGCACGACGTTCCAGCGGGCGTCCGAGGTCTTCCAGCCGTCGAGCAGCCAGCGCTCCTGGGCGGCTCCCGTCATGGTGCGCGCCGGGTCCTCGGACTCCGGTCCGGGGACCTTCCAGCCGTCGCCGTACGCCTGGTTGCTGCGGTACTGGCGGGTGTCGAGGATGTCGAACTGGGCGAGCCGGCCGAAGCGCAGCCGGCGGTAGAGCCGCATGTCGGGGCCGGTGGGGCGCTGCGGGGTGCGCAGCGGCTGGTTCTCCCAGTACGCGCGGTAGGCGGCGGCCCTGCGCAGCAGGAACTCCTCCGGGGGGACGCTGTTCTCCGGGGTGTCCCCCGCGTAGTTGTTCTCGGTCTCGTGGTCGTCCCAGGTGACGACGAAGGGGTGCGCGGCGTGGGCGGCGCGCAGGTCCGGGTCGGACTTGTAGAGGCCGTACCGCATGCGGTAGTCCTCCAGCGTCAGCGTCTCCCGGTTGAAGTGGTCCGGCAGGACGCGGTCGGTGTAGTTGCGGGCGCCGCCGACGGCGGTGACCGCGTACTCGTAGAGGTAGTCGCCGAGGTGGAAGACCACGTCGACGTCCTCGTCCGCGAGGTGCTGGTAGGCGGTGAAGTAGCCGTCGTGGTAGGCCTGGCAGGAGACGGCGGCCAGGGTCAGGGAGCTGTTGCGGGCGCCCCGGGCGGGTGCGGTGCGGGTGCGGCCGGTGGGGCTGGTCCAGCTGCCGGCACGGAAGCGGTAGTAGAAGTTCCGGTCGGAGTCGAGGCCGTCCACGTCCACATGGACGCTGTGCCCGAATTCCGGGTGTGCGGTGGCGGATCCGCGCCGGACGACCCGCCGGAAGCGCTCGTCGCGGGCGATCTCCCAGCGGACCTCGACGCGCTCGGCGGGCAGCCCGCCGTCGGCCTCGTACGGTCGGGGCGCGAGTCTCGTCCACAGGAGCACGGATTCCGGCAGCGGGTCCCCGGACGCCACCCCGAGAGTGAACGGATCCTCGGTGATCTTCCGCGCGTCGAGCTCGGCCGCGGCCGCGGTGCCCGCACCGGGCAGGTTGACCGCGAAGGCCAGCGCGGCGGCGGCACCGGTGACGGTGAGGAAACGGCGGCGGCCCACACCGGATCCGAGCCGCTGCGCCGCGCGGCGCAGTTCGGCGGAATGGCTGTACTGACCGGGCGTCCTGCTCATCTGTGCGGGTGTCATATGCCCCTCCCCTGCCGGATGTTGTCAGAGGCATTGGAGTGCGGGGCGACGACCGGCCGTTGGCGGGTACACAACGTCCTTATGGCGGTGTGATGAGCACCGGGTGCCGGCCGCCGCGAAACCTCCCGTACGCTGCCGGGCCATGAACGCTGAGCAGAGAATCGCTGTCGTCACAGGTGCGGGATCGGGGATCGGCAGGGCCGTCGCCATCACTCTTACGGGTGCAGGCTGGACGGTGGCCCTGGCGGGCCGTCGGGCCGCCGCCCTGGAGGAGACGGCCGCCGCGGCCGGCCCGGGCGCCACGGTGTGCCTGCCCACCGACGTGAGCGACCCGGACGGGGTGGCGGCGCTCTTCACCTCCGTACGGGACCGTTTCGGCCGGCTGGACCTGCTCTTCAACAACGCGGGTACGTTCGGGCCGAGCGCGACGCCCGTCGAGGACCTCGCGTACGAGGACTGGCGGACGGTGGTGGACGTCAATCTGACGGGAACGTTCCTGTGCGCACAGGCGGCGTACCGCCTGATGAGGGAGCAGGACCCGCAGGGCGGCCGGATCATCAACAACGGCTCGGTCTCGGCCCACGCGCCGCGCCCGCACTCCATCGCCTACACGGCGACGAAGCACGCGGTTACCGGCCTGACGAAGTCGCTCTCGCTGGACGGGCGGCCGTACCGGATCGCCTGCGGGCAGATCGACATCGGCAACGCGGCGACCGACATGACGGAGCGGATGAGCGCCGGGATCCTCCAGGCCAACGGCGAGGTCGCCGCCGAGCCGGTCATGGCGGCGGACGATGTGGCCCGGACGGTCCTTCACATGGCCGAGCTGCCGCTGGAGGCCAATGTGCAGTTCGCGACGGTACTGGCGACAGCGATGCCGTACGTCGGCCGAGGCTGATCCACTCAGGTCCACTCGGACCCGCGCTTGCCCGGACCACGCCGGAACTCGCTCCCGAATGACGGAGTTTGCGGGTTTCCCTCTCCGCGTCCGGGCAAGCGCATGCTGCCCGTATGCTGCTGACCTTCACCGGATGAACACAGAAGGACCACAAAGCATGCGCATACGCACCGCCGCGCCCCTCGCCCTGGCCGCCGCCACCGCCCTGGCCGGCTCGCTCCTCGCCACGGCCCCGGCCTCGGCGGCCTCCCACCAGGGCGGTCTGCACCTCGGCAAGATCCAGTACGACAGCCCCGGCAAGGACACCCGGACGAACACGTCCCTGGTCGCCGAGTACGTGGACATCCACAACAACGGCACGTCCAAGCTGCAGCTCAAGGGCTACAAGCTGAAGGACAACACCGGCTACACGTACACCTTCCCGAGCTTCGGCGTCGCCGCCGGGAAGACGGTCCGGGTCCACACCGGCAAGGGCAGGAACTCCGCGGCCCACGTGTACTGGAACCGTGGCTCGTACGTCTGGAACAACACCGGCGACAAGGCCCGGCTGATCAAGCCGAGCGGTGCGCTCCTGGACTCCTGCTCCTGGGGGAAGGGCACCGGCGTGAAGGTCTGCCACTGACCACAGTGAAGAGGCCGCCGCGGCCGGGGGGTCCGCCGAGCGGCCGGGGGTGGCGGTCCGGGAGGTCAGGACCCCGGGCCGTCACCCCGCGGAACCCGTGCGGCCCGCCCCGGACCTCGAAGGCCGCCGGCGGGAATGCGCGGCCGCGTCCCCCGGTTGAGGTGCGGCATGAGCTCACACACCGCCACCGACGTCCTCCGCTACACCGCGTTCTCCGCCGATCCCGGCGGAGGCAACCCGGCAGGGGTCGTCCTGGACGCCTCCGGGCTCGACGACGCGGCAATGCTCGCGGTGGCGGCGGAGCTGGGCTACAGCGAGTCGGCCTTCCTCACCTCGCCGGACGGCCGCGGCGGGTACACGCTCCGCTACTTCAGCCCGAAGGCCGAAGTCCCCTTCTGCGGCCATGCCACGGTGGCCGCCGCCATCGCGCTCGCCGAGCGGGACGGCCCGGGCGACCTGGTGTTCTCCACGCCCGCGGGCACGGTCCCGGTCACCGTCACCCGTGAGGGCGACGAGCTCCGCGCCACCCTCACCAGCGTCGAGCCGCACACCGAGGACGCCGGCCCCGAGGACGTGGCGGAGGCCCTGGCCGCCCTGGACTGGCGCGCCGCCGAGCTGGACGCCGCACTGCCGGCCCGCATCGCCTACGCGGGCGCCCGCCACCTGGTGCTGGCCGCCGCGACCCGGGAGCGGCTGGCGGACCTCTCGTACGACTTCGCCCGGCTGGAAGCCCTCATGCAGCGGCTCGGTCTGACGACGGTCCAGCTGGTGTGGCGGGAGTCCGCCACGGTCTTCCACGTCCGCGACCCGTTCCCGGTCGGCGGGGTCGTCGAGGACCCGGCGACGGGCGCGGCGGCCGCGGCGTTCGGTGCGTACGCCCGCGAGCTCGGCCTCGTCCCGCACGACGCCGTCCTCACCCTGCACCAGGGCGCCGACATGGGCCGCCCCGGCACCCTCACCGTCGAACTGAGGCCGGGTGACGCACGGATCAGGGTGTCCGGGACGGGGACCCGTATCGGCTGAGTCCCTGAGCGGGGCTCAGCTCACGTACACGCCCGCCCGCGCCGCCACCGCCGCCGCCTCGGCCGCCCGGTCGGCGACCGCCTCGTCGAGGGGGTCGCCGCTGGCCAGCAACCGGTAGTAGAGGGGCGCCGACACCGCCCGGATGACCTCGCGGGCGTCGGTGCCCCGGGGAAGCTCGCCCCGCTCCACCGCCGCGTCGACGCAGCCGGCCCACTCCTCGATGCGTACGGCGTAGAAGCGGTGCAGGGCCTCGGCCGTCCGGGCGTCGCACGTCGCCGCCGCGACGACGGCGGTGAAGAGGGGGCCTTGGTGCGCGTCGGTCAGCGTGCGCACCACCAGCCGCGCGTTGGACCGGAGGTCCTCGTCCAGGGAACCGGTGTCCGTACGCGGGACCGACTGCTCCGCCATCTCCGTCAGCAGGTCGGCGACCAGTCCTGCCGTGGTGGACCAGCGCCGGTAGACCGTCGTCTTGCCGACCTCGGCGCGGCGGGCGACGTCCGCGAGGTCGAGCCGGTCGAAGCCGTGCTCGACCAGCGCGTCACCGGCCGCGCGCAGCACGGCCTCCCGCACCCGGGCCGTACGACCGCCGGGTCTGACCGTGCCCGGCTCCACATCCCCTGCGTCCACGAAAGGCCTCCACTTCCGTCACCGGCCCCTGCCAGGAGACAGTACACACTAACGGGAACACGGGGCCGTTAGCTCTCGAAGGTCCGCCGGGTGAGTCGGGCCCGGGTGGAGGGACGCGGGCGCGGCAGGATGACGGCATGGCACCACCGCTGACCGTTCCCAGCATGACCGCCGGAGCCGACTTCGTCCTGCGCCCCTGGGAGATGAGCGACCTGCCCCTCGTCCGCGAGGCGGCGGAGGACGGCTACATCCCGCTGGTCACCACGATCCCCACGCCGTACTCCGACGAGGCTGCCGAGGCCTACGTCAGGCGCCAGTGGGACCGGGCGGCCGACGGGGACGGATATCCGTTCACCATCGCGCGCACGCGGGACCGACGGCCGGTCGGCTCCATCGGGCTCTGGCTCGCGGACGCGGACGCGGGCCGGGCGACCCTCGGCTACTGGATGACGGCCCCGGGCCGTGGCCAGGGCGTCGCGGGAGCGGCCCTGCGCACGGTCACCGCCTGGGCCCTGCACGAGCTGGGCATCCCCCGGGTGCAGCTCCTCATCGAACCCTGGAACACGGCCTCGGTGCGGACCGCCGAGAGCGCCGGCTACCGGCGCGAGGGTCTGCTGCGCGGCTGGCAGGAGATCGGTGGCCGGCGCCGGGACATGCTGATGTACGCCCGGCTGAACGGCGACCGCCCTTCCGATGACCGGTCACCCACCGCGAGCTGAACACGAGACGTTACGATCACGGGCACCGCGGTGGTGCCGCGGTGCCGCAAGCCACCGAAATCCCCGGGAGAGCCGAGCCTTGTCCGAACCGCGTATCGGCGTATCCATCGTGACCATGGGAGACCGCCCGCAGCAGGTCGAGGCGCTGCTGGCGTCGGTGGCCATGCAGGACGCGCGCCCCTCCCGCGTGGTCGTCGTGGGCAACGGCTCGCCGCTCCCCGACTACAGCTCCTTCCCCGGCCTGACGGGGCTGGCCGGCGGCGTGACCATGCTCGAACTCGACGAGAACCTCGGCTGCCCCGGCGGCCGCAACGAGGCCCTGGACGCGCTCGCCGCCTACGGTGACGTGGACGTGGTGATCGAGCTGGACGACGACGGCCTCCTGGTGGACAAGGACGTGTTCCGCAGGGTCCAGGAGCTGTACGCCGCGGACCCGCGTCTCGGTATCGTCGGCTTCCGCATCGCTGACGAACACGGTGAGACCCAGCGCCGGCACGTGCCGCGCCTCCGTGCCAAGGACCCGATGCGCCGGGGCCAGGTCACCGCGTTCCTCGGCGGCGGCCACGCGCTCTCCATGAGGATGCTCGCCGAGACCGGCCCCTGGCCGGCCGAGTTCTTCTTCACCCACGAGGAGACCGACCTGTCCTGGCGGGCGCTCGACGCGGGCTGGAAGATCCTCTACGAGCCCGGCCTGCTGCTCCAGCACCCCAAGACGTCTCCGGCCCGCCACGCGGTCTACTACCGCATGACCGCCCGCAACCGCGTCTGGCTGGCCCGCCGCAACCTGCCCCTGCCCCTGGTCCCCGCCTACCTCGGCACCTGGATCCTGCTCACCGCGGCCCGCACCCGCTCGGCCACCGGCCTGCGCGCCTGGGCGGCCGGCTTCGCCGAGGGGCTGCGCACCGAGTGCGGTGAACGGAACCCGATGCACTGGCGCACGGTGTGGCGGATGACGCGCCTGGGCCGCCCGCCCCTCGTCTGACCGCTCGGCCCAGGCCGCCCGCCGCTCAGCCGGCGGCCGTCCACCTGTACCGCACGTCCGGCTCCTTCTCCTCGTTGCGGGCGCCGTCGTCGTACGCCTCGGCGACGAAACCGTGCCGCTCGTAGAAGGCGCGCGCGGCGGAGTTGCGCTGGAAGGTGTACAGGCCGAGCTCGCCGCGCGAGGCCTCCTTCACCCGTTCCAGAAGCAGCGTCCCCAAGCCCCGCCGCAGGGTGTCGGGCCGCAGATAGAGCTGGTCGAGCTCGTCCCCGTCCAGCGAGGCGAATCCGAGCAGCTCCCCCTCCTCCCCCTCGGCCACCCACACCCTGCAGCCGGGCAGCACGCCATGGGTGATCCACGCGAGCGTGTCCTCGTCGCTGTGCACCCGCGGCAGGTAGGGCAGCGCGGCGGCCCGTGAGGCCAGGAAGACCCGGGTGATCGCCTCCGCGTCCCCGGCGGTCGCCGTCCGCAGGCGTACCGATGTGTTCCGGTTCATGCTCCGCTCCCCCGTATCGGTGAACGCACAGATATAGCAGGGGTGTCGGCCGGGACGGCGGGTTCCGCCGCCGTAACGGGGCGAGCGTTGCATAATGCCGCCTTGAGGCACCACCGACCGCCCGACCGAGGAGCCCAGCCATGGCTTTGACCCGCACCGAGCGTGAGCAGTTCCTGGCCGAACCGCATATCGGCGCACTGGCCGTGGACGCGGCCGAGGAGGGACGGGCCCCGCTCACCGTGCCGATCTGGTACCAGTACGCACCTGGCGGCGACCTGTGGATCATGACCGGTCGAGACTCCCGCAAGGGGACCGCCATCGCCCGGGCGGGCCGCTTCAGCATCATGGCGGACCGTCTCACACCGACCATCCGCTACGTCTCCGTCGAGGGCCCGGTCATCGCCACGCTGCCCGCCACCCGCGAGCAGCTGGTGGAGATGTCCTCGCGTTACCTCCCCGCCGAGAAGGTCGAGGGCTACGTCGACTTCGCCTGGAAGGAGCACGGCGCACAGGTCGTCATCCACATGCGCCCCCAGCGCTGGCTCAGCTCGGATCTGGGCCAGGTCTGAGCCTGCGGCGCAGGGGCATGGAGGCGCCGGTTCCGGAAGATCTTCTTCGAGGCGATCTTGCGGCATAGATCGTTTAGGGTCTGGGCAGCATGAGGGCGCACATGATGGACCATCAATTTGTGGCTCAAAATGCGCACTTCAAGTCAATGGGCGTCATTTTCGATCGCCCGGTCACGGGGCGGGGGCCTGTGAACTGTCTCAAGAGAGGACCCGCCACATGCCGCAGGACGTCACATTCGACCTCCCCTTCAAGACGCCGGTGAGCGAACACCTGGCGTACGCACGGGAGCACCACCTGCGCTGGGTGTGGGAGATGGGCCTGGTGCGCAGCCAGGCCGGCTTCGAGGAGTACCAGTCCTGGGACCTGCCGCAGGCGGCGGCGCGTACGTACCCCTACGCCTCGGCCGAAGACATGGTCGTCCTGATGAACTGGTTCTCCCTGGCCTTTCTCTTCGACGACCAGTTCGACTCCGGGAGCCCGGACCGCGCCGACCGCATAGCGGAGGTCGCGCGGGAGCTGATAGCCACACCCCTGCGCCCCGCCGGGACGCCTCCCCGCGTGCTCTGCCCCATCACCCTGGCCTGGGCCCAGGTGTGGGCCCGTCTCTCGGATGGTATGTCCCTGACCTGGCGGACGCGGTTCGCCGCCTCCTGGGGGCGCTTCCTCGTGGCCCACACCGAGGAGGTCGACCTGGCGGCCGAGGGGCGTGCGGGAACACTCGGCATCGAGGAGTACGCGGAGTTCCGCCGTCGCACGGTGGGCATCCACCACAGCATCGACGCGGGTGAGCGCAGCCGCGGCTTCGAGGTGCCGGCGCAGGTGCAGGCGCACCCGCTGATGGTCAGGATGCGGGACCTCGCCGCGGACACGATCGGCTTCATGAACGACATCCACTCCTTCGAGCGCGAGAAGCGCCGGGGGGACGGTCACAACCTCATCGCCGTCCTGCACCGGGAGCGCGGCTGCACGTGGGAGGAGGCCGCCGCCGAGGCGTACCGGATGACGACGGCGTGCCTCGACGAGTACCTCGCACTCGAGACGCACGTCCCGGGGATGTGTGAGGCGCTCGGCCTCGGCCCCGAGGAGCGGGCCCAGGTCCGGATGGGCGTGGAAGCCATCCAGCACTGGATCAGCGGCAACTACGAGTGGGCGCTGACCTCGGGCCGTTACGCCGCCGCGAAGGAGGGCCCGGCCGCCACGGCGGAGCTGGCGGGCCGGGGATCGCTGGACGATCTGCTCACCGTCTGACACCCGCGTCCCCGCCCGGCCGGAGGATCCGGCCGGGCGGGGACGCGGGGCGCGGTCAGACCGCGGTGAACTCGACCGGGAGGGTGTCCAGACGCGCTTCCCAGGTGGAGGCGGTCGAGGTGAGTTCGCCGGCGGGTACGGACAGACGCAGTCCGGGCAGCCGGTGCAGCAGGGTGTCGACGGCGGTCTCGATGATGGCCTGGCCGATGTTCTGGCCGGGGCATTCGTGCGGACCTCCGCTGAACGCCAGGTGCGACTGGTTGCCGTGTACGGAGACACCCGAGTCCGGGCGGATGTCCGGGTCGAGGTTGCCCGCGGCGAGCCCGAGCACCAGCAGGTCGCCCTCCTTGATCTGCGTACCGCCCAGTTCGAGGTCCGCGGTGGCGAAACGCCCCGGGAGGACCGCCAGCGGCGGGGTGCTCCACATGACTTCCTCGACGACCTCGGAGACGGCCCGCTGGCCGCTGACGAGCCCCGAGAGACGGGCGGGGTCGGTGAAGACCGCCTCCAGCACCCGGGCCAGCAGGTTGCTGGTCGTGGTGTGCGCGGTGATCAGCACCAGACGCAGATGGCTGAGGATCTCGCCCTCGTCGAGTCCGGCGTCGTGCGCGAGCAGCCCGGTGGTGAAGTCGGGCCCGGGTTCGAGGCGCTTGCGCTCGGCGAGCTCCCCCAGGATCTCCATGATGCGGTCGTTGTGCGCGAGGGCGTCCGGACCGCCCTTGATGACCTGGGCGCAGGAGACCGCGAGGCTTCGCCCCTCGGCGGCCGGGAGCCCGAACAGCCGCGTGAGCACGAGCATCGGCAGGTACTCGGCGTACTCGCCCACCAGGTCGGCACTGCCCTTGCCGGCGAACGCGTCGATCTGCTTGTTCGCGAAGTGCGTGACATGGCGCCGGATACCGCGCCCCGCCAGGGTGTCCAGGTTGTCGGTGACGGCCCTGCGCAGCCTGCGGTGCGGCTCGCCGTCCTGGGAGACGCAGTCCGGACGCCAGCCGAGCATCTGCATCAGCGGCGAGGTGTCCTCGACCTCCCCCTCCTTCCAGTCCCGCCAGATGCGCGAGTCCCGGCTGAACTGGAGGGGGTTGTCGAGCACGCGCCGGCTCTCGCGGTAGCCGAGGACCAGCCAGGCGCGGACGTCCCCCTCCAGGAGCACCGGTGCCACGGCTCCGTGTTCCTTGCGCAGCCGTCCGTAGATGCCCTGCGGGTCGATCGCCGCGTCCGGCCCGTACAGCCGGGTCAGGTCGTCGGCGCCGCCGTGCATGACGGGGCAGCCCCGGGTCGCTTCCCCGTCGGCCGGGTGGTCGGTCATCGGGGCTCCAGAGCGACGGCGGAGCGTGCCTTGAGGTGACGTATCAGCGCGATCAGCACGTCACGGCTGGAGTTCCGGTCACGGGCGTCGCAGGTCACGACCGGCGTGTGTTCGGGAATGTCCAGGGCGTCCCGGATCTCCTCGACCGGATGGTCCTTGGAGTCGGGGAACACGTTCAGGGCGATGACGAAGGGCACGTCCTGCCGCTCCATCTCCTCGATGGCCCGGAAGCTGGAGGCGAGCCGGCGGGTGTCCACCAGGACCACCGCCCCGAGGGCGCCCTTGAACAGGCCGTTCCACAGGAACCAGAACCGCTCCTGCCCCGGGGTCCCGAACAGGTACAGCACCAGCTCCTCGTTGATGCCGATCTTGCCGAAGTCGAGGCTGACGGTGGTCTCCTGCTTGTCCGCCACCCCGATCAGGTCGTCGACGTCCACGCTGGCCTGGGTCAGCGTCTCCTCGGTGGTGAGGGGCTTGATGTCGCTGACCGAGCGCACCAGGGTGGTTTTCCCGGTGCCGAAACCACCGGCGATCATCACCTTCACCGAGCGGGTGCCGCCTCCCGCCGTCTGCCGGTCGGGATGGTCAAAGCCTTTGAAGTCCACTGAGTACCTCCTCAAGGAGCGCGAGGTCGGGCCCGCGGCCGGCTCCTGACGCCGGGATGGGATCACGGGCTTCGACGCGGCCTGCGTCCAGCAGATCGGCCAGGAGCACCGCGAGAATGTTGAAGGGCAGTCCGAGGTGGGCGCCGAGTTCGGCCACCGACAGCGGATCGCGGCAGCGCCGGAGTATCTCCTCGTGCTCGTGCTGCAGACCGGTCCCGGGTGCGGCACGGGAGATGATGAGTGTCGCCACGTCCAGGGTCGACGCCGAACCACCCGGTCCGCTGCGCCCCCCGGTGAGGACGTAGTAGCGCTCGAGACCGGGTGGGTCCGTGGGCCGGCGGGGACCGCTCATCCAGGATTCTCCTCCAGGCGCGGACTCGTGCCGAGGAGCTCACCCATCCTCCGCGCCAGATCCCTCATCTGATGGCCGAGCAGGCCCTGGTCGAGCCCTTCCCTGGCCAGCACCCCGAGGTAGGTCTCCACACCTGCCCGCACCACGAAGAGATGGCCGCCGTCGACCTCGATCATCGCCAGGCGGAGCTGTCCCGCGTACGTGGGGAATTGCTCGGCCACCGGCTGCGCGAGCGCCTGCAGCCCCGCGACGACGGCGGCGAAGCGGTCCACGTCGTCGGGGTCGTCGGCGCCGTAGGAGGTGATGGCCTTGCCGTCGCTGGAGGCCACGAGGGCGAAACGTATCTCCCGGATGCTCTCCGTGAGATCGCGGAGCGCCCAGCTCACGTCGGTTCCCTGTTGCGTCATGTGGACTAGTCGCTCTCTTCAGTGCGGTTGGACTCACGGCCGGCAGTCGTCTCGCGGGCGCCCGGGTCGGCGTCCGCGGTCGACTCCCCTGGTGGAGCGCTTTCGCGCCCGGCCGTGGCGAAGGCGGCGAGACCGGCGAACGAGGCGTCCGGCGGCACGGCGACCACGGACTCCGTGGTCCGGTCGGATCCGCCCGGCCGGGCTGTCGGCGTGTCCGCCCGCCTGCTCCTGCGTCGCGGCAGGCCGCCGGGCGTGGTGTCCATGGCATCGATGGCTTCGGTGCTTTCCACGGGCACGGCGGCCCGGGCCGGCTCGGGGACCGGCTCGGCCCTCTCCACGGCGGGCCTGGCCGGCTCGGTGACGGGGACGGGCAGATGGCTGAAGTACTTGTGGGGAACCACCACGACCACCGAGGTGCCGAGCCACGGCGAGTCCGCGAAGGTGACCCGGATGCCGTAGCGGCGCGCGAGGGCACCCACCACGCGCAGGCCGAGGTTGGCGTCCTCCGAGATGCCGCCCAGGCCGGGTCCCTGCGAGGTACCCGCGATGGCCTGCTCCGCCTCGCGCTTGCGCTCGTCGCTCAGACCCTTGCCCGCGTCCTGGATCTCGATGCCGACGCCGTTGGGCACCTCCTTGCCGGAGACGACCACGGGCTCGGTGGGCGGCGAGTAGCGTGCCGCGTTGTCGAGGAGGTGCGCGAAGATCAGCGTGAGGTGGTCCACCAGACCGCCGTCGACGCCGAGTTCGGGCAGATGGCGGACCTGGATGCGGTTGAAGTCCTTGATGCGTCCGATGCCGCCGCGGACCACGCTGAGCAGTCGCTGCGGCTCCTGCCACTGGCGTCCGGGCCGGTCCGAACCACCGAGTACGCCGATGCTGGCGGCGAGACAGTCGGCGGGGCCGATCTCCTGGTCCAGCTCCATGAGGCCCTGGGCCACGGCGGGCAGCCGCCCGTGTTCGCCCTGCATCTCGTGGAGCCTGCCGCGCAGCCGTCCCGTCAGGACGTGGATCCGGCTGCCGATGCCGACCACGGCCTGCTCGGCCGACGTGGAGCGGTTCAGCTCCTCCTCCACGGCGAGCAGCGCGGTCCGCTGGACCTTGCGCAGTGCGGCGCGCAGCTCCGGACTCGCGTCGGCCTCCTGCGCGGCCTCGGCCAGGATGTCGTCGATGGCCTCGCCGTCCCGGAGCCGCGCGACGGCTTCGGGGAGGTGGTGGTCGCCGAGCCTGACGACGACGGCCTGCTGGAGCGCGAGCCGCTCCTCCGTCGCGCGGGCCCGGTCGGCCATGTCGGCCTCGTACGCCTGGGTGTGCTCCGCGAGCCGGGCCTCGAAGGTGGCCGCCTGCTCGCCCAGCTGCGCCTCGAGGGCGGAGCGCTCGGCCGCGAATCTCTGCTCCCGGCCCCGCACATCCGCGTACAGCTGCTGGGAGTGCTCGACCTGGGCCGAGCGGAATTCGTCGTTCGCGCGGCCGAGCCGGGCCCGGGTCCGCACGAGGAGCCGTACACAGACCGCACCGGCGACGGTGACCGCGGCACCCGCGAACGTCGCGGGTATCTGGACCTCATCGGGCCCCGCCACCGCGGTGACGACGGTTCCGGCTCCTAAGGCCAGCGGCATCAGCCACCAGCCGTACCAGGCGACCGGTGCGCGTGCCGCCGGGGGTGGAGTGGCAAGTTCCATCTGCATCCTTCGAGAGCAACACAATCGAACAGGGGGAATCGCGCACACGCCGCAACGCCGCACGCGGAGCGGGCAGCGCGGCGGCGGCCGAGTGAGTTCGAGTCAACTCGCCGCGCCGCAGGGGAGCCTATCGGGTCACGGACGCAAGTGATCAACTCCCCTCCGCATACCGGAAGGTATGGGATCGGCCTCTGGCCGGAACCCGACTGCGGCCGTGGCGCCGATGCGGATGAAGGCGTCGGCACGGGGTACGAAGCGGAGGGGGCGTGGACGGGGCCGCCCCGGGCGGGAAAGCCGCCAAATGACCGGAAAGGGCCTCAGGTGCCGGACGGAGCCCCTTCACCCCGGCCCCGGACGGGAGTTCGGGAGGGCAGACGAGCGGGGAAGAAGGGGCAGACTCCCCGCACCCCTTCGGACATCCGGTGTGCCCCTGGGCTTGCTGACACGCGGACCGGCGCGGTCCTACCGTCAACTGGTGGACCTATGGACTTCTTTGGAACCCGCGTCGACCACGGTGGATCCGGGCAGCAGTACGACCGTCCGGCTGCGGCTGCGGAACACCGGCGACGTCGTCGACGAGTACCGCTTCGAGCCCGTAGGCGACATCGCCCCCTGGATGACGGTGGAGCCGCAGACGGTCCGGCTCTATCCGGGTACGACCGCGACGGTGGAGCTGACGATCGCGCCGCCCCGCACTCCCGACGCGACGGCCGGGGCGAATCCGTACGCGGTGCGGATCACACCGACCGAGCACCCTGAGGCCACCACGGTCCCCGAGGGCAACGTCACGATCACCCCGTTCACCGAGCTCAGGGCCGAGCTGGTCCCTCCCACGGTCAAGGGGCGCTTCCGGGCCCGGCCCAAGCTGGCCGTCGACAACCTCGGGAACACCAGGCTCACCGCGTCGGTCAGCGGGAGCGACAACGGGGACTCCCTCTCGTACGACATCCGCCCGGGCAGCATCCAGGTCGAGCCGGGCCGTGCCGTCTTCGTCGACGCGACGCTGAAGCCCCGGCAGATCACCTGGTTCGGGTCGAAGGAACAACGGCCCTACACGCTGGCCGTCCAGAGGTCCGGGGCGCAGCCCGTCGACGTGGACGGCACCTACGTCCAGCGAGGGTTCCTGCCGGGGTGGCTCGCCACGGCACTCGGTATCGCCCTGGCCCTCACCATCACGTTCGTCGTCATCTGGCTCGCCTACAAGCCGCAGGTACGCAGCCTCGCCACGGAGAAGGTCGCCGACTCCCCGGTCAGCACCCTGCCGCCGTCCGCTTCGCCCCCGGCCCAGCCGTCGCCGCAGGCCGAATCCAAGGCGCCCACTCCGGATCCCGCACCGGAGAAGGAGGACTCCGGCGCGGGCGCGCCGGAGGAGCCTCCCGCCGGCGGCGGGGAGCCCGAGGAGCCGGCCGCCCCGGCGCCTGGATCCCACATCATCAGCAAGGCCGCCGGTTTCTGCATCGAAGCCACGGATCAGGTGCAGGGCGAAGCCAGGGACGGCACGCGTCTGACCATCGGGAAATGCGAGGAGAAGGCCAACCAGAAGTGGGAGTTCCTCGGCGACGGCACCGTTCACTCGCTCGGCATGTGCATGGACGTCGCCGGGGCCGGCAAGGAGGACGACACCCCGATCCAGCTGGCCCGGTGCACCGGCGTCCCGGCTCAGAAGTTCGTACTGAGCGGCGAGGGAGACCTGGTCAACCCGCAGGCGAACAAGTGCGTGGACGCGAACAACCTCGGCCGCGCCGACGGGGACGTGCTGCGGCTGTGGACGTGCGCCGGAGTGGCCCATCAGAAGTGGCGGATCGAGGGCTGAACCGCGCGGCCGGTGTCGTCGCGTCGTAGGCCGGAGGGCCGAAGTGGTGACAGCCGCACCGTCCTCCAGCGCGTCTGTGTCCGGGCGCCCCTCCGGGGCACGAGGGTGAAAGGGCTGCGCACCGGTCCGGCCGTGGGACGGCGTCGGCCGTCTGCGGCTTCCGGGACGACGCCGTGCACCCGTCTCCTGGGGGCCGCAGGGCGCGTCCGTTCTCCCTGGAATGGAGTGATCCGCATGGCCCGGGCCCGCCGCCTGATCCTGGCTCCGCCATCCGAGGTCTGGCGGCTTCTCTCGGACGGCTACCGTTACCGGGAATGGGTGAGCGGCACGCGGCAGGTCCTCGCCGTCGACTCCCACTGGCCGGACGTGGGCGCCCGGCTGAAGGTCCGCGTCGGCGCAGGCCCACTGGTGATCGACGACACGTGCGTCGTCCGCATCTGCGAGCCGGAGCGCCGTCTGGAACTGGAAGCGAAGGCGGATCCCTTCGGTGCGGCCCGCATCGCGATGTATCTGACTCCCTGGGCTCAGCACACCCTCTTCCATCTGACCTGGCACCCCCTCCGAGGCCCCGGGACGCGGATGCACGGACTGCCCGTGGACTACGTCGTCGGCGTCCGCAACGGGGTGATGCTCACCAAGTTCGCGCGCATCGCCCTGCGCGAACGCAATGCGGGCGCTCAGGGCACGCCCCTCCCCAGCTGACCTCTGACGCCCTCGCAGCCCGGCCGTGGCAGGGCAGCACGGGACTCGGAGGCGGAACCGCTGGTGGCGGCAGACGAGTCGGGCTGTACGCCGGGTTCTGTCGCCCGGTCGCCTCGCGGCGGCCGGGGAGACGGCCATCCATCTAGGACCGGCATTGCTGCCGGTCTCGTGCGGTCTACCCGCGAACTCGGGCGGGCAGCCCTCGGACGTTCGCGCAGGAGCACCGGGGTGCTCCCTCTTGACCTTGCTCCGGGTGGGGTTTACCTAGCCGCCTGAGTCGCCTCAGGCGCTGGTGGTCTCTTACACCACCGTTTCACCCTTACCGGGGACCGAGGTCCCCGGCGGTCTGTTTTCTGTGGCACTGTCCCGCGGGTCACCCCGGGTGGCCGTTAGCCATCACCCTGCCCTGTGGAGCCCGGACGTTCCTCGGGAGGATCCGGGGATCCTCACGCGGCCGTCCGCCCGGCTCGTCTGCCGTGGTGACCATGCTACCCGGCGGGGCCGGCGGTGAAGGCCGCGATGCCGGCCTCCCAGGCCGCCGAGAGGTCGGCGCCCGGGGGGAAGCGGCCGTTGAGCTCCAGGACCACCATTCCGTGGGCGAAGGCCCAGGCCGCCCGGGCCCGGTCCTCGTCGCCCCCGGCGGCACGGAACAGCGGGGCCGCCGCCGCGTCCGCCGCCCGCGTGGCGGGGAGGGTGCGGCCCATGGTGAGGAGGTAGAGGTGCGGGTGGGCCAGGGCGTAGGTGCGGTACGCGGTGGCGAGCGCGGAGAAGGAGCCCGGGGCCGCCGCCTCGGCTGCCGCCAGGACCCCGGCGGTCTCCCGGAGCATCTCGGTGGCCAGCGCCTCCACGACGGAGGACTTGTCCGGGAAGTGCTTGTACAGGGACGGCGCCTTGACGCCCACCCGGTCCGCCAGCCGGCGCATGGTGAGCGCTTCGGGGCCTTCCGCCTCCAGCAGGACGCGTGCGGCGGCGATGATCTGCCGGGGTCTGCCGGCCGCGGGGGCGGTGGCGAGGTCAGTCACGCATGAGACCTTCCCTGGTACGGAGTCGCTACGCAGTCCGCAGCCGAGGACGTGATCGTACGAGATGCGGACAAGCCCCCCTCACTCGGGCGCGAACAGCACCTTCGACGAGCCGGGGTCGGCCTGGACGAGGCGGACCCGCAGCCGTTCGCCGAGGGGGAGAGGGTCTTCGGACTCGATCCGGGCGACGATCGCCGGGTCCTCGATGTGGACGGTGCCGACGGCCGGTTCGTTGTCCTTGACGTCGATCACGTAGCCGTCGAAGACCTCGCCGGCCTTGTCCCCGAGCAGCGCCGCCTCGACGAGGTCGACGCACTCGCGCTCCACGGT
Source organism: Streptomyces sp. NPDC051064 (assembly GCF_044455985.1). Taxonomy (NCBI): domain Bacteria; kingdom Bacillati; phylum Actinomycetota; class Actinomycetes; order Kitasatosporales; family Streptomycetaceae; genus Streptomyces; species Streptomyces sp. NPDC051064. Next base: position 578,962 of record NZ_JBITFK010000001.1, read on the forward strand.
GTTCGCGCGGCGGGCGCCCTCGGCCATCTCCTCCGGCAGTCCGGGCAGCGCCTGGAGCACCCATTCCGGCGGCTGCCGTCCGGCGACCGCCGCGAGGCACAGCTCGGCGGCGTGACGGTCGACGAGGCGGCGCAGCGGCGCGGTGCAGTGCGTGTAGAGCTCGGCGACGGCGGCGTGCACGGCGGGGGCGGGGAGGTCTCCGTGTTCGAAGACGGAGTAGCCGGCGCCGCGCAGGAGCGTGGTGCACTCCTGGAGGAACGCCGCGTGGCTGCCCTTCGAGGGGTCGAGGGAGCGCACCACTTCGGCGTACGGGACGTGGTGCGGCCAGTCGATGTGCAGGGCTTCGGCGGAGCGCCTGAGCCGGGTGACGGCGCCGTCGGGGGCGACCGGCAGCGTACGGAGGATGCCGGTGCCCGAGTCCCGCATGAGCCCGGCGGCCGCCATGCCGGTGAGCAGGGAGATCTGGGCGTTCCAGCCGTCGGCGGGCACGGGCGCGCGGTAGTCGAGGTCGTAGCCGCCGTCGCGTTCGACGATCTCCTGCTCGGGCACGTCGAGCGAGATGCCGCCCCGGGCGAGCTCCTGCTGTTCGCGCAGCAGGCCGATGTCCTTGAGCAGGGCGAGGGGCTCCTCGGCCGTTCCCGCGTCGATCTGCCGCTGGACGCCCGCGTGGTCGAGCTTCGCGCGGCTGCGCACGAGGGCCCGGCGCACGTCGGTGGCGACGGTACGGCCCTCGGTGTCGAGGTCGATCCGCCAGAGTGCGGCGGGGCGCGTCTCACCGGGCAGGAGGCCGGCGGCTCCCTCGGAGAGCACCGGGGGGTGCAGGGGGACCTTGCCGTCCGGGAAGTACAGGGTGGTCACCCGCCGGTGGGCCTCGGTGTCCAGCGCCCCGCCGGGCCGGACGAAGGCAGCGACGTCGGCGATGGCGTAGTGCACGCGGAAGCCGTGCGCGCGCCGCGCGAGATGCATCGCCTGGTCGAGGTCGGTGGAGGCCGGCGGGTCGATCGTGAAGAACGGCAGGTCCGTGGCGTCCTGGTGGCCGGAGAGATCCGGGGACTTCGCCGCCTCCCCCGCCTCGGCGAGGACGGCGGGCGGGAAGCCGTCGGGCAGGCCGAGCTCGGTGCGCAGGGCACGCAGGGCCGCCCGCAGCGGGGTGCCGTCTGCGCCGGTCATGTGGAGGTGGCGGCGGGGCATGCCATCGAGCCTAGGCCGGGGCGGTGGGGTCGGCATCCCGGTCTCCGGGGCGGGCTCCGGGTGGACCGGCCCGTACCCTTGCCGGGGGTTCCCACGCGCCGCGGAGCCCTGTGCCGCGTGTGAAGGAGAAACCCCCGTGCTCGTGCTGTTGCCGCCCTCCGAAGGTAAGGCCGCTTCAGGGCGCGGGGCACCGCTGAAGCCGGAGTCCCTGTCCCTGCCGGGCCTCTCCGACGCCCGGGCCGCGGTCCTCGACGAGCTGGTCGAGCTGTCGATGGCGGACGAGGAGAAGGCCCGTGAGGTGCTGGGCCTGAGCGAGGGGCTGCGCGGCGAGATCGCGAAGAACGCGGAGCTGCGCACGGCCGGGACGCGGCCCGCCGGGGAGATCTACACCGGGGTGCTGTACGACGCCCTCGGCCTGGCCTCGCTGGACACGGCGGCCAAGCGGCGTGCCGGCAAGTCGCTGCTGGTGTTCTCCGGGCTGTGGGGCGCGGTGCGGGTGGGCGACCGGATCCCCTCGTACCGCTGCTCGATGGGGGTGAAGCTGCCGGGCCTGGGAGCGCTGAACGCGTACTGGCGCGCCCCGATGGCGTCGGTGATGCCGGAGGCTGCCGGGGAAGGACTGGTCCTGGATCTGCGCTCGTCCGCGTACGCCGGGGCGTGGAAGCCCTCGGGCGAGGTCGCGGAGCGCACGGCGAGTGTGCGGGTGCTCCAGTCCCAGATGGTCGACGGGGTGGAGAAGCGGTCCGTGGTCAGCCACTTCAACAAGGCGACGAAGGGCCGGATGGTCCGCGACCTGCTGCTGGCCGGAGCCGCCCCGAAGGGCCCGGCGGAGCTGGTGGAGGCGGTGCGCGACCTCGGATACGTGGTGGAGGCGCAGGCCCCGGAGCGTGCGGGGCGGCCGTGGGCGCTCGATGTGGTGGTCACCGAGATCCACTGATCCACCGCCGACCCACCCGCGATCACGTTGCAGCATGCGCAACGCGCGTTGCGCAGTGTGCGGTTCTCGCGGCAGGATGACCCCATGACCTCCTCCGTGCCCGCCGCCGTGTCCGCTTCCGTCCTGGACCTTGCCCCCGTCGTCCCCGTCGTCGTGCTGGAGGACGCGGCCGACGCGGTGCCGCTGGCGCGCGCGCTCGTGGCGGGCGGGCTGCCCGCGATCGAGGTCACGCTGCGGACGGCCGCCGCTCTCGACTCGATCCGGGCGATCGCCGCGGAGGTCCCCGACGCCGTGGTCGGCGCCGGCACGGTGATCTCTCCGGCGCACGTGACCGAGACCGTCGCGGCCGGAGCGCGCTTCCTGGTCAGCCCCGGCTGGACGGACGCCCTGCTGGACGCGATGAAGGCGTCGGGTGTGCCGTTCCTGCCGGGCGTCTCGACGACGTCCGAGGTGGTCGCGCTGCTGGAGCGCGGGGTCACGGAGATGAAGTTCTTCCCCGCCGAGGCCGCGGGCGGCACCGCCTATCTGAAGGCGCTGGCGTCCCCGCTCCCCCAGGCCCGGTTCTGCCCGACGGGCGGCGTCTCGCTCGCCTCCGCTCCGTCCTACCTGGCGCTGCCCAACGTGGGCTGCGTGGGCGGCAGTTGGATGGTCCCGGGCGACGCGGTGGCGGCGAAGGACTGGGCGCGCGTGGAGCGGCTGGCCGCCGAGGCGTCGGCGCTCGGCGGCCGCTGAACCGTACTACCGCAGGTGGGAGGTGTCGTTGAGGAGCCTCAGCGACGGGTTCCCGTCCGCGTAGTACGCCACCGTCGAGACGGACGCGGGCGAGAGCTCCATGCGGAACAGCGACTCGGGCGGTGCGCCCAGCGCGAGCCGGACCAGGGTCTTGATCGGGGTGACGTGCGTGACCAGGAGCGCCGTGCGGCCCGCGTAACGGGCGATCAGCCGGTCGCGCGTCACCGACACCCGCTCCGCCACCTCGGCGAAGCTCTCGCCGCCGCCCGTGGGCGCCGCGTCGGGGGACGCCAGCCAGGTGGTGAGGTCGGAGCCGTAACGCTCCCGCACCTCGCCGAAGGTGAGCCCCTCCCAGACCCCGAAGTCCGTCTCGCGCAAACCTTCCTCGATACGGACCTGAAGGCCGAGCCTGGCCGCCACGGCCTCCGCCGTCTCACGGCAGCGCCGCAGCGGGGAGCTCACGACCTCCTGGACGGTGCCCCGGGCGGCGAACGCCTCGGCGGCGCACGCCGCCTGGTGGCGGCCGGTCTCCGAGAGCTCCGGGTCGCTGCCGCCGCTCCCCGAGAACCGCTTTTCGGGGGTGAGGGCCGTCTCGCCGTGGCGGAGCAGGATGAAGGTGGCGGGCACGCCCAGGTCGGGTGCGCTCCCCCAGCCCACCTGCGGGGTCGCGGACGCGCTCTGCGCGGCGCCCTCCGGGGGGCGGGCGGCCGCCATGGCGGCGCGGACCCTCGCCGCGCCCGCCGCCGCGTCGCCGGGCGGTCCTGACCGGGGCGGCGGATCCGGGACGACCAGCGTGCGCACCGTCTCCACGTCGGCCGTCGAGGCCGCCGGGTCCCACTGCCCGCCCCGCTTGCCCGCGTCCATCGCCTCGTTGGCGAGCCGGTCGGCGTGCTTGTTCTCCGCGCGCGGGATCCACTCGTAGGTGACCGAGGAGGCGGGCAGGACACGTCCGGCCTCGGCGGCGAGCGGCTTCATGCCGGGGTGCTTGATCTTCCAGCGGCCCGACATCTGCTCGACCACCAGCTTGGAGTCCATCCGGACACGGACCTGCACGTCCGTGTCCGGGAAGAGCTCCTTCACCGCCTTCAGGCCGGCGATCAGGCCCCTGTACTCGGCGACGTTGTTCGTCGCGACGCCGATGTACTCGGCCTTCTCGGCGAGGGTGTGGCCGTCGGCCGGGTCGACGACGACAGCGCCGTAACCCGCGGGTCCCGGGTTGCCCCGGGAGCCACCGTCGGCCTCGACGACCAGCTGGCGGGGAGCGGACATTACAGGCCCGACTCCGAGGTGCGGACGAGGATGCGGTGGCAGTTCTCGCAGCGCAGCACGGTGTCGGGGGACGCGGCCTTCACGTCGTTGACCTCGGTGATGTTCAGCTCCAGGCGGCAGCCCTCGCAGCGGCGCTGGTAGAGCCGTGCGGCGCCGACGCCGCCCTGCTGGGTGCGCAGCTTGTCGTACAGCTTGAGCAGGTCGGCGGGGACGGCACCCGCGACGACCTCGCGGTCCTTGGCCACGGTGGCGGCCTCGGCGTCGAGCTCCTGGGAGGTCGCGTCCCGGCGGGCGGTCGCGTCGTCGACCTTGGCCTGCACCGCGCTCACGCGCTCGGTCAGTTCGGCGACGCGCTCCTGGGCGGACTCGCGGCGCTCCATGATCTCGAGGACGACGTCCTCCAGGTCGCCCTGGCGCTTGGCCAGCGAGGTGATCTCACGCTGGAGGCTCTCCAGGTCCTTCGGCGAGGAGACCGCGCCGGAGTCGAGCCGCTGCTGGTCGCGGACGGCGCGCTGACGCACCTGGTCGACGTCCTGCTCCGCCTTGGTCTGCTCGCGGGTGGTGTCGCTCTCCTCGGTCTGCGAGGCGACGAGCAGGTCGCGGAGCTGCGCGAGGTCGCTGTTGAGCGAGTCCAGCTCGGCGTGCTCGGGCAGCGAGGTGCGCTTGTGGGAGAGCTGCGACAGACGTACGTCGAGTGCCTGGACTTCGAGGAGTCGGATCTGGTCGGCGGGCGCGGCGTTCAGTTGGGGGCTCCAGAAGAGTGGTGGGTGGTCCAGGGGTCGGTGACCTGCTTCGAGACATGGACCCGCAGGTCCCATCCGTGGCGGTCGGAAATTGCGTCGAGCTGCGCGGCGGCCTGCTCGCACCAGGGCCATTCGGTGGCCCAGTGTGCGGCGTCGACGAGGCCGAGCGGCGAGTGCTGGACGGCCTCGGAGGCCGGGTGGTGGCGCAGGTCCGCGGTGAGGAAGGCGTCCACACCGGCTGCGCGTACGGCGTCGAAGAGGCTGTCGCCGGAGCCGCCGCTCACCGCGACCCGGCGCACGGGGGCGTCGGGGTCGCCGGCCAGCCGGACGCCCTGCGCGGTGACGGGCAGCCGGGCGGCCGCGCGGGCGGCGAGGTCGCGGAGGGTCTCGGGGTGGTCGAGCTCGCAGATCCGGCCGAGCCCGCGGCGCCCGTCGGCGTCGGTGGGGTCCGGCACGAGGGGGCCCGTGACCCGCAGGTCCAGGGCGCCCGCGAGGGCGTCGGACACCCCGGGGTCGGCGGTGTCGGCGTTGGTGTGCGCGACGTGCAGGGCGATGTCGTGCTTGATGAGCCCGTGCACGACCCGGCCCTTGAAGGTGGAGGCCGCGACCGTCGTCGTACCGCGCAGATAGAGCGGGTGGTGGGTGACGATCAGCTGGGCGCCGAGGGTGCGGGCCTCGTCGGCGATCTGCTCGACGGGGTCGACGGCGAAGAGGACCCGGTCGATCTCCGCTCCGGGATCACCGCAGACCGTGCCGACGGCGTCCCATCCTTCGGCCCGCTCGGGAGGCCAGAGGGCGTCGAGCTCGGCGATGACTTCAGACAGACGGGGCACGTAGGAAAGGCTACCTGTCCGCCGTGGCCCGGCGCCCCTGGCCGCCGGGGCCCGTGCAGCGGGACCGGCGGCCAGGGGCGAATCGTTACAGGGCGAGGCCGTTCGCCGTCACTTGACGAGGTCGGCGCGGAGGTCGTCGAGGACCAGGTTCGCGGAGGTGACTCCGAGGCCCAGGTACCAGGTCTCGTCGGAGACGTCCTTGGCCTGGCCGGCCTTCACCGCGGCGAGGTTCTTCCACAGCGGGTTGGCGCGGGCGGTGTCGCGCTTGGTGGCCTTCGCGTCGCCGTAGACACCGGTGAAGATCCAGTCTGCGTCCGCCTGGTCCATGTTCTCGGAGCTGATCTCCGCGGCGAGGTCGTCGATCTGCTGGTTCTTCGGCCGCGGCAGGCCCACGTCCTGAAGGATCGTGCCGATGAAGGATGCCTTGGCGTAGAGCCGGATCTTGTCCGGCATGTAGCGGACCATGGAGACGGTCGGCTTGTCCGGGCCGATGTCCGCGCCGAGCTTCTTCGCCTTCGCCTCGTAGGCCGCGAGCTCGGACTCCGCCTTCGCGGTCCTGTCGAGCGCGGCGGCGTTCAGCAGGTAGTTCTCCTTCCAGGTGAATCCCGGGCGGATGGAGAACACGGTCGGCGCGATCTTCGAGAGCTCGTCGTACTTGTCCGCCGCGCGCAGCTGGCTGCCGAGGATCAGGTCCGGCTTCAGACCGGCGATCGCCTCCAGGTTGAGGCTGTTGATCGTCCCGACGCTCGCCGGGTTCCCCGCCTCCTTCTTCAGGTACGACGGGATGGCCTCGTCGCCCTCGGACGGGGCGTAGCCGACGGGCTTCACACCGAGCGAGACGACGTTGTCGAACTCGCCGACGTCCAGCACGACCACGCGCTTCGGCGCGGCTTCGAGCTTCGTGCTTCCCATGGCGTGGGTGAGCGTACGGGGGAACTCACCGGCTTCGGCGTCGGTCCCGTACGCCGCCGTCTTCTTCGCGGCGTCGGCGAAGTCCTTGCCGCCCGTGGCGACGGCCGCCTTCTTGTCTCCGCCCGCGTCGCCGCCCGCCGCCCCGCCGGCCGTGTCGTCGCCGCACGCCGAGAGGGAGAGGGCGGCCGCCACCGCGAGACCGATCGCGGCGGTGCCGCGGCGCCTGAAGGACATGTTCTGCTCCAGTTCGGGACATACACAGGAAATTCTTAGGGAAGGCTCACCTTAGCCCGCACGGAACCGGCAGCACAGCCACCCCCGGCTTCGCAGGCGAACAGGGACATCGGCACCCTTATGTGTGAAGTGGCGTAGCTCGTGTTGTCCGGTGGGGAGTGCGAAACCTAGCTTCGGTTGCCGGAGGTGACCGGACCATGACTGCCTGTGCCATCGAGGACGAGACCGCCGGAACCGCGAGGACCACCGCGGCGGCCGGCCCCACACCCGAGGCCGCGGAGCCCGACGGGCCGGCCGAGCCCGTGAAACCCCTCGGCGCGGGCGCCCCGGACGAGGGCGCGGACCCGGCCGGAGCGGGGACGCCGGACGAGGACGCCGATCCGGGCGGGGCGCGGACCGGCCCCGAAGGGACTGCCGCATCCACCGGATCCGGGCCGCACGAGGGGCCCGACGGCGCAGTCGCCTCCGCCGGTACGGGCCCGCACGGCGCATCCGGCGGGGCAGCCCCCTCCCTCGTTACGGGCCCGCACGGCACTTCCGTACCGCCTGCCCCCTCCGCACCACCGGTCCCGTCCGAGCCGCCCGCTCCCCCCGCACCACCGGTCCCGTCCGAGCCGCCCGCTCCCCCTGCCCCGTCGGCACCCCCCGCGCAAGCCGCGTCCCGCGGGGACCGTGCCGGAGCACCCCGCCCCCGGACGCCGTCGCGCCTCGTGCCGCCCGCGCTCACCCTCGCCGCCGACCACGCCTACGCGGCGCGGCTCACCCCGGCCGGGGAGGCTGAGGGGCCCGGCTGGTTCCCCGAGCGCTGGACGCTGGACGGCCCGGAGCCCTACGCCGTGCCCCTCCCGCTGGACCGCCCGGAGGACGCCTCCTCCGACGTACTGCCGCTCTCGGACGGGCGGGTCCTGATCCGGCGGGAGGTGGAACCCGGCACGCACACGTTCTCCCTCCTCTACCCGACCGGGCCCGGCACGGGCGAGGTCTCGCTGGGCGCCCTCGACTGCCCGGAACTCGTGCTCCTCCCCCCGCCCCCGGACGGCATGAGCGCCTACGCCCTGCTCCCCGGTGAACGCTCCACCGGCGTCTGGCTGGTGGCGGGCGGCGCGTTCGGTCCCGAGCATGTCGCCGATGTCCCGGGACGCTGTTCGGGCGGCGTCTGGCTCGACCGCGAGGGCCGGCTGCTGGCCCTGGACCGGCAGATGCCGGGCGGTGGCCCGGTGAAGGCGGTCGTCGTGGACCTGGAGCGCGGCGGGGAAGTCACCCCTCTGCTGCAGATCGCGCCGGAGAGCAACGACCGGCTGCTGATGGCCGACGCGGACAGCGGCCTGCTGCTGGTCCGGTCGGACGCGCCGGGCCACGACCGGCTCGGCTGGGGCGTGCTCGGCAGCTGCCTCCCCATGCGTTTCCCGGAGTGCCTGCGCACACCGGACGGGACGCTGACACCGTTCGCCGTGCAGCCCGGCCAGATGCTGATGCCGGAGAGCTGCGCGGTGGCTCTGCGGATCGACGGGGCGGCGGGCAGCTGGGTGGGGCTGTGGCGTCCGGCGGGGCGCCGGCTGCACCAGTTCGCGGCGCCCGGCGGGTGGATGACCGGATCCGGCTTCTGGACCCGGGAAGGGGTGCTGCACCTGCCCTACTCGCAGGAGGGCGCCCCCTGTGCCGTGGCGTTGCTGGAGGCTCCCGTGGACGATCCGCACCCGGCCGCCGCGTTCGGAACGAACACGTCCGATGCCGCCCCGGCCCGCGGCGTGTGCACGCCCGTTCCCCTGGGGCAGGCGCCTCTCACCGGGCGTACGCCACCTGGATAAACTCGGCTCCGGGCTACGCAGCCGTTCCGCGCGGAAGCCGACGGTGACCGTGACGGGGTGGCGGCGGGCTGCGACACACACGTAAGCGATTGCAACGGGGAGACTTCCCACATGTCTGAAGCCCGAACCGACACGACCCAGACGCGTCCGCCCGAGGCGGACGCGGAACGGGTCGAAGCCGGCGGCTACGGAAAGCACCGAGGAGGCGCATCTGCGGAGAGCGTGACGGCGCAGCCGCACGGCCGTCACCGCCGTCCCTCCGAAGGGGGTGGCAGCGCGGCGGCCTGAACCGCTCCGTACCGCATGCGGGAGCCGTCGCAGCCGCCCGGCTGCGGCGGCTCCCGGCGTCACGGCGGCTGCGTCCCGCCCCCAACAGCGCGCGCACCCAGGACATTTGTCATCGCGGAGTCCGTACACACGCCCCTGCCGCCGGGGGCGCCCCGGTCCGTAGCGTCGTCGCCATGACACGGACAACGGGGACCAAGGGGAAGGGACCTGCGGTGGTGTTCACCGCGGCGGTCAAGACGTTCGGCCGGGCGGGGAGCACCGTCCGGGCGGTCGACGGTATGGATCTCACGATCGGACGGGGCGAGACCGTCGCCCTGCTGGGCCGCAACGGCGCGGGGAAGTCCACGGCCATCAGTCTGCTGCTCGGCCTGAACGAGCCCGACTCGGGGACGGTGCGCCTCCTCGGCCGCGCCCCCGGCCGGGCGGTCCGCGCCGGGCTGGCCGGGGCGATGCTCCAGGACGGCCGCCCGGTCCCCCGGGTGACGGTGGGTGAGCTGGTCCGCTTCGTCGCGTCCCTCTACCCGCGCCCGCTGCCCGTGGCCGACGCGCTGGCCCTCGCGGGGGTGACGGAGTACGCGGGCCGGCGCGTGGACAAGCTGTCCGGGGGTCAGATCCAGCGCGTCCGGTTCGCCGTCGCGCTGGCCGGCGGTCCCGAACTGGTCGTGCTGGACGAGCCGACATCCGCTCTGGACGTGGAGGCGAGGCGCGCGTTCTGGGCGTCGATCCGGTCCTTCGCCGAACGAGGTAACACCGTCCTGTTCTCCACGCACCATCTGGAGGAGGCCGACGGGAACGCCGACCGGATCGTGGTCCTGCACAAAGGCCGGGTCGTCGCGGACGGCAGCGGCGAGGTGATCAAGCGGTCGGCGGGCGGCGGTCTGGTCTCCCTCGACCTGGCGGGCCGCTCGGCCACGGAACTCGGGTCGCTCCCCGGCGTCCTGGGCGTCGAGGTGCGCGGGGGCCGGGCCCTGCTGCGTACGGACGACTCGGACGCGACGGTCGTCGAACTGGCGCGGATCGGCGCGGTACGCGGTCTCCAGGTCGGCAGGGCCACCCTGGAGGACGCGTTCCTCTCCCTCACCGAACCGACGGCCGACCTGGTGAAGGAGGCCGCGTGATGTTCCCCTACATCGCACTCGAGATCCGGCGGACCCTGCGTGACCCCACGTTCCTGATCTTCGGGACGGGCATGCCGGTGATGATGTATCTGCTCTTCACCAATCTCGGCGGGAGCGGCACCTACGACGACTGGAAGGCCGCGTCGATGGTCGGCATGGCGGCGTACGGGGCGCTCGGCTCCGCCATGGCCATCGGGACGGGCATAGCGTCGGACAAGTCCCTGGGCTGGCTGCAGCAGTTGAGGATCACACCGCTGGACCCGTGGCGCGCGGTGACGGGCCGCGCGATCAGCGGCTCGGTGACGGTCCTGCCGACCGTCCTGACCGTGCTGCTGGCCGGGGCGCTCGTCAACGGGGTGCGGCTGGCGGTCTGGCAGTGGGTCGCGCTGGTGCTGCTGCTGTGGACCGGCGCGCTGCCGTTCACCCTGCTCGGCATCGGCAACGGGTACCGGCTGACCCCGCAGGGCACCGGTGTGGTCAACGTGGCCTGCCTGATGGGCTTCGCGCTCGTCGGCGGGCTGTGGTTCCCGCTCGGCGCGTTCCCCGGATGGCTGCGCGCCGTCGGCGGGTTCACCCCCGCGCACGGGTTCGCCGACCTGGGCTGGTCGACGATCGCCGGGCACGCCCCGGGGGCCGGGTCCGTGGCCGTACTGGGCGGGTGGCTGATGCTGTTCGGCGGGTACGCCGTGATGTCCTACCGTCGGTCGGCGAGGACCATGTGAGTGGAGCGACCGTGTCCAGGAAGACGAGGAAGGGGAACAGGCGGCCCGGCCCGCCCGGACCGTACGCCCTGCTGCCCACACTGCTGATGGGACTCGGCGCGTTCTCCAACCTCCTGCAGGGCGAGACGTCGAACCCCTGGGTCGGCGGTCTCGGGCTGCTGGCCTTCAACTCCCTCTACATCTCGGTGGTGTTCCGGGGCTTCGACAGGAGGAGGCGGGAGAGCGCCACGTCCTACGCGCTGCTGGCGGCGATGGGTGCCATCACGTTCGGTCTCGCGATCGCGTACGGCGGCAACTGGCTGCTGTTCTTCCCCTTGTTCGCACTGGCCTGCGGGACGATCCTGCGCGGCCGGCGGCTGGGCATCTGCCTGATCGTCCTGGCCGGGTGTGCGTGCGCGGTGGCCGTGTGGCGCGGCGACCACGTGTCGGAGCCCTGGACGATCGGCTACGGCACCTTGATCTCCGGGGGTGTGACCGCCGCGATCCTCACCCTGTCCGAGACGGTGATGGAGCTGCGCGCGACCCGTCAGGAGCTCGCACGGAGCGCCGTCGAGCAGGAGCGGCTGCGCTTCTCGCGCGACCTGCACGATCTGCTCGGCCACACCCTGTCGGTGGTCGTCGTCAAGTCCGAGGCGGCCCGCAGGCTCGCTCCGCACGACATCGACGCCGCGCTCGCCCAGGTCTCCGACATCGAGTCCGTGGGCCGCCAGGCCCTCACCGAGATCCGTGAGGCGGTGACGGGCTACCGCCAGGGCAGCCTGGCCACCGAGCTGGACCGGGCCGGTCCGGTGCTGGCCGCCGCCGGGATCGAGCAGGCCGTCCACCGCTCGGGGCCGCCGCCGGCCCCGCAGACCGACGCGCTGCTGGGCTGGGTGGCGCGGGAGGCCGTCACCAACGCCGTACGCCACAGTGGCGCGACCCGCTGCGAGTTCGTCCTCGACTCCACATCCGAACGGGTCCGGCTGACGGTGACGGACGACGGCGCCGGGCCCGGACAGCCCGTGGGCCCGGCCGGGGGTACGGGACTGAAGGGACTGGCCGAACGGCTGACCGCCGCGGGCGGCTCCCTGAAGTCGGGCCCGGGCCCGGGCGGCGGCTTCGTCGTGACCGCGGAACTGCCGGCCGAGGCGTCGGAGGTCCCCGGGGAGCGGGACTGCGGCTAGGGCGCGCCACCCGGCGAGGTGGTGGCGTCGGGCCTCCGCCGGCGCCCCGGCGGCCTACTCTGAGCCCGTGAACGAGATGCCGCAGGACCACCGCCCCACGGGGTCGGTACGCATCCTGCTCGCCGAGGACCAGGGCATGATGCGCAGTGCGCTCGCGCTGCTGCTCGGGATGGAGCCGGACTTCGAGGTGGTCGCCCAGGTGGCCGCCGGGGACAGGATCGTGGACGAGGCGCTCCTGTCACGCCCGGATGTGGCGTTGCTGGACATCGAGCTTCCGGGCCGCAGCGGCCTGGACGCGGCCGCCGATCTGCGTACGGAGGTGCCGGACTGCCGGGTGCTGATCCTGACGACGTTCGGCAGGCCGGGCTATCTGCGGCGTGCCATGGAGGCCGGAGCCTCCGGTTTCCTGGTGAAGGACGGCCCGGTCGGGGAGCTGGCGAAGGCGATCCGGCAGGTGCTGGGCGGCGAGACCGTGATCGATCCGGCGCTGGCCGCCGCAGCGCTGGGCGCGGGCCCGAGCCCGCTGACCCCACGGGAGCGGGACGCTCTGAACGCCTCGGTGGACGGGGCGACGGTCGCCGACATCGCCGCGAAGCTGAGCCTGTCGGAGTCCACGGTCCGGAACTACCTCTCCTCGGCGATCGGCAAGACGGGCACCCGCAACCGCATGGAGGCGATGCGCGCGGCACGTCAGGAAGGCTGGCTCTAGGGGGTGTCCGGCGAGTGCAGCGCCGCCGGCGTGGACTCCTTCCCGGGGCGGCCCCCGGCCCGTGTGCCCGGGCGTCCGCCGGTGCGCCGGCCCCGGCCGCCCGGCAGCCAGAGCAGCATCATCGCCGCCCCGCACACCAGCACCACGGCGGACGTGCGGAAGGCCAGCGCGTATCCGGCCGTGATCTCCGCCGCCCCCGTCGAACCGGCCGTACGGGCCGCCGCGACCGTGGAGAGCACGGCGAGGCCCAGCGCGCCGCCCATGGTGCGGGAGGTGTTGACCAGCCCGGAGACGAGTCCGGCGTCGCCGGGTGCCGCCCCGGAGGTGGCGAGTGTGGCCAGCGGGGTGGAGGCCAGTCCGGCGCCGGCCATCATCAGGACGCCGGGGAGACAGACCGCGGTGAGGTAGGAGCCGTGCACGCCCATGGTGGACTGCCAGCCGAAGCCCGCGGCGGCGAGCAGGGTTCCGGCCACGGCCAGGGACTTGGCACCGGCCCGCGCCATGAGCGCGGGCGCGGCCTTCGCGCCGATGAAGACGGCGGCGGAGCTCGGTACGAGCGCGAACCCGGCCTCCAGCGGCGTGTAGCCCAGCACGTTCTGGGCGTAGACGGTCATGAAGTACCACATGCCGAACGTCGCCGAACCCAGCAGCAGCATCGACACGTTCGCCGCCGAGACGGCGCGCACCCCGAGCACCCGCAGCGGCATCAGCGGCGCGGCCGTCCTGGCCTCCACCAGGACGAAGACGCCGAGCAGCGCCAGGCCGCCCAGGAGGGGCACCAGGGTGGCGGCGGCGGTCCAGCCGGCGGCCTCGGTCTGCACGATGCCGTACGCCGTCGTCGCCAGGCCCGCCGTGACGAGCACCGCGCCGAGCAGATCGACGCGGCGGCGGTCGCCCGCCCTGCCCTCGGCGAGCCACACCGCCGCGCCGGCGATGACGAGGACGCCGACCGGCACGTTGATGAGCAGCACCCACCGCCAGGAGAGGAGATCGGTGAGCACCCCGCCGATCAGTCCCCCGGCCGCTCCGCCGCCCGCGCCGACGGCCATCCAGGTGCCGATCGCCCTGGACCGCGCGGGGCCCTCGGGGACGGCGGCGGTGAGGATCGTGAGGGTCGCCGGGGACAGTACGGCGGCGCCGAGTCCCTGCCCGGCACGGGCGACGAGGAGCTGCCAGCCCTCCTGAGCGAGCCCGCCGGCCAGGGAGGCCGCGGTGAAGAGGGCGAGCCCGGTCAGGAACATCCTCTTGCGGCCGTAGATGTCCGCGGCCCGGCCCCCGAGCAGCATGAAGCCGGCGAAGGCGATCGAGTAGGCGTTGACGACCCACTGGAGTCCGGGTGCGCTGAGGCCGAGGTCGGTGCGCATGGACGGCAGCGCCACGTTGACGACGGACACATCGAGGACGACCAGGAACTGCCCGGTGCAGGCGGCCGCGACCACGGCCCAGGTACGGGTTCTCGATCGTGCGGGCAGCCGTGCGGGCGGGGTGACGTCAACCATGGGTGTCATACTCGCAGGCGTCTCGTGCCCCGTACATCGGTTTCCGGGCCCCTTCGGTCTCATCATCTCTCCGCCTCCTGGCGTAGGTCCTCCACCCGACTTCCCCGTTGTTACGCCGCGTTCACCGGAATATCGCAGGCACAAGGAAGCGTTCAGCATGCACACACTTGGCGGTCGGCGCTGCCCGTCGGCGCGCCGCCGCATGCTCCATCCAGCTCGATCTTCTGCTTCTTCCCCTGCCCGGAGGCCACACGTATGCAACGGACGACGAACGGACAGCAGGGCTCGCGCGCAGAGCTCCCCGACCCGCGCAGGGGCAAGGGCGGCGGCGTCGTACCCGTACTCGCGTTCGCGGGTATCACCGTCGCGGTGATGCAGACCCTGCTCGTCCCCGTCATCAAGGACCTGCCGTCCCTGCTCGGCACCGATCCGGCGAACGCGACCTGGGTGATGACGGCCACCCTGCTCGCCGGGGCCGTCGCGACCCCGATCATGGGGCGGCTCGGCGATCTGTACGGCAAACGCCGGATGCTGCTGGCCAGCCTCGCCGTGATGGTGGTGGGCTCGCTGATCTGCGCGTCCACCGACAACCTCGTGATCATGATCGTCGGCCGGGCGCTCCAGGGCTTCGCCATGGGCGCCATCCCGCTGGGGATCGGCATCATGCGCGACGTGCTGCCGCGCGAGAAGCTCGGCTCGGCGATGGCCCTGATGAGCTCGTCCATAGGGGTGGGCGGCGGACTCGCGCTGCCCGCCGCCGCGATCGTCGCCCAGCACGCCGACTGGCACGCGCTGTTCCTCGCTTCGGCCGGGCTCGGGGTGCTGGCCATGACCCTGACCGTCCTCGTCGTGCCGGAGCCACCGCTGCGCGCGCCGGGACGCTTCGACCACGTCGGGGCGCTGGGCCTCTCGCTCGGCCTGGTCTGCCTGCTGCTGCCCGTGACCAAGGGCGGCGACTGGGGCTGGACCTCTCCCCTGACTCTCGGACTGATCGCCGCGTCCCTGGTGATCCTGGTGCTGTGGGGCCTGTTCGAGCTGCGCTCCCCGGCGCCGCTGGTCGATCTCCGCACCAGCGCCCGCCGCGAGGTGCTGCTCACCAACCTCGTCTCGATCATGGTCGGGGTCGCCTTCTACGCCGTCTCCCTGGTCCTGCCGCAGCTGCTCCAGCTGCCCGCCTCGACGGGTTACGGCCTGGGGCAGTCCATGGTGGTGGCGGGGCTCTGCGTGGCGCCGCTGGGTCTGACCATGATGTTCGTCGCCCCGCTGTACGCACGGCTCTCCGCCCGCCGCGGGCCCAAGACCACACTGATCCTGGGCATGCTGGTCATCGCCGTCGGTTACGGGGCGGGGCTCGGCCTGATGAGCGCCGCGTGGCAGACGGTGGTCATCGCGGTCGTGCTCGGCGCGGGGATCGGGCTCGCGTACTCCTCGCTGCCGGCCCTGATCATCGGCGCGGTCGACGCGTCGGAGACGGGCGCGGCCAACGGCCTGAACACGCTGATGCGGTCGATCGGCACCTCGCTGTCGAGTGCGGTGATCGGCATGGTGCTGGCGAACACCTCGGTGCGGATGGGCGCGGTGGACGTCCCCACCATGGAGGGCTTCCGGACCTCGTTCATGATCGCCACGGGGGCGGTGCTGATCGGCCTCGTGCTGGCGGCGTTCCTGCCGGCGCAGCGGAAGGCGCATCCGGTGCTGCTGGCCAGCAGTGCGGGCGACGCGCTCGCCGCGGCCGAGTCCGCCCCCGTGGCGGCGCCGGTCAGCGCGCCGGGGCGTCGAACCTCGGCTCCGTAGCCAGCAGCCGCGACACATCGGTTCCGGCCGCGAGCTCCTGCGGCCGGACACCGCGCGTGAACAGCCGGGCGGGCCGCGCGCCCTGGACCGTGGCCGTGCCCTCCTCGACGCGGAGCCAGGAGCCCTCGCGCAGCCCGAGCACGGGGACGTCGTTCTCCTCGAGGAATTCGGTGAGCCGCTCCTCGCGGGTCTCGCCCTTGTGGGTGCTGTCCGGGTCCGGGTCCAGGTAGTGCGGGTTGATCTGGAACGGGACCAGGCCCAGCGCGTCGAAGGAGGGCGGCTGCACGATGGGCATGTCGTTGGAGGTCCGGAGGGTGGGCGCGGCCATGTTGGTGCCCGCGCTGGCGCCCATGTACGGCAGTCCGTCCCGTGCGGCGTCCCGCACGGCCTCGCGCAGGCCGGTGCGGTACAGGGCGTCGAGAAGCCGGAAGGAGTTGCCCCCGCCGATGAACACGGCGTCCGCGGCGGCGAGTTCGGCGAGGGGGTCGGCGCCCTCGTGGACGCCGCGCACGACAGTCCCGGACGGCTCCAGCGCCGCGCGGACACGTGCGGTGTACGCGTCGTGGTCGGCCAGCGCGTACGGCACGAAGGCCAGCCGCGCGTTCGCCGGAAGGAACGCGGTGACGGTGTCCAGGGCGTGTTCCAGATAACCGCGGCCGTACTGGGTCGAGTTGGAGAGAAGCAGCAGATTCACAGAGGTTCCTCGTGCGGTGGGAGCGGAAAGCCGGTCGGGCGGCTCGCGGACAGGGTCAGGCGGTACGGGGGCGTCCCGCGCGGGACTTCGGCCGCTGGGGCGGGTGGGTGAGCCGCTGCTCCAGCAGGTGGGCGGCGTGGCGCAGGGCTTCGAGCCGGTCCTCGGGGGCGCCCCGGAAGCGGTCTTCGCCTCCGCCGAGGCTGAGGCTGCCGTAGGGCTCGCGCCTCAGGAACACCGGCACGGCGACGGTGGCGATGCCGGTGTCGTACTCGCCGACGGTCCACGCGAACCCCTGGGCGCGGACCTTCATGAACTCCTTCTCCAGCAGATCCGGGTCGGTGACGGTCCGGTCGGTGAACCGCGCCATGGGGCGGCCCCGGAAGAGCCGGTGGCGCTGGTCGTCCGGCAGGTAGGCGTAGAAGGACTTGCTGGTGGCCCCGGCGTGCGCGGGGTAGAGCTCACCGACCAGCGGGTAGTAGCGCAGCGGCCCGGTCTCGCCCTCCTCTGCCGCCACGCACCTCATGTGGAAGTTGTCCGGCAGACAGAACAGGACGGTGTCGCCGGTGGTCCGGCGGAGCTCCTCCAGCACCGGGCCGGCCAGCAGCTCCAGTGACCCCGAGCGCTCCCAGAGCCGGCCGAGCCGGAGCACGGCGGGGCCGATGCGGTAGCGGCGGGTGACCGGGTCGGACACCAGGAAGCCGCGGCCCGCGAGCGTGGCCAGCAGGCGCTGGGCGACCGAGGTGTCCCAGCCGAACTCCTCGGCGACCTCGGTGACGCCCCAGTCGGGCCGGGTGCGCTCGAAGGCGAGCAGCACCAGGAGCGCCCGGTCGACGGTCTGCAGCGCCCCTGCGGGGGTCCGGCGGTCCGGATCGAAGTCGGCCATCAGCAGCATCTCACCATTCAGACCTGAATTGCAGATAACGGGAAAGCATTGCGTTCGACGGTAGCGGATCCCGAATGTTGCTCCAGCACCCCGCCCGGCGCTTCCCCGTAGAAGCGCCGGGCGGGTGTCCCGCTCCGGAGAAAGGCCCCCATGCTCAAGTACGTACTGGACATCGTCGAGCTGCTGGACGACCCGCAGGTCAGCGGCAAGTCCGTCGCCGGATACCTCGACTCCGTCGCCGGGGCACCCGGCTCGGCGGCCGAGGTCACGACGGTCACCGGCGACCGGGGGGCGACGGACTTCGTACTCGTCCGCATCCCGGGCACCCACGGGCGCACCTCGGGCGGCAGCGCCCGGACCCTCGGTGTGGTCGGCCGGCTCGGCGGCGTCGGCGCCCGGCCGGAGGTGACCGGGCTCGTGTCCGACGCCGACGGCGCGGCCTCGGCGCTCGCCACGGCCGCCAAGCTGCTGGACATGCGCCGCCGGGGCGACGCGCTGCCCGGCGACGTGATCGTCGCCACGCACATCTGCCCGAACGCTCCGACCGAGCCGCACGACCCGGTTCCGTTCATGGGGTCCCCGGTGGACATCGCCACGATGAACCGGCACGAGGTCACCGGCGAGATGGAGGCCGTGCTCTCCATCGACACCACCAAGGGCAACCGGATCATCAACCACAAGGGCCTGGCCCTCTCGCCCACCGTCAAGGAGGGCTGGGTGCTCCGGGTGTCCGAGCAGCTCGGCGAGCTGCTCGCCGTGGTGACCGGTGAGCCGTTGGTCACGTACCCCGTGACCACCCAGGACATCACCCCGTACGGTAACGGTGCACACCACATCAATTCGATCCTGCAGCCCTCCACCGCGACCGCGGCTCCGGTCGTCGGTCTGGCGGTCACCTCGGCCGCGGCGGTGCCGGGCTGCCAGACGGGCGCGAGTCACGAGACGGACATCGCGTCCGCCGCCCGGTACGCCGTCGAGGTCGCCAAGGCCTTCGGCGCCGGAATCCTGGACTTCCACGACGCGGTGGAGTTCGACAACCTCGTCAACCGCTACGGGTCGCTGGCTCACCTGCAGACCTTCGGCCGCACCACCCAGGAGTCCTGATGGCATCCGACAGCCGGGGCGCCGCCACCGCCCCCGAGGCCAAGAGCATCGGCAGCGACGACTACTCGCTCTCCCGGGTGCCGCGCGACAAGCGCTTCGGCTTCTGGTCGATGCTCCTGCAGTGGCTGGCCCAGTCCGGGTCGATCTCGCAGTTCACGCTCGGCGCCACCATCGGTGTGGGCATGACCTTCGGGGACGCGTTCCTCGCCTTCACGCTCGGCGCGGTGATCCTGGAGATCGTGATCTTCGCGATCGGACTAGCCGGGATGCGCGAGGGCCTGGCCACTCCGATGCTGACCCGCTGGGTGGGCTTCGGCCGCAACGGTTCGGCGCTGGTCAGTTTCGTCATCGCGGTCAGCCTGGTGGGCTGGTTCGGTGTCCAGAACACGATCTTCGGCGACAGCGTCTCGGCGCTCGTCGGCGGCCCGTCCTGGATGTGGTGCGTCATCGCGGGCGTCGCCATCACCGCCTTGGTGATCTTCGGCTTCCGCTACATGGCGCTGTTCGCGAAGATCGTCACCCCGCTCTTCTTCGGCATGGTCGCCTGGTCGGTGATCACCACGCTGAACGACCACTCGCTCGGCGACCTGATCAGCTCGCCGCCGCCCGGCGAGACGATCCCGCTGGCGGTGGCCGCCACCGCGATCGCCGGCGGCTACATGACCGGCGCCATCGTCTCGCCCGAGATGACCCGCTACAACAGGAAGGGCTCGCACGTCTTCGTGCAGAGCGCCTCCTCGATGATCCTCTCCGAGTACATCGTCGGCATGGTCGGTGTGCTCCTCGGCCACCTGGTGAAGTCCAGCGAGGTCTCGCACATCGTGCTCTCCACCTCGGGCGCGTTCGGCGTGATCGTGGTCCTGATGTCGACCGCGAAGATCAACGACTGGAACCTGTACGGCTCCTCGCTCGGCGTCGTCAACTTCTTCCAGGTCGTCTTCGGCAGGCGGCTGCACCGCGGAGTCGTCACCGTCGCCCTCGGAGTCGCGGGCACGCTCCTCTCCGCGGTCGGCATCATGACCCACTTCACGGAGTTCCTCTCCCTGCTGGGCGTGATGATCCCTCCGATCGGCGGCATCATCGTCGCGGAGTACTGGGTCGTGAAGCGGATGCGGCGGCCGCTGGACGAGACCCGCGAGGCGCAGACCCTCCCCGCGACCTCTCCCACCTGGGTGCCGATGTCCGTGGCCATCTGGCTCGCCGCGTTCTGCGTCGGCAAGTTCTACGACGGCGGTATCCCCGCCCTCAACTCGCTGGCCACCGCCTTCCTCCTGTACTGCGCGCTCGGCCTGCTGGGCTGGGTCAGGCCGTACGGCACCTCCGCCCTGGACGACGACGCGCACACCCCCGCACCCGCCGCCGCCCACGCCACCACCCCGACAGGAACAGCATGAGCATCGTCCCCGCGTCCGAGCAGGCCCAGGAGGAGGTCGTCGGTCTCTGCGCCGAGCTGATCCGCTTCGACACCTCCAACCCCACCAGCGACGAACGCGCCGCGGCGGACTGGGTGGTGGCCCGCCTCGCCGAGGTGGGCATCGAATCCGTCCTGGTCGAGACGGCCCCCGGCCGGGCCAACGTCATCGCGCGCGTCGCGGGTGCCGACCCGTCGCGGGGCGCCCTGCTGGTGCACGGCCACCTCGACGTCGTACCCGCCGACGCCTCCGAGTGGCAGGTGCCGCCGTTCTCCGGGGAGATCCGCGACGGCTACCTCTGGGGGCGCGGCGCGATCGACATGAAGGACACGGTCGCGGTCATGCTGGCCACCGCGCGGCATTTCGCCCGGACCGGCACGCGGCCTGCGCGCGATCTGGTCCTCGCCTTCCTCGCCGACGAGGAGGCCGGCGGGAAGTTCGGCGCGCACTGGCTGGTCGAGCACCGCCCCGAGCTCTTCTCCGGGGTCACCGAGGCGATCGGCGAAGGGGGCGGATTCTCCTTCGCGATCGACGACACCCGGCGGCTGTACCCGATCGAGAACGCCCAGCGCGGCATGGCCTGGATGGAGCTCACCGCCACCGGCCGCGCCGGCCACGGCTCCTCCCCCAACGACGAGAACGCGGTCACCGACCTGGCCGAGTCCCTCACCCGGATCGGCCGCGAGACCTTCCCGGTCCGGCTGATCGAACCGGTCCGTGCCCTGCTGGAGGAGGCCGCCCGCCTCTACGGTGCGGAGTTCGACGAGGACGACATCGAGGGCACCCTGTCCCGGCTGGGGCCGGTCGCGGACTTCATGCAGGTGGTGCTGCGCAACTCCGCCAACCCCACCATGTTCAACGCGGGTTACCAGACCAACGTGATCCCCGGGAAGGCGACCGCCCGCGTCGACGGCCGCTTCCTGCCGGGCCACGAGCAGGAGCTGATCGACACCATCGACCGGCTGCTGCTGCCCTCCGTCAGCCGAGAGTGGGTCAACCACGACATCGCGATGGAGACGACGTTCGACGGGCCGCTGGTCGAGGCGATGTGTGACGCGGTCCGCGCGGAGGACCCGGACGGCCACCCCGTCCCGTACTGCAACCCCGGCGGCACCGACGCCAAGGCCTTCACCCACCTGGGCATCCGCTGCTTCGGCTTCAAGGGGCTGAAGCTCCCGCACGACCTGGACTACGGCCGGCTCTTCCACGGCGTGGACGAACGCGTCCCGCTGGAGGGCCTGCGCTTCGGTGTCCGGGTCATGACCCGGCTCTGGCAGAGCTGCTGACCTGACCGGGCAGCCCTGCCAGGGGCCCCGACCCGGGCCCACCCCACCCGTACGCCCCCGCCGACCCCTGTCGCGGGGGCGTACGGCACGATGGGACGCCGTCCGATCCACCGCCCCACCAGGAGGAACCACGTGGCCGCCGAGTCGACCGCCCGTCCCGACCCGGAGGTTCTCGCCGCCTTCGAGGCGGCCAAGGGCTTCATGCCGGTCCACGAAGGGCTCGCCCTGTACGCCGCCGCCGTCGAGGCCGCCGCGCTCGGGCTCCCGCTCCTGGAGGTAGGCACCTACTGCGGGCGGTCCACGATCCTGCTGGCCGCCGCCGCCCGCGCCGCCGGGCTGACGGCGCTCACCGTCGACCACCACCGGGGCAGCGAGGAACAGCAGCCCGGCTGGGAATACCACGACACGTCGGTGGTGGACCCGGAGATCGGCCTGATGGAGACGCTGCCCACCTTCCGGCGTACCCTGCACCGGGCCGGACTGGAGGAGCACGTGGTCGCCCTCGTCGGACGGTCCCCGCAGGTCGCGGGCGTCTGGGGCGGGGCGCTCGGCCTGGTCTTCATCGACGGCGGGCACACCGACGAGCACGCGAACGGCGACTACGAGGGCTGGGCCCCGAAGGTCGCCGACGGCGGTCTCCTGGTCATCCACGACGTGTTCCCGGACCCGGCGGACGGCGGCCAGGCCCCGTACCGGGTCCACCAACGCGCCCTGGCTTCGGGGGCGTTCACCGAGATCTCGGCGACGGACTCGCTGCGCGTCCTGCGGCGCACGGGGGCGGGGATCTGAGGGTAAACAACTGTTCCTATTTTTCTCAGTGGATATGCGGCATTCTCTGTGAATAACCTGATGCCGTGAAGGTTTGCCGCCCGTACGGCCGTTGCTCGGCGAGTAATTGTGCCGCCCGGGCTATCGCGGTTGCCGCCGCCCGGCAGGATGTGGCCGGGTGAAGAGGTTCACGCCGCAGCCGGGCTTCACCGTCCTGGCGTACAGGCTGGCCCTGGACCCGAGCGCCACGGCCGTGGGCCGTC
This sequence comes from Streptomyces sp. NPDC051064, assembly GCF_044455985.1. NCBI lineage: Bacteria > Bacillati > Actinomycetota > Actinomycetes > Kitasatosporales > Streptomycetaceae > Streptomyces > Streptomyces sp. NPDC051064. Next base: position 601,324 of record NZ_JBITFK010000001.1, read on the forward strand.
TGCACTCGCATGCGGGTGCCGCGCGTGCCGCCTACAACTGGGCTGTCGGCCATGTCACCGCGGTGTGGTGGCAGCGCAAGGCCGAGCAGTCGTACGGCATCCCGGAGGATGAGCTGACTCCGTGGCGGTCGTGGTCGCTGCCCGCGCTGCGCAAAGCGTTCAACCTGGACAAGCGCACGGATCCGCGTTTTGCAGGTTGGTGGGAGGAGAACTCCAAGGAGGCCTACAACACCGGTCTGGCGAACGCGTCGGCTGCGTTCGACAACTACGCGAAATTCAAGGGCGGTAAGCGTAAGGGTGCGCGGGTGGGTGTTCCGCGGTTCAAGTCGAAGCGTAAGGCACGTCTGTCGTGCCGGTTCACGACCGGGGCGATCCGTGTGGAGCCGGACGGCAGGCACGTGACCCTGCCCAGGATCGGCACGGTCCGCCTTCACGAGCACCGACCGGACCTGCGGGCTTTGATCGACGCGGGGAGCATGCGGATCCTGTCCGCGACGGTGCGCATGGACCGAGGACGCTGGTTCGTCTCGTTCCAGGTCGAGCAGCGGCACGAGCTGGTGAGGGTGGCCCGCCCGGACGCGGCGGTCGGTATCGACCTGGGCATCAAAACCCTCGCGGTCCTCGCGGACAGCGACGGGACCGTGACCCAGGAGCCGAACCCGCGCCACCTCGACCACGCCCAGAAACAGCTGCGGCGCGCCAGTCGTGTCGTGTCGCGCCGCCGGGGCCCCGACCGGCGCACCGGACAGAAGCCCTCACGCCGGTGGGAGAAGGCGAACCGGGCACGGAACAGGGTGCATCACCGGGTGGCGAACCTTCGTGAGGACGCTCTTCACAAGCTGACGACGCGTATCACCCGTGAGTACGGCACCGTCGTGGTCGAGGATCTCAATGTGGCGGGGATGGGCCGTAACCGGCGTGTGTCCCGACGTATCGCGGATACGGCGTTCGGTGAGATCCGGCGCCAGCTGACGTACAAGACCCGCCGGCACGGGACACGGCTTGTTGTTGCCGACCGGTGGTTTCCCTCCTCGAAGACGTGTTCACGCTGTGGTGCGGTGAAAGCCAAGCTGCCCCTGAGCGTGCGTGTCTTCGAGTGCGACACCTGCGGGCTCGTCCTGGACCGGGACGCGAACGCGGGACACAACCTGGTCGCTCTCGCGACCCGCACCACCCTCACAGGTACCGGAGTGGCCGGAGACCTGGACCCCGCCGCGACGGCGGGGCCGAAGCCCCGTGGAGCCGACCGCAAGACCCGCACCACCCTCCCACGCCTCACGGCGCGGGAGGGGCGGGCAGGTGGCACAATCCCCAGCCTCCGGGCCGGGACAGAAACGGGAGACCGGCAACAGGACACCAGAACGCAACTCGCACTCTGGTGACACTGTTACGGACCATTCCGGCAGAAACGCCGGGATTGCTGAGATCTACTGATACTCAAAGCAACGGTCACGGATAGCATCGCGACGTGCGTCACGACGATTTCCCTCCCCCCACACCCCGCCGCGGGCCCGTGTTCGCCGCCGCCGCGCTGGCCGGCGTCTGTCTGACCGCCGCGGGATGCGCGGGCGACGGCGGGCAGGGCCCCGGGGCCGGACCGGAGAGTGCGTCGCGGTCCGCCGCGTCCTCGCCCGCGTCCACCCCCTCGACCCCGCAGCCGTCCGCGCCGGCCGCGACTCCGTCCGCCTCCCCCAAGCCCCAGGGGCCGCTCACGGGCCGGACCGTGGTGATCGACCCCGGGCACAACCCGGGCAACCGCGACCACACCCGGGAGATCAACAGCCAGGTGGACATCGGCACCGGGCACAAGGAGTGCGACACCACGGGCACGGCGACCGACGCGGGTTACGCGGAGGCCCGGTTCACCCTCGACGTCTCGCGCCGGCTGCGCACGCTGCTGGAGGAGAAGGGCGCGAAGGTCGTCCTCACCCAGGACGGCGACCGCCCCTACGGCCCGTGCGTCGACGAGCGGGCACGGATCGGCAACAAGGAGCGGGCCGACGCGGTCGTCTCGGTTCACGCGGACGGTTCCGCAACCGGGAACCGTGGATTCCACGTCATTCTCCCCGCAGCGGTGAACGGGGACGGCGCGGACACCGCGAAGATCGTTGCCCCTTCGCGTGAACTTGGAGTACGGATTGCCGGGAATTTCGTACGCGTTACCGGAAGCGCGCCTTCCAATTACATCGGCGACAACACGGGGCTGGACACCCGGAACGATCTCGGCGGCCTGAATCTGTCGACCGTGCCCAAAGTGTTCATCGAATGCGGCAATATGCGTGATCCGAAGGACGCCGCCCTGCTCACCAGTTCGGGCTGGCGACAGAAAGCCGCTCTCGGTATCGCCGAGGGCGTCGGCAGCTATCTGAAGAGGTAGTTCTGCGGTGATGGTGGCGACATTGGGGGGATAGCCCGTCCGAGGTCCGGGCAGCATCACAACCCGCCCGGGCAGACGATAGATTCATCCGTACGATGGGGAGCCGCCCCCGAGCTTCGCGCCGTAACCCGCCGATCGGGCGGCATCGACGACCGCCCCGACGAGACGACCGACTAAGGACCTTCACGTGAATATCCGCTCCCTCACTCGAGGCGACGGCGTGGTGATCGGAGCAGCGGTCGTGCTGTTCGTCGCCTCTTTCCTCGACCTCTCCGGCTACGACTGCCCCTCGGGCGTGGACTGCTCGGGCTACAGCGCGGCGAACGCCTGGGACTCGCTCTCCGTCCTGATGGGCATCTACCTCGCCGGCATCATCGGCGCCGCGCTGCTGATCGTCAGCCGCGCGATGCCGGGCCGCAAGGTGGCCGGCTTCGAACTCGGCCGGTTCGGCGCCGCGTTCACCGTGTTCTCCCTGTGGACCATGTTCTGGACGATCATCGACGCGGGTGACGCGGGCGCCGGTCTGATCCTCGGACTGCTGGCGGCCCTCGTGCTGGCCGGCGGCGCGGTGGCCACTCCGATGGTTCCCGCGCTCCAGGCCCCGCTCCTGGGCGCCCCGCGCCCGGCGCAGGCCGTGCAGCCGGCGTACGGCCAGCAGCCCGGCCAGGGCTACGGCTACCCCGGTGGCCAGCAGCCGTTCGGCGCGCAGCCGGGCCAGCCCCAGCCGTACGGCGCCCAGCCGGGCCAGCCCGGCCAGCAGGGTCAGCCGGAGCACCAGCAGCAGGCCGCGCAGCAGGCTCCGCAGGGCGGTGGGGCACCGGCCGGTGACTTCACCCCCTTCTGGTTCGCGGTTCCGGTGGCCCGCCCGCTGTACGGCGAGGACGGCGCCCCCAACCCGATCGCGGAGCTCGCGCCGGGTACGTGGTACCTCGCGGTCGAGCAGCGTGGCCCCGGGCTCATCGCCCAGACGCAGGACGGCCGTCGTGGCGTCCTCCAGGACACCACGGGCATCCAGCGCGGCTGAGCCGTCGCACCCGAGTGGCCCCCGTCCTCAAGGGCGGGGGCCACTGCCGTACCCGGGCCTCTCAGCCGAAGGACGACCTCTCCAGCCAGAAGTCCAGCAGCCCCCGGTCCCCCAGGACTTCCAGTCCGCCCTCGTCCGGCTTCTGCCGGCGGTTGAACGCCAGCATCAGTTCGGTCAGCGGGCCACGGAGAGCCACGGTCGCCTTCCCGTGGGCGTGGCGCCAGGTGAAGCCGTCCTCACCGAACTCGATCAGCCACTCCGCCCCCGGGACATCCGTGGCATGCAGGTGCAAGGACCGTCCGCCGCCGCGCAGTTCGGCCGCTTCCGGGTCGCCCTGCGTCTGGGCGAAGGCGACGATCTGAAGCCATTCGGTGATGGTGTCGGCGGCCAGGCCGGGTGCCACCTCGTAGGCCGTCCCCGCGGCGAGGGCCGCGTCCGCACGGTGTACAGCCGTCTCATGGGCCATGCGCCGGGCCCAGAAAGCGGTGCGGCGTTCCCACCCCCAGGTCCAGACCTCGGTGTCCGGACCCGCCTCCCGCAAGGCGTCCACCGTCGCGGCGGCGCCTGCGGCCAGCCATTCCGCGAGAGCGTCCGCGCCGCCACCGGCCGGCCCCGAGGTGTCCGGGACCTGGTCGTCGGGGATCGCGTCAGCGGCCCGGCGGCGGATGATCTCACCGGCCCAGCGGTGCGCGCCGCCGACGTGGACGACGAGTTCGCGCAGATTCCAGTCGGGGCAGGTGGGGACGCGCCCGGTCAGGTCGGCATCCTTGACCAGCGCGCCCAACAGGTCGGTCTCCACAAGGATTTCGTCGCAGTAGCGCACGTGCGCGAGGAGGGTCATCCCCGCACCCTATGCGGCGTACGGAGTTCCGTTCAGCTGGTTATCCGCCCAGCTGCGAGGTCGACGGGACCTTGTTCTTCACCTCGGCGCCCGCGCTCTTCCCGGCGTCCTTGACGCTGTTGATGACACTCTCGAAGGCCCCCACGTCCCCGGCGCCCGCCTCGCCCTTGCTCATCCTGGTGGCCACGTCCTTGAGCGAGGCGATCCCGGCGGTCAGCGGGGCGACGGCCTTCGCCAGGAGCGGGTCGCCCTTGGCGTTCTCCGCCGCGGCGTTGAGCCGGTTGTACGCGAAGGCGCCCGCCACCCCCGCCTTGACCATGGCGAAGGTGCGACCGTCCGCGCCCTTCTTGAACGTGCCGGCCCTGTAGGGCTTCACGATCCACTGGTACGCCGCCCCTGCCGCCAGGCCCGCGTTGGCCACGAAACGCGCCTTGGCGTACTTCTGCTTCTGCGCCGACGTCGTGGGGCTCGGGCTCGCGGAACTGCTGGCGGCCCGGGTGCCGCCGTCGTCGTCCCCGCAGGCGGTGACCCCCGCCAGGAGGGCGCAGGACAGCATCAGCGCCACGACGAGCCGGCGGAGCGGTGCGGAACGGGGCACGACGAGCCTCCCTGACCAGGGTCATCACGGTGAGTGACGCGGGCCGGCACTCGTCGCCAGGCTCACCCGTGCGGGCGCGGGCCGCCACCTGGCGCCCGCCGTACGGGTTTCACTCAACGTAGAGCGGCAATCCGGAGAACATGTCTCCCAGAACAGGCACAGGAAGCAGCACCGCAGCACGCGTCATAGCCGTCGTCGCGGACATCATGGCCTTCATCATCATTCTGTGGATCCTGATGTACCTGCTCGACGCCAACCGGGGTAACGACCTCGTTCAGTTCGTCCAGGACTCGGCCCGCTGGCTGGCCGGCTGGTCGTACGACCTGTTCACCTTCGACGAGGCGTGGGCGCGCGTCGTCACGGGCTACGGACTGGCCGCGGTCGTCTACCTGTTCATCGGTCACGCCGTGGCGGGCCGGGTCCGCCGCTTCTAGGGTCTTTCGTCCGGATCAGGCTGGGTCACCCCGCGAGCCCGGCATGATCCAGACGAGAGGCCCTAACCGACCCGGCAGCAGTCGGGTTCCAGCCCCGCCGGCAGCCGTTCGCCGCTGAAGACCGCGGTGGTCGCCTCGTCCCCTCCGAGCGCGGCCACCGCGAGCAGCAGTGATCCGGCCGTCCAGGTGGTGAGTTCCTCCGGCCATATGGCCCGCTCGCCCTCGAAGACGTACCCCGTCCAGTAGAGGCCGCCCTCGGCCCGCAGGTGCTGGATGGACTGCAGGATCTCCAGAGCGCGGTCCGACTCCCCCGTCACCCAGAGCGCCAGGGCCAGTTCGCAGCTCTCGCCGCCCGTCACCCACGGGTTGGGGAGCACGCAGCGCACACCGAGTCCGGGGACCACGAAGCTGTCCCAGCCGTCCTCGATCCGCCGTGTCGCGGCGGCTCCGGTGACCGCGCCGCCGAGGACCGGGTAGTACCAGTCCATCGAGTAGCGGCTCTTGTCCAGGAAGCGCTCGGGGTGGCTGCGGATCGCGTGGCCCAGGGCCCCGGCCGCCAGCTCCCAGTCCGGCTGGGCCTCCTCGCGCTGCTCCGCCAGCGCCAGCGCGCAGCGCAGCGCCTGGTACACGGAGGAGGAGCCTGTCAGCAGGGCGTCGCCGACGGGGGTGCCGTCGGCCTCCCGCTTCCAGCCGATCTCCCCGCCGGGCTGCTGGAGCCGCAGCACGAACTCGACCGCGGCGAAGACCGTCGGCCACATCCGGTCGACGAACGCGTCGTCGCCGGTGGCGAGATAGTGGTGCCAGACGCCGACGGCCACGTAGGCGCAGAAGTTGGTCTCCCGCCCCAGGTCGGTCGGCCTGTCGGGGTCACCGTCGTGGTACGCGGCGTACCACGAGCCGTCCTCGTTCTGGTGGCGGGCCAGCCACGCGTAGGCGCGGGCGGCGGCCTCGTGCTCGCCGGCCGCGTCCAGCGCCATCGCGGCCTCGGTGTGGTCCCACGGGTCGAGGTGGTGGCCACGGAACCAGGGCAGCGCCCCGTCCTCGCGCTGCACGGCGAGCAGCGCGGCCACGGTCTCGGCGGCCTGTTCGGCGGTGAGGACGCCCGGCAGGACGAGGTGTTCGGTCTGCTCCGGCGTGCTCACGCCTCGGCCTTCGGCAGGTGCGGCTTGGTCGCGTACGCGACGAAGCTCTTGCCGACGACCGGGTTGAGCAGCTGCTCGGCGACCCGGGTGGCCAGGGGCTTCTTCATGATGTCCCAGACCAGCAGCTTGTGGTACGCGCGCACCGGCAGCGCCTTCTCGTTGTCCACGCCGAAGGCGCACTTCAGCCACCAGTAGGGGCTGTGCAGCGCGTGCGCGTGGTGGGTGCCGTAGGGCTTGAGCCCGGCCTCGCGGATCTTGCCGAGCAGCTCGTCGGCCTTGTAGATGCGGATGTGCCCGCCCTCGACCTCGTGGTACGCGTCGGAGAGCGTCCAGCAGACCTTCTCGGGGCCGTAGCGGGGCACGGTGATCGCGATCCGGCCGCCGGGCTTCAGCACCCGGACCATCTCGGCGAGGACGCCCTTGTCGTCGGGGATGTGCTCCATCACCTCGGAGATGATGACGACGTCGAAGGAGTCGTCGGGGAACGGCAGGTTGAGGGCGTCGCCCTCCATCGCGGTGGCGGTCGCGCCCGCGGGTGCCTCACCGGCCTCCTTCATCGCGGCGAACCACTTCGCGACCTCGCGGATCTCCTCGCCGTTCTGGTCGAGGGCCACCACCTGGGCGCCGCGCCGGTAGCACTCGAAGGCGTGCCGGCCGGCGCCGCAGCCCAGATCGAGCACCCGGTCGCCGGCGGCGAGCGGGAAGCGGGTGAAGTCGACGGTCAGCACGGGGGCCTGCCTTCGAGGTCGGAGGTACGGATTCCGGGAGCCACGGGGGTCGTCACCTGCGGGCCCCCCGGGCTGCGATCGACTGACGGTACAACTCGACGGTGCCGAGGGCGGCCTTGGCCCAGGTGAAGTTGGCCAGCACCCGGGCGCGGCCGGCCCCGCCGAGGCGGGCGCGCAGCTCGCGGTCGCCGAGGAGCCGGCCGAGGGCGGCGGCCAGTGCCCCCGCGTCGCCGGGCGGCACGGCGAGGCAGGTCTCCCCGTCGGGCCCCGTCACCTCCGGGATGGCGCCGCCGGTGGTGGCCACCAGCGGGGTCCCGGTGGCCATGGCCTCGGCGGCGGGCAGCGAGAAGCCCTCGTACAGCGAGGGGACGCAGGAGATCTGGGCGCTGCGGACCAGGTCGACGAGTTCGGCGTCGCTGATGCCCTTGACGAACTCGACGGCGTCCTGGAGCCCGTGGCGCGCGATGGCCTGGGCGACGGGGCCGCGTTCGGCCCGCTTGCCGACGACCACGAGGTGCGCATCCGGGTTCTCGGTGCGGAGCTTGGCGAGGGCCTCCACGAGATGGACGAGGCCCTTGAGCGGGACGTCGGCGCTGGAGGTGGTGACGATCCGTCCGGGGACCTCCGCGACCGAGGGGTCGGGCGACCAGAGGTCGGTGTCGGCCCCGATGTGCACGACCTGGATACGGTCCCGGCGCACCCCGAGGTGCTCGACGATCTCCTGCTGGGACGAGCCGGAGACGGTGAGGACGGACGGCAGGCGGCGGGCGACGCGCTTCTGCATGCGGGTGAAGCCGTACCAGCGGCGCACGGCGAGCCGGCGGCGCGCGGAGCCGGCGGCGTCCAGGTCCAGCCGGCGGTCGACGGTGATCGGGTGGTGGATCGTGGTGACGAGGGGTGCGCCGATGTCGCCGAGCAGGCCGTAACCGAGCGTCTGGTTGTCGTGCACCACGTCGAAGTCACCGCGCCTGGCGAGGAGATGACGGCGTGCCCGCAGGCTGAAGGTGAGCGGCTCGGGGAAGCCGCCGGTCCACATGGTGGCGACCTCGGCGACGTCGATCCAGTCGCGGTACTCACCGGGTCCCGGGGTCCGGAACGGGTCGGGCTGGCGGTAGAGGTCGAGGCTCGGCAGCTCGGTGAGCGGAACGCCCTCGTCGAGCACCGGATAGGGCTGGGCACCGATCACTTCGACGCTGTGTCCGAGCCGGGCCAGCTCGCGGCCGAGGTGGCGGACGTAGACGCCCTGGCCACCGCAGAAGGGGTTGCCCTTGTAGGTCAGGAGTGCGATGCGCAGAGGCCGGTCACCGTCGGTGCCCGACGTGTCGCCGCCCGCGAAGGGGCCCGTCTCTACGGCCTCAGCGGTCACGCTCGGCCCCCTTCTCACTACGTTCGCCGGAGCGTAACCGGTCGCGCTAATCTAGAACAAGTTTCAGACTGAGTGGTTCAACCCGCACCGAATCTACCGGCAGGTAGCGTCGGCGTGACGGCCGGATCAGGTGATTCGCGCCACGGCGGTCACCCTGGCATGCTGTGCGCGCCCGGAAACGGACGCCCGGCCGGGCAGGGAACCGGTTCTCCCTTTTTGGATGGGGACAGATGACAGCGGAAGCCAGGCCTGCGGAGCCTCCCTTGACGGAACGCCAGGAGGCCCGCCGCCGGAGCATTCTGCGGGCCGGCGCCCAGCTCGCGGGGCGCGGCGGTTTCGAGGCCGTGCAGATGCGTGAGGTGGCGGACGCCGCCGGGGTCGCCCTGGGCACGCTGTACCGCTACTTCCCGTCCAAGGTCCATCTGCTGGTGGCACTCATGCAGGACCAGCTCCGGCATCTGCACGTCACGCTCCGCAGACAGCCGCCCGCCGGGGACGACGCCGCCGAGCGGGTCGCGGAGACCCTGATGCTGGCCTTCCGGGCACTCCAGCGCGAGCCCCATCTGGCGGACGCCATGGTGCGGGCGCTGACCTTCGCCGACCGCGGGGTGAGCCCGGAGGTGGACGCCGTGTCCCGGCTGACGACGGCCATCGTCCTGGACGCGATGGGGGTCGAGGACCCCACGCAGGAGCAGCTCTCCGTGGTCCGCGTCATCGAGCACACCTGGCACTCGGCGCTGATCACCTGGCTGTCGGGGCGGGAGTCGATCGCACAGGTGAGGCGGGACATCGAGACGGTGTGCGGGCTGATCGACCTCCCGGCGGACACCCGCTGAGAGGTGCCCATGTGCGGTGCCCACACCGGCACCCGCCCAGGTGAGGTTCCCTGCACCATGTCGACGGCGCCACGGTGTTCGTACGGTTCGGCCGACATCACCCGAACCACGCCGAGGAGCCGGTCCCCATGCGTCGCAGAGCCGTAGGCACCGTCCAGAGAAGAACCCTGACCGCGACCGCTCTCGGCGCCGCCGGCCTGCTCCTGGTGGGATGCACCGCCGCCGGGCAGGCGGGCAGCGGGTCCGGGGCCGGCAAGGGTGGGGACGAGGCCGTGAAGGTGGGCCTCGTCTACTCCCGTACGGGACTGCTCGCCGCCTACGGGAAGCAGTACCGCGACGGGTTCATGGCGGGCCTCGACCACGCGACGAAGGGCACCGGCAAGGCGGGCGGCCACCCGATCGAGGTCACCGAGCAGGACGACGCGGGCGACCCCGGCAAGGCCGTCTCCGCCGCGAAGAATCTGATCGGCAAGGGCTACAAGGTGCTGGCCGGCACCACCGACTCCGGCGTCGCGCTCCAGATGGCCCCGCTGGCCGCCCAGAACAAGGTGCTGTACGTCAACGGCCCTGCCGCCACGGACGCGGTGACCGGGATCAACGCGTACACCTTCCGGTCCGGCCGGCAGTCCTACCAGGACATCCTGACCGCGGGCACCATGCTCGGCGACCCCGGGGGCAAGAAGGTCACCGTCCTCGCGCAGGACTCGACCTTCGGCCAGGCCAACGTCGCCGCCGTCAAGGCGGTCCTGGGCGCCGAGGGGGCGAAGGTGGGCTCCGTGCTCGCCCCGCCCAGCGCCACGGACCTCACGCCCTTCGCCCGGCAGGTGAAGGCGGGCGGTCCCGACCTGGTCTTCGTCGCCTGGGCCGGCGCGACCGCCCCCGCCCTGTGGACCGCACTGGACCAGCAGGGCGTGCTGAGCGCCGGCAAGGTCGTCACCGGGCTGGCCGGGACGGCGTCGTACCCGGTGTTCGGCGCGGCCGGCGCCAAGGTCTCCTTCCTCGCGCACTACTTCCCCGGCGCGGGCGGCGGCAACGCCGTGGAGAAGGCCATGCTCGACGGCGTCGAGAAGGCGGGCGGCACCCCCGACCTGTTCAGCACCGACGGTTTCACCGCGGCGCAGATGATCGTGCGGGCCGTCGAGGAGGGCGGTGCCACCGACACCGCCGCCATGGTGAAGGCCCTGGAGGGCTGGAGCTTCGACGGGGTGAAGGGCAGGCAGCAGATCCGCGCCGAGGACCACGCGCTGCTTCAGCCGATGTTCGTCGCCAGGCTCAACGGCACCGGAGCCGCCGCGAAGCCCGAACTGGTGAGCACCCGGCCGATGGACGCGGTGGCCCCGCCCGCGAAGCCCTCGGCGGGCTGACCCGTGACCGTATCCGGCACCGCCACCGCGCGGGACGAGGGGGCGCGTACGGGCGCTCCGGTGCTCCGGCTGGACGGACTGGGGTGGCGCGTCGGCGGGGCGGCCATCGTCGAGGACGTCACGCTGGACGTCCGGGAGGGCGAGTTCCTCGCCTTCATCGGGCCCAACGGGGCAGGCAAGACCTCCCTGTTCAACCTGATCAGCGGGATCGTCACCCCCACCACGGGCACCCTCGCGCTGGACGGCGCGGACCTCACCGGACTGCCCGTGCACACCCGTGCGCGGCGCGGGATCGGGCGGACGTTCCAGACGTCCAGCCTCTGGCCGCAGATGACCGTGGCCGAGCACGTCCGGCTGGCCGCGCAGGCCAGGAAGGGCGGTTCGCACCGGCTCTGGAGGCGCGCTTCCCCGTACACCGCCGAGGTGAGCGGCGTGCTGGAGCGCACCGGCCTCGGCCACCGCGCCGGGGCCACGGCGGCCGAGCTCTCCCACGGCGAGAAGCGCAAGCTGGAGCTCGCCGTGCTGCTGGTGGGCGAGCCGCGGCTGATGCTGCTCGACGAGCCGATGGCCGGGGTGAGCGCCGAGGAGGTCCCGCCCCTCACGGAACTGATCCGGGCGCTGCACCGCGAGGAGGGCCGCACCGTGCTCATGGTCGAGCACCACATGGACGTCCTGCTGGGACTCGCGGACCGACTGGCGGTGATGCACCACGGCAGCCTGCTCGCCCTGGACACCCCGGGCGCGGTGACCGCCGACCCGGTCGTCCAGCAGGCCTACCTCGGGGAGGGACTGTGAGGCCGCCCCCGGTGACCACGCCGCCCGCACTCCTCGTCGTACGGGACCTGCGCGTCCTGATCGGCGGCCGGCACATCCTGCACGGGGTCGACCTGGACGTGGCACGCCACGGCGTGACGGCGCTCCTCGGCCGCAACGGCGCCGGCAAGACCACGACCGTGCGCGGCGTACTCGGCCTGGTGCCGCGCGACGGCAGCGTGCTCCTCGACGGCGAGGAGACCGTGGGCCTGCCCACCCACACCCTGGTCCGCCGGGGCATCGGATACGCCCCCGAGGACCGGGGAGTCTTCGCGGGGCTCACCGTCGCCGAGAACCTGCGGCTGGCCGAACGCCGGGGCGCCGAGGGGCCCGCCTACGGCCTGGTCCACGAGCTCTTCCCCGAACTGAGGCTTCGCGAGAAGCAGTTGGCGGGGACGCTCTCCGGCGGCCAGCAGCAGATGGTGGCCATCGGCCGCACCCTGCTCAACGGCAACCGGCTGATCATCGCCGACGAGCCCACCAAGGGCCTGGCCCCCAAGGTCGTCACCGAGGTCGCCCAGGTGCTGGAACGCGCCGCCGAGGCGGTGCCGGTGCTCCTGGTCGAGCAGAATCTCGCCGTCGTCCGCAGGCTCGCCCAGCACTGTGCGGTGCTCGCCGACGGGCGGACGGCCCATCAGGGCGAGGCGGCCGCGCTCCTGGGCGACGCGGAGGCCACCCGCCGGCTGCTCGGCGTCGGCAAGGGCCCGCTCACCCCGACCACCGCGGAGGCGGATTCCTGATGTCCACCATCGTGCTGCTCACCATGACCGGGCTCGGTCTGGGGGCGCTCTACTTCCTCATCGCGTCGGGCCTCTCGCTGATCTTCGGCCTGATGGACGTGCTCAACTTCGCCCACGGGGCGCTGCTCTCCATCGGGGCGTACGGCACCTGGTGGGCGGCGTCCGGGAATCTGCCCGGCGCCGGCCCGGGCGGCTGGGGCTTCGCCCTGGCGGTCCTGTTCGGCACCGCGGCGGGCACGCTCGCCGCCGTGGTGCTCGAACTGACCGTCGTACGCCCCCTCTACACCCGGCCCCGGGAGCAGGTGCTCGCGACGGTCGGGGTGGGGCTGGCCGTGCCCGCTCTGCTGTCGGGCATCTGGGGTTCGGACGCCCGGACCTTCCCCGGGCCCGAGGCCCTGTCCGGCACCTTCGGGCTGCTGGGCGCGGACGTGCCGGTCAACCGGCTGGTGCTCGTCGCGGCGGCCGTCGTCGTCCTGGCCGCGCTGCGGCTGTTCCTGGGCCGGACCCGGCACGGTCTGGTCGTACGCGCCGGGGTCGAGGACCGGGCGATGGTGACGGCGCTCGGCATCGACGTCCGCAAGGCGTTCACGCTGGTCTTCGCGATCGGTGGCTGCGCCGCCGCACTGGGCGGCGCGCTCGGCGGGCTGTACTTCGGTTCGGTCGACCCCCGGCAGGGCACCTCGCTGCTGATCTTCGCGTTCGTCGTCGTGGTCACGGGCGGCATGGGCTCGGTGACCGGTGCAGCCGTGGCCGCCGTGGTCATCGGCCTGGTCCAGCAGTTCGCCAACTACTACACCGCAGCGGGCCTCGGCGACCTGGCGGTCGTCGTCCTGCTCGCCGCGCTGCTGCTCGTCCGGCCGCGCGGACTGACCGGGAGGCTCGCGTGAGCACCGCCACCACACCCGCACCCGCCGCCGTGACCACGGCGCCCGGGCGGAACAGGCCCCGGCTGCTGCGCTGGTGGCCGGCCGCCGTCCTCGTGCTCCTGATCGTCGCGCCGTACAGCACGCTGCCCGTCCCCGGACTGCTGGAGGGCCCGCTCGGCAGTCCGGGAAGCCTGCAACTACTGGCCACCTGCCTGCTGTTCGGCGCCCTCGCCACCGGCTACGACCTGCTGCTGGGCCGTACGGGGCTGCTCTCCTTCGGGCACGCGCTGTACTTCGCGGCGGGCAGCTACGCCACGAACATGTTCCTGCTGGAGGCGGGCCTCCCGTTCGCCGTCGCCGCGGTCCTCGGACTGTGCTCCGGAACCGCGCTCGCCCTGGTGCTGGGCTCGGTGAGCCTGCGGGTCACCGGCATCGGCTTCTCCATGGTGACGCTCGCCTTCGCGCAGGCCGGCTCGATCCTCGTGTCCCGCAACCCGGGCGGCCTCACCGGCGGCGAGGAGGGCCGGGCCGCACCGGCGGAGCTGCTGCCCTCATGGCTGGTCGGCATCGACCACACCGCGAACCTCTACTGGATCGCGCTCGCCTACCTCGTCCTCACCCTCGGCGTCGTCCACCGGGCGGTGCGCTCCCCCACCGGCCGGGTCTGGGAGGGCATCAAGGAGAACGAGCGCCGGGTGGAGGTGCTGGGCCTGAAGCCGTACGGATTCAAGCTGACGGCTTTCGTCCTGGCCGGGGCGCTGGCGGCGGCGGGCGGGCTCGTCCACCTGCTGCTGACCGGCGGTTCGACACCCCAGACGACGACCTCGGACTTCACCCTGTCGCTGCTGGTGATGGTGGTGCTGGGCGGTTCGGGCACCCGCTGGGGCCCGATGGTCGGCGGCATCCTCTACACCTGGGCCGACCAACGGCTCGGCGACCTCGCCGGCTCGGGCGCGGTCGCCGATCTGCCCGCGGTCCTGCGCGTGCCGCTCTCCCAGCCGCTGTTCCTGCTCGGGGTGCTGTTCGTGGCCGTGGTACACCTGCTGCCCGGCGGCCTGGCCCGTCTCCCGTCCCGTCTGCGCAGGACCCGTGAGGAGCACCGATGATCCCGTACGAGGAGATACGCGTCCCCGTCGCCGGCGGCGAACTGGCCGCTCTGCGCTGGCCCTCCCCCGATCCGGACGCGCCGGTGGTCGTGGCCCTGCACGGCATCACGGCCAACGCGCTGTCCTGGGGAGCGGTGGCCCGCGTGCTCGCCGGCCGGGCCACGCTGGTCGCCCCCGACCTGCGGGGCCGGGCCGGCAGCGCCGGGCTGCCCGGCCCGTACGGCATCGCCGCCCACGCGGACGACGCGGCCGCGCTCGCCGGGGCGCTGGGCCGGGAGCGGGTGGTGCTGGCGGGCCATTCGATGGGCGCGTTCGTCGCGGCGCTCGCGGCCGTACGTCATCCGGGACGATTCGGCCCCCTGGTGCTCGTCGACGGCGGGTTCGGCTTCCCCGCGCCCACGCATCTCTCGGCGGACGAACTGCTGACGGCCGTGATCGGGCCGGCCATGGACCGGCTCTCGATGACCTTCACCGACCGGGACGCGTACCGCTCGTTCTGGCGTGCCCACCCCGCGTTCGGGGACGGAGACTGGTCGCGGGAGGTGGACGCCTACATCCAGCGGGACCTGACGGGCGAGGAGCCGGCGCTGCGGTCGGGCTGCCGGCTGGAGGCGGTCCGCACGGACGGCGGGGGCCTGTTCCAGGACGAGGTGCTCGCGGCCGTGCACGAACTCCCCGGGCCCGCCACCCTGTTGTGGGCCGAGCGCGGGCTGATGAACGAGGAGCAGGGGCTGTACGACGAGTCCCGGCTGGCGGCGGCGGGCCAGCCGGGCACGAAGGTCAGGGCGGTGCGCGTCGAGGACGTCAACCACTACACGGTGCTGACGGGCGAGAAGGGGGCCGGCCGGATCGCCGACACCCTGCTGCGGGCGGCGGTCCCCCGCTGAGGGCGGCCCCTAGCCCTCCCGGCCGCCCGACAGGAGGTGCAGCCGCAGGGCGAGTTGAAGCTCCAGCGCGCGGTCGGGCTCGTTCCAGTCGCGGCCCAGCAGCACCTGGATCCGGTCGAGACGCTGCACCACCGTGTTCACATGGACGTGCAGCTCGTCCTTGGCCCGGATCAGGCTGCCGCCCGCGCCGAAGTACGCCCGTAGCGTCCGTACGAGATGGGTGCCGCGCCGTTCGTCGTAGCGCAGCAGCGGGCCCAGCACCGCTGTCACGAAGCCGTCCACGTCCTTCGCGTTGCCCAGGACGACGCCCAGGAAGCCGAGTTCGCCGACGCCGGCCCCCTCGCCCTCGCGTCCCAGCACCCGCATGGCGCGCAGACAGCGGGCGGCTTCCGCGTAGGCGGCGGCGAGTTCGCGGGCGCCGCGCGCCGGGCCCGTACCGGCGACGGTGACGGGCTCCTGGACGAGGTGGCCGAGCTGCGTGGCCGCCGCGCGTGCGGCGGTGCCCGCCGGCGTGCGGTCGGCGTCGCAGTCGATCAGCAGCACGACGGTGCCCGCGTGTTCGGCGCTCACGCCGTGGATGTCGCCGCCGAACAGATACCGCATCGCGGCGCCGCCGAGTCTCTCCCTGGCGGACGCCTCGGCGACCAGCACCAGATGCGGCCGGTCCAGGTCGATGCCGAGCCTCCGGCCCCGCTCGGCCAGCCCGGCCGGATCGCGCTCCGGGTCGCCGAGCAGGTCGCTGATCAGCTCGCCCCGTATCCGGTTCTCGGTCTCGGCGACCGTGCGGCGCAGCAGCAGGAGCAGGCCGGTGACGACGGCGGCGCGTTCGAAGAGCCGGCGGTCGGAGTCGTCGAGCCGGTCCGGCCGGTGCAGCACCAGGCTGGCGAGGAGCTCCTGGCCGGCGAGCACCGCGCAGATCCACCGGCCGTCGCGGTGCACGGCCCGCGCCCCGTGCCGGGACTCGTCCGCGGTGCCCGCGAGCCAGCCGGCGTCCATGCTGTCGGCGGCGAATCCCGTGCCGTCGGGCCGTACGGCGGCCAGCGGGCGCCCGCCGGGGTCGTGGATGGTGAGCGGGCTGTCGAGCAGTCCGGCGACGGACACGGCGACGTCCTTCACGTCGCCGCCGCGCAGCACCAGGTCGGTGAGCCGGTCGTGGGCCTCCTCGGCGCGCTGCATGGCGGCCGAGTGCGCGCGTACGGCGGCGTTGGCCTCGGCCAGTTCCGCGTTGGCGCCGGCTAGTTCCGCGAGGGCGGTCCGGGTGTCGTCCAGGGCCCGGGCGGTGTCGATCGCGATCGCGGCGTGCGCGGCGAGCGAGCAGAGCAGGGCCACCTCGTCGGGGCTGAAGACCCGCGCGGCCCGGTCGGCCGCGAAGAGCACCCCGATGACCTTTCCCGTGCCGCCCCGGCTGGAGCCGAGGAGCAGGGGGACTCCGAGGATCGCGACGAGACCTTCGTCCAGCACACCGGCGTTGATGTTGCGGGTGTGGTGGAAGCGCTCGTCGGTGCGGTAGTCGGGGGTCGCGTACGGGCTGGCGGTCTGTGCCACCAGGCCGCCGAGCCCTTCGCCCAGTTCGAGCCGGAGCCGCTGGAAGAGCACGGACACCGATCCGTCGGTGACCCGCATGTAGGTGTCCCCGGCCTCCTCGTCGGGGAGCGTGAGATAGGCGGTGTCGGTCCCGAGCAGCATCCTGGCCCGCCGCACGATCGCCTTGAGCACATCGTCCAGGTCCCGGGAGGCCGCGAGGTCGCCGGCCGTGTCGAAGAGGGCGGTGAGCTGGAGTTCCCTGCGCCGGTGCTGGCGCAGGGCGCCCCTGATCCGCAGGGCGGTGGCGGCCGCCCGCTCCACCTCGGCCAGGTCGGCCGCGGGCACACCGGCGGCCCTCGCCTCCGAGGCGACGGCACCGAGCTCCTCGGCGGGCGCGTCGTCGGCCAGCAGGTCGAGGAGGCGTGACAGGAGGGGCGTGGCGGAGGGGGGCGGTTCAGACATGGGCGGCCATCGTTCTCCGGGCTTCCGTGGGCGGTCGGGCGTCAGTTGGCGGTCCAGCCGCCGTCCATCGTGAGGGAGCTTCCGGTGATGTGCGCCGTGCCGGGCCCGCACAGCCACAGGACGGCCCCGGCCACGTCGGCGGGCTCGATCAGCGACTTGAGGGCGCTGCGTTCCAGCAGCACCCGGCCCACCACCTCCTGTTCGGAGATGCCGTGGCTGCGTGCCTGGTCCGCGATCTGGTCCTCGACCAGGGGTGTGCGGACGTAGCCGGGGCTGACGCAGTTGCTCGTCACGCCGTGCGGCGCCGCTTCGAGTGCGACCACTTTGCTGAGCCCCTCCAGTGCGTGCTTGGCCGAGACGTAGGCCGACTTGTAGGGGCTGGCGCGCAGCCCGTGCACGGACGAGATGTTGACCACGCGGCCCCAGCCGCGTTCGTACATGCCGGGGAGCGTGCGGCGCAAGATGCGGAACGGTGCTTCCACCATGACGCGGTGGATCAGCGCGAAGGTGTCCGGCGGGAACTCGTGCACCGGCGCCACGTGCTGCAGCCCCGCGTTGTTGACCACGATGTCCGCGTCGGCGGGCAGTCCGTCCACCGCCTCGGCCACGGAGAGGTCGGCCACCCAGGCCGTTCCGCCGATCCGTTCGGCCAGGCTCTTGGCGGCGTCGCCCGCCTTGTCCACCACGTGCACATGGGCTCCGGCGGCGGCGAGTGCCTCCGCGCAGGCCAGTCCGATGCCGCTCGCGGCCCCGGTGACGAGGGCGGTGCGTCCGGCGAGGGCGGAGGGGGCGAGGGGGTCGTGCCGGGGGGTCAGGGAAGTCTGCATGGGCGTCACCGTAAGGATGTCGCGGTCCGCATCACACGGGGTCGGTGCACACACCCCGGGGCGGCCGCATGGTGGCGGAGTACATGGTGCGGGCCGGCGGGCCCCGCGCGCACCGGCGGTCCGGGACGCGGGCGCAAGAGGAGCGCCGCACACACCGGTACGCGGCCGGTGTCCGCCTGCCACATGGGCGGCTCCGCCCCCTGCTCATAGGTTTCGGCAGCAGTCCGCACGTCCGACGAGGAGGCCCCACCGTGCGCCCACCGATCCTGCGACGCCTGCTCCGCCGCGTCGCCTCCGTCGCCGTCCTGACCCTGCTCGCCGCGCACCCGGTGTCCGCCGTCGCGGCACCCGCGGCCCCGGCCGCCGCCGGTCTCCAGCAGGTCACCGGCTTCGGCTCGAACCCCGGCAATCTGCAGATGTTCGCGTACACCCCCGACAACGTCGCCGCGGGCGCGCCCCTGGTGGTCGCGCTGCACGGCTGCACCCAGTCGGCCAACGCGTACTACACCAACTCGGGCTGGACCAAGTACGCCGATCTGTGGGGCTTCGACGTCGTGTTCCCGCAGACCACCTCGGCGAACAACGCCCTGTCGTGCTTCGGCTGGTTCGACCAGGCCGAGAGCACCCGGGGCCGGGGCGAGGCGGCGTCCGTCGTGCAGATGGTCGAGTACGCGAAGCAGACGTACGGCTCGGACGGCCGCAGGGTCTACGTCACCGGGCTGTCGGCGGGCGGCGGGATGACCGCCGACCTGCTGGCCGCCTACCCGGACGTCTTCGCGGGCGGGTCCGTGGCCTCCGGGCTGCCCGCGCAGTGCGCCACCAGCCAGGCCGCCGCGTCGGGCTGCCAGACGGGCCCGCAGAAGCTCTCCCCCGCCCAGTGGGGCGACAAGGTACGCAACTCCCACCCGGGCTGGACCGGCCCCTGGCCCCGGGTCGCGATCTGGCAGGGCACCTCCGACTACACGGTCTACCCGGCCAACGCCACGGCGCTGCGCGACCAGTGGACCGATGTCTGGGGCATCGGCCAGACCCCGGCCGGCACCCAGAGCCTGCCCGGCAACACCACCCGGAGCGTCTACGAGGACGCGTCGGGGCAGCCCGCCGTGGAGACGTTCTCCGTGTCCGGCATGGGACACGGTCTGCCGGTGAGCCCGGGGTCCGGCGCCGACCAGTGCGGGTCGACGGCCGCGTACTTCCTGAACACCATCTGCTCGGCGTACCACACCGGCGTGTTCTGGGGGCTCGACAAGGACGCACCGGGCGGTGGGGGCGGGCTGCCCGCCCCCGCCGGCCTGAAGGTCACCGGGGTCACGGACAGCAGCGCCTCACTGGCGTGGAACACGGTCGAGGGTGCGGCCTCCTACGCGGTGCACCGCGACGGCGCGAAGGTGACCACGACCGCGTCGACGTCCTTCACGGACACCGGCCTGACCGCGGGCACCTCGTACCGCTACACCGTGACCGCGACCGACTCCTCGGGGGCCGCCGGGGCGGGCTCGGCCGCCGTGACCGCGACCACGTCCGGCGGTACGGAACCGGCGCGCTGCTTCACGGCGACGAACTACGCCCATGTGACGGCCGGCCGGGCCCACACCTCGGGCGGCCACGCCTACGCGAACGGTTCGGAACAGGACATGGGGCTGTACAACGTCTTCGTCACCCACACCCTCAGGGAGTCCCCCGCGGGCCACTTCGTGATCGCCGACTCCGGCTGTCAGGCCGGGTCCTCGTAGTCGTCCCTGACCTTCTCCGGGAGCCGGCAGCCGTCCTCGACGGCGGTGAGGGACACGGTCCGCCCGGCGTTCTCCACGGCGTAGTACCGGGCGTACAGCTTCCAGCCCCGCTTGGCGAGAGTGCGGTAGGTGACGTCCTGCTCGGCATGGCTGGAGACGATCTCCCAGTCGTACTGCCGCAGACGCATCACCGTCGCCTCGAAGGCGCCGGCGGCGTCCGCCGCCGGCGCGTAGCCCGTCCAGGGCGCGACGCATCCGTGCCAGTCGCCCTTCGGCAGCCTGGCTGTGGAGGTGTCGCCGGGCGGCAGGCCCGCGGCCTCGGCGAAGCCGGCTATCTCGTCGGCGACCGTTGGCGTGGTGAACGGCGGGGTGGGGTCCGGGGAAGGTGGCGGGGCGCTCTCGCTGTCACTGATGAGGCCGCAGCCCGTGGTCACCGTCATGAATCCGGCCGCCACGGCGGCGACGGCCGCCGTCCTTCGTCTGCGCACTGGTGCTTCCCACCGGTCGTCCCAACCCCACGGGCACGCGCCCGTGTGACCCCCCGCCGGAGTCTCGCATGGGGTCTGACCTGCTGGGAAGGCCCTTCGCCCAGGGAGTGCGGCTGTCCGCCCGGAGGGGCCCGGGAGCACCCCGGTAGAGTGGGCGGGTCGTCATCATGCCCGTACAGGGGGAAGCCGGTGCGAATCCGGCGCCGACCCTTCCCCGAGCGCTCGGCCAGCTCGAGCAGGGGAGAAACCCCATTCGAGAGGCCCAGTCCGCCATGTCCGTACGCCGCCGCGCGGCAGCGCTCGCGATCACCGCCGTGCTCTGTGGAGCGGCCGCCCCGGTGGCGGTCGCCGCGCCGAGTCCGACCCCGTCCACGCCTGAACGTCCGGCTGGGCTGTACGGCACCAAGGACCCGACGTACGACGGGGTGTGGCGCCAGTCGCTCGCCTTCCTCGCCCAGAAGATCGAGCTGGTCACGCCCGCCACGCAGTCGGTGGACTGGCTCGTCGGCCAGCAGTGCGACAGCGGGGCCTTCCCCTCCTACCGCGACGCCTCCGAGCCCTGTGACGCGAAGACGGTCGCGGACACCAACGCCACCGCGGCGGCGGTCCAGGCCATGGTCGAACTGGCCGTGCACCGTGAGGTCGTGGACAACGGCGTCAGCTGGCTGAAGTCCGTACAGAACGAGGACGGCGGCTGGGGCTACAACCCGGGCAGCCCGAGCGACGCCAACTCCACCGGCGTCGTGGCCGGGGCACTGGCGCGGGCCGGTGTGCCGCTCGCCGAGGTCACCAAGAAGGGCGGCAGGACGCCGTACACGGCGCTGCAGACCTTCGCGCTGCCCTGCGGGGGCGCGGACGGCGGGGCGTTCGCCTACCAGCCGGACAAGAAGGGCGAGCTCACCGCCAACGCGGACGCCACGGCGGCCGCGGTCCTCGGCGCGATGGGCAAGGGCATGGCCTCGGGGAACTACAACGCGGCGAAGGCACCCGTCTGCGCCGAGGGCTCCGATCTCACCCCCGAGCAGTCCGCGCAGAACGGCGCCTACTACCTGGCGAAGACCCTCGCCGGGCCGGGTCACCTGGAACTGCCGCCCATGCCGGGCGCCGAGGAGTCGGCGCCGCCGCAGCCGGACTTCGGCAACACGGCCGACGCGGTCGTGGCGCTGTCGGCGGCCGGCCACAAGGACAAGGCGGCCGGAGCGGTCGCGTACCTGGAGAAGCACGCCCAGGGCTGGGCGAAGGAGGGCGGCCCCGCCGCCACCGCCCAGCTGGTGCTCGCCGCCCACGCGACCGGCACCGACGCACGTGACTTCGGCGGCGTCGACCTCGTGAAGCAGCTCAACGCGACGGGCCCCGCGCCCGCCGCGACCGCCGTGCCCTCGCCGACCGCGACGGCACCGGAGAAGCCGGCGGACACGAGCAGCGACGACGAGGGGCTCGGCCTCTGGTGGATCATCGGCATCGGTCTCGCCTTCGGCGCCGGCATCGGCTTCCTGCTCAGCGGACGCCGGAAGAACCAGCAGCTGTGAGGCGTCCGCTGCGGACGGCGGCGGTGCTGCTCCTCGTCGGCGCAGTCCTGGCCGTGCTGGGCGCGGGGAGCGCACAGGCGGCCGGTTACCGCTACTGGTCGTTCTGGGACAGTGACGGCGGGAAGAGCTGGACGTACGCCACCCAGGGGCCTTCCGTCGTCCGGCCGGACGACGGCGCGGTGCAGGGTTTCCGCTTCTCGGTGAGCGCGGATTCCCAGGACTCGGCGCAGCCGCGCCGCGCGCCCGATTTCGGGGCCGTCTGCGCGGACACCCCGGCGAAGGACGGCCGCAAGCGGATCGCGCTGGTCATCGATCCGGGCACGGCGGCGGACGCGCCGGACGGCGAGAAGCCGCCCGCGCCGCGTACGGCCTGCGCCCAGGTCGCGCCGGACGCGAGCACGGCGGAGGCCCTCGCCTCGGTGGCGAAGCCCCTGCGGTACGACAGCTCCGCGATGCTCTGCGCGATCTCCGGCTATCCGCGGTCGGGCTGCGGTGAACAGGTCGACGGGAGCTCCGACGGACCGGACGCCGGCGTTCCGGCCACCGCGTCCACCGCCGGCGCGACGGCCGGTGGTTCCGAGGGCGGCGGCCCGTCGGTGGGTGTGCTCGCCGGTGTCGGCGCGGTCCTCGTCCTGGGTGTCGCCGCTGTGCTGCAGGCCCGCCGCCGCCGATGACCCGCTCCACCGGCCCGGCCCGGCTCCGCCCTGCCCTGCGCGCCCCCGGGGCCACCCGGGGCAACGCGCTGCCGGCCGGGGCCTGGTGGCTGTGGGCGCTCGGGCTGGCGACCGCCGCGTCCCGTACGACCAACCCGCTGCTGCTCGGGCTGCTGGTGGGCGTGGCCGGCTATGTGGTGGCGGCGCGCCGCACGGACGCGCCGTGGGCCCGTTCGTACGGGGCGTTCATCAAGCTCGGGCTGGTCGTCGTCGGCGTACGGCTGCTGTTCTCCGTCGTCCTGGGCTCCTCGGTCCCCGGCACGCACGCCCTGTTCACGATGCCCGGGGTGCCCTTGCCCGACTGGGCGCAGGGGATCAGGATCGGCGGCCGGGTCACGGCGGAGCAGGTGGTGTTCGCGCTGTACGAGGGCGCGAAACTGGCCACGCTGCTGATCTGCATCGGGGCCGCGAACTCGCTGGCCAACCCGGCCCGGCTTCTGAAGTCGCTGCCCGGCGCCCTGTACGAGGTGGGGGTCGCCGTCGTCGTCGCGATGACCTTCGCGCCGAACATGGTCGCCGACGTGGCGCGGCTGCGGACGGCCCGCAGGCTGCGCGGCCGTCCGACCGGCGGGGTCGGGGCGGTGCTCCAGATCGGGCTGCCGGTGCTGGAGGGGGCGCTGGAGCGTTCGGTGGCCGTCGCGGCGTCGATGGACGCGCGGGGGTACGGGCGCACCGCGCAGGTCCCGCCCGCCGTCCGCCGCACCACCCATGTGCTGACGCTCGGCGGGCTGCTGGGTGTGTGCGCGGGGACGTACGGGCTGCTGGCGGCGCAGGGCGCCGTGCACGGGCTGCCGTTGCTGCTGGCCGGGCTGCTCGCGGCGCTGGCCGGGCTCCGACTCGGCGGGCGCCGCTCGGTGCGTACCCGCTACCGGCCGGACCGCTGGGGCGTACGCGCCTGGCTCGTCGCCGCCTCGGGTGCGGCCGTCGCGGCGGCGATGATCTGGGCGGGCGCCGCCGCCCCGGACGCCCTGCGCCCGGGCGTCGTCCCGCTCTCCGCCCCCGTACTGCCGCTGTGGCCGGCCGCCGCCGTGCTGATCGGGCTGCTGCCGGCCGTGGTGGCCCCGCTGCCCCCTTCCCCCTCGGACTCCAAGGAGCGCTCATGATCCGGTTCGAGAACGTCTCGGTGCGGTACGAGGGCGCGGAGCGCCCCACCCTGTCCGGGGTCGACCTCACCATCCCCGAGGGCGAACTGGTGCTGGCCGTCGGCCCGTCCGGTGTCGGCAAGTCGACTCTGCTGGGTGCCGTGTCCGGTCTCGTGCCGCACTTCACGGGCGGGGTGCTGACCGGCCGGGTCACCGTCGGCGGCCGGGACACCCGGACCCACAAGCCGCGTGAACTCGCCGACCTGGTGGGCACGGTGGGCCAGGATCCGCTCGCCCACTTCGTGACGGACACCGTGGAGGACGAGCTGGCGTACGGCATGGAGTCGCTGGGCCTGGCCCCGGACGTGATGCGCCGCCGCGTCGAGGAGACGCTGGATCTGCTGGGACTGGCTGAGCTCCGCGACCGGCCGATCGCCACGCTCTCCGGGGGCCAGCGGCAGCGGGTCGCGATCGGCTCGGTCCTCACCCCGCACCCCAGGGTCCTCGTTCTCGACGAGCCGACGTCCGCCCTGGACCCGGCGGCGGCCGAGGACGTGCTGGCGGTCCTCCAGCGGCTGGTGCACGACCTGGGCACGACGGTGCTGATGGCCGAGCACCGGCTGGAGCGTGTGGTGCAGTACGCCGACCAGGTCCTCCTGCTGCCCGCGCCCGGCGCCGCCCCGGTGATGGGCGCGCCCGCCGACATCATGGCCCTCTCGCCCGTCCGCCCGCCGGTGGTGGCGCTGGGCCGGCTCGTGGGCTGGGATCCGCTGCCGCTGTCGGTGCGCGACGCCCGGCGCCGTGCGGTGGACCTGCGGGAGCGTCTCGCCGATGTGGAACCGCCGGCGCGCGAGACCCCGGCGGCCGCCACGGTGGCTCCGCTCCCCGCTCCCCCCGCCGTCCGCCCCGGTCTGCTGGGCCGGCTGCTCGGCCGCCGGCCGGCCGCGGCGCCCGCGATCCTCCCCGTGCTCGACGCGGTCACCCGGGTCGAGGGGCTCGGGGTCCGGCACGGGCGGGTCCAGGCGCTGCGCGGGGTAACACTGTCCGTCGCGCCGGGCGAGACCGTGGCCCTGATGGGCCGTAACGGCGCGGGGAAGTCGACCCTGCTGACCACCCTTGTCGGGATGACCGAACCCACCACGGGATCCGTCCTGGTCGGCGGCCTGCATCCGTCCCGTACGCCGCCGCGCGACATGGTGCGCCGGGTGGGGCTCGTACCGCAGGAGCCGCGCGACCTGCTGTACGCGGACACGGTCGCCGCCGAGTGCGCGGCGGCCGACTCCGACGCGGGCGCGCCCGGGGGGACCTGCCGGGCGCTGGTCTCCGAGCTGCTGCCCGGGGTGCCCGACGACATCCACCCCCGTGATCTCTCGGAGGGCCAGCGGCTCGCGCTGGCCCTCGCCCTGGTGCTCACCGCCCGGCCCCCGCTCCTCCTCCTGGACGAGCCGACACGGGGGCTGGACTACGCGGCGAAGGGGCGGCTCGTCGGCGTACTGCGCCGGCTGGCCGCCGAGGGCCACGCGATCATCCTGGCCACGCACGATGTGGAGCTGGCGGCGGAGCTGGCCGACCGGGTGGTGATCCTGGCCGACGGTGAGGCCGTCGCCGACGGCCCGACCCGGCAGGTGGTGGTCTCCTCGCCCGCGTTCGCCCCGCAGATCTCGAAGATCCTGGCGCCACGGGAGTGGCTGACGGTGTCGCAGGTGCGCAGGGCTCTGGAGGCTCTCGCATGACGGCCCGGTCCACGCGCCCGGTCCGGCTGGGTCCGCACGCCGTCGCCGCGCTCGTCCTGATCAGCGCCGTCGGGCTGGTCGCCTTCGGCTGGCCGCTGCTGGCGGGGACGGACTCCGGTCTCGCCCACGCGCAGGACGCGCCGTGGCTCTTCGCCGTCCTGCTGGTGCTGCTCGTCGGGGTGGTCCTCGCGACGATCGCGGACTCCGGTCTGGACGCGAAGGCCGTCGCGATGCTGGGCGTCCTCGCCGCGGTCGGTGCGGCGCTGCGTCCACTGGGCGCGGGGACGGCCGGCCTGGAGCCCATGTTCTTCCTGATGGTGCTGAGCGGCCGGGTGCTGGGCCCGGGCTTCGGCTTCGTGCTCGGCTCGGTCACGATGTTCGCCTCGGCGCTGCTCACGGGCGGGGTCGGGCCGTGGATGCCGTTCCAGATGCTGTCGATGGGCTGGTTCACCATGGGCGCGGGTCTGCTGCCGGGCCCGGACCGGCTGCGCGGCCGGGGCGAGCTGCTGATGCTGGCGGGGTACGGCTTCGCGGCGGCGTTCGCGTACGGCACGGTGATGAATCTGTACGGCTGGACGATCGTGCCTGGCCTCGGCTCGGGAATCTCCTTCGTCCCGGGCGACCCGCTCACCGAGAACCTGGTCCGCTTCCTCGCCTACTGCACGGCCACCTCGATCGGCTGGGACCTGGGCCGCGCCGTCCTCACGGTCGTCCTGACGGTGGCGATCGGCCCCACGCTGCTGAGAGCCCTGCGCCGGGCCACCCGCCGCGCCGCGTTCGACGCGCGGGCGGACTTCGAGGCACTCCCGGACTGATCAGTCGGCCAGTGCGTGCTGCGCGGCGAGCCGGACGGGGGCGTTCCTGGCGCCGTACCCGTCGTATCCGCCGACGCGCTCGACGAGTTCGAAGAAGACGCGGCCGGTCGTCACGGTGTAGCAGTGCCGGAACTCCCCCTTCCCGTCCCGGTCGTAGAGGATGCCGAGCTCGCGGTAGCTCTCCAGCTCGCCCGGGGCGAACTCGTAGTGCGCGGCCAGGTCGTCGTAGTAGTTGGCGGGCACGGGCAGCATCCGGGCGCCGGCCGCGAGGGCGCGGCGGACGGTGGTGACGAGGTCGTCGGTGGCCAGGGCCACGTGCTGGGGGCGCCCTCCCCGGGCCGGGTCCTGGGTGGGGGAGGCCCCCACGCCGAGGGCGATGCGCACCGTGCCGTCCTCGTTGCTGACGGCACGGCTGCGGAGCAGGCCGTACGGGTCGGCGAGGTCGACGCTCGCATGCGGCCGGAGACCGAGGACGCCGCGGTGGAAGAGGGTCGCCTCGTCGAAGTGGTGCCAGGGCTGGGTCAGCGCCACATGGTCGAGGCGGGTGATGCCGATGGGGTCCGGGGTGTGCGGCGCGGGCGCGAAGTCACCGGTCCAGCCGATTCGCTTCTTCTCGGCCGGGTCGGTGCGGTCGGTGACGCAGAAGAAGAACTCGGTGCCGTCGGGCGCGGCCACCGCGTCCAGCGGGGCGTCACCGGGGGCGCGGCGCCGGGGCAGGACGGGGGCGAGCAGCGACTCGGCCCGTGCGGAGGCACCCGCCGGGTCGGGGCTCTCCAGGCCCACCGCGGTGAGCGAGGGCTCCGGCCGGTGGCTGCCGGTGTCGGTGTTGAGCAGGATGCGGGCATCGCCCTGTTCCCAGAGGTCCACCGGCTTCCCGGAGTGCCTGGCCGTACGGGAGAAGCCCAGCGCGGTCAGCAGGGGCGCGATCCTGGCCGTGTCGGCCGTGGCGATCTCGACGAAGGCGAACCCGGTGGGGACGACCGGCGCCGGAGGCACGGTCAGCCCGGCCGACTCCTGGAGCAGTGCCAGCGAGCGCAGGGCGTCCACCGCGGTGCGGCCCGCGTCCGCCTGGCGGAAGACGTCGTTGAACACCTCCAGGGAGAGGGGCCCGTCGTATCCGGCGCGGACGGCCGCCCGCACAAGACCGGTGACGTCGAGGTCGCCCTGGCCCGGGAAGCAGCGGTGGTGGCGGCTCCACTGCAGCACGTCGAGCGACATCTGCGGGGCGTCGGCGAGCTGCAGGAAGAAGATCTTGTCGCCGGGTATGGCCTCGATCCCCGCGACGTCGGAGCCCCGGGCCAGGATGTGGAAGCTGTCCAGGCAGACCCCGAGGGCGGGGTGGTCCGCGGCCTCGACGATGCGCCAGGCGTGCTCGTACGTGTTGACATGGCGGCCCCATGCCAGCGCCTCGTACGCGACGCGGATACCGGACTCCTGCGCGAGGTCCGCCAGCCGGCGCAGCTGTCCGGCGGCGAGGGCGTCGTCGTCGACGGCGTACGGCGAGACGCTGGAGCAGACCAGGACGGTGTCGGCGCCGAGCCGCCGCATCAGCCGGAACTTGTGCTCGGCGCGCCGCAGGTTGCGGGCGAACTCGTCGGCGGGGACGGCCTCGATGTCACGCATCGGCTGGAAGAGGTCGATCGTCAGACCGAGGTCGGCCGCCCGTTCCCTGATCTCCTCGGGGCTCAGCGGGCTCCCGATCAGGTCGTTCTCGAAGATCTCCACACCGTCGAAGCCGGCGCGCGCCGCCGCGGTGAGCTTCTCGGTGAGCGTGCCGCTGAGCGAGACGGTGGCGATGGACGTACGCATGTCGGTCCTCCTGCGGGCTTCCTGCGGGTGTCAGTGGGCGGACGTGAGCTCGGCGATGTCCGCGAGCATGCGGGCGGTGTCGGGTTCGCGGCCGGTGAAGAGCCGGAAGGCGTCGGCGGCCTGGTAGGCGGCCATGCCCCCGCCGTCGAGGGTGGGGCAGCCGATCGCGCGGGCGGTGCGGACGAGCGTGGTCTCCAGCGGCCGGTAGACGACCTCGGCGACCCACAGGCCGGGGTGCAGCAGTTCCGCGGGGAGCGGGAGCCCGGGGTGGGCGGCCATGCCGATGGGTGTGGCGTTGACCAGGCCGTCGGCGCCCGCCGTCCGTGCCGCGATGTCCAGGAGGTCGGCCGCCGCCGCCCGGCCCGGGCCGAAGTGGTGGTTCAGGGAGTCCGCGAGCGCCGCGGCCCGGTCGGGCAGGGCGTCCAGCACGGTGAGCCGGCCGGCGCCCAGGGCGAGGAGGGCGTGGGCGACGGCGGCTCCGGCACCGCCGGCTCCCAGCTGCACGACGCGCTCCAGCGGCGCGTCGGGCAGACCACGTGCGAAGGAGGCGGCGAAGCCGGTGGCGTCGGTGTTGTGCCCGGTCGCCCGGCCGCCCTCGAAGACCACCGTGTTGACGGCGCCGAGCGCCTCGGCCTGCGGCGAGAGCGCGTCGAGGTGGGCGAGGACCTGCTGCTTGCAGGGGTGGGTGACGTTGAGGCCGTCGTAACCCATGTCGCGTGCGGAGCGGACGAGTTCGCCGGTCCTCTCCGGCGGGACACCGAGCGTGCCGATGTCGATGAGGCGGTAGAGGTAGCGCAGGCCCTGCCGGTCCGCTTCGCGTTCGTGGAGCGCGGGGCTGAGGGAGGGGCCGATACCGGAGCCGATGAGGCCGACGAGATAGGAGTCCGGGCTCACCGGTTGTCCTCCAGGAGCAGGGCGAGGTGGGTGAGGGCAAGGGCGTATCCGTGGGCACCGGCCCCGCAGATGACGGTGTGGGCGACGGCCGAGACGTAGCTGTGGTGGCGGAAGGCCTCCCGCCGGTGGATGTTCGAGAGGTGGACCTCCACGACCGGCAGCTCCACGGCGGCGAGCGCGTCCCGCAGGGCGACCGAGGTGTGGCTGTACCCGGCGGGGTTGATCACGATGCCCCGGTGCGCGGTGCGGGCTTCGTGGACGGCGTCGATGAGCACACCCTCATGGTTGCTCTGCCGGCAGTCGGCACGCAGCCCGAGGGCCGCCGCCGTGCTCCGGCAGAGCTCGTCGATGCCGGCCAGGGTCTCCTTCCCGTACACCTCCGGCTCGCGCAGGCCCAGCAGATCGAGGTTGGGGCCGTTCAGCACGAGGACCGGGGCGCCGGGGGGCGGGGCCGGGGTGTTCGGCATCGTTCACTTCCCGTGGATGCATCGACGTAATGTACGGACTGGTTAGTTAGTCATACCGAAAGACGGCCGCCCAGGGAAGACCCCGGGCCGAATCAGCCCCCTCGTGCACCCGCTCTAGAATCGCGAGCACGCACCGCCTGCCGTGAAGGATCCGGATGACAAGCACCGAAGGACCCGCCCAGCCCGCCGTGCGGACCCGTGACGCGGCGCGCACCAAGGACGAGATCCTCACCGTGGCGACGCGGGAGTTCGCCCGCATCGGCTACGCGGGTGCCCGGGTCGACGAGATCGCCGCCCGGACCCGCACCACCAAGCGGATGATCTATTACTACTTCGGCGGCAAGGAGCAGCTGTTCACCGCGGTCCTGGAGCGGGCGTACACCAGGATCAGGGAGGCGGAACAGCTGTTGGACGTCGAGCACCTCGACCCCGTGGCAGCGGTGCGCCGGCTGGCCGAGGTGACGTTCGACCACCACGAGGACCACCCGGACTTCATCCGCCTGGTCAGCATCGAGAACATCCACGAGGCCGAACACATCGCGGCCTCGGCCGAGTTGAGCCGCATCAGTTCCCCGGCGATCGAGGTCCTGCGGCGCATCCTCGACACGGGGCGCGCGTCGGGGCTGTTCACGGCGGACGTCGACGCCGTGGATCTGCACGCGATGATCAGCTCGTTCTGCTTCTTCCGCATCGCGAACAGACACACCTTCGGCGCGCTCTTCGGCCGCGACCTGGTGGACACCGGACGGCGCGAGCACTACCGGACCATGCTGGGCGACATGATCATCGCGTACCTCACGGCCGACCGGGCGGAGTAGGGCCGGACCTTTCGGGGAGGAAGGGCCGGATTTCGCACAGAACCCAGGACCTGGATTCTGTGCGAACTCTTGACAGGGGCGACAACTGCTCGCAACATCCGTAGCCATCCGCAACTAACTACCTAGTGCGTTAATTAGCCGGGTCCTCGCCTCTCCCCGCACGGAACGTCCCCCCGAAGGAGCCCCGACGTGACCGCTCACGCCCCTGCCCCCGCTCCCCCACCGCAGGCCCAGCCCCGTAAAGCGGCGCTCGCCGCATGGATCGGCAGCGCGCTGGAGTACTACGACTTCTTCATCTACGGGAGCGCGGCGGCGCTGATCTTCCCCGAGGTCTTCTTCGACGAGTCCGATCCGGCGAACGCGACCCTGCTGTCCCTGGCCACCTTCGGTGTCGCCTACGCGGCCCGTCCGGTCGGCGCGCTCTTCCTCGGACACGTCGGGGACCGGGTCGGCCGCAAGAAGATCATGGTCTTCACCCTGATGCTGATGGGGCTCTCGACGTTCCTCATCGGCTGTCTGCCCACCCGGGACCAGATCGGCGGTGCGGCACCCGTGCTGCTCGTCCTCCTGCGGATCCTTCAGGGCATCTCCGCGGCGGGTGAGCAGGCCAGCGCCAACTCGATGAGCCTGGAACACGCTCCCCAGCACCGGCGCGGCTACTTCACCAGCTTCACCATCAACGGGACGCAGGCCGGTCAGCTGATCGCGACCCTGGCGTTCATCCCGGTCGCCGCCCTGCCCGAGGAACAGCTCCTCTCCTGGGGCTGGCGCATCCCGTTCTGGCTGAGCGTCGCCGTCGCGGTCGCCGGTTACGTCATCCGGCGCACCCTGGAGGAGACCCCGGTCTTCACCAAGCAGGCGGCGACCGAGGGCGTGGCCAAGATGCCGCTGGCCGTGCTGCTGCGCGACCACTGGGCCGATGTGCTGCGGGTCGTCGCGGCCTCCGTGATCGCCACGGTCAGCACGGTCTTCACCGTCTGGGCGCTGTCGTACGCCACGAGCGACGCCGTCGGCCTGAGCCGCACCGGCATGCTCTGGGTGGGCGCGCTGGCCAATGTGGTCGCCCTGTTCACCATCCCGCTCTGGGCCCGGCTCTCCGACCGCATCGGACGCCGGCCGGTCTTCCTCATCGGCGCCGTGGGCAGCGCGGTGGTGATGCCCCTGTACCTGTGGGCGATCTCCACGGGCAGCTATCCGCTGGTGCTGATCCTCGGCGTGCTGGTCTTCGGCGTCGTCTACAGCGCGGCCAACGGCATCTGGCCCGCCTTCTACGCCGAGATGTTCCCCACCCGGGTCAGGCTCTCGGGCATGGCGATCGGCACCCAGACCGGCTTCGCCATCGCCGGCTTCGCCGTGGCCTTCGCCTCGCAGATCGCCGGCCCCGACGGCGACAACTGGGCCGGGGTCGCCGTCTTCGCCGCCGTGCTCTGTCTGCCGCCGGTCGTCGCGGCGCTCTCCGCCCGCGAGACGGCTCATGTGGACACGGAACAGCTCGGGGAGCGCAGCGGCGCCGTCGCAGCGGAGCCCGGAGTGTCGGTCCAGGCCTGATCCCCCGCACGGCGCCGCCCCCGGCGCTGAGCCGTTCGAGTGGCGGAACCGCCGCCGCGGGCGGACCCTGGGGGGACGCGGCGATCCACGCCGAAGGGGTGCGGGGCCGGCTCGGGAGGGCCGCCCCGCACCCCTTCGGCCCGTGTACCGGTCGGGCCGGTGTCCGCCCTACGCCTTGCTGCCGGCCGGTTCGGGGGCCGGCTCCCCGACCGCGTCCCCGGCGTCCCCGGCCTCGCGGTCCGGCCGCCCGGCCGCACCGGGGACGGCCTGGAGCCTGCGCGGCCCCGCCAGGGCGTACGCCAGCCCGAAGCCCGCGGCCACCACCGCCGCACCGCCGACCGCGTCAAGCACCCAGTGGTTGCCCGTGGCGATGATCGCGGAGACCGTGAACAGCGGGTGCAGCAGCCCCAGGACCTTCATCCACGCCTTCGGCGCGAGCAGGGCGATCACCACACCGCACCACAGCGACCAGCCGAAGTGCAGGGACGGCATCGCCGCGTACTGGTTGGTCATCGCGGTCAGCGCCCCGAAATCGGGGCTGTCGAGGTCCTGCGCACCGTGGACCGTGTCGATGAAGCCGAGCCCCGGCATCAGACGCGGCGGTGCCAGGGGATACAGCCAGAAGCCGACGAGGGCGAGGACCGTGGCGAAGCCGATGGTGCTGCGGGCCCAGCGGTAGTCCGGGGGCCGCCGCACGTACAGCACCCCGAGGATCGCGAGCGGCACGATGAAGTGGAACGTCGAGTAGTAGTAGTCGAAGAAGTCCCGCAGCCAGGGGATGCCGACGACGGTGTGGTTGGCCCAGTGCTCGATGTCGATGTGCAGCCACTGCTCCGCGGAGTGGATCTGCCGGCCGTGCTCCTCCGCGGTGGAGCGCCCGGCGGTGGCCGCCAGCCGGACCTTCGCGTAGGCGGAGTAGACGACCCTGATGAGCAGGAGCTCCAGCAGCAGGTTGGGGCGGCTGAGCACGCGCCGCCAGAACGGCAGCAGCGGCACCCACGCGTGACGCGCCGGCACCGGCTTCGCGTAGTCCGTGGGAATCGGCCGCTGCCAGTAGGGCGAGGTGCGGGAGAGGAACGGCACGGCGCAGGCCGCGCCGAGCGCGGCGACGAGCAGGACGTTGTCGCGCACGGGAAGGACCACGCCGACGTTCGGCAGCAGCATCTTCCCCGGCAGGGTGAGGACGAGCACCACGACCGCCGGCCAGACCAGCCGGTCCGAGGCCCGGGTGCCGACCCGGCCGACGACGGCGAGCAGCACCCAGAGAAGCTGGTGCTGCCAGGCGGTGGGAGAGACGGCGACGGCCACGCATCCGGTGATCGCGACGGCCAGAAGCAGCTGCCCGTCCCGGGCGTAGTGCACCGCCCGCCGCAGTCCGAGGAAGGCGACGGCGGCGGCGAGGATGAGGAACAGCGCGATCTCGAGCGGGCCCTGGAGCCCGAACCGCAGCAGCGCGCCGTGCAGCGACTGGTTCGCCAGGCTGTCCGGGCGGTCCCCGAGGCCGGCCCCCGCGAGATGGTGCACCCAGTACGCCCATGAGTCACGCGGCATCACCGCCCAGGCCAGCGCCGTGCAGACGGCGAAGGTGGCACCGCCGGTCGCGGCGGCCCTGCGTCTGCCGGTGAGCCAGAACAGGACGGCGAAGAGCAGCACGGCGGGCTGGAGGGCCGCGGCGACACCGGTCAGCACGCCGGGGAGGCGCTCACCGCGTACGGCGAAACAGGCGAGAAGCACCAGCAGGACCGGCAGGATGCTGGTCTGGCCCAGATGCAGGGTGGTGCGGACGGGCAGCGACACCATCAGCAGGGTGATCGCGACGGGCGCCGCCACGAAGGCGGTACGCCTGCTCACCGGCGCGGGCAGGGCGCGGACGGCGACGAAGCCGAGTCCCACGACGAGCAGCAGCGAACCGAAGGTCCACACGACGCCGAGTGCCTGCTGGGCGGAGACCGTCAGCGGCTTCAGCACCAGCCCGGCGAACGGCGTCCCCGTGAACCGGCCCGGGTCGTACAGGGACCCCGCGATGTGCAGGACCCCGGTCGCACCGGTCCAGGTCTCCAGATCGGTGAGGCGTTCACCCGGCGGCCGCCGGAGCACCACCGCCACCTGCCGTACCGCCAGGACGCCGACGAGCAGCCAGAGGACGGCTCTCGCCGTGGCGGCTCTCGCCCCCGGATCCGCCGCCGCATCCCCCCGCACACTGCGCTCCACATCTGTCACGCTGCGCCGACCCTCCCGTTTTCATGCACTGTCCCCTCGGCCCGGGTATGTGCGGATGAAGCCTCGCATTGCCCTATGAGGTAGACACAATCAACCCCCACTTAGCCTGACTGTCACCACCGATTTGCCGAAAGAATGCCCGAATACGACTCGGCGGCCCCTCGGACGGCGCCCGTCATCGGGCCGGGTCAGCCCTCGTACGCCGGTATGTCCGCCTGCCACCCCGCGAAGAGGGGGACGTCCGAGGAGCCGTCCAGGACGACGATCCCGAAGGGCCGGGTGAAGGCGATGTGCCGCCCCGGCCGTGCGACCGACGTCCGCAGGGCCACGACCGTGACCGCCGCGGCCTCCACACCCTCCTCCGCGACCTTCAGCACGGCCTCCTGGACCACGTCGGAGATGCAGGCGGGCTGACGGGAGAGCCCCGAGAAGTCCGCCAGGGCCATCGTGGTCGCGCGCCGTACACCGAGGGCGGGCAGCTGGTCGTCGACCTGAATGTTCGTACGCAGGGTGAACCTCGGAACGGCGACGGTCACCTCGTCGGCGTCGAGCGGGACACGCTCCTCGCGGGACGCCCACGCCGCGGGCAGGACCTGCGCGGCGCCCGCTCCCGGCTCCCCCAGGACCAGCCTGATCCGCGCCGGAGCCGCACCGCCCCGCTCCGTACGGCAGCGCAGCTCCACGACGTGCGCGCCGGCGACCGTCCACACGTCCCGCACCGGCACCGGAGCGTGCATCGTCGCTGCGGGGCGGATCCTGCCCGCCTCGTCGGTGAACGGGACCTCGCGCGTGCGGTTCACCTCGAACGGGGTCTCCCAGAGCGCTTTCAGGGCCAGCGCGTTGACGAGTGCGAAAGAGACACCGTCGAGCTCCATCGGCAGCCGTTCGATCAGGCCACCGGTCCGCTCGCACACCCAGGCGTCGATCTCGTCCTGGCCGACCGGCCCGAACGCGATGCCGGGGAGCGCGTCCTTGTACTCCTGACGGACGGTCAGCCTGCTCCACACCCGGGTCGCCACATTCAGCGCCTCGGTACGCTCCCAGTCCCGCGCCGCCTCCGTCACCACGGCCGCGGCCTCCGGGCCCGCCACACCGAGCAGGGTGCGCAGCTCTGCGGCCGTCTCCGTACGGGCGCCCGCGGCGACGGCCGTCAGGGCCAGCCACAGTCCGGCGGGCGAGCACACGAAGCCACCCCCGCCGGGCCGCGCCAGCTCCCGTATCCACTGCTCCCCGAGCCGCTGGACGGCCGCCGTGCTGGTCGTGTCCCGCATGTTCACTGCCCCCTGCACCTATTAATGGTTCGTCATCCCGTCACACCCTGGACAGAATGTACGAATGACGTGGACCGTGACCCCCGAACACTTCGGCAGCCCCGAGGCGGCCCTGCTGCGGCGGGACTACTACGACGACGTGGCGAGCCGCTACTGGGGCCGTCCGGCGACCACGGCGGAGATCGACGACGGGCTGAGGGACGACGGCGTCGACCGGCTCGCCCCGCCCACCGGGGAGTTCCTGGTGGGCCGGTACGGCGGCAAGCCGGCGAGCTGCGCGGGCCTGCGGCTGGTGGACGCGGCGACGGCGGAGCTGACCCGGGTGTACGTCCGGCCCGCCTTCCGCTCGACGGGCGGTGGCGGCCTGCTGCTCGCGGGCATCGAGAGCGCCGCGCGGGCGTACGGGGTGCGGCGTATCCGGCTCGACACCCGTGACGACCTGGTGGAGGCGCGCGGGCTGTACGCGAAGCACGGTTACGCGGAGATCCCGGCGTTCAACCAGGGCCCCTACGCGGAGCACTGGCTCGCCAAGGAGCTCTGAGCCCCTCCGGGCGGGCCGTCAGCCCACCGAGTGGTCGCGGCGCGGTTCGGGCATGTGCGGCCGCTCCTTGCTCGACCCGCTCACCTCGGACGACAGCTCCGTCACCAGCCGGATCAGGTCGGTGGGCCGGTCCGGGCCCCACCAGTCGCCCAGGAGCTCGGCCAGTGACTCCTCGCGGGCGTGCGAGAGCTTGACCACGGCCTCCGCGCCCTTCTCGGTGAGCACCAGCTGCATGCCCTCGCGCCGGGCGAAGCCGTGCCCCTCCACCTGGCGGGCGGCCGAGGTGATCACCCTCAGCGGCACGGGGGCGACCTCGGCCAGCCGGCCGGGCTCGACGGTGCCGTGCCGTTTGATGCGCAGCAGCAGCCAGCTGGCGGCGGGCTGCAGGTCGTACCCGGCCTTCTCGGTGATCTTCTCGTAGATCTCCCGGCGCCCCTCCCGGGTGGCGAGCACCGACAGGGCGCGGGCGCATTCGTCGTACGAGGAGCGCTGGACCGGGTTGGAGGCCAGGGTCTCGCTGGTGTCGGGCGCCGTCACCGATCCGCGCAGGGGCTCCTCCTTGAGGAACCAGGCGAAGACGAACGCGACGAGGACCACGGGCACGGCGTACAGGAAGACGTCGGTGATCGAGGTCGAGTAGGCGCTCAGCACCGAGGGGCGCAGATCGGCCGGGAGCCGGCCGATGGCCCGGGGGTCGGCGGCCAGTGCCCCGGCGTCGACACCGGGCGGCAGGGAACGGCCGCTGAGCGCCTCCTCGAGTTTGCCGGAGAGCCGGTTGGTGAAGATGGTGCCGAACACGGCCACGCCGAAGGACGCTCCGATGGAGCGGAAGAAGGTCGCTCCGGAGGTGGCGACGCCGAGGTCCTCGTAGCCGACGGAGTTCTGCACGATCAGCACGAGCACCTGCATGACCAGGCCGAGTCCGGCGCCGAAGACGAAGAAGCAGAGGCTCATCGTCCAGGTGGAACTGTTCTCGGAGAGAGTGTGGAGCAGCAGCAGGCCGACCAGGGTGAGGGCGGTGCCGGCGATCGGGAAGACCTTCCAGCGGCCTGTCCGGCTGACGATCTGGCCGGAGCCGGTCGAGGTGATCAGCAGCCCGAAGACCATCGGCAGCATGTGCACACCGGACAGGGTGGGGGTGATGCCGTGCACCACCTGGAGGAAGGTCGGCAGGTAGGTCATGGCACCGAACATCGCGAAGCCGATGACGAAGCTGATGACGGCGACGAGAGTGAAGGTCCTCTTCCGGAACAGTTTCAGCGGCAGCACCGGTTCGACCGCCCGGCGCTCGGCCGCGACGAACGCGACGAGCAGCACGACGGCGAGGACCGCGAGGGCGATGATCTGCACGGAGCCCCAGGCCCAGGTGGTCCCGCCGAGCGAGGCGACGAGGACCAGGCAGGTG
This sequence comes from Streptomyces sp. NPDC051064, assembly GCF_044455985.1. Taxonomy (NCBI): domain Bacteria; kingdom Bacillati; phylum Actinomycetota; class Actinomycetes; order Kitasatosporales; family Streptomycetaceae; genus Streptomyces; species Streptomyces sp. NPDC051064. Next base: position 638,325 of record NZ_JBITFK010000001.1, read on the forward strand.
GCGACGGAGGCGATGAGGAAGGTGCCCAGGTAGTCGATGGTGTGCTTGGTGCGGCGGACCGGGATGTGCAGAGCCGCGGCGATGACGAGCAGCGCGACGACGCCGACGGGCAGGTTGATGTAGAAGACCCAGCGCCAGCTGAGGTGCTCGGTGAAGAAACCGCCGAGCAGCGGTCCGAGCACGCTCGTCGCACCGAAGACCGCCCCGAACAGGCCCTGGTACTTGCCTCGCTCGCGAGGGGTGACGATGTCGCCGACGATCGCCATCGACAGCACCATGAGCCCGCCGCCACCGAGGCCCTGGAGGGCTCGGAAGCCGATCAGCTGCGGCATGTTCTGGGCCACACCGCAGAGCGCGGAGCCCACGAGGAAGATGACGATGGCCGTCTGGAAGAGCTTCTTGCGCCCGTACTGGTCGCCGAGCTTGCCCCAGAGCGGGGTCGCCGCGGTCGCCGCCAGCAAGTAGGCGGTCACCACCCACGACAGGTGGTCCAGGCCGCCCAGCTCGCTGACGATCGTGGGCAGAGCGGTGGACACGATGGTCTGATCGAGTGCGGCGAGCAGCATGCCGAGGAGCAGTGCGCCGATGGACACCAGGACGTTCCGCCGGGACCGCCCCTCACCTTCCGCCAGGGTGGGCGGGCTCAACTGCTGGGCCATGAGCATCTCCTCGGGTCCGCTTCCCCCCTATCCTGTCCGCTCCGTGCCGTTATGGCCTGCCGAGCAGTGGTACGGGCGTCGGGCTTCACCGTGGCGGCCTGCATAATCGCAGGCAGTTCGATGGGGAGGGGAACCCACAATGACCGGACATGTATGCCCGGAGCGCGGTGGCGGGCGGGGCGCGAGACCTGGGGCGGATTGCGGCTGCGGTGCCCGTACGGCCGAGCGGGACGCCCGGTCGGCGGAGATCGCTGCGGCCGAGGACTTCGACCCGCTGCGGATCCGGCCTTATGTGACGCTGAGCAGCGACGACACCCAGGACTCCGGCGCCCCGGCGGCGGAGACGACGATGCCGCTGTTCCTGGACGGCGCGGGGGACGGAGCGCCGGGGCCCGGAACCTCGCCGGGCGCGCCGCCCGACGCGGTCGCCGCGGACGAGACCCGTCGGCGCACGGCCGCGGCCTACGCGGGCGGTGGCCCCGACCCGGTGCAACCCCGCCGTCGGCGGCCGTTCGCCGTTGCCGCCGTGGGGGCGGCGGTGGCCGCGGTGGTGGGCACGGCCGCTTTCGCGAGCGGGCTGTTCGACGACGAGGACCGCCGGGCCACGGCGCTGCCCGAGGTCACGACGAGCGTGCCGGCCACGGGCGACGGGCCGTCAGCGTCGGTGTCGGAGTCCCCGTCCGCGTCACCCTCGGCCACGCCGTCCGGGTCCGCGTCGGCGTCGCCCTCGACGTCCGCCTCGCCGTCGAAGAGCCCGTCGGCGTCGCGTTCGGCCACCGCTTCGACGTCACCGTCGCCGTCCGTGTCCGCGACGAAGGCGCCCGCCCCCACCACGGCGGCGCCGCCCGTCGAGGAGGCGTCCGGGAGCACGCTGCGGCGCGGCGACCGCGGCGCGGAGGTCTCCGAGCTCCAGCGGCGGCTGCAGGAGGTCTGGGTCTACCGGGGGCCGGAGGACGGTGACTACTCGGAGCGGGTGGAGGACGCCGTCGCCGAGTTCCAGAGGTGGGTGTCGGTCAAGGGCGACCCCCCGGGGGTCTACGGCCCGGAGACCCGCCGCGCCCTGGAGGCGCAGACGAGCGGCGACGGGCGCCGGTCCTGAGCGTCCTGGTGCGGATCCCCGTCGGCGTGGGCTCCATGACATCCCCGACCGCAGGATTGGCGTTTCGGCGTACGTTTTTGTATCGTGGTGGAACAAAGTAGCCTCCGCTCGTTCTCCCTGACCGGCGGGCGGGGCTACTTGTTTTCTTCACCGCAGCTACGAGCTGTTCCCCCGCGCTCTGGAGCATGCCGATGTCGGCCACCGTCCTCGAAGCCCGTGCCCTCCTGTTGGACATGGACGGCACCCTCGTGAACTCCGACGCGGTGGTGGAGCGCTGCTGGCGCCGCTGGGCGATCGCACAGGGGCTCGACCCCGAGGCGGCGCTCAAGGTGGTCCACGGCCGCCAGGGTTACGCCACGATGGCCGCCCTGCTGCCGGACCGCCCCATGGAGCAGAACTACGCGGAGAACCGGATCATGCTCGCCGAGGAGACCGCCGACACGGACGGCGTGGTGCCCATTGGCGGCGCCACCGCCTTCATGGCGTCGATCGCCGGCCTCCCCCACGCACTGGTGACCTCTGCCGACGAGGCGCTCGCCCAGGCCCGGATGACGGCCGCGGCCCTGCCGGTGCCGGAGACCCGCGTGACCGCGGAGATGGTCGGCGCCAGCAAGCCCGACCCCGAGGGCTTCCTCAAGGGCGCGGCCGAGCTGGGCTTCGACCCGGCGGACTGCATCGTCTTCGAGGACTCCGAGGCGGGCATCGCGGCGGGCCGTGCGGCCGGCATGCGCGTCGTGGGCGTCGGCCCGCGCGCGGCGGCGCTCTCCCCCGACGCCCACGTCGAGGACCTGACGCGACTCCGGGTGGAGGCGGGCCCGGACGGCTCGATCCGCCTGCACATCGACACCCCGTAACCCTTTCCCTGGTTCACCCTTCGGGGACGGCCCCGCTCGGCGTACAGCCCGAGCGGGGCCGTCCCCGTCTCACTCCCGGTGCAGCACCCCCCGGGCGACCAGTTCCAGCACCAGTGCGACGGCGACCGTCTGCACCGCCATCAGCGCCACCAGGACGAACAGCTGAACGGCGCCCGCCTCCACCGGCGAGGCGCCGCCCAGCAGCATGCCCACGAAGGCCCCGGGCAGGGTGACGAGCCCCACGGTCCGGGTCTGATCCAGCCCCGGCAGCAGCGCGTCCGAAGCGGCGGGGCGGGCGATCTCCAGCCGGGCTTCCCGGTCGAGCAGACCGAGCGCCATCCCCGCCTCCACCTCCCCGCGCCGCACCTCGAGCTCGTCCAGCGCGCGGCGCCCGCCGAGCACGGTCGCGGTGAGCGCGCCCCCGATGAGGATGCCGGTGACCGGGATCAGGACGATCCCCCGCGCCGGAAGGAGCCCGGTGAGCAGGAGCGCCACCACCACCGGCGCGACGCCCGCCGCGATCGGCGCGGCGGCCCACCACCAGGTGCGGTTACGGGTGATCCGCCGGCCCGCGGTGCGCACCGCGACCGCGAACATCAGCGCCAGGAAGCCGAGCAGGGGCCCCAGGGAGCGCACCACCCAGCCGATGAGCAGGGAGACGACGGCCAGCTGGGCCGCGGCCCGCAGTCCGGCGACGGCGATCTCACGGGACCTGCCCAGCGAGGCCCACGCGGCGACGGCGGCGGCGCACACCAGGAGCACGGCGAGCACGACACCGAGGGCGGGACCGACCTGAAGCAGCACGGGGCAACCCTAAGGGCTGCCTGCCCGTCAACCTCCGTACTCGAACAGCCTTCGGACGGGACGTCAGGACGATCGCCCTGCCCCTTGATATGACGTGCGCATGTCGTCACTCTGTTACCTGGTGACCACCCCGACGAAACCCGGCGCCGCCACGATGGTCCGGCTCGACAGGTCGCCCGCTCAACATTCCCCCACATCAAGGGAGTTCACATGTCCGGTATCTACGCGCGTCGCATAGCCGTCGTCGCCGCCTCGGCCGCGCTCGCCGCCACCACCGGGCTCCTCACGGCCCCGACCGCCCAGGCCGCGATGCCCACCCCGGTCAGCGCCTCGACCGCCCGTACGTATCTGGGTCAGCTCACCGTCTCCACCGAGGGCTCCTCGTCCGGCTACAGCCGCGACAAGTTCCCGCACTGGATCACCCAGTCGGGGGCCTGCAACACCCGTGAAGTGGTGCTGAAGCGCGACGGCACCGGCGTCGTCCAGGACTCCGCCTGCGCCGCGACCAGCGGCAGTTGGTACTCGGAGTACGACGGCGCCACCTGGACCGCCGCGGCGGACCTGGACATCGACCACATGGTCCCGCTCGCCGAGGCCTGGCGCTCCGGTGCCAGTGGCTGGACCACCGCCCAGCGCCAGTCCTTCGCCAACGACCTGACCCGCCCTCAGCTCATCGCTGTGACCGACAACGTCAACCAGTCCAAGAGCGACCAGGATCCGGGTGAGTGGCTCCCGTCACGCACCACCTACCGCTGCACCTACGCCCGCGCCTGGGTGCACGTGAAGCACTACTACGGCCTCAGCGTCGACTCCACCGAGAAGAGCGCCCTGCAGTCCGTCCTGAACGGCTGCTGACCACCCTCCCGCCCCGGCGGAACCCGCCCTCCTCCGTCGCCCCGTACCCTACGGAGCCATCGACGACGGCGACGCGAGGAGGGCACACATGGCCGGGCTACGCCTCGGACCACTGCTGAGGTACGTCGACTGGGAGTCCGGCTCCCGGGCGACGGTCTGGGTGGAGGCGACCAGGCCCTGCACGGCGGAGGTCCGCTGCGCCGACGGGGCGCGCGGGACCTCCCCCACGTTCGCCGTCCAGGGGCACCATTACGCCCTGGTGGTGGTGACGGGCCTGACTCCCGGCTCGACCACGCCGTACGAGGTGCTGCTCGACGGCCACCGCGTATGGCCGCCCGAGGACTCCCCCTTCCCGCCGAGCACCATCAGCACGCCCGCCGTGGACCGGCCGGACGACGTGGATCCGGTCCGGGTCGCGTTCGGGTCCTGCCGCTGGGCGGCCCCGCCCGCCCACGGGCACGACGCCATCGGCCCGGACGCGCTCGACGCGCTGGCCACCCGCCTCGCCGCCGACCCCGGCGCCGTACGCCCGGACGTCCTCCTGCTCCTCGGCGACCAGGTGTACGCGGACGAGACGTCGCAGGACACGCAGAGACGGCTCGCCGCCCGTCGCGATCTCGACGAGGCTCCCGGCGCGGAGGTCGCCGACTACGAGGAGTACACCCACCTCTACGACGAGTCCTGGCGCGACCCGGACGTGCGATGGCTGCTCTCCACGGTCCCCAGCTGCATGATCTTCGACGACCACGACGTCATAGACGACTGGAACACCAGCGCCGCCTGGGTCCAGGACATGCGTCGCACGCCGTGGTGGCACGAGCGCATCGTCAGCGGGCTCATGTCGTACTGGGTCTACCAGCACCTCGGCAACCTCTCCCCCGACGCCCTGGAGGCCGACCCGGTCTACGCGGCCGTGCGCGCCGTACCGGACGGCACCGAGACCCTGCGCGACCACGCGGCGGCGGCGGACGCCGACCCCACGCTGACCCGGTGGAGCTACCGGCGTGTTTTCGGCCGAGTACGGCTGCTGATGGTGGACACCCGGGCGGCCCGGTCCCTCGAGGAGCAGCACCGGTCGATGCTCCGCGAGGAGGAGGAGCGGTGGCTGCGCGACGAGGCGCTCGCGGACCCCGGTGCGTACGACCATCTGCTGATCGGCACCTCGCTGCCGTGGCTCCTGCCGCCTCTCATACACGAGGCGGAGACGTGGAACGCCGCACTGTGCCGAGGGGACCGTGGCGAACGCTGGGCGCGCCGCGGGGAGAAGGTGCGGCGGGCCGGTGACCTGGAGCATTGGGCCGCGTTCCCGGAGTCCTTCCGCCGTCTGTCGGAGCTGCTGAGGAAGGCGGGCAGCGGGCCGGACGCACCTGCGACGGTATGTGTGCTCTCGGGCGATGTGCACCACGCATACATCGCCGAACCCCAGTGGTCCGGTTCCGCCACGGACGGCACTCCCGCCGCACACGTCCTGCAACTGACCTGCTCCCCCGTCCACAACTCCATCCCCGGGTACGTACGCGCCGGCTTCCGTTTCGGCTGGAGCCGGGTGGGCCGATGGCTCGGGCGCGCGCTGGCGCTCCACGGACGGACGGGGAGCCCTCCGATGCGCTGGCGCAAGTCGGGTGGGCCGTGGTTCGGCAATCAGCTGATGACCCTCACCCTGCACGGCCGGAAAGCTGCGCTGACATTGGTTCAGGCCAGAGCCAGGCCCACGGGAGCACAGCTCGAGACGGTTCTGGAGCGCTCACTGACTTCGAACGAATGACCAATTCTCAGCCAGTCGACAAAATGTTGAACTTGCAAGCAATAATGAGGTCACCCTAACCTGATGGGCCCCGATCGGTTCACGTCCCCAGACCGAAGGAGCCCCACCCCCCATGTTCATACGTCTGAACCGGGCCCAGCCCTACGCACTCGGCCTTTTCCGCGTCGTCATCGGCTTTCTCTTCGCCTGCCACGGCGCCGCCTCGCTCTTCGGAGTCCTGGGCGGCTCCATGGGCGGCGGCACCGTCCCCACCGGCACCTGGCCGGGCTGGTACGCCGCGGTGATCCAGCTCGTCGGCGGCATCCTGGTCGCGCTCGGCCTCGGTACCCGCATCGCCGCTCTCGTCTCCTCCGGCTCCATGGCCTACGCGTACTTCAAGGTGCACCAGCCCGAGTCGCTGTTCCCCCTGCAGAACGGCGGCGAGGCCTCGGCGGTCTTCTGCTGGGCCTTCCTGCTGCTGGTCTTCACCGGCCCCGGCGCCATCGCCCTGGACCGGCTGTTCTCCTCGCGCGGCGGCTCCGCGAGCGAGAGCGAACCCGCTCGCGAGAAGGCCCGGGCCGTCTCGGCCTGACCCCACGCTCCCCACGCCCCGGCCCCCCTCCTCCGAGGGGGGCCGGGGTCGTACGTGACCTGCGCGACATCGGCCGCCGAGCCGGTGAATACCAGGTGAACCGGGTGAACAGCAGGCGTACGCTGTACAGCTGGCCCTGCCGCTCCTGCCGCTCCCCTGCGACGCCGCGGCGTTGACACGGAACACGGGAACGGGGAGTAGAAAGTGCTCGAGAGTGTGGGTGCGCTGACAGGCAGCCCATGGATCTACGCGGTGGTCGCCCTCTCGGTACTCCTGGACGTCTTCCTGCCCGTCCTCCCCAGCGGCGTCCTGGTGATCACCGCGGCCACCGCCGCGGCCGCGAGCACGACCACGGTCACCGCCGCGGCCGGTGAGGCCACCCGGCACGTGCCCTCACTGCTGGTGCTGACCCTCTGCGCCGCCACCGCCTCCGTCCTCGGTGACCTGGTCGCCTACCGCCTCGCCTGGCGCGGAGGCGAACGCCTCGACCGTGCCATCGCCCGGTCCCGCCGCCTCACCTCCGCCCAGGAGCGTCTCGGCGCCGCGCTGAGCCGCGGCGGAGGGGCGCTGGTCGTCGTCGCCCGCTTCGCCCCGGCCGGCCGCTCCGTCGTCTCCCTGGGGGCGGGCGCCGCTCACCACAAGGTGAAGGAGTTCCTGCCCTGGTCGGCCGTGGCCGGAGTGGCCTGGGCGGTCTACAGCGTGGGCCTCGGCTACTTCGGCGGCCAGTGGCTGGGCGCGGGCTGGCTGGGCACGGCCGTCTCCGTCCTCGCCCTGTTCCTGGCGGGCGCACTCGCGGCGGTCGTCGTCCGCCGCCCCGCGCACGCCTCAGCCGCGCCGGTCGCCGGAGCCCCGGCCGGGACCTGACGGCCCAGGTCCGCTCAGACCTGGGCGGCTCAGACCCGGGCGGCGCCCCGGATCTCCAGACCGTCCAGCAGCCGCTGGGTGGCCTCGGTGATCTCTTCGACCGCGCGGTCGAAGACCTCCTGGTTGTGCGCGGCGGGCGCACGGAAGCCCGAGACCTTGCGCACGTACTGCAGGGCGGCGGCTCTCATCTCCTCCTCGGTGGCCTCTTCGGGGATGGACGGTGGACGAAGCGTCTTGATGCTGCGGCACATGTCTCCAGTGTGCGACGCGCCACCGACAACGCGCCCGGGGATCTATGGACCCAGCCCGTCCCCGAGCCGCTGGAGCGCCGGGACGACGTAACTCCCGTCGAGAATCGCCTGGCCGGGGAGGTGGAGCCGCAGCACCGGACGGAAACCGCCGGCCGGCAGCGGCAGCCAGTTCGCCGCACCGGCCGCGTCCGCCGGCGGATCCGCGGACAGGCGCAGCGTCAGCGACCCGTCGCCGCCGTGGACGAGCCCGGGTGTCCGGTCCCCGATCACGTACCGGTCCGCGGCGTTCGTCACGAGGTGGCCCCCGGGGCTGTCGTACACGGTCAGCGACCAGAACGCCCCGACCGGCGGCGGCTGCGTGAGGTGCAGCGCATAGCGGTGGGCCCCGTCGAGCGGGCGGCCCCGTGAGTCACGGGACGTGTGGGCGTACACCGCCTCGTACCCATGGGGCAGCCAGCGTCCCCGCCGGGCCGCCACCGCCCTGACCAGGTACGACGCCTCCCGGTCGGGGATCTTCCACTCCGGTGAGCCGAGCGTGCCGACGCCGAAGTGGTCCAGGTTGTAGTCCCGCAGGTGCGGAATCATCCGCCAGGCGCCGGGGGCGCCCTCGGCCGCGACGGTGTGCGGGCGCGCCGCCTGCTCCACCCGCAGCCTTCCCAGCGCGAGCCCGCGCCGCAGCGCGCGTACGAGGCCGGCCCCGGCCGACACGTACGGCGAGATCCCCTCCTCCAGGAGTCCCAGGGGCTGGAAGCGGTCCTGGTAGGCGCGATCGGCGGCGGCGGGCGGGAAGTCGGCCATCCAGACCCGGAGCTCTTCGAAGAACCGCAGTTCGCCCGGGACTCCGGACTCCGTCGCCGGGAGCCCGGTCCGGTGGGCGCGGTCGCCCAGATGCGTGAGCGTGAGCTCCTGCTGGAGCGCCCTGACCCGGGGCATGTCCTCCGGTCCGTCGCAGGCGAGCCGGCCGAGGACGGAGACGACGGAGGTGGGCGCGTCGATCACCCCGGACACCACATCGGGGACGGTGCCGGCCCATCCGGGCGGCACGACCATCCAGTCGCCCTCGTCCGTGCCGGTGGCCCGGGTGCCGAGGTAGGCGAAGGCGTTGCCCCAGGCGTCGACGAACTGGAGGACGTAGTACGCCCCGCCGGTGTCCGGGACGTGCAGCCGGACCGGCCCTCCGGAGAGGTCGAGCTGGGCGAGCGCGTCGACGAGGTCGGCCGGGGCGTACGGGGTGTGCGTGCCGGGCGTGGCGGGCCCGTCGGCGTGGGCGAAGTCGTTGAAGGGTGCGGGTGCCGGCGTCCCGCAGCCCTCCTGGAGACAGGCCTGGACGGCCGACAACTGACGGACGAGCGGGGATCCGTAGACGTACGCGTCTGCGGCCAGCGCCGTGACCGCGTCCGGTTCCAAGCCGCCTCGCCCCGGGTTCACGTCAGATGACCGGCTTCGCCCGGTGGGCGCACAGGGCCCAGATCACGAAGGTGTCGAGCGCGATGGAGATGATCGCCCACACCGGCTGGTACGGCAGCCAGATGAAGTTGGCGATCAGGTTCAGGGCCGCCAGCCCGACGCCCACGCCCCACGCCCAGGCCGCGCCCTTGAGGATGCTCCATCCGACGAGCACCAGGAGCACCCCGAGGATCAGGTGGATCCAGCCCCAGGCTGTGATGTCGAACTTGAACGTGTAGTTGCTGATGCGCGTGTACACCTCGTCCGAGGCGATGCCCGCGATCCCCTTGACGATGGCGAGGATGCCGTCGACGAGGAGCACGATCCCCGCGAACAAGACCCCGGTGGCCGCCCAGGGGCTGCCGGGGCCGGGGGCGGACGGGCGCGAGGAGCCGGGGGCGGACGCTGACTGGGCCATGGGGTTCCTCCACTCGACGGGCCACGCCGCATCACGGCGGACAGATCCGACCCTGTGCGAGGACCTCACCGGCCACGACCCGGCCGCGCCCGTCCGGGTGACGGCCCTTCCTCGCTGTCCCGACGCCCCGCTCAGGGCGCACCTACGGTCACGACCTGACCCTGCGCGTCGACGGTGAGCACCACTCGCTCGACCTTGTTCGTCACTGCCAGCGCCCCCCAGACGACGCCCCAGAGGCAGCACGAGAAGACCGTCAGAAAGGCGTGCAGCACATGGTTCACCGGCTGCCCTCGCACCAGCACGGCCTGGCTTCCGGACCGCGACTCCACCCGCCATCCGGCGGCGACCCGCCGGCTCACCACCCAGTCGAGGATCAGGCCCCGCTGCGTGTCGTCGGGTGTTCCCGCGCCCGCCCCGTAGTAGCCGGGGGGCGGTTCGAGTGACGCCTCGTGCCGGTGTGCTCCACGACGCTTCACCTGGCTCACCTCCAGGTTTCGAGGTCTCCGCCCCGCCACTCGATCAACTCCGGCTGGTCCAGGTCGATCTCCTCCGCCCCCTGGGCGAGCCCGGCCCGCCGGAGGAACGAGGCCACGTCACCGCGCCCGTGCGCGAGCCCGACGATCTGCCCGCGTACGGTCACCCGCCGGCCACCGGTCGGTGAGGGCGGGTACACGATCACAGGCGGATGTCCGGACATGCCTCCACGGTCCCCCGTGCCTCGTCGCCCCGCATCCCGGGGCCCTCCGGAGCGGACGGGGCATCGTGCCCGGCACCGAGTGGGCGGCGTACCACGACGAGCTCGCCGAGGCGTTCGGCCTGCGCATCGACGCGATCGGCCCGCACTTCGGCACAGCCGCCCTGCTGGACGCGCCGACGGACTCCGACGACCCGGCCACGCTCGTGGGCGCCGGCGACCGCTACGTCCGGCCGGCCACGACCTCCGCCGCATCCCGGTCCGCGACCCGGCCCCGGTCCGCCCCCACGCCCTGGTCCGCCGCAGGAGCAGCCCCCACCCGGCGCTCGCGGCCCTGAGCGCGTACCTCGCGGCGGCACGGCCGAAGGCGGAGGGCGAGCCGTGGAGGCCGGGCTGGTCCAGGACATGAGCCGCAGAGGCCCCGAACTACGTTTCGACAGCCGCCTGTTGTGACCTAGTGTCACCCGTATGAGTGCAGCCGTAGCAGCCATGGTCGCCGCAGTCGTCGGCGTGCTCGGCACGCTCTTCGCTCCGGTGATGACGAGTTGGGTGGCGAGGCGCCAGCGCACGGCGGACGAGCTGGCCGAGGAGAGGCGGAGGAACTTCGAGGACCGGCGCACCGCGTACACCTCGATGAACCGGGCGACCCGCCATTTCCACACCCTCCTCAAGGACGCCCTGCACCGCGTGCGCGACGGTGTCTGCACCGACGACGACCGGGCGCGGCTGGAAGAAGCCCGGCGCGACTACCGCGACCGGTACGCCGAGGCTCAGATGATCGTCCCCGGTGCCGTCCTGGCCGCGTCCCGCGAGCTCAACGTGGTCCTCGCCGGGGTGGACGCCGCGCTCAAGCGCGTCGACCGCGGTCTGCCCCGCGAGGGCGAGACGGCCGGGCGGCTGCTCCTGGACCTCAAGGCGGCTGATCCGCAACTCACCGCCATGCACCGCCTCATGCGCCAGGACCTCGGCATCTCAGACTGAGCGGCCCTCGCGGTAGAGCCCGGCGGCGAGGGCGATCGCGGTGTGGGTGGCGGGGTGGGTGGTGGGGGCGCGCCAGATGAGGTGGACGGGGACCGGCTCGGCGTCGCGCAGACGGCGGTAGACGATGCCGTCGCGGCGGTACTGGGCGGCGGTGGCCTGGGGGGTCAGCCCGATGCAGCGGCCGGTGGCGATGGCGGCGAGCCAGTCGTCGATGTCGTGGGTGTACTCGACCGAGGGCCGGTCCTCCTCCGGCCACAGGTCCAGGGCGGTGGTGCCGGTCCGGCGGTCGATGGCCAGGGTGCGGCCGGGGATCTCGGCCAGGCGGATGCTGCGGCGGCGGGCCCATGGATCGTCGGACGCCAGGGCGACCTGGCGGGGCTCGTGGCCGATGCACGCGTGGGACCACGGCTTCAGGTCGATCGGGGCGCGGATCACGGCGAGGTCGCAGAGTCCCTCGGCGAGGCCGCCGGTGGGAGTGTTGTGGCGGATGAGGCGCAGCTCCGTCTCGGGGTGCTGTTCGTGCCAGCGGCGCTGGAACTCGGTGGTGTGCGGGCCGAAGGCGGACCAGGCGTGGCCGATGTGCAGGCGGGTGTGCCCGGTGGTCGCTTCGCGTACGAGTTCGTCGGCGCCGGCGAGCAGCATGCGGGCACGGGCCAGCGCCTGCACGCCCGGGGCGGTGGGGGCGACGCTGCGGCTGGTGCGGTGCAGCAGCCGCACCCCGAGGAGGCTTTCGAGACCGGCGAGGGTGCGGGAGACGGCGGCCTGGGAGATGCCGAGTTCGTGGGCGGCGTCGGTGAAACTTCCGGTGTCCACGATGGCGACCAGGCACCGCAGGTGCTTCAGCTCCAGCGCGGCCGCCCTGGTACGCGTCTCATCCATACGCCCAGCGTATAGGTGAGCGCCTGGATGCATTTTGCGTATGGCGACGGCGCTCCCAGGGTGAGGGGCATGAAGCTCGACTCCCCCGCCGCGATGCCCCGGCCCGTCTCGGCAGCCGGCCACGCAGGCCCTTCCACGGAGCGCGCGGGGCGCGGGGCCGCGGTGGCGCTGATGCTGGGCAGCGGCCTGTCCAACCAGACGGGGGCCTCGGTCGCGGCACTGGCGTTCCCGGTGCTGGGCCCTGCCGGGGTGGTGGCCGTACGCCAGTGGGTCGCCGCCCTCGTACTGGGAGCCGTCGGCAGGCCACGGCTGCGGCACTTCACCCCGGCGCAGTGGCGTCCTGTGCTGGGCCTCGCGCTGGTGTTCGCCGGGATGAACCTGTCCTTGTACCTGGCGATCGAGCGGATCGGACTCGGACTGGCCGTCACGCTGGAGTTCCTCGGCCCGCTCACCGTGGCCCTGTCCGGCTCCCGCCGCCGCGTGGACCTGGTCGCCGCGCTTGCGGCCGCAGGCGCGATCGCGGTCCTCACGCGCCCCACGCCCTCCACCGACTACCTGGGGATCGGCCTGGCCCTGCTGGCCGCGACGTGCTGGGCCTGCTACATCCTGCTCAACCGCATGGTGGGAGCCACCCTGCCCGGCCTGGAGGGCTCGGCAGCCGCGGCGGCCGTCTCCGGCACCCTCTACCTGCCGGTCGGGGCGTGGGCGTTGTGGCACCACCCGCCCACGCCCGCCGCCCTGGGCTGCGCCCTGGCAGCCGGAGTGCTCTCCTCCGCGGTGCCGTTCCTGACCGACGTGGTGGCACTGCGCCGCGTCCCGGCGCACTTCTTCGGCGTATTCATGAGCGTGAACCCGGTCTTCGCGGCCCTGGTCGGTCTCGTCGTCCTCGGACAGCGCCTCGACGCCCTCGCCTGGCTCGCCATCGCCGTGATCGTCGGCGCGAACACCGTCGTGGTCTCCACCGCGCACCGTTCCACCGCCCGCCGCAGCGCGACATGAAGTGCCGCTCAGCAGCGGGCGGCCACCTCTAGTGTGGTGTTCGCGGAAGTACGCCGGCCGTCGCCTTCGCGCCCGAGCGTGAGGGCGCGGGCCGGGTGGGCGGAACCGGACGCAGGGCGGAGAGAACGGTGACAGCAGGCAGCCGCGGGGTGCTGGGAGTCGTGGGCACGGCCACCGACGGAGTGGAGACGCTGCGCACCGGGCTGGTCGAGCCGGCCATCGCGCTGGGCTGGCAGGTGGCCGTGACGCTCACGCCGAACGCCGGGCGGTGGCTCAGGGCGAACGGGGAGTGGGACCGGCTGGAGTCGCTGACCGGCCTGCCGGTGCGGGACATGCCCCGCCTGCCCGCGGAGCCCCGCCCGCACCCGGTCGCCGACTGCTACGTCGTCGCACCCGCGAGCGCGAACTACGTCGCCAAGCTCGCGACGGGCATCGCCGACAACCAGGCCCTGACGCAGGTGAGCGAGGCACTCGGCACAGCCGGCGTCCCGGTGGTGGTGTTCCCCCGGATCAACGCCGCGCACGCGCGGCACCCGGCGTGGGAGGGGCACATCGGGACACTGCGCAGGGCGGGCGTCGAGCTGGTGTACGGCGCGGACGTCTGGCCCTTGTACGAACCTCGGCAGGGCCCGGAGGTACGGGAGCTCCCATGGGCGGCGATCCTGGGACGCCCGGCGGTGGGCCCGCGTTGACGCCGGGCCTCCATAGGATGGCCCGAGGTACACGGGCCGACGGGCGGGGTGGGACATGGCAGGCCGGGTCACAGCGGTGAGCAGCAACGGGACGTACGCGTTCAGCAAGCCCAACCGCCCCTCCGTCACGCTGCTCGCCGGCCTCGGCGTCGAGGGGGACGTCCACGCGGGCGAGACGATCCGCCACCAGTTCCGCATGACGTACGAGCCGGACCTGCCGAACCTGCGCCAGGTGCACCTGATGCACGAGGAGCTCTTCGACGAACTCGCCCTCAAGGGTTACGCCGTCGCGGCGGGCGGGCTCGGCGAGAACATCACCACCCGCGATGTCGACCTGCTCGGCCTTCCGACGGGCACCCTGCTGCACCTCGGTGCGGAGGCGGTGGTGGAGGTGACGGGCCTGCGCAACCCGTGCGCGAAGATCAACGACTTCCGGCAGGGCCTGCTCGGGGAGATGTTCGCCGTCGATCCGGTGTCGGGGGACTTCACGTTCAGGTCCGGCGTCATGGCCGTGGTCCGCCGCGGCGGCCCGGTCCGCCCGTACGACGCGGTGGAGGTCGAGCTCCCACCGGCCCCGCACCGCCCGCTGGAGCGCGTCTGAGGGTGGCGGCTCCTACGAGCTCGGCGCCGAGCCGGTCCGTCGCTCATGACGCACGCGTGCGAGGTGATGGGCCTCGCGCAGCAGCCGGCGCACCGCCTCGTCGGTCCGCCCGCCCGGATTCACCACCGCGAGCCAGCCGACGGAACCGTAGACCGGGTGTGCGATCACGGTGTCGGTGACGCTCGGGTCGTCCTCCGGGGCCGGTTCGCGTGGCGCGTGGCCGGTCCATTCGCTGAACGTGTCCCTCCCGGCGGCGACGTTGACGCGGAAGGTGTCCGGGCGGTCCAGGCGCGACCGCTCGTCGCCCGGGTAGTCCTTCGTCACGATCGTCGCGAACGGCTGAGTCGCTTTCGGCGGTACGCCGTCGGGCGCGTAGGAGAAGAACGTGTCCCCCCAGCTGATCTCGGGTGTTCCGTCGCCGGGTGCCGGCCTGACGGCCAGGACGCCGCCGAGGCCTTCCACGAAGTCGGTGATCTCGTCGATGGTCATGTGCTCAAGCGTTTCATTAAGGTTCCTGTGGAGGCTTTGGACGGGAATCCGGAGGAGCGGCGGGTGTCAACCCTCAAGTCGTCGGACATGCGCACGGTCGATGTCGCGCGGCGGGCGGGGTACTCCGTCCAGCAGATCCGCAACCTCGAACGCGACGGTGTCCTGCCGCCGGCGACGCGTACGGCCTCGGGCTACCGGGTCCACGGGGAGACGCACGTCCAGTCCGCGCTTGCCTACCGGGCCCTCGCTGCCGCCACGGGCCCGGTCGAGGCCAAGCGGATCGTGCGTGCTGTCCACGCACGCCCGGCCACGGAGGCACTCGCGCTGCTCGACGCGGCACACGCCCGGCTCGACCGGGAGCGCACGGACCTGGAACTCGCCAAGGAGGCCGTGACGGCGATCTCCGCCGAGCTGATCGAAGACGTACGCCCGTCGGACTCGATGGGCGTCTCCGAACTCGCCGCCGCGCTCGGAGTGCGCCCGTCCACGCTGCGGCACTGGGACGCCGAGGGGCTCGCCGTTCCGGACCGGGTCCCTCCACGAGGGACGCGACGGTACTCACCCGCGCAGATCCGGGACGCGCGGATCGTGCACCAACTGCGCAGCGCCGGCTACCGGATCGAGCCGCTCCGGGCCTTGATGCCGAGCCTGCGACGCGGACCGGGGAGGGAGGAGGCCGGAGCCGCTCTGGCGGCCCGGGACGCCGGCATCGCGGCCCGCTCCCGCGCCCTTCTCGACGCCGCTGTGCCGCTCCGTTCGATACTGACGCTCCGTCAAGACCTGTGCTAGCACGGCCGTGTCACCGCAGAGGGCCCGACACCGGACGGTGTCGGGCCCTCTGGGCGGTCAACGCGTGGGGCGGGCGCCTGGCCGGTGCCACACCTCATGCGTCAGGCGTGCGAACCTGCCTTGCGACGGCGTACGACGAACACCGCGCCCGCGCCGATCGCCAGGGCCGCGCCGCTCGCGAGCGCGAGCTGCGAGGTGGCGGAGGACGAGCCGGTGGCGGCGAGGCTGCCGCTCACGGGACTGGCCGACGCGCCGCTCTGCGGCTTGAGGTCCGAGGTGTTCGGCTTGGTCGTGCTGGGCTTGGCGTCGCCGACCTTGCCGGGCTTGCTGCCCGCGGCGGCGATCATGAACTCGTAGCCCTCGAGGTCCGGGCTCCCGCCGCAGGTGCCGTCGTCGTTCCAGTAGTCACCGGCGACGAAGGTGACGCCGTTGCCCGCGGGGGCCGAGGCGTCGACCGTGAGGCGCAGTTTGATGTCGGCGTGGGCGCCGGCCTTCAGCGGGCTGATCTTCTCGATGTAGTTCTCGTTGTCGACGTTCTTCCACTTCGAGGAAGAGCCGGACGACCACTGCAGGTGCACCAGGTGGTCGAGGCCGTTGAGCCCGCTCCGGTCGGTCGCGTGGGCGTAGACGAAGGGGAACACCTCGTCCATCGTCTTCTCGGTGCCGTTGGTCACCCGGAGATTGAAGGTGACCTTCGTGCCGGCGACGACCGTGGACGGCAGACCCGTGACGACCGTGGTGAGGTCGGCCTCGGGGACGCAGGTGTCGTCCTCCCCACCGTTCTCGCCGCCCTCGGCCTCCTCTTCCTTCGCCTTGGCGAGCGCCGCATCGGCGGCGTTCTTGTCGTCGAGCGCGGCGTCGGTGGCCTTCTGCAGCTCGCCGATGGCCCGGGCTGCCGCGACCCGCTCATCGCTGTACGCGTCCCCGGCCTCCACGGCCTTGGCATCGGCGGCGACCTTGTCCTTGTCGGCGGCCACGGCGGCGGCCTCCGCCTCGGCGAGAGCCTTCGCCGCGGTGGTCTTCTCCTCCTCGGTGGCCGTCTCCGGAAGAGTCTCTACGGCTGCCTTCGCGGCGACGACCGCCTGGTCGGCGACGGTCTTCACGGAGGCAGCCTCTTCTGCCGCCACCTTGGCGTCCTTCTCGGCCTTGGCGAGGAGAGAGGTCTCGTCAAGGGATTTCAGAGCGGCCACGGCGGCCTTCTCGGCCGCCAAGGCGTCGTCGTACGCCGTCTGCGCTGCGGCGGCGGCCTTTTCCAGCTCCGCGACGGACGGCTTCTCCTGCGTCTGCGCTGCCGGCTTGTCGTCGGCGAACGCGGGGGTGACCGACAGCAGCAGCGCAGGCGTGGTCACTGCGGCGGCAACAGCTGTGGCAAGTATCTGGCGAATCTTCACTAGAGCCCTTCGAGGTCCGAAAAGAGAGAAGGGGTCGCAGCGGACTGGGACACGCATACGCGACTTGAGGTGATCGTATGACCAGGGAGACGGTCGGCCGCCACACTTTCTTCACCTGCCCGCACCGGTGGCACCGCACCGCGGCAGACAGAAAAGACGAATGGGTGCAGTTGCTTTCCCTGCCTGTGCTTTCGCTGTGAGGAACGCCACACCTCCCTGAACGCGCCCCTCCTCGGCCGCCGCGCCAGCGGCGGCGCCGCCCTCGACCTCGCCGACCGTACGAGCATCCGCGCGGCCGTCGACCGCGTCGAGGAACTGCACGGACGGCTCGACGGCGCCTTCAACAACGGCGCGGCGATCCAGCAGCCCGGCCCGCTCGACACCACGAGTGACGAGGACATCGACGAGCAGTTCGCCGTGGACTTCCGCTCGCACTGGACCGCCATGACCGCCGAGGCCGCGCTCATGCGGCGGAACGGCGGCGGGGCATCACCGAGACCGCGGCTGTGACCTGGGCCCTCAGGGAATCCGGGTGAACGGCATCACGCCCGACGGCACCGCCACGGAGATGATCGACGCGTGGGAGGCCGCGTCCCCTGCGTCAGGGGTGGAGCCTGACGCAGGACGGAGAACAGCACGCCCCCGGCCGGGCTCGCCCCGTCGGTCGGAAGCCCCGTCCACAGCGGTCCGCCGCATCCGCTGCCGGCGCCAGGCCACCGCCCACGCTCAGCTCAGTCATGCAGGGTGGGCCGGTAGATGAGTTCCTGGGTGTGGCCGTCGAGCGTCCGGTGCTCGATCAGTTCGAGGTCGAAGTCGGCCGCACCGTGGAAGATCGGGTCCAGCCCGGTCTGCCCGGTGATCACGGGGAAGAGAGTCACCTGGAGGCGGTCGACCAGACCGGCGGCCATCAGCGCCCGGTTCATCGAGAGGCTGCCGTGGGAGCGCAAGGGCACCTCGGACTCCTTCTTGAGCCGGGCGACGACGTCGACGGCATCGCCGCTCGCGACGGTCGCATCCGGCCAGTCGAGGGGCCCTTCCAGCGTGGTCGACACCACCGTTGCCGGCAGGTTCCTCATCCGTGTGACCCACGGGTCACGCACCTCGGACTCGTCGCTGCTCGACGCCACCATCTGCGCGAACGCGCGATACGTGTGGGCCCCGAAGACCATCCGCTGCTCCTCGCGGTACAGACCGAGGCGGCGGTCGAGGAGCTCGGGGCCCTGTTTACCCCAGTAGCCGGTCCAGTTGCCGCCGGCGGCGCCGAAGCCGTCGAGGCTGGAAAAGACGTCGAATGTGTAGGTGGCGGCCATGGCGCTCTCCTCGGCTGCGATGAGTCTCGTATGTGGATGAAGACTGGAAACCACGGCGAAACTCATCGCTGACCCGCAATCGGCGACTGGGCGAGCGAGAGGAGGGTGCAGGGAAACACCGGTTCACAGGACTTGCCCGCTCTTCACGTGTTCGTGAGGGGAGCCGAATCGAAGCTGCCATCCGCTTCGTGCGTCAGGTGATTCACTCGTCACCGACTCTCGGTGAAGCGGACGGACCATGCATAGCCACTCAAGCTGTCGTGCGGGACTCGCCGTACTTCTCTGACCTGGCAACCATCGTGAGCGTACTTGAGGGCGAAGCGGTCGTGGCGCTCTGTGTCGGTGAGGTCCTCCATGGACAGAGGTGCTCCGACAACGAGGTCTTCGTGAAGGACTTCGTCCGTGGCGGCCCCGTTCGAGCAGGCCGGGCAATGATGCGTTTTCGGTAGGGCCATACGTTCAGTGTGCCCCTACCCCGGAGCCTCTGGCATGCGCAGCGCATATGGCCGCGGGGCACAGCCTCTCAGAGGCCGACGTTTCGGCGGGCCGCGATCAGGCCTGGAGCAGAGGTGAAGGGGGCGTCAACAGAGCCGAAGCACTGGGACGGAAATGTGCTGGAGAGACGGGCCTGATGACGGATGGAACGTCAACGCCGCGCGTGGCGGACTTTCAACCGTCCGAACCCCATGGTTCCGGAAATCCGGATTTCTGGCCCTCCGGGACGGGACCGCCGCGTGCTCTTGTAGCGCAGGTCCTTCCACCCGGTGTGCAGATCATCGAGGTCCACGATCGCGTCGCGGGGCACCGTGATCTTGGCCCTGCCGGTGCCGAGCTGCAACTCGATGTCGACTACCGAATGCTCGATGACCGCCCGGGACAGGTCCAGATGCACCCTTCCGAATGCGGACTCGACCTTCAGGCTCCGAGGTACCCGCCATACGCCGCGCCGCCTGATCCGTCCGCCGGCGGCGGCGATCGTGGACGTGGTGACCGCTTTCCCTGCCGGGAGCGAGGCCAGAGTCGACTCGAGCTCGCTGTGCGACGCGACGGTGAGCACCTGGTGGAGGCGTTCGTCCAGATCCTCGTGCGAGATGTGCCCTTCGGCGTACGCCTCCTGCAAACGTCGCACGGCCGTGTCACGGTCGTCATCGCTGATCAGTGGCGGCCGGTCTTCCGGCATAGCGGTCACCGTTGCACTCTACTGCCGCGCCGGCGATGCGAACGGGCCAAAGTCCGTAACGGTCGAGGGATCTGATGGGGAGGCGGACCGCCCCTACGTCCAGTCGAATCGCGGCCGACCTTGGCGACCGGGGTCGCCCACCCCTCCAGCCGCAGCTGTCGCACCAGAGACGGCGTCCGCACAGGATGACCTGCGTCCGGGAGGGCGGCGCGGATTACACAGGCGGCCCCGGGGCGCCCGTGCCCCATCAGAGGCGGAAGCCGCCTGTGGCGTCGATGATTTGCCCGGTAACCCACACGTACGGGGCGTATCTGCGGAGCCCGAACAAGAACTGGGCTTCCCTGTGAACAGGCGGCCAGCGACAATGCAGAGCAACAAGGGACCACAGGGCGGTTCCGCCAGATAAACGGGGGAAACATGATCTTCATCATTTCCATGGCGGTCGTGTCTGCGGCTGCGATCGGGGGGTGCCTGGTCGCACTGCGGCGCAGAGGCGGCTCGGGGGAGCGCGGGGCACTGGAGCGTGGGGCAGCGGACCAGGGTCTCGCACAAGGTCTGGGCGCGGCGAACGCCAAGGGCCAGAACACAGGGTCCTGGTCCTGAGCTCTGCCGTCACCTACTACCGTGAACGCCCCCGCAGCGGATCGCTGCGGGGGCGTTCTGGTTGGTGGGCGCGGACGGTTTCTAACCGCCGACATCTGCTTTGTAAGTTCGTTCGAACCGTCGCTGCGGATGCCTCTTCCCGGGAGAGCAGGGCTGCTTGAGACCGCCCAAGGCTGCGACTGTCCGCCGTCGTTGATGTCAGTGGGTGGATCTCAGGGAGCTGCTACTACCACCCCTTGCCGAACAAGGGGTGCAGCGAGGCCGCAACTCCTGACGTCACCGCCATGACGACGGCGGCACGGACGGAGGACAAGATGTTGCTGCCCTGATCACGTGAGGTGAGGCTGAGCGTAACGTCACCGGGTCTCAGCGAGCGCGGACGGGACCGCGCCAGTCGTGGTGGACGGAAGGAGCGATGCAATGAGGGTCATGCTGAGAGCGCACCTGGACACCCAGGTCTCGAATGAGGCGATCAAGAACGGCACGCTGCAGAAGCTCATGCAGTCGATGACGGAACGGCTCAAGCCCGAGGCTGCCTACTTCGGCCCCAGCGAGGGCGGGCGGTCCTGCACCTTCGTCTTCGACATGCAGGACAGTTCACGGTTGCCCACCATCGCGGAGCCACTTTTCGAAGTGCTCGGCGCGAAGATCGAGATCCAGCCGGTGATGAACAGCGAAGACTTGCAGAAGGGCCTTGCCGCCCTGCAGCAGGGCTGACCCTTCGGCCAACCGCAACGCTCGGTCCGGTGACGTGACTCCAAGCCGTGATGCGCGCGAGAGAGCGGAGCACCTGTTTGGAAGACGCCGTGACCGCATGGTGCGGCGCTGAGCTAGCAAGACGGCACTCGCGAACGGCGCCCTTCCCATCCTGGAGCCTGAGCGCCCCCGCCGGAGGCATGTCTTGAAGCCGCGGGCTTGGTTCTCGACTCATGCCCTCCGGGCCTATCCACTGCGGGCGCGCGGCGGCGGCGTCAGCGCCGAGCGGGCCGGAGGCAGGAGCGCGGGCGCAGCCAGAGCCGGGAAGCGCGCCCGGCGCAGCGGAGCGCAGCCGGGTGCCTTGATGCAGTAGAGAAACTCTTACCGCGCTATGTCCCTGTGGCTTCGAGGGTGGCGCGGTTGGCGTCGATACGTGCTGAGATGCCGATCAACGAGCACTTGACTGGGCCCTGGTGATCGGGTCGAAGTCCGTCACAACAGGTGCTGCGGAGAGGTAGTCGGAGGGATAGATACCCCACCCTTCGATCAGACTCCATCCCGCCTGGACCTCGGCGGCCTCCCCATCAGTAGACGTCACACGAGCAGATCAGAAAGGTCCGGCCGGCAGAGCCCGACGACGCATCTGGGACGTGACTGGCACGACGCCTCTCCCTCGCCCCCGCGGCGGAGGAACGAACAAGGCCCAGGCTCCCGGTTCTATACCGGTGACCTGGGCCTTCGTCGTGCTTCGTACTAGTGGGCGCGGACGGTTTCGAACCGCCGACATCTGCTTTGTAAGTTCGATCACGGGGTTACTGAGGCCCTGGTTGCCGCCGCTCGGCCATTCTGGCCGTCGCCGTAGCGGGGCGTGTGAGGTTGCCGTTGTTCGCCGACGTTGATGTCAGGCATGGATGTCAGCCGCTACGGTCGACCTGGCCGGTGGTCACGATTCGTGCCAGTTTGCCGCCGGGCGGTGGCCGTCGTGCGGCCGCAGGTGTGGGTGGTGGATGACACCGGCTTCCCGAAGAACAGGGTGTCCTCGCCAGGGTGGTCAATCGGCCCCCGGCCGCAATTCCAGGAAGTTGTTTCCCAATCGGCGTACGCCTGCTTTCGGCCGCTTACGCCAAATCGTTCTGTCCGCTCGTCGTACGTCCGTCCAGCTTGGCCTTGAGGCGATCCGCCGCTTCCGGCCGTTCGAGCTGCTCATACAAGGTTGCCGACTGCTGCCACGCAGAGCGGGCAGCGGGATGATCACCAGCGCCTTCGTGTGAATCGCCCAGGCGCTCCCAGAAAGTTGCTTGGTAGAAGTGTTCCCCGTAAGGAAGCGCCTTCAGAGCCCGATGGCAGCAGCTGATCGCTTGATGAAAATCGCCTAGCCCTAGGTATGCCAATGCCATGGTGTCAAAACTGTAGGCTTCGACCTCGGGCTGACCGATCCTTTGTGCCAACTCGATAGCGCGATGGGACCACTTGATTGCCTCTGTATAGTTCCCGAGACGTGCGTGTATCCAGGCTATGCTACTGAGCCCAAGTGCTTCCGAAGAACGGAGGCCGGTCTGCCGAAACAGGTGTATCGCCGCCTCGGAATGACTGAGTGCGTCGTAGTAGCTTCCCTGTGCCTGAAGGAGAAAGCTCATCGCTCCATGAGTGAGCGCCTGCTCGGTCGGATCATCCAGCTCTCGGGCGGTAACAAAGGCCAGGTCAAGATTCTCACGGGCCTCGTCGAACTGTTGCAGTTCTGACAGCGCCCGGGCCAGCTTACGAAGAGTGGTTATCTCCCCGAGCAGGCTCCCGCCCAGACGCGCGGCCTCGACGGCGGTGCGCTGAGTTGCTGCCCATAGCTCCCAGCCCCCTTGACTGAAAAGGAACTCCTGCAAACAGCAGGGAAGTTGCCAGGCCTGGGTGAAAAAGCCCGCATCCAGGGCGTGTGGGATCACCGCTGCCAGTGTGTCGCGCTCGGCGGTGAACCAAGCCAGGGCAGTGGGGCGGTCGGTGAAATGCCCCGGAACGGAGTCGGGCTGCGCCGGAGACAAGTCCAGACGGTTCTTATTCGAGCCAAGTACTTGGTCTGCGGAATAGGCGGTATGGAGATAGTGATCGAGCATCCGCAGCTGCGCGGCCTGGCGTTCGACCGGAGTGTCGTGTGTGGCGGTGAGTTCGACGGCAAATGTACGCAGCAGATGGTGCAGCGCGTAGCGGCCCGGCATCACTTCATTGGCGAGATGTGCGTCGGCGAGTTCGGCGAGCATGAGGCGGGCTCTGCCGATGGGGAGGGCTGTCAGTGCGGCGGCTGCCGCTGCCTCGATGGTGGGTCCCGGGTGCAGGGACAGAGACCGGAACAGCCGGGCGCCGTCGGGCGGCAGGAGCTGGTAGGAGCAGGTGAAGGCTGCGCGGGCATCGGTCGTGGGGTCGCTGCTGGAAAGCGCGTCCAGGCTGCTGTGCGTGTCCCGCAGTTCGGCAGCGATGGCCGCCAGCGGGAAATGCTGATGCCTTTGGGCCCGGGCCGCCACGATGGCCAGGGCCAGCGGCAGGCGCCCGCACTGGGTGATGATCTCGGCAGCGGCCTGCGGGTCGGCGGCCAGCCGCTCGGCCCCGGCACGCAGAACCAACGACGCGTGGGCATCTGCGAACGAGGGCAGATCCAACGGCAGCGGAAGGACGCCCGCGGTGGTCAGCCCCGGCAGCGCGCTACGGCTGGTGATGAGCGTGAGACAACCCATGGACGAGGCCAGCAAGGGGCGTACCTGCTCGGTCTCCCAAGCGTTGTCCAGGACAACAAGGACCCGCCGGCCGTTCAGCAGGCTGCGGAACAAACCCGCTCGCGCGTCGATACCCCTGGGTATGCGCTCCGGCGCAATGCCCAGCCCTTCCAGCATGTGGCGCAGCGCTTCCAAGGGCGGCATCGGATTTCTGGCAGGATCGAAGCCCCGCAGGTCCACGTAGAACTGGCCGTCCGGGAACTGATCCGCCACCCGACCGGCCCACTTCACCGCCAGTGTCGTCTTCCCGACGCCGGCCATGCCGCTGATCAGAACCGCGACAGGTGCACCCGGCCCGGCCGACACCTTGTGGGTGATCTCCCCCAGACGGCTGAGCTCCGCCCGCCTCCCCGCGAAGGCACCCAGATCGGCAGGCAGCTGCGCCGGACGCACCATGGCCTCCGCCGCTCCCCTCCCGGCTTCTGGTGCCTCCGACTCATGCTCCCCACCGGACGGTGGCCCCTGCTGACGAAGTACCTGCATGTGGGCGCCGCTCAGCTCGGGACCCGGGGAGACACCCAGTTCCTCGAGCAGCCGGTGCCTGATCTCCTCGAACGCCACCAGGGCCTCTGCCTGGAACCCGGCGGCTGCCAGCGCCATGACCACTCTGGCGTGCAACGGCTCGTTCAACGGATCCAGGGCGACGGCCCGGCGCAGCCAGGGCAGGACATCGTCCGCCCGGTCGCACAGCAATGCCGCGTCGCCAGCCAACTGCGCCGTGCGCACGAGTTCACGCTCGATGGAGCTGAAGACGGCATGGGCCCGCATCGAAGCAGGAATCCCCATGGCCACCTCTCCCTGCCACAGGCGCAGCGCCTTGATGAAGTGGCTGACCGCCTCCTCGGTCCTCCCCGTGGCCACCGCTCGTGTGCCACCTTCGGTGAGACCTCGGAACTCCAGGAGGTCGAATTCCTCGTGCTCCACCTGCAGAACGTAGCCGCCCGCACGACGGATCAGTCGCCGGCCGGGCGCCCGGGGCGCAAGCCCGGGCTCCAGCAGGCGCCGTAGCTCACCGACGTAGCGACGCACCATGTTCACCGCGCTGTCCGGCGGGTCCTCTCCCCAGAGCGCGTCGATGATCGTGCTCGTGCCTACGGGCCGTCCCGCTTGAGCAAGCAGCATGCTCAGCAGGGCACGCTGCTGAGGAAAACCCAGGTCAAGTTCCCTGTCCCCGTCCCAGGCGCGCAAGGGGCCCAGCACCTCGAACCGCATCACCACATCCAGCTCCGTATCGCTTCGTGCTGCCACAGACTCGGGAACCGCTTCAAGCGCCGACACATGCAGCACAGCTCCCGTCCGATCAGCCGTCGCTCAGGCGGACCGAGATCCACAAAAACCGGCTAGATCTGCCGCCGGCATGGCCGTGACAGTGGGCGACCAGGGGATCAGTAGAACGTCTCCACCTTCAAAACGTCCAGTTCGTTCCGCACCGTGGTCATGTCCGCTTCATTCCCCAGTTCGTCGAGCATGGCCGGCACGAGCTGCCGGCCGGTGATGCTCGCGCTCGGGAACCCGGCAGCGGGCCCACCCCTGCCCGGGTACGGATCTGCCCCTCCTGCGACGGCTTCGCTTCCGCCGCCATCACCCTTGGCGGCCGTGACCGCAACGGCAACCGGCACACGATCACCGCCCACTGCCGCGCCTGCCAGGGCACCGGCACTGTCCCGCCCCTGCGCACTCTCCTCGACACCGCGGCTACCGCAGTCTTCACCCGCCGCTGTCCTGCCGCCGGGGCACCGCGCGCCTTCCAGCCCGGTGTCCCGGCCTCTGCGTTTCGAGAGGAGGACTCCACAATGACCACGACGACCACACGGCCCCCGGTGGGCGAACTCGCCTTCCTCGCCAGCCTGGGCATCATGCCCGGCCTCATGCGCCAGCTGCGCGGCCTCGGCGGCTGCACCACCCCGATCCGTCTCGACGGCCAGCACACCGAGGTGCACCCCGCCACCGGCGAAGTCCTGCACGAACTCACCTCGTCGGACCTGCCCGCCGGGAACCTCCTGGTCCGCTGCAACAACCGCCGCGCCACCCGCTGCCCGGCCTGCGCAGAGACCTACCGGCGCGATACGTACCAGCTCATTACCGCGGGACTCCGTGGCGGCAAAGGCACTCCCGAACGCGTCGCCACCCACCCCCGCGTCTTCGCCACCTTCACCGCCCCCGGCTTCGGCCCCGTCCACAACCGCCCCTCCAACGGGCGCTGCCGCTGCGGCACCCAACACCCCGACACAGCACCCGAGCTAGGCACCCCGCTGGACCCTGCCAGCTACGACTACGAAGCAGCCGTGCTCTGGAACGCTCACGCCTCGAAGATCTGGGCCCGCTTCTCCATCTACCTGCGCCGGGAAGTCGCCAAGCGCGCCGGACTCAGCCAACGCGCCTTCAAGGAACACGCCCGCGTCTCCTTCGCCAAAGTCGCCGAGTACCAGCGCCGCGGCGCCATCCACTTCCACGCCGTGATCCGCCTGGACGGCCCCGAAGGCGGCGACACCCCTCCCCCGGCCTGGGCAACCCCAGACCTCCTCGCCGACGCCATCCGCGCCGCATCCGCCGCCGCGGACGTCCCCGGACCAGCTCTCCACGGCCGTACCCACACCTTCGCCTTCGGCCGACAGCTCGACATCCGCCCCATCCACTCCGCCGACTTCGACGGCAGCACTGAGCTGACCGAACGAGCCGTCGCCGCCTACATCGCCAAGTACGCCACCAAGGGAGCAGAGACCGCGACCGGCACCCTCGATCGCCCGTTGAAGTTCCTCGCCGAACTCGCCCAGATGCCCCTCACCGAACACGCCCGCCAGATGATCCGCACCGCCTGGACCCTCGGGGCACGCAAAGACCTCGCAGACCTCCGCCTCCGCGCCTGGGCCCACATGCTCGGCTTCCGGGGCCACTTCTCCACCAAAACCCGCCGCTACTCCACCACCCTCGGCGCCCTCCGCACCGCTCGCGCCGAATGGCGACGCCTCCAAGCCGCCATCGCCCACGGCGACCGAGCCCCCGTGCCGGCCGACCCGGACAGCCACGACACCACCCTTGTCCTCGCCTACTGGACCTTCGCCGGAACCGGCCTCACCCGCGGCGAGGAATGGCTCGCCGCCTCCGTCGCACCCGACCCGGAAGGAGTCGAAGCATGACCACCGCCACCGCCGAACTGCTCACCGTCCCCGAGGTCATGGCACGGCTCAAGCTCGGACGCTCCACCGTCTACGACCTGATCCGCTCACGCCGACTGGCCTCCATCACCATCGGCCGGTCCCGGCGCATCCCTGCCGACGCCATACGGGACTTCATCGTCAACGAGATCGAGGCGGCTGCCTGATGCCTCCTCAGCGCAAGCGCAACCCGAACGGCGCGGGCACCATCACCAAGCGCAAGGACGGCCGCTACCAAGCCGCCGTCTACGTCCTTCAGCCGGACGGCACCCGCGCCCGCAAGTTCGCCTACGGCAAGACCTGGGCCGAATGTGACACCAAGCGGCGCGACCTGCTGGCCAAGGTGGACCAGGGCGTGCCCGTGCCCACGCGGTCGGCCAAGCTCTCGGAGTGGCTGCCGTACTGGTTAGAGAACATCATCAAGCCGCGCCGCAAGCGCACGACCTACGCGAAGTACGAGACACACATCCGCCTCTACCTCGTGCCCATGCTCGGCTCGAAGCGCCTCGAATCGCTGAGCGTCGCTGACGTCCGGCGCTTCCTCGTCCGCCTGGAGCAGCAGACCACCGCGGCGACCGCCAAGGAGTCCCACCGCGTCCTACGCACCGCCCTGACCGCTGCGTGCCGCGAAGAACTGGTCATACGGAACGTGGCCACCCTGGTGGAGCCTCCGCCCGCCACACCCCGGGATCTGTCGCCCTGGTCGCTCGACGAGACCCTGTCCTTTCTCACCGCCGCCCGGAAGGACCCGCTCTACGCGGCCTTCGTCCTCGCCATCGCGCTCGGCTTCCGTCGCGGTGAGATCGTCGGCCTGCGGTGGGAGAACGTAGACCTCGACAAGCGGGAGATCCGAGTTCGTACCCAGCGCCAGCGCGTCCGCGGCGAGGCGTACGAGGACGATTCCAAAGGGCGCCGCAGGAAGCAGACACTCCCCCTGCCTGCCCTGTGCGTGGCGCCGCTCCGCTGGGAACGACTCCGGCAAGCTGCTCTGCGTGAAGCTGCCGGTGACCAGTGGGACGAGACCGGCTACGTCTTCACCACCCGCACCGGCCGGCCGATCGAGCCCCGCAACCTGTACCGCTCGTTCACCCGGGTCGCTGGAGCCGCCGGACTTCGCGTGATCCGGCTGCACGACGCCCGGCACGGCTGCGCGACTCTGCTGACCGCGGCCGGGGTCCCGCCCCGCGTCGTGATGGAGATCCTCGGGCACAGTCAGATCGCGGTCACGATGAACATCTACGCCCACGTCGTCCAGGACACGCAGCGCGAGGCCGTGAGTCACCTGGACCGCATGCTGAAGCGGCAGGTCCCGACCGTGGGTGACCGCGCCTGTTGATGGATGTCAAAGGCCCCCAACCATGATCGGTTGGGGGCCTTTGTGCTGGTGGGCGCGGACGGTTTCGAACCGCCGACATCTGCTTTGTAAGAGCAGCGCTCTACCCCTGAGCTACGCACCCGTGGATGAGGCAACAGGTTACATGGCCCACGCCCCCCGGCGGCAATCCGGTTCCCGCCGGGCACGGCCGGGGCCCCGGACCCGCGTACGGGGGTTACCCCCACCCCTGAGACGGTAGCCGTCCGGATCGTCGTGAGGGTGCGCCCGTACATACGGTGGGGCCACATCGCCGGCGCTCTCAGGGGGACCCGACACCATGACCATCCGTACACGACGCACCGACGCACTCGTGGCCGCCGCCGGGACCGCGCTCCTCGTGGCCGCGCTCAGTGGCTGTGGGAGTGCGGACGCGGAGGACGCTGCCGCCGAGCACAAGTCGTTCGCCTTCAGTGGGGACTCGCTCACCATCGACGCCGAGAACTCGACCCTGGATCTCGTGCCCGCCGACGTGGAGCAGATCGAGGTCACCCGCCGGGTCGACGGGTGGGTCGTGCTGGGCAGTGGGCCGGATCCCGTGTGGAAGCTCGAGGGGGACGAGCTGCGGCTCGAGGTGAAGTGCCGGGCGGTGATCAGCGACTGCGAGGCGCACCATGAGGTGAAGGTGCCCCGCGGGCTGGCCCTGACCGTGCAGGGGGACAACGGGAAGGTCACCGCGGCCGGCTTCGGTGCCCCGCTCAAGATCTCCGCCGACAACGGCGGCGTCGACGTGCGTGACATCTCCGGGCCGCTGGAGCTGCACTCCGACAACGGCTCCGTCGAGGCCGAGCGGATCTCGGGGAGTTCGGTGATCGCCCGTTCGGACAACGGGTCGGTGCGCATCGGGTTCACCCGGGTCCCGAACCTGGTGGACACGGTGAGTGACAACGGGAGCATCTCCATCGACCTGCCGGCCGGGGAGAGTGCGTACGCGGTGTCCGCCGAGGCCGACAACGGTGACGTCTCCGTCAAGGTGCCCCGCAGCGAAAGCAGCAAGCACGTGGTGAAGGCGCGCAGCGACAACGGTGAAGTCACCGTCCGAAGTGCGAACTAACCGGCCCGTGCGTTCGTCCTAACTGGTGCGAGAATGAACCGGGCAGGGCGAATCGGCACGGGAGAGGGATGTGACGGCGACACACACGCGGCCGCAGGCGAAAGCGAGTGTTGGTTCCGCCGTCAGGGACGTCCTGGTGCTGATGCTGCTGCCGGTCCCCCTGATCGTCGCCGCGCTGCCAGGCGCCTTCGCGGGCGGGGGTACGCGCCGTTGGTTCGGGGGGCGCGGGGAGAATCAGCGCGCCGACGCGCAGGCTGCGAAGGACGCGGCGGCTGCCGCCTTCTACGAGCTGGACACCGCTCAGCGCGATCTGCGGATCTCGATCGAGACGATCACCGCCGTGGACAGTTCGTCCCGCGCCCGCAAGGCCGCGGACGACTTCGCGGCGCTGGGCCGGCGGATCGACGAGGTCAGCCACGAGTACATCACCGCGGTCGACGCCCATGACCTCGACCGGGACGATCTGGAGCCTTCGGCGGCGGCAGGTGCGCGGACCCAGCTGACCCGGGCCAAGGACGATCTCGTGCGGGTGAAGGGTGAGCTCGACCGGTTCGCCCAGGGGCTCGGGACGCTGCTCAGCAGTGCGGAGACCCAGCTCGCGCGGCTCGCTCCCGCTGTGGAGCGGGGCCGCCAGGCGTTGCTCGCCGCGAGCAACGCGCTGGACGCGGTGCGCGCGTCAGGGCTGCGGGCGGACGATCTCGCGGCCCGGCTCGCGGCCCTCGCCCCGGAGCTGACGAAGCTCAACCAGGGCGCGGGACAGCACGGTGTGGCGGAGACCCTGCAGCGTGCGGACAAGGTGCTGCGGGACGCCGAGGCGATCCGTGCGGAGGCGGCCCAACTTCCCGAGCGGGCCGCCGAGATCGACCGCAGGCTGGTGTCGCTGCGCACCCGGGCCCAGGCGCTGACCACGCGCGCCGGGCAGGTCGAGCCGGTGCTCAGCGAGCTGCGGCGGCGCTTCTCGGCCGCCTGCTGGCAGGACCTGCAGCCGGTCCCCGAGCAGGCGGCGGTCAACGTCCGGCAGGCCGAGGCGAAGCTGGCGGAGGCCGCCGAGGCACGGTCCGAGCAGCGCTGGCCGGATGCGACGTCCCGGCTGACTACGGTCCGGGCGCTGCTCAACGCGACCGACGAGGCGGTGTCCGCCGCCGGGGACCGGCTGCAGCGGCTCGACGCGGTGGCGAAGAATCCGCAGGCGGAGATCGACCGCACCCGGTTCGCGATCCGGGACGCCCAGCGCCTCGCCATGGCCGGGCGCAACACGCCCGACCCGCGTCATGCCCGCCCGCTGGACGACGCCGTGGCGCGGCTGGAGCGGGCGATCGAGGGGCTGGACGGGCGCCACCCCGACTACTGGCACTTCCTCACGGAGACCGAGGCCGTGCGGCAGACGGCGACCCGTGTGGTCTCCGCGATCCGCGAGGAGCTGGGCGGCGGCACCTGAGCGCGCCGTAGTCCGCGGACAGGGGCTGAGTTGTCCCCGGCCGCCCGTGGGCCGATCCTGGAGGTACGCAGCGGCTTCCGCTGAGGCGTCCCTGGCCGCACTCGGCCGAAGGAGGCCGTCATGGCCACTCACGTCCTGCATCCCACGCGCCGGCCCGGCAGGCCCGCCCGCCGCAAGGCCGTCCTCGACGACCACCTGCCCGTCGACCACCGCCTCAGCCGGGTCTACCGGGTGGGCGCGGGCCTGATGGGCCTGCTGCTCGTCGCCTTCGGGATCCTGGGGCTCATCGACCGTATCGGCTTCTTCGACACCGGCGGCGACACGGTGGCGGGCCTCAACACCAACGGTGCGCTGAGCATCCTGTCCATCGGTGTCGGGCTGCTGCTCTTCGTCGGCATGGTCATCGGCGGGAACTTCGCCTCGACGCTGAACATGGTCCTGGGCATCGCCTTCATCCTCAGCGGGTTCGTGAATCTGGCCCTGCTGGACAGCAGCGCGAATTTTCTGGCGTTCCACATGCAGAACGTGATCTTCAGCTTCGTGGTCGGGCTGCTGCTGATGCTGTTCGGCATGTACGGGAGGGTCACCGGCGGCCTGCCCCACGACAATCCGTACTGGCGCGCCCGCCACCCCGAGCAGGTGGCGAGGGAGGAGCGCCGCTCCCGTGCCCCGATGCCCGAGGTCGCGAAGGGGAAGAGGCTCTAATCTGGGGCCATGCCTCGTTACGAGTACCGCTGCCGCCCCTGCGGCGAGACGTTCGAACTCAGCCGCCCGATGGCCGAGTCATCCGATCCCGCCTCCTGCCCTGCCGGGCACGAGGACACCGTGAAGCTGCTCTCCACCGTGGCGGTGGGCGGCGGCTCGGCGTCCTCCGCGCCCGCTGCCGCACCCTCGGGCGGCGGCGGTGGCGGCTGCTGCGGTGGGGGTTGCTGCGGCTGACCCCCGGCCTGCCCCCACCGGGGCGGTCCCGCTACTTCTTGCGCGAGAGCGTCAGCCCGTCCGCCACCGTCAGCATGACGCTCTCCATCCGGTCGTCGGCTCGGACATGGTCGTTGAACCCCCTGATGGCGGCCGTGGCCCCGGTCGCCAGCGGGTCGGTGACGCCTCCGTGGAAGAGCACGTTGTCGGTGACGACGAGCCCGCCGGGGCGGAGTCGCGGGACCAGCTCCTCCCAGTACGCGATGTAGCTGCCCTTGTCCGCGTCCAGGTAGGCCATGTCGATGTGCGGCTCGGCCGGCATCGCGCGCAGGGTGTCCAGGGCAGGCGCGATCCGCAGGTCGATCCGGTCGGCGACGCCGGCCTTCTCCCATGCCTCGCGGCCGTACGCCGTCCACTCCTCGGAGATGTCGCAGGCGATCAGCACGCCGTCCGCGGGCAGCGCCCGGGCCATCGACAGGGCCGAGAAGCCCGTGAAGGTGCCGACCTCCACGATGTGCCGGGCCCCCGTCAGCCCGACGAGGAAGGCGAGCAGCGGGCCCTGCTCCTGTGCGGACTGCATACCCGCGTGGTCGGGCAGCTCGGCGTACGTGGTCTCCACGAGCTCGCGCTGCACCTCGTCCAGCGGAGGGTTGTGAGCCAGTGTGTACGCGTACAGCTCGTCGGTGATCTTGGTGTTGTTGCCCTTGGTCATGAGCATCTCCTCCGGTCGGCGGCCCGACCAGCTTGCCGAAGATCGCCCGCGAGTGCTCAGCAATTCACCCGCAGGGGGTCGGCGGCGCGCAGGAAGCGGCGGAGGATCTCCTCACCCGCGGCCCCGCCCCGCTCCCGGAGCACCTCGGTGTTGGGTGCGCCCCAGCCGCAGTCGGCCAGCTCACCGTGGCCCGGGCGCCACGCCCGGTCGGCGGCGAGCAGGAGGTCGGCGTCCAGGAGCGAGTCCCCGGCGGCGAGCGTCAGCGTGGCACCGCTGCGGCGGGCCACCTCGTGCATGGCGGCACTCTTGGTGAGCGGCTTGGGCACGGCGTAGATCTTGCGGCCCTGGAGCGAGACGGTCCATCCCTTGGTGTCCGCCCAGGCGGTCAGCTCCTTGACCCAGCCCTCGGGGAGGGCTCCGCGGTCGACGACGAGGTAGGCGAAGAGATCTTCGGCGACCCGTTCCTTGAGCAGCCAGGAGGGGTCGCCCGCCGCCTGGAGGTGGGCACGGACCTCGCCGAGGGAGGCGCACTCGCCGGCGATCCGGCGGGCCACGTGGTCCTGCCAGTCCGGGTCGGAGACGCCGTCGACCAGGATGTGTCCGCCGTTGGCACAGATGGCGTACCGGGGGGCGGGTCCGGGCAGGTGGATGCGGCCGTACTGCTCCCGGGTCCTGGTGGTGGTCGGGACGAACACCGTGGTGCGGGCCAGCTGGTCGAGCAGTGCGGCGGCCGTCTCCGTCATGTAGCAGAGGGGCGCGCCGCCGTACACCTCCACGCAGAGCAGGCGGGGGGCCTGCTCGTCCGGCATGGTCAGCTGGAGGGATGCCGCCGAGTAGATGAGGGTGCGGTCCAGGTCGCTGGCCACCAGCGCCAAGGGGCCGTCCCCGGGGGTGGCCGTGGTCGCGTCGTCAGGCGTGTTCACGGTGTCGCTCACTTCGCCGTCACCGCCGTGCCGTCCGCGCCGGTGGCACCGCGGGTGTACTTGGGGTGGATCAACCCGACGCAGGTGTACGGGAGTTCTCCGACCTCCTCGACCGGGACGCCGCGCTGCTCGGCGAGCAGCCGTACGTGGTCGAGGTCGGCGCCGGCCCCCCGCTTGGCCAGGATCTTCCAGGGAACGCGGCGCAGCAGCACCCGGGTCGTCTCGCCGACACCAGGCTTGACCAGGTTCACGTCGTGGATGCCGTACTCCTCGCTGATGCGTTCGACAGCGGCCCAGCCCTCCCAGGTGGGGGCGCGGTCCGCGGCGAGCAACCCCTTCGCCTCCGCGTCCACCGCGTCGCCGACCTCGTCGAAGCGGGCGGCGACCGTGTCCAGGAAGAGGCCGGAGACGTCGGCGTCGGCGAGCTCGCTGTAGAACTTCGCGCCGTGGAAGTCGTGCGGCCCGACCAGGTCGGAGCGCAGGACCGTACGGGAGATCAGCCCGGACACCGTGGAGTTGAGGCAGGCGGACGGGATGAGGAAGTCCTCGCGCGTCCCGTACGTCCGTACGCAGCCGCCCGGGTCGGCCAGTACGGCGATCTCCGGGTTGAAGCCGCCGAACTCCTCCAGTGCTGCGGCGAGTTCGCGGGTGATGGCGCCCTTCCCGGTCCAGCCGTCGACGAAGACGACGTCCGCCGGGTCGTGGTGGGCGGCCAGCCAGCGCAGGGCGTTGGCGTCGATGCCGCGGCCCCGGACGATGGAGACGGCGTAGTGCGGCAGGTCGAGGCCGTGCCGGTGCTGGGCCCATCGGCGCATGAGGACCCCGACGGGGGTGCCGGCGCGGGCGAGGGAGACCAGGACGGGGCGGGGGCCCCTCTCCGCCAGGACGGTCTCGGTGACGGTGCCGACGGCCCGGGCGATACGGGCCGCCGAGGTGTCCAGGGCCGCCTTGAACAGCTCCTGGTACCGGGGGCTGGGCTGGTACTCGACGGGCAGCGACTCGGCGTAGTGCGCGCCGCCGCTCTGGATCGCCTCCTCGCGCTCCTCGGTGGGGGCTTCCAGGGCCGTGTCGGAGAGGTCCTGGAGCAGCCAGCCGACGTCGTCCGCAGCGTAGGAGGAGAAGGCGGGTCCCCGGAGGGGTTCGGGCAGCATGGCGGCTTCCTGCCTGTGTGAGGTCGGCACGTACGAGGGGACGACCGCGAGCACGACCTGGTCGGTGTGGCCGGCGAGCCGGGCCAGCAGCCCGTCCGGAGCGTGCAGGGCGGGGGTGTCGCCGGCGGAGTCGACCACCGCGACGACGGCGTCGAAGCCCGCGCCCGCGACGTTGTACGCGTACCGGTCGCCCGGACCGTCGGCGGGGTCGTCGTGGGCGGGGAAGACGAGGCGGCTGCGTATGGCGTAGCCGGGGTCGTCGACGGCGAGGACGGGTGAGCGGGTGGTGGTGGAGTAGCGCACCTCGGCCGTGGTGGCGTCCTCCAGCGCGGTGGCGAGCCGCAGGGGCGCGTACATCAGCTCCTCGAAGCCGAGGACGAGCACCCTGCGGGCGTCGCCCACGGCGTCGGCGATCCGGGCGGCCATGCCCGGCAGAGCGGCTTCCAGGGCCGCGCGGTGGGCGGGGGTGAAGCCGTGGCGCCCGCCGTCGGGTACGCCGGCCGGCCAGTCCAGGGCGACCCGTGCGGGGACGGTCCGTGGCGCGGGGGGCTCGTCCGGCGCATGTCCGGCTTCGTGCGCGGCCACCAGGTCCCGGCCCTTCTCCAGGACTCCGTCGGGCAGGCGCACGGTGCCCCGGGCGCGGGCCACCAGGTCGACGCGCGCACCGATCTCCTCGGCGAATTCCGCGAGCCGCCCCTGGTCGGCCTCGGAGCGCATGTCCACCAGGGCGACGATGACGTACCGGTCCCGGGGGTAGCGCGCGTGGAGGGCCCGGATGGTGTTCAGCACGGTGTTGCCGGTGGAGAACTCGTCGTCGACCAGGACCAGCGGCGAGCCCTCCGCCGACGCGCTCAGCAGGTCGGGGTCCTCGGGCAGCAGCAGATGGGAGGTGGCGTGCGAGTGCGCCTCCTCGAAGCCGCCGGCCTGTGCGACGCCCGCGACGGGGCGCCGGGTCGAGTGGAGGTACGGAGCCACCCCGAGCCCGTCCGCGACGGCGTGGCCGAGACCCGTGGCCGTCTCCGCGTAGCCGAGGACGACCGCACGGCGGGCCTCCTCCTCCCCCAGCAGGTTCCGCACCCGTTCGCCGAGCTCGAAGCCCACGCCGTGGACGACGGACGGCCGCTGCGGCACGTGCTTGCCCAGGACGTTCGACACGAGCAGATGGGCCCGCTTCGGATTTCGGCGCAGGGCCAGGCCCAGCAGCTCCCGGAGCTCCCCGTCGCCGACGAGCTCGACCCCGAGGCGCTCCGCGACCCAGTTACCCGACCACTCCACGTCCACTGCCTCTTCTTCCCGTATCTGCTCGTCCGCTCGCCCGCATACGCCCATGTCCGCGCTCAGGCCGTCACGCCGGCGGCCAGGAGCTCCACGAAGCCGACGTCCTCGCGGGCCACGCCGAAGACGTCGGCCCGCAGCAGGGTCCGCTCGGCCCAGGCGCGGTGGGGCTTCACTTCGTTCATCTTGTTCGTGTACGCGGAGCGCAGCACCCCGCCGCCGCCCCGCTCCGGCCGCAGGATGTCCTGCGCGTCGCTGTACTCCTCGTGGCTGACGACCGACAGCGCGTGCACGGGCAGGACGTGCGACGGATGGATGCAGGTCTTGCCGAGCAGGCCGTTGGCCCGGTCCAGCTCGATCTCACGCAACAGCCCGTCGAGGTCGTGCTCGATGAGCGCGGTGCGCAGCTCCTCGGCCTGGCCCATGAAGGGGCTGCGGCGCAGCTGGGGCTTGAACATCCGCTCCTGGAGCCGGAAGTACTCCCACACGGGCCCGGTGATGGTGAAGCCGGTGCCGTCCGACCGGCCCAGCACGTTGACGACGTCGCCGATGACGGCACCGACGATCTGGACGTCGTACGCCGTCATGTCGGGGGCCCGGCGCAGACCGTAGGCGGAGCAGAAGTCGGTGACACCGAGCCGCAGCGCCAGGACCCGGTCGCGGTACTTGTCGACGGTGCGGGAGATTCCCCGCAGGGTCTCGCCCCTGGTCTCCAGGTGCAGCAGCTCGGGCGATTCGAGGACGGGCATCGCGAAAAGCCGGTGCCCTCCGCTCGCTTCGGCCGCGGTGAGCGCCTCCAGGAAGAGCTCACCCCGCTCCTCCGTGAATTTCGGAAGTACGAATCCGGACAACAATCGGACGGAGTTGCCGAGCCGCCGTACGAGGTCGGAGATCTGCTCCGGCTCGCGGACCCTGATGAAGAGCAGCGGCACATCGGCGTCCCGCGCCTCGAGGTCGGCGAACTGCCGGACCAGGTTGGCCTCGGCACCGACCACTTCGGCGTCGTCGATGGAATCCTCCAGGCAGAGCACCATGGAGACCACTCCCTGCCCGCCCTGCTTGATCACGTCGTCGGCCAGCCTCGGCCGGGTCGCGGGGCTGTAGAGCGTGGCCCCCAGGGCCGTGGACAGCAGGCGGGAGGAGGAATCCGCGTCGAATGCACACGGCTCCCTGAAGAACAGACTCTCCCGGACAGCGGGCGAGATATGCCCGAAATGACGCATGTGATTCCCCCGTACTGCCTGATGGAGCGGATAAAGGTATGGCCGGTAATAGTACGTTCGGGGAGGTGTCGCCGGTTCCCCGTCCCTATGAACTTCAGGTGTCCCCGGCGTATCCGGCACCCCGCGCGGCGCGCCTGCGTGCCCCTCGCGAACCCTGCCTGGCCTACTGGTTCGTACCCCCGCGTTGTCCGGACACCACCCCAGCAGGCAGGATGACCGCCATGACGCACGCGATGCTGAAGGGCTCGAACGTCCCTCTCGACGCCATGGCCGTACGGGCCGTGCTGCGATGGACCCCGGGCGCCGGGGTCCCTGATGTGGACGCCTCCGCCCTGCTGATCGGCCCCTCCGGGCAGGTGCGTTCCGACGAGGACTTCGTCTTCTACAACCAGCCACGGCACCCGTCGGGCCTCGTACGGCGTCTGCCCAAGCGCAGCGCCCCCGAAGGGCTCACGGACACGATCGAGGCGGACCTGTCCGCGCTCGACCCCTCCGTGGAGCAGGTGGTCATCGCCGCGTCCTGCGACGAAGAGGCGTTCGAACGCGTGACGGACCTGCGGATATCGCTGTACGACGCGGCGTCCGCCGACGGTGAGCCACTCGCGGTGTTCGATGTGCGTGCGGAGACCGGCGAGGAGACCGCCGTCATCTGCGGCGAGTTGTACCGGCGCGGCGACGGCTGGAAGTTCCGGGCGGTGGGGCAGGGCTACCCGACGGGCCTCGTCGGGCTGGCCACCGCCTTCGGGATCTCGGTGGACGAGGCGGAAGCCGCCTCCGAGCCCGGCCCTGCGGCCGTGCCCAGCACCCCCGAGGCGTCCGCACCCGCCCCGTCCGTCCCTGAGGCCACGGCGCCCACGCCCGACTCCCAGGCCACGGTCCAGCACCAGCAGCCCGCGTACGGCTACCCGCAGCCGTCCGTGGCGCCCCAGCCCGCCTACGGCTACCCGCAGCCCGCCCCGGCGCAGCCGGCGTACGGCTATCCGCAGCCCGCCGCGGCGGCGGCGCACGCCGCGGACCCGAATTTCGTGCTCCCTCCGCAGGGCCCGCAGTTCCTCCGGTCGTGAACCGGAGGCGCGGCCGCCCTTCACGGTGCGCACTCAGGCCCGCGTCTTGTAGCCGCGTCCCCACTGCATGCCGAAGCCGTACATCCGGTCCAGCTCCGACTGGAAGCCGTACACGAACTTCACCTCGCGGCGCACGATCAGCTCGCCCTTGACGTTCTCCACCGTGAACACCGCGCAGGAGCGGGCCTGCGGGGCCCGTTCGTCCAGCTCGATCTCGATGCGCGGGCCGTTGCCCGGATAGAGCGTCACCTTGGCGTGCGTACGGTCGAAGGCCGGGGTCTGGTCGTAGATGTACACGAAGAACAGCAGGCGCTTGAGCTCGTCGCGCTTGTCGAGGTTCACGTAGACGGTCTCGCCCGACGGCGCCCCGAAGCGGTCGTCCCCGCTGAGCCTGATGTACGGCGGCGCGTTCAGGTCGCCGATGAGGTTGCCCAGGGGCTGCACCACGCCCTTGGTGCCGTCCGCCAGTTCGTACATGCAGCCCAGGTCCAGGTCCACGTTGACCATGCCCTGGGTGTGCGCCTGGACCACGTCGGGCTGGAAGAGCTTCAGCGGATGCAGCAGCCGGCCGCTCTGCCGCGACCTTCCGCCGAAGTCCGACGTACGCATCCGCCACGACAGGTTGACGCGCAGGTTGCCCGACAGGGCGCCCTGCTTGTTCAGCGAGACCGTGGCGTTGCGCTTGGAGAGCACGATCGAGTTCGTCGCGGAGTTACCCGACTCGAACTGCGCGGCCCGCCGCGGAAACAGGCCGTCCCAGAAGGCCATCCCAACCCCCATATGTATCGGTAGTACCGCCCGACCCCGCACCTGCGGCTCACACGCCCCGCACGTCACTGCGGGGCGGCCTCCGGGCCGGGTCCGGGTGTTCCCCGGAGCACCGCCACCGTGGCCGCCCCGCAGAGAGAGCGTTCCTCAATCCCTACCGGGTCACACCCCGGAGGACACTTCCGCCTTGGAATCGGAGCCGTCGCCGCCTGCCGCAGCGATCGCCTTGTTGCGCCGCACCGAGGACCAGAAGGACCAGCCGATCAGGATGACCCCGACGGAACCGGTGATGAGCTCGTTGATCTCGTACTGGATGGTGACGAGCAGGATGACCGCGAGGGCGCCGATCGCGTAGTGCGCGCCGTGCTCCAGGTAGACGTAGTCGTCCAGGGTGCCCTGGCGGACCAGGTACACGGTGAGCGAACGGACGTACATGGCGCCGATACCGAGGCCGAGCGCCATCAGCACGATCTCGTTGGTGATGGCGAAGGCGCCGATGACACCGTCGAACGAGAAGGACGCGTCGAGGACCTCGAGGTAGAGGAACATGAAGAAGGCGGCCTTGCCCGCGAGGACCACCGCGGAGGGTGACTTGCCGGACTTCCTGGCCTCTTCCTCGGCCTCGTGCTCGCGCTCCTCCTCCTCCTCGAGCTTGTTCTCGAAGAATCCGGAGAGACCGCCGACCACGAGATAGGTGATCAGACCCGCGATGCCGGAGAGCATGACGGTCTCCGCCTTGTCGGCGTGCCCGCCACCGTGCTGGTGCGCGTGGGTCGCGAAGGTCATGGCCGCGATCATCAGGACGATCAGCGCGACACAGACCGACAGCATGTCGACCTTGCCGAGCTTGGCGAGCGGACGCTCGATCCAGCGCAGCCACTGGATGTCACGGTCCTCGAAGATGAAGTCGAGGAAGATCATGAGCAGGAACATTCCGCCGAAGGCGGCGATGGACGGGTGAGCGTCCGTCACCAGTTCCTTGTACCTGTCAGGGTCGTTGAACGAGAGGTCGATGGCCTCGATGGGCCCCAGCTGGGCACTGATGGCCACGATCACGACAGGGAAGACCAGCCGCATACCGAAGACCGCGATGAGCACGCCGACGGTGAGGAAGATCTTCTGCCAGAAGGCACTCATCTTCTTCAGGATTCCGGCGTTGATCACCGCGTTGTCGAAGGACAGCGAGATCTCGAGGACCGACAGGATCGCGACGACGCCGAATGCCTGCCACCCCCCGTAGAACACCGCTGCGACCAGGCCGAGCGCGGTAACCGCGAACGACCAGCCGAAGGTTTTCAGAAGCACTGGCTACCCCATCGTGTATGTAACGGGTCTCCCCCGGTTGAGTACGGGGCTCCCCCGCGCCGTGCGCGGCTTTACGAAACGTTGACCCCGAAGTCTAGAGCGATGCCCCGCAGCCCTGACGCGTACCCCTGTCCGACTGCACGGAATTTCCACTCGCCGCCGTAGCGGTAGAGCTCACCGAAGATCATCGCCGTCTCCGTCGACGCGTCCTCGCTGAGGTCGTACCGCGCCAGCTCCTGGCCGTCCGCCTGGTTCACCACGCGGATGAAGGCATTGGCCACCTGACCGAATGTCTGCCCACGATTGTCGGCTTCATGGATCGAAACCGGGAAAAGAATCTTGTCGCAGTGCGCCGGCACCTGCGTGAGGTTCACGATGACGGACTCGTCGTCGCCGTCGCCCTCCCCCGTGAGGTTGTCGCCGGTGTGCTCGACGGAGCCGTCGGGGCTGGTGAGGTTGTTGTAGAACACGAACCACTCGT
This sequence comes from Streptomyces sp. NPDC051064, assembly GCF_044455985.1. Classification (NCBI taxonomy): domain Bacteria; kingdom Bacillati; phylum Actinomycetota; class Actinomycetes; order Kitasatosporales; family Streptomycetaceae; genus Streptomyces; species Streptomyces sp. NPDC051064. Next base: position 678,813 of record NZ_JBITFK010000001.1, read on the forward strand.
CGCCGAGGACCCGGCCCGACTGGCACAGCAGTGCGCTGGCGTCGAGGTCGAAGTCGGCTCCCGTCGTGGATCGTGCGTCCCAGCCGAGCCCGACCAGCACCTGAGTGAGATTGGGTGCGGCCTTGGAGAGGGAGACATTGCCTCCCTTGGCGAGCGTGACGCCCATGGTGTGTCCTCCCCGAGTCGATGGACGGTATCGCGGCCCGGCAGGGCGCCTGACGGACGCGGGGCGCTCTGCCGAGCGCGTCCGGCGCCGCACATGGTGCGGCGCCGGACGCGATGGAGCTGCGGGTGTCCGGAGGATTCTCCGGACCGGCTCAGACGTTGACGCCGAAGTCCTGCGCGATGCCGCGCAGACCCGAGGCATACCCCTGGCCGATGGCACGGAACTTCCACTCCGCGCCGTTGCGGTAGAGCTCGCCGAAGACCATGGCGGTCTCCGTCGAGGCGTCCTCGCTCAGGTCGTAGCGGGCGAGCTCGCTGTTGTCAGCCTGGTTCACCACGCGGATGTACGCGTTGCGGACCTGGCCGAAGCTCTGCTGACGGCTCTCGGCCTCGTAGATCGAGACCGGGAAGACGATCTTGTCGACGTCGGCCGGGACACCGGCCAGGTTGACCTTGATGACCTCGTCGTCGCCCTCGCCCTCACCGGTGAGGTTGTCACCGGTGTGCTCGACCGAGCCGTCGGGGCTCTTGAGGTTGTTGAAGAAGACGAAATTCCCGTCGCTGCCGACCTTGCCCTCGGCGTTCGTCAGCAGCGCGCTGGCGTCGAGGTCGAAGTCACCGCCGGTGGTCGTCCGGGCATCCCAGCCCAGACCCACGATGACCGCGGTCAGGTTCGGCGCGGCCTTGGTCAGCGAGACGTTGCCGCCCTTGCTGAGGCTGACTCCCACGAGTCCTCCAAAAGTTTTGAGAGGGCCGGCAGACACCAGCGCCCCCGTCGTGCGTTGGCATCGGATCAACGATTGGATCCTAGTGACCGGTTCCCGGCCAAAACAGGCTTTTGGCCGGTCGCCGCCAGGAGATCCCCGGATCCGGCAGGTCGCAAACCCCGGATCCCGTACAAGCCGTATCCGGTCGGGCCGGATCAGATCGCGTCGAGTGCCTTGATGTAGTCGTTCAGGTCACGCGCGTCCGGCAGGCCGTTGACGACGGTCCAGCGGACCACGCCCTCCTTGTCGATGATGAACGTGCCGCGCACCGCGCAGCCCTTGTCCTCGTCGAAGACGCCGTACGCCCGCGAGGTCTCCCCGTGCGGCCAGAAGTCCGAGAGCAGCGGGTACTCCAGGCCCTCCTGCTCGGCGAAGACACGCAGAGTGTGGATCGAGTCGTTGGAGACGGCGAGCAGCTGGGTGTCGTCGTTCTCGAACGTGGGCAGCTCGTCGCGGAGCGCACACAGCTCCCCCGTGCAGACACCGGTGAAGGCGAAGGGGTAGAAGAGCAGCACCACGTTCTTCTCACCGCGGAAGTCCGAGAGCTTCACGGTGCGCCCGTGGTTGTCCTTCAGCTCGAATTCCGGAGCCTTCGTGCCGACCTCGATCGTCATGTACAACGCATCCCTTCACGAACGTCACACTTCCCCGGCCTGGGCCGTCCGGGTGACACCCACCCTACGCAGCGTCCCCGGCGGGACCTGGGCAGGTCCGCACCCGCGCGTACGAAGGCCCCCGGCGGCGCGATGCCGTCGGGGGCCCAGGTGGTGAAAGAGCTCTCAGCGCTTGGCCGGGGCCCCCTTGGGAGTGACCAGACGGCTGCCCGTCCAGTCCTTGCCCGCGCTGATGCTCTTGGTCTGGGCGAGACCAGCTGTCTGGGCAGCCTCGTTGATGTCGCTCGGTTCGACGTATCCGTCGCGGCCGGTCTTGGGCGTCAGCAGCCAGACCGCCCCACCGTCCTCGATCAGACCAATGGCATCCACCAGCGCGTCCGTAAGGTCGCCGTCCTCGTCACGGAACCAGAGCAGGACGACGTCAGCGACGTCGTCGTAGTCCTCGTCGACGAGTTCCTGGCCGATTGTGGCCTCAATGCCCTCACGGAGCTCCTGCTCGACGTCGTCGTCGTAGCCGATCTCCTGGACCACCTGTCCGGGTTCGAACCCAAGCCTTGCGGCCGTGTTGGTCCGTTCCTCCGCGTGGTCCGCGGTCGCGCTCACGGGTTGCCTCCTGATCATGTTTCGGAAAATGCTTCAGCCACGCGCGTGCGCGGGGCATTGGCCGTAGTCCACACGGGCTCGGCGAATCGCGCAAGTACCCGGCGTCCGAGACCGCCTAAACGGTGACGTTCCATGCCACGTCGCCGCAACTACCGGCATGTCTCCTGCGGGGCCGGAAATGGTGTCCGGACCCTTTACGTCCTTCCTCAGCTTATGCCGTTTCGCTCCGCCATTCGGATTCGAACGGGCTTTGGGAACGCTTGGCCGGGTTGGGCGTATGGTTGCGGTTTGGGCAGGACTGCTCTCGCGCTGCTGGTACTGGTGCCCGGACACGGCGTCCCGGAACCTCGTGTTACCCCACAGTAGAGATGACGTCCGGCTCCTCGCGGTACACGATGGAGGCGGCGTACAGCAGCCGCCCCGGGGGTACGTTCCCCGCATACAGGCCCCGAAGAGCACCACCGAACAGCGAAGGAACAGCGTGGCTTCCGGATCCGATCGCAACCCGATCATCATTGGCGGCCTTCCGAGCCAGGTCCCGGACTTCGATCCTGAAGAGACCCAGGAATGGCTCGACTCCCTCGACGCCGCCGTCGACGAGCGCGGCCGTGAGCGGGCCCGCTATCTGATGCTCCGGCTCATCGAGCGTGCGCGCGAGAAGCGCGTGGCCGTGCCCGAGATGCGCAGCACCGACTACGTCAACACGATCGCCACGAAGGACGAGCCGTTCTTCCCGGGCGACGAGGAGATCGAGCGCAAGGTCCTCAACGCGACCCGGTGGAACGCCGCGGTGATGGTTTCCCGCGCCCAGCGTCCCGGGATCGGTGTCGGCGGCCACATCGCCACGTTCGCCTCCTCCGCCTCGCTGTACGACGTGGGCTTCAACCACTTCTTCCGGGGCAAGGACGACGGCCTGGGCGGCGACCAGATCTTCTTCCAGGGCCACGCGTCCCCGGGCATCTACGCCCGCGCCTTCCTGCTCGACCGGCTGAGCGAGGCCCAGCTCGACGGCTTCCGCCAGGAGAAGTCGAAGGCGGGCCACGCGCTCTCCAGCTACCCGCACCCGCGGTCGATGCCGGACTTCTGGGAGTTCCCGACCGTCTCGATGGGCCTCGGCCCGCTCGGCGCCATCTACCAGGCGCGGATGAACCGCTACATGGAGGCGCGCGGCATCGCCGACACCTCCAAGTCGCACGTCTGGGCCTATCTCGGCGACGGCGAGATGGACGAGCCCGAGTCCCTCGGCCAGCTCTCCATCGCCGCCCGCGAGGGCCTCGACAACCTCACCTTCGTGGTGAACTGCAACCTGCAGCGCCTCGACGGCCCGGTGCGCGGCAACGGCAAGATCATCCAGGAGCTGGAGTCGCAGTTCCGGGGCGCCGGCTGGAACGTCATCAAGCTGGTCTGGGACCGCACCTGGGACCCGCTGCTCGCGCAGGACCGCACGGGCATCCTGGTCAACAAGCTGAACACGACCCCGGACGGCCAGTTCCAGACGTACGCGACCGAGACCGGGGCGTACATCCGTGACCACTTCTTCGGTGACGACCCGCGGCTGCGGGACATGGTCAAGGACATGTCCGACGACCAGATCCTGCACCTGGGCCGCGGCGGTCACGACCACCGCAAGGTCTACGCGGCGTACGCGGCGGCCAAGGCCCACAAGGGCCAGCCGACCGTGATCCTGGCGCAGACGGTCAAGGGCTGGACGCTCGGACCGAACTTCGAGGGCCGCAACGCGACCCACCAGATGAAGAAGCTCACGGCGGACGACCTGAAGCGCTTCCGTGACCGCCTGCACATCCCGATCGCGGACAAGCAGCTGGAGGACGGCAACCCGCCGTACTACCACCCGGGCCGCGACTCGGAAGAGATCCAGTACATGCACGACCGCCGCCAGGGTCTGGGCGGTTACGTCCCGACCCGTGTGGTGCGGGCGAAGCCGCTGCCCCTTCCGGACGAGAAGGCGTACGCGACCGCGAAGAAGGGTTCGGGTCAGCAGTCGATCGCCACGACCATGGCGTTCGTCCGTGTGCTGAAGGACCTCATGCGGGACAAGGAGATCGGCAAGCGCTTCGTGCTGATCGCGCCCGACGAGTACCGCACCTTCGGCATGGACGCGTTCTTCCCGAGCGCGAAGATCTACAACCCGCTCGGTCAGCAGTACGAGTCCGTGGACCGTGAGCTCCTCCTCGCGTACAAGGAGTCGCCGACCGGCCAGATGCTGCACGACGGCATCTCCGAGGCCGGCTGCACGGCCTCGCTGATCGCCGCGGGTTCGGCGTACGCCACGCACGGCGAGCCGCTGATCCCGGTGTACGTCTTCTACTCGATGTTCGGTTTCCAGCGGACCGGTGACCAGTTCTGGCAGATGGCCGACCAGCTCTCGCGCGGCTTCGTCCTGGGCGCGACCGCCGGCCGTACGACGCTGACCGGTGAGGGCCTGCAGCACGCGGACGGCCACTCGCAGCTGCTCGCCTCGACGAACCCGGCGTGTGTCTCCTACGACCCGGCGTTCGGGTACGAGATCGCGCACATCGTCAAGGACGGTCTGCGCCGGATGTACGGCGAGGACAGTGAGGACGTCTTCTACTACCTCACCGTCTACAACGAGCCGATCCAGCACCCCGCCGAGCCCGCCGACGTGGATGTCGAGGGCATCCTCAAGGGCGTGCACCGCTACCGCGCCGGCGAGCAGGGCGAGATCCCGGCCCAGATCCTGGCGTCCGGCGTGGCGGTCCCGTGGGCGGTCGAGGCCCAGCGGATCCTCGCCGACGAGTGGAACGTGAAGGCGGACGTCTGGTCGGCGACCTCCTGGAACGAGCTGCGCCGTGAGGCCGTGGACGTGGAGCGCCACAACCTGCTCCACCCGGAGGAGGAGCAGCGCGTCCCCTACGTGACGCGGAAGCTCTCCGGCTCCGAGGGCCCGTTCGTGGCGGTCTCGGACTGGATGCGGTCCGTGCCCGACCAGATCGCGCGCTGGGTGCCCGGCGCCTATCAGTCGCTGGGCGCGGACGGCTTCGGCTTCGCCGACACCCGGGGGGCGGCCCGCCGCTTCTTCCACATCGACGCGCAGTCGATCGTGCTCGCGGTGCTGACGGAGCTGGCCAAGGAAGGCAAGATCGACCGTTCGGCGCTGAAGACGGCGCTGGACCGCTACGAGCTGCTGGACGTGACCGCCGCGGGCCCCGGCCCGGAGGGCGGCGACGCGTAGGGAACCCACGGTTCCGGAAGAAGGGCGGCGGGCCCCGGGTCCGCCGCCCTTCGGCGTTCGCTCAGCTCTCCCAGATCTTGAAGGCCCGGACCGCGTACGGCGACCGGGGCACCCAGGTGCCGCCTCCCGGGTACGTCTCGAACTCGCCGGTCTCCGCGCACTCGGCGGACTGGTAGGTGGTGACGGGCCGGCCGGTGCGGTTGACGAGCGCCTGGGCGTGGCCTGCGTCCGGCAGGGGGACGCAGCTCTCGATGTCCACGGTGGACAGCTCGTGGACCTGCCTGGGCCCGGTGAAGCCGGACTTCGCCCAGAGGCAGAGCTGCCCCGCGCCGCACGGCGCGAGCCCCGCCGGGGCGGACTGCGGGGCGCTGCGGGAGCGCTCCTGTCCGGTGGGCCCGTGGTGGGCGGCCGGCGCGGCGCCGGAGGACAGGGCCGTGGCCGGGACGAGTGCGGTGGCCGCCAGGGTGGCGGCGAGGACGGTCTTGCGCATGGTGGATCAACCCCCGTGGTCGAGCGAGCCGGGCGGCTCGCCATGTCCGCACTCTGACCTGCGGGAGTACGGGCCGGGAAGGGGCCTGGCGGCGGACCACCCTGATAGGCGACAGCCCCGCCGGAACCGTCCGGCGGGGCTGTCGGGTGCGCTGTGTTGACGCCTGGGTCCCAGGGGCGGCCCGGGGCGGGCCAGGTGTCTCCGAGGGGTCAGATGTGGCCCGCGCCCATTCCGGCCTCGGCGTTCTTGCCCCGCTTGGTGAGCGTGGCGACCAGGGCGGCGACCACCGCGACGATGCCCGCGACCATGAAGGCCGTGCTCATGCCCGACACGAAGGTGTCATGGGCGACGCCCGTGATGGTCGCCGCGATCTCCGGCGGGGTGCCGGGTGCGACGGGCGGCATGCCGACCTTGATGGCGGCGGACGCCTGGTCCAGCTGCGCCGGGTCGACCGGCGGGAGTCCCGCGGCCTTCCAGTTGCCGTCGAGCTTCGCGTCGACCTGGGCGGCCATGACGGCGCCGAGTACGGCCGTACCGAGGCTTCCGCCGACCTGCATGGCGGCCTGCTGGAGTCCGCCCGCGACACCGGAGAGCTCCATCGGGGCGTTGCCCACGATGACCTCGGTGGCACCGACCATGACCGGTGCGAGGCCGAAGCCGAGCAGCGCGAACCAGAGCGACATGGTCAGCGTGCCGGTGCCGATGCTCAGCTGGGACATCCCGAACATGGCGACCGCGACGGACACCATGCCGCCCACCAGCGGCACGCGCGGTCCGAACTTGGTGATCGCGGCGCCGGCCAGCGGGGAGCCGACGATCATCATCCCGGTCAGCGGCAGCAGGTGCAGACCGCTGTCGACGGGGCTCATGCCATGGACGTTCTGCAGGTAGAAGGTGACGAAGAACAGGCCGCCCATGAAGGCGAACGCCATGAGCACCATCAGGACCACGCCGGCCGACAGCGGCACGGAGCGGAACATCGCCAGGGGGATCAGCGGCTCCCTGACCTTCGTCTGGGTGAGCGCGAACGCGGCGAACAGGACGATGGCACCGACGAGGAACCCGATCGTCTTCGGGTCGCCCCAGCCCCACTCGGAGCCCTTGATCAGCGACCAGATCAGGCAGAACATCGCCAGCGACAGCAGCACGATGCCGCCGATGTCGAAGGACCTGGGCGCGTTCTCGGCGCGGTGGTCCTTGAGGATCACCAGGCCGAAGACGAGCGCGATCACGCCGACCGGGACATTGATGAAGAAGACGGACTGCCAGCTGACGTGCTCCACGAGCACACCGCCGAGGATGGGGCCGCCCGCGGTCGAGGCACCGATCACCATGCCCCAGATGCCGATCGCCATGTTCAGCTTCTCGGCCGGGAAGGTGGCGCGCAGCAGACCGAGCGCCGCCGGCATCAGCAGGGCGCCGAAGAGCCCCTGCAGCACCCGGAAGATGATCACCAGGGCCACGCCCTGGGAGAGGCCGATGGCCGCCGAGGCGGCGGCGAAGCCCGCGATGCCTATCAGGAACGTCTGCCGGTGGCCGAACCGGTCACCGAGCTTGCCCGCGGTGATCAGGGACACCGCGAGGGCGAGCATGTAGCCGTTGGTGATCCACTGGACGTCGGCCAGCGAGGCGCCGAGGTCGTGCTGGATCGCGGGGTTGGCGATCGCGACGATCGTGCCGTCGAGGGCCACCATCATCACGCCGATGGCCACGGCGAAGAGCGTCAGCCAGGGGTGGCCGCGCAGCCCTTTCACCGGTGCGGGAACAAGGGTGTCGTCAGGCTCCCGCGGTGCCTTGTCGACTGTGGTCTGACTTGTCATACGCGGGACGTTATGTCAGCTACTGACAGTTGACAAACCAATTCACAAGACAGTAACTGTCACGTAGCTCACAGGTAGGCTGATCAGGGAAAAGCAGGGAAAAGAGGTCCGGTACGTGACACGCAGGCAGACATCCGGGGTTCCCGTGCCGGGGGCTCCGACCGGGTTGCGCGAGCGTAAGAAGCGGCGCACCCGCGAGGCCCTGCTGCACACCGCCCTCAGGCTCTTCACCACACAGGGCTACGACCGGACGACGGTCGACGAGATCGTCGACGCCGTCGATGTCTCCCAGCGCACCTTCTTCCGCTACTTCGCCAACAAGGAGGCCGTCGCCTTCGCCGTCCAGGAGGCGGTGGACGCGCGCTTCCTCGCGGAGCTGCGTCAACGTCCCGCCGCGGAAGCCCCTTTCGAGGCAATGCGCCGGGCGGCACTGGATGCCTGGAAGACCATCGCCGAGACGGACGACGACGTCACGGTCGAACTCCAGATGCGCGCCTACCGGGTGATCGAGTCGACCCCCGCGCTGCACGCCGCCCATATGCGCCGCCACATCGGCCTGGAGCAGCAGACCGCCCTGCTGATCGCGGAGCGTGAGGGGATCGACCCGGAGACGGATCCGCGCCCCCGGGTCGCCGTCGCCGCGTTCTCCGGGGTGATGCGGATGACCGGACAGCTGTGGGGCCGCCGCGAGGACGCCGGGGTGGAGGCGCTCAGGGAGCTGACCGAACTCCACCTGGACCAGCTCGGACCTGCGCTCTCCGGGAGCTGGCGCGCCGCGTAGGCACGCTTACGCGAACCGCACAGCTGTGCCGCACCCCTCACCGCTCCCGCATGGCCGAACTCACAATGCCCCTGCTCCGGGGGCCGATTCGCGTACGCGACGGGCTTCATCCGTATCGGATCGTGGATCCCGCGCACACGGAGCGTAAGAGACGGACGGTCAATTCCCCGCGGTCGAGTGATCCGTGTCACCCCTGCCACGACGTCACGCGCGTGTCTCCTAGGGTGGGGCGCAGTGACTTCCTTCGACTCCTCCCCCACTCTCACCGCGTGGCGCGCTCTGCTCGCCATCGCGGTCGTGTTCGTGATGCTGGCGACCACCGGATGGACCGCCGTGCGTCATCAGCACACGTCAGCGCCGCGCGAGACGGCGCTCGCCTCCTGGGCGAAGGACCGGATAGCCGGTCACGCCCTCCCGGACGTGAGCGCCCCGGCATACCGGCTGGCGCACTTCTTCGCGACGCTCACGGCGGGCCAGCAGGTCGCCCTGGCCGACAAGTACCCGCTGGTGGTGGGGAATCTGGACGGCGCTCCGGTCACCCTGCGCTACCGGGCCAACCGGCACGCGCTGGCGCAGGCGGAATCGGCCGAGGAACAGCGGGCGCGGGACACACGTCTCTCACCGGACGGGCGCCATCAGGCCGCGCTCCGGCTGGCGCGTTTCCGGTCCATGCTCTCCGGTGACCGGCAGATCCTCGCCTTCGATCCGTCGGGCCGCGGCCGGGCGGCCGAGGTCCTCGGCGACCTCGACCGGGCCGAGCGGGTCTCGGTCGTCGTCCCCGGGGTCGACACGAATCTCCTGACGCTGGAGCGCACCGGGGTCAAGAAGAACGCGGCGCCCGTCGGCATGGCGCAGTCGCTGTACGCCGCGGAGCGCTCGGCGCGTCCAGGTTCGCGTACGGCGGTCATCGCGTGGGCGGACTACACGGCGCCCGTCGGGATCGGCATGGACTCCGCGCTGGGCGGGCTCGCGGCGGAGGGGGCGGAGCGGCTGAACGGCCTCCTGGACGCGCTGCCCGGCGCGTCGGACGTCTCGTTGTTCTGCCACAGCTACGGCTCCGTGCTGTGCGGCATGGCCGCGGACGAGCTGCCGTCCAGGGTGTCCGACATCGCGGTGGCCGGCAGCCCCGGGATGCGGGCGGACAACGCCGACGCCCTGCACACCGGGGCCAGGGTCTGGGCGATGCGGGACAGCGACGACTGGATCGCGGACGTGCCGAACATGGCGTTCGGCGGGCTCGGACACGGCGCCGACCCGGTCGACCCGGCCTTCGGCGCGCGGATCGTGTCGGCTAACGGCGCGATCGGGCACAGCGGCTATTTCGAGCCGGGCACGGAGAGTCTCGACAACTTCGCCGCAATCGGCGTGGGCGCCTACGACTCGGTCAGCTGTGCGAGCTCCGACGGCGCGTGCCAGCGGGAGATTTCCGGCGAGTCAGAGGCCTGACGCGCGTAGAAAGACGTCTGACGCGCGTAGAGAGCGGCGAACGGCCTGTCTGCCTGGTCGCGATTCTGCCAGTACCGAAGGGGGACGTGCGGGCCTGTGCCACATACGATGAGGCACATGGGTGATGTGCTGGCCGGAATTCATGCCACCTGGGAGTTCGACACCGACTCCGTGCTCATCCGCTTCGAACGGGGAATCCGCACGCCGAGGCTCTTCCAGAGTCTGCGTGAACGCCGCATTCCGTACGCGGCGTTGTCTTCGGTGACGCTGACCCCCGGCAAGCGGGGCACGGTGGTCCTGCGGGCGGTGCCGAGACCAGGTGCCGATCCGCTGCTCGCGGCCGCGGCCGGGCAGCTCAAGGAGGGGAGCGACCCCTACCGCCTGGTACTGCCCGCCGAGCGCCAGACGCTCGCCGAGTACTACGCCGACGAGCTGCGCGCCGTGCTCGGGTCCGAGGCGTCCCTGCCCGCCGAACGCTTCATGGTGACGGCGCCCGAGGCGCCGATGCACTTCAAGGCGTACGACGGCCGGGCCGGCTTCGACGGGTCCCTGGTCTCCTTCCGGTGGTTCTGGACGGGGGCGTCGAGCGCCAAGTGGAAAGCGGGCGACCAGACGTTCCCCGTGGCGGAGCTGGGCGGGATCGAGTGGCGTTCGCCCGAGGCCTTCGAGGGATATCTCCGGCTGCTGCCACGCGGCGCGGCGTCGGACTCCGACGCGGACGGCCCCGGACCGGACCCGGTGCCCGGCGGGCAGACGCCCGTCCGCGCCCAGCCGGACCAGGATCCCGCCGCTGTGGTGTTCGGCCTGGGCTACGGGCCGGTGCACGAGTCGCTGCCGTTCGCCGCGGCGGTCCTGGAGTCCGTGCGCCGGACGCAGTCGGTGCCGGTCGCGACCGCGCCGGTCCCGGTGGGCGGTGCGCGGCGCGACCCCGCGGACATCGCGGAACGGATACGCCACCTCGGGGACCTGCACCAGGCGGGCCTGGTGACGGACGCGGAGTACAGCGCGAAGAAGGCGGAGCTCCTCGCCGAGCTGTAGGCCGTACTTCGCCGGACGCCGCAGCACCCCGCCGTCCCACTCACGGAACAGGGCCGTCCCCTACCTGGGTACGGGGCCGGCGGCCCGCGGGTCCACCCCCGGGTATGACGCCGCCCGGCACACCCCGCACCTACTCTGACCCGATCATGCCCCCATCTCCCACCGGGCCCCCGCCCGCCGACGGTCTGCTGAGCGCCGCCCGCCGCAATCTGCGCGAGCTCGCCCACGGGCTGTCCCACGCGTCCCACCCGCCGACCCCGCTGTTCGCCGACTCCCCGAGACGCTGGTTGCGGCTGGTGCCGTACGTGGCCGTGCTCGCGCTCGCCGCGATCTTCATCCCGGTCACGATCCAGGTGCTGGCCAACGACTACGGGGTGCCCGGCGCGCTTGCCGGAGCCCTGGCCGTCGGGCAGGCCGCTCCCCTGCTGATGCTGGCGCACCGGCCGCTGCAGGCCTGGTGGATCGTCTTCGCCGCCGACATCGTGGGCGCCCTGGTGCTGCTGGGCCAGGGGCTGCGCCCCGACACCCTCTGGCCGTGGACTCCTCCGGGCCTCGTCGGCTATCTCTTCGTGCTGCTGGCCCTCGGGCTGCGGGAGAGCCGGCGGACAGCGATCGGCGTCTGGCTGGCGACGGGCGCGGCCGGGCTTCTGCTGTATTTGTTCAGGCCGTCGCACGACAACACCAGCGCGCTCCTGCTGTTCATCCTCAGCGGCGCGGTGCTGGTGATCGGGGCGGCGGTACGCGAGCGGAGCGAGGCCCAGCGCCGGCTCGTCGAGCAGGAGACGATCAGCGAGGCCGAGCGGGCGCAGCGCACGCTGCTGGAGGAGCGCACCCGGATCGCCCGGGAGCTCCATGACGTGGTCGCGCACCACATGTCGGTGATCACGGTGCAGGCCGACTCGGCGCCGTACCGGGTCAGCGGGCTCTCCGAGGAGGCACGGGCGGAGTTCGCCTCGATCGCGGCCGGGGCCCGGGAGTCACTGGCCGAGATGCGCCGGCTGCTGTCGGTGCTGCGCAGTGACGGCAGCCGGGGCGAGCTCGCCCCGCAGCCCGGACTCGACCGGGTGCAGCAGCTGGTGGAGGCGACGGTACGGGCGGGGCTCCCGGCCGAGCTGTCGATGGCGACGGACGTGCGGGAGGCGCTGGAGCGGGGCGGCGTGCCGCAGGCGGTGGACCTGTCGGCGTACCGCATCGTGCAGGAGGCGCTGGCCAATGTGGTGCGGCACGCGCCGGGTGCGCGGACCAGGGTGTCGGTCACGGCGCGCGACGGCCATCTGACCGTGCTGGTCGTGAACGAGGAGGCGAGGAAGCCGGGTTCACCGCTGGAGACGTCGGGGACCGGACACGGGCTGGTCGGCATGCGGGAACGCGTACGGTTGACCGGCGGCACACTCGACACCGGGCCCCTGCCGGACGGGGGCTTCCGGGTGGCCGCGCGGCTCCCGCTGCCACCGGACAGGCCGCCCTCTCCATCCGTGACTCCGGAGGAATCGTGACCATCCGCGTGATCATCGTCGACGACCAGGCCATGGTGCGGGCCGGGTTCGCCGCGCTGCTGGCGGCGCAGAGCGACATCGACGTGGTGGGCGAGGCCCCGGACGGGCGCCAGGGCGTCGAGGTCAGCAGGTCGGTGCATCCGGACGTCGTCCTGATGGATGTCAGGATGCCGGAGATGGACGGACTGGCCGCCGCCCGCGAGCTGCTGAGCCCGCCGATGGGGGTGGTGCACCGGCCGAAGGTCCTGATGCTCACCACCTTCGACGTCGACGACTACGTCTACGAGGCGCTGCGCGCCGGCGCGTCCGGGTTCCTCCTGAAGGACGCCCCGCCGACGGATCTGATCTCGGCGGTGCGGGTCGTGGCGGCGGGGGACGCGCTCCTCGCGCCGTCCGTGACGCGGCGGCTCATCGCGGACTTCGCACGGCAGCGCCCGGCTCCGCCGTCCGGTGGGCCGGCACTGCGGCTGAACGGTCTGACACCGCGCGAGACGGAGGTCCTGGAGCTGATCGCCCGGGGCCTGTCGAACCAGGAGATCGCGGCGCGGCTGGTGCTGGCAGAGCAGACGGTGAAGACGCACATCGGCAAAGTGCTGGCGAAGCTCGGGCTCCGGGACCGGGCACAGGCCGTGATCTTCGCGTACGAGTCGGGGCTGGTGGCTCCGGGTGAGGCGTAGCCGCCCCTGCCGCTGACCCCCTGCTCGACGGGGGGCTGTCCCCCCGTACGCCCCCTACCCCGGTAGCACCGGACAGTTGGCTCCCCGGTGTGACGCCCTGTCACCCACCGTCTTCCTACCTTCCTCTCCGGCACACCGAACGGTGCGCCGGATCCGTAAGGGGAGGGCACGATGCGCCGATTCGCGAGGACGCTGGCCGCGGTCGCACTGGCGACCACCGTGGTGGCGGGGACGGCCGGCTGGGCGTCCGGGAACACCCAGCGGGCGGTGACGGGGCCGCCGCCCGGCAGCGCCTCGTGGCGTGCCGACGGGGTGCTGGGGCGGGAGCTACCGGACCCGGGCCGCGCGACGCCCGATCACGTGCGGGCGTTCTTCCGGGGGTTGAGTGCGGCCGAGCAGCAGGTGCTGCTGGAGCGGCACCCGTCGGTCGTCGGCAATCTGGACGGGGCGCCGCTGGAGCTCCGCTACCGCGCCAACGCCCTTGCGCTGCGCGCCTCCGACGACGCCCGGTACGCCGGGCTCGCCGCGTCCGGCCGGCAGATCCTCGCCTTCGACCCGCGGGGGCGCGGCCAGGTCGCCGAGGTCTTCGGGGACCTGCGCTCCGCGCGTCATGTGTCCGTCGTGGTGCCCGGGTCGGACATCGACGCGGGGACCTTCGACCGGCGCGGCGACGTGTACGGCACCCCGGCGGGCATGGCCAAGTCCCTGTACGCCGGGACGGGTCAGGGCAGTGCGGTGATCGCCTGGGCCGGTTACACCACCCCGGTCGGCCTCGGGCTGGACGCCGCGACGGGCACGCTGGCCGAGGCCGGGGCGGAGCGGCTGACCCGGTTCCAGGCGGGGCTGGCGGCCGACGGGCTGCCCGCGCCGGTCGTGTTCTGCCACAGCTACGGCTCGGTGGTGTGCGGGCTCGCGGCCTCCGGTCTCGGCGCCACGGACCTGGTCGTGCTCGGCTCCCCCGGGATGCGCGCGGACGACGTGGCCGGTCTGCACACCGGGGCACGTGTCTGGGCGGCCAAGGACGACACCGACTGGATCGACGACGTGCCGCACGTCCAGGTGGCGGGTCTGGGCCACGGCGCCGACCCGGCCGACGAGGAGTTCGGGGCGCGACGGGTGCCCGCGGAGGACGCCGAGGGCCACACCGGCTACTTCGCCCCCGGCACGGACTCGCTCCGCGCCTTCACCGCCATCGCCGAGGGGGTCTCCCGATGAGCGTGCGGCAGCTGGTCTCCCGGATCGACGCGGGCACTCCCGCCCACCGCGACCGCGCGGTCGACGGGCTGCGCGCCCTGGCGCTGATGGCCGTACCGGCCGGTCACTGGCTGCTCGGCGGGTTCGGCCTGGACAGCGAGGGCGGCCTGCACAACGCCAGCCCGCTCTCCACGTTCGCCGTGTTCTCCCCGGTGAGCTGGGTGCTCCAGATGCTGGGCGTGTTCTTCCTGGTCGGCGGCTACGCCTCCGTCCTCTCCTACCACCGCCGTCCGTCCACCACCGGCGCGTGGCTGCGCGGCCGGATGGTCCGGCTGAGCAGGCCCGTGCTCGGTGTGACCGCCGTGTGGGCGCTGATGATCCCGGTGCTGTACGCCGTCGGCGTCCCCGAGGACACCCTGCGTACGGGGGCGAAGCTGGTGATCCAGCCGCTCTGGTTCGTCGGGGTGTACGCCGTGGTCACGGCTCTCACGCCCTACTGCGTACGACTGGCCCGGCGGCTCGGCGGCTGGGCGGCCGCCCCGCTGATCGGCTCGGTCGCCGCGGTCGACTTCCTGCGCTACGGGCCGTACGCGGACGCCGTGCCGTCCTGGCTGAGCCTGCTGAACATCCTGCCCGGCTGGCTCTTCGCGTATCAGCTCGGCGTCAGCTGGGGCGAGGGCCGTCTCTCACGGCGGGGCGCCCGGCTCCTGCTCGTCGGCGGCACGGCCCTGTTCGCCGTGCTGCTGCTCGCCTTCCACTACCCGGCCTCGATGGTCGGCGTACCGGGCGAGGCCCGGACCAATTCGCATCCGCCGTCGCTGCTGGTCCTCGCCCTGGCCTCGGCACAGAGCGGTGCGGCGGTCCTGCTGCACGGCCGGATCGGTCGGGCGCTGCGCCGTCCCGCGCTGTGGGCGCCCGTGGTGGTCATCAACCTGTCGGCGATGACGATCCTGTGCTGGCACCAGACGGCGATGCTGGCCGCCGCCGTCCCGGCCTCCTTCGCCGGCGCCGTACCCGGGCTGACCACGGACCCGGACTCGATCAGCTGGATCCTGGCCCGGCTGGCGTGGATGCCCGTGTTCGCCGCCCTGCTGGTGCTGATCTCCCGGTACGCCCGCAGGTTCGAGGCTCCCTGGCAGACCACCGGCCGGACCGCGAACGCCCGCCGGGCAGCGGCCGGGCTGCTCGCGGCGGGCTTCGCGGTCTTCGCGCTCCGGCCGGCCTGAGGCCGCCGGGGGCCGCCGATGTCACGGGACGCCGTACGAGGAGTGACAAGTGTGGCGGGCGTTCGTTTCTCAAGCATGAGTAACAGTGATGCTCCGACGGCAACTGGCACCGGCTACGCATCTTTTGTTTCGGAACAGGCACGCGGGAGGGCGGGAAACGTGCCCGGCCCCAGGGCTGCGGAATCCCGCCCTGAGGTGCAACCGCATACGGCTTTCCCCACAGCAGTCCATGAGAGAACAGGAACGCCGATGTACGGGGAGCTGTTCAGGCTCTGGGCTGCCCGCGGCAGCACGCTCCCCGGCGCCCCGGACCCGGAGTGGCGCCGGCTCACTTCCTACAGGCACCACCAGGAGGAAACAGAGCGGACGTTGCGGATACTCCGCCTCCAGAAGAACACGCCGGTCGGATGATGTGACGGAGAACGTCATGCCGGTTCGCGCGCAAGAAAGCACGAACGGCCGGAAACCCGACGCGGAACGATTTTCTGCACGTATGACCTAGCAGGCCCAATCGGGTTAATTCAGGATTTCACTGACGCCTATTCAACCGCAGCGGCGTTGACCGACCGTGGAAGCCAGGGAGATGTGGGAACGGCACGCCGTTTTGGCCGACGCCTTCTGCGGTGCGGACGACCGCGTGCGTGAGGCGCAGTCGGTATTCGACGGGGCCCAGGCGGAACGTGCAAGAACTCTTGCCGCTTTCGCCGTCACTGTGGGTAGTGACGCAGCCGTTGCCGAGCTGCTGGGACTGAACGAGCGCGAGGTGCGACTTGCCCGCCGTACCGTGGGAAAGAGCGATGCCCGCTCGCTCGCCGGGGCGCTGCTCAGCCATCCGTCGGCCGCCGGGCCGGAGGCCGGCCCGGCGAAGGAGGCCGCTTCCGACGACAGCAGCCCCCTGCCCGCTCCCCAAGGCGCCGATCCTGCGGTAAAAGTACGGCTGGACTCCACGCAGTCATCCATTCCGTCACCCCGCGTGGAACAGTTCCCCACTCGACAGGCAACACCTGCGGGGCCCACAGGACTGAAGGAGTGGTCACACGCTCACGACTCCTTGCTCGTGGACGGCTGGAGCAAGGGCGCGGATGCCGCAGCCCTTGCCGCCCAACTCGGCATCGGGCTCACGGAACTGGTCTCCCGGGCCCAATCGCTGTTCGCAGCCGGCCGCCTCCCGTATGTACGCCGCGACCGGGGCCGTCACCGGCGCCTCACAGACGAATTCACCCGGAGCGGCGAGACCGCCCACGACTTGGACCGCGCCCTGTACCCGAGCTCGAGCGAGAACCATTCATGGCCGCCACCGGTCGACGCCACCGGACAAGGTCATACCGCGCAGTACGCGCCTTACGCCCAGGGCGGCAGCGGTTTTCTCTCCTCTCATGCTGATTCGACGCTCGGCGATTCTGGTTACCCGACCCCACAGAGGTGGGCTCACGAATACTCAGCGGAGCGCTGACACCTGGCCCCGGTGCGCCCCCACGGCCGACGCGAGTAACGTCTCGTCGGCGCCGCGCCCGTGGATGTCGACGATCCAAGAGCGTCATGCCCGCTTCGCGCCCCCGCGTTCCGGCCTGCCCGGGAAGCCGTGCCCGGCTACTCCCGCGCGGTGGCCGTGTTGCTCATGTCCGGGTACCGGTCCCCCGCCACCTGGCCCGCGATGGGCTCCAGCAGCTCCAGCTCCTGCTCGGTCAGCGTGAGCCGGGTCGCCGCCACGTTCTCCAGCAGACGGCTGCGCTTACGCGTGCCGGGGATCGGCACCACGGTCAGGCCGTGCACCTGTGCCCGCTGCTGCACCCAGGCCAGGGCGACCTGCGCGGCCGTCACGCCGTGCGCCGCCGCGATCTTGTGCACGGGCTCCAGCAGCGCGGCGTTGGTCTTCGCGTTCTCCCCGGTGAAGCGCGGCTGGTGCTTGCGGAAGTCGTCCTTCGTCAGGTCCTTGGCCGCGTCGGCGAACGCCCCGGTCAGGAAGCCGCGGCCGAGCGGCGAGTACGGCACGAGGGTCACCCCGAGCTCGACGGCCGCGGGCACGGCGCTGCGCTCCACGTCCCGGCTGAAGAGCGACCACTCGGACTGCAGGGCCGCGATCGGGTGCACGGCGTGCGCCTCGCGGAGCTCGTCCCCGGTCACCTCGCTCAGCCCGAGCTGCTTGACCTTGCCCTGCTGTACGAGTTCGGCCATCGCACCCACCGATTCGGCGAACGGGACGAGCGGGTCGCGGCGGTGCATGTAGTACAGGTCGATGACATCGGTGCCCAGCCGGCGCAGGCTGGCCTCGACGGCCTGGCGGATGTACGCCGGGTCGTTGCGCACACCCCGGTAGTGCGGGTCGTCGTCCCTCCGCTCGATGGCGAATTTCGTCGCCAGCGTGATCTCGTCGCGGTGCGCCCCGACGAACGGCGCGAGGAACGTCTCGTTGGCGCCGCTCCCGTAGATGTCCGCCGTGTCGAAGAGGGTGACTCCGACCTCCAGCGCCACCTCCAGGGTGTCCCGGGCGGAGGGCTCATCGGTGGCACCGTAGAACTCGCTGATCCCCATGCATCCGAGCCCCTGGACACCGACCTGCGGGCCTCCGTCCGCGAGCTGTACGGTCGCGATCTTTTCGGTCTCGCTCATAAGGTCAGACCCTTTCCGATTCCGACGCCGCGCGGGCGCCCCCATAAAAATCGATCTTGAAGTCGAGCACGGCGAGAGTCCCCTGGAGTTCCGCGATCCGTGTCTTCACGTCACGCCGGGTCGCTTCCAGCAGTTCCTGCCGCTCGGCGAAGGTGTGGTCGCCCTCCCGCAGGAGTTCCGCGTACCTGACCATGTCGGCGACCGGCATTCCGGTCAGCCTCAGCTTGCCGACGAAGGCCAGCCAGTCCAGGTCGCGGTTGCTGAAGCGGCGCTGGCCCGTGTGGGAGCGGTCGACGTGCGGCATCAGCCCGATCCGCTCGTACCAGCGCAGCGTGTGGGCGGTGAGCCCACAGAAGGCGACGACCTCGCTGATGGTGTAGTGGTCCTGGCCCTCGGGGCGCGGATGCGCCTTAGGGGCGGAAGCGCGGGTGTCCGTCCGTGCGGAACTGCTCTCCATCACCGTCATGGCCTCCACGCTAGAACGTTGGAGTGCACTTGAAGCAAGCGTAATCGGGTCGCGATCCCGGATTCGGCTCCCGTTAGGCTCATACGCATGCAGAGCCTGGCGATGATCGAGAACTGGCCCGTCCCCACCGCGGCAGCCGCCGTCGTCACCTCGGACGGCACGCTCCTGGGTACCCATGGTCCCACCGCGCACCGTTTCCCGCTGGCCTCGGTGACCAAGCCACTGGCGGCCTACGCGGCGCTGGTGGCCTACGAGGAGGGCGCCGTCGAGCTGGACGAGCCGGCGGGCCCCGAGGGCTCGACCGTCCGCCACCTCCTCGCACACACCAGCGGCCTCGCCTTCGACGAACACCGGGTCACCGCGCCCCCCGGCACCCGCAGGCTGTATTCCAACGCCGGGTTCGAGGTGCTCGGCGACCACATCGCGAAGGCCACGGAGATCCCGTTCGCCGAGTACGCCCGCCAGGCGGTCCTGGAACCCCTGGGCATGACGTCGACGTCCCTGGAGGGCTCCCCCGCGAAGGACGGCGTCTCGACCGTGGACGACCTCGTGCGCTTCGCGGCCGAGGTGCAGGCCCCGCGCCTCCTCGACCCGCGTACGGTCCTGGAGGCGCAGACCGTCGTACACCCCGGCCTCAAGGGCGTGCTCCCCGGCTACGGTCACCAGAACCCCAACGACTGGGGGCTCGGCTTCGAGATCCGCGACTCCAAGTCGCCGCACTGGACCGGGCTCTCCTCCTCCCCCGCCACCTTCGGCCACTTCGGCCAGTCCGGCACGTTCCTCTGGATCGACCCGGCGGCGGGCGCGGCCTGCGTCGCCCTGACGGACCGGGCCTTCGGACCGTGGGCGGCCGAGGTCTGGACCCCGTTCACCGACGCGGTGCTGGCGGAGCTCGCCGCATCCCGCTGAGCGCACTCGAACCACACCGTCTTCCCGCCCCCGTCGCGACGCTCCTCGACGCCCCAGCTGTCGGTGACGGCGTCCACCAGCAACAGCCCCCGCCCGCCCTCGTCGAGCACGTCCCCGGCGAGGGCGCGGGGCAGCCGTGGACAGGCGTCCGCGACCTCGACGCGCACACCCCCGGCGGGGAGCAGGAAGATGAGGGTCTGGCAGCGCCGGCCGGGAACGTGCCGTACGACGTTGGCGATCAGCTCGGTGAGGGCGAGCTCCGCCGCGTCCGCCACATCGACCAGGCCCCAGCGGATGAGGTAGAGCCGCAGGATGCGGCGCAGATGACGGGCGGAGTGGGCGCCCATCGCGAGGTCAGCGCGGTAGACCGCGGCCTCCGCGTCACCGGTCCGGGTATCGGATACGTGATTCATGGCACCAGCGTGCAACGCAGTGGTTACTCTCGGCTACGACCTGAAACGAACGCCGCCAGGCGTTGCACCGAAAGGCACCCGCCGTGGCCAACGTGCAGTCACTCGACCCCAGCGCCTCCCCGTTGGACTACTACGGCTGGGAGCTGCGCCGCCAGCGCGAGGCCCACGGCCTCAGGCAGGGCCAGCTCGGCGAGATCATCTTCTGCACGGGCTCACTGATCGGCCAGATCGAGACGACGAGGAAGGTGCCGACCCGCGACTTCTCGGAACGCCTGGACGCCGCGCTCGGCACGGACGGGGTGTTCTCGCGGCTGGTGGGCCTGGTCCTGCGGAGCCAACTGCCGACGTGGTTCCAGCCGTACGCGGAGATGGAGGCGCGGGCGACGTACATCTCCACGTATCAGGCGCAGTTGGTCTACGGGTTGCTGCAGACGGAGGCGTACGCGCGAGCGGTACTGGCCACGGGCATGCCCGACGACCTGGAGGGCCTGGTCGCGGCCCGGATGGAGCGCCAGCGGATCCTGGAGCGGGAACAGCCGCCGCTGGCCTGGGCGATCCTGGACGAGGCGGTGCTGCACCGGCCGATCGGCGGGCGCGAGATCATGCGGAACCAACTGGCCCGCTTGTTGGAGTTCACGAGGCACCGGTGGATGCGGATCCAGGTGCTGCCGTTCCTGGCGGGTGAACACTCCAGCCTCGCGGGGTCGTTCACCGCAATGCGCTTCGATGACGACCCGGACCTGATCTATACGGAGGACCTCATCTCCGGCCATATGACCGCCAGCCCCGAGACCATCAGGGAGGCTGCGCGCCGTTACGCTCACTTGCAGGCCGCAGCCCTCTCCGTCGAGGACTCCGCGGCACTGATCGCCCGTGTGATGGAGGAGCGTTATGGCAATCGGCCCGAACCAGAAGAGCGCGCCGTGGCGTAAGTCCAGCTACAGCGGAAACACCGGCGGTGACTGCGTCGAGTGCACCATGACCGGCGGCGCGGTCTGGCGGAAGTCCTCGTACAGCGGAAACACCGGCGGCGAATGCGTCGAGGTCGCCGACGGCTGCTCCGCATCCGTCCCCGTCCGCGACAGCAAGAACCCGTCCGGCCCCGTGCTCATCATGAGCACCGCCGCCTGGCAGGCCTTCGTGGACGGGCTCCGCTGACGCGTGTCCCGCTCCCCGCTGCCCCTCCTCTTCCTCGATGTCGACGGCCCGCTGATCCCGTTCGGCGCCACCCGGGAACAACTCCCCGACGGATACCCGGCCTTCGGGAAGCCGGGCCCGAATCCACTGATCACGAGAATCGACCCTGACCACGGACGCCGGCTGAGGTCGCTGCCGTGCGAGCTGGTGTGGGCCACGACGTGGATGTCCGACGCGAACGAGTACGTCGCACCGCGGCTCGGCCTGCCGGAACTCCCCGTGCTGGACCGGCCGGACCCGCCCCTCGACGACGGTACGAAGGGACTGCACTGGAAGACGTCCGCACTCGTGGGATGGGCCGCCGGACGCTCCTTCGCCTGGGTCGACGACGAGATCACCGACATGGACCGGGCCTGGGTGGAGGCACACCACCCAGGACGGGCACTCCTCCACCGCGTCGAGGCCTGGCGCGGGCTGACCGGCGCGGACTTCGCCGTACTGGACGCGTGGCTGAGGCGACTCCCGGACTGACGCCGCCGCGCCCGGGCTCCGACAGGTTCGTCGGCCATGCGATCTCACTATGACGACGTGGACTTCCGGGACCGCGCCGGGAAGACCCGCACCTGGGGCTTGGTCCCAACTGCGCGAGGGAACGCGACTGGCCCGAGGTCCTGGCGGTGCTCGGGAGCTCCATACCGGTCTCGGTCGTCGGCGGGTCGCTCTTCACGATCGGCGCGGTCTCGCGCCGGATGAGCGCCCACGCCCAGGCCCTGCGCGAACTGGACAAGCTGACGGACACGCCGAAGGACCAGGCATGTAGGCCCCGTTGTCGCCCGATCGCCGACTGCGGTGATCGTCGTCCAGGCGGGACGCTCCCAGAACCTTCGGCCATGGATACTCTCTGGGGATGTCGAATCAGTCGGTGGCGGCGGGAGTCAGAGTCGCCGGTGTGATGGCGCACTGCGGCGGAAGCCCGGTCGGCGCCATGAAGTTTCTGGTGGGGGCGATAGCCTCGGCGCCGACAGTCCCGGAGCCCTATGCGGCCCTCGCCGAGTTGTGGCAGGACCGGCGCCCGGAACTCGAGGAGAGCCTCGAAGGGGATGGCTCCTTGAGCGCTGTGCTGGCACAGGCGTACTTTCTGTTCCTCGAAGGGGACATGGACGACGCGGTGATGACCCTTGGTTCGGTCACCGGCGCGCGGCCCGATGTGGCATGGGGCGCTGCACCCTGGTTCAGCGATGCACGCTTTCTCGGCGCAGTGAGTGCCGAGGCGCTGGCCGAAGCCTGTCTGAGGACGTTGGACTACGGCCACGACCTGGACACCGACGAGATGCGTGAGCGGTTCGCGCCCTGGTTCCATGCCATCGAGGTGGTGTCCGAACGCAGTCCCGTTCCGGAGTCGCTGGCCTCCATGGCTCGGCTGCCCCGGGCCTGCGGCCGTTACGAGCTGTGCTTCGCCCTGTGCGATCGCGCCGATGCCGTCGATCCCGTCATGTGGACCGCAGTCGCGCGAGCGGCCACCTGGCGCGTGATGGGCGACTTGGACCAGGCTGCAGTGGCCTTCGCATGCGCCCTGACCCGGGACCCCGCCAACTGGTCCCTCTACCTGGACCTGGCGGACGTGCGTGCGGAGCAGGGCGACTTCGCCGCAGCCGCGAGCCTCGTCGAACAGGGCCTGGAGTACGAACCCCACGAGGTCTCCCTGCGCGCGGCGGGCGCCGCCTACCGCACACGTCTTTCCGGCTCGTCCGACGATCTGATGGCCCTGATCGCCCTTGCGCCGGAGCTCGCGAACACCACCTACCGAAATCTGCTGATCGACCACGCGTGTGCAGGGCCGGGACTGCCTCCGAGAATCGTGGCCGAGGCCCACCGCATCCGCGCGACCTGAATGAGCTGTTGTACCGACCGTTCAAGCCAGGAGGGCCTTCCGGTGCCTCGTCACACGCTCGGCCGGACAGCGCCTAGCCCTCCCGCCCCCACGGCCGCAGCTTCTCCGGATTGCGGACCACCCAGATCCGGGTGACGCGGCCGTCGACGACGTCGAACGAGGCCACGGTCATGACGGCGCCGGCACGCCTGGCCACCAGGCCCGGTGTCCCGTTGACCGACCGCTCGACGAGTTCGAGCCCTGGAGCCTTGTCGGCGATGGCGACCATGTACTGGGCGATGCGCGCACCGCCTTCGACCGGGCGCAGGACCGTGCCGACCATGCCGCCGCCGTCGGCCGTCATCACGGCGGCCGGGTCGAGAAGGTCGACCAGGGCCGCGATGTTCTTGGTCTCCCAGGCCTCCTTCACCCGCCGCACCGCGTCGCCCTGCCCTGCCCCCGGCGCCGGTGACCGCGCGACGCGCGCCCGCCGCCGTGCGGAGGCCGCGAGCTGTTTGCAGGCCGCGGGGGTCCGGTCGAGGATGCCGCCGATCTCGGCGAAGGGGTACCGGAAGACGTCGTGCAGGACGAACGCCACCCGCTCGGCCGGGGTCATCGACTCCAGGACGACCAGGAAGGCCATCGTCACCGATTCGTCCAGGACCATCTGGTCGGCGGGGTCGGTGCCGGGACCGTTGTCCCATTCGGCGCGGGTGGGCAGCGGATCGGGCAGCCATGCCCCGACGTAGCGTTCACGCCGGGCGCGTGCGGAGCCGAGCACGTCCAGGCAGATGCGGCCCGTCACGGTCGTCAGCCACGCCCCTGGGGACACGATCTCGTCCCGCCGGCTTCGCGGCAGCGCGTACCAGCGTGCGTAGGCCTCCTGCACGGCGTCCTCGGACTCGGCCAGCGAACCGAGCAACCGGTACGCGACATTGATCAGTTGACGCCGCTCGTCGGCTGCCTCGCCGGTGCTCGTCCCCGCCGTCCCCATGCTCCCGGCCGCCCCCTCGCCTTACCTTTCGCGGGCCCGCGTCGTCGGGCTGGTGAGACCTTATCGATCTACTGCCCCCAGGGCGGGAAAAGGGGACCGAGGCATGGCAACCCAGGCGACGGCACAGTACCGCTTCTCGTTTCTGCGGATCGCGATCACCCTGCAGACCCTGACCATCTTCCTTCAGGCGGTCTCCGCCGGACTGCTGCTGACCGCGTCCTACGGGGAGACGCTGCACAGCGTCGGGGCCCGCGTCATGTACGGGGCGTCGATGCTGTATCTGCTCGCGGCGGTGCTGGCGTGGAAGCCGGGCGGCGGCTCGCTCCGCCCCGTCCTGCACGCGACCGGTTTCCTGGTCCTCGCCTCGGTCCAGGTCGTGCTCGGCATCGCGCACATACCGTCGGTCCACCTCCCGCTGGGCGTCCTGATGTTCGGGCTGAGCGTGCTGGCGCTGGCACGGCGCTGACGTCAGGTCCGGGGAGCCGCGCCGCCCCTCACGACGGCTCGACGACCGCGAGTGCGCCCCGTGCAGCCGTGCCGTCCGGCCAGGTCCACCCGGCGACGAGGCCTCCGGGCGGCGCCTGCGCGGCCTCAGCCGGCCGCAGGACGCGGTTGACCCGGACGTCGTGCCCGTCCTCGGGGCCGGCTCCGTGCACCGTGACGGTCGGGTCGGGGGTGTCGCTCCGGGTCAGGTGCTGCGGCATCGCGTCCCCGCGCAGGAGCGCGCGCAACTGCGCCGTCACGACCGGGTCGTGGACACCGTCGTAGATCCACCGGGTACCGAGCACCCCGTGCTCGGAGGTACCGATCAGCGCCTCGGCCCGGGCGCCTTCCAGCGCCTCGCCCCGGTAGCCCAGCGGGACCGCGTACGCCACGGGGTCCGGCGCGGTGGTGTCCACCACGACCATGAACTCGATCCCGACGGCGCCCTCCGGGTCGTCCAGGCGGAAACCACCGACCCGGGCCAGTTCCGGCGTCTCCGTCTCGCCGACGTACCAGTCCTGCCTGGGCAGCCAGCCGGTGAGCAGCTCCAGCTTGGTGGGCGTCATGGTGGTGCGGTGGACAACGGCCATTGCGAGCTCCCTCAGAAGTAGGTCTCCATCCTCCCCGCTGTCCACGGGCAGTCACGTACCGGTGGAACCATGAGGTGTGGCGCGGGTGAAGAGATCGTGCCGCCGATGATGTTCAAGGGGCGCCGGGTCACGGGTCTGTCCCAGCCGCCGGCACCTACGCTCAGGAGTCCGGAAACCGTCGGCAGGTGCATGACGACGCCCCTCTCCCCCTGGCGCCCGGGCCCCATTTCACGGGCCTGACAGCGGTGCGCGAGCCGGGGGCCCGGGCGGTGCGCGACCGGCGGCTGCACCCCCGTACCGCGTAATCGCATGTAACGGGCACGTATTAGGGGGCGGCCGGGAGGAACGGCCCAGGGACCGCTGCGGGTCTTGGTGATCAGTAACGCTCGCTCGTACCGGGCGGACGGCACCGACCGCAAGGAAGAAACGATGCGCACCAAGAACCTCACCCTCGCCGTTCTGGTCCTCACCGCGGGACTCTCGCTCACCGCCTGCCAGGGGAACGAGGACTCCGCCGCGAGCACGAGCGACTCCAGGTCCTCGTCCTCGTCGGCCACCTCGTCCTCGTCCTCGTCCTCGTCGTCGTCCGAGGCCTCTGGGACCTCTGGGGGCAGCAGCGACTCCGGGCTGAACACCTCGACCACCGGTGGCGACTCGGCCACGACGGAGTCCGCCGCCGGCAGCGGCAACGGACAGGTCACCACAGGCACCTGCAAGACGGCGGACCTCGACTTCGGCACCGCTCACGGCATGGGCGAGGGCGACCTCCTCGTCAGCCTCAAGAACACCGGCGACGCCTGTACCCTCAAGGGCTTCCCCGGAGTCGACCTGAGGTCCCAGGACGCCTCCGGGCCCCTGAGCGCCAAGCGCAGTGAGCTCAACGCCCCGGTCGTCAACCTCGGCAACGGAGAGACGACCCGCTTCACCCTTCACTACCCGGCGGCCGAGGGCACGGGCGTGTACGTCAGCGCCATCGAGGTCACCCCGCCCGACGAGACGCACTCCAAGGCCCTGTCGGTCTCCCTCCGCCTCCAGATCGCCGACGGCGCCGACCAGCAGGTAACGGTGGACCCCGTCGGCACAGGCAAGCAGTAGCGCGCGGGCGGTCATGGGGAAGCTGCGGACAGTCCGACCCCTCTCCAGGGCCCGTCTTCCGTCCGTAAGTTCCCAACGAGGACGCGGCCTTGTCCACCGGGTGGTGGACAACAGGTTCAGTCGGGAGGTCGTGTCGGGGGCGGGGCCCCTCCGGCCAGGCTTTCCGGCATGAGACAACCACCTGTACGCATGTCCCGATGGAGCGCCCGGCACGCGGGACGCGCGATCGCCGTCGGTGAGGCCGAGGACGGCCGGGCGGCCGTGGGGCTCGTCGAACGGCTGGAGCCCGACGTGGCGCTGATGGATCTCCGCGCGTCGCGGCGCGGCTGGTGGCCCGGATGCGGATGCCGGCCCCGGTGACGCTGACGAGACGGGAGGTGGACGTGCTGGGCGCGGTGGCGGACGGGCTGTCCAACGTGGAGATCGGCCGCCGGCTGGTCATCACGGAGGCCACGGTGAAGACGCATCTGCTGCGGGTCTTCGCCAAGCTCGACGTCGGCGACCGCACGCACGCGGTGGTCAGGGCACTCG
Organism: Streptomyces sp. NPDC051064; assembly: GCF_044455985.1. Classification (NCBI taxonomy): domain Bacteria; kingdom Bacillati; phylum Actinomycetota; class Actinomycetes; order Kitasatosporales; family Streptomycetaceae; genus Streptomyces; species Streptomyces sp. NPDC051064. The sequence goes on from NZ_JBITFK010000001.1 coordinate 705,442, forward strand.
AACTCGGGCTGCTGGGGAGGCCGTGGCCTCACACCTCGGCGAGCTCCCAGAGCAGCGTCTCGGCCGGTTCCAGCGCCTCCAGCTCCAGCCCCCGGGACTCCGTGATCCGGGCCGAGTCGCCCGGCCCCAGCTCCTCGCCCGCGAGGAGCACGCGGCCCCGTACGACGTGGACGTAGACACCCGCCGCGTCGGGCACGGCGGTCCGCTCGCCCTCGGACTGCCGGCGCACATGGAGCATGGCGCCCGCCTCGGGGAGGGCGTAGGGGGTGGAATCGGCGATCCCGGCGACGTGTGTGTAGGACGGCTCCCCGCCGGCCCGCAGAGGGGCCAGCCACATCTGGATGAACGTCAGCGGGTGTTCCCCGTCGTTGCGCTCGACATGCCGCACCCCGGCGGCCGAGCTGAGGTGCTGGACGTCCCCGGCCCGTACGACGGTGGCGTGCGAGGCCGAGTCGCGGTGGGTGAGTTCACCCTCCACCACCCAGGTGACGATCTCGGTGTGGCTGTGCGGATGCTCGTCGAAGCCGGCGCCCGGGGCGAGACGCTCCTCGTTGCAGGCCAGGATCGGCCCGAAGCGCAGATTGTCCGGGTCGTAGAACCGCCCGAAGGAGAATGCGTGCAGCGTCTCGATGCCCGCGGAGTCACCCGTGGCCGGGTCCCCGCCGCGGAACCGGTCCCCGGAGCGGCGTACGTCCATCACGCCACCAAGGTATCCCCGTCGGCCGGTCTTCCGCCCCGCCCCTCCGGGCACCTGTCCCGATGAGGCAGTCTTGTGTCGTGCCCCGACCCGATCCTGAGCAGCCCGCCTCGCATGACCCCCATCTCCACGCCGCGACCCTGAAACGCCTGGAGCAGTCCTCCGGCCGGCTGGCCGCGAACGCCATCGCCCGCATGGACGAGACGCTGCCGTGGTACCGGGCGATGCCACCGGAGAACCGGTCCTGGATCGGCCTGGTCGCCCAGGCCGGTATCGCCGCGTTCACCGAGTGGTTCCGGCACCCGGAGACACCGCAGGCCATCTCCACCGATGTGTTCGGCACGGCTCCGCGCGAGCTGACGCGGGCGATCACCCTGCGCCAGACCGTCGAGATGGTGCGTACGACGATCGAGGTCATGGAGACCGCGATCGAGGAGGTCGCGGCGCCCGGCGACGAGTCGGTGCTGCGCGAGGCGCTGCTCGTCTACGCGCGCGAGATCGCCTTCGCGACCGCACAGGTCTACGCGCAGGCCGCCGAGGCCCGCGGCGCGTGGGACGCCCGCCTGGAGTCGCTCGTGGTGAACGCGGTGCTGTCCGGCGAGGCGGACGAGGGCGCCGTGTCCCGGGCCGCCGCCCTCGGCTGGAACTCCCCCGAGCATGTGTGTGTCGTCCTCGGCACCGCCCCCGAGGGCGACAGCGAGCTCACCGTGGAGGCGATCCGGCGGGCGGCCAGGCACGCGAAGCTCCAGGTCCTGACCGGGGTCCTCGGACACCGTCTGGTGGTGATCGCGGGCGGCAGCGACAACCCCCTGAACGTCGCGAAGTCGCTGATCGGACCGTATGCGGCCGGTCCCGTCGTCGCCGGGCCCGTGGTGCCCGACCTCCTCGCGGCCACCCGGTCCGCGCAAGCCGCGGCCGCCGGTCTCAAAGCCTGCTCGGCGTGGCAGGACGCTCCGAGGCCCGTACTGTCGGACGATCTCCTTCCGGAGCGTGCGATGGCGGGAGACCCCGCCGCGCGCGATCAGCTGGTGGAGGAGATCTACAGACCGCTCGAAGAAGCGGGTTCGGCACTTCTGGAGACGCTGAGTGTGTATCTGGAGCAGGCGAGCAGTCTTGAGGGCGCGGCACGGATGCTGTTCGTGCACCCCAATACCGTGCGCTACCGGCTGCGACGTGTGACCGACGTCACCGGCTGGTCACCCTCCGACGTCCGTTCCGCGTTCACGCTACGGATCGCCCTCATCCTGGGGCGCTTGGCCGCCGGGGACACTCAGTCCTAGACTTTTGTCGAACTTCAACAATTCCCCTGACGGTTCTTCGTCCCTGTCCCCACGGGCATCCGGGGCCGTCCACAAGAGAGAGTGTGAGGGTGCTCGTACTCGTCGCTCCCGGCCAAGGCGCTCAGACGCCCGGCTTCCTGACTCCCTGGCTCGAACTCCCCGGTGCCGCCGACCGCATCGCGGGATGGTCCGACGCCATCGGGCTCGACCTTGCCCATTACGGCACGAAGGCCGACGCGGACGAGATCCGCGACACGGCGGTGGCTCAGCCGCTGCTGGTCGCCGCGGGCCTCCTCTCCGCCGCCGCCCTGGACGCCTCCCCCGGCGTCGTCGCCGGACACAGCGTCGGTGAGATCACCGCCGCCGCGCTGGCCGGTGTCATCGACGACGAGGCGGCACTCCGTTTCGTACGCACCCGGGGTCTCGGCATGGCCGAGGCCGCCGCGGTGACCGAGACCGGCATGGCCGCGCTCCTCGGCGGGGAGCCGGACGTCACGGTCCCGCACCTGGAGAAGCTGGGGCTCACCCCGGCCAACGTCAACGGCGGCGGGCAGATCGTCGCCGCCGGCACCGCGGCGCAGATCGCCGCGCTGGTCGAGGACAAGCCTGAGGGCGTACGCCGCGTGGTGCCGCTCCAGGTGGCCGGCGCGTTCCACACGCACCACATGGCTCCGGCCGTGGACAAGCTGCGTGAGGCCGCCACCGCTCTGACGGTCACCGACCCGAAGATCACGTACGTGTCGAACGCCGACGGGAAGACGGTCGCCACCGGCGACGAGGTCATCTCGCGGCTCGTCGGCCAGGTCGCCAACCCGGTCCGCTGGGACCTGTGCATGGAGACCTTCGCCGAGCTCGGTGTCACTGCACTCATCGAGGCCGCCCCTGGTGGGACCCTGGTCGGGCTCGCCAAGCGCGCGCTGCCCGGTGTGAAGACCCTCGCGCTCAAGACCCCCGACGACCTCGACGCGGCCCGCGCGCTCATCTCCGAGCACGCAGGCGCCTAAGGAGCCCGAGAGCATGTCGAAGATCAAGCCCAGCAAGGGCGCCCCGTACGCACAGATCATGGGTGTGGGCGGCTACCGCCCGACCCGTGTCGTGCCCAACGAGGTGATCCTCGAGACGATCGACTCGTCCGACGAGTGGATCCGCTCCCGCTCCGGTATCGCCACCCGGCACTGGGCCTCCGACGAGGAGACCGTGTCCATGATGTCCGTGGAGGCCTCCGGCAAGGCGATCGCGGACGCCGGCATCGATCCCGGGCAGATCGGCGGAGTCATCGTCTCCACGGTCTCGCACTTCAAGCAGACCCCCGCCGTCGCGACCGACATCGCGCACAGGATCGGCGCGGGCAAGCCCGCCGCCTTCGACATCTCGGCCGGCTGCGCGGGCTTCGGCTACGGCCTCACGCTCGCCAAGGGCATGATCGTCGAGGGCTCGGCGGAGTACGTGCTCGTCATCGGCGTCGAGCGGCTCAGCGACCTCACCGACCTGGAGGACCGCGCGACGGCCTTCCTGTTCGGCGACGGCGCGGGCGCGGTCGTGGTCGGCCCGTCCCAGGAGCCGGCCATCGGCCCCACGGTCTGGGGCTCCGAGGGCGACAAGTCCGAGACGATCAAGCAGACCGTGGCGTGGAACGACTTCCACATCGGCGACGTCTCGAACCTGCCGCTCAACGAACGGGGCGAGGTCAAGTTCCCGGCCATCACGCAGGAGGGCCAGGCCGTCTTCCGCTGGGCCGTCTTCGAGATGGCGAAGGTCGCCCAGCAGGCGCTGGAAGCGGCCGGGATCTCCCCGGAGGACCTGGATGTCTTCATTCCGCACCAGGCAAACATGCGGATCATCGACTCGATGGTGAAGACGCTCAAGCTGCCGGAGCACGTCACGGTCGCCCGTGACGTGGAAACCACCGGCAACACGTCGGCCGCCTCGATTCCGCTCGCAATGGAGCGGCTTCTGGCGACCGGTCAGGCCAAGAGCGGCGACACGGCGCTCATCATCGGCTTCGGGGCGGGTCTCGTCTACGCCGCGACGGTCGTTACCCTCCCCTAGGCACACCGGACCTTACGGTCCGCACGCCCGAACCCTGCAGAAACATATCGAAGGAGCGCCAACATGGCCGCCACTCAGGAAGAGATCGTCACCGGTCTCGCCGAGATCGTCAACGAGATCGCCGGTATCCCGGTCGAGGACGTCCAGCTGGACAAGTCCTTCACCGACGACCTGGACGTCGACTCGCTGTCCATGGTCGAGGTCGTCGTCGCCGCCGAAGAGCGCTTCGACGTCAAGATCCCCGACGAGGACGTCAAGAACCTCAAGACGGTCGGCGACGCCGCCGAGTACATCCTGAAGCACCAGGGCTGATCCCAGCCCGTCCCGTGTGTCGCCACCCGGCGGTGGCGCCGCTGATTCCCTCTACACGTGGAGAAGATTTTCCAGTGAGCCCGACCAATCGCACCGTGGTCGTCACCGGTATCGGCGCAACCACTCCGCTGGGTGGCGACTCCGCATCGACCTGGGAAGGTCTGATGGCCGGCCGTTCCGGCGTCAAGCCTCTCGAGGGCGAACGTTTCGCCGAACTGCCCGTCCGGATCGCCGCCCTCGCGGCCGTCGATCCCGGCGAGGTACTGCCCCGACCGCTCGCCCGCAAGCTGGACCGCTCGGCGCAGTTCGCGCTGATCGCCGCCCGCGAGGCGTGGGCGGACGCCGGCTTCACCGGCAAGGCCGGTGAGGACGAGAAGATCCAGCCCGAGCGTCTGGGCTCGGTCATCGCCTCCGGCATCGGCGGCGTGATCACCCTGCTCGACCAGTACGACGTGCTGAAGGAGAAGGGCGTACGCCGCGTCTCCCCGCACACCGTTCCCATGCTCATGCCCAACGGCCCGGCCGCCAACGTCGGCCTGGAGGTCAACGCCCAAGCGGGTGTCCACACCCCGGTCTCCGCCTGCGCGTCGGGGGCCGAGGCAATCGGGTACGCCGTCGAGATGATCCGCACCGGCCGTGCCGATGTGGTCGTCGCCGGTGGCACCGAGGCGGCCATCCACCCGCTGCCGATCGCGGCCTTCGCCAACATGATGGCGATGTCCAAGAGCAACGACGAGCCCGAGAAGGCCTCGCGTCCGTACGACACGGCCCGTGACGGCTTCGTCCTCGGCGAGGGCGCCGGCGTCGTGATCCTGGAGTCCGCGGAGCACGCCGCCGCGCGTGGCGCCAAGGTCTACTGCGAGGTGCTGGGCCAGGGTCTGTCCGCGGACGCCCACCACATCGCGCAGCCCGAGCCCACCGGGCGCGGGATCGCCGCCGCGATGCAGAACCTGCTGGACTCCACGGATCTCAAGCCGTCGGAGGTCGTCCACCTGAACGCGCACGCCACGTCGACGCCGCAGGGCGACGTCGCGGAGATCAAGGCGCTGCGTGCGGTGCTGGGCGACGACCTGGACCATGTCGCGATCTCCGCCACGAAGTCCATGACGGGCCACCTGCTGGGTGGCGCGGGCGGTATCGAGACCGTGGCGACGGTCCTGGCGCTGCACAACCGGATGGCGCCGCCCACCATCAATGTCGACGACCTCGACGAGGCGGTCGACGCGGACGTCGTGCGCGGTGAGCCGCGCGCGCTGCCGGAGGGTTCGATCGCCGCGATCAACAACTCGTTCGGCTTCGGTGGCCACAACGTGGTGCTGGCGTTCCGTTCGGTCTGACCGGCTGATCCTGCCGCGAGGTCCGCTTCCCCCGTCGGGAGGCGGGCCTCGCGCATGCCGCAGGCCGTTCCCCGGCGCCCCGCCCCGGGCAGTTCCGCCATCTGAGGCAAAACGTTTCAGCGCGGGCTGAGGCACGGAGCCGGGCAGGGGCGGTGGACCGTCACACCACCTGGTGCAGCCACCGCACGGGCGCGCCCTCGCCGGCGTGACGGAAGGACTCCAGCTCGTCGTCCCACGGCTTGCCGAGGAGCTTGGCGACCTCGGCCTCCAGGTCCGTCTCGCCGTTCAGGGACCGCGCCAGAGCCGCCCGCAGCCGGTCCTCCGGGACCAGGATGTCCCCGTGCATGCCGGTGACGGCGTGGAAGATGCCGAGGCCCGGCGTGGAGCTGTAGCGCTCGCCCTCCGCCGTGGTGCACGGCTCCGCCGTCACCTCGAAGCGCAGCAGGTCCCAGCCGCGGAGGGCCGAGGCCAGCTCCGAAGCCGTGCCCGCCCGGCCCTTCCAGGAGAATTCGGACCGCCAGGTGTTGGGCGCGGCCGGCTGTCTGGTCCAGTCCAGCTGGACCCTCACACCGAGTACGCCCGCCACCGCCCATTCGACATGCGGGCACAGCGCGCGCGGTGCGGAGTGAACGTAAAGGACTCCACGTGTCGTCACCGGGACCTCCAGTGTGGGACGAGGTTCGCCTTCCCCAGCGGCCTCGCGCCCGTACGGTCTCTTCCCGGCCGGCTCCCGAGGTTGTCATCAGTAAACAGCATCGGGAGTGAATCTCCAGAAAAAGGACAGTATGTGACGTGAGATAACTTACCGGACCCGCCGATTCGTCCGCGTGCCGGTCGGGCGCCACTGGTTCGACGGGGAAAAGCTACCGTGCGCCGGGGTCGGTTGTGTGACGTACCGTCGGTCCCGGACCCATGATTCGCTCAGCATTCACCCGCGAGGGCGCGAGGGCCCGCCACCTGGGGCTGTCCGGGTGTGCCAGGGGCACAATCACCCGTGTGACCGAAGGGGAGACAGGGATGCCTGAGCGTTCGCCACGCCGCCGTGCCCGCGGCGCCGCAGCCCCTCTGGCGGCGGTCGCGCTCGTCGCTGCGGCCGCGCTCACGGGCTGCACCTCCGACGGGGGCACGGAGTCGCGGAACACCACGGGCCCACGGAGCCCTTCCCCCTCGCCGACGCCGGCGTGGGACGCGAGCCCCGCCTCCATCGCGGCCGTCGGGGACTCCATCACCCGGGGCTTCGACGCCTGCTCGGTGCTGTCCGACTGTCCCGAGGTGTCCTGGGCGACCGGGACCGACGGCGGGGTGCGCAGCCTCGCCGTACGCCTGCTGGGGGCGTCGAAGGCGGCCTCGCACAGCTGGAACCACGCCGTCTCGGGTGCCAGGATCGCGCAGCTGCCGGAGCAGATGGCGCTGGCCGCGAAGGACCGGCCGGAGCTGGTCACGGTGATGATCGGCGCGAACGACGCCTGCCGGGACTCGGTGCGGCTGATGACTCCGGTGGCCGACTTCCGGGCCTCCTTCGAGGCGTCGATGCGGCAGTTGCGGGCCTCGGCCCCGAAGTCGCAGGTGTACGTGTCGAGCGTGCCGGATCTCAAGCGGCTCTGGTCCACCGGGCGGGAGAACCCGCTGGGCAAGCAGATCTGGAAGCTGGGGATCTGCCGGTCGATGCTGGGCGACGCCGACGACATGGGGGCGGCGGCCGTCGCGCGGCGCGACGCGGTGCTGGCGCGGGTCGTCGCGTACAACGAGGCGCTGCGGGACGTGTGTGCGCGGGACGAGCTCTGCCGCTACGACGGCGGGGCGGTCTTCGACTACCGGTTCACCGGTGCGCAGCTCAGCGAGTGGGACTGGTTCCATCCGGGCCGCAACGGCCAGGCCAGGCTGGCAGAAATCGCTTACCGCAAGGTCACGGCGGCCGGTCGGCCTTAAGGTTATTGATCATGACTACGGGTGCAGCGGTACACAGCGAAGACTTCTCCACGCTCGACGACGGCACGCCGGTCCGGCGCTGGACCCTGGAGCGCGGGGGGACGCGGGTGCGGGTGCTGACGTACGGCGCCGTGGTGCAGTCCGTCGTGGTGCCCGGGCGGGACGGCACCCGCGCCGAGGTGGCCCTGGGGCTGCCGGACGTCAAGGGGTACGAGACGCACACGGGCCCGTATTTCGGCGCCACCGTCGGGCGGTACGCGAACCGGATCGCGGGCGGCTCCTTCGTCCTCGACGGGCATACGCACCGGGTGACGCCGAACGAGGGCCGCAACACCCTGCACGGCGGCGAGCGCGGTTTCGACAAGCGGGTGTGGGACGCCCAGGAGGTGCCGGACGGTGTGCGGCTCTCCCTGGTCTCCGAGGACGGCGAGGAGGGCTTCCCGGGGCGCCTGGCGGTCTCGGTGACGTACACCCTGGACCAGGACGGCGCGCTGCGGATCGTCTACCGGGCGACGACGGACGCGCCGACCGTGGTGAACCTGACGAACCACACGTACTGGAATCTGGCCGGGGCGGACAGCGGGAGCGCGCTCGGGCACGAACTGCGGCTCACGGCACGGCAGATCACGCCGGGGGACGAGGAGTCGATCCCCACGGGCGAGCTCCTGCCGGTGGAGGGGACCCGGTTCGACTTCCGGGAGCCGAAGCCTGTGGGGCCCGGCTACGACACCAACTACGTGCTGGAGGAGACCGGCGACGAGCCGGTCGCCGAGCTGTACGACCCCTCGTCCGGCCGTCTGCTGACGGTGCGTACGACGGAGCCGGGGCTCCAGCTGTACACCGCCGACCACATCGACGACGGTCCGTTCGGGGCGTGCGCGGGGATCGCGCTGGAGACACAGCACTTCCCCGACTCGCCGAACCACCCGGAGTTCCCGAGCACGGTGCTGCGTCCGGGCGAGGAGTTCGTCTCCACGACGGTGTACGGCTTCTCCGTGCGCTGAGCCTCAACTCCCGCTGTTCCGCCGCGGGTCAACACCCGTCGATCAAGATCACCACCGGGTGAATCGGAGCGGTGGGCGCGCGTCCGCGACGGTCTCGGCCGGTCCCGCACAGCAGGGTAATCAACATGACCTCACCCGTTGATGAATCGTCATCCGCCCTGCCTTCCCGCCGTGCCGTGATCGCGAGCGCCACGGCCGGTGCCGCGGTCCTCGCCGTGACCGGCGCCGCCCCGTACGCAGGGGCCACGGCGCCGGGAGCGGCGCCCGCGTCCGACCGGGAAGCCGCTCTCCTCGTCGCGCGCGCCATCCTCGTGCGCGACGAGAACGACCGGGACCTGGTGCCCGGTTACCGTGAGGTCCTGCTGGGCAAGGGCCTGCCCCGCACCCGTGCCGCTCGTAAGAAGGTGCTGGTCGTCGGCGCGGGGCCGGCCGGACTCACGGCGGCGCGGCTGCTCCACGAGGCCGGTCACGACGTCACCGTGATCGAGGCCAACGGCAACCGTGTCGGCGGCCGTATCAAGACCTTCCGGGCCGGCGGCCACGAGCAGTCGGAGCCGCCCTTCGCCGATCCGAAGCAGTACGCGGAAGCCGGCGCCATGCGCATCCCGGACAGCCACCCGCTGGTCACCGGGCTGATGGCCCATCTCGGGCTGAAGACCCGGCGCTTCCACCTGACCGACGTGGACAGCGAAGGGCGTCCCGCCAACCGCACCTGGATCCATGTCAACGGCGTCCGCGTCCGCCGCGCCGACTACGCCGCGAAGCCGCAGGCGGTCAACCGCTCCTTCGGCGTCCCCGCGGCCTACGAGAACACCCCCGCCTCGCAGATCGTGCGGGACGCGTTCGCTCCCGTACGCGCGGAGATCGAGGGCAAGGAGGGCAGCGCCCTGGTCCAGGGCTGGGCGACCGTGCTCCAGCGTTACGGGCACTGGTCGATGTACCGGTACATGACCGAGGTGGCCAAGCTCGACGAGCGCACCATCGACCTCATCGGCACCGTCGAGAACATGACCTCGCGGCTCCATCTCGCCTTCCTGCACAGCTTCATCGGGGCGTCGCTGATCAGCCCCGCGACCTCCTTCTTCGAGCTGCCCGACGGCACGGCGACCCTGGCCGACGCGATGTACGCGCAGGTGAAGGACCTGGTGCACCTGGACCGCCGGGCCACCCGGATCAGCCACTCCGAGGACGGGGTGAGCGTGGAGACGGTCTCCGAGGGGCGGGGCGGGCCCGTGGTCCGGGAGACCTTCACCGGCGACCGGGCCATCGTCACGGTGCCCTTCTCCGGGCTGCGGCACATCCCGGTCGTCCCGGCGCTCTCGTACGGCAAGCGGCGCGCGGTCACCGAGGTCCACTACGACGCGGCGACCAAGGTGCTGCTCGAATTCAGCCGCCGCTGGTGGGAGTTCGACGAGGCGGACTGGAAGCGCGAGCTGGGAGCGGTGCGGCCCGGGCTGTACGAGGAGTACCGGGCGGGGAAGGCCCCGGCCGACGGTTCGCTGCTGGGGGCGCACCCCTCCGTGCCGCGCGGCCACATCCCGCCCGACCAGCGGGTGCACTACGGGGCCTGCCGGTCCACCGCCCGTGACCAGCCCGAGGCGGCCCATGTCATCGGCGGCGGGTCGGTGACCGACAACGCCAACCGGTTCATGTACCAGCCCTCGCACCGGATCGAGGGCTGCGAGGGCGGGGTCCTGCTCGCCTCGTACAGCTGGGCCGACGACGCCCTGAAGTGGGACTCGCTGGAGGACGACGAGCGCTATCCGCACACCCTGGGCGGCGTCCAGGACGTGTACGGGCAGCGGATCGAGGTGTTCTACACGGGCGTCGGCCGCACCCAGTCCTGGATGCGTGACCCGTACGCGTACGGCGAGGCGTCCGTGCTGCTGCCGGGGCAGCACACCGAGCTGTTCCCGGACGTGCGGACGCCTGAGGGCCCGCTGCACTTCGCCGGCTGCCACACGTCCATCAAGCCGGCCTGGATCGAGGGCGCCCTGGAGTCCGCGGTCCGGACGGCGCTGGAGGTCCACGGCGCCTGACCCGGAGCGGGCCCCCGGACCGGCCGGCCCGGGGGCCTCCTCAGCCCTTGTGGAGGGTGTACGGCGACGAGGGGACCGGCTCCGGGCCGGGCGCGGGCGGCGCCGTGAGCTCGCGGGCCAGCAGCGTGGCTCCGGCGACGGCGCCCGGCATGAGGAGCACGGCCACGAAGGGGACGAGGAAGGCGAGCACGAGCGGGACCCCGAAGCCCAGGACCATCATGCGGCGGCCCCGCAGCAGCGCGAGCCGGTCCTTCAGGACCATGCCGCGGCGCTGGAGGGCGACGCCGGTGAGCTCCTCGGACAGGAAGTAGCCGGAGACGCAGAAGCCGAGGACGGGGATCACGGTCTGTCCGACGACGGGGATGAACCCGAGGGCGAAGAGCAGCACCCCGTAGAGCGCGACGCGCAGCAGGACGCGGACGGAGTCGCGGGCGGAGATCCACAGCTCACGCCAGAGCGGCAGACCCGACTCGGGCACGTCACCGCCCTCGCTGCGGTCGACCTCCTCGGAGAGCGACTCGTAGAAGGGCTGGCCGACCAGCAGGGTCACCGCGGTGAACGTGATGACCGCGAGGAACGTCCCGAACACGAAGACCAGGACGACCAGGGTGTTGCGCAGGAGCCCCAGCCAGGGCGAGGACCAGTCGTCGGCGAACGGCGTGGCCCAGGCGACGAAGTCGTCGGCGCCGTAGCCGAGTCCGACCAGCGCGCCCGCGTAGATGACGAGGGTGACCAGCGCGGGCAGCAGGCCGAAGCCGAACCACCGGCCGTGTCCGAAGACCCAGCGCTGGCCCTTGATCAAGTACCCGAAACCCACCCCGAGATCACTCATGGCGTCAGCGTACTTGCGCTAACCATTGACACGTCCCCTGGCCCGTCATTAACGTCACGCCAGCATTTCGAACGAGTGACGAAATACCGAACACGTTGAGAGGCATTGCTCGTGCGCATCACCGGAATCAGTACGCATGTCGTCGGCACGCCGTGGCGCAACCTCACCTACGTCCAGGTTCACACCGACGAGGGGCTCACCGGCGTCGGCGAGACCCGGATGCTGGGCCGCACCGACGCACTGCTCGGCTATCTGCGTGAGGCGTCGGCCAACCACATCAACGGCTCCGACCCGTTCGCGGTCGAGGACCTCGTCAAGCGCATGAAGTACGGCGACTACGGCCGCGCCGGCGAGATCGTGATGTCCGGCATCGCGGTCATCGAGATGGCCTGCTGGGACATCAAGGGGAAGGCGCTCGGCGTCCCCGTGTGGCAGCTGCTCGGCGGGAAGGTCACCGACCGGGTCAAGGCGTACGCCAACGGCTGGTACACCACCGAGCGCACCCCGGAGGCGTACCACAAGGCGGCGCAGGGAGTCGTCGAGCGCGGTTACCGGGCGCTGAAGATCGACCCCTTCGGTACGGGACACTTCGAGCTCGGCCAGGAGGAGACGCGTTACGCCGTGTCCCTCATCGAGGCCGTGCGGGACGCCATCGGGCCCGACACCGAGCTGATGCTGGAGATGCACGGGCGGTTCAGCCCGTCGACGGCGGTGCGGATCGCGCGCGAGATGGCGCCGTTCACCCCGGCCTGGCTGGAGGAGCCGGTGCCGCCGGAGAACCTCAAGGCGCTGAGCAAGGTCGCGGAGAAGGTCGACATGCCGATCGCGACCGGTGAACGCATCCACGACCGGATCGAGTTCCGCGAGCTCTTCGAGTCGCAGGCCGTCGACATCATCCAGCCGGACGTCGGCCACATCGGCGGCATCCTGGAGACCCGCAAGCTCGCGGCGACGGCGGAGACCCACTACATGCTGATCGCCCCGCACAACGTGGGCGGTTCGGTGCTGACCGCGGCGAGCCTCCAGGTGGCCGGCTGCACCCCCAACTTCAAGATCCTCGAGCACTTCAACGACTTCGCGGACGCCGACATCAAGAAGGTCGTCAAGGGCGCCCCGACCGTCGACCCGGCCACCGGCTGCTTCGAACTCTCCGACGCGCCCGGGCTCGGCGTCGAGCTGGACGTGGACGCGGCGGCGGAATTCCCGCAGCAGCAGGCGCGGTTCGACCTGTGGGCGGACGGCTGGGAGAAGAGGCAGCCCAAGTGACGGCCTTCTCCCGCTCGTTGACCGTCGAGCGGCCAGGCAGCCACACGCTGACCGAGGGGCCGCTCCCGGAGCCGGGCCCCGGTGAGGTCAGGGTGCGGGTCGCCGCGGCCGGGATCTGCATGAGCGACCGCGAGGTGTACGACGGCCACCGCGACCCCGCCTATGTGCGCTATCCCGTGGTGCCGGGTCACGAGTGGTCGGGGACCGTCGACGCGGTCGGTGAGGGCGTCGATCCCGCGCTGACCGGACGGCGCACGGTCGCCGAGGGTTTCCGGGCCTGCGGGTGCTGCGAGCGCTGCCGTCACGGGGAGACCTCCCTGTGCACGGCGGGGTACGACGAGACGGGGTTCACCCGGCCCGGCGCGTTCGCCGACCACCTGGTGGTCCCCGCGCGACTGCTGCACCCGCTGGCCGACGACGCCGATCTGCGCGCGGCGGCGCTGCTGGAGCCCGCCGCGGTGATCGCGGCGGCGGTACGGGCCGGGGCGCCCGAGCCGGGTGAGCGGATCGCCGTCCTGGGCGCGGGCACGCTCGGCCTGCTGGCCGTGCAGCTGCTGGCGGCGGTCTCGCCCGCGGAGCTCACCGTGATCGACCCGAGGGAGGGACGGGCCGCGCAGGCCCTGGACTTCGGAGCGAGCGAGGCCCGGGTCCCCAAGGAGGCCGAGGAGGTGCGGGGCCGCTACGACCTGGTCGTGGAGACGGCCGGAGCGCCGTCCACCGCGGCCGACGCGTGCCTGCTGGCGCGGCGCGGCGGGCGGGTGGTGCTCACCGGGATGTTCACCCCGGGCGCCGTGGGCATCGACCCGGTGCACCTGTCGCTGAGCCAGCTCACCGTGCGCAGCGTCTTCGGCGCGCCGTCGGCGGCCTGGTCCTACGCGGTGCGGGCGTTCACGGCCGGGCTGCTCGATCCGGCACCGCTGATCACCCACGAGTTCCCGCTGGAGCGGTTCGCCGAGGCGGTCGCGCTGGTGGGGTCCGGGGACCCGGAGACCGGGAAGGTGCTGCTGCGGCCGTGACGGGCCCGCCCCGATCCGTGTGCCGGTACGGCGGCGTCCTGACCGCCTCCGTACCGGCGCACTCCCAAAGATCCGAATGTCGTCCGAAATACCGAACATGAAGGACCAGTCGTGAACGACGCCCCTGTCTCTTCCCCCGGTGCCGCCGGCGCCCGCCGTCCCGGTGACGCCGCGCTCACCGCGCTCGGTCTCGGCCCGGCGCCGCTGTCCCCGGCCGACGCCTCCCCGCACTCCTTCCCCGACGGCGGGAGCTGGCGCACCGAGGTGCCGTCCGTGGAGGGTCCGGAGGCCCTCGGCGTCGTACTCAAGGAGTCCGCGAGGCTCGACGTCCCGGTCCACCGCATCAGCCAGGGCAGCGGCATCTGGATGCTGACCGACGCGGAGATCACCGAGATGGTGGAGGGCTGCGCCGAACGGGACATCGAGCTCTGCCTGTTCACCGGCCCGCGCGGCACCTGGGACACCGGCGCGTCCGTCCGTACGGACTCCGGCGGCGCCGGGCTGCGCTCCCGGGGGCACGACGCCCTGGCGGGCTGCGTGGAGGACGCACTGCGCGCCGCCGGGCTGGGCGTGAAGTGCCTGCTCGTGGCCGACGAGGGCGTGCTGTGGACCCTGCACCGACTGCGTGAGCGGGGTGCCCTGCCCGCCGACACCACCTTCAAGGTGTCGGCGCTCATCGGGCCGGTGAACCCGGCCTCGTACGCCGTGTTCGAGCAGCTCGGCGCCGACTCCATCAACATCCCGTCGGACCTGACGCTGGCCCAGTTCACCGAGATCCGCCGGGTCTCCCGGGCTCCGATGGACCTCTACATCGAGGCCCCGGACGACCTGGGCGGCTATGTGCGGATGTACGAGGTCGCCGAACTGATCCGGCGCGGCGCGCCGCTGTACCTGAAGTTCGGCCTCTCCAAGGCGCCTGGGATCTACCCGTACGGCCAGCACCTGCGGGAGATGGCGCTGGCCACCGCGAAGGAGCGGGTGCGGCGCGGCCGGCTCGCGCTGGACCTCCTCGCGCGGCACGGGGCGGACGAGGGCATGGCTGCGCTCGGCAGCCGACTGCCGGGCCCGCTCAACCGGTTCGAGATCTCGTCATAACGCTTCGGAAACACTCTCCCCAAAAAAAGACACAGCCGCGCACAATCCCACAACACCTGTTCTCGGTCGACGCCCCTCAGCCTTCCGGCACCACCGGACCGAGGCCTGACCCACATCAAGGATGATGACTATGCGCAACCGCAGAGCCGCACTTGCCGCCATAGCCTCCGCCGCCTCCCTCGCACTCACTCTGACCGCCTGCGGCCAGAGCGGCGAGGGCGGCAGCGAGGAGAAGGAGGGCGGTACCGACGGCGCCACCATCGGCATCGCGATGCCGACCAAGTCCTCCGAGCGCTGGATCTCCGACGGCGCCAACGTCGTGAAGGAGCTGAAGGGCAAGGGCTACAAGACCAAGCTCGTCTACGGCGAGGACGACCCGGACCAGCAGGTCTCTCAGATCGAGAACATGATCACGCAGGGTGTGGACGCCCTGATCATCGCCGCGATCGACAACAAGTCCCTCAACAACGTGCTGCAGCAGGCCAAGGACGCCGACATCCCGGTGATCTCCTACGACCGGCTGATCCTCGGCACGGAGAACGTCGACTACTACGCCTCGTTCGACAACGAGAAGGTCGGCGAGCTGCAGGGCACGTACATCGCGGACAAGCTCGGCCTGAAGGACGGCAAGAAGGGCCCCTTCAACATCGAGCTGTTCGCCGGTTCGAACGACGACAACAACACCAAGTACTTCTTCCAGGGCGCGATGAACGTCCTCAAGCCGTACGTGGACAAGGGCGAGCTGGTCGTCAGGTCGAAGCAGACCGCCCTCAACCAGGTCACCACCCTCCGCTGGGACGGCGGCACCGCGCAGAGGCGCATGGACGACCTGCTGACGTCCACCTACCGCAGCGCCCGGGTCGACGCCGTGCTCTCGCCGTACGACGGCATCTCCATCGGCATCCTCTCCGCCCTGAAGTCGGACGGCTACGGCTCCAAGGCCAAGCCGATGCCGGTCGTCACGGGTCAGGACGCGGAGCTCGCGTCCGTGAAGTCGATCATCGCGGGTGAGCAGACCCAGACCGTCTACAAGGACCTGCGCAAGCTCGCCAAGGTCGCCTCGGGCATGGTCGACGCCGCACTGAACGACAAGAAGCCCGAGACCAACGACACCAAGTCGTACGACAACGGCGTCAAGGTCGTCCCCGCCTACCTGCTGCAGCCGGTCAGCGTCGACAAGGCCAACTACAAGGAAGCCCTCATCGACGACGGCTACTACAGCGAGAACGACCTCAAGTAACCGGGCCCCCTCAAGGATTGGAAGGCAAGACCATGGCGGGACCCGTCCTGGAAATGCGCTCGATCGTCAAGACCTTTCCCGGTGTCAAAGCGCTTTCGGACGTCACACTGACCGTCCGTCAGGGCGAGGTCCACGCCATCTGCGGCGAGAACGGCGCCGGCAAGTCGACCCTGATGAAGGTGCTCTCAGGAGTCCATCCGCACGGCAGCTACGAGGGGGACATCCTCTTCGACGGCGAGGCATGCCGGTTCAAGGACATCCGGGCGAGCGAAGAGCACGGCATCGTGATCATCCACCAGGAGCTGGCGCTGGTGCCGTACCTCTCCATCGCGGAGAACATCTTCCTCGGCAACGAACACGCCAAGCGCGGACTGATCAACTGGAACGACACCCTCAGGCACGCCGGCGAACTCCTGCGCCGGGTCGGCCTCGACGAGCACCCCGAGACCCGCGTCGCCGACATCGGCGTGGGCAAGCAGCAGCTGGTGGAGATCGCCAAGGCGCTGTCGAAGAAGGTGAAGCTGCTCATCCTCGACGAGCCGACGGCGGCGCTCAACGACGAGGACAGCGGCAAGCTCCTCAGCCTGATCCTTCAGCTGAAGGAACAGGGCATGACCTCGATCATCATCTCGCACAAGCTGAACGAGATCCGCCGGGTCGCCGACTCGGTCACGATCATCCGCGACGGGCACTCCATCGAGACGCTCGACGTGAAGGCGAAGGAGACGACCGAGGACCGGATCATCAGCGGGATGGTCGGCCGCGACCTGGAGAACCGCTTCCCGGAGCGGACGCCGCACCACCCGGAGGAGGGGACCGCGCCCGCCCTGGAGATCCGCAACTGGACCGTGCACCACCCGATCGACCAGCAGCGCAAGGTCGTCGACGACGTCTCCATCGAGGTGCGGCGCGGCGAGATCGTCGGTATCGCCGGGCTCATGGGCGCCGGCCGCACCGAGCTGGCGATGAGCGTCTTCGGTCGCTCCTACGGCCGGTACGCGGGCGGCACCGTCCTCAAGGACGGCACCGAGATCCGTACGAAGACCGTCCCGGAGGCGGTCAAGCACGGCATCGCGTACGCCACCGAGGACCGCAAGCACTACGGCCTCAACCTCATCGACACCATCAACCGGAACATCTCGCTGACCGCGCTGGGCAAGGTCTCCAAGCGAGGTGTGGTCGACGAGCACGGGGAGCGGCAGGTCGCCGAGGGCTTCCGCACGTCCATGAACATCAAGGCGCCGACCGTCTTCGAGCCGGTGGGCAAGCTGTCCGGCGGCAACCAGCAGAAGGTCGTCCTCAGCAAGTGGATCTTCGCGGGTCCCGAGGTGCTGATCCTGGACGAGCCCACACGCGGCATCGACGTGGGTGCCAAGTACGAGATCTACACGGTCATCGACCAGCTGGCCGCCCAGGGCAAGGCGGTCGTCTTCATTTCCTCCGAACTGCCGGAGCTGCTCGGCATGTGCGACCGCATCTACACGATGGCCGCGGGACGGCTGACGGGTGAGTTCTCGCGGGCCGAGGCCTCGCAGGAAGCGCTGATGCGTCAGATGACGAAGGACAAAGAGGTAACGCGATGAGCACGGACACGACCGCCAAGACCCCGGCCCCCGCGCCGCCCGGCAGAGGCGGATCGGCCTCCGGCGACGGCCTGCTGCAGCTGATGATCGGCGGCATGCGCCGCAACATGCGCCAGTACGGCATGCTGATGGCTCTCGGCCTGATCGTGGTGCTGTTCGCGGTGTGGTCGGGCGGCGACCTGCTGCTGCCGCGCAACGTCTCCAACCTGGTGCTGCAGAACAGCTACATCCTGATCCTCGCGATCGGCATGATGCTCGTCATCATCGCGGGCCACATCGACCTCTCGGTCGGCTCACTGACCGCGTTCATCGGCGCGATGTCCGCCGTGCTGATGGTCGAGAACGATCTCTCCTGGCCGCTCGCGGTGGTGCTGTGCCTGGCCATCGGCGCCGTCGCCGGTGCGGTCCAGGGGTTCTTCATCGCCTATCTCGGCATACCGTCGTTCATCGTGACCCTCGCGGGCATGCTGCTCTTCCGCGGTCTGACGGAGATCTTCCTGAAGGGCCAGACCCTCGGCCCCTTCCCGAAGGACCTGCAGAAGATAGCCAACGGCTTCCTGCCCGAGGTCGGTCCCGACACCAACTACCACAACCTCACGCTGCTCCTGGGCTTCGCGCTGATCGCCTTCGTGGTCTTCCAGGAGGTCCGCGACCGCAAGCGGCAGCAGGAGTTCGCCCTCGACGTGCCGCCGGTCAAGCTGTTCCTGCTGAAGCTGGTCGCCCTGGTCGCCGCCGTCCTGGTCGTCACGCTGCTGCTCGCCAGCTACAAGGGCGCCCCGGTCGTGCTGCTCATCCTGGGCGTGCTGGTCGTCGGGTTCGGCTACCTGATGCGCAACGCGATCATCGGCCGCCACATCTACGCGATCGGCGGCAACCTGCCCGCGGCCAAGCTGTCGGGCGTGAAGGACAAGAAGGTCACCTTCCTGGTCTTCCTGAACATGGGCATGCTCGCGGCCCTGGCGGGCCTGGTCTTCGCCGCCCGCTTCAACGCGGCCTCGCCCAAGGCCGGCCTCAACTTCGAGCTGGAGGCCATCGCCGCCTCGTTCATCGGCGGCGCGTCGATGAGCGGCGGCGTCGGCACGGTCCTCGGCGCGATCATCGGTGGTCTGGTCCTGGGCGTGCTCAACAACGGTATGAACCTCGTCGGCATCGGCACCGACTGGCAGCAGGTCATCAAGGGCGCTGTGCTGCTGGCGGCGGTCGGCTTCGACGTCTGGAACAAGCGCAAGGTCGGCTCGTAACACCCCTTCTCACCACAGGAGTTGTTCATGACCTTCACGACCGGAACCAGCAGACGTACTGTCCTGGCGGCCACGGCCGCCGCCGGGCTGGCCGTGGCGGCGGGCGCCCCGGCCGCGCACGCCGCGGCCACCGGGCGCACCCCGTCCAGGGAGCTCTTCGGCACGCTGTCCGACGGGACGAAGGTGCACCGCTGGACCCTCGCCAACGGCGGGACCCGGCTGAAGGTCCTCTCCTGGGGCGGTGTCGTCCACTCCCTGGAGACCCCCGACCGCAGGGGCCGCACGGAGAACGTCGCGCTCGGCTTCGACAACCTTCCGGACTACGTGGCGAAGTCCCCGTACTTCGGGGGGCTGATCGGGCGGTACGGCAACCGCATCGCCGAGGGGCGTTTCACCCTCGACGGGGTCACGCATCAACTGCCCGTCAACGACGGCCCCAACAGCCTCCACGGGGGTGACCAGGGCTTCGACAAGCGGGTCTGGGACGTGGAGCCGTTCACCGGCCACGGCGACGTCGGGCTGGTCCTGACCAGGACCAGCCCGGACGGCGAGGCCGGCTACCCGGGCGCGCTCGCCGTCCGTGTCGTCTACACCCTCACCTCCCGGGGTGAGTGGCGCATCGACTACACGGCGACGACGGACCGCGCCACCGTCCTCAATCTGACCAGCCACACCTATTTCAACCTGGCGGGCGAGGGCAGCGGCAGCGTCGACGGGCATCTGCTGGAGCTGGCGGCGGCACGCTACACCCCGGTCGGCTCCACGCTGATCCCGACGGGTGAGCTCGCGCCGGTGGCGCGTACGCCGTTCGACTTCCGGCGGTCCCGGGCCATCGGGGAGGCCGTCCGCACCCCGCACGAGCAGGTGGGCTACGGACAGGGAATCGACCACAACTACGTGCTGGACAAGGGGATCACGGCCCGCCCCGAGTACGCGCTGACCGTGACGGACCCCGGCTCCGGCCGGGTGATGAAGATGTACACGACGGAGCCCGGCATGCAGGTCTACACGGGGAACTTCCTCGACGGCACGCTGACGGGCACCTCGGGGCGGGTCTACCGCCAGGGCGACGCGTTCTGCCTGGAGTCCCAGCACTTCCCGGACTCCCCCAACCAGCCGTCGTTCCCCTCGACGGTGCTGCGGCCCGGTGAGACGTACCGCTCGACGACGGTGCACGCCTTCTCGGCCCGCTGACCGTCACGCGTACGGCGCCCTCCCCCGAGCGGGGAGGGCGCCGTACGGCGTTGTCACACCAGCCGGATCATGTTCCAGGACAGCGGCTCCAGCACGGCCTTCAGCGTGCCGCCTGCCAGCTCCGTGCCCACGGCGGTGTGCGGGACGACCCGCTCGGGCTCGGCGAGGGTGTTCCGGGCCTCCGGGTCGGCGTCCGCGACGACCTGGTGCTCGGCGACCCGGTCCAGCTCCAGTCCCGTCAGGACGACTTCGAGGGGCAGCGCGGCGTCCTGGCTGCGGTTGACGGCGAACACCGTGACGGCACCCGTCTCCGGGTCGCGTACGGCGGTGGCGTGCAGCAGGTCCGTCTCGCCGTACTTCGCCGTCCCGTACGTGGGCGAGTCCACCCGTACGTCCAGGACCTGGCCCCGTCCGTACCGAGCGGCCTGGGCGAAGGGGAAGAAGGTGGTCTGCCGCCAGGCCGGTCCGCCGGGCTCGGTCATGATCGGCGCGATCACGTTGACCAGCTGGGCGAGACAGGCGACGGTCACCCGGTCCGCGTGGCGCAGCAGCGCGATGAGCAGGCTGCCGAAGACGACGGCGTCCGTGACGCTGTAGTTGTCCTCCAGCAGCCGCGGCGCCTCGGGCCAGTCGAGAGGGTTCTCCTCCGTCTCCTGCTGGAAGCGCTTCTGGTACCAGACGTTCCATTCGTCGAAGGAGAGGTTGATCTTCTTCGTGGACTTCAGGCGCGCCCCCACGTGGTCGCAGGTCGCGACGACGCTCTCGATGAAGGACTCCATGTCGACGGCCGAGGCGAGGAAGGAGTCACGGTCGCCGTCGGTCTCCTCGTAGTAGGCGTGCAGCGAGACGTAGTCGACGAGGTCGTAGGTCTCGGCGAGCACCGTCGCCTCCCAGGCCGCGAACGTCGGCATGGCGCGGCTGGAGGACCCACAGGCGACGAGCTGGACGGAGGGGTCGATCTGCCGCATCGCGCGTGCCGTCTCGGCCGCGAGCCGCCCGTACTCCTCGGCGGTCTTGTGGCCGGTCTGCCACGGGCCGTCCATCTCGTTGCCCAGACACCACAGCTTGATGCCGAAGGGCTCCTTGTCGCCGTGGGCGGCGCGGCGGTCGGAGAGCTCCGTGCCGGACGGGTGGTTGGCGTACTCCTGGAGCTGGATGGCCTCCTGGACGCCCCGGGTTCCGAGGTTGACCGCGAGCATCGGTTCGGCCTGCGGGCCGATCTTCCTGAGGAAGTCGATGTACTCGGAGAGGCCGAAACGATTCGTCTCGGTGGAGCGCCAGGCGAGGTCGAGGCGGCGGGGACGCTCGGCGGCGGGGCCGACGCTGTCCTCCCAGCGGTAGCCGGAGACGAAGTTGCCGCCGGGGTAGCGAATGGCGGTGACGCCGAGTTCGCGGACGAGATCCAGGACGTCGGTGCGCAGTCCGGCCCCGTCCGCCGACGGGTGGCCGGGCTCGAAGATGCCGTCGTAGACGCAGCGGCCGAGGTGCTCGACGAAGGAGCCGAAGAGCCGGGGGTCGACGGCGCCGACGGTGAAGGCCGGGTCGAGGGTGAAGCGCGCGGTGCGGGTCATGGCTTCCTTACTCGTTCGATATTTCGAATGCTGCTCGTAACCTCGAACGGGACCGTAGAGTTCAACCTCCACGGCCGTCAATGCCTCTGCGCGCTTTTACGGATACGGGCGGCCGCACACGTCCGAGGGCCGCACCCCTGTGACGGGATGCGGCCCTCGGACGTACGCGGTCAGGCTCAGCCGGCGGACAGCTCGACCTTGATGTTGCCCCGGGTGGCGTTCGAGTACGGGCACACCTGGTGCGCCTTCTCGACGAGCGCCTGCGCGGTGGCGGTGTCGACGTTCGGTATGGAGGCGCTGATCGCGACCTCCAGGCCGAAGCCGCCCGCCTCCGTCTTGCCGATGGAGACCGACGCCGTCACCGTCGAACCGGAGATGTCGGCCTTCTCCTGACGGGCGACCACACCCAGGGCGCCCTGGAAGCAGGCGCTGTAGCCGGCCGCGAAGAGCTGCTCGGGGTTGGTCCCCGCGCCGCTGCCGCCCATCTCCTTCGGCGGGTTGACGACGACGTCGAGCTTGCCGTCGTCGGTGGAGACGCGGCCGTCGCGGCCGTTCTCAGCGGTGGCGACGGCGGTGTAGGCCACGTCGATGCTCTGGATGGTCATGCGGTCATTCCTCCTGCTGGTGCGCCGCGACTCGCGCCCACGATCGCGACGGGCTGCGCCGAGCCTAGCGGGTGACGGGGGCGGGCACTCCGGCGCGGACGCGGTAGGCATGATTCATGCAGACTTTCCTGCCCTACGCCGATTTCTCCCGGAGTGCCCTCACACTGGACCCCCGACGGCTGGGCAAGCAACGGGTCGAGGCGATCCAGGTGCTGCGAGGACTCACCGTCCCCGGCTACGGCTGGCGGCACCACCCCGCCGTCCACATGTGGACCGGGTACGAGGAGGCGCTCGTCCGCTACGGCCTGGACATGTGCGCCGCGTGGACCGCCGAGGGCAGGGCCGACACCTGTGCGGCGACCCTGCGCACGGACCTCGCCGCCTCGCTCGGGCGCACCGCCGTCCGGTCGGCCGCGGAACTCGCGGCGGCGGCGGAACTGCCCCCGTGGCTGGGTGACGAGGCGCTGCACGAGAGCCACCGCTCCGCGCTCGTACGCAAGGACCCTGCGTACTACCGCCCGCTCTTCCCGGACGTGCCGCCCGATCTGCCGTACGTGTGGCCTCCCTCGGACCGCGAGGGGCGGTGACGGGTGGCCTCGGTTGCCGGTGGCGGGCCCGTAACCAGCGGCCCGCCACCGGCAGGGAGCCGTCAGGCGTCCAGCGAGACGATCATCTTGCCGGTGTTCTCGCCGCGCAGCAGGCCGACGAAGGCGTCGTAGCCGTTCTCGATGCCCTCGACCTTCGTCTCGCGGTACTTGAGCTCGCCGGAGGCCAGCCAGCCGGCGACGTCCTCGACGAACTGCGGCTGGAGCGCGGAGTGGTCGCCGACGAGCATGCCCTGCAGACGCAGCCGCTTGCCGATGACGAGCGCCAGGTTGCGCGGGGCCGGGGTGGGCTCCGTGGCGTTGTACTGGGCGATCATTCCGCAGATGGTGGCGCGGCCGTGGACGTTGAACGAGGAGATCGCGGCCTCCAGGTGCTCACCGCCGACGTTGTCGAAGTAGACGTCGATGCCGTCGGGGGCGGCCTCGGCGAGCTGCTGCCGGACGGGGCCGTTCTTGTAGTTGAAGGCCGCGTCGAAGCCGTACTCCTCGGTGAGGAGCTTGACCTTCTCGTCGGAGCCGGCCGAGCCGATGACCCGGGAGGCGCCCTTGATCCTGGCCATCTGGCCGACCTGGCTGCCGACCGCACCGGCGGCGCCGGAGACGAAGACGGCGTCACCCTCCTTGAAGGAGGCGACGTCGAACAGGCCGGCGTAGGCCGTGAGCCCGGTCATGCCGAGCACGCCGAGGTAGGCGGAGAGCGGGGCGAGCGAGGCGTCGACCTTCACCGCGTGCTTGGCGGGGACGTCGGCGTACTCGCGCCAGCCGAGGCCGTGCAGGACGTGGTCGCCGACGGCGAAGCCCTCGGCGTTCGACGCGACGATCTCGCCGACCGCGCCGCCTTCCATGGGGTGGTCGAGCTTGAAGGGCGGGGTGTACGACTTCACGTCGTTCATCCGGCCGCGCATGTAGGGGTCGACCGAGAAGTGCAGGTTGCGGACGAGGACGCGGCCCTCACCGGGAGCGGCCACCGGCGCCTCGCGCAGCGCGAAATCCGAGGCCTCGGGCCATCCGTGCGGACGGGCGACGAGGTGCCATTCGCGGCTGGACGTGGGAAGTGCGGACATGGGCTCGGTTCTCCTCGATGTCGTGCGGGGCGGGAAGCGAAAAGCTTCAGGACATGAAACAACCATGCGTCCAGATATTTCACCTTGTCAAGTAATTCGGTACCCTGGGTGTCATGGCCACCTCGCGCACGGATCCGCTCACCCTCGACGTCATCCAGCTCATCGGCGGCGTCGTGGCGCGTTACCACGAGGAGTACGAGCGGGCCGCGGCCACACACGCGCTGACCGGCGCACAGGCCAGGGTGCTCGGACTGCTCTCCCTGGAACCGATGCCCATGCGCAAGGTTGCCCGGAAACTGAAGTGTGAACCGTCCAACATCACGGGCATAGTCGACCGGCTGGAGCTCCGTGGCCTGGTGGAACGCCGCCCGGACCCGGCCGACCGGCGGGTGAAGCTCGCCGCCCCGACCGAGGAGGGCGTCCGGACGGCCCGGCAGTTGCGGGACGCGCTGGACTTCGCCCGGGAGCCGCTCGCGGAGCTGTCGGAGTCGGAGCGGACGGTGCTCCGTGACCTGCTGCGCAGGATGCTCGGCGAGGACGCCGCCTAGCACCCCTGCCGTGTCAGAAGCAGAAGATCCACAAGTGACAGGTCTCCGTCGGCGACGGGGTGGGCGTGGGCTCGTCCGAGGGTTCCGGCGACGTCGGAGCCACGGTCGGCTTCCCGGAGCCCGAGGGCTCGGCCGGCGCTTCCGTTTCCTCCGGGTCCGCGGGCTCGGAGGCGGACGGCGACGTGCCCGCGGGGGCGGAGGGCGACGGGGGCACCCCGGGCGCCGTGGTGCGGGCCGGGCCGCCTGTCGCGGTCGCGGAGTGGGAGTCGGTGACCGGCACGACGGTGGGCACCTCCACCGGGCCGGGGTCGTCGGGCTCCGTGCTCGACGACGCGGACGGGACAGGCTCCGTGGCGGCGGCCGTGGCCTCGCTCACGTACTCCGAGGCACCGCTGTCGCCCCCGGGCTCCATGGCCAGCTCGGCGAGGCTCAGCGCGCCCAGCGCCAGCGCCACGCCCGCAGCCGTCAGCAGCAGCGCGCGGCCACGCCGCCGGTGCGTGCGGCGGCCACGCTTCCGCGCGCTGCCCCGGGCGCGGCGGCGGTGACCGGCGGCACCGGACGCCTCCAGGGTCTCGCCGGGCGGCTCCCGGTCACCGCCTGGAGGGCCCGCGAGGGCATAGGGGACCAGCGCGTCGGCGGGGGTCCCGCAACCGGCGCAGGCCAGTGCCCCGTTGAGGTGCCGTCGGCACGGGTGGCAGTAATCCATGGCGCCCGCAGACTAGACGTGTACGGAACAACACGGGAAGTCGCACAGGTGAGGATCCTGTGTGGAATCCAGGACTCCGGAGTACGCCGCCCGATACGTTCGACAATCGGCAGGATGGGGCCCATGACCGCTCCCGCCCCGTTCGGGCCGCTCCAGTTCCAGCTCGTCCTGCTGCGCCGGATGGCCGACCACCAGCCGGACCTCGTCGAGGACGCCCGTCATGAACTGAGTGCCTCCCTCGCCGAGATGCGGGAGGCGAACCGCCGCTGGCAGGCGATGCTGCGCGCCCCGCGCGGCCGGGGCGCGCTGCGCCGCTACCGCTCGGTCCTGGGCGAGCCCGAGTCGTCCGTACGCCGCAAGGTCGGCGACCTGGAGTGCGACGCGCTCCTGTGGCCGCTGCCGCTCTGGCCGGACCTGCGGTTCGAGGTGATGGCGGGCCCCGGCGGAGCCGTGTGGAACGAGTGGCTGGTCCGCGCCCCGGGCGCCGCGGGCCCCGAGCTGCGTACGGCCGCCGACCTGCTCCCCTGGTCGTGCACCGTCGACGAGGTGGCCCGGGCGTTCGCCCCGGCGCGCCCCATGGAGGGCAGCGCGCCGACCCGCTGGGCGCTGGCCTTCACCGATCCGGCCACGCCCGGCGGCCGGCCCCGCGTCGCCGAGTTCACCTGGGGACTGTTCCAGCGGATGCTGCCTGACGGCCCCTGAGATCTGTCGCGCCGTCAGCTCGGTTCCCCCCTACGGCTCACCCAGCGCGCGCCGCCCCGGCCACGGCGCGACGATGCCAGGACAGCCGGCTGCCGCCGGTACCCCCCGTCAGCGCTCTCGGGAGAACCTGCCGTGACCGTCAGTCTCGAACAGTTGCGCCGTTGCCATGTCGCCGTCGATCTCGGGGCCGCGAGGACCCGTGTGTACATCAAGGGAGTGGGCCTCGTCGTCGACGAGCCCAGTGTCGCCGCCGTGAACACGCGCACCGGCTCGCTCATGGCCGTCGGCACGCTCGCCGAGCAGATGACGGGCCGTACGCCCGCGTACATCCGAGTGGCCCGCCCGGTCTCCGGCGGAACCGTCGTCGACATCGACATGGCGCAGCGGATGCTGCGCCATCTGCTCGGTGAGAAGCTCCGCCGCCAGCTGCGCCGCAAGCCGCGGCTGCGGGCCGCCGCCTGTGTCCCGCACGACGCCGATCCGCTGGCCCAGCGGGCGGCCGTCGAGACCCTCGTGGGGCTCGGCGCGCGGCGGGTGGAGCTGGTCGACACCCTGATCGCCGCGGCCATCGGCTGCGGGCTGCCGGTCGAGCAGCCGACCGCCACCATGATCATGGTCTGCGGGGCCGCCACCACCCAGATCGCCGTGCTGTCGCTCGGCTCGATCGTGACGGCCGTACGCATCCCGATCGGCGGCGAGGCCATCGACCAGGCGGTCATCCAGCATCTGCGACAGCACCACGAGCTGATGCTGCCCAGCCAGTCCGTGCGCCCCCTGCAGCTGGCGCTCCGCGGCAACGGCCTCACGCTCGCCGGCCCCGCGATGACGGAGATCCACGGCCGCGACGTGGCGACCGGTCTGGCCCGTTCGGTCCAGGTCGACACCGCCGCCGTACGCCAGGCGATCCACGCCCCGCTGACCGCGGTGCTCGACGGGCTGGGGAAGGTGCTGCGTGACTGCCCGCCCGACCTGGTGGCCGACATCGCGGACTCCGGGATCATGATGGTCGGCGGCAGCGCCCTGCTGCCTGGGCTCGACCAGATGCTGCGCGACGCCACGGGCGTGCCGGTGACCATCGCCGAGCACCCCGACGTGTGCTCGGTGCTGGGGCTCGGCGCGATGCTGGACGGCACGGTCCAGCCGCTGGTCCTCGCCCCGCTCGCCGGCTGAGCGCCGGCGGGCTCGCCGGTGGACGGGACGGATCTCGACCTGCGGACCACCCTCCAGCACATCGTGGACACCGCGACGGCGCTGGCCGGGGCGCGCTACGGCGCCCTGGCCCTCCTCCACGGGGAGGACCGCCATGTCACCGACCTGTTCACCACCGGCCTGACCGAGGGTGAACGCCGCGCCGCGAGCCCGCTCCTGGACGGGCGTACGGGGATCCTCGGGGCCCTCGTGGACGAGGCCCAGGCCGTACGCGTCGACGACCTGACGGCCGGTCCGCACCCCCGCACCCTTCCGGAGCCGCTCCTCCCGATGCGCTCCTTCCTCGGGGCGCCCGTCCGGGTGCACACCGAGGTGCTCGGCAGCCTCTGCCTCACCGCCGGGGAGCCGGGGCGCTTCACGGCCACCGAGTCGGCGCTGCTGCGGTTGCTCGCCTCCCAGGCCGCCGCGGCGATCAGCGGCGCCCATCTGTACGAGGCGGCACGACAGCGGGAACACTGGATCGAGGGGGCGGCAGCCGTCACCCGGGCGCTGCTGACCGGAGCGGGTACGACGGACGCGCTGACGACGGTCGCCGAGCGGGCCAGGGTGCTGGCCGACGCGGCGGCCGGGGTGATCCTCCAGCCGACCCCGGGCGGCGGGATGGAGATCGTCGCCGCCTCCACGCTGGACGATCCGGCCGGACTCGTCGGCACCGCCATCGAGCCGGGCTCCCCCGTCCTCGTGCAACTGCTGGGCGGGGAGGAGGTCTTCATCGAGGACTCCGCGACGGACGACCGGATGACGACGCCCGTGCGGTCCCGGTTCGGCCCCAGCATGATGCTGCCCCTGGAGAACGAGGGCAGGCTCATCGGCACGCTCGCCCTCCCCCGGAGGCGTGGCGAGGCCCCGTACACGGCGATGGACCGGCAGCTCGCCTCCCAGTTCGCCTCCCAGGCGGCGCTGGCCCTGGTGATGGCCGACGCGCGGCACTACAGGGAGCAGCTGGCGGTCTACGAGGACCGCGACCGCATCGCCCGTGACCTGCACGACCTCGTCGTACAGCGGCTGTTCGCGACGGAGATGATGCTGGAGTCGACCCGCCGCAAGGACCTGGCGGGCGACACCGGGACCGCCGAGCTGCTCGGACACGCGGTCGACGAGCTGGACTCCACGATCCAGGAGGTCAGGACCGCGATCTTCGCGCTCCAGCAGCCGCCGGCCGAGGCCCCCGCGACCTTCCGCGGCCGGGTCCTGCGCGAGACCGGCGGAGCGGCGGCGGTGCTCGGCTTCCAGCCGTCCGTTCAGTTCACCGGCGCGGTGGACGCCCTGGTGAGGGAGCCGGTGGACGGGGAACTGCTCGACGTGCTGCGCGGCGCCCTGGCGGCCGCGCACCGGCGGGCGGGGGTGTCGGCCGTCGAGGTCGAGGTGGACGCGACGGCGCGGCTGCCCGACGGGCGTGCGGCGGTGCGGCTGGTGGTCGCGGACAACGGGCGCGCCGAGGACGGCGAACGGTCGCCGACCGTCACCTGGCAGGCGCCGCTCTGAGGGCGATCCGGGTGTTGGAGTGGGCGACGCCCGCGTCCTTCTTCAGCCGTCGCAGCAGCGTGTCCAGGGAACCGGGGTCGGCCGCCGTGGCGCGTACGAGGTAGTCGTGGGCGCCCGTCACGTGCACCACCTCGGTGATGCCGGGGAGGGTCAGCACCGAGCGTTCGAACTCCTCGTTCGTCGTGTCGAGACGCAACGACACGTCGATGAAGACGACGAGGCCCGAACGGGTGTCGGCGGCCGGGTCGACGATGACCGTGAAGCCGCGGATCACCCCGTCGCGGCGCATCCGGCGCACGCGGTCGCCCGCCGCGTTGGCACTGAGCCCCACGCGTACGCCCAGATCGCGGTACGAGATCCGGGCGTCCTCCTGAAGAATGCCGAGGATCTCTCTGTCCAACCGGTCCATACCGGTGATTGTCGCAGCCCGGGGCGGGAAACGGCGGGTGAGAGGCCCGTCCCGGGGCCGCCGGGAGGCCCTCCGCCCATGGGGCGTCTGCCGTGCGACGGCCTTACCCGGATGGCGCAGCCCGCCGTGCCGCGCCTTCCCCTCCCCCCTTGACTTGCGGTGTGGAGACAACCGCCAAGCAGGCCCCCGCCCCGGACCGGAGACGATCCGCCGCCGCCTACCGGAACCTGATCACGGCCACGATCGGGTTCACCCTCACCTTCTGGGCGTGGAACCTGATCTCCCCCCTGTCCGGTGACTTCAAGGAGCGGCTCGGTCTGAGCTCCTTCCAGCAGTCGCTTCTGGTGGCGGTGCCCGTGCTCGTCGGCTCACTCGGCCGGATCCCGGCGGGCGCGCTGACCGACAGGTTCGGCGCCAAGCTGATGTTCCCGGTCGTCTCGGCGCTGACGATCGTCCCGGTGCTGCTGCTCATCCCCGCGAAGGACTCCTACGGGGCGATGCTGGCCGTCGGCTTCCTGCTCGGGCTCGGCGGCACCACGTTCGCGATCGGCATCCCCCTGGTCAACTCGTGGTTCCCGCCCGCGAAACGGGGTCTCGCGCTCGGCGTGTTCGGTATGGGCATGGGCGGCGTCGCGCTGTCCGGCTACTTCACGCCGAGGATCGCCAAGCACAGCGAGAACCTGCCGTTCTGGATCGTCGCGGGGGCGCTCCTCGTCTACTCGCTGCTCGCGGCGGTCCTCATCAGCGACCACCCGGAGCGCAAGATCCCGGCGGACTCGCTGGCCCACCGGCTGGGCGAGGCGAGCCGGCTGCGGGTGACCTGGGAGCTGTCCGCGCTGTACGCGATCGGCTTCGGCGGCATCGTCGCGTTCGGGGTGTACCTGCCGACGTATCTGAAGACCTGGTACGAGATGTCACCGACGGAGGCGGGCACCAAGGCGGCGGGGTTCGCGCTGGTCACCGTCATCTTCCGGCCGATCGGCGGCTGGCTGTCGGACCGGATCCACCCCGCCCTGGTCACGGCCGGGGCTCTGCTGCTGGCCGCCCTGATGGCCATCGTCCAGGCCTTCGACCCCCCGCTGAATCCGCTCGGCACGATCGCGCTGCTCTGCATGGCGGCCGGGCTCGGCACCGCGAGCGGAAGCGTCTTCGCCCTGGTCTCGCAGGTGACCCCGCAGGCCAAGGTGGGCAGCGTGACCGGCATCGTCGGCGCGATGGGCGGGCTCGGCGGCTTCGTGCCGCCGCTGATCATGGGGGCGATCTACAGCGCGAAGGGCTCGTACTCGATCGGCTTCATGCTGCTCTCCGACCTGGCGCTGGCGGGCGCCGTCTACGCCTACGGCCGGATGCGGACCATCCAGCGCGACGGCTGACGGCGCTCTTCGAGAGTCCGTGGACAGCCCCTAGGCTTCGCCGGGTGACCTCTCTTCTGCCCGCGCTGCGCGGAGCGTCGGGCCGGACGGACTCCCCCGAGGCCGTCCGGTTCGGCGAACACGTCCTGACCTACGCACAGTTGGCCGATGCGACCGCCTCCCTCGCCGCCCGGATCGCGGGGGCGGGGCGTGTCGCCGTCTGGGCCACGTCCACCCCGGAGACGGTGGTCGCCGTCGTGGCGGCGCTACGGGCGGGGGTGCCCGCCGTGCCGCTCAACCCGAAGACCGGCGAGCGGGAACTCACGCACATCGTCGCCGACAGCGCGCCCTCGGCGGTGCTGGCCGGGGCGGACGACGTACTGCCGGCCGCGCTGGGCGGCCTGGAGCGGCTGGATGTCGACACGGCCGCCCGCCCGACGGAGGCCGGCCTCCCCGAGCCCTCCGCGGACTCCCCCGCGCTGGTCGTCTACACCTCCGGCACCACGGGCCCGCCCAAGGGCGCCGTCCTGCCCCGCCGGGCGATCGCCGCGACGCTGGACGCGCTGGAGGACGCCTGGCAGTGGACCGGCGAGGACGTCCTGGTCCACGCCCTGCCGCTGTTCCACGTGCACGGGCTGATCCTGGGCGTCCTGGGCCCGCTGCGCCGGGGCGGCTCCGTGCGCCACCTCGGCCGGTTCTCGGCGGAGGGGGTGGCCCGGGAGCTCCGCTCCGGGGGGACGATGCTGTTCGGGGTGCCCACGATGTACCACCGGCTGGCAGGCGCGCTGGACGGCCCTGCCGGGTCCGGCGACCTCGCGAAGGCCCTGGCGGGCGCCCGGCTGCTGGTCTCGGGCTCGGCGGCGCTGCCGGTCCACGATCACGAACGGATCGCCGCCGCCACCGGCCGGAGGGTCATCGAGCGGTACGGGATGACGGAGACCCTGATGAACACGGGCGTACGGGCCGACGGCGCACCGCGCGCCGGGACGGTCGGCCCGCCGCTGCCGGGCGTGGAGCTCAGGCTCGTCGAGGAGGACGGCACCGTACTCCAGGACACCGCGTCCATCGGCGAGATCCAGGTGCGCGGCCCGAACCTCTTCACCGGCTATCTGAACCGGCCGGACGCCACGGCCGCCGCGTTCACCGAGGACGGCTTCTTCCGTACGGGCGACATGGCCACGGTCGACCCCGACGGCTATGTGCGGATCGTCGGGCGCAAGGCCACCGACCTCATCAAGAGCGGCGGCTACAAGATCGGTGCCGGTGAGATCGAGAACGCCCTGCTCGACCACCCCGGCGTGCGTGAGGCCGCCGTCACCGGTGAGCCGGACGCGGACCTCGGCGAGCGGATCGTCGCCTGGGTGGTGCCTGAAGACCCCGGATCACCCCCGGGCGAGCAGGAGTTGGCGGACCACGTGGCGGACCTGCTGGCACCGCACAAGCGCCCGCGCGTCGTCCGCTACCTCGACGTACTGCCCCGGAACGAGCTGGGCAAGATCATGAAGAGGTCGCTCGGTGTCTGACCCCACGTGCGCCCGCCTGTCGGCGCGGGAAGCGATCGCCGCCGTCGCCGGGAGCTTCACGGAACACCGTCCGGCCGAGCGGCCGGTCCCGCCGGACGGCCCGCTCGGCTGGAGCGGTTACGCGGAGTCCAGGGCGCGCGCCTCGGCGCGGACCGGCGAGGAGGAGTCCGTGCTGTACGGGACCGCCGTCGTCGGCGGCCGGGAGTGCGTCCTGGTCTCGTTCGAATTCGGTTTCCTGGGCGGCTCGTTGGGCGGGCACACCGGGGACCGTCTGGAGGCCGCGTACGCGCTGGCGGGCGAGCGGAGGCTGCCGCTCGTCTCGCTCGTCGCCACCGGGGGCAGCCGGATGCAGGAGGGCATGATCGCACTGATACAGCTTCAGCGGGTGGCCCGCGCGTCCACGCGGCTGAGGGCCGAGGGACTGGCGCAGATCGCGGTGCTGCGGGATCCGACGACCGGGGGCGGCTGGGCCACCGTGGGGGCGGGCTCCGACGTGGTGCTGGCGCTGCCCGGTGCGCAGATCGGCTTCGCGGGTTCCCGGGTGCGGCCCGCCGACGCGGATCCGCACGCGTACACCGCCGAGGGGCAGCTCGCCGCGGGCCAGGTCGACGCGGTCGTCACACCGGAGGAGCTGCCGGGGACGCTGGGCCGCTGGCTGGCCGCGGTGACGGTCGCGGAGCCGGTGCGGGCCGCCCCGGTACCGGGCGCGCTGTCGGCCACGGGGCTGCCGGCGACCGGCTGGGACGCGGTGGAGCAGGCCAGGGCGGCGGCGCGGCCACGGGCCGAGGCCTATCTGGACGCGTACTTCGAGGACCGGCTGCCTTTGAGCGGCGACCGGTGCGGCGGCAGGGATCCGGGGCTGCTCTGCGGGGTGGGTCTGCACGCCGGGCGCCCCGTGGCGTACGCCGCCCAGTGCGGCACCGCGACCCGCCCGGCGGGCTACCGCACGGCCGCCCGGGTGATCCGGCTGGCGGACCGGCTCGGCCTCCCCGTGCTGACCCTGATCGACACCCCCGGCGCCGCCAACGACGCGGAGGCGGAACGGGCGGGCGCGGGCGCCGCCATCGCCGACGCCTTCGCGGCGGTCGCCGGCGCCCGGGTCCCCGTGACGACGCTCGTGATCGGCGAGGGCGGCTCCGGCGGGGCGCTGGCGCTGGCCGCGCCGGACAACACCCATGTCACGGCGGACAGTTACTTCTCGGTGATCGCACCCGAACTGGCGGCGGCCATCCTGAAGCGCGGTCCGGACGAGGTGCGGTCCACCGCCGACCAGCTCCGGCTGCGCCCCCAGGACCTGGTGGAGCTCGGGGTCGCCCGGTCGGTCGTCGGCCCCGCACGGACATCCGGCGGCTGACGGGGGCGGCACGGGCCACGCCCGGGGGATCCGGCGGGGCCACGCACGGCAGACCGACGAAACGTCGTCAGCAGTTGACGGTGCGGTCGTAGTTCCCGAGGATCCCGTGGTAGACGTACAGCACGTTGGTGCCCTTGGACATCACGTAGCAGGAGCTGTCCGGGGCCAGCGAGACGACGACCTTCACCGAACGGGTGCCACCACACCTGTTCGTGAGAAGCACGTCGAAGCCGTCGGTCGTCTGGGTGACCATGCGGCCGATACAGGTCGGGGCCGTCGTCGCCGCGGCGGCCGGCGTCGCCGAGATGATCATGGAACCGCCGAGAGCCGCCGCGGTCACCGCGGCCTGGGCCGCCTTCCGGGACATACGCATCAAGGACTCCTTGCAGAGAAGATTTCGTCGCAACGGCGCGAACGCTAGGCTGACCAGCGCACAATCCGCGCATAGAGCGCGCACAACTCGGCGTTCGGCGGCTCGCGTTGCGGAACTCGACCGTGCGGCAGGGGGTATCGGTGCGTTTCGCTCTTCTCGGCCCCTTGGAGGTCTCCCGCGACGGCCGTCCCGTCGACCTGGGCTCCGCCAAACAGCGCCTGCTGCTGGCGGCCCTTCTCAGGCGTCCGTCCGAGACCGTGCCCACCGCAGCGCTGACGGCTGCACTGTGGGACGACGATCCCCCGGCCTCCGCTGCCGCGAATCTGCGGACCTATGTGCGCGGCCTGCGCAGCGCGCTGGGCGACGGCCGACCCTGGGACGGGATACCGCGCACGCCGGGCGGCTATCTGCTCCGGGTCGAGCCGGGCAGGCGGGACGTCGACCTATTCGAGGAGGGGGCCGCCCGCGGCCACCGGGCCCTGACGCTCGGCGATCCCGCCCGGGCGTGCGAGGAGCTGGCCCAGGCGCTGAGGCTGTGGCGCGGGACGTTCCTCGAAGGGCTGACGCTGTCGGATGCGCTGACCCGCTGGGCGGGTCGACTGGAGGAGCGCCGCTGCCATGCCGAGGAGGAGTACGGGGAGGCGCTGATCGCGGAGGACCGCTGCCCGGAGGCAGTCCTCCGCATGCGGGAGCTGGTCGAGCACCATCCGCTGCGGCAGGGGGCCTGGGGCCATCTGATGGTGGGCCTCTTCCGGAGCGGGGACGTGGCGGGGGCCCTGGAGGCCTACCGCCGGGCGCGCGAGGTGCTGGTCCAGGAGACCGGCCTCGAACCCGGCCCCGGACTGAGCCGCCTGCACGAGGACATACTCAGGCAGCGCCCGGCGCCGGCGCGGGCCACGCCCGCTCCCCCGCCCAGCCCCAGACAACTGCCCGCCGTCACCGACGACTTCGTCGGACGTGAAACCTCGATCGCGGCGCTCGACTCCTGTCTCGTCCATCGGGCCGGCCATCCTGCGACCGCGGTGATCACCACGGTCTCCGGAATGGCCGGCATCGGCAAGACCGCTCTCGTGCTGCGCTGGGCCCACCGGGTCGCCGACCGCTTCCCCGACGGGCAGCTCCATGTGAACCTGCGCGGATACGACGAGGAGGGAGCCCTGCCGGCCACCGACGCCCTCCAGGGGTTCATCGAGGCGCTGGGCGTGCCGCAGTCCCGGATACCGCCGGGCGAGGAGGCCCGCACCGGGCTCTTCCGCAGCCTGCTGGCCTCCCGCCGCACGCTCGTCGTCCTGGACAACGCACGGGACTCCGCCCACGCACGGCCGCTGCTGCCCGGCGCCGGGGACAGCATGGTGATCGTCACCAGCCGGGACCGGCTGCAGGGGCTGGTGACGACCGAGGGGGCACGGACGGTCACCCTCGGCGTGCTGACCGAGGAGGAGTCGAGCAGCCTGCTGGTCCGCCGCCTGGGCGGCCGGGTCACCGCGGAGCCGGCGGCGGCAGCGGAGATCGTGGCCGTCACCGGGCGGCTGCCCCTCGCCCTCGCCGTGGTCGCCGCACGGATGGCGGACCACCCGTCCTTCCCGCTGCACACCTTCGCGGCGGAACTACGCCCCGCCGGGGCCCTGCTGGACGCGCTGGAGGACGTCGGCGCACGGCGGGTCCTGTCCTGGTCCTACCTGGCCCTCACCGAGGGGGCGGCCCGTCTGTTCCGGCTGATCGGGCTGCATCCCGGGCCCGATCTCACCCTGGACGCGGCAGCGGCTCTGGCCGGTGACCCGGAGCGCACCGTCCGGCCGCTGCTCCGGGAGCTGACCCGGCTGCACCTGCTGACCGAACACGCCCCCGGACGGTACGTCTTCCACGACCTGCTGCGCGGGTACGCGGCCGAACTCGTCCGGACCGTGGAATCTCCCGCGGACCGCAGGGCCGCCCGCGAGCGGCTCCTCGACCACTACCTGCACCGCGCCCACGCCGCAGCCGTGCGCGTACAACCGCAGTGGCCGGCCGTCACGCCCGTACCGCGTCTGTCCCCCGGCACCGGCGGACACGCCCTGGACACCGATGCCGCCCTCGCCTGGTTCGCCGCCGAGCACCAGGGGCTGCTGCGTACGGTGGCGCAGGCCGCTCGGCACGGCTTCGAGACGTACAGCTGGCAGCTCGCCTGGGCGCTCACCGCCTATCTGGCGCCCCACGGCCTGTGGCAGGACCAGCGCGCCGTCCAGGAGACCGCACTCGCCGCCGCCGAGAGGGCCGGCGATCTCACGGGCCAGGCCATGGCCTGCCGTCTGCTCTCCCGTGCCGACTCCCGGCTCGGGAACCTCGCCACCGCCGAGGACCGGCTCCGCCGTGCCCTCGATCTGTACGCACGCCTGGGCGACCCCACCGGGCAGGCGCAGACCCTGCACAACTACGTCGAGCTCTGTTTCATGGGCGGCCGGCTGACGGAGGCGCTGCGCCACGGTGACGAGGCTCTGCGCCTCTACCGGCTGTCCGGCAACGGGGACGGTGAGGCCCGCACTCTGAACGCGATCGGGTGGCTCCACGCCGCGGAGGGGGACTACGCACGAGCCATCGAGAGCTGTTCCCAGGCCCTGGACCGGCAGCGGCGCACCGGTGACCGCAACGGCCAGGCGGCCACCCTCGACAGCCTCGGCTTCGCCTACCACCATCTGGCGCAGTACGACCGCGCCGTCGCCAGCTACGACGAGGCCGTCGCCCTGTTCCGGGCGTCCGCCGACCGCTATCACGAGGCGGAGACCCTGGTCCGGCTCGGGGAGACCCTCGTGGCGACGGGCGGCGCCGGCAGGGCCGAAGAGCTCTGGCTCCGGGCCGCCGCGATCTTCGACGAACTGCGGGACCCGGAGGCCGAGGCCGTACGGGAACGCCTCTTCCGGCTCCGGGAGGAGTGACCCATGGGGCGGCTCCCTCGTCACGTCCCCCCTTCCCCGCGCCCGTGGTGCGTCTCGACGCGCCGGTCGGGCGGGGTGTGGCTAGCGTGACAGGAAGGAACCGCACGCCGACCGAGAAGGGTCCGAGTCATGGCCGCAGAAACTGAGGGAACCCCGTGCTGGGCCGACGGCACGTTCGGCGATCTGGAGGGGGCGAAGCGTTTCTACGGCGAGCTCCTGGGCTGGACGTACGGGGAGTCGATGCCGGAGTACGGCGACTACACCCAGGCCCATGTCGACGGCAGGGCGGTCGCCGCGCTCTCGCCTCCCATGCCCGGTCAGGAGGCGCCGAACGCCTGGTGTCTGTACCTGGCGTCGCCGGACGCCGCCGCCACCACGGCGAAGATCCGCGAGCACGGGGGCCAGGTGCTGGTGGAGCCGATGCAGGTCGGCGACTTCGGGACGATGGTGCTGGCCACCGACCCCGGCGGGGCTGCGTTCGGGGTGTGGCAGGCCGGCACCCACGAAGGGTTCCAGGCCCGGGTGGTGCCCGGCGCCTTCGCCTGGGCCGAGATCTACACCAGGGAGCCGGCGAAGGCGGACTCCTTCTTCCGGTCCGTCTTCGGATACGGCGTGAAGCACCTGGACGACGACGCGATCGACTTCTCGCTCTACGACCTGGGCGCCGACCCGGTGCTCGGCCGGATGAAGATGGGTGAGGAGTTCCCGCCCCAGGTGCCGGCCCATCTGAACGTCTACTTCGGCGTGGCCGACTGCGACGCGGCGGTGGAGAAGGCGAAGTCGCTCGGGGCGGAGCTCCGCTTCGGCCCGATGACCATCCCGTTCGGCCGGTTCGCGTCCCTGACTGACCCGCAGGGCGCGGTGTTCTCGCTGTTCGACCCCACGACGACCGGAGGCGAGATGCCGGGCGTCACGGACGCCTGACCGGACCCCGGTCCCTACGGCTGCGGATCGCGTGCGTCGTACCGGGCGAAGCCGCGCCGGCGAAGCCCCGGCAGGCACACCACCAGCACGCATGCGATGCCTACGGCTCCGCCGTCGCCGCCGACGCGGCCCGGCACGACGCCCTTCCAGTGGCTCCACCGCGCCCGCATCCGCCAGGCCCAGCACCTCCTGGAGCCCACCTACCACACGGTGGAACGCATCGGCGCCCAGGTCGGGTTCGGCTCCCCGACCGCCTTCCGTGACCGTTTCAGGAAGACGACCGGTGTCAGCCCGCAAAGCTACCGGCGTGCCTTCACAGCGCCGCTTTCGCGCCACCGGACGCGAAGGTGGCGCAATCACGCGTTGCCGCCCCGCCCGTCGGCGCGCAGCCTGGTGCGGGAGCGCTCCCACGACGCTGCGGCCGCAGCCTGGCCGCGCTCGCTCTCCATGGAACCGCCACCGCGTGCAAGCACCACCGATGTGCGAAGACCACCGCTGCGCAAGCGTCCCCCACCCTGGAGCCGACACATGTCAAGACGCCGCTGGGCAGGGCCACTCCTGCTGGCCCTCCTGCTGACCGCCCCCCTCTCGCTCCCCGCCACCGCCGCCGATGCCGTGCCGCCCCGGACGGAAGCGGCGGAAGCCACGCCGCTCGTCCCCCTCCCCTCGCTCAGCGCGACCACGACCCAGGTCGCCTCCGGACTGAAACGGCCCACCGCACTCGTCGCCCCCGACGACGGTACGGACCGGCTGTTCATCACCGAGAAGTCCGGCACCGTCCGCGTCTACCGGCCGGACACCGGCCTCGCCGCCACTCCGATCGTCGACATCAAGTCGGCCGTGGACGAGTCCGGCAACGAGCGCGGCCTGCTCGGCATCGCCGTCCCGCCCGACTTCGCCGACAGCCAGGACCTGTACCTGGCGTACACGGCGCTGCCCGACGGCGCGGTCACCCTCGCCCGCTACCGGCTCGACGAGTCCCGCCTGGAGGTCCTGCTCTCGCAGGAGCACGCCGAGAACAGCAACCACAACGGCGGCCAGCTCTCGTTCGGCCCGGACGGCGACCTGTACTGGAGCATCGGCGACGGCGGCGGCTCCGCGGACCCCCTCCGCGCCGCGCAGCGGCTGGACACCCTGCTCGGCAAGATCATGCGTATCGACGTGAGCCGGAGCTGCGGCGAGCTCGCCTACTGCGTTCCCGGCGACAACCCCTTCGTGGGCACCCCGGGCGCCCGCGAGGAGATCTGGCTGTACGGGCTGCGCAACCCGTGGCGGTTCTCCTTCGACGACGCGGACGGCTCGCTGTGGATCGGTGACGTCGGCCAGGGCCGATGGGAGGAGGTCGACCACCTCGCACCCGGACAGGGAGGGCTGAACCTCGGCTGGTCCTGCTACGAGGGCCTGGAGAAGTTCGAGGGCGGCGACTGCAAGGCGGGCGAGACGTACACCGAGCCGGTCTTCACGTACTCGCCGTACACCGGCGGCTGCTCGGTCATCGGCGGCCGCGTCTACCGGGGCCAGGAGTACGCCGACCTGGTCGGCGGCACGTACATCGCCACCGACTACTGCTCGTCCACGGTCTGGGCCCTGCGCCCCGACGGCGCGGGCGGCTACGAGCAGGCGGAGATCGGGAAGATGCCCACCCAGGTGACGTCGATCGGGGCGACCGCCGACGGGGAGTTCTACGTGGTGAACGACCTGCCCGGCGGGCTGCACCGGGTGTCGTTCGCTCAGGAGGAACCCACCTGCCGGGTGGACCGCACCGTGAAGGCCTGGGGTACGGGCATGACGGTCGACCTGACCGTCACCAACACGGGCACGACACCCGTGAACGGCTGGACGCTCGAATTCCCGCTGGCTCTCGGACAGGCCGTCATCTCCGACTGGAACACGGACCTGACCCAGGGGAGCAACACGATCGAGGCGGTCAACGCCGCGCACAACGCCACGATCGCTCCGGGCGCGAGCATCACCCTCGGCTATCTCGTCGAGCACACCGGTGACGCGTCGTCACCACCGCGGTTCGTGCTCAACGGGGACGCCTGCGCCGTCGGCGGCTGATCAGCCGGCCGGAGCCCCGTCACTCCTGCTCGGCCAGGTCCTTCTCCAGCGCGTGCGCCGCGGCGTCAAGGGTGTTGACCAGGGGCTGGAGGCGGTGCGGGTCGTAGCGCACGCTGGGCATGGACACGCGCACGGGCACGCCGACGGCGACGAGTCGCCGCCCTCGAACTTCTCCAGGCCCTCGTAGCAGGACCAGCCGAGGTTCAGCCCTCCCTGTCCGGGTGCGAGGTGGTCGACCTCCTCCCATCGGCCCTGGCGTGTACGTCGGCCCGTCGTGCCACTTCGTCCACTACGGCCTGCGCGGCGGCGAACTCCTCAACCAGGTCGCCGTCTTCGAGTCCCCCAAGGCCGTCGCCGGCCAGGAGGACTGGGGCACCCCGGACGAGCTGGACGAGGCCTTCGCCGTCCCGAGCACTGCCGCCGGGTGCTCACCACCTCCCGCTCGTGGGGCGAACTGTGGCACCTCGACGGCGTCGCCCGTGAGCAGCGCAACGCGCTGCTGCGCGCCCGTGACACCTACGACTACGCGTTCGTGGACTGGCTGTACGGCCCGACCGCCCTGACCGTGGACGAGGAGCCTCCCATGTTCACGCCGGTCCCGCTGTCCTCCGGGGGGTGGTAGTCGCCAGCGTCCGTCAGGGACGGTGCAGAGCGTTGGCCACGAGTTCGCGCGCGTAGCCGGCGCCCTGCCCGCCGGGGCGGAAGAGAATGCGGTACATGATCGGCGCCACGACGCGGTCGATCACCAGTTCCGTGTCGGGCACCGGCTCGCCCCGCAGGACCGCACGGCTCAGCACGGCGTCGATCTGCTCCGCGGCGTAGGCGGAGCACCGGCCGGCGTTGCTGCCGTCCGGGTCTCCGAGGAGCGCGTCCCTGATGTAGGCGCGCCCGGACGGAGAGGCCATCTCGTCGAGGAACTGCTCCGCCCAGGCGTCGAGGTCGGCCCGCAGGCTCCCGAGATCGGCCGGATCGGTCTCGGGGCGCAGCCGTTCGACGGCGACGTCGGACAGGAGTTCCTGCAGATCACCCCAGCGGCGGTAGATCGTGGACGGCGTCACACCGGCCCGCGCCGCGACCATGGGGACGGTCACCGCGTCGCGGCCCACCTCACCGACGAGTTCACGGACCGCGGCGTGGACGGCCTCCTGCACACGCGCGCTGCGCCCACCGGGGCGGGTCATGGGCTTGGGGCTCATACTCCCCACCTTAATGCGAATCCGTTGCTTCTAGCCGCCCCGAAGACTGGAGCCCCGACAACCCGCGCGGCCGTGGGGCCACCGGTACGGCCGGGCCTCGGGCGGCGACCGGGGCGAGCCGCACCCTGTCGGTCGCCGCCTCCTCGTAGGCCCGTCCCACCCGCAGGACCGTCGCGTCCCGGAAGGGCCCCGCCATCAGCTGCATGCCGATCGGCAGGCCGGCCCGGTCGTGGCCGACCGGGAGGGTGAGGGCCGGTACGCCGGTGATGTCGGCCGGGGCGGAGAGCCGTACGTAGCTGTCGGACACCGCTTCGACGGTGCCGTCGGCCCACTCCACGGTGTCCTGGCCGGCCTCGGCGGCCGTCATCGGCACGGTCGGGGCGGCCAGGACGTCGATCCCGTCGAACATCCGGGCCCAGGCGTCGCGCATCATCGTCCGGGCCCGCTGGGCGCGCAGGTAGTCGCCCGCCGAGGTCAGCTCACCGGCCTCCAGCAGGATGCGGACGTCCGGCGCGTACAGACCGGGGGCGGCCCGCAGCGAACGCTCGTGGTAGGCGGAGGCCTCGGGAACCATCAGCCCCCATTGAACGGCCTGGATGTAGCGCGCCATCGGGATCTCGACCTCGACGAGCTCCGCCCCGAGCTCCGACAGCCGCC
This sequence comes from Streptomyces sp. NPDC051064, assembly GCF_044455985.1. Classification (NCBI taxonomy): domain Bacteria; kingdom Bacillati; phylum Actinomycetota; class Actinomycetes; order Kitasatosporales; family Streptomycetaceae; genus Streptomyces; species Streptomyces sp. NPDC051064. Next base: position 746,812 of record NZ_JBITFK010000001.1, read on the forward strand.
CGATCGCCTGGCGTACCGCCTCCTCGACCTCGGGCGACACCCGGTCGAAGTAGTAGTTGCCGGGCACGCCGACCCTGAGCCCCCTCAGGTCACCTCCTCCGGAGTGGTCAGGCGGCGGGCCGGACACGCTCGCGGGGTCGCGCGGGTCGTGACCGACTGTCGCGGCCAGCACCAGAGCCGCGTCGTGGACGGTGCGGGTGAGGGGGCCGACGTGGTCGAGCGACCAGGAGAGCGGGGTGACGCCGGAGCGGGAGACGAGGCCGTAGGTCGGCTTGAGGCCCACCACCCCGTTGAGCGCCGCGGGAACCCGGATGGAGCCGCCCGTGTCCGTGCCCAGGGCGAACGTCGCCGCACCCGCGGCGACGGCCACCGCCGATCCGCCGCTGGACCCTCCGGCCACACGGCTGTGGTCCCAGGCGTTGCTGGTCTGCGGCGTGGTCAGGCCGTACGCGAACTCGTGCGTGTGCGTCTTGCCCAGGAGGACCGCCCCGGCGGCGCCGAGCCGTTCCGCCACATGGCTGTCGCGCTCCGCGACATGCCCGGCCCGGACGTCCGAACTCGCTGTGGTGGGCATCCCCTTGACGTCGATCAGGTCCTTGAGGCCCATGGGGATCCCGTGCAGCGGCCCACGCGGTCCGTTTGTCGAGATCTCCCGCTCGGCACGGGCGGACGCGGCCCGGGCCGCGTCCGCGACGACGGTGACATAGGCGCCGAGCCGTCCGTCGACCGCGCCGATGCGACCGAGTACGGATTCGGTGAGTTCGACCGGGGACAACTCCCGTGCGCGCACTGCCCGGGAGGCCTCGGTGAGCGACAACTCAAACGGCTGCATCGGTGTCCTCCTCTCCGGCCCGGAAGGAGGCCGCGGGCGGAGTGTCGCCGAAGTCGAGTTCCCGCAGCGTGGAGATGACGGAGTGGATGTGGTTGGCCGTCGCGGCCACCGCTTCATGGCGGTCACCCCCGAGGGGGAGCCCCGCACGCAGCGCCCCTCGGGCTGCCTCCTGGGGAGTGAGTTCGCTGGTCATGTGCGTCCTTCCCGTTCTGTGCGATGCGTGAGGCCGGGGAGCGCACCCCCGGCCCACGACCACGTAAATGCGAATCGTTTGCTTTAGGGGAACGTAGGCCCTACGGTCAGTTAAAGCAAACCAATCGCTTTTAGCCGCCACAGGTAAGGAAGACCCCCATGTCCGCGACGTCGCCGACCAGCACCACAGCCACCCTCCGGACGCCCGCATGGACCGTGGGCGCCCACACCGTGCGTCGCGTCGACGAGATCGCCCTCCCCGTCGAGACCGGCAAGTGGCTCCTGCCCGGGGCGACTGCCGGCATCGTCACCGGGACACCCTGGCTTCACCCCGACTTCGCCGACGGACGGGGCTCGCTCCGCCTGGCGAGCCACAGCTTCGCCGTCGAGGTGGACGGCATGCGGGTCCTGGTCGACACCGGCATCGGAAACGGCAAGCGGCGCGCCAACCCCGCCTGGCACGACCTGAACAGCGACTACGAAGCTCGACTGCGGGCGGCGGGCTTCGCCCCGGACACCGTGGACCTCGTCATCCTGACCCACCTCCACACCGACCATGTCGGCTGGAACACACGCGCCGAGGGGGACGACTGGGTTCCCACCTTCCCCAACGCGCGCTACCTCACCGCCCGCACGGAATGGGACCACTGGGCCGGGGCCGAGATGGAAGAGGCCCGGCAGCAGATGTTCCGGGACTCGGTCCACCCCGTCCGGGACGCCGGCCTGCTCGACCTCGTCGACGTCGCGGACGAGGGAACGGACATCGCACCGGGCCTGCGCCTGCTGCCCACCCCCGGCCACACCCCCGGGCAGATGGCGGTGCGGCTGAGCAGCGGGGGTGAGAACGCGCTGGTCACCGGCGACAGCATCCACCACCCGGTCCAGCTGTCGCACCCCGGACTCTGCAGCTGCGTGGACATCGCACCCGAACTCGCCGCCAGGACACGGCGCCAGATGCTCGACTCACTCGCGGGCACGTCCACGCTCCTGCTCGGCAGCCACTTCCCGCCGCCCACCGCCGGACACGTACGCCGCGAGGGCGACGCGTACCGCCTGACACCGGCGGCACCCGTCCACGGCTGAGCGGACGTCGAGCGCCTGCGCGAGGCGCGTCCCCCCGCCGATGCGGGGGCCTACCTGTTGTTGCCCGACCAACCGACGCCGACATCACCCCCCGCAGCATCCCCGGAGCCAGCGCCAGGCACCAGGCACCAGCCTCCCCTGATCCACTCGGCCCGGTCCACCGCTCGACCTCCTCCCGCCCGCCCTCCCGGCGGCGGTGCCGATTCGGGAGACGTACCGCCGACCGGGTGGTGACCGTCTCGCACTCCCATGCAAAGAAAATGGCCGCAGGTGCCCATTGCCAATGACCTCCCTTGACCATTTCGTAAGAAGGTGAGGGAGCTGTCAGCCTTGGCGGCTGGGGAGCATGACCAGGGCCTGGGAGCGCTTTGCGACGAGGTCGTCGTAGGTGCCGTCGCGCTCGGCCCAGCGGTGCGTGAGAACCCGCTCGACCAGAATCTCGTCAGGGGTGGGGTTCTGCGAGAGCAACTGCATGACCTCGGCGGCGAAGTCGTCGAGCGGCAGTGCCTGTGGGTTCACTTTCTCCTGCCCTGCCGTGGCGACGGCCGGGGGGACGAGCTCGACGACGCCGACGCCGGTGCCGTCCAGTTGCGCGCGCAGTGCCTCGGAGTAGGCGTGCACCGCGGCTTTGGAGGCGGCGTAGGTGGGCATGGGCGGGAACGGCAGGAAGGCGATGCCTGAGGTGACGGTGATGAAGGTGCCGGCGCCGCGTTGGACCAGGTGTGGGGTGAAGGCGTCGACGACCCTGATGGTGCCGACCAGGTTGGTGTCGATAGTCGTCTGTGCCGCCTCGAAGTGCGCCGGGTCGCGCAGGTCCTCCAGGAGCATGACGCCCGGCATGGTCACCACGGTGTCCAGCTCGGGGTACCGGACGAGTACGGCGTCGCGGGCCCGTGCGACGGAGGCACCGTCGGTGACATCGATGCCGAATGTGCCGATGCCTTCGTCGGAGAGTTCCGAAAGCGCCTCTGCGCTGCGACCGCCGACGGCCACGGTGCTGCCCGCTGCGGCGAACCGCCGGGCCAGTTCCCGGCCGATGCCGGACGTTCCGCCGACGACGAAAACGGTGCGGTTGGAGAGATCCACGAGGTCTTCCCTTCAGTTTGGAGCACCCACGGCGTTCGGGCCCGCGGCGCCGTTCAGCGATGGTCTCTGTCCTTTTCAAACAGTGATATCGCCAGTCTTGACCGGCTCCGCGGAGTGTGGCAGTGCCCCCGTCTTCCCTGGTCCTGCCAGGGCCCCCGCTGAGACGCACGCACCGCATTACGGTGGTGTGGTGAAGGATGAGGAATCGGACAACCAGCTCGGCAGCTACCTCCGCGCCCGGCGTGAGCTGATCTCCCCGGCACAGGCAGGGCTCCCGCCCGGCGGCAAGCGCCGCGTACCGGGCCTGCGCCGGGAGGAAGTCGCCCTGCTCGCCGGAATCAGCCCCGACTACTACCTGCGCCTGGAACGGGGCCGCGACAAGAACCCCTCGCCTCAGGTCCTCGGATCACTCGCGCGCGTCCTGAACCTCGACGACGTCGAGCGGACGTATCTGCTCGGTCTCGCGGCAGCACGTCCCAGGGCACCGCGCCGCAAGCGACCCGAGCACGTACCGGCGCGGGTGCACCAACTCCTCGCCCACCTTCAGATCCCCGCGTTCGTCGAAGGGCGCGCCTTCGACGTACTGGCATCCAATCCCATGGCCGTCGCACTCTCCCCTCGTCTGCGACCCGGCGAGAACCGGCTTCGTTCTCTCCTCCTCGACCCGGAGGAACAAGCCTTCCAGCAGGACTGGGCGAAAGCCACCGCCGACTTCATTGCCGCTCTTCGCACCACCATCGGGGATGACACCGGCAACCCCCGGTTCGTCGAACTTGTCGGAGAGCTCGCACTGTCCAGCCAGCGGTTCCGCACCCTGTGGGCCCGACACGACGTCCGCAACCTCGACGGAGGCACCACCACCGTCCGCCACCCCGTCGTCGGTGAACTACGGCTCCACCGCGACAAACTCCCCATCGACGACGTCATCCTCGTTGTCTACTACCCCGACAAGGACAGCGACAGCGACGAGAAGCTGCAACTTCTCGCCGCACTCTCACACACCGAACCCACCGGCACAGCCCACAGCAGGCCAGCAGACACCTCCCACCCGAAGACACCCTGACGAGCACTTGCGTAAACCGTCGTAGAGGTCGGTGGCGTGCGACGACTGGTCGGCGACGCGGGCCGGATGCCACCGCGATCCGGCACGGCACCCCAGGCGCGTCCATGCTCGGACACAGCCGCTGGGGGGCCCCGCCCCCCGGCCCCCCCGCCCGCGGGGGGTTGGGCGGCTTGGGGGGGGCGGGGGCCGGTGGCCCCACCGTTCCCGCCCGCCCCCCCCCGCCGGTTCATTCCGGGCAACCCCGGCCCCCCCCCCCCCCCCCCCCCCGGGCACCGCGGCATCGTCGACGTGCGCCAGGCGGTCCGGGACCACGTCACCGTCCGCAGCACCGACGGCCGTCCCGCGACATCGAAGGCGCGGGACACCACGGTCGGCGACCCGGCTGCCGAGCGCGTGCAGCGGTGTGTCCTACCCGAGCTCGCCGTCACCGTCGCGGTGGGCGTCGGCGATGCGCTTGATCACCGCGGCGGTTGTGTGCAGTTCGTCGGGTGTGAAGTCCGCCAGGGCGTCGGTGAGCCAACGCTGGCCGGTCGTCTCCATGCGGGAGACAAGATCTCGGCCATCTTCGGTGATGCTGATCCTGCGTACGCGGTGGTCGTCGCCGGGTTCCCTGACAGTGGTGACGAGCCCTTCCTCCTTCAGACTGCGCATCTGGCGCGAGACATGGGACGCCCGCACCATCAGGATGTCGGCGAGGTCCCCCATGGGCATCGGGGCGGAAGCGGCAGCCAGGGCGCGCAGGAGCGTGAGCGAAGCGCGGTCGATGGGCACCCCGGACTGCGCGCGCAACCGTGCGTGGGTGCGGGCGCTGCCCAAGACGTGCGCGAGGTCGGACAGTGATCTGTGCAGCTCGGGTACGGAGGGGGCGACGGGGCCGGGGTTGCCGGACGGAGAGTGGGTCACTTCCTGATGATGGCCTACCCGACTGTCTTCTTTGCAGCCGGGAGCGGCGGGTTCTGTCGACGCCGTGGCTCAGCTGGGGCGTCTGCCCCGCTGGAGCGGATGTGACCAAAAAGTGCCTGTGTAGAGGAGGTTCTTCAGCACCAAGGGATCGGAGTGCTAGGTTCCGGAGTGTGGCTTGCTTTTGTTAAGTAAGTTCATGCGACCCGATCCGGAGGTAGTGAACATGCAGATTTCAGTCGAAATGGACAAGTGTTGTGGGGCCGGCCAGTGCGTGCTGGTCGCGCCGGAGGTGTTCGACCAGCGGGACGAGGACGGGGTGGTGGTCGTGCTGAACGCGCAGCCGCCCGCCGAGCTCCACGCGAGCGTCGAAGAAGCGGCGCAGGTGTGCCCGGCGGCGGCCATCACGCTGTCCTGACCCGTGCTCTCAGGCCGTTCCCGAGTCCCCACCACTCGCACCGCTGAAAGGCGAAAATGACCCAGTCCCCCGTCGCACCCCGCGCCTGGACCATGCAACGCGCGTCCGGCTGCCCCTTCGACCCCCCGCCCGCCATGTCCGAGCTGATCGAGAAAGAGCCGATCTCGCGGGTGACCCTGTGGAACGGCAAGACCGCCTGGCTGCTTTCCAGGCACGCCGACCAGGTCGCGTTCTTTCAGGACGAACGCGTCAGCTCGGACACGACCCTGCCGAATTACCCCAGCACCACCGCGGCCGCGGAAGCCACCCGCGAGCAGAACCGCGCGTTCGTCTTCATGGACGAGCCCGAACACAACCAGCATCGCCGCCGGTTCACCAGTGACTTCACCGTCAAACGCACGCGGGCGCTGGGCCCTCGCATCGAGGTGATCATCGGCGACCTGCTGGACCGGATGGAGAAGGCGGGGCCGTCGGCCGACCTGGTCACCTCCTACGCCCTGCCCATCCCCTCACTGGTGATCTGCGAACTGCTCGGCGTCCCCTACGAGGACCATGAGTTCTTCCAGGGGGCCAGCGCGAGCATGGTCGACACCCGCAGTACCCCGGAGCAGGCCATGGCCGCTTCCAAGGAATTGGCGGGCTACCTCGGCGACCTCCTCGAGTCCAAGCTGTCGCATCCGGGTGACGACCTTCTCAGCCGCTTGGCGACCGGGTTCATGGCCACCGGCGAGAGCACCAAGGAGGAGTGCGTCAACGATGCTGTGCTGCTGCTGGTGGCCGGCCATGAGACGACCGCCAACATGATCGCGCTGGGCACCTGCGCGCTGCTACAGAACCCTGAGCAGCTCGCCGTCGTGCGGGACGGGAACCCGCAGCAGGTGGCCGGCGCCGTGGAGGAACTGCTGCGCTACCTGACCGTCGTCCACATGGGACGGCGCCGTGTCGCCCTTGCCGACATCGAGATAGCAGGACAGGTGATCAAGGCCGGTGACGGGGTGATCTGCCCCATCGACCTCGCCAATCGCGACCCCGAGGTGTTCGAGGACCCCTACAGCCTGCGGGTCGACCGCCAGGCCCGTCGGCATCTGGCTTTCGGCTCCGGTTCCCACCAGTGCCTCGGCCAGAACCTCGCCCGCACCGAACTCCAGCTCGCCTACCCGGCGCTGCTTCGGCGCTTCCCCGCCCTGCGGCTGGACTGCGCTCTGGACGAGGTCGACTTCCGCACCGACATGGGCGTCTACGGAGTCCACGAACTGCCCGTCGCCTGGTAGAAAGTTGCACACCGGGGCCGAGCGCGCCGTGCAGCAGCCGTTCGGCCCTTGGAACGCAAGGTCACCGCGCCGTCAGGCATCTCCGGGTATCCCGCCTGAGTCCCTCGCACGCCGGATGCCTCCCGTCCTGGCGGCATACACCGTTCGCTGGGCGCGTGGATGAACGCACGAGGGACCAAGCCGCGTTCGTCGTGCCCCCAGGCCAGCACCCTGAAGACCGGCGGCCGCCGGACCGGACGAGTCCGCGGCCGTCTTCCACCGAACACGATTGAGGTACGCACATGACGAGTCCCCCCACCCGCATCGTCGTGGTCGGAGCATCAGCTGCCGGACTCGCCACCGCAGAGAACCTGCGCCGACTCGGCTTCGACGGCCGTCTCACACTCATCGGCGAAGAGACGGAGCAGCCGTACGACCGCCCGCCCCTGTCCAAGCAAGTGCTCTCAGGCGCCTGGAAAGCCGAGCGGGCAAGCCTTCGCACCCCTGAGGCACTGGCTGCTCTGGATCTCGAACTCCGCCTGGGTCACCGTGCGACCGGGCTGGACGCGCATCGGCGAGAAGTGGTCCTGGCCGGGGCCGACCGGATCGGCTACGACAAGCTGGTGGTGGCGACCGGTGCCCGAGCACGGACCTTTCCCGGCACCGAGAACGTCGAAGGCGTGCACACGCTGCGCACGATGAATGACGCTGTCCGGCTGCGCGAGGAGTTCCTCGGCCTGCCCCGTCTGCTCATCGTGGGCGGCGGCTTCATCGGCGCCGAAGCCGCCGCCGTCGCACGAGAGATGGGCTGCGAAGTCACCTTGGTCACGGACACGGCCGCCCCCATGGAAAACGCGCTGGGGCCCGTGGTCGGCACGATGCTCGCCGATGCCCACAGAGCGGCCGGGGTTCAACTGGAGACCGGTACCCACGTTGCCGAGGTCCTGACCCAGAAGCGCCGCGTCACCGGCGTGCGCCTCACTGACGGCCGCACCCTGGAAGCCGACGTCGTTCTCGTGGGCATCGGTGCCATCCCCAACACCGAGTGGCTGCAGAACAGCCCGGTGCGAACGGGCAACGGTGTGGAGTGCGATGGGACCCTTCGCGCGGGTGAGCGGATCTGGGCCGCCGGTGACGTCGCCTCCTGGCCCGACGAGGCGACCGGACAGCGGATACGCATCGAACATCGCACCAACGCGGGCGAGCAGGGACTCGCCGTAGCCCGCAATCTCCTGGCGGGCCCGAGCGAGGCCAAGCCGTTCACCACCGTGCCGTACGTCTGGTCCGACCAGTACGACATGAAGATCCAGGTTCACGGCCGTCCCGCGGGCGTAGACGGACTCGAACTGGTCGAAGGCGATCCGGCCGAACGCCGCTTCACCGCCCTTTACCACCGTGAAGGGCAGGTGTGCGCCGCCATCGGTGTGAACAGCATGCGTGCGTTGCGCTCACTGCGCCCGCTCGTAGCCGACCGCGCTCCCTGGCCCAAAACCCCTGGCCTCGCCGTTCCAGGGCCTGTCATGAGTTAGGCGCTCCCCAACGCTCCACGGATCGCACCGGGTATCGCGTACGCCTGCCAGTGACTCGATCGGAGTGGCGGTGCTTGACCGTTGTCCGCCACCGATGGCACCCGTAACCGGGGTCCGGGTAACGCCGTAGGCCACCGTCGCCTCGCCGCGCTGGTTCCGAGCGGGCCGCTGGAGGAGGTAGGCCGCCACCGGTCGGAGGGTCTGCGTAAGGCCGCCCTGGACACAGGCGCGGATTCGGAAGAAATCCTCCTGGAAGCGACGCCGGAATCCGCCGAACGTGCGACAGGACTCTCCTGCGCCAGGGGGCCGTCCGCTGTCTTCACTTACAACGATGAGTACGGCGCGCTGATGCACGGCGTTCTGACCGATCTCGGGGTGACCTTCCCCGACGACCTCGCGCTTGTCGGCGCCGATGACCTCCCCATCGCCCGCTACCTTCGACCCACCCTGTCGTCCGTGGCCATCGACGCCACAGGATTGGCGGGCCCACTGTTCACACACCTCCAGGCAGTTTTGAACGGGCCCACCGAAGACGCAAAGCCGCTGGAAGGACTGGCGCCTCCGCGGGTCGTCCACCGGGGCACCTCATGACACTCAACCGAGGGGGACCGAAGCGGTTCCGGTGCCGCATCAGCGCTTTCCTGCCCAGCTGTTCGTGCAGGTCATGGCGGTAGGAGGTTCGCCTGGGCGGGCATGGCTCAGGGGCGTCGTCCCGCGCCGTGCAGCAGCGTGTCGACGATACGGGTGGCCAACGCGTCCGGGTTCTGTGTATCGGGGTCCTCGGCAGCGCCGGGACCTTGCAGCGCCTCGGTGACCAGGGCGTAGTAGACCCGCCGTGTCCACTCCAGGTCCGCATCCGGGGCGAGGAGCCCCTCGCGCTGCGCCCGGGCGAGGAATGCGAGAGACCGCGTGTTGATCTCGGACCAGACGTCCTGGGCGATGTCGTTGCCGGCCAGGGGGTTGCCGAGTGTGAAACGCCAGGCGTCTTTGACCCGCAGTGTGTTCGCCGTGGCCCGGTGCAGCGCGACGTGCGGCGGGGCGGTCTCCAGGTGGGCGTCGTCGATGGCCGCCGTGAGCTGCTGCTTCGCGGCGGCGGCCAGTGCGTCGATGAGGGCCTGCCGGTTCGCGAAGCGCCGGTGCACCGTCGTCCTGGCCAGACCCGCAGCCTCGGCGATCTGCTCCATCGGTGCGCCCGGATCCTCCGCGAGCACCTTCTCGGCCGCCTCCAGAATCGCGCGCACGCTGCGCTCCGCGTCAGCGCGCAGTGCTCGCCCCACGACTTCCCCTTCCCGCAGCATGCATCGGCCCTCACTCCACAGACGATACGCACCAGGCGCAATTACCTCATCAACCGCGTCACTCAAGTTGCAGTTATGCGCATAACAGCTACCTTAGAGATGTGGCTATTTGCTTGCGTCGCCGAAGGGCAGCTCAGGAAGCCCAGGCGTGCCTTCGATGGCGCGAATAGCCTTAAAAGCGACTAAAGATGATGAATGACAGTAGGAGTTCATGATGGGCACGAATCGACCGGTAGCCCTGGTGACGGGCGCGTCCTCCGGCATCGGAGAGGCGACTGCGCTCGCACTCGTCACGGCGGGTTTCGAGGTGATCGGCACCAGCCGGAACACCGCGAAGGTCGCCCCGCGCGAGGGCGTGACCTTCCTCGACCTCGATGTGAGCAGCGATGACTCGGTCACCACTCTGGTCCAGCAGGTCATCGACCGGTTCGGCCGGATCGATGTCCTGGTCAACAACGCCGGCATCGGCTCGTCGGGCGCCACCGAGGAAAGCTCCGTGGCACAGCACCAGCGCGTCTTCGACATCAACGTTCTCGGTGTCATCCGTATGACGAAGGCGGTGCTGCCTCACATGCGGGCCCAGGGCAGCGGTCGCATCATCAACATGTCGTCGTTCTACGGGTTCGCGCCCCAGCCGTTCATGTCCGCCTACATCGCGTCCAAGCACGCGGTCGAGGGGTACTCCGAGTCGGTGGACCACGAGGTCCGCGAGTACGGCGTCCGCGTGCTGCTCATCCAGCCCGGCGCGACCAACACCTCCTTCGAGGGGAATCTCGTACAGCCCGACACGCCGCTGCCGCTCTACGAGAGCCAGCGGCGGTCCGTCGACCAGGCCGTCGCACAGGCGGTCAGGGGCGGCGACGACCCTGCCGTCGTGGCCCAGGCCGTCGTCACCGCGGCCACCACCGGCAAACCGAAGCTGCGCTCCCCCGCGGGACCGTTCGCCAAGCGCATGAGCCTGGCGCGTCGCCTCGCCCCTGCCCGGTTCTTCGACCAGCAGATCCGCAAGTTCAACAAGCTGCCGGGCTGACACCGCCCGCCCCCAGGCCGATGCGTCTGCCGCCGCCCCGGGGGCGGCAGACGCGTTCCCCGCACCAAGGAGAAGCACGTGAGCGAGACCCCCGGCCCCAACATCACGGGCGTCAACCACGTTGCGCTGACGGTCACCAACCTCGACACCAGCGAGCGCGACCGTGCACGGCTCTTGATCACCGGCCGGTGCCCGGCGGGCACGCCGGGCTTCAGCCCGCGGGTGGCGTACTGGCCGGCTTGGCGCCTCGGTGGTGTTCGGCGTTGATGCGCTGGGCTTCCTCGAGCTGGTCTTCGAGGATGATGATGCGGCAGGCGGCCTCGATGGGGGTGCCGCTGTCGACGAGTTCGCGGGCCCGGGCGGCGATGCGCAGTTGGTAGCGGGAGTAGCGTCGGTGGCCGCCTGGGGAGCGGAGCGGGGTGATGAGTCGGGCTTCGCCGATGGCGCGGAGGAAGCCCTGGGTGGTGTTGAGCATGTCGGCGGCCCGGCCCATGGTGTAGGCGGGGTAGTCGTCGTCGTCGAGGCGGCCGAACGAGTCGTCTGCTGTCATCTGTACCTTCCTGTGGAACACGCGTTGGAGGGGCCCGGGTGCCAATGGCACCCGGGCCCCGAAGGAACTGCTACACCATCAGCCGGCCTTCATTTGCTACGCCGGCTCTGTGTTTCCGCATACCTACCGGGAAGAGGTCCGGGGGTTGCGGGGATCGCGGTTGCTTGACCGGAGACCACCTCACTATCGATGTCCTGCGGTACCCGGGCCCACATCGTTCACCCGGGCGATCCTGATGGCGCTCAACTCCTCCGTTCTTTCCCTCTGAATCGATCACTTGTCCTGCGGTACTGCGTACTGCTGGTACTGCGTACTGCTCATACTGCGAACTGCTGGTGGCCTGCGACAGCGCCACCCTCCGGCAGCCAGCCCCGTCGCCCGTCCTGCATCTGCTCTGGCTTGGAACCCCACTGCCGAACTTCCCGGTACGCGCGCCCGCAGCCGACGCCTTCACCGAGGTACTGCTCTCACATACTGCTACTGCGTGTACTGCTCATGGCGGCCCCTGAAAACTGCGGGCCACCCGGTCCGGCCGTCAGTCCCGTCGCCTTCCTGCAACCACTCTGGCTCCGGAACTCCACCACCGCACCGACCTGCACTTACCTGTACTGCTTCCCGGCAGTTCATCTCTGCCGGGCCTGCTCGATCTCTTGGCTACGGGCAAAACACTAACCCCGGCGACGCCCACATGTCTACTTCCGTCATGGCAGGTTTTCTGTAAGGACTGACAGTGAAGTCCTGCGGTCTGCATCGCTTGAAAACCGCACCAGCGCACACCCCCGGGGTGTGAGGACTGCCGGAAGCGGGCAGGCGGGCTGGCACGGCACAAGCGGCACAACCGATCAGGTGGGGTGTACGCGTATCAACAGCACGAGGACCACCATCGCCCCGACACCCCCCGTACCAACCGCGGTCCAGGGCGACACCGCGGCCGGCATCAGCGAGGCCCGCCAGGCCGCCCGCGCCTTCACCGACAGCCTCACCCCGGCGCCCGGCCCGGACATGGCGGACACCCTCGTCCTGGTGGTCTCCGAACTCGTCACCAACGCCCTGCGCCACGGCGGCGGCCACTACACCCTGGAACTGTCCGCCGGCCCCGACACGGTCACCGCCGCGGTCAGCGACCCGGACCCGGCGCACCCCCGCGAGCGCACACCCGACCTCAACGGCGGCAGCGGCGGATTCGGCTGGCACATGATCCGCCACCTCACCAGCCACCTGACCATCACCCCCAGATCCGGCGGCAAAACCATCCACGCCCAGCTCCCCCGCTGAGCTTGGCTCGGGCGGAACCGCTCGAAATGGACCCCCGCGTTTCAGGTCGGCCCTGATGCTGCACGGCCGCTGCGCACGGTTGAGAGGCGGCCTGCCGCCATCCGGGCACTCACCAAAGCCGTCCGTCGCAGGACCGAGGACATCTCGGGTGCGGCGCAATGAGCTTGCGGGGTCGAGGTCAGGGCATTCGGGGCCCACGCCACACCGGAGTTCCCAGCCGGGGAGCTCCGGCGTGGCGTCAGGGTTCCGCTCCGGACCGCTCAGTGGCTCAGGCAGCCGCCAGCTCCCGGAGGCGCGGATTGTTCTCCAGCGCCCACCGCACGGTCTTCGGTGGGCGCCCGAGCAGGGTTTCCAGCTGTTCGCTGACCCCGTCGGCGCCGTACCGTCCACCGGCGACCAGGCGGGTCAGGGACTTCAAGTGCTCCGCTATATGCGGATAGGCGGCCACGGGGCTTTTGTCCACATAGTTCTCGTTCCAGGTGTCGACGTCTTCGGGAACGTAAGTGACCTGGCGTCCCAGCGCGGCCGCATAGTCCTCCGCGAATCCGTGCATGTCCTTCAGTTCCGGACCGGTGAGCGCGTAGGACTTGGAGAGGTGCGGCGCCGGGTCGAGCAGGATCTTCACGCACAGCTCCGCCACGTCGTAACCCGCGATGGGCGCGAACCGCTGGTCACCGAAGGGCAGGCGCAGTTCACCGCTGCCCAGCGGCTCCAGCGCCAGCCAGGTCAGGACGGGGTTCTCGACGAAGATGGCTGCCCGCACGTTGACGGTCGGGAGGCCGGACCAGTCCAGCACCTGCTCGGCGACCCAGTGGGCCCGCTGCTGCGGCGACCAGTCACTGACGAGTCCGCCGAGCCGCGCACTCCGTTCTTCGACCGGTGCGGTCATCCTCTCGAACGTCATGAACGACTGCTCGTACTCGGATATGTTGACGAACGCCTCGATGTCGCCCTGGGCGCGGGCCGCTGCGGCCATCAGGCTGACGGCGTCGGCGTAGTACGGCGACAGGCTCATGCTGAAGTAGATGCGTCGGACGCCCTTCAGCGCGGCTGTCACGTCAGCGATATTGAGCAGGTCACCGACGAAGACCTCGGCTCCGGCCTGGCGGAGCGAGTGCGCGCGTTCATCGTCCTGCCGTACGAACGCACGCACTGGGTGCCCTTGTTCGAGCAGCATGTCGACCATCGTCCTGCTGACACCGCCGATTTCACCAGCGGCACCGGTGATCAGGATGGGATTGCGCTCTGGCATCAGTGTGTCCTCTGTCTGGTTGGGATGGGGTGAGTCAGCTGTTCTCGGAAAGCCCAGGATCTGGTCGACGAACGTCTTGGGCTGCTTGAGCTGGTCCGGGGGGTAAGGGGTGCCCTCCACGGAAAGGCCCTCGGCCTTCTCTGCCAGGTAGGTGCCCATGACATACGTCCCGTTCTTGCTGCCGTGCTCGAACGGTGGAACGTGCGGGGCGGCGGGTTTCAGCCATCCAGCTGGTTGAGCTTGCGGATCTGCCTGTCGAAGGCCCAAGCAGGAACGAAGCGGCGCAGTACGCTGGCACGCCCGGCCAAGGTGCCGGCGGTGTAGCGCAGCTTCGGCTTCGCATCGGTCGCTGCCGCGACGATCACCTTGGCGACGGTGGCGGGGTCGTCGCCGTCCTTGATCGCCGCCGCCATCAGGCGGTCGAAGGAGCGCCGCTGCGCCGCGTAGACCTGCACAGGCACGTCGGGCTTGGCGCTGTTGGCCTCGAATCCCGTTCTGGTGTAGGCGGGTTCGACGAGAAGCGCCCGGATGCCGTACTCCCGGACCTCGTGGTCCAGGGACTGGGAGTAGCCCTCGATCGCATGCTTGGAGGCGCCATAGACGGCCATGTAAGGCGCGGGGATGAACCCCTGTACGGACGAGAGGTTGATGATGCGCCCGCGCCCCCGGGCTCGCATGTGCGGCAGGACCTCCTTCACCATGCGCATGACCCCGAAGACATTGATGTCGAAGACCGCTTGGGCCCGCGCGACGGAGGTTTCCTCGGCCGCACCGATCGAGCCGACACCGGCGTTGTTGACCAGAACATCAATCCGCCCGAACCGCCCGACCACCTGCTCGACCACGGCGGCGACCGACGCGTCACTGGCCACGTCGAGGTCGAGGAACGTCACACCGCCGAGCGGGGTGACACGCGAGGTGTCGCGGCCTGTACCGACCACGTCGAAACCCGCTGCGACCAGCGCGAGCGCGGCTTCCCTCCCGATGCCGGATGACCCACCCGTCACGAGCGCCACCGGCCGATTTGTCGTCATCATGCGCTCCCGAACCCAGGGGGGAAACCGATCGGTTTCACCTCCTTCTCACGGTAAACCGATCGGTTTCCGCGCGCAAGTTCACGCAGCGGGCTGATCCCGGGCCGCGTCACGGGTCACGTTCGGGCCGATCAGCCAGCAGAGGGTCAGCGTTCGGGCCCTGCGAAGATTCCGCGAAGCCGATCATGCTCCCGTATGCTGATTACGCTCCGTAACCTCCGGTGTGATGCTCACCAAATGCGAGGACTACTGAAGACGGTGCTGCCGCACCTGAGCAGGGGCCTGGGGGAGCAAGTGAGCCGCGAGGAGGGGGCGTTACGCATCGTGGCCGGAACCTGGAGTCGGCGCCTGTGTCGTGCCCGTGCTGCAGGGCACTGTCGACGCGGCGGCACAGCGGACACCGGCACCGTCTTGCGGCTGACGCGATCGGCGGGCGCCAGGTGTGCATCGAGCTGACCATCAGCCGTCCGGCCTGCGGCGCGCCGGGGTGCGTACGGGTGACCTTCGCCGAGCAGATGGAGGGGTTGGCCGGGCGTTACGGGCGCCGGACTCCCCGGCTCGCAAGCCTGCTGGTGCGTTCACGGTGACCCTGGCCGGACGGCCCGGCGAGCGTCTCGCGGCCAACCGAGACTGCTCGAGAAGGCGATGGGTCAGCGCATGCGTGCCGAATCGAGCAAAGTGGTCACAGTGGGCGCGATGAGCCCTGTCAGTTTGTCGGCTCCGATACCCGCGCGGACACTGGCACCGTCGAAGACCAGGCTGAGCTGCCGGGCCAGCAGATCCGGATCGCTCGCCCCACCGTGTTCGGCCTCGGCACGGAAGAAGGCTGTCAGGTTCCCCTTGACCCGGTGGGCCACCTGGCTCGCAGGGTGGCTCTGGTCCTTCAGCTCGATCTGAACAGCCAGGTACTGGCAGCCTCGGAATTCGGGCGCACCCGCCTGCAGCTCCACCTGCTCGAAGACGTGCAGGATCCGCTCGCGGGGCGAACGGCCGTCGTCCGCCGCAGGCAGGAGCCCAGCGACGAAGGCGGAGGCGCGTTCCTCCAGGCTCGCCGCCAGCAGTTCGTCCTTGCTCTCGAACAGCTGGTACATGGAACGCTTCGACACCACCGCCGCCTTGCACAGCGCGTCGACGCCGATGCCCACACCGTCTCGGTAGGTGAGCCTGGCCGCCGCCTCCAGCAGCCGCTCTCGGGAACTCGACTTCGCCTCGGTGGTCATACCGCGAGGGTAACCCGATTCCGACACTATGAAAACCGATCGGTTTATGATGCTTTGCCGGGGCGATCTTCTGCGCCGTCCACGGCCGAGCAGGCATGTGAGTACGGTTCCGCTACGCCGGGGCGGCGGTCTTGGCGTGCCGAACCCGCCAAGGAGGGTGAGCGCACCGATCCCGGAGACCGTAAGGGCGCGCACCGAGTACAGCCACAGCAGCGGCAGGCAGGAGGCGTCCATCCCTATGAGGCCGACCGCGCCCACCGTGACCAGCGTCCCCATCGGCCTCGCAAATTCAGCCCACATCGTGGATCTGACGCCGTAATTGACGGAAGGTGCCCGCTACCTGTGATGATCAGTTTTCTGAAGGTAGCAGGGCATTTCCCACTGTCCACTCGTTGTGATCAACCGCGTATCCTCGGTGGATTCAGGCTCAGTGGGCCATCACGCGCTCGCCCTCCGACGCCTCCAGAGCCTTGTTCGGCATCAGGAACGCCGTGAGCACCGCACCGACCACGAAGAACCCGGCACCCCATGCCAGGGTGGCCGTGTAGCCCTCGACCCCCGCCTGCGCCGCGGTCAGCGCGCCGGCCTTGTGCGAGGACAGGTAGTCGGTCGCGGCCGATGAGGCAACGGTGGTCAGCAGCGCCGTACTGATCGAGCCACCTATTTGCTGGCCGGTGTTGACCAGCGCCGAGGCGACGCCCGTGTCCTCGCGGTGCACGCCTGAGGTCGCACCCTGGAACGCGGTGGCCATCACCCCACCGAGACCGAGACCCAGCAGGATCATGCCGGGCATGATGTCGGCGACGTAGGTGCTGTCCAGCTTGAGCTGGGTCAGCAAGGCCATACCGGTTGCGGCGACCAGGAAGCTGGCGCCGACCACGATCTTCGGACCAACCTTGGGCAGCAGCAGCGAAGGCGCCGTGGTCGACGCAAGAACGATGCCCCCGACCATCGGCAGGAACGCCAGACCGGTCTTGATCGGCGAGTAGCCGATGCCGGCCTCCAGGTAATAGGTCAGGAACAGGAAGATCGAAAACATTCCCATGCCTATGACGAACACCGCCAGGAACGAACCACCGCGGGTCCGGTCCCGCACGAGTCGCAGCGGCAGCAGCGGATGCGCGACCCTGGACTCCAGCCAGACGAATGCCGCGAGCAGCACCACGCCGACGATCATGGAGCCGAGGGCGACCGGGTCGGTCCAACTGGTGGATTCGACGTGCGCGAACCCGTAGACGATGGCGAACAGTGCGGCGCTCACCGCGAGGGTGCCAGGAATGTCGAGTTTGGGCCGCTCGGTGATCGCAGGCTTGGCAAGCCACAGCAACGCACCGGCCAGCGCGACGGCCGCGAAGACGACGTTCACGTACATCACCCAGCGCCACGACGCCCATTCGGTGAGCATGCCGCCGAGCAGCAGCCCGACCGCACCGCCCGCACCGGCCAACGCACTGAAGATGCCGAAGGCCTTCGCCCTTTCGGCCGGTTCGGTGAAGGTCACGCTGACCAGTGAGAGTGCCGCGGGCGCAAGCAGCGCGGCGAAGAGGCCTTGGGCCACACGTGCCCCGACGAGGATTTCGAAGCTGCCGGCCGCGCCGCCGACGACGGATGCGACCGCGAAACCGACCAGGCCGGCCACGAAGGTGGTACGTCGGCCGAACAGGTCACCGAGTCGGCCACCGAGCAGCAGCAGGCTGCCGAACGCCAGGGCGTAACCCGTGATGACCCACTGCCGGCTGCCGTCGCTGAAACCGAGGTCATGTTGCGCCGCGGGCAGCGCGATGTTCACGACGGTCGCATCGAGCGTGACCATGAGCTGCGCCACACCCAGCACGACAAGCACCAACCAGCGCATGGCGTGTGAGCCGCGGCGGCCCGAGTCTGTTTTCCCGGAGGCAGGCGCCCCACGATCGACAATGGTTGTCATTTTTCCCCTTTGGCGCTGGTCATAGGTGGAACCGGAACATCAATCGGAAACCGATCGGTTTCCACACAGAAAAACAGATCGGTTTCCACAGCGCAAGTGAACGGGTGGTCTCTGGCCTGTGGGCGCCCCGACAACGCCCGACGCCCGCGTCGGCCGCCTGTGCTGTCTCGACGCGCGACCGGTTGCTCGACGTCGCCGCGCAGCGGTTCTACGAACAGGGCGTCCACATCGGCGACGACACGTTCTGCGGCGCCGCCGGGGTATCGAAGCGTTCGACGTACCAGCTGTTCGGCAGCAAGGATCAACCTTGAGCGACGACGACCGCGCCGATCCATGCGGGGACGGCGAAGAAAAAGCCGAGCGGGGATGACGGCGTAGATGCCGACCACGGGCGAGATCGTCGCGAATCCGATCCAGCGCCAATACCCTTCATGGTGGGCGGGTTCATCCCGTCGAGCGTGCCATGTCGGCGCGCGGGGCTCCCCGAGGCCGCTCCGCGCGGCCGGCCGGTGCGACAGCCTTGCCGCATTGCGCCGCCTCATGACTTCCCGCCCTACAGCCGATCTTGTACACGGCCCTGCGGATGACCCTGTACGCGGACACCTGGAGTCGGTCAGTGGCGGGTGGTGGCGACGGTGAGCCCGAGGCCGATCAGTGCGATACCGCCCGCGCCGCCGATCATCGAGAGGCGGCGGTCGGAGCCGGCGAGCCAGGTCCGGGCGGCCGACGCGCTCAGACCCCAGACGGTGTCGCAGATCAGGCCGATGCCGGCCGGGATCAGGCCGAGGACCATCATCTGCAGCGGGATACGCCCGGCGTCCTGGTTGACGAACTGCGGGAGGACCGCGGCGAAGAAGACCAGGCCCTTGGGGTTGGTGGCGCCGACGAGGAGGCCGTCCAGGACGGTGCGGAGATCGCTGCGCCGCTCCCCTTCCTCCGCTGTCAGGTCGGTTCGCAGGCGGTCGCGGTGGCGGAGCGCCTGAACGCCGAGATAGACGAGGTAGGCGGCACCGGCCAGCTTCACCGCCGTGAACAGGGTGGCTGAACTCTGCACGAGGGCACCCAGGCCGAGGGCGACGGCGAGGACGAGGGCGTAGCAGCCGAGGAGGTTGCCCAGGACGGTGGCGAGCGCGGTGCGGCGGCCGTGGGCGAGGGCGCGGCCGACGACGAACAGGACGCTCGGGCCGGGGATCGCGATCACGACGAGGGACATCGCGGCGAAGGCGAGAAGGCTTTCGGTGGTCACCATGGGCCGGTCTTCCCTGATTTCTGCTGTGTCGCCGCTGGGGCTGCGGCATGTGCGTGCTGTACGTAGGCGGGACGGGGCGGACCCGGCGTGAACCGGGGTTCGGCGGGGACGGCTACCGGGAGACCGGGGTCACCTGGGCGCGCGGGAGGCGGGCCAGGACAGCGGAATCGATCTGAAGGGTGCAGTCGGCCGATCCTGCGCCGCAGTAGACGGGCCGGGCCGATTCGGCGACCGCGGTGTCGATCAGGCACGGCACTCCGGGCCGGTGGCTGACCGGCGGGATGCCGCCCGGGATCAGGCCCTCCGCAGCGAGCAGGTCGGCATCCGCCGTGCGCAACTGGGAGCGGCTGGTGCCGGTGGCGGCCGTGGGACGGGCGAAGTCCACCCGGTCCTCCGCCCGCAGAGCCACGAGCAGGAGCGGGATGTCCGGAGTGGTGAAGGCGAGCGTCTTGACGGCCTGAGTCCAGGGGAAGGGCAGTGCCTGGCGCTCGGCGACGCTGTGCGCGGCGGCATGCTCGTGGACGGTGTAGGCGCAGCCGTCCGCGTCCAGCACAGCTCGCCAGGATGTCTCGGACGTACTCATAGGCGACCTGCGGCTTTCGGTCAGGGGTAGGGAGACGACCTGTGGAGACACGGTCGTGGGGTCCCAGCCTGGTCAACGCGGCGAGATCTGATCAACTGATTGTGGAATCCTGCAATCGTGATCACCATGCGTTTCACCGAGACGGCCGAGGAGGACATCGCCTTCTCCGTCTCACCGCTGCTCGAAGCCGTCCATTCCTGGCACGTGCTGACCGACCCCGGCCACCACGCCCTGCACGTGCCCTGGGTGCGGCGGTGCCGCCGGCTGCCCGCCGCCCTGCGCCGGCGGATCCGCGAGCACGGCTTCGTGGTGGCCGACTACATCCCGGCCTTCTTCGAAAGCCGGGCAGGCGATCACGACGCCGACTTCGAGGACCAGCTCGTGGCCGTACGGGCGCTGCCGCCCGCCCTGCTGGCCGCCGAACTCGCCCAGACCCTCATCGACACCACCCGCTACACCGGACACAACCTCGTCGAAGACCCCACCGCCCGCGACACAGCCCTCGCCGAACTCCATCAGACCGACCCCGGCCGGGCGGCTCGCCTGAACAGCATCCTCACCGACCCTCTCCCCGTCCTCGAAGGCGCACTCACGGTCCTGGAGGACTACTGGAGTGCCGCCTTCGCCGACGAGTGGGAGCGTGTCGAGCCCTCCCTGTACGAGTCGATCGCCCGGGCCGGGTCCCGGATCGCCCACCAGGGCCTGTTCCCGATGCTCCGCACCCTGGTCCCCCAGATCCGCATCGACCCCACCCAGCGGACACTCCGGCTCGACCGCCCGCACCACCACGACATCGCCGTCACCCGCGACCGCCCCGTGACGTTCACCGCCAGCCACTACGTCTGGCCCCACGTCCGCGTCACCTGCGACACCCCATGGCCCCTGCGGATCACCTACCCCGCCCTGCCCCTCGCCCCGGCGTCGGCCACCCGCCCCACCAGCCAGGAAGAGATCCTCACCGCTCTGCGCGCCCTGGCAGCCGCCCCGCGTCTGCAGATCATCACCCACCTCGCCGCCCAGAGCCGCAGCACCCAGGAACTCGCCACCCTCCTCGGCCTCTCCCCATCCGTGACCTCCCGCCACCTCCACCAGCTCACCCAGGCAGGACTCACCACCACCCGCCGCGAGGGCTACTACGTCCTCTACACCCTCGACCCCACCCGCCTCGACCAGATCGCCACAGCCCTCACCACCCTCACCCCCAGGCCCGACGCCTGAACCGGCGCAGTTCCGACAACTGCCCCACGCGCCCCAGAACCAGGTGCCGACCGCGCTCGGGTTCTGGCTCACTTTCCGTAAAGGGTTGGCGGACGGCAGAGGGCCGCCGCCCTGCCTCGTGGCTCAGCTGGGCGCGCTGATAGAACCTCTGAAGTGCCGTCGCGACGGCCTACCGCTCCATACGTGAGGCCGCCTCGCCGTTGGCATGCACCCCACGGTGCGGTGCCGTCCAGGCCGAGGCGCCGGACTCCCTGCTTCGGCGAGGGGGAGAGGATGGCGTCATGGACATCCGGCAGCTGGAGCATTTCCTCGCCATCGTGGATCAGGGCGGGTTCAACCGGGCGGCGTCGGTCCTGTACGTCTCCCAGCCCGCGCTGTCCCAGACGGTTCAGGCGCTGGAGCGGGACCTGGGCAGCGCTCTCTTCCACCGGATCGGCCGCCGGGCGGTGCTCACCGAGGCCGGTGAGGCGCTGATCGAGCCGGCCCGCGCTGCCGTACGGAGTCTGGCGACTGCCCGGGCCAGCGTCGCCGCCGTTCATGAGCTTCGCGAGGGCCGGCTCGACGTGGCGGCGATGCCGTCCCAGGCGGTGGAGCCGCTGACATCGATGATCCGGGCCTTCAGTACCCCCTGGCCGGGGGTGGCAGTCGTCATCAAGGCCGCTTTCACCCGCCAGGATGTCATCGACATGGTGCGTACCGGTGCTGTCGAGCTGGGGCTGCTGGCCACCGCGGGGCCGCTACCCGACAAGGAAGTGGCTTGCCACCTGGTCGGCGAACAGCGCTTCGTGCTCGTGGTGCCGCCCGACGGGCGGTTTTCCGGGCGACAGTCGGTGGACTGCCGGGAACTGGCAGGGCAGCGCCTGATCGTCGGACAACGGGGAACGGGCATGCGGGCTTACGTCGACGGCCTCATCGAACACGGGATTGTGTTCGACATCGCCGCCGAGACGGAGCACCGGGTGGCCATCCTGCCTCTCGTCCTGGCAGGGGTGGGTGTGGCCGTGGTGACAGAGTCCTGGCGCACCCTGGCCGAGCGTGCCGGGGCACGGGTGCTGAACATCGAACCGAAGAGCACCCTCAACATCGGACTGATCAGTCGCCGCACCGGACTGTCACCGGCCGCTGAGGCCTTCCTGAGTACCGTCCTGCCCGCAACGGACACGCCAGACGTCAGATAAGTGTGACTTATAAGCGAGATTAGAACTGCGTCTTGGACGCCGTGACCGGTCCATTGCTGCAATCAACGCATGACGAACCACCGTATTGCCTTGATCCCGGGTGACGGCATCGGCGCCGAGGTGCTGCCCCCGGCGCAGCAGGTCCTCGATGCCGTCGGCCGTCGCCATGGCTTCGGCTTCACCTACACCGCGTACGACTGGTCCTGCGAGCGCTACCTGCGCGACGGCGCGATGATGCCCGAGGACGGAATCGACCAGCTCCGTGACAAGGACGCCATCCTGCTCGGCGCTGTCGGCTACCCGGGCGTGCCCGACCATGTCTCGCTGTGGGGCCTGCTGATCCCGATTCGCCGCAGCTTCCGCCAGTACGTCAACCTGCGTCCGATCCGCGTCTTCGAGGGCATCGACAGCCCGGTGCGCGGCGCGGCGCCCGGGGAGGTCGACTTCGTCGTCGTCCGGGAGAACGTCGAGGGCGAGTACAGCGAGATCGGCGGCCGTCTCAACCGCGGCTTCCCGGAAGAAATGGCCGTCCAGGAAGCCGTGTTCACCCGCGCCGGGGTGACCCGCGTCCTGGATTACGCCTTCGACGTGGCTGCTCGGCGCGGTGGCAAGGTCACCTCGGCAACCAAGTCGAACGGCATTGTGCACACGATGCCGTTCTGGGACGAGCTGGTCGCCGAGCGCGCCGCCGCGCACCCCGATGTGGACTGGGACCAGGAGCACATCGACGCGCTGGCCGCCAAGTTCGTCCTCGACCCCGCCCGTTTCGACGTGGTGGTCGGTTCCAACCTCTTCGGTGACATCCTCAGTGACCTGGCCGCCGCTGTGGCCGGCTCCATCGGCATCGCACCGGCCGCCAACCTGAACCCCGAGCGCGAGTTCCCCTCGATGTTCGAACCGGTGCACGGCTCCGCCCCCGACATCGCCGGACGAGGCATCGCCAACCCCCTGGGCGCAATCTGGTCGGCCGCCATGATGCTCGATCACCTCGGCCACCCCGAGGCCGGCAAGGACGTCACCGACGCCATCGCGGCGCTCCTGGCCAAGACAGACGTCCGGACTCCCGACCTGGGCGGCACAGCCAGCACCGCCGAGTTCACCGAAAAGCTTCTCGAACTCCTGTGAGCTGAACCCTCTGCCGTGCTCGGGACAGCATGGACGATGCTGTCCCGGCCCCCCCTGCTGCCCCTCCGCTGGGCACTCCCTTTTGTCTGCTCCGAGCCGCGTTCATCCCCCGCCGGCCCCGCTCCCCCCGCGGGACCGCGCCTGCGTCCCGGCTGCGCCCGTTCCTCGATGAGGAGAAACGCCATGGCAGCACCCGCGTCCACCGCACCACCCCAGACCGGAACGGCGCCCAAACCGTGGTACCGGCAGCTCTACTTCTGGGTCTTGACCGCGATCGCCACCGGCATCCTGACCGGCTGGCTGTGGCCTTCGGTAGGAGTAGCCCTCGAGCCGGTCGGCACCACCTTCGTCTCGGCGATCAAGATGCTCATCACCCCGATCGTCTTCCTGACCATCGTGGCGGGCATCGGCAGCGTCGACAGCCTCGGCCGCGTGGGCAGGGTGGGGGTGAAATCGCTCGCTTATTTCCAGGCAGGCACCCTCGTCGCGCTTCTTGTCGGGCTGCTCGCGGTCAACATCTTCCAGCCCGGCGCCGGCGTCCACGCTCACCCGGGCGACCTCCAGCTGGAGGGTGACGCCGCCCAGTACGTGAAGGACGGGGAGGAACAGAGCTGGTGGCACTTCATCACCGATCTGGTGCCCGAGAGTGCCGTCGGCGCATTCGCCGAGGGCAACATTCTCCAGGTCCTCTTCTTCTCCGTGCTCTTCGGTGTCGCCCTCAAGGCCGTCGGTCCGATCGGTGAACCCCTCGTAGCCGGCGTCACCCGGCTCAGCGCCGTGATCTTCAAGATCCTGCACTACGTCATGCTTGCCGCCCCCGTCGGCGCGTTCGGAGCGATGGCCTACACCATCGGCAAGTACGGGGTGTCCACCCTCACCAGCCTGGGCCAGCTGATCGGTCTCTTCTACGGCACGTCGGCGTTCTTCGTCATCGTGATCCTGGGCAGCGTCACGGCGCTCCTTAAAATCAACATCTTCCGGCTTCTGGGCTACCTGCGCGAAGAGTTCCTGCTTGTCCTGGGCACCTCCTCCTCGGAGAGCGCCCTGCCCCGCCTCATGGCCAAACTCGAAGGACTCGGCCTCCGCCGGGACATCGTCGGGCTCACCGTCCCCACCGGCTACTCCTTCAATCTCGACGGCAGCTCCATCTACCTCTCGCTGGCCGCCGTCTACATCGCCCAGGCCACCGACACACCGCTCAGCATCACCCAGCAACTCGGCCTGCTCGCCGTCATGATCCTCACTTCCAAGGGCTCGGGCGGCATCACCGGCGCCGGCTTCATCGCACTCGCCGCCACCCTGTCCACGGTCGGCACCGTCCCTGCGGCCGGCATCATGCTGATCTTCGGCATCGACAAATTCATGTCCGAGTGCCGCGCCCTGACCAACCTCGCCGGCAACAGCGTCGCCACCCTCGTCGTCGCCCGCTGGGAACGCGTCCTGGACGCCGCACACGTCAACGCCGTGCTGCACGGCAAGACCCCTGCCACACCGTCCGCGCCAGAGGAGAAGGCGGCCGGTCCCACCCCGTCGGCCGATCTCACCAAGCCGCATCCCGCAGCAGCCCTCGACAGCCCCTGACCAGACGTCCCGGGCTCTGCCCTGTCGCGCCCAGAGCCCGGGCACGGCGTACGCCTGATGGGTACGCCCGCGTATGCCCGGCCGGAGCCCCCGGCCGGGCATACGCATATCCCTGTGAGCCTTTCCTTGTTGCGCCAAGGTAAGTAGCGGGTCTGATCAGGCTGGCCCTCGCAGCCGTCGTGGTCGACTCCGACATCATGGACGGGACCATGAACGGCTTCAACAGAAGCCCTGCGAAGAGCCCTTATCCCTCCCTGGAGGAAGCCGGCAAGGCCGCCAACATGCCGAAGGGGAGGGCCGCCGTGGCGGAGTGGTGGCGTGATCTCGACCCGGTCACCCGCGGCATCCTGCTGCGAGAGCGCGGCGACGACCTTTGAGAAGCAGGGATCATGGCCCCGCTGTACGAGTGGGGGCCGGCCGACGCGGGCTCGGGGGCATTCGACACGGAGGATCCCACCGCCCACGACCTCTGGGTCCTGACGCAGGCTCAAGCGATTGCCACGGGTGGCGATGTCACGGGAGAGGCCGCGGCATCCCGCAACGTGCAGCACTACCTCAGTGGCACCGGCGAGCCGCTCGACCTCGACGTCGACCGCATCTTGCACGAGGATTCCGGGTTCCGGACCGACGTCGGCACGCTTCACATCACCGAGAACCAGGAAGCATGGCGTCAGAAGGCCCTCGATGAGTTCGAGAAGGCCGGCGGCGACAGGACAGTCGTCGTTCCCGTGGAGAGCCAGGCGATCGGACCGACCTTCGGTGAGGACGAATGGTTCCACGCGGTCGGGTCGCACCAGCAGAATGTGTCGGGCATGGTCACCGTCAGTCCGGGCGACGGCGGCAAGGCACAGGTCTCGCTCGACTACCAGGTCAACGTGTGGGACCGGTACAACTGGGACTCCGGCAAATCGACTACGTTCCCCGGTGGTATCACCATTCCCGACGATGACATGGGGCGGCTGCACAAGGTGGGCTTCGCTCAGGAATTCGACATGCGCGGTAGCAGCAGCACCTACACCCAGGATTTGAACAGTGGCTCAGCCCCCGGAGTGACACCGGCGGAACCTGGGCGCGAAGGGTCCCGCGGCGACGTCTCGCGCGGCGACGAGGAGAACCGGTGAACGACCGATCTGCCCTGCGGCCACGGCTGCTCGCGGTCCTCGGAACCGCCGCCCTGCTCCTCACAGCCTGTTCGAGTGCCGGCGGGGATGATCACCGGACGACGGACGGGCGCGCCTCGCACTGGGGAAAGGACATGGGCGCCCCGGAGGCATCGGCGTTCATGAAGGTGGCGGTGCCCAAAAGCGCGACAGAGGTGAAGGGCGCCGTGCAGATCAATCCGCAGGAGGACATCTACCTGCTCTCCTTCGTCACCGACGAGAAGACCGCGGTGGGGGTAGCGGAGGACCTGCGTCCCGAGAAGCCCCTGCGCACCAGGAACCAGGACCTCCCGTCCCCCACCGAGCTCTTCGGACACCTCGGCCTCGCCGAGCCCCAGAGCGAGAAGGGTGTCCGCTGGGCCGGGGTTTGCCCGCCCTGCGTGGGGGACAGCGGCCGGAGCGAGGTCCAGTGGATCGAGATCCACGTCCTCGAACTGGACGCCGGCACAACCCGGGTGTACATGCAGGCGTTCTGACCGACCGGGAGACTCTTGCGCCGCCTCGGAGCTCGGAGCCCGGGACCTGAGCTTCGAGGTCCGGGACCGGGTTGAACTCTCTCAGCAGCGGGCGCACACCGGCGGCTGCGCCTCACGCTCCGCGGCCTCGCGCTCTTCCTGCCGCCGACGGACCTCCCTCCACTGCACCGCGTACAGGCGGTCGCCGTCGGGTTGTCCAGAGCCTCCGCCAGCGTCTGCCACTCATCCTCATCCCTCCCGAGCCTGCGCCACACGTTCCCCGCCGCCCCATCCGGATCGGCCGTGATCCGCTCCAGCTCGGTGACGACCTCGGGCACCGCTTGGTGGTAACCGACGGCCGTGATGCCCGAGTACGGCTCCCCGGCGAAGTAGCGGCGGGCGGCCTCCTCCAGGCGCCGGATCCGGCTCTCCCGCTAAGCCTTCGTCCTGCCCGTGAACACGAGCTGTTCGACCCGGTGGCGCCGGTGGGGCGGGGTCAGCCCGCCCCACCGTCGAGCAGCCTGCTGTAGCGCAGCCGCAGCGCCCGCTCCGTGCTGGCCGCCACGGTGACGAGTCCGAGCACGGCGTTGCCCCAGCCCGGCAGATCGGCGGGCGAGGTGAAGGTCCCGACGTACTGGGCGAGGCCCTCCGGGTCCCGGGTGACCTGTTCGACGAGCTGAAGGATCAGGAGGACCAGGCCGATGACGAGCATCATCACCGAGAGGGAACCGATCAAGCGGCTCAGCGCGGGGTGTGCGCGGTCGAGGTGCGCGCGGCGCCCCTCGGCGGAGGCAGTGTCCGGGACGAGCTGAAACTCGGCCCCTCCGGCGGTGACGTAGTGGCAGCGCTTGAGCCCGAAATTGCTCGCCCTCACTTCGACGGTGCCGCCCTGGACGGGGAAGACGGCGGGGACTCTGGACTCGGCATGATGCCTGCCATCGAGATACAGGTGGGCCTTGACGTGGCCGTTCGACGACTGCTTCTGATGCCTTACGTCGACGGTGTAGACCGTCTGCCGACCGTCGTCACTCATCAGCCGAAGATGGAACAGTGCGCGGGTAAACATCTGCCACCAGCGGAAACGCTTCAACGGTCGCCCGTCCCCGGGCTTGACCCGCTGCACGGCCCGGCGATGCCGCCACTCCTTGAACATGTCTCCGCTCCCGCTACTCACTCGGCTCCGCCGCGCAGGCGAGGTCCCGCGACGGGCGCTGCCCGGTGGTCAGGAACGTCGTCACCGCGTCGTTCGCGCACGTGTTGGGGCCGAACGGATAGACGCCGTGCCCGCCCTGGTCGGCCGTCACCATCGTGGCCCGCTTCCCGAACGCCCGCCGCAGCTCCTGGGCGCCGGCCAGCGGGGTCCCCGGGTCGCGCTCGTTCTGCACCATGAGCACGTTCGACGGGCCCCGCTCCCCGATGCGCACCGGCGGCTCGACCCGCTTGTCCGGCCAGAACGCGCACGGTCCGATGCCTGCCGCGGACCCGCCGAGCATCGGGTACCTCACCCGGTCGACCGCGACATTGCGCTGATACTCCCGGACCGTCCCCGGCCAGCGCGTATCCCCACAGATCACAAGAAACCGGGCCGCCATGAAGTTCTCCATGCCGTCCATCGACGGTGGGGTGCCGGGCGGCAGCGGCCGGTTCTTGTCGAGCGCCTGCCACATCTCGGCCACCAGGGGCATGGACGCGTCGCTGTAGAGGCGGTCGAACGTGATCCCTCGGAACAGGGTCGCGTCCATGCCCTGGACCGGCTTCGCCTCCAGGCGCTTCGCGAGCTCGAAGAACTTCGCGGTCACCTGCTCCGGTGTGGTGCCCAGGCCGTACTCGGGGTGCGCGGCGGCGAACGCCGCGAAGTCCGGGAACCGCTCCTCCATCCCACGGGCGAGCGACCGCGTGGCGGTGACGTCGTACCCGCCGGGGCCCAGGTTGCTGTCGAGCACGATCCGGTCGCCGCGCTTCGGGAACATCGTCGCGTACACCGCACCGAGGTAACTGCCGTAGGACCCACCGAGGTACGAGAGCTTCGGCTCGCCCAGTGCCGCCCGGATCCGGTCCATGTCACGCGCGGTGTTCGCGGTGGTGGTGTGCGGCAGCATCCACGCCGTCCGCGAGGTGGCGCACTGCCCGGCGACGGTCCGCGCGTTCCCCGCCTCCCGCGCGACATCGGCCGCGGTGTGCGCGTACGGCGGCAGGTTGCCGCGGTTGCGCTGTGCCTGCGTCAGATCGCAGGTCACCGGCGTGCTGCGGCCGGTGCCCCGCGGGTCGAAGCCGATCACGTCGTAGGAGTCCAGCACGTCCTGCGGCAGCCCTGAGGCGGCGAGAGCGACCGGGTAGCCGAGACCTGTGATGCCGGGACCGCCCGGATTGGTCAGCAGCACACCGCGGCGCTGCGACGGCTTCTCGCTCGCCAGCCGGGAGATCGCGACGTCGATCTGCCGGCCGTCGGGATTGCGGTAGTCCAACGGGACTTCGAGTGCCGAGCACTCGAGACGGGGTGACGCGGCCCTACCGGGTGAAGCCGCCTTCTTCTCCGAACACGGGCCCCACCGCACGGTGTCCGGCGTCGTCGCCGCGGTGCCGGGCGTCGCCACCGACACTTCCGGAAGCACGGTCAGCGCCACGGCGGCCGCCGTCACCGTGGTGGCGGCGAGGGCGAGGGACAAGGTATTTCTACGCATCTGATGTCCTC
The DNA here is from genome assembly GCF_044455985.1 of Streptomyces sp. NPDC051064. Lineage (NCBI taxonomy): Bacteria > Bacillati > Actinomycetota > Actinomycetes > Kitasatosporales > Streptomycetaceae > Streptomyces > Streptomyces sp. NPDC051064. The sequence continues at coordinate 775,992 of NZ_JBITFK010000001.1, forward strand.
CTGAGGGGCGCACGGGAGCGCCGAAACGGGCATGCTCGGGGCAACCCCGCCCGCCGGCCGTTCATGCGGACCAGCACGTCGATCCGGGCGGAGTTGTGGAGGCCGTGGGCGGCCAAGGCTGAGCGCGTGGACGGCGAATGCTCTCCCCGGGGCGCGTGGGCACACATGCCGTAGGGGCGGGTCTGTCGTCCGGATGGGCCTCAGGTCGTTCCTCGGTCGCGGATTCCCCCGGGATTTCCGGCCCGCTCGGTGGTCGGTTCCTTGCGGGTGTGTGCCCAGCCACCGGACACCGTTGCGATGAGCGCGATGAGTCCGAGGAGGATCATCTGGCCGGTGATGCCGCCGGGGACCCGGGTGAGGATGCCCCACAGCGGCTCGGAGCCCTGGTTTAGCAGAGCGCGGATCATCCCTTGGGCGGCCAGGGCTGTGATCACCATGCCGACCGCCTCAAGGGCCGTGCAGCCGCCCTTGCGCATCGCGTTTCTTCGTCTGGTGTTCGGTTGTCTCGGCACGTGAACGAGTCTGTCCGCGCGGTGCGGCAGACACATCAGCCCGGCGGCTCGCAACGCCTTCGACCGAAGGCGGGGCAGTGATGCGACTCTGGTCGGGGGCGCATCATCCCGCGGTCCGATTCACCGGCCGCACGGCGTCGCGACAATGGCCGGGTGAACACGGACGTAGCGCCACGGCTCGGGTGGTGGCAGCAGACATGGCGGTTGGGTGCGGCCGCGGCAGTGGGGATACCGCTCTGGCTCTCCATCGGTGTGTTGCTGCGGGGGCAGACGGACGAAACGGGCTCGTGGTTCGTCATCGGTGATCCGCTGGTGGCTTTCGGCTGCCTGACGGCGCTTCTGTGGCGGCGGCGGTTCCCGCTCGCCGTCGCCATGACGGTCGTGATCGCCTCGACCGCGTCGGCACTCGCTTCCGGCGCCGCTTTTCTGGCGCTGATTTCGATCTCCACGCGTCGCCGTCCGGTGGAGATCGGGGTCGTCGCGGTGGCCTTGGTGACCGCGTCACAGTTCGCCGGCGGGTTCTACCCGGTCCAGAGCTCGCCCGGCCTGTTGTGGTACCAGCTCGCGTTCCCGGCACTGATCGCGGGCATCGCGGTGGCCATGGGCATGGCCATCGGGGCGCGGCGCGTCGAAGTGCGGTCGTTGCGAGACCGGGCGGAGAGCGCGGAACGTGAACAGACCGCACGAGCGGCGCAGGCACGGGCCCTGGAACGGAACCGGATCGCCCGCGAGATGCACGACGTGCTCGCGCACCGGATCTCCCTGGTCGCCATGCAGGCCGGAGTGCTGGACCACCGCAACGACCTCACCCCAGAGGAAAACCGCGTGCTGGTCCGCGGTATCGCCGACGGCTCCCACCAGGCCCTGGAAGAACTACGGGATGTCCTCGGTGTGCTCCGGGCCGACCCGGGCCGCCTGGAACCACCTCAGCCCTCCCTCGACCGCATCCCCGAACTGGTAGCCGAAGCCCGCACATCTGGACTGGACGTCACGCTCACCACCACCGTGGCGGGAACACCGTCCGATGCCGTCGGACGCACCTGCTACCGGATCGTCCAGGAAGGACTGACCAACGCCGCCAAACACGCCCCAGGCGCACACGTACACATCACCCTCGAAGGAACAGCAGGCGACAACCTCAGCGTCAGCGTCCACAACTCCCCAGCCGCCACAGCAACCGCACAACCACCAACATCGGGATTCGGTCTGCTCGGCCTCACCGAACGCATCGGCCTCGCCGGCGGAGAACTCAGCCACCACCCCACACCCGACAACGGATACATCCTCACCGCGCAGCTACCCTGGCCAAATCCCACCCACGAAAAGAGAGTATGAGTGGATACCGAGCGGGAGCCGGTGCGCGTCGTCATCGTCGACGACGACCAGCTGGTGCGGATGGCACTGCGGCTCGTCATCGACGGCGAACCGGACCTGACCGTCGTCGCGGAAGCGGCCGACGGGGACGCCGCGATCACCGTGGTGGACGAGCAGCGGCCAGACGTCGTTCTGATGGACGTGCGGATGCCCGGCCGCGACGGTCTGAGCGCGACCCGGGAACTCCTCACCCGACCGGCGCCGTCGCGGGTGCTCATGCTGACCACATTCGACTCCGACGATCTGGTACTCGGCGCGCTGCACGCCGGAGCACTCGGGTTCGTCCTCAAGGACACCCAACCGGCGCGGATTCTCGACGCGGTGCGGACCGTCGCGGACGGCAACTCCGTGCTGTCTCCAGCGGCCACGGCACGGGTGATCGCCGCAGCCACCCGCCCGCAGTCGTCCTACGCTCGCGACTCATCCCGCGAAGCCGCGCGGAAACAGCTGTCCGCACTGACCGAACGAGAACTCGAAACTGCTCGGGCCGTCGCGGACGGACTGGGCAACCCGGAGATCGCCGAGCGGCTGTACATCAGCGTCGCGACCGTCAAGGCGCACGTAGGCAACCTGTTCGCCAAGCTGGGGGTCGACAACCGGGTGCAGATCGCGCTCCTGGTACGTGACGCAGAGGAATGACCAGCCTCGCGCAGAGGGAGGTCGACGCTGCTCCAAGAGGGCGGGTCCAGGACGCGCTGCCGGTCAGGGGCTCCAAGATCCTGCGTGGCGGGGGCAGAAACGCCGCCCATATCCTTGATCGGCTGCGCCGCCGGACGCGCTGGCCAGGCAGGCGGCCAGCGGCCGGGGGCGCCGCCGCCCGAGCATGACCTGCGCGACATCATCGACGCGATCCTGTACGTGGATCGCACCGGAGTCCAGTGGCGCTACCTCCCGCACAGGAACACGGTCTACGGGACGACTGGCCGATGGCGCGGGCCGGAGCCACCGCGACCTGGGGCCCGCCGCCTCGACTCCCCCTCGAAGCCGAGGCGGCGTGCCCGGCGCCTGCGATCAGACCCTCTCCACCCGGATGCGACGCTCCGCCAGGAACTTGCCCATGTCGTCGACATCCGAGGTGAAGACGGTGACCTCGAAGCCGCGCTCCGCAGTCCTGGCGGCTACCGCAGCCAAAACGGCGTCAATGGCGTACTTGTGCCCGTGCAGCCCGGCCGTCTTCAGCATGTCGCGGGCCAGGGAGATCACCTGATCATCAGTGTGCTCCACATCGATCCGGGACAACGCCCAGTCCCACAGCCCTTGGCGCGCACCCTGCCGAGGGTTCCACGCCTCCAGCGTGGTGAGCGCACTGGTGACAACAGCGATGTCCAGGCGCGGCGCCGCCTTCACCAAGGCCATCATCCGACGGTCGCCCTGGACCGTCATCGACAACGCCTGGGAGTCGAGGAAGAAGGCGCGCCTGCGAGCAGATGGCACGCCGGCGCGCTTCGAACGGTTCACGCCGCGGCGCCGGGCGAGGACTGCTCGTCATGCCAGTCGTCGGTGACCGCGATGCGCTCCAGCGCCGCCCGCTCCTCCTCGGCCGTGACCGGGCCATACTCGGTCTCCAGGCGATCCGTCAGCTCCCGGAGCCGGTCCATGGCGTCCTGATGCGCCGCAGCTGCCGCGATATAGGCGGACACTCCCCGGGCATCAACCCGCCCCTTGATCGATTCGACCAGTTCATCCGGCACTGTAATCGTGATCTTCCGAGTCGCCATACTTGAAGTATGCCACGCGATGCCGCGATACGCATGGCACAACACCACTCATGCACGAGCTCCTCCGCGTCGGACGAAGCAGGAGCGACTCATCGCCTTCCGGGCGGCCGTGGGGCCGTTCACCACACATCCCACGGAGAATTGACCAAAACGCCAGGTCACAGCCCTACGAGAGCTCACGGGCAATCAGAACGCCGCACATTCGCTGCACCGGCTCAAGGTGCCGGAGGGCGCAAGGAGCACGTTTCCGCAGGTCAGAACGTTTCCGCAGGGTGAAACTGGTGGGGCGGGTGGGACTCGAACCCATGCGAGTGACGCCTCTCACCTGCGGCGATGCCGAAACAACGGACATAGCCACCCGTTTCCAACCGGCTACATCCCCCTCGATCCGGCTCGAACGGGGTTCGGTCAGGCGTTCGCCACACCGCTTCCTATGCACCCCGAACAAGCACCGGCTTTCGAGAAGCAGGGGAACGATCTCGTCTTCGGTGCAATCGGATCACCGCCGCGTCGCGGTAGTCATCCCTGGGCCCCGCTGAAATCAGGCTGCCGCGCACGGTTACGTTCCGTAACTGAAGGCACCGCTGACGCTGCCTTTGAGGACCATCTCCTCGGCGCCCTGTTCAGGGATCCAACCGTTCTTCGCCAAGTTTGCCGTGAAGTGGATGGGGCTGTCGTCAGTGAGAACCAGGCTGAATCCGCACATTTCCTTGCGGCTGTCTCTTTCGACGAGCTGTGGAACGGTGTCGGCGCCAGGTTCAGTGCCCTCGGCTGGACTAGGCAGATACTCCTCGACCATCACAGGGACCTCCAAGGGTTGGCGGGCGGCTTCCGCAGGCCACGCCGTGGTCAAAGCGGTGTGGGCCTGAAACGTGGCCACATGCTGGTCCCAGCCATTCGTTGATGGCTGCGCCTAGATGATCAATTCCAAGGGGTGCCCGCGGAACGAGATCGAGGGTGTTCAAGATTGTTGTGTGACGAACAACCTGAACACCCTCGCGACTGCACTCTACGTGACCACGGCCGACCTGCTGAAAGAGCGGCCCCACTTGGCACCCGGCCGCCCTGCCGTCGGTATCGCACCGCGTCTGAGCGATGCCGAACTACGCACCCTCGCCATGATGCAGGCCATGCTCGGCTTCACCTCCGAGGCCAAGTGGCTCCGTCACGCCGCGCCCACCTGCGGCAGGTCACCCGCTTCCTTGCCTCCTCCACCTCCGTATGGAGCGACGATGTGTGGGTGGTCGACTCCACACCGGTGGAGTGCGGCCGCTCACGCGAGACCGTCAAACGCTCCGACCTGGCGGGATGGGCCGAGTACGGGTACTGCGCCAGCCACAGCCGGTTCTTCTGGGGCCTGCGCCTGCACCTGGTCTGCACCCTCCAGGGCCTGCCCATCGCCTTCGCCCTGACCGGAGCCAAAGCCGACGAACGCGAGACCCTCCTCGACCTCCTGGCCCGCCGTCCCGGACAGACCCTGATCGGCGACAAGAACTACTTCGGCCGCGCCTTCGAACACGAACTCGCCGATCAGGCAGTCCAGTTGTTGCGGCCGGTCCGCAAGGGCGAACGCGAGCGGCCGGGCGCCCACCTGTTCAAACCCCTGCGCCAGGTCATCGAGTCGATCAACAAGACATTCAAGGGACAGCTCGACCTCGAACGGCACCGAGGCCGCACACCCGGCGGCGTCATCGTCCGTGTCATGCAGCGCATACTCGCGCTGACCGCCGCGATCTGGCACAACGACACCACCGACCAGCAAGTCCTACGATCCCTCACCGCCTACGATCACTGACTTTCCTGGAATTGATCACCTAGCGCTGGCTATGGTGGTGTGATGGCACGGACGGACACGGCTTCCCGGGTGATCGCGTCCTCACGTGACCGTGTCTACACCGCCCTCGTGGATTCAGACGCGCTTGCGGCATGGCTACCGCCTGACGGCATGAGCGGCAGATTCGAGCGATTCGACGCGCGGCCGGGCGGGTCTTACCGGCTGATCCTCACCTACGCGAATGCCTCGACCGCGCCGGGCAAGGCCACAGAGGATTCTGACATCGTTGAGGCACGCTTTCTCGACATCGTCCCCGGCGTGCGAGTCGTGCAAGCCGTGGATTTCGTCTCTGACGACCCGGCCTACGCCGGCACGATGACGATGACCTGGGAGGTCACCGCGGTCAACACAGGGACGCACGTGGAGATCCGCGCCGACCATGTCCCCGTCGGCATCTCCGCGGAGGATCACGCTGCCGGGCTTGCCTCCTCGCTGGCGAACCTCGCCGCATACCTGGAGCAGTAACCGGCCTCCCGGGGCACCTCCGCCGCTTGACACATAGAGTGCATCGCGAGGGTGTTCAGGTTGTTCGTCACACAACGATCTTGAACACCCTCACTCTCGTTTCCGCGGGCACCCCTTGGAATTGATCACCTAGGCAGTCGCCAAGCGCCAAGCTGCCGCAGACGATCCTGCTGGCCCCGGCCACCGCAAGGTGAATCGTCCCGCCCTGGCCGCCCCTCGTCTCCCGCGTGAACTGGTAGTGGGGGTTCAGGATCCGGTGCGATAGCGGGTGAGCATGAGGGCGACGGCTTCGTCCACGATCGTGGTGTCGGTGGGGTCGGGCGGAACGAAGTCGGTCCGTACGAGTTGAGGCCACAGGAGCTGGCCGCAGATCATGCCAAGGAACTGCTCGGCTACCGCGGATGCTGGCTGTGGCTGTCCGTCGGCCGAACGGAAGTCGAGTGTGCCGGCCTGTGCTTCGGCGTCCAGGTAGTCGCGGAGCCGGTCGAAGAAGGGCCCGCGGTCGATGGCGAAGCCGGTGCCGACGATGTCGGCGAGTTCCGGCATCTGGGGAAGTTCGGCGATGATGAGGCGGCACAGCGCCGCCGTGCCGGGCCGCGAGACCAGGCAGGCATAGTCGCGGCCGATGTGGTCCAGACCGTACCGGGGATCACCGGGCGGGGGCGGTGCGGCGTACTGCACATCCAGCTGCCACTGTTCGGAGGTGACGGCCGCGAACAGCGCAGCCTTGGAGGGGTACCGCTTGAAGAGGGTGCCGGTGGAGACGCGGGCCTCCCTGGCGATCTGGGCCAGGGAGGTCTTGTCATATCCCCGGGCGAGGAAGAGGTCGCGGGCGGCGCGGATGATGCGCGCGCGGTTCTCCGCCTTGATCTGCGCGTGATACCCGGCTTTGGTCTGCGCGTCATACCCGGCCTGGCACGTATCGCCACCGGTCTCCGCTCGATCCGCCACCGACATACCCACGCCCCTCGCCCGTCTCCCAGCCGCATCCTCACTGTCAAAGGACGGTCTGGCCTCCGTCCAGGATAAGGTCCTGGCCCACAGTGAAGGCCGAGGCATCGGAGGCCAGGTACACGACGGCTTCCGCGATCTCCCCGGGCATACCCATGCGTTCCAGCGGGATGCCGGAGCTGATCGCCTCCAGAACCGCCGTCTGCTGCGCGGGGTCCTCGATCCCGAGCTTGGCCCCTGAATACAGCGGGGTGTTCACCGGGCCGGGGCTGATCGCGTTGAACCGGATGCCGTGCGACCTGAGCAGGTCCGCGTTCCATGACCGCATCAGGGAGCCGACGGCCGCCTTCGTCGCGGCGTAGGCGTTCGAATGCCCGTAGCCGCCGTGCGCGCTGTTGGACGCGTTGAGGATGACCGAGGACGGGTTGGCCAGCACGGGCACCAGGGCCTGCGTGAGAAAGAAGACGCTCTTGACGTTGATGTCGAAGAGCCGGTCGAAACTGCCCTCCGTGTGGTCCTCGAACGGCCGCCAGTCCGAGACGCCGGCGTTCAGGAATGCCACGTCCAGCTCCCCGAAGTGCTCACGCACCCGCTCCGCCAGGCCGCGCTGGGCATCGAGATCGCGTGCATCGGCCCGCACCACCGGCACCTTGTCCCCGAGGATCTGCCGCGCCTTCTCGATGCTGGCCGGGGTGACCCCCGTGACCAGCACATCGGCCCCCTCCGCCACAAAACGCTGGGCAGTCTCCAGGCCGATCCCGCTGGTGCCGCCGGTGATGAGGGCGCGCTTGCCCGCAAGACGATTCATGTTGATTGTTCCTTGCCGAGTCGTAAGGTAAGTCAAAGGACTCACCACCTGAAAGTAACCCCCGCACCCCTTACATGGCAAGTCGATCCACTTACCATCGGTGGTTGATCAACACCTGGATCCGTTGATCATGGAGACGCCAAGTGGGTGAGGTGACGCGCATGCGTACGCTGCCGGAACCCACTGACTGTTCACCGGCCCTTGCCGCCTGCCTAGGACCTGCTGGCGCTTCGGGGGCTACAGTCCGGCGTCGCGCCCGACGCACTCAAGGAACTGGTCGCGGCAGCCGCTCGGCGACCAGGTCGTAGGAATCCTCGACCGCGTCGGTGACCAGCCGCTCGGTGATGCCGGGTCCCGGCCCCAGTGAGATCCCATGCCGTTTGTCGAGGTAGCGGCCTGGTGTGATCGAGGCATAGCCGCGTTCGTGGGCGCGGGCGTGTTCGGGTTCGCACTTGACCGTGATGATCTGTTCGCCCGGGTCGTCGGTGACGATCAGGAACACCTTGCCCGCGACCTTGTACACGTCGAGTCCGGGAGTGAAGGGGTATCCGTGGCTGACGTCAGGGAGGGCCAGGGCCGCCTGGCGGGCGGTGTCCTGGAGCCGGTCACCGGCCGCGCTCACCGGGCCGCCCGCGTGCCGGTGCCGTAGTTGTGCGGGTCGACAGGCCGCTCGGCCTTGGGCAGGTGGGCGACGACGAGCCGATAGGAGTCGGTGACGAGCTCCCTGACGAGCTCCTTGTCGACGCCTTCTCCGCTCTCCAGGGTGATCCAGTGCTTCTTGTTCACCCCGACGACGCCCCCTGGGCCGAGCGCACCGCCCTCCAACTCCTCGACGAACACCGGTCACTGGGGCGGCGCCCCCTCGCTCTCCACCACGCCCTGCGCCGCAGCCTCCTGGAGGCCCTGCTGCTCCGCCTCGCCCACAGCCCAGACACCACAACCCCGCCGCCCGCTGCCCGCGGTCGTCGTCCCACGGTCTACCGGCGCTTCCTCGACGCACTGGAACTGCACTTCCGCGAGCAGCACCACGTGGACGACTACGCCCGCCTGCTCGGTCCGCACCCTCACCCGCGCCGCACAAGACGCCGCCGGCACCGGAGCGCGGCAGGTGATCGACGAGCGACGCCTCCTCGAAGCCCGCCGCCTCCTCGGCCCCTCCGACTGGACAGCCCGCACCGTCGCCGCCCACCTGGGCTTTCCCGACGCCGCCGACTTCGGCCGCTTCTTCCGCAACCGCACCGGCCTCACCCCTGCCGCCTACGCGGCACGGGCAGACCAGCAGGAAAGCAGCTCCAGCCCGTGCGCTGGGCCCTCGGCATTGAGAAGCCACGCTCGCCGTCTGCGCTGCTGAACTGGCCCACCTGGACCGCCCGTACTGGGCGGTGCTCTCCGCCACCGTCGCCCTACACGCACGAGGCGACCGGGGCCTCCACCACCGTTCGCGGGGCCCATCACGTCGCCGGAAGCCTCCTCGGTGTCGCGGTCGCCGCCGGCATCGAAGCGACCCACCCCGCCAGTGCGATGCAGCTTCTCCTGGTCCTCGGGGGCGCCTGGGGAATGAACCTACTGCTGCCCCGGAACTACACCTACGCCGTCATCTGCGCGACCGTGATGGCCCTCGCGGCCAACATGGCCACCGCCCCGCCACGTCCGTCTCGGACATGCTTCTCGCGCGTACCCAGGAGCGCTTTCTCGGTGTGGCCTGCGCGCTGGTGGTGCTCTGGGTCACCGGACACCGCGCCCACCACATGATCGACCGGCAGTTCCGCTCGGCCGTCGATGCTCTCGCCCGCGTGCTGGAACACGTGCACTCAGGAAGCGCCGCCACCGCTCCAGGTGTGGCGGCCCGGCGTGATCTCAGGTTCGAGCTCACCGTCCACCGGGCCATCCTCGACCGGGCAGGGAAGGACAGGCGGGCGCTCCAGTCCTGGGACACCGTCGACCGCGCGCTCAGTACCCTCAGCCATCACGCGTTCGCCCTCTGCGGGACCCCGGGACCACACGGTTCCGCATGCCCTCTGCCCCAGACGTCCCAGATTCTGCAGGATCTGCTCCGCGACCTGCCCCGGCCGCTCCCGGACGGATCGGCCCTGACCGCCTGGCCGCCACGCTCTCCCGTGCACCGGTCGCCACCAGCTGATTTCACCGTCCTCGGTCCCGGAGTGCTCACGCTTGAGCCCGCATCCGGCAAAATTCAGATCGCCGGGCCGGACGGAACGATCGACGGGCGGAAGCCGAGCGACGACCAGGAACTTCGCGTGGCCGGTCCGGGGCAGCAGCGCGTCGAAGGTCACCACCGCACCGGTCAGGTCCAGCGGTTCCAGCAGCGGCCGGAAGGCGGTGATCTCATTGCTCTTGGCGTCGACCTCGCGCTGGGCGAGCACGATGCCGTCGCCGCGCAGCGCGGAGAGCAGGTGGACACAGAGCCCGTCGGTGCGGATGGCACCGCGCAGGGATTTGCCGTCCACCGCGACTGCTGCCCGCACTGGACGGCACGGCGGGCATTTGCCCTGGTCGACGGCGCGGAAGGCGTCCGCCCGAGCGGTGAGCCAGCCGCCGATCGTCGCGTCGAGTGCGTCGCCGTCGATGCACTGCTCGCTGGGCGCCCGGTAGGGCTGCTCCGGTTCGCGCAGTGTGGCCCCGCAGCGGAGAAGGAGCCAGTCAGAGGCATCGGCGGCCCACGCGGCGATTGCGGTGAGGGACCTCGCTCCGGCCAGGACTGCGCAGGCGGCCAGGGCCAGGACGTACGGCAGCGGGTGACGCCGGCCCTGCAGACGGCGCGAGTCGGGCAGGCGGGACAGCCTGGCCAGCAGGTCGGGCAGTTCGTCGGGGCGGGCCGGATCGGATCCAGTGAGTTGACCCAGCCCGGCAGGGATGGGTGATGATGGCGCAACAGGCACAGTCTTCCGTTGTGGTGATCAGCGAACTCGACACTCAGTGATCACCGGAAACCGTGCCTGCGCGTGTACCTGCCGATCCATCACCATCACGGCCGGATTGGGGTATCAGGCCCATGCCCTATCGGGCCCACCGCGAGAATGACAGAACCCTGAGGGGGCACCGCTGTGTGACTGTCAAGCCGGTTGAACAGTTCCCGTCAGGACTTGGAGCTGGGCCGACCGGGAATGTGACTGAGAATGGACTTGGAGAAACCCCCATCGACGCAGACATCTTGGCCGGTGACATATCCCGCCAGTGGGCTGACAAGAAACTCGATCACGTTCGCGATATCCATCGGGTCGCCAATTTTCGACAACGGGATAATTTCTTCCCTTGCCTTCTTGACTTCGGGATCAAGGTACATTTTTTCAGTCATCTGCGTGCGAGTCATGCCCGGGGATACCACGTTCACGCGGATTCCGTCAGGTGCCCATTCCAGTGCGAGTGTCTGGGCCAACATCGTGAGCGCAGCCTTGGTCGGACTGTATGCGCCCGATCCGGCATGTGGGAGCTGGCCGGACATGGAAGAGGTCAAACAGGCGGCCCCGCGGCTATCCTTCAGGTGCGGGTAACTTGCTTTGGCAAGTAGCCACGCCCCGCGGAGGTTGACGGAGAACATGTCGTCCCAGTCCTCCAGGGAGAGATCCTTGAGTGCGCCAGGGTTGGCGATTCCGGCATTTGCCACCAGCGCATCCAAGCCACCGAATTCCTCGACCACAGCGGTTACCAGCTGACCGGGCACATCGGGATCACCCAGGTTTCCTGTCAATGCAATGGCTTTGCCACCCATCGACTGGATCGACCGGACGACCTCGTCTTGTCGCGCGTTCGGAGTAAGGCCGGATACCGCGACCATCGGCTTCTCACCGCGGGCAAGTGCGGCCTCTGCGAGCCTTAGGCTTGCAGCCGCGCCGATACCGCTGCTTCCACCACTGACCAGAACCCTCATTGCACACTCTCCTTGCATATTTCCAGCGGGCATACTCAGCATGCCACACAAGTCGTGACAGCTTCATCTGATGCGTTTCGAAGCACTTCAATTCACACCGGCGAGCGAAAACTGCCATCTTGCTGTTCGATGACCCTCGGAGTCGCTCTGAACCCCGAGGCGCTGAAATCACTATCCGAGATTCCAACCCTCTTCACTGAGATCACCCATCGACTTCGCGAATACTTCCAGGGTGTTCTCTTCGCGAATGACTTCGAGAACGACGTTGTCCACCCCGATTGTTTCTTGGACTGCTTTACCCAGCCCCTTCCAATCGATCACCCCAGTGCCGATGGGGTCGTGGCCCCACGTCTCCGTACCCGTGTCGGAGATATGCATGAGCGCAACCGATCCGTGGTGCGAGCGCAGACTCGATACGGGATCCTCCCCGATGTAAGCAGCGTTCGCGACGTCGTACACGATTTTGAGTGCATCATCGTTGACTGTGCCGACGATATCTGCCAGCTCCCCAATCGTGGGAGCAAAGCAGTAGGGAGTGTTCTCGAAGAGGAGTCGCTTTCCCGCCCGCTTGGCCAGCGGGACCAGGTCTTCCAGGCTTTCATACATCCACCCGTAGACACTCTCCAGTGAGGGGGAGATCATAGGACGCCGTGTGCCGGGCGAGATGACAACTTCCGGGACATCCCAAGCCACCGCAAGATCGATCACCGAGGCGATGTGCTCGATGCTCTTCCGGCGCATGCTGGCACCAGGACTGGCCAGATTGATGTCGTATCCGCCGGCGTTCAGGGATCGGATCTTGGCGCCGTTCTCGTTGAGTGTCGCCAGGATTTCCGAACGCTCGGAGCTGGAGATCTCTTCCGGCCAGCAATGTGGAGAGCTGATGGGAACCTCGAAGGTGTCGTACCCGTTCTGGGTCAGCTCGGATATCGCATCGATCGCCGTTGTCGACCAAAGATACGAAAAAGTGTTGATGATCATATGAATTTCCGTTCAATCTTTGAGGAGTCCCGATCGTGCGCTCGGGAGCAGGGGCGGCTACAGCCGGGGAACCTTGTGCTGTTCAGGGGCTGAACTGGCGGCAGTGGCCGAGTCCTCGCTCATGACGACGGCGATGGTGTCGGTCGCGGAAACGATCTCCCGCGGGGCTCGGCTGCCGGTCTCCGGGAGGGTGAAGTAGACGATGAGGCACAGGGCGACGATGACGATCATGTAAATCGCCACGTACATGGGCCGTCCGGCGCCGACGAACGCGGACGCGATGAGGGGTGCGGTGCCGCCGAAGAGGGCAATGACGATCTGATGGGCGAATCCGATTCCGGAGACGCGGACCGAGGCGGGGAACAACTCGGCCTGGATGGTGGGGTAGACGGCCTGCCAGATACCGAGGACAACCCATCCGGAGGCGGCGACGATGACGTAGACACCGAAGCCGGGCACCTGCAGGAGGAGAAGGAGCGGATAGAACAGGACGATCATTCCGATGGCGCCGATGATGGGGAAGATCTTCCGGCGACCGAGACGGTCGGAGAGGTAGCCGCCGACGGGGACGATGACCACCAGCAGGGCCAGGCCGATCGCGCTGCCGGCAAGGGTGGACGACAGGTCTCGGCCCGAGGTGAGGTTGGCGTAGGTGGGCAGGAACGTCGCCCAGGTGTAGTAGGCCACGGCGGGAGCGGACAGGGCAGCAGTCTGCAGGATCGCCTTGGGGTGCTCGCGGAGCAGCTGGAGGAGCTTCGCGGGTGCGGACTTCTGCTCGACGAGCGTGCTGGCTTCGAACTCCGGAGACTCGTCCGAGCGGGCGCGGAGGATGAGTCCGACGATGCCGATCACACCACCGAAGATGAAAGGGATCCGCCATCCGTAGGACGCCAGGGCGTCGGGGGCGAAAACAGAGGTGACGGTGGCTGCGGCGCCCGTCGCGGCGAGGGTTGCCAGCCCGCTGGCCATGTTGGTGAAGGAGCCGAAAAGTCCGCGCCGGTTGGCTGGAGCGTGTTCCACCATGTACGCGATGGCGCTCTGCCCCTCGGTGCCGGCGGAGATGCCCTGGAGGATGCGGGCGACGACGAACAGGATCGGCGCGAAGTAGCCGATGGTCGCGTACGGGGGCGTGAGCCCGATGATCAACGCGCCGAGAGCCATCCCCGAGACCGCGAGAGACAGGACGCGGCGGCGCCCGTACCGGTCGGCAAGCGGCGAGAGGATGATGCCGCTCAGAGGACGCACGAGGAACCCGATGGCGTAAGTGAGGAACGCGGCGATGAGGGACGCGAACTGGGAGCCCGAGGGGAAGATCTGAGCAGAGAAGACAGAGGCGAGCAGGCCGTATATATACCAGTCGTACCACTCGACAAAGTGCCCGACGGTCCCGGCGAGCAGGTTACGGGCCTGTCCCTTACGCGGGACGGGATCTGCACTGTCGGGGGTGGATGCGCTGGGCGCGCAACGTGAGGGCGTCATTGCAGTCTCCATTGCATTTGGTCGCGAGTGAGCATCCCAGCGCCCTGGGCCGAGAGTCGCTGAACATGTTGAAGGGGTGTTTGCCTGGGTGTCTGCCTGTCTAGGCGGAGAGTTCCTCGTCCGCGACGAGGTAGGCGTAGCTAGGCCAGCTCCGGGAGATGTCAGCCGCGGCCGCGAGCAGGGGCGGCGACAGCTCGGCCATGCGCGCTCGGGTCATCCGTACGGAGGGGCCCGCGATGCTGATCGTCCCGGTGGCCTCCTGGCCCGGTCCGGCTCCGTGGATGGCGGCCGCCACGGCACTGATACCGAGGTCCATCTCCTCGATCGTCGTGGCGTACCCGCGGTGACGAACCTCGTCGAGCTCGACCTGGAGAGCGGCCCGGTCGAGGGTGGATCTGGGGGTGACGTCGAGATGGCTCTCGTGCGCCAGCACGGTCGCGACTCGGTCCGGAGAGAGAGTGGCGAGCCACGCCTTCCCGGATGCAGTGGCGTGGGGGACCGCGTCCTGACCCATGACGGGGTCGATGCGGAGGGACGAGTTCGCCCCCTGGGCTTTGGCGATCCACTTCAAGGAATCGTTGGTGGCTACCGCCAGGCGGACGAGCTCTTCACACTCCGCCGCGAGCGAGTCCAGGCTTCGCTGAGCCCACGTTTCCACTGCTGACGAGGACAGCTGGCGGAGCCCCAGGGCGCCGAGGCTGTGAGTGGCGAAGTAGCTGGAGGTGCGGGGATCCTGATTCACATAGCCCGCATCGACCAGGGCGGCGAGGAGACGATGAGCGATGGCCTTGTTGAGGCCCAGGCGCTCGGCGATGTCCGTGACGCGTCGGCCTTCGGCATGCGGCGCCAGCAGTTCGAGCACACGCATCGCATTTGTGACGTCATCGGCCAGTGCCATGTTCTCGTCTCCTCGCCATCGTGGATCCACGTCCACGTCGACGTGGATCCACATCCACTTCCGTGTCGATGTGGATCCACATGCACTTCCGTGTCGACGTGGATCCACACCCACTTCCGTGTCGCTGTAACGCTGTTACGAAACGTCACGCGCGTCCGCCCTGTCAAGACCCAGCGGTCATCCTGGTCGTCAGACCTCGAGAACGCAGCGGTCAGATCTGCAGCACCAGCTCACGAAGACGCGTGAACGCCGACTCGTCATCGTTCACGACGACGTCGTGCTCGCCGGTGTTCCAGCGGCACTCGAGTGCTCCGAATCGCTCCCAGTAGACGTCCCATCCGGCGAGCTTGACCCGGTCCCGCTCGCTGCCGCGCTCGATCAACCGTTGCCGCACGACCTCGGGCGAGGTGCGCACGTGGATCACCCGGATGCGAGCGGCGGCGGGCCAGCCTGCACCCTCGGTCGAGCGAGACAGGAAGTCGGGGTCTTGGAGGTACGCCACGAACGGTGCATCGATGACGACGGAGTGGCCGAGTTCCAGGTTCCGGCCGGCGGTCGCGAAGAGCGTCTCGTACTCGGCCGGCATGACCCTCCGCAGGTACAGCTCGTTCGATTCCCGGTCGGAGGGATCCTGCCCGAACGCCTCGAGAGCCACTCGCACGAGGGGCCCGGCGAGCGTGTCCTTGTCGAGATACGCCGCGCCCGTCAGGGAGCTGAGGTGTCTCGACAGGGTCGACTTGCCCGACCCCGCCCCGCCGAGCGTGATGTAGGCGACGGGCGGGGCTTGGACGTCGGCTGTCACCGCTTCACTCGCGCGATCGCGGCCACGAACTCCTTCGCCGCTGCGGTGACCTTGCCCATGTCGCCGTCGGGGCGGCCGGCCTTGGTGATGGCGCTGCCCACTCCGACCGCCGCGACGCCTGCGGCGAACCAGTCGCCGACGTTGGCGGTGGTGACGCCACCCGCCGGAAGGATCGGGACGTGCGCGAGCGGCGCCAGGACCGCCTTGGCATAAGGGATGCCGCCGGCTTCGGTGGGGAAGAGCTTGACGATGTCCGAGCCGGCCTCGGCCGTATCGAGGATCTCGGTCGGCGTGTAGGCACCACTGATGGTGGCGACCTGGTAGCGGTTGGCGACGCGGATCATCTCAGGGTTGAGGTTCGGGCTGACGAGGAACTGCGCGCCGGCCTGAATGCTCGACCAGGCGGCGTGCCCGTCGAGGACGGTGCCCGCGCCGAAGACCACGTCTTCACCGGCGAAGCGCTCGGTCAGGCGCTCGATCACGGTGAGGGCGCCGGGGATCGACAGGGTGATCTCGAGGGCGCGGATGCCGCCGGCGACGGCTGCCGAGGCGACTTCGAACGCCTCCTCGGCGGTGTCGAGGCGGACGATGAGGACGTTGCCGGAATCGCGGATGGTCTCTATGACGTGGAGTTTTTGGAACATGGCCCTGATGGTTACACCACGTTGGTGCGCTTCGTCGAGCCGCGACCCGGACGCATTGACGAATCGCGGCGAGGTGTACATCCTGGGTTGCAATCGATCTCAGCAATCGTTCTCATTCGCGGGCGACTGAACGCCGGGATCCTCATCGAAGCGAAGGAGTCGACGGCGGTGGATCATTCCTCTTCGGTCCCTCGGCCCTCGGCCGTGGTGCTGGGCGCGTCCCACTGGCACGCGCCGCTGTACCGTGCCGGGCTGGCTCGACGATTCCGCGTGACGGCGGTGCAGGACCCCGACCCCGCGGTCTCTCGGGCATTCGCCGAGCCCTTGGGCGCACCCGTCGCGGCGAGCGTCGACGAGGCTCTGGACCAGGACGGCATCGAGGTGGCGTTCGTGTTCTGCCCGCACCACGAGATGCTCGCGGTCGGCCGAAAGCTCGTCGACCGCGGCATCCCGTTCGTGATCGAGAAGCCCGCCGGTGCGAACCTCGACGAACTTCGGGCGCTCGAGGAGGAGGCGCGCCTGGCCGCCGTGCCGGCGACCGTGCCGCTCGTCCAGCGCGGTGCCCCGATCGACACGTGGCTGCGGCAGGCCGGCGACATCGTCTACGAGCGGATGGCGTTCGTCGCCGGTCCGCCCTCGCGGTACCGGGGCAACGGCAACCCGTGGATGCTCGAACCCGCCCTCTCCGGCGGCGGCAGCCTGATGAACCTCGGCCCGCACTTCGTCGACCTGGCGATCCGCCACCTCGGACACCCCGTCGACGTCGTCCAGAAGCTCTCCACCACGCTGCACGGCGGGGCGGTCGACGACCACTCCACGATGGTCCTGACCACCGTCACGGGCCGCGAGGCAATCATCGAGGTCGGCTATGCGTTCCCCAACTCGCCGCTGAAGCGGTACTGCAGCTTCACCGCCGCCGGGACCAACGGGTTCGCCACCGTCGACACCACCGGCGACGCGACGTTCACCGATCAATCCGGCGTCACCAAGAGCGCCGTCCTCGAGGTCGACAGCGACCCGCTGTACGACGTGTTCGTCACCGGCGTCGCCGATACGCTCACGACCGGGTTCGCGGGCCTGCCGACACTCGCCGAGCTTGTGACCACTATGGAGCTCATCTGGTCGCCGCACCTGGAGAGGACGGTGCGTTGTGGCTGAAGTGAGCATCGACGACGTCGCCGAGGCGGCCGGCGTGCACCGCTCGACCGTGTCACGCGCATTCTCGAAGCCGGATGCCGTACGCGCGGCGACCCGGGAACACGTGCTGCGTGTCGCAGCCGAGCTCGGGTACTCGATGAACCCCCTCGCGCAGGCTCTCCGCCGCGGCTCGAGCAACCTCATCCCGCTGATCGTTCCGGACATGACCAACCCGTTCTTCGCCGAGCTGGCGCGCACGACAGCCGCCGCCGCCAAAGCACGCGGCTACCAGCTGATGCTCTGCATCACCGACGGCGACGCCGGGCAGACCGCCGACTACGTGAGCGCGATGCACTCCATGTACTCCCCCTTCGGCATCGTGGCCCCCTCAACCCGGGTCAACCTCGAGGCGCTCCGCCGATACGCGTTTCAGAACCGGGTCGTCGTCATCGACCGGGTCGAAGACGACCTCGCCGTGCCCACCGTCACTGTCGACAGCGCCCGGGGCATCGACCTCGCCTTCGACCACCTCCTTGGTCTCGGCCACACGAACATCGCCTACGCCCCGGGGATCGTCGGCACGTACACCGCCCAGGACCGCTGGGACGCCTACCACCACGCCGCCGAGCGCCACGCCATCTCGCCCGTCGTCCTGGAGGCGGCGCCCGGCGCCGCTCCGGGGCCGGGGATCGTGGACCACTGGATGCGGGAACCGATCCGCCCGACGGCGGTGATCGCGTCCAACGACCTCATCGCGTTCGCCATGATCTCCGAGCTCGGCTCGCGCGGACTGACCGTGCCCGCCGACCTGTCGGTTATCGGCTTCGACGGCCTCGACCTCGGCGCCCAGTTCAACCCCCGGTTGACCAGTGTCCGACAACCAATCACCGACCTCGGACGGATCGCCATCGAACTCGGCGAGGCCCTCATCGCCGACGGCCCGCCCGACCACGTCGTGCTCGAGCCATCGCTTCTCATCCGCTCCTCCACCCAGGAACTCCGCTCATGAATCCGAACCCCGGTCGCCTTCCCGGTCTGCGATACGTGGACCACGTGGCCTTCACCGTCCCCGACCTCGACGACGCCACCCGCCTGTTCACCGTCCTTCTCGGCGCCGAGGAGCTCTATCGCTCCACCCGCGGACCCGATGCCGCGGTCATGCCGGAGCACTTCGGCGTGCCCGCGGACGCGCACCTGGAGCTGCGCATGCTCCGGCTGCCGCCGAACCTGAACGTGGAGCTGTTCCAGTGGTGGAGCGAGGACCGCTCCCCCGTGTTCCCGCGCGCCAGCGATGCGGGCGGGCACCACCTCTGCTTCGTCGTCGACGACGTCGACGACGTCGTCGCCGCGGTCGCCGACCTCCGGGGCATCGACATCCTCGGCGCGCGCAAGGAGGTCGCCGGCGACAGCCCCGCTGTCGCCGGGAACCGGTGGGTGTACGCCCGCACCTCCTGGGGACTCATCCTCGAGTTCGTCGACCGCTCACGGGTCGCCGATCCCCCGCGTCTCGTCGGCCCCCACGACTGGCACACCCACTCCACCTCGAAGGCCTCGGAGACACCCTCATGAAGATCGCCGGCCACACCCTCGGCACCCCCCACCACACCGTTCCCGAAGCGCTTGTACTCTTCGCCCGAGCCGGCCTGGACGCCGCCGAGGTGATCTACCAGGACGACTACACGAGCGGTCTGCCCATCGGCGATGCCGCGGCAGCGGCGGAAGCGGCACGCGTCGCCGACGGCGAAGGCATCCCCGTCATCGGGCTCACCCCGTACACGACCGCCATCAACGCGACCGACGAGCGCATGCGCGGAGCAGCCGTCGACGAACTGCGATCGGCCATCGACATCGCCCACGCCATCGGCGCGAACCGCATCCGCGTCTATTCCGGCGCGTGGCAGCCGGGCCAGAAGGACCACGCCGCGCACTGGACGCAGCTCGTCCGCTCGTTCCAGGAGCTCTCCGGCCCGGCGGCGGACGCAGGCGTCGTGCTCTGCGCCGAGAACCACTTCGGCACCATGACGCAGACCGCGCGCGACACCGCCAAGCTCATCCGCGCGGTCGACTCGCCCGCCGTCCGCGTCCTATATGACCAGGCGAACCTCACCTTCACCCACGACGAGGACGTCGACGACGCCTTCGCCGTCCAGGGCGATCTCATCGGCCACGTGCACGTCAAGGACCTTGTCTTCAAGGACGCGAACGCCCCGTTCGTCGCGTCCGAGACGGCGCGGGTGCACGCCGAGGAACGCGCCGTCATCTCGCGCGTCGTCGGCGACGGCACCCTCGCCTGGTCGCCCATCCTCCGGCGCCTCCGCGAGGTCGGCTACGACGACGTGCTCTCGCTCGAATACGAGTACCGGTGGCATCCACAGGATCTCGACGCCCCCGAGACCGGATTCCGTCGCGGCGCCGAGCACCTCCGTACGCTGCTGCGGCAGCTCGATCTCGAGGCGAACAACCAGGACGCCGAGGTCCGCTCGTGACCACACTCCGCGTCGGCGTGGTGGGCGCCGGCAACATCGCCAGCATCGCGCAGCTGCCCACCCTCGTTCAGCGCGACGACGTCGAGCTGCGCGCCCTGGTGTCGCGGCGCGAGGACCCGAGCCCGCTGCAGCGTCGGTGGGGGTTCGCGAACGTGTACCGCACAGTCGACGCGATGCTCGACGCCGAAGAGCTCGACGCCGTCTTCGTGCTCACTCCCCGCTCCGAGCACGTCGCGGCCGTCGAGAGCGCCCTCCGCGCCGGCATCGACGTATTCTGCGAGAAGCCCCTCGCCACCTCGACCTCCGACTCGGTCCGCCTCGCTGAGCTCGCCGACGAGCACGGCCGCATCCTGATGGTCGGCCTGAACCGGCGGTTCGCGCCCGTGTACGTCGCTGCGCGGGAAGCGTTCGGTGCGGCCGGAGCGTCGTTCTGCGTCGCGCAGAAGAACCGCGCCGGTTCCGAGTACCGAGCCACCTTCGAGAACGCGATCCACATGGTGGACCTCCTCCGCTGGTTCTGCGGCGGAGACGTCGTCGAGGTCACCAGCGCGGCCGCCGGAACCGACCCCTGGGAAGAGGACGGCACGGCTGCCCTCATCCGGTTCTCGACCGGGAACACGGGCCTGCTGGTCGCGGCCCGAGCCGCCGGCGCGTGGGGTGAGAAGCTCGACGCGTACGGGCAGCTGCGCTCGGCGGAGGTCATCGCCCCCGACACCGTCGCGGTGACGGCGGACGGCGTCCGCACCGTCCGGTCGATGAGCCCGGAGGCGTTCGGCTGGGCGACCGCGACCGAGACCTTCGGCTTCGCCGACGCGGTCCGCCACTTCCTCGACCGCGTTCAGGACCGGCAGCAGCCGCTGACCTCCGGATGGGAAGCGGTCAAGACCCAGCAGCTACTCGACAAGATCCTCGCGGCGGCAGGCCTGCCCACCGAGGAGCAGGAGGGACGCACATGGTCCAGCAAAGCAGTGCAGTAGCACCGCAGCCCCAGGTCGCCCTGGTCACCGGCTCCAGCGGCGGCATCGGCGCGGCCGCCGTCGACGCGCTGCGGGCGCGCGGAGACATCGTGGTCGGGGCGGACCTCGCACCGCTCGACGGGCAGGACATCACCGGCTTCTCCGAGCTCGACGTCACCGACGAACATCAGACCGCCGAAGTGGTGCGCCGGATCGTCGGCGAGCACGGCCGCATCGACGTCCTCGTCCACGCCGCGGGGGTGCTCGGCGGCACCCCCGATCCGCTGGCGACCACGACCGAGGAGTTCGAGCGCACCATGCGCATCAACGCCACGGGCACGTTCACCATCACGCGCGAGGTCGCGAACCTCATGCGGGGCAGCGGCACGAAGGGCACCATTCTGCTGCTGTCGTCGGTCGCGGCCAAGGAAGCTCGGATCGACTACCTGCCGTACAACGCCAGCAAGATCGCCGTGCTGCACATCATGTGGTCGATGGCGAAGATCCTCGGACCGGACAGGATCTCGGTCAACACCGTCAACCCCGGACCGGTGAACACGCCGATGTGGACACTGCTCGCCGACCAGTCCGGCTCCGCGCAGGCAGCACGCGACGCGCGCGCCGCGCAGCTCCCCATGCGACGCTTCGCCGAACCGGCCGAGGTCGCCAACGCGATCGGCTTCCTCACGGACCGGGCCAACCGGTACATCACCGGCGTCTCTCTCGACGTCGCCGGTGGGGCGCATCTCGGTATGGGGTCCTAGCCTGCGCCTTTCACTTGCGGCGGTGTCCGAATCTTGAGGGGAAAGGCGAAAGTGCCTTCTGAACTGGGAAGATGAGGCGTCGAAGGTCTCTGTCATCCCAGCAGGAAGGCACTTTCTGCGTGAACCTGACCCGGTCGCGTCCCAAGCTCGTCGTGTCGGCCGACGGTCACGGGGTGGTCAGCCACGCCGGATGCGCCTGCTGGCCGATCTCTCCGATGTCACCGGCCTGACCAGCGCCTTCACGAACGCACTGCGTCAGCTGCGACCGCGTGGCACCGGGCACGACCCCGGCCGGATCGCGGTCGATCTCGCGGTCATGCTCGCCGACGGCGGCGAGGCGATAGCGGACCTGGCCCCGCTGCGCGACCAGGCGGAGGTGTTCGGTCCCGTGGCCTCCACGCCGACCGCCTGGCGCCTGCTGGCCGGCATCGATCGGCGCGCAAGATTTTGGATCATGTCGATGCGGGACGCGGGGTCCGCACGGGAATTGGAGCGATGAGGTGCTGGCATTCCTCCGGCGCCACACAACGGATGACGCGCCTGCAAGCACCTCGGCGCCGGTACGAATATTCGTGATGGGACGCTACGAATGGCGCGACGAGGCAACCTGGCCTCTGCAGCGCTCCCGTGTCGAGCGCTGGCACCTGCATGCCGATGGCGGCCTCAGCACGACGGTGCATCGACGGAAGGCCGAGTGAGATCGACTACGACCCCGCCGACCTGGTCCCCACGTGTGGTGGGCCACTCGGCACCGGCACCGGACGAGGCCCCTTGACCAGGCGCTCGTTGAGTCCCGATCTGACGTCCTCGTCTTCACATCCGATGTGATCGAGGAGGACCTCGAGGTCACAGGGCGGATCTGTGTACGGCTGCACGTGCAGAGCTCGGCGCCGTCGACCGACTCGGTCGCGCGGCCCCTATTCCGGAACGAGGGGCAGCTCGATGTACGACGGACGGCGAGCATCGCGAAAGAGCCGCTGGTGCGCGGTGATGAACTCCGTTCCGCGCTGGTTGCCCGTGTTCAGGTTGCGGTCCCATCAAGGGGAGCAGCTGTTCGTAACCTGCACCAACCCGGCCAAGCACACGTGGCTCGTCGATCGATCTCAATCTCCTGAGCCTCGTCAGCACCGCTGTCAGGCCACGTGTCTCTTCGGCGACGGAGGATCGAGTACGCGGAGCAGTAGGGTGGCGCTGGGATCTGCAGTTGTTCGGATGGTTGAGGGGATCGGATGACAAGCGCCGCCGTGAGAAGTGTGCTGACGGGAATGCGGGTGCTGGAGCGGCTTGCCGAGCCAGGACTGGTGGGTGTGTCAGAGCTGGCCAGAGACTTGCAGATCCCGAAATCGTCTATGCAGCGGATGCTCCGCACGCTCCAGGAGGGCGGGTGGGTCACGGAGGTTCACGATCAGGCGACGCGCTGGACCCTGACACCCAAGATGTTCCAGCTGGGACAGCGGCACCAGGCCGGCAACGATCTTCGCACGATCGCCCTGCCGGTGATGGAGCAGCTTCGTGAGGAGACTCGTGAGACCGTCCATCTCGCCGCACCCAAGGGGGTGGATTCGGTCATTGTTCTCGAGTGCATCGAGAGCCCCCAGGGGGTACGCGCCCACGTCTCCCCGGGCATGATGATCCCAGCGTTGGCCTCCGCCAACGGGCATGCCCTGCTATCGACCTGGTCGGACGACGAGATCGACGAACTCATATCTCGGGGCTTGACGGCATATACGTCTTTTACCTTGGCTGATGCTGATGCCCTTGCGTCTGCCATCCACGAGGTCCGTCGGCGCGGCTACGCCGTGAACGATCAGCAGTGGCGAGAAGGCGTCCACGCCGTCGCAGCGCCCATCGTGATCGCTGGGGTAGGGATCGCCGGCATTGGCATCTCGACGCCGATTCACCGAATGTCTGCTGCGTTGCAGGCGAAGTTCGGGGGCATGGTAGTGGAGGCTGCCAGCGCCATTGCCCACCGCTTGGGGGAAGCGCCCTGAGCTTGACTCTGTCGGGGATCTTGGAGTTTGCCGGTGCGCCTGCATGATCAGCGGGCATGCTCGGGGATGCTTCGCAGACCGATGCAGTTGTCGAGGTGTCCGATGTCGCTCCGTGCCCGTTCCGGCGAGCATGTCCCTTCTCTGACCGCGCGGATCGCGCGGGCGAGCAACCCGGGCGGTACGACGGCGATGTGGTTGAGAGACCGCCTCGACGGGCTGTGGTGCGACGAGGTCTTCGCCGGCTGGCACCCGCGTGACGGTCGTCCGGGTCTGTCGCACGCCCAGCCGGCGACTGTCTACGTGCTGCAGTCCCCTGGTCGGCCTGTCGGGCCGTCAGGCAGCGGAAACGGTCCGCTGCCGGATCGACTTCAAGTACGCCAGCCCTGGACTTGGACGATCCCGGCTTCCACCACAGCGTGCTGGCCGACTTCCGCGACCGTCTCGCCGAGGGCGACCGTGCCGACCGCCTCCTCGACCTCGCGCCGGCTCGTCTCAAGGAGGCCGGTCTCGTGCGCGAGCGCACCACGCAGCGCACCGACTCCATCCATGGCTTGGCCGCGGTGCGCGACCTGACTCGGCTCGAACTGGTCACCGAGGCCGTCCGCGCCGTGCTGGAGGAAGTGGCCCGCACCGCTTCGCATCTGCTGGACGGCCGACGGCGAACGGCGTGAACTCGCTGGCAATCCGTACGAGTTGGAGTTCTCGACGAAGCCGGATCAGGGCCGTGGCCATGGTGCGCGACGCCCGTGACGCCGGTATCGGGGCGACTGGTTCGCCGGTGACGAGGTCTACGGCAGTCGGGCGCTGCGGCACAGCATGCGCGCATGGGACTGGGCTATGCGGTCGCGGCCGCGGCCGCGGTCAAGCAGAACCAGAAGGTCACCTTGCGCTCTGGCCTGCACATCGAGGTCCGCAAGGTGATCAACAATCTCGCCCCGCAGAACTGGATGCGCATGGCTACCGGCCAGGGCCAGAAGGGCACCCGCGAGTACGACTGGTCGATGATCGACATCCGTGCGGACGACACCCCCGAGGAACACGAGGCCGGGACGTCCAGACTGATCGTCCGCAGGCACCGCTACACCCGAGAGACATCCAACTACCTCTGCCACCACCAACATCCCGCCACACCCGCGAAGTTGGTCGAGGTAATCTGCCGCCGCTGGGAAGTGGAGGAGGCCTTCCAGCTGGGCAAGTCCTTCGTCGGCCTCGACCTGGGCCAGGTGACCTGCTGGAACTCCTGGCACTGCTGGTCACTGTTCTCGATGATCGCTGCCATCGTCCTCACCCTGACCCGTGCCGCCACCGCGGCCCTCACCGCCCCCGACTGGCCACCGGGCCTCACCCCGGTTTCATGCCCCGAACTGCTCAAGCTGCTCCGGGCGTTCGCCCTGCCATCGCCGGCCCGGGACGGTGACCACGTGGTGTTCTGGTCCGCCTGTCGACTCCGCCGCCAGGCCGTCGCCCAAGCCTGCCACCGACAACGTCACCACCTCCACGACCAAGTCGCCTGACCAGGAGGAACGCAACGGAACCGCTATCTACGGCTGCCGTATCAGTTCAGTCAGAGGCATGATGAGCTCGCGAGGCATTTCCCACCGCGGACTTCCCGAATGACGGGGCTGTCGTCCTGCCCCTCCACGCTGCAATCAAAAACATCATTCCACCCAGAGCGAAGAGTATTGATACGCCAATAGTGCTGGATGTCCCGGAGGCACTGACGAGACCGAGGGCTAGCACCGGTCCTAGGCCGGCCGCCACGGCGGCACTGGTTTCTTTGGCCACCCCCAGACCAGTGACGCGTGTATTAGTCGCGAATTGACGAGCCATGAACGGGCTCGCCGCTACGGAAAGCAATGGAGCAAGAAAGCCCGTACCCAGGATCAATGCGATCCAGATCCAAATAGCAGTTCTTGTGTCGAGTAGCCAGAAAAAAGGAAATGAATAGAGGATCACCAAGAGGCCGCCAGTTGCGAGAACCCATCGGACTGGAACTGCATCGCAGAGCCTGCCGCAGATTGGAGTCCAAACGATCGCAAAAAGGCTGGCCAATGTCACGCCAAAACTGCTTACAGCTCCACTGATTTCTTGAAACTCAGACAGATACGAGAGCGAGAAGGTCTTCCACAGTGTCGCCACGAGCGCGTAACCGCTGTACGTCACGAACACTATGACTAGGCCCTTCCAGTCAGACCTGAAGAGGTCTGCCAGGACTCGGAGCCATGTACGCCGCGTTTCCTCTACCGGTAGTTCCGTAAACTCGGGACTCTCCGGAAGCTTCAGGCGAATGACGTACCCAACCAGGGCCAGAACGAAGCTGCCAACGAATGGGATGCGCCAGCCCCAGGAGTAGAAGAAATCATCTCCGATCAAATTCAGACCAGCGACCGCCAGTGAAGCAATGAACACTCCCAGGTTGATTCCCAATGTTGGCAGTGAACCGAGTCGCCCTCGCCTGTCGGCGGTGGCGTACTCGTAGGATACTGCTATCGCGGAACTGAATTCTGCGCCCGCGCCGATTCCTTGAATGATACGCAGCGCTACGAGCAAGATCGGAGCTGCTATACCAATGGATGCATAAGATGGAATCAGTCCCATCAGCCCCGTCGAAACACCCATCAAAATGAGGCTCCAAGACAGCACCGTCTTGCGGCCGAACTTATCTCCAATGATTCCAAATATTAGCCCTGCGAAAGGGCGCGCAAGGAATCCGACGCCGAAAGACGCCAATGCGGCTATAGAGCTGGCTGCGGAATTGTCCGAGGGGAAGAAAGTGGGGCCGATGACGAGCGCCGCCATAGCCGAGTAAAGGAAGAAGTCGAAGTATTCAAGAGCGGTGCCTACGACAATGGCCGCAGCGACGCGCCTGTTGGATGCCTCGGGCGTCGGCGACGCGGGTTTGGCAACTGGGGCTTCCATTGGCTCCGCCTTTCGGTGGTCGGTGCGACGATCCGTGCCTCAGTTTTCAAAGCGTGCCGACTGATGGCACGGCGTATCGCTCTGCAGACCACCCATGTTGAGGTGGCACCTGCTGGGCGTCAATGGGCGCGTAGGAAGAATCTGTACGGTCTCCGGGTCTTCCAGGAATTTTCGTAGGCGTTGATCGTTCCTGATAGTTCAGCTGAGCAGGATGCGCTGGCGCAGAGGCCGGTGTCCGGCGCGGCCGTACGTCTGACGCTTAATCAGTTCGATCTTCTTGTGGACGCCCTCGATGCGTCCGTTGTGCTGCGGCAAGGGTGAGCGCGGCATCGATGGCGGCACGATCGCGTTCCAGGCCTGTGGCGAAGGCGTGCAGGAAGGGCAGGTCGGTATCGCGGGTGCGGGTGATCCACCCGTTGAGGGCGGCGGCGTTGCCCGGGGCCGAGCTGAGCAGAGCGGCGAAGCTGCTGATCTGGGTGGCCAGGGCGGTCATCTCGGGGCAGGCGCCGGCGATCTGGTCGCGCAGGGCGAGTTGGTCCTCGCGCAGCCGGTCGGGGCGGCGGGTGAGGAGGCGGGTGACACGGCGTGGAGACAGGCAAGCGTGGTCGACCTCGAACGGCCCTGGTTGATGTAGCGGACCAGGAGGTTGTGGCTGCCGTGGTAGCCCATCTCCCGGATCTCCCGCAGAAGGTGGGTCTTCAAAGTTGAGAGGTGCGGAGGTGTCCGCGGGCTCGGCGGGTGGTAAGACAGCGTGTGCGGAGGTGCTGGTTGGCGGCGTTGCGGAACCCGAAGGCGGCACAGGCGACGAGCTTGATCACGCGGTTGATGCCTTCGCTCTCGGCATTGCTGTAGTTCTGCACCATGATCTGGCGCAGGGCCTGGACGCGGGGACCGGACGTGCAGTGCGCTCCGTGCCGGTGGAGGTGTTCCAGGAGCCGGACGCCGTCGTTTCCTGCGGCAAGAATCCTGGTCATGGGCTTCGTGGGTTCTTGCCCAGGCGGATCGGCCGACCGTAGCGGAGTCCCCAGTCCTCGTCGATGAGTCCGTCGAGCAGGTGAGGGGAGGCGTCGGCGGTCTCTTCGAGTGCGGCGCGGACCGCCTCGGTGATCAGTTCCAGGCGGGTCAGGTCGCGCACGGCGGCCAGGACGTGGGTGGAGTCGGTGCGCTGCGTGGTGCGCTCGCGCACCAGCCCGGCCTCCTTGAGTCGGGCCAGGACGAGGTCGAGGAGGTGGTCGGCCCGGCCGTCCTCGGCGAGTCGATCTCGAAAGTCGGCCAGGACGCTGTGGTGAAAGCCGGGATCATCCAGTTCCATGGCCATCGCGTACTTGAAGTCGATGCGGCAGCGGACCGCCTCGGCGGCCTGCCGGTCCGACAGGCCGAGCAGGAACCGCAGTACGCAGAGGGTGGCCAGCTGAGCAGGCGAAAGCCCTGGGCGTCCGTCCCTGGGGTACCAGTCAGCGAAGTCCTCATCGCACCACAGACCGTCCAGCCGGTCACGGATCCAGATCGCCGTCGTGCCACCCGGGTTGCTCGCCCGCGCGATCTGCGCGGTCAGAGGCGGAACATGCTCACCGGAACGGGGGCGCAGGGACAACGGGCACCTCGACAGCTGGATCAGTCATCAGAACCACCCGACCATGCCCGTTGACCATGCTGCCGCACCGGGAAACTCCAAGATCACCGACAGAGTCAAGTCAGGTGAGGAATTTCCATCGTGCTTGGCCGACTTGGTGTCGGTCGGCGCCGGTGCGGGCCAGGGCGAGAAGGTTACGCACGGACTCCTTGGCGATCCACGCGGTCAGCAGGGTTCGGCCGATCTTCCCCTCGGCCAGCAGCGGGTTCCACATCTTCGCGAACTGCTCGTCGGTGAGGTCCTCGCGATTGCGGAGGAGTCGTCGGCGGGCCTTCCACTCGGGGTCGGTAGCGCGTCCGCGCCGACCCCCCGGATTTCGGCGGTGGTGCGGCGCCGGACCAGGGACAGCATCTTGTTCGCAAGCTGCACGATGTGGAAGTGGTCGACCACGACGGCGTTCGGCAGGCCGGTGCGGATCGCGGCCCGGCATGTGGCGGACATGTCGATGGCCACGTGCCGGATGTTGTAGCGCCAGGTCAGGGGTGTGGTCGACAGCCAGGCCAGCACGTCGGCGACGGTGCGGCCCTCGACCTGGCCGAGCAGGCCACCGACACCGAGCGCGTCGACGAACCCGGTGTGCCACCGGTCCCGCGTCAGCTGCCGCTTGCCCGTTTCAAGGTCCTGCTCCCAGCCGGTCCTGCCGCGCCGGGTCGCGTCGATGCCCAGCGCCCCGACCTCGGGCAGCGGCGCTTCGACGACCTCGTGGGCAACGGTCCGGAAGGCGTCCATCACGGTCGGCCAGGACAGACGCAGATCGCGGGCGGCCTGGATGACTGTGGAGCCGGCATCCCGTATCCGACGTCCGGCCGTACTCCGTAGCCTCCCGGTCAGCCGGGCGCCGGCCGGGATCTGCGGGATCTGCTCGGTGAACGATTTCCGAGGACAGGCTGGCTCGCGGCAGAACCAGCGCCGTTTCTGCCAGAAGAGCTCCAACCCGCGCTCGCCATAAGGGAGGTCACGGGGGCGGGTGGTGGCGGAGCCTTTTACTCGGGACGAGAAGACCCCGCAGGCCGGGCAGGCCCGGGCCGAGGCATCCGCCGTGGCCAGGTGGACCCGGAGGCCACCGCCCTCGCACCGCTCGACCCGCATGACGGACACCCCGTCTTCTGCGTAGGGAACAGAAATGATCACCCAGGACCACGGGCGCCTTGTATCCGGGACCGGCAACCACCACGGCGGTCACGCACTGTGACAGCCAGTCAGCGCGTATCCCGGCACACACCGCCCAAGTTCGAAGACCCCGCTTCTCGCAATCCCACGTTGAACGGTGCGGTGTGCGCTGAGCCGGGGTGAGCCCGGCTGAAGGTCGGTTGCCCGAGCACACCGTGCTGTGGACTGCTGCGGGCACGTGGTTCGACGTCCACGCGGTGGTCGATGTTCCAGTGAGCTGAACGCGCTGGGTGCCCCCTGCGCTCGTGGAGCGCAACGGCGGCGGCATCAGCGACGGAAGATCGCAGAGCCTCTGCCGACCGCTGGCGCGCCTCTGTGCCCTCCCTATTGACAGGTGCTCAGGGGTGCGCCACGCTGCGTGTACCGACAGGCGAGACGCTGTGCCACTGTGTGGAACAGACTCTCCCGGGCTTCACCGCCGAACGGCGGCGTACGACGACCAAGAGGGACTTCGAATGGGTGCACGAGACACGAATTCCTGGGAAACCGGGATCGCGAAGGTCGAACGGGATGACGTGATCGTCCGGGGCCACCGTCTGACCGATCTGATCGGCAACACCTCGTATGCCGAGATGATGTTCTTGGTCCTCACCGGCAACCGCGCCACCGATGGCCAGGCACGAGTCCTGGACGCCATCCTCGTCTCAGTGATGGAACACGGGATCTCTCCGTCCAGTACGGTCACGAGACTCCTCTCGTCGTACGGCGTTCCGATCCAGGCGGGCATCGCGGCTGGTGTCATGACGTTCGGTGACATCCACGGCGGAGCGGGCCAGCAACTGGCACACACCCTCCATTCGGTCGTCGCGAGCGTTGCCGCCGATGGAGAGGTCACCGATGAGGCACTTCAGAGTGCGGCGCGCGAAATGGTCGCTGACAGCAGGGCGCGGCGCACTCCCCTCGACGGGTTCGGCCACCCGCAGCACGGTGCTGACCCTCGGACTCCCATCCTGATCAAACTCGCCAAGGAAGTGGGCGTGTACTCGCACCATTGCGCACTGGTCGAGCACCTCGAGCACGAGCTCAGCCAGGCAGTCGGCCGCGTAGTACCCGCGAACATCGACGGCGCCTCCGCGGCCCTGCTTCTCGATCTCGGATTCACATGGGAAGCGGCTCGGATCTTCGTGATCGCCCCCCGGACCGTTGGTCTCGCAGCCCACTACCTGGAGGAGAAGGAGCAAGGGAACACGTGGCGCCACGTGCCCTCCGAGCAGGTTTCGTACACGGGCCCGAGCCCCGACAGCCTGTGAGAAGCCCATGGACACGGGGGCCGATGCCATGAGCGAGACAGCTCGTCGGACGGGGACGACAACTCATACACCGCCCAGGAGGATGTTGTGACTGACGACCAGGACGCACTGCGTGCGGCAGTGCGGGAACTCATCGACAAGGAAGCACCGCAGGAAACGGTCAAGAAGTGGGACGAGGACGGCCATTACCCCCAGCACTTCTTCGAGCAGCTGGCGTCACTGGGCTACTACGGCCTCCCGTTCCCGGAAGAATACGGCGGCGACGGACGCGGTGTGACCGAGATGCTGATCGTCTCCGAGGAGCTCGGACGGCGAGGGCTCGATTTCGCTGCCGGGTACGGCATCACGATGTACCTCGCTCTCAACATCCTTCGCAACGGAACACCGGCCCAGAAGAAGCACCACCTGTCCCGGGCCATTCGCGGAGAAGAGCGCTACACCATCTGCATGACCGAGCCCGGCGCGGGCAGCGATGCGGCGGGCATCCGTACCTCAGCGCAGCAGCGTGACGGCGCCTGGGTGCTCAATGGCCAGAAGCTGTACATCACCGGGGCCGGGCTGCCTGGAACCATCCTGCACGTCACCGCGCGGACCGATCCGGAAGCAGGACGCCATTCAGGACTGTCCGTCTTCCTGGTGCCTGCCGACGCGCCTGGCGTAGAGGTCCGGCGGCTGAAGACGCTGGGACGTCACCTGCTCGGAACCAACGAGGTCTTCTTCGACGATGTTCGTGTCGGACCTGAGCAGATGCTCGGACCCGTCAACCGGGGATGGGACGTGCTCCATTCAGGCTTGGAGTTTGAGCGGGTGTTCACGTGCGGTGGTTACATCGGGGCCCTCAACACCGTGTTCGAGATGACTCGCTCGTACGTCAACGCGCGCGAGCAGTTCAACCGCTCGATCGGATCGTTCCAAGCTGTCGCCCACCCGATCGCCGACATGTATTGCGACCTCCAGGCAGCAAAGCTGCTGACCTACAAGGCCGCAAGCATCATCGACTCAGGTGAGTCGGCCCTCACTGAGGTGACGGCCGCGAAGCTGTTCGGGTCCGAGGCGCTACAGCGTGCGACGAACACAGGCATGCAGCTGATGGGCGGTGCCGGTTTCATGCTCGAGTACGACATGCAGCGGTACTGGCGCGAGGCGCGGGTCGCGACCGTCACCGCAGGGTCGTCCCAGATCATGCGCACCATTCTCGCCCGCGCCGTCGGCGTCTCCAAGTAGCACATGCGCACCGCCGATATCCCCGGCGTGCGCATCAGAACCCAAGTTCCACTACAGCGGGGTGCGGGCCCGCACGGACTTGAAGAAGACGAAGGGAAGACAACTCATGGGCGTCCTCGACGGAAGAGTAGCGATCATCACTGGGGCCGGCCGTGGTCTCGGCCGGGAGCACGCGTTGCTGTTCGCGGCCGAGGGCGCGCGGGTCGTGGTGAATGACGTCGGCGGATCGGCGTCCGGCGAGGGGACGGACTCCGATCTCGCGCACGAGGTGGTCGCAGAGATCAAGGCCGCCGGCGGTGAGGCCGTCGCGAACACCGACAGCGTCAGTGACTGGGCGGGCGCCCAGCGACTCATCGAGACCGCGGTCGACACCTTCGGTGACCTGCACGTCGTGGTGAACAACGCAGGCATCCTCCGCGATCGGATGCTGGTCAACATGACCGAGGACGAGTTCGACTCGGTCATCAACGTCAATCTGAAGGGCACCTTCGCCGTCAGCCATCACGCAGCGCGGTACTGGCGTGGTCGGTCGAAGCAGGGGCTGGACGCGGATCGAGTCATCGTCAACACCTCTTCGGGGGCGGGGCTGGCGCCTGGAGTGGGCCAGACGAACTACGCCGCGGCGAAGGCCGGGATCGCGGCAATGACGCAGGTCGCGGCCAAGGAACTGGGTCGGATCGGGGTCCGGGTCAATGGAATTGCCCCACTCGCGCGAACCCGGACGACCGATGCGACTCCCGGGCTCAGCGAACGGCTGGCGGAACCCGAGACGGAGCAGGAGTTCGACGTATACCACCCGAGGAACGTCTCTCCTCTCGTCGCGTACCTGGCGACGGAGGGCTGCTCCCTGTCGGGTCACGTCTTCCGGGTCGTGGGGGGACTGATCGGGGTCTACTCGGGTTGGCATCTCGTCGACACCTTTAAGAGCGATCAGCGCTGGAATGTCGGCGACATCGAGTCGGCGTTGGCCGTTGTTCCCCCGGTTCCTGCCGGCGAAACCACACGACTGGCCTGAATACAAGCGGCAGGCAGCTCGCACGGGTCTCGGATCGAGATCAGAGCCCGGCGGCGCCAGACACAGGAATGAGGACACACAACATGGATCGCAGAGCGTCGCTCGTGGCGCCGTCCCCTGAGAAATCGCCGCAGGGCAGCGCGCAACGTGTTCTCTCCCGAGTATCTACGAGATCTGGAGAGCGAAATGGATGAGCAGCAGTCGTCCTCGCCGCCGAAATCGAGCATGGAAAGCAGCAACCCCTCACCTTCGGGATCGGCCCCTCAGACCGCGCCGCTATGGGAAGACTCGGAGGACGGGGTTTTGCTGACTGGGTGGATCTGCCACCGATGCAACCAGCGGGGACTTCCTCGTCAGCACTTCGGGTGCGAACGGTGTGGAGCACCATCTGACGCGATCGGCGAGTCCAAGTTCGCGGCGCGTGGCATCCTCCGAAGTTCCGCCGTGATCCGGCGTCACGCCTTCTGGCCCGTCCCCTTTGTCATGGGTGAGATCCAGCTGGAGAGCGGTCACATGATTCATGCGTTCTTGTCGGAGGACATCACCTGGAGTCCCGGCGCAAGGGTTGTCGGCCAGGGCGGCGACGAGCTGCGGCAGTCCTATGTGGTCTTCACGATGGGAGAACACTGATGGGACTCATCAGCGAACTGCGACCGGTGTATGTCGTCGGTATCGGGTTGCACCCCTATCAATACCCGACGGACACGTCGTACATCGAGCTCGGGCTGCATGCGATCCGTGAGGCTCTCGTTGACGGTGGCCTCACATGGCCAAGCGTGGACGCGGCTTTCGTCGGCACAGCGCGCCTCGGCATGGCGGCCGGCGTGCCGATGCTCCGGTATCTCGGCATGACGGGTCTGGCGGTCTCGCAGGTCGAGAACGCCTCCGCCACCGGATCCACGGCGTTCCGCCAGGCCGTCGTGGAGGTGGGCAGCGGTCTGGCTGAGGTGGCGCTCGCCGTCGGTGTCGACAAGCCGCTGGGCAGAATCGCCGCGCCGGACACTGGTATCACTCCGATCTCCCCGGCCTTCGACGTTCCCTTTGCTCGGTATGCGCTTCTGACGGAGAGGTATCTCGCCGACTCGGGCTACACCAAAGAGCAGATCGGTCTCGTTGCGGTCAAGAACCACGGCAACGGAGCCTTGAATCCTTACGCGCAGCGCAGGAAGAAGCGCAGCCTCGAAGAGGTGCTGCGTCCGCCGTACGTGGCTGGATCGCTGAACGGTCTCCAGATCACGCCCATCGGCGAAGGTGCGGCGGCGGTCATCGTCATGTCAGAAGAGGCGGTCCAGCGCCATCAGGTGCCGAGTAAGCGCGCAGTACGAGTGGCCGCCTCGGCAACTGTGAGCGACCAGGCTTTCGAGGGTGTCAACGCCGACGTGGCCCTCACGGCTGCCGCAACCCATGCGGTGTACGAGGAATGGGGCGGGGAGCCCGCAGACCTGGACGTGGTCGAGGTCCATGATGCCTTCGCGATCGAAGAGCTTCTGTTCGTGGAGGCGATGGGACTGTGTCCGCCTGGAGAGGGTGCCTCCGAGCTCGCCAAGGGGGCTTTCGACATCGGAGGGCGGCACGCAGTCAGCCCCTCGGGCGGGCTGCTCTCCATGGGACATCCGCTCGGTCCTACGGGGCTGGGACAGATCGCCGAGATCACTCGGCAGTTGCGCGGAGAGGCAGGGGAGCGGCAACAACCGGACGCCAGAGTCGGACTGGCACACATGGTCGGAATCGGTCCGGTGTGCGTCGTCCACATCCTGCAGCGATGAGGCAGAGCTGGTGATGGAAGTGCATCACCCTTCCATCACCACCGACCAGTCACCGGCCTCCCGAGAGGTTCGAGAACTCAGAAAGGGTCACGGCAATCATGGCATCAGACGACACCACCGAGGAGCTCCTGCTGACGCGAAGCGGAGCGGTGCTGTGGCTCACGCTGAATCGTCCGCACGCGCTGAACGCGATGACGGCAACCCTCGTGGACTCCTTGACCGCCGCGATCGAGGACGGCGGCCGGGATCCCGAGGTACGCGCGATCGTGCTGACAGGGAAGGGCCGCGGATTCTGCGCCGGCGCCGATCTGAAGGACAGTGCCAAGCGCAGCCACGAGAGCGGCGCGGAGTTCGTGAAGAGGATCGGTGAGCTCACGAACCTGATCGAGTCGTGCGGCACCCCGGTCATCGCCGCGATCAACGGGATCACCGTCGCCGGCGGACTGGAGCTGGTTCTCTCCTGCGACATCGTCGTGGCAGCGGAGTCGGCGGTTCTCGGTGATTCGCACTCGAACTTCGCCATGTTCCCTGGCGCTGGAGCCACCGTGCGTCTCCCCAGGAAGATCGGCAGCAACAACGCGAAGTACCTGATGCTCACCGGCGAGACGCCGTCGGCCCGTGAGTGGATGGCGCTGGGTCTGGTGAGCCAGGTGGTCGCGGACGGGGATCTCCACGACTCGGTCGCGCTACTCGCCGAAAAACTCGCGTCGAAGAGCCCACTGGTGCTGGCGCGCATGAAGCAGGCCCTGAACGACTCGCTCGATCAGCCGGTGCCGATCGGCCTTCGCTACGAGCGCGCCCTGTGCAACGTTCACAGCCACTCCGCCGATCGCGTCGAGGGGCTGGCCGCTTTCCGGGAGAAGAGGACGCCTCAGTTCGAGGGCAGGTAGCGGACGCGCGGTCGAAAACCCCGCCGGAGCCAGTCAATCGCTATCGATGGAGAGGTAAGAACGATGATGTCAAAGGACAAGGGCCCGCTGTCGGGCGTGCGTGTGATTGACGTGGGAACCATGGTGGCCGGACCTGTCGCCGGCACTCTGCTCGCGGATTTCGGCGCAGACGTGATCAAGGTCGAGCAGCCGGGCCTCGGCGACACGCTTCGACACATCGGACCGTTCGCAGAGGGTGAGAGCCTGTGGTGGAACGTCGAGGGGCGGAACAAGAAGTCGATCACGCTCAATCTGCGTGAGCCCGAGGGCCAGCGAATCTTGAAGGAGTTGGTGAAGGACGCCGATGTTCTCGTGGAGAACTTCCGCCCTGGCACCCTCGATCGCTGGAACCTGTCCTGGAAAGAGCTGGAGCAGGTGAATCCGCGACTGGTGATGCTCAGCGTCTCCGGGTACGGCCAGACAGGGCCGATGGCAACGCGGGCAGGCTACGACCGCATGGGCCTTGCTTTCGGCGGAGTGATGGGAATCACCGGATACCCCGATCGTCCTCCCGTGCGTCCGGGCACGGCTGTCGCCGACTACCAGACGGCACTCTTCGGTGCCTTCGGCACGATGGTGGCGCTGTACAACCGAGACGTGAACGGCGGGCGGGGCCAGCAGGTCGACCTGTCGCTGTACGAAACGGTGTTCCGATTCACCGATGTGATGGTGACCGCGTACGACAAGCTGGGACTCAATCGCGAGCGCACAGGGAACCTCCACTTCGCGGCTGCTCCGGGTGATCATTTCGAGACCAGCGACGGCCGCTACATCGCTCTCACGGTCTCCTCGGACCGCATGTACCGCCGTCTGTGCGAAGTGATGCCAGAGCTGCTGGACGACCCACGGTTCGCGACACACACAGAGCGACTGGCCAACGTGACGGAGATCAACCGGACCGTCGGAGCCTGGATCAAGTCGCTCCCCGTGCCGGAGCTGTGCGAGATCCTGGACGAGAAGGGACTCGCGTACGCACTGATCTACTCGGTCGAGGACATCATGACGGACCCGCAGTACGAGTCCCGCGGCACGATCGCGACGGTGGACCATCCGCGGATCGGTTCGCTCAAGATGCCCGCGCCGCAGCCTCGCTTCAGCGATACACCAGCCCCGCTGGTACGGCCGGCGCCCGAGCTGGGGGCGCACACGGACGAGGTCCTGCGTGAGTACGTGGGCCTCTCGGACCAGCGGATCGCCGAGCTGCGCGCGGCAGGCACCATCTAGCGGCTGGAACTGACGGCTTGCCTGTCGCCCAGCGTCATTCCCGGCCTTCTGAGGAGTTCTGCGTTGCCCACGTCCCGAGTCACCGCGGTGGTGAACGATCCCGACAGCGTCGTCTCCGCCATCACCAACCGCCTCTCCTGCCGCGCCTTCGAGCGCGACAAGCCGGTCGACCGCAGCGACATCGAAGAGATCCTGTGCGTCGCCAGTCATGCGGCGTCCGGGACGAACACCCAGCCGTGGAAGGTGTACGTGCTGCAGGGTCAACCGAGAGACGACCTCGTCGATCGGGTGTGTGCTGCGGACGACGCCATTCACGCGGATCCTTCGCTGGCGTCGCTGTACCGAGAGCAGCCCGACTTCTATCCGGAGGAATGGGTCTCCCCGTACATCGATCGACGCCGCCAGAACGGGTGGAGCCTGTACGGCCTTCTCGGCATCGCGAAGGGCGAGAAGGAAAAGATGCGCGCACAGGTGCAGCGCAACTACCGATTCTTCGACGCGCCGGTAGGTCTGATCTTCACGGTCGAGCGGGTCATGGGTCGCGGGGCGTTGCTGGACTACGGGATGTTCATGCAGAACATCATGCTGCTGGCGAGGGCGCGCGGCATGCACACATGTCCCCAAGCCGCCTGGAACTACTACGCGAAAGTCATCCTTCCGTTCGTGGGTGCGGGCCCCGATGAGCAGCTGGTGTGCGGGATGGCGCTCGGCTACGCCGACCAGGCGGCGCCGGTGAACACGCTTCAGACGCCGCGGGAGACGGTTGACACCTTCGCCCACTGGGTGGGCTCGGCGACGGTCAGCTCGAGTCGTCACGAACATTCCCGGTAGGCAAGCACTGCCACCCTCTGAGGAGCATGACGTGGCTTCGTCCGCCCCGGTCGCCACCCCGGCCCTACCGCACGGAAGTCCTCGTAGGGCCGCCGGTCGATCCACGAACGTCGTCATTGCCGTGCTCGCGCTTGCGGGATTGCTCGCGTCCCTGCAGCAGACGCTCGTCGTACCCCTCATTCCGGATCTGCCCGAGATCCTGGACGTCGGTCCGACGACCGCATCCTGGGCCGTGACCGTCACGATCCTGACCGGCGCCGTGGCGACGCCTATCGTGTCCCGCTTGGCTGACATGGTCGGCAAGAGACGCATGGTCGTCGTCGCACTCGTCACGATGACAGCCGGCTCCATCTTCGTCGCAGTTGGAGGGGGCTTCGTCACCACAGTGGCCGGACGTGGCCTGCAAGGTTTCGCGGCGTCCCTGATCCCGGTGGGGATCAGCATCATGCGTGACTCGCTGCCACGCGAACGCGTGGGCTTCGCGGTAGCCCTCATGAGCGCGACGCTCGGCATCGGGATGGCGTTGGGCCTCCCTCTGTCCGGAGTGCTGTACGGCCACTTCGGGTTCGACTCCATCTTCTGGGTCGCGGCGATCTGTGGCGTGCTGCTCACTATCGCCGTGCTCCGGTTGGTGCCTGAGTCGAGTGTGCGCACCCCGGGACGGTTCGACTCTGTCGGTGCGGTCCTGTTCTCGCTCGCGCTGGCGTCAGTGCTCCTGGCCATCTCCAAGGGCGGCGATTGGGGGTGGGGAAGTCGCGGGGTTGCGGGCCTACTTTGCGTGAGCTTCCTGGCGCTTCTCGTCTGGTTCCCCTACGAACTGCGTGTCAACGATCCGATCGTTGATCTGCGTACGGCGGCCAGCAGGCCCGTGTTGCTCACGAACATTGCCTCGATAGGCGTTGCCTTCGCCCTGTTCGCCAACCTCCTCGCCAGCGGACAGCAACTGCAGATGCCGACAGCTACTGGCTACGGCTTCGGATTGACAGTGACGCAAGCCGGGTTGGCCATGGTGCCCGTCGGCCTTGCCATGGTGTTCCTGTCACCCGTCTCCGGGCGGATGCTGGAGCGGCTCGGCGGCCGCGTCACCTTGCTGGTGGGCGCCGGGATCATGTCTGTCTCCTACCTGTTCCGTGTCTTCGCGACGGGCTCGGTTGCCGAGGTGGTGCTCGGTGCGAGCCTGGTGGGCATCGGGGCAGCGGTCTCGTTCGCAGCCATGCCGACCCTCATCATGGCCCATGTGCCGATCACCGAGTCGGCCTCGGCCAACGGGCTCAACTCGCTCATGCGTGCCATCGGTGGGTCGACATCGAGCGCAGTGCTCGCCGCCGTTCTGTCGTCGGTCAGTGCCACAGCCGCCGGCGAGGTCTTTCCCACGTTGGCGGCATTCGAGGACATGTACTGGATCAGCGCCGCGACGTCGCTGCTGGCCGTGGTGCTTGTCGCGTTCATCCCGACGCGGCGCCGGCGGATCCTCTCCGGCGCAGGTGGCGAGACCGTGGTGCACGGCCGGATCCTGCCCGGCGGTGGCGGAGTTCTTGAGCACGCGGCCATCGTGACCGTCACCCAGCTCGAGGGCGAGCCTGTCGACTGGGCACGCACGGACAACGACGGCCGCTACTCAGTGGCCCTTCCCGGATCGGGGCGCTACCTCGTCGTCGCGAATGCTCGCGGTTGGTCCCCCCGAGCAGTTGTCCTGGACTTCCGCGAGAGGGACATGGAGCTGCACGTGGAGCTGACGGATGAGCTGGCGCTGACAGGTGTGGCGGTTCGTCTTGGCGTGCCCATATGCCG
This sequence comes from Streptomyces sp. NPDC051064, assembly GCF_044455985.1. NCBI lineage: Bacteria > Bacillati > Actinomycetota > Actinomycetes > Kitasatosporales > Streptomycetaceae > Streptomyces > Streptomyces sp. NPDC051064. Next base: position 815,433 of record NZ_JBITFK010000001.1, read on the forward strand.
GTCCCTCGTACTGCTCCACCAGGGGACAGGCGAGTTCGTTTCCAGGGAGCAGACGGACGAGCACGGACAGTTCCGCTTCCCGCTCCCTCCTGCAGGTGCCTACATCCTGACCGCGGTGGACGAGTTCGGTCAGCAGGCACATTCCCGCAAGGTGGTTGTGACCGCGCTCGGCGCGCACATCGTGATCGAGGTAGGGCCATGAGCGTGCAGGCACCGGCCCGGGCAGAGACAGCGGCAGGAAGCCGTGCGGCGCTCGTGTGCAGCACGGCTACGCCAAGGTCAGAGTCTGCAGGATCGCCGGACCTGCCGCGGTGTCGCCCGGTTTGGCCATCAAGACGGCGACAGACGATCTACGGAGACACCGCCAGATCATGAAGGAAAATCATCGGTCGCGACGTCGCCGGCCCGCTACAGCAAGGAGAATTCAAATGGTTGCGTCCGTGAAACTCGGCATGATCCTCAACCATACGGGCAGGTTCGACGAGAGTGTCGAGCTGCTGCTCGCCTACGAGCAGGCCGGCCTCCATCTGGCCGCCGTCCCGGAGTCCTACTCTTTCGACGCGGTCAGCAAGTTGGGGTACCTCGCGGCGAAGACCGACAGGATCGAGCTGATGTCGGCGATTCTTCAGGTCTACTCGCGCACGCCCGCCCTGACGGCGATGACCGCCGCCGGCCTCGACTACGTCTCGGACGGCCGGTTCACTCTGGGGCTGGGGGCCAGCGGCCCCCAGGTCGTCGAGGGATTCCACGGCATCAAGTACGACGCCCCCCTGGGGCGCACGCGCGAAGTCGTCGAGATCTGCCGCAAGGTCTGGCGCCGCGACCCGCTCGCGTACGACGGCAAGTACTACCGCGTGCCTTTGGCGAAGGAGCACGGAGGCTCCGGGCTGGGCAAACCGATGAAGATCATCAACCACCCCGTGCGTGCGGAGATCCCGATCTCGGTCGCGGCTCTCGGAGTCAAGAACGTCGCCCTTGTGGCGGAGATCGCGCAGGGCTGGCAGCCGCTGTTTTTCCACCCCCTGAAGGCCCAGCAGGTGTGGGGAGAGGCCCTTAATGCCGGATTCAGCAAGCGCGACCCGGCGCTTGGTGAGCTCGATATCCAGCTCCAGGTCCAGTTCCACCTGGGTGAGCCGTCGCCGGAGGCGGTGCAGAGGGTGCGCAACCAGCTCGCGCTCTACATCGGCGGCATGGGTGCGCGCGACAAGAACTTCTACAACCAGTTGGCATGCCGCTACGGCTACGAGGCCGAGGCAACAGAGATCCAGGATCTCTACCTGTCCGGGATGAAGGCGAAGGCCGCGGAGGCCGTGCCCCAGGAGCTGCTGGACGCGGTCACCCTTATGGGCGACGAGGACTCGATCCGCCGCCAGCTGGAGGAGTTTCAAGCGGCGGGGGTGCGGACCTTCCTCCTCAACCCGCTGGCCGAGGACCCCGGGGAGCGCGTGGAGCAGGTTCGGAGCCTGGCCAGGATCGTCGCCGGGGAGACTGTAGGGGGAGCAGCATGAGGACGGTCGGCGCGCTGGGTCGCACCGATCGCGCGGCCGGGCTCTCGCCCGGTGGTTCGCTGCCGCGGTACCAACTTGGTCCTCGGCACTCGGGCCGCAGAATGTGCCGTTGAGGTAGCGCGCGACCTGACCCGCGCCGACAACCGTGCCGGTACGGCAGTCGCGGATATCGACCTGGTCGTGATGCCCTGGGTCGGCCAGGCCGAGCTGCTCACCTCCCTGATCGATGAGCTGTGCGACAAAGCCGTCGTCGACCTTGCTTCGGCTCGGCTCGAACGCGCCGGGCGCATGATCGCTGACGTCGTCGAGGGCTCCGCCGCTGAACAGCTCAGAGATCCTCCGCGGCAGCGTGGTTCCAGCGCCGTCATCCTCGAGCCGCCGCGAGCGCTACAAGGCTGAGCGCCGCATGCGGCGTACGTACCGATGAGTTCCTCGCGAAGCGACAGCAGGTCTGAGTGTTCTTGGGAGCACAAGTCTGGCAGAGGCTGGCGCCGTCGGGCAGGCACCGGTAGGAGATCATCATCCGGTGGCAGTCGGCGCATTCCTCCTTGGCATCCGGCTCCTTGTTCCTGCACGGATTGCAGATGCCGCCCTCCGGCCGGCCGGCATAAATGCGTCCCCACTTGGCCCGCAGGGTCGAGGCGGCCGAGCAGGAGACTCTGCGGCGCGTGAAGGGCTCCGGTGACCGCACCGATGATTCCCTCCGCCGGCATACGCGTCCACTGGTGGAGTGCCGGTATTCGAGGGTTGCAGTATTCGCCCGCAGGGCGAGCACTCCCACACCCGGCCCGGTCGCGGTGACACGGCGTACAGCTCTCACCGCAGCGAGTGCTGTCTGCGCGAAGACGCCGGGTCAAGAAGAAGAGACCGACCTCTTGCGGTGAACCCGCGCCGGCGCCCGCGCTCCGGTGCGGGCCTTCGTCCTCTGCCACCGCACCGTACGGGCCCCTCCCGGCAGCGGAAATCCCGCACGACACAAGACTCACGCGGCGTTACGAGGTTCACCACGCCGGTACGGCATCGATCTGCTGCTTCACCCCGAGGGGGGCGAGCTGGCGCCGTTAGCCGACGATCCGGCCGTCTGCCACGTAGGAGAAGTTCGTGGCCTGCACCAAGATCTTGTTGCCGAAGTGTCACCTGATGACCACCGGGTGACCGCTGTCCGACCGGCGATCTTCCGGAGTCCAGGGGATGCTTGGAGAGAGTCACCGCGAGCGATCAGCCGCCGACACGCCGCGCGAAACACCCGAACCGAACCGGAAGGAATCTCACGCCATGACCGCGACCGCGCCCAAGGCCCCGACCGCACCAGGAGTGCGGTCCTGGTGGGGAATCCCGTACGCCACCGCCGAGCGGTACCGCCGCCCGGTAGTCGCGAACTTCCATCCGGACCTTCCCTACGACCGCAAGGGCGTCGTCTCCGTCCAGCCCGACAGCGGCGACTGGCTCGAAGCGGACAGCGGAATGGGCGAGGACTGCCTGAACCTGAACGTGTGGGCCCCCGAGCAGCCCACCGGCAAGGCGCTCCCGGTGACCGTGTACATCCACGGCGGCGGATTCGAGTACGGCGCGAACACGCAGATCACCTCGAACGCCGCCGGTCTCGCAGCGACGGGGCGCGTGGTGGGCGTGTCGATCAACTACCGACTCGGCGCCCTGGGCCCGCTCTCGCTCTCGCAGTACGGCGGGAAGCTCGCCGAGGCCAGCAACCTCTTCCTCCAGGACATCATCGCCGCGCTCACCTGGATCCAGCGAAACATCGCCCACTTCGGCGGAGACCCCGACAATGTCACCGTCTACGGTCACAGCGGCGGCGCCTACTCCTCCTTCGGACTGCTCGGCGCCTCCTCGGCCGACGGCCTGTACCGGCGCCTGGCCGGGTTCTCCGGCGGGCCCGCTCGCTCCATCCCGGCCTGGTGGGCCGAGGAACTCGCGGAGCGGTTCGTCACCGAACTCGGTGTCGCGGACAACCCGGAGAAGCTGCTCGACCTCGACCCGCTCTCCCTGAGGGACGCCCTGCGCAAGGTCGCCCCGACGGACCTCGGAGAACGCGGCGGGGTGGACAACAAAGCCACCGGCGTCGTCCTTGACATCGGGCAGCCCGGCGCGGTGGTGCACGCCCACCCCATGGACGTCCTCGCCACGGGCGCGCACCGGAACGTCGACGTGCTGCTGAGCATGGCCAGCGACGACATGGGCTGGTGGGTGGCGAACGACCTCGACCGGTTCGACCCGGGCACCATCGACCGCGTCGTCGACGAGGTCGCGGGGTGGCGCGTTTCCCGCTCCCGCGCCAAGAAAATCGTCGATGCCTACGACCAGGGCGGCCGTACCCCGGCCGAGGTCCGCGCCGCGGTCATGGGGGACTACCTCTTCGCGATCCCCGCCGCCCGCGGCGCCCTGGCCCACGCCGCCGCCGGCGGCACCGCCCACCTCCTCCTGATCGGGCCCGCCGAAGGCGCGCCCGCCGTGCACGGCACCGAGATGTACGCCCTGGTCGGCCAGGAACAGCCGGACCGCAGCGCGGAGCAGGCCGAGCGGGACACCCGTATCCGCGACATCCTCCTCGACTTCGCCACCGGCGAGCACTCCCGCCTGTGGCCCGCCGTCACGGACAAGCCCACCTCGGAAACCGTCGGCAACTCTCCCTTCGAGGGCACCGCCCACTACCAGCAGGTCCTCGACCTGTGGGAGGGCATCGACCGCCCCTGACGGCCAGGGGGCGATACGGAACAGCACCAGGGGGGGTGAACAGAGTGAGGAACTCGCCATGAGCCAACCGACAGCAGCAGCCGACGACGCCACACCGGCGAGCATGCGGGCCGTCGTCGTCACCTGCCCCGGCGGCCTGGACGCCCTTCAGACCAAGGAGGTGCCGGTGCCCGTCCGCAAGCCCGGCTGGGTGCGGATCAAGGTCAAGGCGTTCGGCGTCAACGAGTCCGAAGTCACCACCCGCCAAGGCGAGTCGGACGCGGAAGTCACCTACCCGCGCATCCCCGGCATCGAGGGCGTCGGCGTCATCGAGGAGGCCGACGAGGCCAGCGGGCTACGCCCGGGCCAGCAGGTGGCCACGATGATGGGCGGCATGGGCCGCTCGTACGACGGCGCGTACGCCCAGTACGTGACCGTCCCCGCGCAGCAGGTCATCCCGTTCGAGACCAGTCTGCCGTGGGACGTGGTCGGCGCACTGCCGGAGATGTTCCAGACCGCCTACGGATCGCTGACCCACGGCCTGGACCTCAAGGCCGGGCAGACGCTACTCATCCGCGGCGGCACCTCCACGGTCGGGCTGAGCGCGGCCACGATTGCGAAGGACCTCGGAGCGACCGTGCTGTCCACCACCCGCAGCCTGGACAGGGCCGGGGAACTGCGGGCCGCGGGCGTCGACCATCCCCTCGTCGACAGCGGCACGATCGCCGACCAGGTGCGCGAGCTGATGCCGGACGGTGTCGACGCCGCACTGGAGCTGGTGGGCTGCTCGGTCCTCGCCGACACCCTCCGCACCGTCCGCCGACACGGCACCGTGTGCTTCACCGGAGCCCTCGCGGGCCAGTGGGCGATCCCCGACTTCAGCCCGTTCATGATCCCGGGCGGGGTGCGGCTGACCTCTTACGGCGGTCAGGCCGCCGACCTCCCGGCCGACGTCCTCGCCCACCAGCTCCAGGCCATCGCCGAAGGACGCCTCAACGTCCCGGTCGCGAAGGTCTACCACGGCCTGGAACAGGTCCGTGACGCCCAGGCCGACCTCGAGTCCGGCACCACGCCGGGCAAGCACGTCGTCGTCCTGGACGACTGAGACCCGGGCAACCGAGACACGCCGCGTCTCCCTCATGCGTCGGTCACTTCGCGGGCCGCGAAGGTGGCCGGGGTGAGACCGGTGCGGTCGCGGAAGAAGCGGCCGAAGTTCGCGGGGTCGGTGAAGCCGAGGTGGTCGGCCACGGACCGGGCATCCCATTGGGCGCTTCCCAGCAGGCGCCGGGCTTCGAGCAGGCGCCGCTCGTCGATGAGCTCACGCACTCCCTTGCCGGTGGTTTCCCGGGCGGCGCGGCTGAGGGTGCGGACCGAGCAGCCGAGCAACTCGGCGTAGTCCGCGGCCCGGTGCAGTTCGCGGAAGTGCAGCTCCAGGGCGTCCGTGAACCCTCTGTAGGTGTCACCACGGCTCGTGCCGGCACTCGTGTCGGCGGGGGTGACCCCAGGGGCGTTGGACAGGCGCAGCAGCAGCGATTCGAGCAGGCTGCGCCGCAGGGCGTGGTGGACGTCGAGGGGTCGGCGCCCGAGTGCGCGGTGTTCGTCCAGAAGCTGCAGTGCCGTCTGCTGGAGCCAGGCGGCGTCGTCGGGGTGCGGGCTCAGCACGGCAGGAGCCTCGTGTGCGGTGAGCGGGGTCAGCAGGCGGGCGATGTCGGGCCGCAGCACGTCCGGTTCGAACAGGATGAACGGGCCGCGGGCTGCGCCTGGCGGGTGCCAGCACTGCGTGTGTCCGGGGCGCACCCATAGCCACTGGCCGGGGGTGACGGTCCGCGTGAGGTGGTCGACGTCGTGCCGCAACTCTCCCTCGGTGATCGCGATGAGGTAGTGGAAGGTGGCGCGGCCCGGACGGGGCGGGTTCCACGGCCAGTCGTCGTGCTGGGCGAAGAATTTCTCGACGGTGCTCACTTCAAGGCCGTACGGGGTGCCGACCGGGGGCTGGAAACCGTACAGCGGGACCGCGGCCGGTCCGGCCTGTCCGCTCGGGCTGGGGTGTCGCTTGTCGACCATCACGTGTCCGCAGCCTACTGCACCTTATGTCGGTTTCGGGGAGAGAGTGGGAGGTGGTGCCGCCACAACCGCTCGGCGCGCCACTCGCGTCATGGGGTGCCCAGCCCGCGCTCACCTGAGGAAGGAAACGTTCATGAACGGAACGACCCTGCACAAGACTGCCGCCGAGTGCGCCGAGGAGCTTCCCGGAGCCCGGCTGGAGCATCCCTTCGGCGACGACTGGGAGGTCTTCAAGGTGCGCGGCAAGGTGTTCATGCTGATGACCGAGGTCCCGGGGCGCCCGGTCGTGATCCTCAAGGCGGACCCCGGCGAGGCCCACGCCCTGCGGGAGCAGTACAGCCACATCACCCCCGGTTACCACATGAACAAGAAACACTGGATCACGCTGGAGGGCGGGGACGGCGTCGACAAGGAACTCGTCGATGAACTCGTCACCGACTCCTACCGGCTCGTGGTCGCTCGCCTGCCCAGGGCCGAGCGGCCCGTCGACCCGCACACCTACGGCATCCGCACGCGGGCGGCCCGGTGAGCGCGGCCGGCGACCGGCTCCAGGACACCGCCCGCCACACGGCCCTGGCCCTCCCCGGCGTCAGCCACGGATACCCCTTCACCCCGGGGCTCGACGTGTACAAGGTCGCGGGCAAGGTGTTCCTGATCGTCACCGACGACCCCGACGAGCAGATCATCACGGTCAAGTGCGAACCCGAACACGCCCGCGCGCACGTGCACGGCTATGCCTCGATCACCCCGGGCCGCTACCTCGACAAACGGCACTGGATCTCGCTCGGACCGGGCCCCGGCATCACCAAGCAGCTGGTCACCGACGCAGTCGAGGATTCCTACGACCTGGCCGTCGCCCGGCTGCCGCAACGCGACCGCCCCCGTCCCCGTACCTGATGAGCGCCGCAAGCGCGCCCACGAGCCGCTGAGCCCGCGCCTGTCAGTGCCCCGTGCAAGCACACCTCCGCCCGCAATCCGAGAGACCGATGGAACCGACCGAAGCGACCCTGCCTCTCTTCGACGAGGAGCCCGCCCGGCCACTGGCCGACCGCCTGCGTCCCACCCGACTGCAAGACGTCGTCGGGCAGGACCACCTCCTGGCCCCGGACGCCCCGCTGGGCCGCATGGTCGCGTCGCAGCGCCTCGGCTCCGCCATCCTGTGGGGCCCGCCCGGCGTCGGGAAAACGACCATCGCCCGCCTCCTCGCGGACGGCAGCAACCTGGCCTTCGAACCGGTGTCGGCCACCTTCTCCGGCGTGGCGGAGCTGCGCAAGGTCTTCGCCGCCGCCCGCAGCCGACGCACCATCGGCCAGGGCACCCTGCTGTTCGTCGACGAGATCCACCGCTTCAACCGCGCCCAGCAGGACAGCTTCCTGCCCTACGTCGAGGACGGCACGATCACCCTCGTCGGCGCCACCACGGAGAACCCGAGCTTCGAACTCAACGGAGCCCTCCTCTCCCGCACCCAGGTCCTCGTCCTCAAACGCCTCGACGAAGCCGCCCTGTCCACCCTCCTCGACCGCGCCGAGGACCTCACCGGCCACCGGCTGCCCCTTAACGACGACGCCCGCCGCGCCCTGATCGCCATGGCCGACGGCGACGGCCGCTACCTCCTCAACATCGCCGAACAGCTCCAGGCCCTCCCGCACCCCGGCACCCCCCTGGACACCGCCGCGCTCGCCCACCACATCCAGCAGCGCGCCCCGCTGTACGACAAGGCGCAGGAAGGCCACTACAACCTGATCTCCGCGCTCCACAAGTCGATGCGCGGCTCCGACCCGGACGCGGCCCTGTACTGGCTCGCCCGCATGCTCGACGGCGGCGAGGACCCCCTGTTCGTGGCCCGCCGCCTGGTCCGCTTCGGAGTCGAGGACATCGGCATCGCCGACCCCCACGCCGTCCAGCAGGCACTCGCCGCCTGGGACGTGTACGAGCGACTCGGCTCCCCCGAGGGCGAGTTGGCGATCGCCCAGGCCGTCGTCTACCTCGCCACCGCTCCCAAGTCCATCGCCGTCTACCGCGGCTTCAACGCCGCACATGCCGCCGCCCGCCGCACCGGCTCACTCATGCCACCCACCCACATCCTCAACGCCCCGACCCGGCTGATGAAGGACCTCGGCTACGGAAAGGACTACCAGTACGACCCCGACACCACCGACGGCTTCTCCGGCGCCGACTACTTCCCCGACGCCATGGACCACGAGACCTACTACCAGCCCACCCACAACGGCTACGAAGCCCAGATCAGCGAACGCCTACGCCACTGGGCAGCCCTGCGCGCTCGCCGACGCAGCGGCTGACTGGACGGGTGGGCGGCGGACCCCGCGAGGAGACATCCGTAGGTACAGGGCGCTGTTAACCCTCCCACGGCCCCGGAACCAGAAAAGCCCAGGTCACAGCCACACAGGAAGCGCCCTCGGCACCTGAAGGCCCACGTTCGCCACACCACCGTGAGGCGAACACATAACACAGAATGACCCCAGAAACCGCGTTTCCCCAGGTCAGAACGATTCTGCCTGGGGATACTCAGTGGGGCGGGTGGGACTCGAACCCATAAGCGCGACCCCTCTCACCTGCAACGATGCTGAAACACCGGACAAAGCGGCACGTTTCCGTCCAGCTGAATCCCGCTCGATCCCGCTGGGACAGATACCGGTTAGGCGTTCGCCACACCGCTTCCTCTACGTCCCGCGCTCCTACCGCAGCCGCGGGACTCAGGAACACCCTGCCCGCCAACGCTTCCGAATCGCTGCGCAGGTTGCGACGGGTCCCCCACGCCTTGGCCCATGTTCGCGCACTGCGTGCAGTTACGTTGCGTAGTGCCGCAGCCGCGGGGTAGAGCGCCCTCTCCCGCTCGATTCGGATCCAGCGGATGCGGTGCAGCCTTCGCTGCACCGCATCCGCTGTGCCTCAAAGTCGATTGACTGAGCGAGGGGCAGGTCGTCGCCGTTACCGAGAGCAGGTACGCCACCACTCCGATAGACCCGTTCTGAGCTTGGCGGGCCAGGTCATCCAGCGTGTCGTCGCAGTTCAGGACTGGCGGGTCGGGCGGTGAGGCGCTCCCTCAGTTCCAGCAGGTCGAATGCCTAGGAAAGATCCCTCCCATTGTGGACACGTCGTACCGGGGGCACTCTCGAAACATGGCATCCGGGCAGCAAACGGACTAGCCGCCCCGCAAGCAGAGAGACACCCACATGAGCCTCCCATCGGCTTCACCGGCGACGGCCCCGTGGCGCGGGGGAAGGCACAACCGACCGAGGAGTACAGAGTGAAGCGCAAGATCACCTTCGACCGTGACGGTGTGACCCTGGTGGGCAACCTGTTCACCCCGGACGACCTCAACGAGAACGGCCACTACCCGGCCGTGATCGTTCAGGGCTCGTTCACCTCGGTCAAGGAGCAGATGGCGGGCACCTACGCCGAGAAGTTCGCTGAGCAGGGCTTCGTCGCCCTCAGCTTCGACTATGCCCACTACGGCGAGAGCGAAGGGGAGCCGCGTCAGTACGAGGCGCCCGCCGAGAAGCTCAGCGACCTGAAGGCGGCGGTCACCTACCTGACCGGGCTCCCCTACGTGCAGGGCGTCGGCATGGTCGGCGTCTGCACCTCCGCCAGCAACGCGACCTACCTCGCCGCGGAGGACCCGCGCGTCAAGGGCCTGGCGACCATCGCCGGCTTCCTCGTCAACGAGGACATCTTCGTCGCCACCTACGGCGAGGACGGCATGGCCACGCGCCGTGAGCAGGCGGTCGCGGCCAGGAAGAAGTACGAGGAGACCGGCGAGGCGACGACCATCACGGTCTACAGCGAGACCGACAAGGACGCTGCCAACTACATCCCGTTCGAGGGCGCTTTCGACTACTACTGGAAAGAGTCGCGGGGCAACGTTCCGCAGTACAGGAACGAGCTCGACGTCTCATCGTGGACGAATTGGCTCGACTTCGACGCGCTGAGCGAGGCGTCGTCGATCACGACTCCGACGATCGTCGTGCACTCCGACGAGAGCGCGCTGCCCGAGAACGCCAAGGCGCTCTACGAGGCGGTCCAGGGCGAGAAGGAGCTCGTGTGGTCGGACGGAAACCACTACGACTACTACGACTCGCCGAAGCAGATGGACAACGCCGTTGCGAACGTGACCCGCTTCTTCCGCACCCACCTGGCCGCGTAATCGGCTGCCTGACACCTCTGGGTTCCCACCCGATCCGAAGGCGGCGCCGCGCCCGGGACGACACCCGTCCCGGGCGCGGCCCATCCCAGAAGCAGTGAGAGACGTGAACGCCAAGAACCCACACCTGGAAGAGCTCGGCCAGTTCCTGAAAGCCCGCCGCAGCGAACTCAACCCCGCCGACCTGGGTCTTGACCCGGGCGATCCAGGGACCCGCCGCGTGTCCGGCCTGCGGCGCGAGGAGGTCGCGGCGCGGGTGGCGATCAGCCAGGACTACTACGCCCGCATCGAGCAAGGACGACTCGCCCCCTCCGAACCCGTCCTCGAAGCCATCGCCCACGCACTGCGCCTCACCCCCGACCAGCGCGCCTACGCCGAAAACCTCGCCCGCCAGGCCGAACACCGCACCCCGCCCAAGGGACGCTCGACACCGGCACGCCCGCAGATCCAGCGCCTCCTGGACCAGCTGACCGACACCCCGGCGTTCGTGGTGGGCAAATACCTCGACATCCTCGCCTGGAACCCCCTGGCAGCGGCCCTGCTGCTCGACGTCGACAAGATGCCCCCCAAGGAGCGCAACTACATCCGGATGCTCTTCACCGACCCCCGGATGAAGGACTTCTACGACGACTGGCAGGCCATGGCCCGCACCGGCGTCGCGCTGCTGCGCATGCAGGCCGCCGACAACCCCACCGATCCCCGGCTCGCAGCCCTGGTCGGCGAGCTGTCGGTCACCGATGCGCAGTTCCGCCAGTGGTGGGCCGCCCGCCACGTCGCCCACCAGGAATTCGGCACCAAGACCATCCACCACCCCGACCTCGGCGACCTCACGCTCGACTGGGACGCCTTCCAATGGGCCGGCGACCCCGACCAGCAGCTCATCACCTGGTCCGCCCCGCCCGGCTCCCCCACCCAGGACAAGTTCCGCATCCTCAGCTCCTGGATCGCGGCCACGCCGACCCGGGGCGTCACCGAAGGGAGGACCGAGGCATGACCTGGCCCGCCGGCGAACTCCGTCGCATCGCACGGTGCCGCCTGCTGCACGTCAACCCGCAGCGCGCCAACGGCACCCCGACCCGCTTCGTCCCGGTCGGCTTCGTCGCCGTCCAAGGCGACCTCTACGTACGCTCGATGAGCGCGTCCGGGCTCTGGTACCGAAGGGCGATGGCCAACGGCATCGGCCGCATCCAGGCGCGCGGCATCGTACGCGCCGCCACCTTCCGCAGCCTCGTGTACGACGTCACCTTCCATGACGCGGCCGACGCACCCCACGACGCCATCGACGCCGCCTTCGCCAAGAAGTACCGCCTGGCCGGACGCAGGGCGGTCGAGATGGCCACGAACGAAGCGTCGCACCCCCTGACCGTCCGCATTGTCCCGCGCTGACCGCGACGAATGTGTGAGGCGGCGTGTGTCAGCCGGTCAACTGGTTGAGCTTGCGGATCTGCCTGTCGAAGGCCCAGGCCGGAGCGATGCGCCGCAGCATGCTGGCGCGTCCGGCCAGGGGACCTGCGGCGTAGCGCAGTTTCGGCTTCGCTCGGTCGCTGCCGTGACGATCACCTTGGCGACGAGGGCGGGGTCGTCTCCGTCCTTGATCGCCTTCGTCATCAGGCGGTCGAAGGAACGCCGAGCTGACAGGTGCTGGAGTCACGTCTGGATGGCGTACAGAGCGTGGTCTTTGCTGCCGACGTAGACCACATTGCCCGCCACCGTAGAGGAAGACTCCAGACCAGCGCCTGTGCGGAAGGCCCAACGCTTCTTCCCTGTTCGCGCATCCACCGCGTACAGATGACTGTCCTCACTGCACACGTAGACCACCCCGTCCGCTACAGCCGCGGCGGAGAAGACACTGCTTTCGGTTTCGAAAGCCCAGCGCTCCTTGCCTGTCGCGGCGTCCAGCGCGAACAGATACTCGATGCTGTCGCCGACGTACACCACGCCGCCGGCCACAGTCGGCGACAAGAGAGCGCGGTTGCCTGCACCTACATTCTTGTATTTGGCGCCGGCGCGGGACCACTGCTGCTTCCCCGTCGCGGCATTCACCGCGTACAGGCGACTACTGGAGACGTAAACCAGGCCGCTGGCCACGACCGGGGCGGAGTTCACGCCGTCGAGCATGGGGAAGGTCCAACGTTGCTTTCCCGTCTCAGCGTCCAGGGCATAGAGATGATCGTCGTCACTGCCGAAGTACACGACACCGTTCACCACGACCGGTGCCTCTGTCACATCGCCATTCTTGCGGCAGCGAAAGCTCCATTTCTTCTTTCCTGTCACCGCGTCCACCGCATAGAAGTGCCCGTCACTGCTTCCGCTGTAGACGACGTTGTCGACGACGACCGGTGACGCGAAAATCGATCCGCCGCCGAAGACCCAACGCTTCTTGCCGGTTGTGGCGTCCACCGCGTACAGGCCGTTGAGGTAAGTGCCCACATAGAGCAGATCGCCCACGACAACAGACGACGAATAGACCACACTGCCGGTGTCGAGGGACCAGTGCTTCTTGCCCGTGGCAGCGTCCAGCGCGTACACATTGTTGTCGTTGCTGCCGAAGTAGACGACGCCGTTCGCGACGGTCGGCGTCGTCTTCACCTCGTCGTCGGTCTGGAACGCCCAGAGTTGCTGGCCGGGCTTTCGGGGGGCCGGTGGAGTGGGGCTACGGATGGGCTTCCGTACGGATGACTGGAGGGCGGAGGGCGAGCCGGCGGAGCCGGAACCCCCGTCGGCGGTCTTCCAGACCGCGACGGCGAGTCCAGCGGCGGCTGCCGTACCCGTCAAGGCGAACAGGACGCTGCGCCGGGAGGGGGGCGGAGGCGTGTCGCCGGGGCTTTGCGCGGCACTGTCGGCGGTCTGGGTGGGCTCGTCGTGCAGGGCTGGGGCGATGGCTGGAGGGCTGTCGGTCGCGGCGGGTGTCTCCGGCACGGCAGGCATCTGCAGCGGTTCGGGCGTAGCTCGGTGCAGTGAGGCGGGTATGTCCGGCGCGGTCGGGGTCGGTGCTACGGCAAGCGCGGGCGTCGAGGCGGGGTTACGGGGCAGAGGGGTGGCGGCCATATTCCGGACCAGCCGGTCGACCGCGTCGGGCATCCAGCCGGGCTCGGTGAGCAGGGGCGTCGCTTCGGCAGTATCTCCCTCGCCCGGGGTGGTCATCCAGTGCAGCAGGTCGGTCACGGTCGGCCGCTGATCGGGCTCTTTGGCCAAGCAAGCCGCCACGATCTGGCGCAGTTCCAGCGGAAGAGCGTCGAGGTCGGGCTCTTCGTACACGGCGCGAAAGTGCAGGGCGTGGGGAGTGCCGGTGCCGAACGGGCCGATGCCGACAGCGGTGTAGGCGAGTACCGCGCCGAGCGCGAAGACGTCGCTGGCAGGCCCGATGGGCCGCCCGGTGAGTTGTTCCGGGGACATGAAACCTGGCGTGCCGATCGCCATGCCGGTATGGGTCAGCGCGCTGGCCTCGTTCGCCGTCGAAATGCCGAAGTCGATCACTCGGGGGCCGTCAGGAGCCAGCAAAACGTTGGAGGGTTTCAGATCGCGGTGCACGACGCCGGCGGCGTGGATTGCCTCCAGGGCCTCCGCCAGACCGGCCCCGAGCGCCAGAACGTGCCCGGCCTGCCACGGCCCGTGCTGGGCTACCGCTTCGCCCAGCGACACACCCGATACGTAGACGGTCGCCAGCCAGGCCGGGGAACCGTCGGGTTCGGCGTCGACAACCCCGGCGGTGAAAGCCCCGTTCACTCTGCGGGCCGCCGTCACTTCGCGAACGAAGCGGCGCCGGAAGTCCATGTCCCGGGCCAGCTCCGGACGTACCACCTTCAGCGCGACGGGACGACCACCGGGCGAACGCCCCAGAAACACCTGCCCCATGCCGCCTGCGCCAATCCGCGCCACGATCCGGTACCGCCCCACCTGCCGCGGGTCCTCCGGCTCCAGTCCGTCGAACAAGGCCCCTCCTCTGCGAACGGCACAGCCCTCCCAGACACTGACAGCGCATCATGCCAGAACGGGTGGGGCGGGAGAGGGCAGCATCAACGGGGCCACTGGGGCGCAACTGTCCAGGCGGTGTCCGCCCTCCGTTTACCTGCTCCGCGAGGCCCACCCGGCCTACCTGCCTGTTGCGGAGCACTGCCGCAGCGGCAGGGTAGATGCTGGCGCCGTCCCGTGGATGGCGCGATCGGTGGGCGGCAGGCGTGCATCAAGGCGGCCCTCAGTCGTCTGGGCCCGTACGCCGCGCGGCGAAGAGGGCTTTGTCGAGCAGGTGGGAAAGGTGACACGCGCCGCCTGTCGGCTCCGATGGCCCGCGGTCGGACGGCGCCGGCACCCGCCGTCGTTTGGGCACGGATCTCGACGGTTTGCCCTCGTGATCGTAGGCACCTCGATGCCGGCGGCTGCGCTTTCCTGTGGGCGCAGATGATCTGTCAGCTCTCGGACACCATGAGCACGCCACGGCCGATGAGCTTGCCGTCGTTGAGTGCGTGGAGTGCTTCGTTGACCCCTTCGAGGGGGAACCGCGTGGTGCTGATCTCGATGGCTCCCCTGTGGGCGAGTGCCACGAGTTCCACGAGCTCGTTGTAGGTGCCGCCGCTGTTGCCCACGTAGCTTCGCTCCGGCATCAGCATCTGGTTCTGAATGTCGATCTCAAGCTTCGCTCCGGACCCCACGAAGAAGTCGACACCCTTGGTAGCGAGGACATCGACACCGTCTTGCTGGACGCCCCCGTCGCCGACGAAGTCCAGGACCACCTCGGCGCCCGCACCGTGGGTGAGCTCCATGATCTCCGCGACGTGCGAACGGTCCTCCGTCGACAGGACCGTGTGATCGGCGCCCCAGCCACGGGCGCGGTCAAGCGTTGCGGGGTTGCGGTCCACGACGATGATCTCCGTCTGGGACAGCGCGCGAAGGGCCTGGATCGCGATGTGCCCAAGGCCCCCGGCGCCCAGCACGACGGTGCGGGTGCCCGGGACCGCGAGCGGAAGCGACTTGCGCACCGCGTGGTATGCCGCAAGACCAGCATCGGCGAGGGGCGCGACGTCGGCGGGCGCCAGGCTGCTGGGGATCGGCACGACCGCGCGCGCGTTGGTTTTGACGTACTCGGCGAAGCCGCCCGGCGAGAGTACTCCGGTGTACATGCCGGCGACACAGTGCATGTCGTCACCGGCCCGGCACGCCTTGCAGTACCCGCAGGACGGCGAGAGGTGGAGCAGGACGCTGTCGCCGACCGCGACATGGGTCACGGCCGAGCCGACTTCCGCCACCCAGCCTGCGTTCTCGTGACCGCACACGAACGGCAAGTCGATGCCGGCACCCTTCTGGACGGCGTCGTAGTGCCCCTGCCAGATGTGGATGTCACTGCGGCAGAAGCCGGCCGCGCCGACGCGGACGATGACGTCGGTCGGTGAGGTGATCACCGGGTCGGGAATCGTGTCGATGACGAAGTCTTCTTCGTATCCGGTCAG
The DNA here is from genome assembly GCF_044455985.1 of Streptomyces sp. NPDC051064. Taxonomy (NCBI): domain Bacteria; kingdom Bacillati; phylum Actinomycetota; class Actinomycetes; order Kitasatosporales; family Streptomycetaceae; genus Streptomyces; species Streptomyces sp. NPDC051064. The sequence continues at coordinate 831,302 of NZ_JBITFK010000001.1, forward strand.
TAGTGCGGCGCGCATCATTGAGCCTTTCGTTGTGCGGGGTGAGCAGGAAGGTCTGTGACGGGAGAAAGTTCCTGACTCATCGACGGTGGGCAGACCGCCAGCTGAGCACGGAGATGGTCGTTTCCCGTTGATCGACGTGCGGGCAGAGGTCGGGACGATCTAGTCTCCGACCGCGACCTGGGCGACCTTGGTCTCCGTTGTGATCGCCGTCAGTTGAGCGGCGTGGCGGGGCCGTCGACGCGGTAGCGCAGCCAGAGGGAGCCGTCGTCGAGAACGGTGTGGCTGATGAGGGTGAAGGCGACTGGGTTGGTGTCGTTGTACTTCGGGTTGGCGTCGAAGAGGGACGCGGTGTCGGTGGCGCCGTCGGCGACCGGGCTCAGCACGATGCTCACCTCGTCGACCAGGCCGGCCTTGATGAAGGACCAGTTGACGCCGCCGCCGCCGTCGAGGAGGAACTCCTCCATCCCGAAGTGCTCCTGCAGCTTCTCCAGGGCCAGCTCCAGGTCCAGTGTGTCGCTGCCGGCGACGACGTAGGAGATCCCGCGTTTGCGCAGGAACGCCTTGTAGGAGTTGGAGGCTTGCCCGCTGAGCAGTTCGACGATGTGCGCACGGGTGTCGAAGTACTGGAGGTAGTTCTCCTCCCAGCCCAGGCGGCCCCGGGGGTCGATGGAGAAGTGGTGTATCTCCTCGTCGTGCGGGGCGATGAAGTCTCCCTCGGGCACCTCGGCGGCGTTCGGGTCGAGTTCGGGCTTCTTGTACTGGGTGGCCAGATCGCCGGTCGTGGTGCCAGCGAGCCATCCGCGGTGACCGGGGAAGGGGCTGCCCTCACCGACGATCAAGTTGTAGTAGTGCCGTTGGGAAGCCAGGCTTTCCCGGGTGAACAGGTGAGGTCCTTCGATCTTGCCGTCCAAGGTGGTGTGCATGTGCACGGTGAGCCGGGGCTTCATGGTGTTCCTTCTCTTCCTGCTGCTCGGACCATCGCCGAGCTCGTCGGGTGCGGCGGGAGTCATCTGAGGTGCCCGAGCAAACGGGTCTCGTCGAGGAGGACAGTCGGTCGAGGTCGCCGACGGCCGCGGTCCGCGGCCGTCGGCAACCTTCCTGTCCGCTGTCCTGCGGTCAGCTCGCGGCCGGGATGACCGGGAGGACGAGGCGGGAGGGCCGTGCGGCGTCGTGGGCGATGTCCTGGTGGGCCGGGCGGAAGTCCGTCGCGGTGCCGATGGGTTCCCCGGTGTTGAGGTTGCGGTCCCAGCGGGGGAAGCTGCTGGAGGTGACGTGGACGCGCAGGCGGTGCCCGGCGCGGAACACGTAGCTGGTGGACCACAGGTCGACCGCGTGTTCGGCGAACTCGCCGGGCGTGGTGTCCGCCCGCAGGATTCCGTCCACGACGTTGCGGGACACCCCCTTTTCGTCGACGTCGCAGAGCCGGACCACCCAGTCCGTGGAGGGAGCGTCGGTCGCCGCGTGGAGGATGGCCCGAACTCGGCCGGTGACCTCCAGGTCCTCGGTCAGAGGCTCGCTGGTGTGCACGAGTACGTCCTCGCGGGCCTCCACGGGTGCCTGGTCGAGCGGGCCGGCCCGGTACCCGGTGGCCGAGATCAGCGGCCCGCCGGTGGTGGGGACCGGGTCGGCCGGGTCGTAGACGTAAGCCTCGCGGCCCTCGTCGGCCTTCGGCGCGTCGAAGGCGAGCCCCTGGTCCGCACGCAGGAACAGGTCCGTGTCGACAGCGCGGGACAGGGGCCACTCCTGCTCCTCGCGCCACTCGTTCTTGCCCTGGACGAAGAGCAGCACCGGCGGCAGGCCGGGCCCGGTCGCCTCGGCCTCGGGGGTGAGCCACTGGCGGAACCAGGCGTTTTGGAGGTCGACGAACCGGCCGCGGAAGCCGAGGGCGTCCACGCCCGCGGCGGTGCCGAAGTTGACGTCGCCGATCTGCCCCGTGTACACCTCGTGCGTCCATGGGCCCATGACCAGGTTGGCCGGCCGACCGGCGGCGCGGGCCTGGGTGAAGTTGTCCAGGGTGCCCTGGGAGAAGACGTCGTACCAGCCCCCCAGGTTCAGGCTGGGCACGTCGATCTCCGCATGGCGCCCCGCGACGCGGTTGACCGCGCTCCATTCCGGTTCCCGCAGCGCGTGTTCGAAGCCCAGATCCTGGTTGTGCAGGCCGTGGCGCTGGTAGGCGGGCGAGTTGCCGGCGGGGAGCTCCCAGTAGACCGAGGTGTCGAGCTGGTCGATGTCCGCGACCAGGGCCCCCAGTGTCTTCCCGAGCCCGGCGGGGTCGCCGGCGTGACGGCGCATCATGGTGTCCACACCCATCATGAGCGTCCACGACGTGTTCAGTGCGAACTCCATGGCCCCGCCGCGGGAGTAGAGCCCGTCATGCGGTTCGGACCAGGTGATCTGCGGGGCTATCGCCTTCAGTTCCGGGGGCCCGGCCAGCGCGGCCGTCCACTGGGTGTTGCCGTAGTAACTGACTCCGATCATGCCGACGTTGCCGTTGGAGTCCGGCAGTGCGGCGGCCCAGCGGACGGTGTCGTAGCCGTCGTCCGGCTCGTTCGTCCACGTCTGCCACTCGCCGTCCGAGGCGGCCCGGCCCCGGGTGTCCTGGATCACGACGATGAAGCCCGACCGGGCCACCGCGAGCGGGTCGAGGTGTGAGGTGTTGACCTGGAGGTTCTTGCCGTAGGGAAGACGGCTCAGCAGTACGGGGTAGGGACCGCCGGTGGCGGGCCGGTAGACGTCGGCCCGCAGAACGGTGCCGTCACGCATCGTCGCGGGGACATTGTGTTCAACCTTCACGTCCATGTGCCGGACTCCTTCTTCGTAGTGTGGTGGTGCCAACTCGCCGGACGCGGGCAGCACGAGCCGACCGGCGGCGCTCCCCGGACGGGCGGAGCGGACGGCTATGTGCGAGCAGCTCGTGGAACGAGTCCATCTCGGGAGTGGGTGGGGTGTACTCGGCCCGAGGCCGGGCCGCAGGGCAGGGGCTACGCCGCTGCTGAGTGGCCGGGTGAGCGGCCGAGGGTGAGGTGGTTGATGTCGCCGTTGCGCAGGACGGTCGGACTCGTCCCCTCGGTGCGGGTGACGGCGAGCATGGCGCGGCCGACGGCCTGGGTGGTGGTGACGTAGCGGGGGCAGACGCGCCGCAGGAGCGGGTAGAGCCGTCCGATGACGCGGTGCGCCCCCCGGTAGAAGGGGGTACGCGAGACGGCTCCGTCCACAGGCTGGACGTAGCCGGGGCGGAACATGTACGCCGTCATGTCCATCGCGCCCAGCTCGTTCTCGGTGCGGCCCTTGACCCGTGCCCACATCTGCCGGCTCTTGCCGGTCGGGTCGGTGCCCTCGCCGGAGACGTAGCAGAAGGTGAGATCAGGGCTGGCTGTGTGCAGGGCGTGTGCCGCGGCGAGGGTGTAGTCGTGGGTGACGCGCGTGTACTCGTCCTCGTTGCGGCCCACGGCCGAGATGCCCAGGCAGTAGAAGCACGCGTCCAGGCCCTGGAGTTGATCCTGGATGGGGCCGAAGTCGGTGAAGTCGGCGTGGATGATCTGCCGCAGTTTGGGATGGGCGACGTCCAGCGGGCTGCGGACGACGGCGAGCACCTCGGTGACCTCCTGATCGAGGAGGCAGGCACGCAGCGCGCCGTGCCCGATCATGCCGGTGGCCCCGAAGACGATGACACGCACGGAAGTTCCTTTGCTAGTTCGTCCGAACCGGAGGCCGGCTCAGCTCAGCGTGGACTTGAAGTGCGCTGCGACGCGGTCGGCGGTGGCGCGCACCTGTCCGGGGTGGTCGTAGAAGCTGAAGTGCTGGCCCTTGCCCCAGTACAGTTCCTTCGGCCCGGCGAGCCCTTCGTACACCTTGCGTGCCTGGCCCGGGTAAGAGGCCATTTTCGAGTGGACCATCAGGGTCGGCGCGGTGACCTTAGAAGCGTTCGACACGGCGTCAGCGCTGAGCATGTCGGCCCAGGCCATCACCGCGAACTCGTTGCGCCACGCGGACACGTTCCCGCGCTTCGCGGACAGGTAGTACGGCATGGGCACGGTGTTCACAGCCCTGCGGCTGTAGGGGTGGTAGGCCGGAATCATGTCGACGATGCCGGTCTTCTCGTACTTCTCCCGCGCCGCTCGGCCCTCCGCCCGGCGGCGGTCCCCGTGAGGGATCGTTCCCGGCTCGACGAACATGCCGGCCACGGTCGCCACGGCGCCCACCTCCGGATCGTTGGCCGCGGCCTCGATGACGGTGGTACCCGAGGTGCACACGCCCAGGAGACCCGCCCCCGACACGTCGGACCGGCTGCTCAGGAAACGCAGCGCCGCCGACAGGTCATCAGCCTTGGACTTCGGGTCCTCGTACGGGCGGACGGCGCCGCTGCTCTGCCCGTAGTTCCGGTAGTCGATGGCAAGGCCGATCACACCTCGGCGGGCCATCTCCCCGGCGTAGATCCCGCTCATCTGCTCCTTCACGGAGGAGAACGACCCTCCGACGGCGACAGCGGAGTACCGCTTGGACGCGTCGTGGTCCTTCGGCAGGTAGAGATGGGCCACGACGGTGCCGTCTCCACTGGGGAACTCGACGGTCTGCGGGGTGAAACCGTTGGCGAGGGCGTTGAGCTTCTTAGCCATGGTGATTCCTGGTTCGGGGAGGGGGGAAGCGCTGGGGTGGACGAGGCGGAAGGCCGCCTTCGTGCGGCTGCCGACGAGCCGCGGACGCGGTCAGGCGGCCAGGGCCTTGCCGTAGAAGTCGTCGAGCTTGTCGACGGCCGGGGTGACGTGCTCGTCCTGGTCGTACAGCGACATGTGGGTGGCGCCCTGGACGAGGAACAGTTCGCTCGTCTCCGGGGCCTGGGCGACTGCCTTCTCGCTGTGGGACAGGCTGAAGGCCTCACTCCCGGCGATCATCAACACGGGCCGGGGCGCGATCAGCGACATGAAGCGGTAGGCGTCGTACTGGACGATCCGGTCCAGGCTGCGTACCAGCTGCTTGTTGTCGGAGCGGGGGTGCTGGCCACGGGGGGTGCGGTAGTACTCGTAGCCCTCGCCGCCCTCCTCAAGGGACTCCGGAATCCAGAAGGTGTAGGCCGGGCCCTCACCGCCTGCCTCAGCGGTCCGCATCGCAGCCGAGGTGTCGAGGATCTGCTGCACGCCGGCCGGACCCTGCCGGCCGTCGACGCCGCCTCGGACCACTTCGCCCATGTCCACAGCGCTGACTGTGCCGACGGCCTTGATGCGGGTGTCGGTCTGCGCGGCGAAGGGCACGTAGCCGCCCGAGGCGCAGATGCCCAGGGCGCCGATACGCTCCGGGTCCACCTCGTCGCGGGTGGTCAGGTAAGAGACGGCAGCCTTGACGTCCTCGCTGCGCTGGTAGGGGTCTTCCAGACCTCGCGGCTGGCCCTCGCTCTCGCCCTGGTAGGCCGCGTCGAAGACGAGGGCCGCGTAGCCCTTGTCAGCCAGACGCTGCGCGTAGACGCTCGCCGTCTGCTCCTTCACACCGCCGCCAGGGTGGCCGATCACAATGGCCGGCAAGCGCTCGCCCGCGTGGTCCTCGGGGGCGAAGAACAGCCCCGCGATGCGCAGATTGTTGCTGATGAAGCTGACGGCGGTGCTCATGCGAAGCTCTCCCTGGGTCTTTTGCCGGGTTTCCGGCTTGTTGCCGTGTTTCGAGAGTGCCTCCGCCGCGGTCCGCCCACAATGGGAGAGATCTTTCCTACCTGGGCCCCGGATCTCTCGGAGCCGAGGCCCGGCACGTCCTCAAGAGCGACGACCCGCTGGATGACCCAGCCCGCCCAGCTCAGAACAGGTCCGCTTCGATGTGCTGGCTCAGCTGCCCGGGGAGTGCGAGCTGTGCGCCCGCGCCGGGGGCGCGGCAGCGCACGACTGACGTTCTTGTCAGCGCATCGCGCCGCCGATGCCGATGCCGCCATCCACATCGAGTACGACGCCCGTCACATAGCCGGCGGCTTCCGAACAGAGGTACGCGGCGGCTTCGGCGATATCCGTCGGGTCCCCGATGTGCTGCATGGGCACCCGGGAGGCGAGCTTCGCGCGGGCGGCGTCGTTCATGGAGGCGAGCATCGGCGTGTCGATGAGGCCGGGCGCGATGGCGTTGGAGGTCACGCCGTGCGGGGCGCCTTCGAGAGCGATGGTGCGGGACATGCCCACCACGCCCGCCTTCGCGGCGGCGTAGTTGGCCTGCCCGAAGTTGCCCCGCCAGGACATGGAGGAGAAGGACACGATCCGCCCGTACCGCTGCGCTTTCATGTGCCCGAACACCGCGCGGGTGCAGTGGAACATGCCGCGCAGACTGACGTCGATCACCGCGTCCCACTCGCCGTCGGTCATCTTCTCCAGGCGGTTGTCGCGGATCACCCCGGCGTTGTTGACCAGCACATCGATACGTCCCCGGGAGGCGAGGGTGTCCGCTACCCAGTCGTCCACCTGCCGGGAGTCGGCCACGTCCACGACCGTCGCGCGCGCCGTGTCGTCACCGCACTGCGCCGCGGTCTCCTTCACGGCCGCTTCATTGACGTCGCAGAGCGCCAGCTGGGCGCCTTCCGCGGCGAATCGCAGGGCCATGGCCCTGCCGAGGCCCTGGCCCGCACCGGTGATCAGGACCACTCGGTCCACGTAACGTCGCACGGTTTTACCTCACGCCTCGTTGCTCAAAGAATCGGGTCAGCTTGGTGGCGATGTCCTGCTCCCGCCAGTGCTCGGCGAACACGTCGAGCTCGCGCCGCAGCGCCGCGGGTGTGCCCGGGTCGGCGAGCATCTGCTTCATCCGCCCGTGACTGCCCACCGGCAGCCCCGCGTAGGAGTCCGCTACACCCTTGACCGTCGCCTCGAACTCCCCTGGGGCGGCGACGGCTTGGACGAAGCCGCTGTGCAGGAAGTCCTCGGCGGGCAGCAGCTCGCCGGTCAGCATCAGGCGCCGCGCCAGCGGCTCACCGACCTTGCGGGGCAGGCGCACGCTCGAACCGGCGCCGGGCAGAAGGTTGTTGAGGATGTGCCCGTCGCCGATGACCGTGCCGGCCTGGGCCACCACCGCGTCGCAGGCCAGCGCCAGCTCAAGGCCGCCCGCCACCACATGACCGTGCACGGCGGCGATGACCGGCTTCGGCGCCGTCTCCACGTTGGTGAAGCACTCCGTGATGCGGCGGAGGAACGCGAACGGTTCCACGCCGGATCGCGTCAGTCCCAGGAGGTGGCGCAGATCCGCACCGGCGCAGAAACTGGGTCCGTTCCCGGCGATGACCACGACCTCGGTGCCCGGATCGCTCATGGCGTCGGCGAGGGCCTGGTCGAGGGACTGGATCAGGTCCGGGCTGATCGCGTTGCGGCTCTCGGGCCGGTTGAGCCGTATCCACCGTGCGGACCCGGCCTGATCGGTGATGACTGTGGTGCTCACGAACTGCCTCCGGTGTCCTGTTGCCGCTGCCGGCGCAGGACGTAGCGTTGGATCTTGCCACTGGGTGTCTTGGGCAGGCTGTCGACGAAGTGCACGGTGCGCGGGTATGCGTGGGCGGCAAATCGCTTCTTGACCAGCTGCTGGAGCTCGGCGGCGAGGGTCTCGGGCGTGTCGGCCCCTTCCCTCATGCCTTCCCTGACGACGACGAACGCCTCTAGCACTTCGCCCCGCACCTCGTCGGGCGCCGCGATGACCGCGCACTCGACCACGGCGGGGTGCGTGGCCAGGACCGACTCGACGTCGAACGGTCCGATGCGGTAGCCGGCCATGATGATGACGTCGTCGTCACGGGACGAGAAGTGGAAGTACCCGTCCTCGTCGACGCGTCCAACGTCTCCCGTGTAGTACCAGCGGCCGTCGGCACTGAACTTCTCCGCGCTCTTCGCCGCATCGCCCTCGTACCCGGCGAACCAGGCGAACGGGCTCGCGGTGAGGTCGGCGGCGATCCGGCCCGCTGTGCCGACGGGCGCGACCTCGTCGCGGTCCTCGAACAGCACCCGCAGGCTCCACCCGGGCATGGGGTGCCCCATCGACCCTGGCAGTACGGGCCTGTTCAGCGACGGATGCTGATGGTTGTTGATCAGCATCCCGGCCTCGGTCTGCCCGTAATGATCGTGCACTTCGACGCCCAGCGCGTCAGCCGCCCAGGCATTGACGTCGGGGGTCAGGGGTTCACCCGCGCTCGACGCGCACCGCAGCGCGAGACCGTCCGGGACCGGGGCATCGGACGTGCGCAGCGACCGGTAGACGGTGGGCGCGGCGGTGAAGTTGGTGACTCGGAGCTTGTCCATCACATGCCAGGTGAGTTCCGGCGAGAATCCGGCGTGGACCAGCACGCTGGGCACCCCCAGACTCAGCGAGGCGATCACCCCGAAGTACAGCCCGTAGGCCCAGCCGGGGTCGGCGGCGTTCCAGAAGACGTCGTCCGCGCGGACTCCGCAGCCGAACTCGGCGTAGGCGCGGAACCCGGCGATCGCCCCGGTGGGCACGACAACTCCCTTGGGGTGGCCGGTCGTTCCGGACGTGAAGATGTGCACGAGCGGCGCCTGGCCGCCCAGGGCAACGGCGGGGTGGCCGGGCTCTTTCGAGGCGAGCAGGTCGCCGAAGGCCAGATCGCCGGATCGTTCGACCGGGCCGCTGACGACGATCTGCCACTTCGCATCCGCGGGGATGCCCTCGCCCGCGTCGAGCTTCGGGCGTTGGCCCGCGTCACAGACGACGACCTTGGTGTCACTGGCCGACAGCCGCAGCGCGATGGCCGGCGGCGCGAACGCGGTGAACAACGGCACTGTCACCGCGCCGAGCCGCCACGTCGCCAGCAGTGCGACCAGGTAGTCGACACTCTTGCCCATGAGCGTGGCCACGCGGTCGCCAGGCCCCACGCCGAGCCCGGCCAGGGCGGCGGCGAACCGCTCTGAGTCCGCCTTCAGCCGACCGTACGTGAGCACGGTCGCGGTGAGATCCGGCTCCACGACCGTGTAGGCCACGGCATCAGCCGGATGACTGTCACAGAGCAGGTGGGCAGCGCCGGCGTCAGGGGCGCTGTACATGGCGACGAGTGCACGGACCCGGTCTTGCAGATCTACAGGAGGACCTTGATCAGGGAGAACCATCACTTGCCTCATCTCGGAACGCCGGAGGTGACCTCCGGTTCGAGTACGATTTCACGTACGTTAGTACCGCGTTACGTTTCCTACAAGGCTCCGAGAATCATCCGCAGGACCATGACGCCACTGGACAGCCCCAAACCGGGCGAACGCATGCATGTGCTCGCCGTCCGCGGACGGCAATTCAAGGTGCAGATCCGGTCGGGGAGACCCATAGACACTGATCAGAGCAGTGCCTCTCGGTGATCAAGGAAGCGATCCCGTCCGAACCTCAGGAATCCCGCCCGCTAGGACCGACGCGGTTCCTTGGTGAGCGACGCAAGCACAAGGTTGCTCAGCTCGATAAAGGCATCCCCGGAGGACAGTCCGGTGGATGAGAGCAGATCGCGGCTGTGGATGCCGTCGATGAGCAGCCCGACGGCTTCGCTGGTGAACTCCGCGTGGACCGCGCGGAAGTCTCCCGACCCCACGCCCGAGTGGATCATCTCGCGCACGCGACCCGTCGCGGCGACCGAGTTGACCGTGTAGATCTCCCGGGTCGCGTCGTCGTCGAGCATGTCTTCGTAGCACGCGATCGACATGCGCTGCATCTGTGCGCCCACGGCCGCCAGGTACGTGGCGATCTGCCGCGCCGGGTCCGTGACCTCGGCGACTTCCTTCTCCACTTGCTCGGCGGCGTCCCTGAAGAAGCTCTTGAGTACGGTGGCGACGAGGTGATGGCGGCTGGAGGAGATGGCGTAGAGCGTCGACTTGGAGCACTGCAGACGCGACGCGAGCACGTCCACCGTCAGCCGGGCGAACCCTTCCTCCAGCACGATCCCCTGTAGGCGCCCGAGCAACTCGCCGCGACGGTCGTCATCCAGGCGCTTCCGGCCGACGGCGGACGTACGTCCACCGGGCCTTGGACCGCGCGGTATGGACACGTCACTCCTCCCCGGGAAGTGCCGCCCGGATTCGACGGCACGCCCCATCGTACTGGGGCTCCCGCGCACGTCACCGGCGTCTTCGGACGCGATTGAGATGTTCCGCGTACGCCTGCTCCGCCTGGGGCACCACAACGCGGTACCAGCCGGACCATGCCGGGCTTGTCACCACCGACCAGGATCACGGCCTGGCGGTCCGGGTCGAACACGAACTCTGTGCCCAGTTCTCGTATAGCTGCCGTCAGGCTGCACGCGCACCCGCAGCCCGGTGTGGATACGAGGAGCCCAGCCCCAGCTGTCCAGGTGCGATCGGCGTCTCAGCCACTCCGAACTACACCAGAGGCCCTGTCTTCATGCACGGTCACGACCAGGTTCACTCGCCCCGACAGCCACTTTCGATCACATCGCACTCAAGATCGATAGGACAACGGCTTCTGAGGTCGGCGGGGCGGTGGGGAGCGGGTGGGCGGCTTCGGTGCGAAGGCCGTCGAGCATGAAGGCGATACCGCGGCGCCAGGCGTCGGGGGCGGGATCCTTGGCGGCGCGAGCCAGCAGGGAGTTGGTGCCGAAGATGAACAGCAGGTCCTCGCGCGTGAAGTCGGGGCGCAGGGATCCGGCTCGCTGGGCGCGTTCGATGATGCGCGCGGCTGCGGCGTTGGTGCTCTCGCAGACAGCCATCAGACGTCGGGCGTCCGGGTAGCGACCGATGACCACATCTCTGATCGCGAGGTCGGTGGTCTGCAGTTCGCAGACCGTCTCGATGTAGTACGCGAACCCGGCCCAGGCGTCCTCGTGGGCGAGCGCGCGCTCGGCGGCATCGCCCAGGCGGGCGGCGGCCAGGTCTGCGACGACCTCGTCGATGAGCGCCTCGCGGGAGCCGAAGAGGTTGTAGAGGGTGCCGTGGCTCACGCCGGCGCGGCGGGCGATCTCCTTCAGCGGAGCCTGCAAGCCACGCTCGTGGAAAAGCTCGGCCGCTGCTGTGCGCAGCTTCTCCGCGTTGCGTTGCGCGTCAGCCCGCATCCGGCGTTCCTCCTGGTCGTGTGTCCGGCCCCCATGGTCGCACTCTTCGACCCATACAACTTGACCATAGGGTCAAGTTGCATGTTACGGTCGCAGAGCAAGTTGACCCAAGGGTCAATATATCTCGGTAGCAAGGAGCAGTCCCATGTCCAAAGTGATCGCCGTGTTCGGCGCCGGTACCGGGCTCGGCGTGTCCGTCGCCCGCCGCTTCGGCCGCGAAGGATTCCGCGTCGCCCTGGTAGCCCGGCGCAAGGAACGGCTGGATGCCCTCGTCGCACAGCTCGCCGACGAGGGCATCGACGCCGCCGCCTTCGTCGCCGATCTTTCCGACCCCGCGCAGGTTCCGGCACTGGTCGAGGCCATCCGTGACCGCTTCGGCCGGATCGACGTCGTCGAGTACGGGCCGCTCGGCGGCGACCAGACCTTCACCCCGGCTGTCGACCTGGACGCGGCCACGCTGGAGAGGCTCTCCAGGCTGTTCCTGCTCACCCCGGTGGAGGTGTTCCACGCCGTACTGCCGGAGATGCGCGAACGCGGTGACGGCGCCGTTCTGATGACCACCGGTTACTCGGCGGTGCAGCCGATGCCGCACCTCAGCGGCCTGGGCCCGGTGATGTCCGGCGCCCGCAATTACCTCTACTCCCTCAACGCCGAACTCGCCGGCACCGGTGTCTACGCCGGCACCCTCACCATCGCTGCCGTGATCACCGGCAGCGAGGGCGCCGAAACCTCCATGGCCCGGGCCGATGCGCCGGCGGACGCTGAGGATGCCGGCCCGGAGTTTCCCACTGTGCACCCGGACCAACTCGCCGAGCACTACTGGGACATGTACACCCGCCGCGACCGCGTCGAGCAGGCCCATCCCGTGGAGCTCACTCCGCAGGCGAGTGCCGCTGCGTAACTCGTATGTACGCGCTCCGCAGCCACTGATCGCTCACTCCGTCTCGCCCTTCCCATGGTCGGGCTTCGCATGCGCGGTCCAGGGCGGCCGGAGCTGCACGGGCAGTGCGCGGCCCACGGGGGTACGCTCCGCCAGCTCCTGGTGCAGGATCTGGTTATCGACCGTGGCCTGATGCGATTCGCCGACGAGGGCTTCGACGCCGGTCTTCAGCTGGGCGATCTCTTCAGCGTCAACAACCCGCAGCTCGACTTCCGGAGCTGCGGGTCGCTGACGCTTCTCGCTGTCCGGCGTCTGGCCGCGGGCCCGACCTGGTCATAGAAGGCGCGTTGCGGGGAACCTGCGCCCCTCCGCGGTGAGCGCGACGATGGTCAGCGCCCCGTTGGAGCGCCCGGGCCAGCCGCCGAGGATGCGGTCCTCCGAGCGAACAGTCGACGCCCGACACGTATGCCCGCGTAGACCCGGGCCGGAGCCCTCGGGCGTGTCAGCGCGTATCCCCGGAAGCCCTCCTGTTGCGCCAACGTCAGCGGCAGGCATGGGAGGGAAGCCGTCACATCCCTGCGTCACGGCCGTGGGACCGCTCGTGACGTTCCCAGGGAGGCTTCCCCACAAAAGCCCAGGTCGCAGCGGTTCAGGGCTCGTCTTCGATGCGCGAAGACCTATGTTCGCCACACCCTCGCGAGGCGTCCGCCACACGCGAAATGCCCCCGGAAAACACGTTTCCCCAGGTCAGAACGATTCTGCCTGGGGATGCTTGGTGGGGCGGGTGGGACTCGAACCCATTCAAGTGACGCCTCTAACCTGCGACGATGCCAAAACGACGGACAAAACAGCCCGTTTCCATCCGGCTGCATCCCCCTCGATCCCGCTCGAATGGGCATCGGTTAGGTGTTCGCCACACCACTTCGTCCCCGCCGCACGGTCTCTCTGAGCCTCCCCGCGGGCCTGGGGGGGGGAGGCTCGCCTTTCAGTATCGCCGAATCACCCCGGGGTACGACGGGCAGCTCTGCCTTTGCCGCTCGACACACCGCAGCCAGTCGCACTCTGTAACGGGTCGCCGGTGCGGTGAAGTCCCCAGCAGATGGCAAGAGCAGCCCGACGGGCCTGAATATCGTCTAGCTAGTGCCGGATCAGGCAACGTTTGCCCTGTTGTGATGTGACGCGCCGCCCGGAGTCCTTCTCCGGACGGCAGGCGGCGGTCACTGTGTGCGGGTGGCAGAACGAGTGCGTGTACGCGAGATTGATGATGACGAGGGTCGGCGGCTGCTGAGGATCATCCGCATCCCGAAGACCTCCCTGCACCGCTACCTCCAGGCGTAACTGCGCCGGGGGCAATGAGGCGGTCAAGGCCGTACGAGACCCCCGCCGGAGGTCGGCGAACCACGGTGGCCCGCTCTGGTGATTGCCGCAGTACGTGGCCTCGGGTCCAGTGCGGCGCGGAGCACCGGGGCGAGGATGTGGCGGGCCTCGGCCGGGGAGAAGGCGGCCGGGGTGGGGAGCGGGTTGAGGTAGCGGGTGTAGATGAGGCCGCCGAGGATCGTCACCAAGGCCGTGGCTCGGGCGGTGGCGTCCTGGCCGCCGAGAAATTCAACAAGCCGGGCCAGCAGCTCCCGTTCCAGGTATTCGCGGATGACCTCGGCCGCCTCATCACCCTGGACGGTGAGCCGACGGAAGTCAGCGTCTTCCCACAGGTCCGTCACCGCGTCGATCAGGCGGTCGGGGAGGGTGGCCCGGTCGCCGTCGAGGACGTCGTCCACGGTCAGCGCCTGGGCGCACTGGAATTGCATCACGTCCGCGAACAGGCCCTTCTTCGAGCCGAAGTGGTACGCGATCAGCGCCGGGTCGACGCCGGCTGCCCCGGCCACCGCGCGCAAGGTGGTGCGCCGGTAGCCGCGTTCCAGGAACAGCGACCGGGCCGCCGAGACAATCGACTCACGGGTCGGCGGGTTGCCGCGGGGACGGCCTCGGGTGCGGACGGGGGCAGGGGCGGCGTTATTCATCAGCGTTGAGCCTGTGTTCCGTGATCGGCACAGTCAAGGGTGTTCCGCGATCCACACGAAGGGATACCCCGAGACCATGCGTATCGCAGTCTTCGGCGCCAACGGGCCGACCGGCCGCCACCTCACTGACCAGGCCCTCACTGCCGGGCACGAGGTCGTCGCCGTGACCCGCCGCCCCGGCTCTCTGCCCGCACGGCCCGGCCTGACCGTGGCTGTCGCCGATGCCACCGATCCGGCGGCCGTCGACGCCGCGGTCAGCGGGACGAACGCCGTTCTCTCCGCGCTGGGTGCGCGCTTCAGCAAGGAGACCATCACCACGTACTCGGCGAGCGCCACGGCCATCACCGCGGCCATGACCCGCCACGGCATCAAGCGCCTGCTCGCCGTCAGCTCCAGCATCGCCGACCCGAAGTGGCGGCCAACCGGCGCGCACTTCTTCAACCATGTACTCGACCCGCTGGTGAACCGGCGCCTGGGCCGAACCCTCCACGAGGACATGCGCCGTATGGAGGCCGTGATCCGGGAGACACGCCTCGACTGGACTCTCGTCCGGCCCTCAGGCCTCTTCGAGCACCCGGCCGTCACGGACTACCGCACCGCTGAGACCAGCGCCGACGGCGTCTTCACCGCCCGCGCAGACCTCGCCGCGAGCATGCTGCGCGAACTGGAGGAACAGCGGTACGTCCGCACGGCCATGGGTGTCATCACCACGGCCGTGAAGCCGAACATCGCCAAGCTGATCTGGAACGAGGGCGTGAAGAAGAAGTGAGCCGAGCGACCGCTGAACTGCCAGCCGCTGCACGGGCGTTCCTCACCCGCCCTCACGCAGCCACCCTCGCCACCATCCGTCCCGACGGCACCCCGCACGTCACCCCTGTCCGCTTCACCTTCGACGCTGCCGCCGGCCTGGCCCGGGTAGCTACCCGCGCGGGGACCCGTAAGGCCCGGAACGTGGCGGCGGGCGGCCCCATGGCTCGTGGCGCGCTCTGCCAGGCGGACGGCTTCCGCTGGGTCACCCTCGAAGGCCGGGCTGCGGTCAGCGATGACGACACGCGTGTGGCCGATGCGGTGCGCCGCTACACCGACCGGTATCGCATGGCCCCTCCCGCCCCGCCGGATCTGGTCGTCATCGAGATCTCTGTCGAGCGCGTGCTGAGCCTCAACCTCTGAATTCCCCGTACGGAAAGCGAAGTGACACCGCGATGCCCACCCTTCCTGTTCTCGACTCCACCCTTCACTACCGTGAGAGCGGCGATCCCGACGGGCTGCCGTTCGTCTTCCTCCACGGCAACCCCACCTCCTCCCACCTGTGGCGAAACGTCCTGCCTGGAGTTGCCGCGCCCGGCCGTCGCCTTCTCGCGCCCGATCTCATCGGCATGGGCGACTCCGGCAAGCCCGACCTCGCCTACTCCTTCGACGACCATGCCCGTTACCTCGACGCCTGGTTCGACGCACTCGGCATCACCGAGGCCGTTCTCGTCGGCCACGACTGGGGCGGCGCGCTCGCCTTCGACCGCGCCGCCCGCCTCCCGGGCCGCGTCCGCGGCATCGCCTTCACCGAGACCATCATCAAGCCGCTGATCGGCGATGAATTCCCGAAAGCCGGCCGGGAGTTGTTCACTCTCCTGCGCACCCCTGGAGTGGGCGAGGAGATGATCCTGGAGAAGTCACTGTTCATCGAGGGGCTCCCTGACACTCTCGCCACCCCGCTCGCCCCTGCCGATCTCGAGGTCTACCGCCGCCCCTTCCCGACCCCGCAGAGCCGCCGCCCGGTGCTGGCGTGGACGCGCATGATGCCGTTGGACGCCGAGCCGGCAGACGTTGTGGCCCGCATCGCTGCTCGACCGGCATCAGTCGGCGCCCACCCGCCTGGGCGGGTACGGGAGCGTCGGAAGCGGGCTCGGAGAAGGCGGGCAGCGCCGACTTCCGCCAGCCGCCCGGCGAGACCGAGCCCGAGCCCGCACCCGCCCCGGCCCGACGTCCGCTCGCCCCCGGCGGCCTCACCTTCTCAGACCCGGACCGCCATATCTGAGCGCTACCACCACGGGTGCGCCATGTCCATGACCAGCTCACCACCTAGCCCCACCGCCCGGTGTGCCAGCGCCTCCACCTGGACAGTGGTCGTAGCCGGCCCGGCTCCCGCCTCGGATACCGTGTTCCTCTACGGGGCGCCATAACGGATGTGACGCCCCCCACCGGAGGTAGTCAGCGTATGAGTTCAAAGCGCAGCAAGAATCCAGCCCTGCCCGTACTTGACGACGCATTCCGACTCGCGTCGGTCAAGGACGCCGAAGAGTCCACCCGTGACTTGGCCGCGCGGCTGGCCACCACCGAGCTGCGCCGCGTTTCCCACCCGGGCCGGGTCACCTGGGAGCCCACCGATCAGGCCGAGCCCGTACCGGTCCCGCCGACCGTGGTCGACGGTGACGGGGACCTGTGGCTGCGGGACCGGGGCACTGGCACCTGGACCATGCCCGAGTTCAACCCGAAGGAGTTCCCGGCCCGCTGTGGCGAGGTTCTGACGTGGAACCAGCTTGCCCGCGAGTTCGGCCCGCTTACCGCACTGGCGGACGACCGCCGCATCGGCGGCGGCCGCCGGCGCTGACCGCGCGGCCTTCTGGGATGACCGCGCCCCTGAAGCGCCCGTTACGGGTAGCTGGGAGCTCCAGCTCACCGTCGAGCTCGACGATGGCGGCGAGCAGGTGAGCGTGGTGGTGGCGTGCGACGGCCTCGAGCAGCGTGGTGCGGGGCCGGCGCCACCCGATGTCCTCGGTGCGGCCGGCGTCGGTGGACCAGCCGGGTAGCGGTCGGCCTTCAGTTGCCGTGGTGAGCGCGCGGCCCAGCTCGCCGATCAACTGCTGCCAGTCGGCCAACTGCCCGAGCAGGCCACGCACCAGCCCGTCGACGACGGCGGCCGCCGGGCCGGCGCCGAAGGCCCGCGCTTCGGTGGCGGTTTCGGCGAGGACGTCTTCGTGCAGGTCCTCGAGGGCCTCACGCCACGGAGCGGCCGCAGCGTCGAAAGCGGCCAGGGCGGCGTGCAGCTCGGCGTCGAGAGCGGCGGGCGAACACGGCAACGGGGTGCTGATGAGGATTCGTGAAAATCCCCAGGGTCGCTCTTCCCCTCAGCTGGTTGGGGGTTGAGCTTGACTCTGGGAGGTGGGCCTTGTCCTGTCCTTGGTAGCGGCAGCGGCGCATGCCGTGGCCGTGGGCGAACTCTTTGACTGTGCCCTCGACTCCGGAGCGGACCGCGTAGCGGATCTTCCACTCGGCTGTCTGCTGCTCGGTGCGGACTCGAAGCTGCAGGTCACGGAGTTCTTGCGGGGGAAAGCCCACGGTCCGGGCGTTTTCGCTGGAGCTGGTGCACTGGCTGCGGCCGGGCAGGGCCGGCACTGGCCTTTGGTGAACTTCGCGACGATCAGGGTGGCCGCAGTGGGTGACGAGGTCGGGTGGGACCGTGCAGCCGCTACTGACCTGACCCTGTGGGCAGGTCACCTGTCGTTGGTCGAATACGGGGTCTCCTGACCACTCGACCTGCAGGTTGCCTTCCCGAGGCCGAAACGACCGGCACCCGGTCCGGCCTCAAAGCGTTCGTATTCCATCACGGTCGCCTGCCCAGTCTTGAGGCCCGCGCCCTTGTAGCCCACGGGCGGCCGTCGCGCGCTCGTCCAAGTGCTGTCCTGCCAGCCCTGGCGTATTAGGCTGGCAGGACAGCCGAGGCATGCATGCAGCTCCCGCTCGCCTCCCGGACAGAGTGAACGGGACCACCCGGTCCGCCCCTCAGCACGCCGAATTCGATGCGTCGCACACCGCGCCGACCACCATCCGTCACTCCCCTCACTCCTCCATCCCGCCGAGCCCCTCGGCCCGCGCAGCGCGCGACGCGTACGGACTGCTGATGGACACCCACACAGTGTTGACCGGATATTGCCGGGTAAGGCCGATGCGAAAGCGGTGCCGGTGGGGATGGTTACGCAGCGACGGCCACGCGGGGCGCCGGGCGCTCGCTGGAGGCGGAGCGGCGGGCCTGGGCGAAGCGGCTGCGCCGTCCGCGGGAGGCGGAGGAGCTGCGCTTGGCACGCTCCACGACCGGCGCGGCGATGACGCACGGGACGCCGCTGGGTGCCTGCGCTCCGGTGATCCGGGTCAGCTCCGCCTCGTCGGGGCGGACCTGAGCGGTCTGCGGGGTGATGCCCGCGTCCCGCATCAGGCGGATCATGTCACGGCGCTGGTTGGGCAGGACCAGCGTGACGACGCTGCCCGACTCACCGGCGCGCGCGGTGCGGCCGCCACGGTGCAGGTAATCCTTGTGGTCGCTCGGCGGGTCGACGTTGACGACCAGGTCGAGGTTGTCGACGTGGATGCCGCGCGCGGCGACGTTCGTGGCGACCAGAACCGTGACGTGCCCGGTCTTGAACTGCTCCAGGGTGCGGGTCCGCTGCGGCTGGGACTTGCCACCGTGCAGCGCCGCGGCCCGCACGCCGCTGTTCAGCAGGTGGTCGGTGAGCTTGTCCACGGCATGCTTGGTGTCGAGGAACATGATGACCCGGCCGTCACGGGCGGCGATCTGCGTGGCCACGGCGTTCTTGTCCGCGCCGTGGACGTGCAGCACATGGTGCTCCATCGTCGTGACCGCTCCGGCCGACGGGTCGACGGAGTGGACGACCGGGTCGTGCAGGTAACGCCGCACGAGCAGGTCGACATTGCGGTCCAGCGTGGCGGAGAACAGCATGCGCTGTCCGTCCGGGCGCACCTGGTCCAGCAGGGCGGTGACCTGCGGCATGAAGCCCATGTCGGCCATCTGGTCGGCCTCGTCGAGCACCGTGATGTTGACCTGGTCCAGACGGCAGGAGCCCCGGTCGATCAGGTCCTTGAGGCGGCCCGGGGTGGCGACGACGACCTCGGCGCCACCACGCAGCAGATGGATCTGCCGTCCGATGGACATGCCACCGACCACGGTGGCCATCCGCAGCCGCAGCGAGCGGGCGTACGGAGTCAGGGCGTCGGTGACCTGCTGGGCGAGCTCGCGGGTCGGTACCAGGACCAGGGCGAGCGGCTGGAGCGGCTCGGCGCGCTGTCCAGCGGTCCTGGCCAGCAGTGCCAGGCCGAAGGCGAGGGTCTTGCCGGAGCCGGTACGGCCGCGGCCCAGGACGTTGCGGCCGGCCAGGGCGTTGGGCAGGGTCGCACCCTGGATCGGGAACGGGACCGCCATGCCCTCGTGGGCCAGCGTGGTCAGCAGGGCGGCCGGCATGTCCAGAGCGGCGAAGGTCTCCACCGCGGGCAGTGCCGGGGTGAGAGTGACCGGCAGGGCGAACTCGCCCTGCACGGAGGGGCGTCGGCTCGATCCGCCGGAACGGCCGGAGCCCGCGTAGCCGCCGTAGCCGCCGGAGCGGCCGGAGCCGCCGGAACGGCTCGGGGCCGAACGGCTGTAACCGCCGGCGCTCGGAGCGCCGCTGCGGCTGGTGGAACTGGAGCTGGAATACGAGCGAGTGGAACGAACGGGGTTCAAGGAGAACCTTCCTGGAGACGGCACGCATCCAGAAGGCCCCAGCAGCGAACACGCCGCACGAAGGCATCAAGAGACGAACCGAAAGAAATGAGGAGAAGCGAAGTGGGGCGGAATCATCCGCGCCAACGCACTTCGAAGGATCACGCCACCGCGCGGGTGGGCGACACGCCGGACCAATGAAGTCCGGGGGAAGAAAAAGCGGTGCGCGGCCTCAGGGCTGCGAGCTGCCGCCTGACAGGCAGGAAATTCGATACGACCCGCGGTCGCAGGCCCGGTACGGGGAGTGACGGGTGCGGGCGACGGACAGGGCCCGCGACCTTGCGGTGCGGGCCCTACCCGGTGGTGCGCGTCAGCGCTTAGGCGGGAACGATGTTCTCCGCCTGCGGGCCCTTCTGGCCCTGCGTGACGTCGAAGGAGACCTTCTGGCCCTCCTGGAGCTCACGGAACCCCTGGGCGGCGATGTTCGAGTAGTGGGCGAAGACGTCAGCGCCGCCACCGTCCTGCTCGATGAAGCCGAAACCCTTTTCCGCGTTGAACCACTTCACGATGCCAGTAGCCATGTGTATCTCCTCAAGACAGGGGCAGAACCGAAAACCGCACTGTGCGGAGTCCGCGTCGCCGCGATGAGCCCATCCGGAGATGACCGGCCAAACAAAAAATGCACCCACGGAACACGCCCGTCGAGTGCACACAAGTTTATGGGTACCACAACTGCAACTACCCACAACGTAGCACGAACACCCGCCCCGTGCCGGATTTCGGTAGCGATGCTGGGCACCCCCGACGCCGGCGAGCGCCCGGCGCCCACTGCTCTTCGGCAGCTGGTCGGCCGGCGCCGGAGACATCAAGCAGTCGCCCGTCGCTGTCAGTACCTGCGGTGTTGTCGCACGTTCGAGGGGCAGCCTCTGTGAGACCTCCCCTGGCCTCTGTACAACCCGCTACACTCCAGCCGCCCGGCGAAACCCGCGAGCCCGCAGGCCAGACAGCGAAGGCCAGCTGGAGTACTGAAGCGCGGATGATCTGCGCGATCTCGGAAGTTGCAACCGTCCTGCTCGCGGACGCGGTCCAGGAGCGCGTCAGCTGACCCGAAGACCGAGCGCAAGGGTCAGTTCAAGGACCCTGTGTGGCGATGCGAGATCCGGAAACAGCTCTCGCAGCTGCGACATCCGGTACCGGACGGTCTGGGGATGGACGAACAGCGCCGCCGCCACCTCGTCCCGCCTGCCCTGGTGCAGCAGCCACGCCCGCAACGTCTCCTCCAGCCGCCGCGCGGTCGCGTCAGGCAAAGTCCGCAAGGGTGCGAGGGCTCGGGCACGCAGGTCTGCGAACGCGTCCGCGTCGGCCCTCAGCACCAGTTCGGGCAGGTGGTCCTCGGTGTCGCGAATATCAGGGGAGAGGGAGCGCGCGCGTATGGCTCGTGCGTACGAGGCGGACGCACGAGTCCATGGCCGGGCCGGGCCGACCACGGCGGTGCGGTCGGTTAGCTGCCGCAAGAGATGTGATCGGTGGGCATCGGGGACGAGCAGCACACCGGTGGCGTCCGGCAGATCGTCGAGGACGAGGGTGCCCGGGTCGAGCGCGCGGTAGGCGGGCCGGGCCTGGGCAGCGGGCAGCAGGACCGCGGTCAGCGAGACCGGAGGCTGCCACCCGGCCCGTTGGACAGAGGCCAGCAGCACATCCGGGCTGGCGCCGGCGAGGAGGTCGCGGGCCAGGTGTTCCAGGTGGCGCTCGTGGGCCCTGCCCCGGGCGGCCAGTTCGTCGGCGTGGCCCGCGGCGCTCGCGGCGGAGAGCTCGTCGATGTAGGCGAAGGTCAGTTCGGCGAACTTGGCGACCTCGGCGGCGGGCAGACCTGCGGGTACGGCGCCCGCTGCCAGGCATCGCCAGGCCACGCGGGCGCCGACGCGGTAGGCGCTGAGCAGGGCGTCCATCGAACGGCCGTCGCGCACCTCGCCGCGGCCCAGCTCGTAGGCTGCGTCTCCGGCGTCGCCGCCTGTGGCGTTGCCGCTCGCGAGGTTCAGGTAGTGCCCCAGGGCGGTGCGGACGGCTCGGCGGATGGTGGCGCCCATGCGGCCCGAAAGGGCGTTGGCGTAGGGAGGGACCTCGTCGATGATCGCTTGTACGACCTCGTCGGCGGTGGTCTTCAGCGCGGCCCGAATTGCGGTGACCGTCGTCTCGTTGAGGGCCAGTTCGCTGGCCTTCCGGATTGCATGGTTCACGTTTTGTTCCCTGCGAACAATTCAGCCGACCAAATTTACGTCCTGCGGTCAGGACTTTACGCCTGGAGGCACAGCAAGCTGGAGTCATGACGAGTGCAGCCCTCCGCAGCAGGGCGTGGAAACTGCTGGAGATGGTCACGACGCCGCTGCTGCCGTCGGACTACCTCGACCTGGTCAGCCCGCTGCGTGCGGGCGCTGACCTGCGTGGGCGCATCGAGGCCGTGCACCCCGAGACGGGTGACGCCGCGACTGTCGTGATCAGGCCGGGACGGGGCTGGCGCGGCCACACAGCCGGTCAGTACGTGCGGATCGGGGTCGATGTCGATGGGGTGCGCCTGTGGCGTGCCTACTCCGTCACCTCGCCGACAAACCGCCAGGACGGCCGCGTCACGATCACCGTGAAGGCGATCCCGGACGGCAAGGTCAGCAACCACCTGGTCCGCAGGGCGAAACCGGGCACGCTGATCCAGCTCGACCAGCCGACCGGTGACTTCGTTCTGCCGCAGGCCAAGCCCGCCAAGGTGCTCTACCTGACGGCCGGCAGCGGCATCACGCCCGTGATGGGCATGCTGCGCGACGTCGAGTTCGACGACGTCGTCATGGTCCACTGCGCGCCACAGCCTCAAGACGTGATCTTCCGCGAGGAACTGCACGGCCTGGTCGCGGACAAGAAGCTTCGGCTCACCGAGGTGCACACCGACACAGAGGGCAAGCTCGACATCGCTCGTCTCGACGAACTCGTGCCCGACTGGGCCGAGCGCGAGACCTGGGCCTGCGGGCCCGCAGGCATGCTCGACGCCGCCGAAGAGCACTGGGCCGAACAGAGCGTCCAAGAACGCCTGCACACCGAACGGTTCCGCCCCAGCATCGTCGCCGCCGGCGACGGCGGCGAGGTCACGTTCAGCGCCACCGGCAAGACCATCGACGCGGACGGCGACACGCCGTTGCTCGACATCGGCGAGGAGGCCGGCGTGCTCATGCCCTCCGGGTGCCGCATGGGCATCTGCTTCGGCTGCGTCACACCGCTCAAGGCCGGCGCTGTCCGCGACCTGCGCACCGGCGAGATCACCGAGGCCGAGCCGGGTGTCCTCATCCAGACCTGCGTGTCCGCCGCGGCGGGCCCCTGTGACATCGAACGGTAGGAGCACCTTGACCGCCATCGACCCCACCGCCCACCTGACCGCGGAGCAGATCGAGGAGCTGGGCCGCGAGCTGGACGCGATCCGTGACGAGGTGATCGCCGGCCGCGGCGAGAAGGACGCCGCCTACATCCGTAAGGTCATCTCGGCGCAGCGCAAGCTCGAACTGGTCAGCAGGGGTGTGCTGCTGTTCTCGGTCTTCCCGCCCGCGTGGCTGCTCGGCACCGCCGGGCTGTCCGTGGCGAAGATCATGGACAACATGGAGATCGGCCACAACGTCCTGCACGGTCAGTGGGACTGGATGCGAGACCCGAAGATTCACTCCACCACCTGGGAGTGGGATCACGTCTCACCGTCCGATCAGTGGAAGCACTCGCACAACGAGCTGCACCACACGTACACCAACGTGATCGGCAAGGACAACGACCTCGGCTACGGCATCATGCGCGTCGACGAAGACCAGAAGTGGCACCCCTTCCACCTCGGCCAGCCGCTGTGGAACTTCCTCAACGCCTGCTTCTTCGAGTACGGCATCGCAGCGTACGACCTGGAGCTCGGCAAGAATCTCACCAAGCGCCGCCGCAAGAACCCGGAGTTCCGCGCGCGGGCCAAGGCCGTGGGCCGCAAGATCCGCAAGCAGGTGCTCAAGGACTACGTGATCCACCCGCTGCTGTCGGGCCCCTCGTTTCCCACCACGCTCGCCGCCACGTTCACCGCGAACCTGGTCCGCAACATCTGGACCCACTCGGTGATCATGTGCGGGCACTTCCCCGAGGGCGTGCAGGTCTTCGAGCGCCGGTCGATCAACGGCGAGACGCGCGGACAGTGGTACCTGCGCCAGATGATGGGCTCGGCGAACATCAGCGGCAGCAGGGCCATGCACTTCATGACCGGCAACCTGTCGCACCAGATCGAGCATCACCTGTTCCCGGACCTGCCAAGCAACCGGTACGCCGAGGTCGCGGTGAAGGTGCGCGCGCTGTTCGAGAAGTACGAGCTGGAGTACGTCACCGGGCCGCTGCCCAAGCAGGTGTTCTCCGCGTGGAGCAAGGTCTTCCGGCTCTCGCTGCCGAACAAGAAGACCAAGGTCAAGGTGCCGGACCACGAGCAGGAGCTCGTCGCAACCTGAGGAGTTGTTGCTCTATCGATCTTGAGCGCGGTGTGATCGAAAGCGGCCTGGGCTGCCACTTCGACCGCGTCCCACGGCGATCCGGGCGGAGGGGTGTAGGGCAGATCCAGGTCGCTGAGCCCGTCAACCCTGATGCCGTGGAACAGCGCGGCGGCGAAGGGCCCGTTCCTGAAGCCCCGTTCGCAGGTGCCGCACTGGCGATTCCGCTGGGCGGCTACCCGCAACTGTTCGGCGCACTGGCAGCTGTCTCCGTGCTCGCTTCTGTAGCCGCACTCCGCGCGGACCCAGAAAGCCCCGCCCCCGGTCGGTGACGGGGAAGTCGGACACCAGGGGATCGAGATCGCATGCGGTTCCGGGCAGAGATGCTTCAGGCCAGCCTGAGAGCAAGCCACGTACAGAGGGGCGATCTCGATGAGGTAAGGGGTGAGGCATCTCGTTCTACGGCCGTGGGACCACTCTTAACCCTCCCACGGCTCCGAGACTAGAAAAGTCCAGGTCACAGCCATACGGGAAGCGCCATCGACGCACGAAGACCCACGTCCGCCACACCACCGTGAGGCGAACACCTAACGCAGAATGACCCCAGAAGACACGTTTCCCCAGGTCAGAACGATTCTGCCTGGGGACGCTCGGTGGGGCGGGTGGGACTCGAACCCACGGCCGACGGATTATGAGTCCGCTGCTCTAACCGGCTGAGCTACCGCCCCGTCACGGCGTGGCGCGTACAAGTGTGCGCGCCTTCTGCCGCAGCATAGCCGGTCATAAGATCTCCTGCTGCGGATGGTCGGCTTCGCGTGACCATGAAGACTGCGCTGCGTGCTGCCCGGTTCCGGGCGGTGCGGAATCACCCCAAAAGAGTCACCGACGCCCTTGCGCGGGCACACGAAACGGGCACACGAAAAAGGACCCCGAGGGGCCCTTTTCCGTATCGCTCCCCCGACTGGACTCGAACCAGTAACCCTCCGGTTAACAGCCGAATGCTCTGCCAATTGAGCTACAGGGGATCGCGCTCCCCCGACTGGACTCGAACCAGTAACCTGCCGGTTAACAGCCGGCTGCTCTGCCAATTGAGCTACAGGGGATTGCTGCGTTGCCTCGAATCGTACCTGCCTGGCGGCTGCCGAGCGGCGCGCGTTCGCTGCGACACATACATTAGCGCAACCAGGGGGGTGCTCCGCCAATCGGTATCTCCCGGGGTGATCTCGGTGTGTGCGGGTAGGCGGGCAGCACACGTCGCACGGAGCGAAGGAAGGGTGGCAGCCATGCGGTACCGGCTCACGTTCATCGCCGGAGTGGCGCTCGGTTACGTGCTCGGCACGCGAGCCGGGCGCGAGCGTTACGAGCAGCTCAAGAAGGCCGCGCAGACACTGGCCGAGAACCCCGCTGTGCGGAACGCGGCGGAGTCCGCCGCGCACGGCGGCCGGGACTTCGCCGGCAAGGCGTACCACTCGGTGAGCGAGAAGGTCGGGGACAAGGTCCCCGTGTCCGTCTCCGAACGGGTGCGCTCGCTGCGGGAGCGCAACGGCCACAGCGGCAGCGACGACTGGGGCACGACGAACACCTGAGGCCCGTTCCGTACCGGGCGCACGCCCGGTACGGAACGGTCCGCGTACGGAACGGTCTCCGGGTGCGGCAGAATCGTGCCCATGGGCATAGTGGCCGGCTTGGACAGTTCATCCGCCTTCACGCACATCGTCGTCTGCGACACGGACACCGGTGCGGTGCTGCGGCAGGGGTACGCCGCGCACCCCATCGAGGCCAAGGCCTCGGAGGTGGATCCGCAGGCGTGGCTGCTCTCACTCGGTGAGGCGGCCTCAGGAGGGCTGCTCGAAGGCGTGCAGGCCATCGGTGTGTCCGCGCAGCAGCACGGGCTGGTGCCGCTGGACCACCAGGGCAATCTCGTACGGCCGGCGCTGCTCGGCAACGACCGCCGGGCGCAGGCCGCCGCGGCGGATCTGATCGACGGGCTCGGCGGGCGGCAGCCCTGGGCCGAGGCCGTGGGGGCCGTGCCGCAGGCCGCGCAGCCCGTGGCGAAGCTCCGCTGGCTGGTGCGCTCCGAGCCGGAGAACGCGCAGCGCGTCGCCGCCGTCCTGCAGCCGCACGACTGGCTGGTGTGGCAGCTCCTCGGCCGGCCCGCCCGGCGTACGACCGACCGCGGTGCCGCGTCCGGCACCGGTTACTGGTCGGCGGGGACCGGGTCCTACCGGCCCGATCTCGTGGAACTCGCGCTCGGCCATCAGGCCGCGCTGCCCGAGGTCCTCGGTCCGGCCGACGCCGCCGGGACGACCCCGGAAGGTCTGCTGATCTCGGCAGGCACCGGCGAGACGATGGCCGCGGCCTTCGGGCTGGGCGTCGCGGTCGGGGACGCCGTGGTGTCGCTGGGCGCCTCGGGGTCGGTGATGGCCGTGCACCACGAGGCGCTGGCCGACCCCACGGGGATGATCACTTCCTTCGCCGACGCGACCGGGATGCATCTGCCGGTCGTCCACACGTCGAACGCGGTACGCGCACTGCGCGGCACGGCCGAGATGCTGGGCCTGGAGGGCCTCGACGAACTGTCCGCGCTGGCGCTCAAGTCGACCCCGGGTTCCTCGGGGCTCGTCCTGCTCCCCTACCTGGAGGGCGAGCGCACCCCGCACCTGCCGCACACCGCGGGAACGCTGAGCGGGCTGCGGCGCGAGTCGATGAAGCCCGAGCACCTGGCGCGGGCCTCCTTCGAGGGGATGCTGTGCTCGCTGGCCGACGCCCTGGACGTGCTGCGGGACCGGGGTGTGGAGGTGCGGCGGGTGTTCCTGCTGGGCGCCGCAGCCGAACTGCCCGCCGTGCAGGCGCTGGCGCCCGCCTTGTTCGGAACCCAGGTCGTGGTGCCGCAGCCCGCCGAGTACGCGGCACTGGGCGCGGCCCGGCAGGCTGCGTGGGCCCTCGGGGTCTCGGAGGGGAAGCTCGACCCGAGTACTCCCCCGGCCTGGCAGGGCGCGGCGGCGCAGGTGCTGGAGCCGGGTGAGGAGCTCGCCGTGGGCCGCGCGGTACGCCAGCAGTACGGGGCGACCAGGGACCAGGTCCACCCCGGGGCGTTCGGCGGAACCGCCTGAGCGACCCGGTCCCGTAATTTGACCGGGACTTGGACAAAAGCGTTGGCAGTCGGGGTGGGGGGTGCCGGAGTATGGACCGGCCTCTGCCCTCGCCGACTCCGAGAGACTCGCGTGCTCATAAAACTCCTGCGGACCTATCTGGGTCCGTACAGACGTCCCATCGTGCTGCTGGTGCTCCTCCAGTTGCTGCAGACCTGCGCAAGCCTCTATCTGCCCAGCCTCAACGCGGACATCATCGACAACGGTGTCGTGCAGGGTGACACGGGTTACATCCTGGAATTCGGCGGCGTGATGATCGTCGTCAGCATCATCCAGATCGTCTGCAACATCGGGGCGGTCTACTACGGCGCCCGGACGGCGTCCGCCCTGGGACGCGATGTGCGGGCGTCGATATTCGGCCGGGTGCAGTCGTTCTCCGCACGCGAGGTGGGGCGGTTCGGGGCGCCCTCGCTGATCACCCGTACGACCAATGACGTGCAGCAGGTCCAGATGCTCGTCCTGATGGCGTTCACCCTGATGGTGTCGGCGCCCATCATGTGTGTCGGCGGCGTCATCATGGCGCTCGGCCAGGACGTCCCGCTGTCGGCGGTGCTGCTGGCCGTGCTGCCCGTGCTCGGCATCTCGGTGAGCCTCATCGTGCGGAGGATGCGGCCGCTGTTCCGCACGATGCAGGAGCGGCTGGACAGGGTGAACCGTGTGCTGCGCGAGCAGATCACCGGCAACCGCGTCATCCGCGCCTTCATCCGTGACGGCTACGAGGAGGAACGCTTCCGCGGCGCCAACACGGAGCTCACGGACGTCGCGGTGTCGACGGGGCGGCTGATGGCCCTGATGTTCCCGACGGTGATGACGGTCGTGAACCTGTCGTCCATCGCCGTGGTCTGGTTCGGGGCGCACCGCATCGACAGCGGCGGGATGCAGATCGGGGCGCTGACCGCGTTCCTCGCGTATCTGATGCAGATCGTCATGTCGGTGATGATGGCCACCTTCATGTTCATCATGGTGCCGCGTGCCGAGGTCTGTGCCGAGCGCATCCAGGAGGTCCTGGAGACCGAGTCGAGCGTGGTTCCGCCCACCGCTCCGGTCACGAAGCTGCTCAAGCACGGCCATCTGGAGATACGGGGCGCGGAGTTCCGCTTCCCGGGCGCCGAGGAGCCGGTGCTGCGCTCGGTCGATCTCGTGGCGCGGCCCGGGGAGACGACCGCGATCATCGGGTCGACGGGCAGCGGGAAGTCGACGCTGCTCGGGCTCGTACCGCGGCTGTTCGACGCGACGGACGGCGATGTGCTCGTCGACGGTACGGACGTGCGGACGCTGGATCCGGTCCTGCTGGCGAAGACCGTGAGCATGGTCCCGCAGAAGCCGTACCTGTTCTCGGGGACGGTCGCGACGAATCTCCGCTACGGCAATCCGGACGCGACCGACGAGGAGCTGTGGCACGCGCTGGAGGTGGCGCAGGCGAAGGACTTCGTGGAGCGGCTGGAACACGGGCTCGACGCACCGATCGCCCAGGGCGGCACCAATGTCTCCGGCGGCCAGCGGCAGCGGCTCGCGATCGCGCGGACGCTGGTGCAACAGCCGGAGATCTACCTCTTCGACGACTCGTTCTCGGCCCTGGACTACGCGACGGACGCCGCGCTGCGCGGTGCGCTGTCCCGCGAGACGGCGGGGGCGACCGTCGTGATCGTGGCGCAGCGGGTGTCCACGATCCGTGACGCCGACCGGATCCTGGTGCTGGACGAGGGCCGGGTCGTCGGGACGGGCAGCCATCACGAGCTGATGGACGGCAACGAAACCTACCGGGAGATCGTGCTCTCCCAGCTGACGGAAGCGGAGGCCGCCTGATGGCCGGGCCGGGCGGACGGATGATGGCGGGGCCCACCGAGCGGTCCATGGACTTCAAGGGGTCCGGAAAACGGCTCCTGAGACGGTTCAGCAAGGAGAGGTCCTCGCTGTATCTGATGCTGGGCGCGGGAACGCTGAGCGTGGCGCTCTCCGTGGTGGGGCCCAAGATCCTCGGCGGCGCCACCGACCTGATCTTCGCGGGTGTCGTCGGACGCCAGATGCCGGACGGCACGACCAAGGAGCAGGCCATCGACGGCCTGCGCGAGCGGGGCGACGGCGGGCTCGCCGACATGCTGACCGGGGTGGACTTCACCCCCGGCGACGGTATCGACTTCGGCGCGGTGGGCCAGGTCCTGCTGGCGGCGCTGGTGGTGTACGTCGGCGCGGGGCTGCTGATGCTGGTGTCGACCCGGCTGTCGATCCGCGTGATCAACCGGGTCGTCTTCCAGCTGCGCGAGGACCTGCAGACCAAGCTGGCGCGGCTCCCGCTCTCCTATTTCGACCGGCAGCAGCGCGGTGAGGTGCTGAGCCGGGCGACGAACGACATCGACAACATCTCGCAGACGATGCAGCAGACGATGGGCCAGCTCATCAACTCCCTGCTGACCATCGTCGGCGTACTGATCATGATGTTCTGGATCTCGCCGCTGCTCGCCCTGGTCGCGCTGGTGACGATCCCGCTGTCCGTCTTCGTCGCGGCGCGGGTCGGCAAGCGGTCGCAGCCGCACTTCGTGGCGCAGTGGAAGGTGACGGGCAGGCTCAACGCCCACATCGAGGAGATGTACACCGGCCACGCCCTGGTGAAGGTCTTCGGGCGGCAGGAGGAGTCCGCGAAGGACTTCGCCGAGCAGAACGACGCGCTGTACGAGGCCGGATTCAAGGCCCAGTTCAACAGCGGGATCATGCAGCCGCTGATGATGTTCGTGTCGAATCTGAACTACGTGCTGGTCGCGGTCGTAGGTGGTCTGCGGGTGGCGTCGGGCGCGCTGTCGATCGGTGACGTGCAGGCCTTCATCCAGTACTCACGGCAGTTCTCGATGCCGCTGACGCAGGTCGCCTCGATGGCGAACCTGGTGCAGTCGGGCATCGCGTCCGCGGAGCGGGTCTTCGGCCTGCTGGACGCCGAGGAGCAGGAGCCCGACCCGGAGCCGGCGGAGCGGCCCGAGGAGCGGCGCGGCAGCGTCTCGCTGGAGAACGTGTCCTTCCGTTACGACCCGGAGAAGCCCCTCATCGAGGACCTCTCGCTGAGCGTGGAGCCCGGCCACACGGTCGCCATCGTCGGCCCGACCGGGGCCGGCAAGACGACGCTGGTCAATCTGCTGATGCGGTTCTACGAGGTGACGGGCGGCCGTATCGTCCTGGACGGGGTCGACGCGGCGAGGATGTCGCGTGACGAACTCCGCTCGGGCATAGGCATGGTGCTCCAGGACACCTGGCTGTTCGGCGGCACGATCGCGGAGAACATCGCCTACGGCGCGTCGCGCGAGGTCACCCGGGAGGAGATCGAGGAGGCGGCGCGGGCGGCCCACGCCGACCGCTTCGTCCGTACCCTGCCCGACGGTTACGACACAGTGATCGACGACGAGGGGGCCGGGGTCAGCGCGGGCGAGAAGCAGCTGATCACCATCGCGCGGGCGTTCCTGTCCGACCCGGTGATCCTGGTGCTCGACGAGGCCACCAGCTCGGTGGACACCCGGACCGAGGTGCTGATCCAGAAGGCGATGGCACGGCTGGCCCACGGCCGTACGAGCTTCGTGATCGCGCACCGGCTCTCCACCATCCGGGACGCGGACGTGATCCTGGTGATGGAGAACGGCTCGATCGTCGAACAGGGCACGCACGAGGGGCTGCTGGCAGCCGAGGGGGCCTACGCCCGGCTGTACGCCGCACAGTTCGCGGAGGCACTGGCCGAGGTCGACTGACCGGGGCGGGCCGGGCTCGGCCCAGGTGGGCGGAGCCCGGCCCCGCTCAATCGAGGTAGCCGCGCAGCTGGTCGGCGAAGGCGTGGTCCCGCAGCTTGTCGAGCGTCTTGGACTCGATCTGGCGGATGCGTTCGCGTGTCACGCCGAAGATCCGTCCGATCTCCTCGAGCGTGCGGGGCCGCCCGTCGTCGAGCCCGTAGCGGAGCTGGACGACCTTCCTCTCCCGCTCCCCGAGGGTGGAGAGCACCGCCTCCAGGTGTTCGCGCAGCAGGAGGAAGGCGGCGGACTCCACGGGTGAGGCGGCATCGCCGTCCTCGATGAGGTCGCCGAAGGCGACGTCGTCCTCCTCGCCGACGGGGGCGTGCAGGGAGACGGGTTCCTGGGCTAGGCGCAGGACCTCGCCGACGCGTTCGGGGGTCAGGTCGAGCTGGGCCGCGACCTCTTCGGCGGTGGGCTCGTAGCCGCGTTCCTGGAGCAGACGGCGCTGGACGCGGACGACCCGGTTGATCAGCTCGACGACATGCACAGGGACCCTTATGGTCCTGGCCTGGTCGGCCAGCGCGCGGGACATCGCCTGGCGGATCCACCATGTCGCGTACGTGGAGAATTTGTAGCCCCGGGCGTAGTCGAACTTCTCGACCGCCCTGATCAGTCCGAGGTTCCCCTCCTGGACCAGGTCGAGCATGGTCAGGCCCCGGCCCACATAGCGCTTGGCCACGGAGACCACGAGGCGGAGGTTGGCCTCGATGAGCCGGCGCTTCGCCATCCGCCCCATGACCACGAGCCGGTCCAGGTCGAAGGCGAGCCGGGAGTCGGGGTCGGGGGTGGAGGCGAGCCGTTCCTCGGCGAAGAGTCCCGCCTCGACACGGCGGGCGAGGTCGACCTCCTCGGCGGCGCTGAGCAGCGGTATCCGCCCGATCTCCCGTAAGTACTGGCGGAAGAGGTCGGAGGTCGGTCCGCCCGCATCCGGGCGGCTCCGCGGTTCGGAGGCCTCCGGGGGCTCCACCGGTTCCTCCAGCACCGTTCGGGGCGTGCCCGCCGTCTCCGGGTGACGTGTGACCCGGTTCTGCGCGGGAATCGCCGGGACATGCTCGGTCGTGGTCGGCACGGTCCGGGTCTGCACGGGGGCGACCTCCAGGTGATCGCTGGCGGACCGCGGGGATGGAGGTCCGCCCCGGGCGGACCGGCCGCGCTCCGACGACTCAGGAACCGTCACCCAGTGTGGGGTACGACACATCGCCGCCACGAGGGGCGTGCGGTGACTTTTTGCGTCCGGAGCGTAACGGGTTGCGCTTCCGGCTCAGAGGGCGTCGGCGCCGTGGCTCCGCAGCGACTGTGCGTACTGCTGAAGGACCCAGACCTCGTTCTGCGCGGCAGCCAGATGGTCCGGGGCGACATTGCTGCCGAGGCGGGCGAGGCTGCTCTGGACGTCGTCGATCCTGCGGTCGACGGCGCGAAGGCGGACGTTGACGAGGTGCTGGCCCGCGTACGACTCGTCGATGGTCTTGCCGTGGAAGACCTCGACCGCGAGCTCGGTGACGAGCTTGCGCACCGTGTCGTCGGGGGTCGCGTCGAGCACCTGGACCAGATACTCGCGGGTCTCGGCGACGCCCAGCTCCGCGCCGCCCGCCTCGGCGATGCACTGGCGCACGGCGGCGTAGGGCGGGGCGGTGAACTCGTCGACTCCGTAGGCGTCGAACGCCGGGGAGACCAGGGCGGGCTTCTGCAGAGCGAGCTTGAGCAGCTCGCGCTCGGTGCGGTGCGCGGGGCTTCGGAGGTTGAGCGCGGGGCCGGGCGGGGTGGCGGGGGCCTGGACCTGCTGGTGCTGCGCGTTGCCGCTACGGGAGGCCGACGCGGGTCCTCGCTGGTCTCCCCGCCCGCGGGCCCACTGGGCGAGCTGGTTGACCCGGTGGACGACGAATTCCTGGTCGAGGATGCCGACGAAGCCGGCGAGCTGGACGGCCACCTCTCGCTGCACGCTGCTCGTCTTGATCTTGGCGACGACGGGCGCGGCCTCGTCGAGCGCGGCGGCCCGGCCGGCCGGGGTCTCCAGGTCGTACCGGCCGACGATCTGGCGGAGCGCGAATTCGAAGAGCGGGGTGCGGGGCTCGACCAGGTCCCGGACGGCGTCGTCGCCCTTGGCGAGCCGCAGGTCGCACGGGTCCATGTTGTCCGGGGCGATCGCGATGTACGTCTCGGCGGCGAACTTCTGGTCGTCCTCGAAGGCGCGCAGGGCCGCCTTCTGGCCCGCGGCGTCACCGTCGAAGGTGAAGATGACCCGGGCGCTGCCGTTGTCCATCAGGAGCCGTCGGAGGATCTTGATGTGGTCGTTGCCGAACGAGGTGCCGCAGGTGGCGATGGCGGTGGTGACCCCGGCGAGGTGGCAGGCCATGACATCGGTGTAGCCCTCGACGACGACGGCGCGGCTCGCCTTGGCGATGTCCTTTTTGGCCAGGTCGATGCCGTACAGCACCTGGGACTTCTTGTAGATCGAGGTCTCGGGGGTGTTGAGGTACTTCGGGCCGTTGTCGTCGTCACGGAGCTTGCGGGCGCCGAAGCCGACGATGTCGCCCGAGGTGTCGCTGATCGGCCACATCAGCCGGCCGCGGAAGCGGTCGATGGGGCCGCGGCGGCCGTCCTGGGAGAGACCGGAGCTGATGAGCTCCTTGTCGCTGAAGCCCTTGCCGCGCAGATAGCGGGTGAGGTGGTCCCAGCCGGCGGGGCTGTAGCCGACGCCGAAGTGGGCCGCCGCGTCCTGGTCGAAGCCGCGCGCGGCGAGGAACGCCCGGCCGATCTCCGCCTCCGGGCCGTTCAGCTGCTCGCGGTAGAAGTCCGCGGCGATCTTGTGGGCCTCGACCAGGCGGATGCGCTCGCCGCGCTGGTGGGAGGGGTTGTAGCCGCCCTCCTCGTACCGCAGGGTGATGCCCGCCTGGCCGGCGAGGCGTTCGACCGTCTCGGAGAAGGTGAGGTGATCGATCTTCATCACGAAGGCGATCGTGTCGCCGCCCTCCTGGCAGCCGAAGCAGTGGAACAGGCCCTTGGCCGGACTCACCTGGAAGGAGGGGGACTTCTCGTCGTGGAAGGGGCAGAGGCCCTTGAGGTTTCCGCCGCCCGCGTTGCGCAGCTGAAGGTACTCGGACACGACGGCGTCGATCGGGACCGCGTCCCGGACCGCCTTCACGTCGTCGTCATTGATCCTGCCTGCCACGCGTGAAGTCTACGGGCGGGGCCGGGCATCCGGGACCGGCGGCGGCGGGGGCACGCCCCCGGGCGCCGCCCCGCCCCGGATGTCCGGGCCACCGGTCAGAGCAGGGATTCCAGGGGCACCGAGGGGTCGCCCAGGGTGTCCGGGTCGACCGGCCGGGCGGCCTTGATCAGCTTCTGGATGCTTTCGGTGACGTCCCACACATTGACGTTCATCCCGGCGAGAACCCTGCGGTCCTTCAGCCAGAAGGCGATGAACTCGCGCTTGCCGGCGTCGCCCCGGATGACGACCTGGTCGTACGAACCGGGCGGGGCCCAGCCGGAGTACTCCAGGCCGAGGTCGTACTGGTCGGAGAAGAAGTACGGCACCCGGTCGTACGACACGTCCTGGCCGAGCATGGACTTCGCGGCAGCCGGTCCGCTGTTCAGGGCGTTCGCCCAGTGCTCCACGCGCAGCCGGCCGCCGAGGAGCGGATGGTCCACGGACGCGATGTCCCCGGCGGCGTAGATGTGCGGGTCGGACGTACGCAGCGAGGCGTCGACGACGACACCGCCGCCCTCGGCCCGGCCCGCCATGTCGAGCCCTGCGGCCTCGGCGAGCGAGGTGCGCGGGGCTGCGCCGATCGCGGCGAGCACGTCGTGGGCGGGGTGCTCCTCGCCGTCGTCGGTACGGGCCGCGAGGACCAGGCCGTCCTGTCCGGTGATCTCGGTGAGGCGGGCGCCGAAGTGGAAACGGACGCCGTGCTCCGCGTGCAGCTCGGTGAAGATCTGGCCGACCTCCGGGCCGACGACGTGGTGCAGCGGGGTCGGCGAGGGGGCGACGACGGTGACCTCCGCGCCGTAGCCGCGGGCCGCCGCGGCGACCTCCAGGCCGATCCAGCCGGCTCCGGCGATCACCAGGTGGCCGTTGTCGCGGCCGAGGGCGGCGAGGACGTTGCGCAGCCGGTCGGAGTGGGCGAGACGCCGCAGGTGGTGGACGCCGACGAGGTCGGTGCCCGGGATGTCGAGACGGCGGGGCTCCGCGCCCGTGGCGAGCAGCAGCTTGTCGTAGTGGACGACCGTGTTGTCGCCGAGCTGCACGGAGCGGCCGGCCCGGTCGATGGAGGTGACCACCTGGCCGAGGTGGAGCTCGATGTCGGCACC
The DNA here is from genome assembly GCF_044455985.1 of Streptomyces sp. NPDC051064. NCBI lineage: Bacteria > Bacillati > Actinomycetota > Actinomycetes > Kitasatosporales > Streptomycetaceae > Streptomyces > Streptomyces sp. NPDC051064. The sequence continues at coordinate 866,401 of NZ_JBITFK010000001.1, forward strand.
CGCGTACCAGGCGGTCCTGTGGACGAACACGGAGTCCCGCTCGTCCTTCCCCAGCAGGTACCCCTTGGACAGGGGCGGTCGCTCGTACGGGTGGTCGCGCTCGTCGCCGATGAGGATCACCCGGCCGCTGAAGCCCTCCGCCCGGAGTGTCTCGGCCGCCTTCGCTCCGGCGAGCCCTCCGCCGATGATGACGAACGTCCGATGTGCGTCGACCACTTGCTGCCTCCTCGGTACTGTGCTGCGCGGCGCCGCCACCTGCGAGCGTCCCGCACGCAGCGTGATGGCGAAAGAGGGTGTGCCCCGATCAGGTCACCGCCGCTGGCATGTGGCCCGGTCATGGTCCAGTCTGCCCAACACCCGTGAGGCTCCCGTGGAGGGATCGTGCGGAGGCGTCCGTCAGCGCGGCGATCTGGTCGACGAGGACCCTCTTGCGGGCCCGGTCGTCGGCGGCCGACGCGTACAGCACACGGAACTGCGGTTCGAGTCCTTCGGGCGCGCGGGCGGTGAGCGCGGCGGCGAGCTCGGCGATGACGATCCGCTGATCGGCGCGGATGACCTCCTGCTCGGCGCGCTGCATGACGTAACGGTCCGCGACGGCCTTGAGCACGGCGCACTCGTTGCGCACCTCGCGCGGGACGATCAGCTCGGCGCCGTACCTGCCGATCCGGCCGGGTCCGTAGGCGGAATGGGTCGCGGCCTCGGCTGCGAGACAGAACCTGCCGATGAGCTGGCTCGTCGCGTCCTTCAGCCGGGCCTGGGCCACCGCCGTGCCGTCGTAGCCGTGCGGCCACCACTCCTGGGCGGTGAGCCGGTCGAGGGCGTCGGCGAGCTCCTGGGGGTCGGTGCCCGCCGGGACGTACCGTCCGATGGCGACGCCCCAGATCTCCGCGCGCTCCGGCTCGGAGAAGAGGCAGCCGGGGTCGACGTGCCCGGCGTGCAGCCCGTCCTCGAAGTCGTGCACCGAGTAGGCGACGTCGTCGGACCAGTCCATGACCTGGGCCTCGAAGCATCTGCCGTCCTGAGGCGCGCCCTCGCGGATCCAGGCGAAGATCGGCAGGTCGTCCTCGTACACCCCGAATTTCGGCGAGTCGGGGTCGGTGGGGTGCGCGCCCCGGGGCCAGGGGTACTTCGTGGCGGCGTCCAGGGCGGCACGGGTCAGATTGAGCCCGACGCTGACGAGCTCCCCGCTGCGGGGATCGCGGACGAAACGCTTGGGTTCCAGGCGGGTCAGCAGGCGCAGCGACTGCGCGTTGCCCTCGAAGCCTCCGCAGTCCGACGCGAAGTCGTTGAGCGCCTGTTCGCCGTTGTGCCCGAAGGGCGGGTGGCCCATGTCGTGGGAGAGGCAGGCCGCCTCCACGAGGTCGGGGTCGCAGCCGAGCGCGGCTCCGAGCTCCCGGCCGACCTGGGCGCACTCCAGGGAGTGGGTGAGCCGGGTGCGGGGGCTGGCGTCCCAGGACAGGCCGCGGGTGCCCGGCGTGACGACCTGGGTCTTGCCGGCGAGCCTGCGCAGGGCGGCGGAGTGGAGCACCCGGGCGCGGTCGCGCTGGAAGGCCGTACGTCCGGGCCGTTTGTCGGGCTCGGTGTCCCAGCGCTCGGTGTCAGCGGTGCCGTAGGGCGTGTCCCTGGGGTCGTGCGTACCGTCCATGTTCCCGAGATTAGACCGGCGGGCTGACAGGAACGGTCAGGCGGTGGCGAGCAGGTACGGGTGTGCCAGGGGTGCGTGGGCGGACGCGGTGCCGCTGAGGGTCTGGTCGTAGCGGTGCAGCAGGAGGCGCGCCATGGCGGGGTGCGCGCCCAGCGGGGCGGCGGCGACGCCCGGGGCGGCGGCGGCCGAGACGGTCGCGAAGCGGCCGGGGGCCGTGAAGTAGGAGGCGAGGGCCACCCGGTGGCGGCCGCGGGCGGCGAGTGCGCGCAGGGCGGTGGACACGTCGGGGGTGGCCGCCGAGGCGTAGGCGGGCACGACGGGCACCCCGCCGAGGCGGTCGCTGAGCATGGCGGCGGTGCGGCGCGCGTCGACGTCCGAGTCGGGGTCGCGCGATCCGGCGGCGGCGAGCACGACGGCGGCGTCGCGGCTCGTGCCGTCCTCGTCCCGCCAGCCTGCCTCGGCCAGTCGCTCGTACAGGGCCTCGACGAGCAGCGGGTGCGGTCCGAGCGGGGCTGCCACCCGGGTCCGGAGGTGGCCCGCGGCCGCCGCGGCGAGGGGCAGGTCGTGCCGGACGTGGTGGCCGCGGCCGAGCAGCAGGGGCACGAGCACGGCGTCACCCCGCCCGATGCCGTCCAGTGTGTCCGGCAGCAGGGGCTCGTTCAGCTCGATGTGGCCGAGCCGGACGTCGAGGGCGGGCCGCAGCTCCCGTACCCGGTCCAGGAGCTCCAGGACGGTGCGCAGGGCCTGCGGGTCCCGGCTGCCGTGCGCGACGGCGACCAGGGTCGGGGCGGATCTCCGGATGCGGTGCATAGGCCTGCGGGTTCCGTTCGGGGAGACGAGGCTGAGCTGGGTTCCGAGCTGGGCGGTGATACGGGTGAGGAGTTGCGCCGTGCTGTCGAGGGGCAGGGGCTCACGAGGCTGTTCCGGTGCCGTCTCCGTCATGCACCGATGGTGCCGGGCGGACGTTGCCGGGCCGTTTCGCACCGGTGACGGGTGTTTGCCTCTGGCTCACAGGGTGGGGGCCCTGGGTGTCAGTGCGTGTTCACACCGGAGCGTGAATTCGCATCGGCCGCGAACCTTTCGTCCTCGTCGTTCGTCCTTTTCCTGAGGGACTCAGGTACGAGCGCGGGGGGCGCGGGCATGCGGCTGAGGACACCGGGAGGGCTCCGCCATGTGGGGCGCGTGGCGCTGGGAGGGCTCACGGCCGCGCGGCCGCGGCTGCCGCGGACCCGGCGGGGGCAGCGGCGGCTGGTGCAGGCGCTGATGTTCGTCTGCGCGGTGGCGCTGGCGCCCGCGGCCTGGCTGCACACCACGGCGGAAGCCCGGGTGCGGACGACGGCCGACGCCCCGGCGCGGGAGGTCGCCGTGGTGTTCGGGGCGGGGCTGCGGGAGGGCAGGCCCTCGCCGTATCTCGCGCACCGGCTGGACACCGCCGCCGAGCTGTACAGGGCGGGCAAGGTCCGGGCCCTGCTGGTCACCGGGGACAACAGCCGCGTGGAGTACGACGAACCGGACGCCATGCGCACGTACCTCACGGCGCGCGGGGTGCCCGACGGCCGGATCGTCAGCGACTACGCGGGCTTCGACACATGGGACTCCTGCGTCCGGGCCAAGAAGATATTCGGGGTCGACCGGGCCGTCCTGGTGAGCCAGGGCTTCCACATACGGCGGGCGATCGCCCTGTGCCGCTCGGCCGGGATCGACGCGTACGGGGTGGGAGCCGACGACGTACACGATGTCACCTGGTACTACGGCGGGACGCGGGAGGTGTTCGCGGCGGGCAAGGCGCTCCTGGACGTGGTGTTCGAGCCGGACCCGCACTTCCTGGGGCCGCGGGAGCCGGGGGTGGAGGAGGCGCTCGCGGGTGACCTCACGGCGGCGGGCGGGGCGGGCTGAGGTGTGCGTACCGGGGGCGTAACCGGACGCACCGGCACTCGTAATACCCGCCTCGCACGCTGGGTGTATGGCCCGCACCGAGACGTCCACCCACTGCCCGTACTGCGCGCTCCAGTGCGGCATGAAGCTGCGACCGGTCACCGACGGCGGGGTGGTCGAGGTCGTGGAGCGTACGGAATTCCCCGTCAACCGGGGAGCCCTGTGCGGCAAGGGGCGCACGGCTCCCGCCGTGCTCGCCGCGGGGGTGCGGCTGACGGGGCCCCTCGTGCGCGGCGAGAGCGGTGAGCTGGCGCCGGCGAGCTGGGACGAGGCGCTGGAGAGGATCGCGGACGGGCTGCGCGGGACGCGCGCGGAGCACGGCGCGGACGCCGTGGGCGTCTTCGGCGGGGGCGGTCTCACCAACGAGAAGGCGTACGCCCTGGGGAAGTTCGCCCGGGTGGTGCTCGGCACCTCGCAGATCGACTACAACGGCCGCTTCTGCATGTCCTCGGCGGCCGCCGCGCACCAGCGGGCCTTCGGTCTCGACCGTGGGCTGCCGTTTCCGCTGGAGGACATCCCCCGGACCGGGTGCGTGATCCTTGTCGGCTCGAATCTCGCGGAGACGATGCCGCCCGCGCTGCGCTATCTGACCGAGCTGCGGGAGAACGGCGGCCGGCTGATCGTCATCGATCCGCGCCGGACCCGGACCGCCGAGCACGCGGATCTCCACCTGGCGCCCCGGCCGGGCACCGACCTCGCCCTCGCGCTGGGCATGCTGCATCTGGTCGTGGCGGACGGCCGGGTGGACGAGGAGTTCGTCCGCACCCGGACGAGCGGCTGGGACGAGGCCAGGGCGGGCGCCATGGCGCACTGGCCGGAGCTGGTGGAGCGCCTCACCGGGGTGCCGGTGCCGCAGCTGCGCGAGGCCGTGGAGATGTTCTGCGGGGCGGAGAGCGGAATGGTGCTCACCGCACGGGGTCCCGAGCAGCAGTCGAAGGGGACGGACACGGTCGGCGCGTGGATCAACTTCTGCCTGGCCACCGGCCGGGCGGGCCGCCCGCTGTCCGGGTACGGCTGTCTGACCGGCCAGGGCAACGGGCAGGGCGGCCGGGAGCACGGCCAGAAGGCCGACCAGCTGCCCGGCTACCGCAAGCTCACCGATCCGGCCGCTCGGCGCCATGTGGCCGGGGTCTGGGGCGTCGACCCCGATGCGCTGCCGGGGCCGGGGCGCAGTGCGTACGAGCTGCTGGACGCCCTGGGGCGGGATGTGCGGTCGCTGCTGGTCATGGGGTCCAACCCGGTCGTGTCGGCGCCGCACGCGGGGCACATCGAGGAGCGGCTGAAGTCGCTGGACTTCCTGGCGGTCGCGGATGTGGTGCTGTCGGAGACGGCGGCGCTGGCCGATGTGGTGCTGCCGGTGACGCAGTGGGCGGAGGAGAGCGGGACGACGACCAGCCTGGAGGGCCGGGTGCTGCTGCGGCAGCGCGCGGTCACCCCGCCGGAGGGGGTGCGCAGCGATCTGGAGGTGCTGAACGCGCTGGCCGGCCTCCTGGGGCACGGAAAGGGCTTCCCGGCCGATCCGGAGGAGGTCTTCGACGAGCTGCGGAGGGCCTCGGCGGGCGGTCCCGCCGACTACGCGGGCATCACCTACGCCCGGATCGCGTCGGAGGACGGGGTGTTCTGGCCGTGCCCGGACGAGGAGCACGCCGGGACGCCGAGGCTGTTCCTGGAGCGGTTCGCCACGGACGACGGCCGGGCCCGGTTCGTCCCCGTCACGCACCGGGCCGCCGCGGAGGAGACGGACGCGGAGTACCCGGTGGTGCTGACCACCGGGCGGGTCGTGTCCCAGTACCAGTCGGGGGCGCAGACCCGCCGGGTGGCCGAGCTGAACGCAGCCGCCCCCGGGCCTTTCGTGGAGCTGCATCCCCGGCTCGCCGAGCGGATCGGGGTGGCCGAGGGCGAGGACGTCGCGGTCACCTCGCGGCGGGGGCGGGCGGTGGCACCGGCGCGGATCACCGTGGCGATCCGGCAGGACACCGTGTTCATGCCGTTCCACTGGCCGGGCGCGGGCCGGGCCAACTCCTTGACGAACCCGGCGCTGGACCCGGTGTCGCGCATGCCGGAGTTCAAGGTGTGCGCCGTGCGGGTGGAAGCGGCCGGCTGAGCCAGTCGCCGCCCGGTACGGGTGTGCCGCCGGTGCGCAGGGAGCGGGCGACGGCTGTGGCGGCGAGGTACACCCAAGCGCGCACGGGCTCGGCGGAACCGGGCTCGGCGGATCCGGGCGCGTCCGGCAGCGGCGCGGGGACGGCCCGGCGGACCACCCGCTCGTACAGATTGCGCGGGTGGTCCGGCCCCAGGTACTGCTCCAGGTCGTCCAGGAGCCCGAGCAGTTCCGCGTACGCCCCGGGCGCGGCGGTGACCAGCGCGCCGTGGACGGTGCCGTGGCCCTCGATCGCGTACGGATAGCCCGGGCCCTCGTAGAGGAGGGCGCCCGGCAGCACGGCCGGCCGTTCCCCACGGGTACGCCCCCGGAGGAACCGGTCGTGGTTGGGCTCCCCCGGGAGCAGCGTGCCGTATACGAAGAAGGGCAGCGGGACGCCGGTCACAGCGTCGCGTCGGGCGCCGTCTCCGCGGACACCCAGGCGAGGTAGCGGTCGCTGCCGCGCACGACGGGCGTCGCGATGATCTCGGGCGTCCCGTAGCCGTGGACCGCGACGAGGTGGGCCTCCAGCTCGTCGTAACGCCTGGCCGCCGTCTTGAACAGCACCTGCCATTCCTGGGCGGTCTCGACGGCGTCCTGCCACCGGTAGACGGAGGTGACGGGCCCCGAGATCTGGGCGCAGGCGGCGAGCCGTGCGTCCACCGCGCCCCGGGCCAGGGCGTGGGCCTTCTCCTCGCTGTCCGTCGTGGTCAGTACGGTCAGCCATGCGGGCTCGGTCATCCCGGGTCTCCTCGTTCTCGGCGTCCGTGCCCTTCGATTGTCGGCGCTCGCGGGGTCAGCCCGCGTACGGGTGCCGGATCCTGGCCTCGCGCAGGGCGCGGCCCCACCAGACCAGCTGGTCGAGCATCCTCTTGGCCGCCCCGTCGACCTGGGCCGGGTCCTTGTGCACGCCCCGGTCGTCGAAGAGCGCGCCCGCGTGGTGGAAGGAGACGGTGTCGCGGATGGAGACGGCGTGCAGTTCGGCGAAGACCTGGCGGAGGTGTTCGACGGCCCGCAGGCCGCCGGAGATTCCGCCGTACGACACGAACGCGACGGGCTTGGCCTGCCATTCGGCGAAGTGCCGGTCGATGAGGTTCTTCAGCGGGGCCGGGTAGGAGTGGTTGTACTCGGGGGTCAGTACGACGAAGGCGTCGGCGTGTGCCAGCCGGGGGGCCACCTCGGCGGCCCCGGTGGCAGGCGGTTCGGTCTCGGCGACATCGATCAGCTCGGTCTCGATGTCCGGGTGGCCGGCCGCCCGCCCGAGGAACCATTCGGCGACGACGGGCCCGAAGCGGCCCTCGCGGTTGCTGCCGAGGATGACGGCGACCTTCAGCGGGGCGTCGGACGGAGTGGGAACAGCTGTGTCGAGGTCCATGCACCGCAGACTCACACCTCGACCACGATTGAGGTCAAGCGCCGTGGTGCGACACCTACGCTGGAGGCCATGACGATCTTCGCACCGGACCTCTACGTCGAGTTCGACGGCCGCCCCGCCACCGGGGACGATCTGCGGATCCCGGCCTTCGCGAGCTACGGCCACTTCACCGCGATGCAGGTCAGGGGCCGCACCGTACGAGGCCTCGCACTGCATCTGGACCGGCTGGACTCCGCGAACCGGGAACTGTTCGGCCTGCCCCTGGACGGGGAGCGCGTGCGTGAACTGATCGGGCACGCGCTCGACGGCGCCGGGGCACGGGAAGCGTCGGTCCGGGTCCACGCCTTCATGCCACCGGACAGCGCGGCGACGGTGCCGATGGTGACGGTGCGGGAGCCCGCCCGTGCGGACGGCGCACCGCAGAGCCTGATGTCGGTCCCGTTCGCGCGCTCGCTGCCGCACATCAAGCGCCCCGGCGAGTTCTGCCAGATCTATTACGGGCAGCAGGCACGGCGGGCGGGGTTCGACGAGGCGCTGCTGACCTCGCCCGGCGGCATGGTGACCGAGGGATCGATCACCAACATCGGTTTCTGGGACGGCACTTCGGTCGTCTGGCCGGACGCCCCGGCGCTGACCGGCATCACCATGTCGCTGCTGGAGAGCGGACTCGCACGGACGGACCGGCCCTCGGTGCGGCGCGGAGTGACGCTGGACGGGCTGGACGCGTACCGGGCGGCGTTCGTCACGAACTCGCAGGGCATCGCGCCGGTCCACCGGATCGACGACACAGCATTCACCGTCGACGAGGACCTGATGAAGCTGCTCGGTCAGGTGTACGAGGCCACCCCTCGCGACGCCGTCTGACCACCCGGGCATGCGGGAGCATGGGGCCATGCAGATCCATATCGAAGCATCGGAACTCCCGGGCCGCACCTGCGGCCCCGACACCGACTTCGCCGGTTTCGACAACATCCACGTCGGCGTGCAGCGCAAGGACCGGCCGGGCGAACTGCTCGGCCTGCACCCGGGCGACGCGGCTCACGCCTCCTGGACGCTGGACTGCACCGCCGTATCCACCGCGGAGGGCGTCGAGGTGTCGGGGCCGTACGTGCAGAACCGGCTGGGAGGGCGCTTCGTCTACCTGTCCTGGGGCACCGTGGACGACTCCGGCCTCTTCACGATGTTCCGCCGCGCCAAGCTGATGATGGGCGACATCGGCCCGGAGGTCCTGGAGGCGGCCTCGCGGACGGGGCATCTCACCGCGCGGCTGCGCCTGACCGACGGCAGGGGGCAGCCGCGGTGCGCCCGCGTTCGCCCTCCGGACATCGAGTGGTCCGCGACGGACGGGAACGGCCCTCGGGGGAGCTGAACCGCGGAGGGGAAGGAGACCGCCCTCACCGGTCCCGGGGGGGGCGGGCCGGTGAGGGCGGTTGCCGTGGGGTCGGCGGGGGGCTGCCGTCCCGTGGGGGGGTAGAGACCGTTTGCCCGGCCGACGGAGGCTCATTCGTGTGTTCTGCATCACACTCAGCTGAGGGCGGGCTCACCCGGTCGGCACAGGCGGGGTGATCGGCCTCCGTCACCGCCGCGACCTGCGCGGGTCCGGTCGGACGGGCGCGCTCCCCGGGTCCGTACGGGTGAAAGCTGACCACGCGTCAGCATGCGGCCGGGGGGCGGGGCCACTTACCTCGGAGGCAGGACACATCCGTCTGCCCGGAGGATTTCCATGCGCAGCCCTGCCCGTCTCGTGACCGGTACCGCCGCCGCGGCCCTCACCGCCGCCGCGCTCGGCCTCGCCATCCCGTCCGCGCACGCGGACAGCCTCGGCAGACCGGAGCTCACCGCGGCGACGGCCGCGCCCGGCGCGGCGGACTGCGCCGCCGAGGAGGGCTCGGCCGACGTGGACGCGGCCGCCTTCTGCGAGAGCGGCGGGGCGGCCGATGAGCTGGGGGCGCTCGAAGACCTGGAGGCCGGGGATCCCGGTCCGGCCGACGGTCCGGATCCGCTCGCGGGCCTGGAGACGGCCGAGGATCCGGCAGCGGTGCCGGGGTCCTCCTGGCCGGAGACGGAGACCGAGGAGGAGAGCGGCACAGGGACCGGGGACGAGGCCGGAACGCTCCAGCGGCCCGGGACGGGCGCGGGGACTGCACCCGGAACGGGAAACCGCCCCGAACCCGTGCCCCCGCACGCGACCGACCCGGGATCCGCCGAACCGCCCGTGCCGCCGGGGCACAGGCCCACGACCTCGCCCAGCCCCAGCCGGCCTTCCGGCCATGTCGGGACGGGTGTCGGCGGCAGCGCCGCCCCCGACACCGCCCAGCTCGCCGCGGGCGCCGGCCTCGTCGGAGCCGCGGCCATCAGCGGTCTCCTGCTCGTGCGCCGCCGCCGCGCCGACGGCCCGCGTCACTGAGGACGGCACGCGTCACCGAGGACGACCGGCGAAGGACGAGACGTGGACAGGACGGCACTGAGAGCGAGGGTCTGGCTGGCGGGCGTCGCCGCACTGTGCGGCATATGGCTGGTCCACAACGGCGCGGTCATCCGCACCGTCGCCCCCCAGCCGTCCACCGCCGAGGCCTTCGCGGCCGGCCCCGAACCGCGCCCGGGCACCCGGGTCGCCGATCCGCTGCGCCCCTCCGAACCGGTCAGGATCCGTATCCCCGGCATCGGTGTGGACGCACCCATGACGGGTCTCGGGCTGACCGCGGACGGCAGCCTCGACGCACCGCCCGCCGGGAACCGCAACCTCGCGGGCTGGTTCGAGGGCGGCACACCGCCCGGCGCCAAGGGCACCGCGATAGTGGCCGGGCATGTCGACAACGCCGAGGGGCCGTCCGTGTTCTACGGCCTGGGGTCCCTGAAGAAGGGGTCCGGGGTCGAGATCGACCGCGGGGACGGCAGCACCGCCGTCTTCTCGGTCGACGCGGTCGAGGTGTACGAGAACGACGAGTTCCCGGACAGGCGCGTCTACGGCGACACTCCGCACGCCTCGCTGCGACTGATCACCTGCGGCGGCGGCTTCACCCGCGAGACGGGATACCAGGGCAACGTGGTGGCGTACGCCCACCTCACCAAGGTGCGCTGAGGGCTCACCGGCCGAGGCGGAGGCGCGTCGATCCGACCGCCCACCGGCCGACGCGCGTCGATCCGACCGCTCCCCGGCCCCGGCCCGACCGCTCCGGTCAGGCCGTCCACTGGTCGAAGCCGAGCTTGGCGACCAGCGAGAACACCACGACCAGCAGCACCCCGCGGACGAAGTCGCTGCCCTTCCTGAGCGCCATCCGCGCCCCGAGCATCCCGCCCGCCAGATTGAATACGGCCATCAGCGCGGCCAGCTGCCACAGGACGGTGCCCTGGTAGGCGAACATCGCCAGCGCCCCGCCGTTGGTGCAGACGTTCACGATCTTCGCGGTCGCGGAGGCGGTGACCAGGTCGAGGTGGAGCACCGCGGTCAGCGCCAGCACCAGGAAGGTGCCCGTGCCCGGCCCGAAGAGCCCGTCGTAGAAGCCGATGCCTCCGCCCACCAGCACGATCGCGGTGACCGTACGGGCCCGGGTGACCTTCTTCCCCGTGTCACCGGCCGCCGCCGTGCCGAAGGACGGGCGCAGCATCACGAAGGCCGCGACGGCGAGCAGCACCACCATGATCACCGGACGCAGGACGTCACTGCTGATGCCCGCCGCGAAGAAGGCACCTGTCATCGATCCCACGAGCGCCATGAGCCCGATCCGCACGGCGGCGCCCACCCGCACCGGCGCCTTGAGTACGTAGGTCACGGCGGCGCCCGAGGTGCCGACGATGGCGACGGCCTTGTTGGTGCCGAGTACGTGTGCGGCGGGGACGTGCGGGAGGCCCAGCAGCAGTGCGGGCAGGAGGAGCAGCCCGCCGCCGCCCACCACCGCGTCGATCCATCCGGCCACCGCCGCGGCCAGGCAGAGCAGGACGAGGGTGGTCAGCGTCATCTCGGGCATGTCCGCGACCTTAGGCAAGCGATAGGTGCCCAGTCCAACCAGTTGCCCGGCCCTCACAGAGGGCCTCTTCGCGTGCTGAGCGCAAGGTTCCTCCCGGGAAACAGGAGGGATGCGGTCGGGTAACACCCGCCGCGCACTCTCATCTACATGAGGACACAGACGGAGAACGCGGCACGGGTGGTGGTGATCGGCGCCGGGATGGCGGGCGCGCGGCTCGCCGCCCGGGTCCCCGGTGTCACCGTCATCGGCGAGGAGGCGCACGCACCGTACAACAGGGTGCTGCTGGCCGAGGTGCTCGCCGGCCGGTACGAGCCGGACGTCATCTCGCTGCCGCCCGCCGAGGTGCGGCGCGGGGTGCGGGTCGTGCGGATCGACCGGGCGGACCGGCTGGTGCAATGCGACGACGGCAGTGTCGTCGGGTACGAGCGCCTGGTGCTGGCCACCGGCTCCAACCCGGTGCTGCCGCCGCTGCGGGGCCTCGGCCACACGCTGCCGGACGGGGTGCACCCGTTCCGCACCCTCGACGACTGCCTGGCCCTGCGCGCCGCGGTACGCCCCGGAGTGCGCGCCGTCGTCATCGGCGGCGGGCTCCTCGGGGTGTCGGCCGCCCGCGCTCTCGCCGAGTGCGGCGCCCAGGTGGTGCTGGCCCAGCAGGGCGAGCACCTCATGGAGCGGCAGCTGGACGCCGAGGCGGCCGGGATGCTGCGCCGCCACCTGGAGGGCCTCGGCGTCGAGGTGCACACCGAATGCCGGGTGCGCGGACTGCGCTGCACCGACGGGGACACCCCGGCGGTGCGGGCCGTGGAGATGGCCGACGGCTACGAGCTGGAGGCCGAGATCACGGTGCTGGCCTGCGGGGTCCGCCCCAGGGCGGGTCTGGCGCAGGCGGCCGGCCTGGAGGTCCGCAAGGGCATCGTCGTGGACGACGAGCTGCGCACCTCGGACCCGTACATCCACGCCGTGGGCGACTGCGCCGAACACGCCGGGACGGTCTACGGGCTGGCGGGCGCAGCGCTCGAACAAGCCGACGTCCTGGCCGAGGTGCTGGCGGGCCGCCCCGCCCGCTACGGGGGCACCAGGGCCCTGACCAGGCTCACCCTGCGCTCCCCCGCCGCGACCCCCGTCACCGCCGGGGCCGCCGGCGGGCTCGACCTGGCCGCCTTCGGCGACTCCCGCCCGATGCCCGGCGACGACGTGATCCGGCTGGCCGACGCCACCCGGGGCGCGTACCGCACGGTCGTCGTCCGGGGCGACCGGCTGGCGGGCGGGGTGCTGTTCGGCGATCTCGCCGCGGTCGGCACCCTCGCCCGGACCTGGCAGGACGACGACGCCCTCCCCGCCGACATGTCCCTGCTCCACCTGCTCACCAACGACGGAGGCTTCTGATGCCGGTGTCCACTCCCCCGACCGCCCCCACCGCGGGCGTGCCGACGATCGTGGTCGTCGGGCACGGCATGGTCGGACAGCGGTTCCTGGAAGCGCTCGCCGACCGTGGCCTGACCGCCGCCGCGGGCACCGCCAGGGTCGTCGTGCTCTGCGAGGAGCCCCGCCCCGCGTACGACCGGGTGCAGCTGACCTCGTACTTCTCCGGGAAGACGCCGGAGGACCTCTCGCTCGTCGAGCCGGACTTCATGGCGCGCCACGGCATCGAGCTGCGCGTCGGTGACCCGGCGGAGAGTGTCGACCGTGAGGCGCGCACCGTCACCGCGCGCTCCGGGGAGACCTTCTCCTACGACACTCTGGTGCTGGCCACCGGCTCGTACCCCTTCGTGCCGCCCGTCCCCGGCAAGGACGCCGAGGGCTGTTTCGTCTACCGCACCATCGAGGACCTCCTCGCGATCGAGGAGTACGCGAAGAACGCGAGGACCGGCGCGGTCGTCGGCGGCGGGCTGCTCGGCCTGGAGGCCGCCGGCGCGCTGAAGGGGCTCGGACTCGACACGCACGTCGTGGAGTTCGCCCCCCGGCTGATGCCCGTCCAGGTCGACGAGGGTGGTGGCGCGGCGCTGCTGCGCACCATCGAGAACATGGGACTCTCCGTCCACACGGGTGTCGGCACCCAGGAGGTCACGGCAGGCGAGGACGGCCGGGTCAACGGCATGGCGCTGTCGGACGGCTCCTCCCTGGAGACCGACCTCGTCGTCTTCTCCGCCGGCGTACGCCCCCGGGACCAGCTCGCCCGCGACTGCGGTCTGGCGGTCGGCCCGCGCGGCGGCATCATCGTCGACGAGGAGTGCCGCACCTCGGACAGCGCCGTCTTCGCGATCGGCGAGTGCGCGCTGGCCTCGGACGGCCGGGTCTACGGGCTGGTGGCGCCGGGTTACGAGATGGCGCTGGCGGTCGCCGAGGTGATCGCGGGCAACGCCGCCTCCTTCACCGGCGCCGACCTCTCCACGAAGCTGAAGCTGCTCGGTGTGGACGTCGCCTCCTTCGGTGACGCGCACGGCGCGGCCGAGGGCTGCCTCGACGTCGTGTACGCGGACTCCCGCTCGGGCGTCTACAAGAAGCTGGTGATCGGCCAGGACGGCACACTGCTCGGCGGTGTCCTGGTCGGTGACGCGGACCAGTACGGCACGCTGCGGCCGATGACCGGCACGGTCCTGCCCGTCGCCCCGGAGCAGCTGGTGCTGCCGGCCGGCGCGGGCGGCCCGGTCACCCTCGGCCCGTCCTCGCTGCCCGACGAGGCCGTGATCTGCTCCTGCCACAACGTCACCAAGGGCGCGATCTGCGAGCACACCACGCTGCCCGAGGTGAAGAAGTGCACCAAGGCCGGTACCGGCTGCGGGAGTTGCGTCAAGGTCATCGGGCAGCTGCTGCCGCAGCCCGAGGACCAGGGGCTGTGCAGCTGCTTCGCGTACACCCGCAGCGAGCTGTACGAGATCGTCCGCACCCTCGGTGTCACGACGTACGCGGACCTGCTGGACTCGCACGGCCGTGAGGCGGCCCGGGGCGGGGACGGCTGCGAGGTCTGCAAGCCGACGGTCGGCTCGATCATCGCCTCGCTGGCCCCGACGGTCGGTGCGAGCGGCTACGTCCTGGACGGCGAGCAGGCGGCCCTCCAGGACACCAACGACCACTTCCTGGCCAACCTCCAGCGCAACGGCTCGTACTCCATCGTGCCGCGCATCCCCGGCGGTGAGATCACCCCGGAGAAGCTGATCGTGATCGGTGAGGTGGCCCGCGACTTCGGCCTCTACACGAAGATCACGGGAGGTCAGCGCATCGACCTCTTCGGTGCCCGCGTGGACCAGCTGCCGCTGATCTGGACGCGTCTGGTGGACGCGGGCTTCGAGTCCGGGCACGCGTACGGGAAGTCGCTGCGCACGGTCAAGTCCTGTGTGGGACAGACCTGGTGCCGCTACGGCGTGCAGGACTCGGTGAAGATGGCCATCGACCTGGAGCTGCGCTACCGGGGTCTGCGCTCCCCGCACAAGCTGAAGTCGGCGGTGTCGGGATGCGCCCGCGAGTGCGCGGAGGCGCGCGGCAAGGACTTCGGGATCATCGCCACGGCGCAGGGATGGAACCTCTACGTCGGCGGCAACGGCGGCGCGACACCGCGCCACGCCGACCTGCTCGCCCAGGACCTCTCCGACGCCGAACTCGTCCGGCTCATCGACCGGTTCCTCATGTTCTACATCCGCACGGCGGACCGGCTGGAGCGCACCTCGACCTGGCTGGACAGGATCGAGGGCGGCCTGGACCACGTCCGTGACGTCGTCGTCCACGACTCGCTGGGGATCTGCGACGAGCTGGAGCGGCTGATGAGGGACCACGTCGCCGGCTACCGCGACGAGTGGGCCGAGACCATCAACGACCCGGAGCGGCTGCGGCGCTTCGTCACCTTCGTGAACGCCCCCGACGCCCCCGACCCCTCGGTCAAGTTCGTCCCGGAGCGCGACCAGGTCAAGCCCGACCTGGACATCCTCGCGGGCCCGGTGCTCGCCATCCGTACTCTTGAAGGGACCTCTTCCTGATGACGACCCAGACGATGGAAACGGCGCAGGACACCCGGTCGATCCGGCTCGCGGACGGGGACAGCTGGCTCACGGTCTGCGACCGTTCGCTGCTGACCCCGGGGCGCGGTGTGGCGGCGCTCCTCCCGGACGGCCGGCAGGTAGCCCTGTTCGTGGACCGGGCGGGGCGGGCCTACGCGATCGACAACCGTGACCCGTTCACCGGTGCGTACGTCCTCTCCCGGGGCCTGATCGGCTCCGTGGAGGGCCGCCCGTTCGTCGCGTCGCCGCTGCTGAAGCAGCGCTTCGACCTGGAGACGGGCTCCTGCCTGGACGACGACGAGGTCACGGTGCCGGTCTTCGCGGTCCGTGCGGACTGACTCCGGTCCGTTCACCCTCAGTTGACGCTCCGTCAACTCCGCGCCTCTACTGTCCTGACGTTCGACCCGCCGGGCCGACCGGACCGGCGGGCCAGCACGTCACCCGTGGAGTGATCGTGGAACGTCGGACCTTCTTGCGCACAGCCGTGATCGGCAGCTCGGCGGCTGCCTTCGGCGGCACCCTGTGGCGGGGTGCCGCCTTCGCGGACCCGGCCCAGCCCGCCACCGGCCCCTACGGTGCGCTGCAGGCCGCCAACAGCAACGGCATCCTGCTGCCGAGCGGCTTCACCAGCAGGATCATCGCCCGCTCGGGGCAGACCGTCCCGGGCACCTCGTACGCCTGGCACAGCGCCCCGGACGGCGGTGCCACCTTCACCGACGGCAGCGGCTGGATCTACGTCTCCAACGCGGAGGTGTCCGCGAGCAGCGGCGGCGGGGCGAGCGCGGTGCGCTTCGACTCCTCGGGAACCGTCACCTCGGCGTACCGGATCCTCTCCGGTACGAACACCAACTGCGCGGGCGGCCGGACCCCGTGGAACACCTGGCTCTCCTGCGAGGAGGTGACCCGCGGATTCGTGTACGAGACCGACCCGTGGGGCGTGAACGCCGCCGTGCAGCGCCCCGCGATGGGCCGGTTCAAGCACGAGGCCGCGGCTGCGGACCCCGACCACGGCTACGTCTATCTGACCGAGGACGAGACGGACGGCCGCTTCTACCGCTTCCGCCCCACCACCTGGGGCAACCTGGCGGGCGGCACCCTCCAGGTGCTGGTGGCGGGGACCGGCACCAGCGGCCCGGTGACCTGGACGACCGTTCCCGACCCTGACGGTTCGCCCACCCAGACCCGCTACCAGATCTCCGGCGCCAAAGTCTTCAACGGCGGCGAGGGCTGCTTCTACGCGGCGGGCACCTGCTGGTTCACCACCAAGGGCGACAACCGGGTGTGGGCGTACGACGCGAACACCTCGTCCCTCTCGCTCGCCTACGACGACTCGCTCGTCACGGGCGGCGGAGCCCCGCTGACCGGCGTCGACAACGTCACCCGCGCCGCCTCGGGCGACCTGTACGTCGCCGAGGACGGCGGGAACATGGAGATCTGCCTGATCACTCCTGACGACACCGTCGCCCCGTTCCTGCGGATCAGCGGCCAGTCGGGTTCGGAGATCACCGGTCCGGCCTTCTCCCCGGACGGCCGGCGGCTCTACTTCTCCTCGCAGCGCGGCACCAGCGGGAGCTCGTCCGGCGGTATCACCTACGAGGTGACGGGGCCGTTCCGCTCCTGATCCGCCCCGTACGGCAGCGGTCGCGGCGCCGGCTCAGCGACCGCTGCCCGACCAGGGTTCAGGCCTGTCCCTCGACCGCCGCCGGGTCCATCCAGACGACCTCCCAGATGTGGCCGTCCGGGTCCTGGAACGAGCGGCCGTACATGAAGCCCATGTCCTGGGTCTCGTTGGCGGGCGAGCCTCCCGCGGCGAGCGCGGCGTCGGCCATCTCGTCGACCTTCTCGCGGCTCTCCGCGCTCAGGGCGAGGAGGACCTCGGTCGTTCTCGACGCGTCGGCGATCTCCTTCTTGGTGAAGTCCTTGAAGCGCGGCTCGCTGATCAGCATGGCGAAGATCGTGTCGCTGATGACCAGACAGGCCGTCGAGTCGTCGCTGAACTGCGGGTTGAAGCCGAAGCCGAGCTTCCCGAAGAAGTTCTTGGTCGTCCCGAGGTCCTTGACCGGCAGGTTCACGAAGATCATCTGAGGCATGGTTCCCAACTCTTCCGTCCGGCACCCTGGGTGCTCCCGCGCTCTCCGTACGAGCGCTTACGAGAGGTAGACGACGGCAGCGCCGAGAACTCATCGCTCCGGGCGCAAAAGTTCTCCGCGCGCCGTGGAGCCGCGCCCCGTGGACGCATCTAGCGTCCCGGACCATGAGCGGACCGACGGGCAGAAGAATCACCGAGAAGCTGTCGGACGACGCCCTGCGCGGGGCCACCGGCCGGGACTGGGCGGGCTGGTTCGCCGTACTCGACGCCTGGGACGCCACCCGGCGCAGCCACGCGGAGATCGCCGCGTTCCTCGGCACCGAACACAGGATGGGCGGCTGGTACGCCCAGTCGGTCGCGGTCGGGTACGAGCAGTCACGCGGTCTGCGCCAGGTCGGGCAGTCCTCCGCCGGCGACTGGAACACCTCGGGCAGCCGGACGCTCACGGCCGCTCCGGAGCGCGTGCTGGACGCCTTCACCGCCCCGGAGACCCGTGAGCGCTGGCTGCCCGGCGTGGAGCTCTCCGTGCGCAGCCTGCGCCCGGGCAAGTCGCTGAGCGCAGGATTCCGCGACGCGTCCGGGGACGCCGGGCGGCTCACGCTGTGGCTCCAGGAACTGCCGGACGGCCGTACGCGCCTCGGTGTGGGCCACGAGAAGTTGGCGGACGCGGAGGCGGTCGCCCGGTACAAGGCGTTCTGGAAGGAACGCCTGGCCGCGCTGAAGGCCCTCCTGGAGGACGGGCCCCGCTGACGGTCAGGGCACGGCGAGCGGGGCTCCGCCCCTGAGCAGGGCGGAGCCCAGCGGGGTGAGGGTGTGCAGGACCGAGCTGCCGTGGCGCAGGGTGCGGACCAGCCCGGCCTCGCGCAGCACACAGGCGTGCTGGCTCGCCGAGGCCAGGGAGACCCCGGTCCTGCGGGCCAGTTCGCTCGTCGTGCAGCCGTTGCCTATGGACCGGAGGACCGCCGAGCGGGTGTGACCCACGAGCCGGCCGAGCCAGGGGCCGGGTTCGGCGTAGGACGGGGCGCCGGGGTGGGTGACCGGATAGACGAGGACCGGCGGGAGGCACGGGTCGCGGTAGACGACGGGGGCGCCCCGGCAGAAGTACGACGGCTGGAGGAGCAGGCCCCGCCCGTCGAGGCGCAGTTCCCGGTCGACGGGGTAGTCCGCCTCCAGCACGGGGGCCCGCCAGCGGATCATCGGCGGCAGGGTGGCCAGGAGCTCGTCCGCGCCGCCGTCCAGCAGGGCACGGCCCCGGACGGCGCGGTCGGCCTCGACGCTCGCCCGGATGTGCGGCCAGTACGGCTCGACCGCGGCGCGGTGATAGGCGCGCAGGGTGGAGATGAGCCGCCCCAGCGGTTCCGTACGCCCTTCGGCCAGCGCCTCCGAGAGGGCGCCGCCGGACGGCCGTCGCGCGTGGGGGGCGTTCCCCGCCAGCAGTCCGAGTTCCTCCCGGATGCGGTCCGCGGGCGTGTCGCGCAGGGCCTCCATTCCGGCGTCGAGCCCGAATGGCTCGGCGCCCGGCCCGGAAGGCGTCAGGAAGTCGGGGAAATAGCCCCGCGGCGGAACGACCGCGGACAGCAGACGTGCTTCACCATTCAACCGGGTACGGGATTCCTTCCGCCATTTCCCGAACACCGTGGAACCCCGGCGGTCTCTCAGCCGGTGAAAACTGAGAATGGTCTCCCACATCGCGTCCGGCCTCGTGGCCATCCGCACACGCGAAAGGTCCACCCCGGACACATGGATACGCAGCACCGATCCCCCACCTGTTGCACCCGCAATTGCCCCCATCGAATCGTATGCACAGCGTCACAGGAGGTCACCACGGGGTTTCGGCCACAGTTGAAACGTCTCGCCCGTATCCCCGCCAGCCGAAAGGCTGTACGGCGTCGGGTACGCATCCGGCGTCACCGAAAGAGCGGGTGAGGGCCGTGGGGGGCTTCGCCTGTTCGGCGGCGGTGAGCGACGGTGCGGCTCCGTACCCGGCAGGGGTAAGCGGGTGCGGCCCGGGGGTGGGGATCCCCGGGCCGCATCCAGGCCGTGCGTCCCCGATTTGCGCACCGAACCGTGAAAAGCCAAGCACTTCTCATGGTTCGCCGTTCAAGTGGTTCTTCGCCAATTGGTTCGGCATTCATCGGTTCGCCGTTCAATTGACGAAGCGGCGGCACCCCCGCACAGGGTGCCGCCGCTTCCGGGAAATCCGGTTTCCGCCGTGGGACCGGTGAGGGTCCTGGTCCGCCCGCGGTATCCGGAGTCGTGGCGGTCGCTGGGGCCGCCGGGCCTCAGCGGCTGTCGCTGCCCCGCGGCCCTGCGGCGGCCCGGCCCGCTTCCAGCCGGGCCACCGGGATGCGGAAGGGCGAGCAGGAGACGTAGTCCAGGCCCACCTCGTGGAAGAAGTGCACCGACTCAGGGTCCCCGCCGTGCTCACCGCAGATGCCGAGCTTGAGGTCCGGACGGGTGGCCCGGCCCGCTTCCACGGCGCTGCGCACGAGGGAGCCGACGCCGTCCTTGTCGATCGTCTCGAACGGCGAGACCCCGAAGATGCCCTTCTCCAGGTACGCGGTGAAGAACGAGGCCTCCACGTCGTCGCGGGAGAAGCCCCACACCGTCTGGGTGAGGTCGTTCGTGCCGAAGGAGAAGAACTCGGCGGCCTCGGCGATCTGACCGGCGGTCAGCGCGGCGCGCGGCAGCTCGATCATGGTGCCGATGCTCAGCCTCAGCTCCGTGCCGGTGGCGGCCTCGACCTCCGCGATGACGCCGTCGGCCTCCTCGCGGACGATCTCCAGCTCCTGGACCGTGCCGACGAGCGGGATCATGATCTCCGCACGCGGGTCACCCTTCGCGTTCTTGCGCTCCGCCGCCGCCTCCGCGATCGCACGGACCTGCATCGCGAACAGCCCCGGGATGACCAGGCCGAGACGGACACCGCGCAGGCCCAGCATCGGGTTCTGCTCGTGCAGCTTGTGCACGGCCTGCAGGAGACGCAGGTCGTTCTCGTTGGCGTCCTTGCGGGACTCGGCGAGCGCGACCCGCACGGAGAGCTCCGTGATGTCGGGCAGGAACTCGTGCAGCGGCGGGTCGAGCAGCCGTACGGTGACGGGCAGCCCGTCCATCGACTCGAACAGCTCGATGAAGTCGGCCTTCTGGAGCGGCAGCAGCGCGGCCAGCGCGGCCTCGCGCTCGTCGTCGGTGTCCGCGAGGATCAGCTTCTCGACCATCTCGCGGCGCTCACCGAGGAACATGTGCTCGGTGCGGCACAGGCCGATGCCCTGGGCGCCGAAGCGACGGGCCCGCGAGGCGTCCTCGGCGTTGTCCGCGTTCGCCCGTACACGCAGCCGGCGCACCCGGTCGGCGTACGCCATGATCCGGTGCACGGCGGCGACGAGCTCGTCGGCGTCGTCGGCGCCCGCGTGCATACGGCCCTCGAAGTACTCGACGACCGGGGAGGGTACGACCGGTACCTCGCCGAGGTACACCTTGCCGGTGGAACCGTCGACGGAGACGAGGTCGCCCTCCTCCACGACGGTGTCCCCGACCGTGAGCCGGCGGCGCTTGGTGTCGACCTCGATCTCCTCGGCACCGCAGACACAGGTCTTGCCCATGCCGCGGGCGACGACGGCGGCGTGCGAGGTCTTGCCGCCGCGCGAGGTCAGGATGCCCTCGGCGGCGATCATGCCGTCGAGGTCGTCGGGGTTGGTCTCCCGGCGGATCAGGATGACCTTCTCGCCCGACCGCGACCACTTGACCGCGGTGTAGGAGTCGAAGACGGCCTTGCCGACGGCCGCGCCCGGCGACGCGGCGATCCCGCGCCCCAGCAGGACGGTCCTGGCCGCGTCGTCGAAGCGGGGGAACATCAGCTGCGCGAGCTGGGCGCCGTTGACCCGCTGCAGCGCCTCGGCCTCGTCGATGAGGCCCTGGTCGACGAGCTGGGTGGCGATGCGGAAGGCGGCACCGGCGGTGCGCTTGCCGACCCGCGTCTGGAGCATCCAGAGCTGACCGCGCTCGATGGTGAACTCGATGTCGCAGAGATCCTTGTAGTGGGTCTCCAGCGTCTCCATGATCTTCATCAGCTGGTCGTACGACGTCTTGTCGATGGACTCCAGGTCGGCGAGCGCCACCGTGTTGCGGATACCCGCGACGACGTCCTCGCCCTGCGCGTTCTGGAGGTAGTCGCCGTAGACGCCCTGGTGGCCGCTGGCCGGGTCACGGGTGAAGGCGACCCCCGTACCGGAGTCGGGGCCGAGGTTGCCGAAGACCATCGAACAGATGTTGACGGCCGTGCCGAGGTCGCCGGGGATGCGCTCCTGGCGGCGGTAGAGCTTGGCCCGGTCGGTGTTCCACGAGTCGAAGACCGCCTTTATGGCCAGGTCCATCTGATCGCGCGGGTCCTGCGGGAAGTCGCGTCCCGCGTCCCGGGTGACGATCTTCTTGAACTCCTTGACCAGCTTCTTGAGGTCGGCCGCGTCCAGGTCCACGTCGACGGTGACGCCCTTGGCCTCCTTCGCGGCCTCCAGCGCCTCCTCGAAGAGATCGCCGTCGACCCCGAGCACGGTCTTGCCGAACATCTGGATGAGGCGGCGGTACGAGTCCCAGGCGAAGCGCTCGTCGCCGGCCTGGGCGGCGAGGCCCACGACCGAGGCGTCGGAGAGGCCGATGTTGAGGACCGTGTCCATCATGCCGGGCATCGAGAACTTCGCGCCGGACCGGACGGAGACCAGCAGCGGGTCGTCGGCCTGGCCGAGGTTCTTGCCCATCCGCTTCTCGAGCGCTTCGAGGTGCGCACTGACCTCGTCGCGCAGCTCGGCCGGCTCGTCACCGCTGTCGAGGTAGACCTTGCAGGCCTCGGTGGTGATGGTGAAGCCCGGAGGGACGGGCAGCCCGAGGTTGGTCATCTCGGCGAGGTTGGCACCCTTGCCGCCAAGAAGATCTTTCAGCTCCTTGTTGCCCTCGGTGAAGTCGTAGACGAACTTCTGGGGATCTTTGTGTTCCGACACGGGTCTCGACTCCTCGAGGACGCGGTGGCTGCCCTGACGGCGAGGAACATACCCAGATCGAAGGTGTCTGGGTACGGCCACTTGCGCGTCATGAGGGCTCAACCACCCGTCCGCCAGCAGATCGAAAGTAACGCGCCGGTACACGACGACGGGAGCATCCGTTCACCTCTTGAAGTCATCAACACGATGAGTGTGCGAACCGATCCGATTTGATGACACAGAGTAGGGGATGCTTTGATCGATCAAAGTAAACCCTCCTGGCACCCAGTGCCGCCATTTGAGAAGTACAGCAACCGAAAGAGCGCTCATCTGAGCCAAACACCCCTCAGGGGTGGCGAGAATCACGCCTCAACCTGCGCTCAGATGTCATCATCCGGACGCTCGCGCGCCCACACTTGGACACCCTGGAGTCACCAACGCCTCACAGATCGTTACTCGATGGACCGTCGAAGAGAGCGGGCACACACTCCGGCCGCGAAATCGCGAGGGACGCGCCGCATCCAGACAGAAAAGCCCGCTCATGTGAGCGGGCTCTTCACGGGGCACTCGGTGCCCCGGTGCGAGGGTGGCGCTCAGCCGCCCGAGGTGTCCAGCTCCGCCTCGGCCCCCACGCCCGCGCAGTCGTACGGGTCCTTGAGCCAGCCGTCCGGCAGCGCCACCCGGTTGTTGCCGGACGTACGACCACGCGGGCCGTCCGCGCCGTCCGGCCAGGGCTGGTCCAGGTCGAGCTCCTGGAGCTGTCCGCCCAGCTCCTCCAGCGACGACGTGACCGCGAGCCTCCTGCGCATGTCCGAACCGACCGCGAAGCCCTTGAGGTACCAGGCCACGTGCTTGCGGAAGTCGATCACGCCACGGCTCTCGTCGCCGATCCACTCCCCCAGCAGCGTCGCGTGGCGCAGCATGACGTCCGCGACCTGGCGCAGGGCGGGCGCCTGCCTCGTCCCCGTGCCCTCGAAGGCGCTGACGAGGTCGCCGAAGAGCCAGGGGCGGCCCAGGCAGCCACGGCCGACGACGACGCCGTCGCAGCCCGTCTCACGCATCATCCGCAGGGCGTCGTCGGCGCTCCAGATGTCGCCGTTGCCGAGGACGGGGATCTCGGGGACGTGCTCCTTCAGGCGTGCGATGGCGTCCCAGTCGGCCGTGCCGCCGTAGTGCTGGGCGGTGGTCCTGCCGTGCAGGGCGACGGCCGTGATGCCCTCCTCGACGGCGATGCGGCCCGCGTCGAGGTAAGTGGTGTGGTCGTCGTCGATGCCCTTGCGCATCTTGATGGTGACCGGGAGCTCGCCCGCCTGCGCCACGGCCTCGCGAAGGATCGCGCGCAGCAGGGGCCGCTTGTACGGGAGCGCGGAGCCGCCGCCCTTGCGGGTGACCTTGGGGACGGGGCAGCCGAAGTTCAGGTCGATGTGGTCGGCGAGGTCCTCGTCGACGATCATGCGGACCGCCTTGCCGACGGTGACCGGGTCCACCCCGTACAGCTGGATCGAGCGCGGGGTCTCGCTCGCGTCGAAGTGGATGAGCTGCATGGTCTTCTCGTTGCGCTCGACCAGCGCCCGCGTGGTGATCATCTCGCTGACGAACAGCCCCTTGCCGCCTGAGAACTCACGGCACAGGGTGCGGAAGGGCGCGTTGGTGATGCCGGCCATGGGGGCGAGCACGACCGGCGGCTGCACGGTGTGCGGGCCGATCCGGAGCAGCGGGGGGGCAGGGGCGAGCGTGGTCATGGCCCCATTGTCCCGTACGCGGACCGCGGCGCGGATGCCCGCCCGCTCAGGCCTCGGCGACGGACCCGGTGAGGGACGTCGTGCGCGGCCCGGCGAGGGGCTCCGCGTGCGGCTCGGCCTGCGGATCCGCGTGCGGCTGCGCGAGGACCGACTCCATCAGCCGCTCCAGCCCGAGCCGCGACTCCTCGTCCGACGGGACGTACGTCACCATGCGCGGGCCCGCCGAGGGGCCGAGCCACAGGTCGGTGTGGTCGAGCCTGAGCAGTCCCACCCGGGCGTTACGGAAGATCTTGGTGCGGTTCGAGGCTCCGACGACCTCGTGCCGGGCCCAGATCTCGCCGAACTCGGGCGAGGTGGCCTCCAGTCGCCGCAGCAGCGCCTTCCAGGCGGGCTCGGCCAGGTGCTCCGCCATCGCGGCACGGAACTTGGCGGCCATCACCCGGTGCATGGCGGGCAGATCGACGACGGAGGCGCGCCACTCCTCGTTGTTGTAGGCGAGCAGCATGCAGTTGCGGTCCTCGGGGGCGACGGCGTCCAGGTCGCACAGGAGCCGGCCGTAGGTGCGGTTGTACGCGAGGATGTCGTACCGGCTGTTCTGGATACAGGCCGGGAAGGGCTCCAGGCGCCTGAGCATCTCGTGGAAGGCCGGGGTGACGCCCGTGCAGTCCGAGCCCGGCGCGGGGTCGACGGCCCCGGCGAGGGAGAAGAGGTGGGTGCGTTCGCTGCGGTCGAGCAGGAGGGCGCGGGCCAGGGAGTCGAGGACCTGCGGGGAGACCTGGATGTCGCGGGCCTGCTCCAGCCACGTGTACCAGGTGACGCCGACGGCCGAGAGCTGCGCGACCTCCTCGCGGCGCAGCCCGGGGGTCCGCCTGCGGCGGCCGCGGGGCAGACCCACCTGCTCGGGGGTGATCCGCTCACGACGGCTGCGGAGGAATCCGGCCAGCTCGTGCCGCCGGATGTCTGTCTCGGGTACCTGGGCCGCCGCGGTCGTCATGCTCCCAGGGTGCCGAATGCCCGGACGTATTGCCAGGTGCTCCGTGTACCAGGATAAGGAGACTCTGGTACCAGGCTGAGTACGGGTCCATCGTCGATGGCGTGAGTGAATCATCTGTACTGACCAACGCATCCGCCACCCGCGTCCCCGGGGCGCGGTACGACCACCCCGCACCGGTGCTCGGCGGGCTCGGGCTGTTCACGGTGCTGCTCGGCGCGGCGCTCCCGCTCATCGACTTCTTCATCGTCAACGTCGCCCTGCCCACCATCGACCACGACCTGGCCGCGGGCCCCGCTCTGCTGGAGCTGGTCGTCGCGGGCTACGGCCTCTCCTACGCCGTGCTGCTCGTCCTCGGCGGGCGGCTCGGCGACATGGCCGGACGGCGCAGGCTCTTCCTCATCGGAATGGCCGCCTTCGGTCTCACCTCTCTCGCCTGCGGGCTGGCCCCGGACGCCTGGACCCTCGTGGGGGCACGGGTGGCCCAGGGCGCCGCCGCGGCCCTGATGCTGCCGCAGGTGCTCGCCACCATCCAGGCGGGCACGACCGGCCACCACAGGGCGCGGGCCATGAGCCTGTACGGGGCGACCGCCGGGCTCTCCATGGTCGCCGGCCAGATCCTCGGCGGTGTCCTGGTCTCCGCCGCCCCGCTCTCCTCCGTCTTCGGGGAGAGCGCGGGCTGGCGGTCGGTGTTCCTGGTGAACGTGCCCGTGGCGGTGGTGGGGCTGTTCCTGGCCGCCCGCTCGGTGCCGGAGAGCCGCTCGGACCGGCCCGCGCCCGTCGACGTGCCGGGCACACTCCTGCTGGCCGTCTCCCTGGTGACGCTGCTGGCCCCGCTGACGGAGGGCCGGGCTGCGGGCTGGCCGCTCTGGACCTGGGTGTCCCTCGGCCTCTTCCCGTTCGCCGCGGTGGCCTTCTACCGGGTGGAGCGGCGGGCCGACGCGAAGGGGCGGACACCGCTCGTGCCGCCGAGCCTGCTGCGGCTGGAGTCACTACGCCGCGGCCTGATCCTGGTGGTGCCGTTCTCGATCGGCTTCGGCGGCTTCATGTTCGTGATCGCGGTCGCCCTCCAGCAGGGTCTGGAGATGGGCCCGGCCGCGGCAGGGCTGTCCCTCGCGCCGATGGCCGCGGCCTTCTTCGCGGCCTCGCTGGCCGGCCCCCGGCTCGTACGGCGCTTCGGCAGCCGGGTGGTGACGGCCGGCGGGCTGATCCAGGGGGCGGGCATCACGGTGCTGGCGCTGACCGTGTGGAGCTCCTGGCC
Organism: Streptomyces sp. NPDC051064; assembly: GCF_044455985.1. Classification (NCBI taxonomy): domain Bacteria; kingdom Bacillati; phylum Actinomycetota; class Actinomycetes; order Kitasatosporales; family Streptomycetaceae; genus Streptomyces; species Streptomyces sp. NPDC051064. Next base: position 892,512 of record NZ_JBITFK010000001.1, read on the forward strand.
CGGCCTCGGGCTGCTGGGCCTGCTGCCGGGCATGGCGATCTCGGGACTGGGGCAGGGGCTGCAGCTCCCCGTCCTGATCCGGATCGTGCTGTCCGACGTGCCGTCCGAGCGGGCGGGGGTGGGCGGCGGCGTCATGACCACCACCCAGCAGGCCGCCCTGGCCCTCGGGGTCGCCACGCTCGGGACGCTCTTCCTCGCGCTGGCACCCGGCTCGGGGATGCGGGACGCCCTGGTCGTGACGCTGCTGGTGCAGCTGGCGGCCGTCGTCCTGACCACCCTGCTGAGCCTGCGGCTCCCCCGCACGGTGAGGTGAGGGGCGGACGGACACGGGCCCGGATCACCGAGGTGATCCGGGCCCGTGGTCGTACGGGTGGTGCGAGGAGGTCAGCTCTCGGCCGGTGCGTCCTGCGCCGGTGCGGCCTCGGCGGCAGCGGCGCGCTCACGCATCTTGCGCACCAGCTCCTGCTTCTTGTCCTCGGCGGCCTTGCGGTCGTCGTTGCGCGCGGGGCCCGCGCCCTGCTGTTCGGCGCGGGACAGCTTCTTGCGCTGTCCGCCCACGCCGAGGAGGTTGTTGCGGCTCTTGGCCACGGCGTTCTCCCATTCTTGAGTTGCGGAAGTGAGGATGACGTGTCGTGTATCGATCCGATGGGCGACGGGCGGTCGGCCCGTCGCGCGCTCACTCGTAGATCTGGAAGAACGAAGACATGCTGAAAAGGTACCCCGGCCGGAGGGGTGCCTCATCCGGTTTTTTCGGCCGGGCCCCGCTGCCGGCTCAGGCGGTCGGGTCGACCGTGGCCTGATGGGCCTCGGTCAGGTGCTCCTCGGCCTTGAGCCAGGGCAGGAACTGCGCCCCCTTGCGCCACCCGCAGGTGTCGCAGGTCAGCTGCCGCTGCATCCCCGACTTCCTTACGTGGACGACGTGTTCACGGCCGTGCTGGTCCCATCTCGTGACCTTGCTCGTGGTCATGGACGGCATGTGGGGCCTCCCTGTGGACGAGTGCGCCCAGTGTGCACGAAGCCCCCGGTTCCGTACGCCGGAACCGGGGGCTTCGTTATGAGGCCGAGTGCGTTCAGCAGCCCAGGAGGCGGGAGCCGAGGTAGCTCTGGATCTGGTCCAGGGAGACGCGCTCCTGCTTCATCGTGTCGCGCTCGCGCACGGTCACCGCGTTGTCGTCGAGGGTGTCGAAGTCGACGGTGACGCAGAACGGCGTGCCGATCTCGTCCTGGCGGCGGTAGCGGCGGCCGATGGCGCCCGCGTCGTCGAACTCGATGTTCCAGTTCTGCCGCAGGTCGGCGGCGAGGCCCTTGGCCTTCGGCGACAGCTGCGGGTTGCGGGACAGCGGCAGGACGGCGACCTTGACCGGCGCGAGGCGCGGGTCGAGGCGCATCACGGCGCGCTTCTCCATGACGCCCTTGGCGTTGGGGGCCTCGTCCTCGTTGTAGGCGTCGAGGAGGAACGCCAGCAGCGAGCGGCCGACACCGGCCGCGGGCTCGATGACGTACGGCGTGTAGCGCTCGCCCTTCTCCTGGTCGAAGTAGGAGAGGTCCGTGCCGGACGCCTTGGAGTGCGCCGTGAGGTCGTAGTCGGTGCGGTTGGCGACGCCCTCGAGCTCGCCCCACTCGCTGCCGCCGAAGCGGAAGCGGTACTCGATGTCAGCGGTGCGCTTCGAGTAGTGGGAGAGCTTCTCCGCGGGGTGCTCGAACCACCGCATGTTCTCCTCGCGCAGGCCGAGACCGGTGTACCAGTTCCAGCGCTGCTCCATCCAGTACTCCTGCCACTGCTCGTCCTCGCCCGGCTTGACGAAGAACTCCATCTCCATCTGCTCGAACTCACGCGTGCGGAAGATGAAGTTGCCCGGAGTGATCTCGTTCCGGAAGGACTTGCCCATCTGCGCGATGCCGAACGGCGGCTTCTTGCGCGAGGTCTGCTGCACCTGGCCGAAGTTGGTGAAGATGCCCTGGGCGGTCTCGGGGCGCAGGTAGGCGACCGAGCCGGAGTCCTGGGTCGGGCCGAGGTGCGTGGAGAGCAGGCCGGAGAACTGCTTGGGCTCGGTGAAGGTGCCCTTGTTACCGCAGTTGGGGCAGTTGAGGTCGGCGAGGCCGTTCACGGGCGGCTTGCCGTGCTTCTCCTCGTACGCCTCCTCCAGGTGGTCCGCGCGGTAACGCTTGTGACAGGAGGTGCACTCGGTGAGCGGGTCGGAGAACGTGGCGACGTGACCGGACGCGACCCAGACCTCGGGGGCCAGGATGACCGACGAGTCGAGACCGACCACGTCCTCGCGCGAGGTGACCATGTAGCGCCACCACTGGCGCTTGAGGTTCTCCTTCAGCTCGACGCCCAGGGGCCCGTAGTCCCAGGCGGCCTTCTGGCCACCGTAGATCTCACTGCAGGGGTAGACGAAGCCACGGCGCTTGCTCAGGCTGACGATGGTGTCGATCTTGTCGGCGGCCACGGTGCTCTCTTCATTACGACGGCGGAACTGGACAGGTGGGCGGCGCGAACGCCTCGGTGAGGAAGGACGTACAGACAGGGGCGCGGAGCGCCTCGGTGGGGGGTGGTGGTCGGGTGACGGGCGGGCGAATGCCCCAGATTACCGGCGGGCGCACCCCCCATATCAAATCGGTGGGGCGCATCGCGGTCACCGGGTCCGGATCCGGGCATCTCATCAGCCTTGTTGACAATCGTTTCCACTTTTGTTGAAAATGACTGTCATGAACGTACGCCGCCTCATACCCACAGCCGCCGTCGCCGGAGCAGTCGCCCTCGGCCTCACCGCGCTCTCCGCCTGCTCCTCCTCCGACGCGGCCGAAGGCGGCAGCGAGGCCAAGCTGGACGTGGTGGCGTCCTTCTACCCGATGCAGTTCCTGGCCGAGCGGATCGGCGGGTCGCACGTCTCCGTCACCTCACTCACGAAGCCGGGCGTGGAGCCGCACGACCTCGAGCTCTCCCCCCGGCAGATCGGCGGCCTGAGCGAGGCCGACTACATCCTGTACCTCAAGAACGTCCAGCCCGCGGTCGACGACGCCGTCGCACAGGCCGGCGTGAAGAACACCGTGGACGCGGCCGGACTCACCACGCTCGAGAACCACGGCTCCGAGGTCGACGGACACGACCACGGCGCCGAGGAGGGCGGGGAGCACGAGGGCGAGGAGCACTCCGAGGAGGCGGGCCTCGACCCGCACATCTGGCTGGACCCGGTGAAGTACGCCGAGGTCGCCGAGGGCGTCGGGAAGTCCTTCGAGAAGGCCGACCCGGACAACGCCGCCGACTACCGCAAGAACACCGAGACCCTGGTCGCCGAGCTGAACAAGCTGGACAAGGCCTACGAGACCGGGCTGAAGAACACCGCGACGAAGACGTTCATCACCACGCACTCCGCCTTCGGGTACCTCGCCGAGCGCTACGGCCTCACCCAGGAGGGCATCGCCGGCCTCGACCCGGAGACCGAGCCCAGCCCGGCCCGGATCGACGAGATCCACCACGTCGCCGAGGACAACAAGGCCACCACCGTATTCTTCGAGACGCTCGCCAGCGACAAGACCGCCAAGACCCTGGCGAAGGACCTCGGCCTGAAGACCGGCGTCCTGGACCCGCTCGAGGGAATTACCGACAAGTCCGCGGGCGCTGACTACATCGAGGTCATGGAGTCCAACCTGGCCGCGCTGCAGAAGGCCCTCGGCGCGAAGTGACCCGAGCAGCACCCCGAACCAGCCGCAGCACCGGAGGCGATCATGCCTGAGCCCAGTACGCCAGAACCCGTGATCAGCATGCGCGGAGCCACGGCGACGCTCGGCGCCCGCCCGGTGCTGCGCGGTGTCGACCTGACCGTCCACCACGGCGAGGTCGTCGCCCTGCTCGGCGCCAACGGCTCCGGGAAGTCCACGGCCGTACGCTCCGTCATCGGCCAGGTGCCGCTCACCGGCGGGACCGTCGAGCTGTTCGGCACGCCGCTGCGCCGCTTCCGCCGGTGGGGCCGCGTCGGATACGTACCGCAGCGCACCACGGCGGCGGGCGGCGTCCCCGCCACGATCCGCGAGGTCGTCGCCTCCGGGCGGCTGTCGCGTACGAAGTTCGGCCCGCTCGGCAAGGCAGACCGGGCGGCCGTGGACCGGGCCATCGAGCTCGTCGGCCTCACCGACCGCGCCAAGGACTCGGTGAACGCCCTCTCCGGCGGCCAGCACCAGCGGGTCCTGATCGCCCGCGCGCTCGCCGCCGAGCCCGAGCTGCTGATCATGGACGAGCCGATGGCCGGCGTCGACCTGGCCAGCCAGGAGATCCTCGCCACGACGCTGCGCGAGCAGGTCGCCGGCGGGGCGACCGTGCTGCTCGTCCTGCACGAGCTCGGCGCCCTGGAGCCGCTGATCGACCGGGCGATCGTCCTGCGCGACGGCTGTGTCACGCACGACGGCCCGCCCCCCGAGGCCGTGGGCCAGCACGCGCTGCCCGGCCACGACCACGTACACCCCCACGCGGCCTCCGAGCCCGTCCGGACGGGACTGCTGACCTGATCATGCTGGAATTCCTGAACCCTCCCTTCATGCAGCGGGCGCTGCTCGCGGCCGTCCTGGTCGGGATCACCGCCCCCGCCATCGGCATCTACCTGGTCCAGCGCCGCCAGGCCCTGATGGGCGACGGCATCGGACACGTCGCGATGACCGGCGTCGGCCTCGGCTTCCTGCTCTCCACCAACCCCGTCTGGATGGCGACGCTCGTCGCCGTGGCGGGTTCGGTCGTGATGGAGCTGATCCGCTGGTACGGACGCACTCGCGGCGACATCGCCCTGGCCATGCTGTTCTACGGCGGCATGGCGGGCGGGGTGATGCTGATCAACCTCTCGGACACCGGCTCCAACGCCAACCTGACCTCGTTCCTCTTCGGCTCCCTGTCCACGGTCTCCGAGGAGGACGTCACCGCGATCGTCGTGCTGGCCGCCTTCGTGGTGCTGGTCACCGTGGGGCTGCGGCGGCAGCTGTTCGCGGTCAGCCAGGACGAGGAGTTCGCCCGGGTCACGGGGCTGCCGGTACGCGTGCTGAATCTGCTGGTCGCCGTGACGGCCGCCGTCACCGTCACCGTGGCGATGCGGGTCGTCGGCCTGCTGCTGGTCAGCGCGCTGATGGTGGTGCCGGTCGCCGCCGCTCAGCAGATCTCGAAGTCCTTCAAGGTGACGTTCGTCCTGGCCGTCGTCATCGGTACGGCCGTCACCCTGGCCGGCACCGTGACCTCGTACTACCAGGACGTGCCGCCCGGCGCGACGATCGTGCTGCTGGCCATCGCCGCGTTCGTCCTCCTGACGGCGCTCGCCACGCCACTGGCCCGCAGGCGCGCCAAGGGCCGCGAGAGCGAGGAGGACCGGTGCACCCTTGAGGTACCGGCGGCCCGCCCGGCCTCGGACGACGTTCGGGTGTGACCGTGCCGCCGGGGCGGGCTGGCACAATGGCCCGACATACGTACGGGCGACATGAGGAGGCAGCTGTGGCGACGGCGCCGATCAGTGGCACGAACGCGGCTCCGGTGCGCGGCCGGTCCACCCGGCAGCGGGCGGCGGTCGCGGCGGCGCTCGACGAGGTCGACGAGTTCCGCAGTGCCCAGGACCTGCACGATGTGCTCAAGCACCGGGGTGACTCGGTCGGGCTGACCACGGTCTACCGCACGCTCCAGTCCCTGGCCGACGCCGGCGAGGTCGACGTGCTGCGCACGACCGACGGTGAGGCGGTCTACCGGCGGTGCTCGACCGGTGACCACCATCACCATCTGGTCTGCCGCGTCTGCGGCAAGGCCGTCGAGGTGGAGGGTCCCGCCGTGGAGCAGTGGGCCGAGACCATCGCCTCGCAGCACGGCTATGTGAACGTGGCCCACACGGTGGAGATCTTCGGGACCTGCTCGGACTGCGCGGGCGCCAAGGGCTGAGCCCCGGGCACAGGACGACCGACCCCGGAGGGGGCCCCGGCGACGGGGCCCCCTCCTCGTCGTCTCAGGCCTTGGTGATCTCCTCGGCACCGCCGAAGCGCCGGTCGCGCCGGGCGAACTCCAGGCAGGCGTTCCACAGGTCGCGCCGGTCAAAGTCCGGCCACAGGACGTCCTGGAAGACCATCTCGGCGTACGCGCTCTGCCAGATCAGGTAGTTGGACGTGCGCTGCTCCCCGCTGGGGCGCACGAAGAGGTCCACGTCCGGCATGTCCGGGTAGTAGATGTACTTCGCGAAGGTCTTCTCGTTAACCTTCGCGGGGTCGAGCTTCCCCTCCGCCACGTCCTGCGCGATGCGCTGCGCCGCGTCGGCGATCTCCGCCCGGCCGCCGTAGTTGACGCAGAAGTACAGCGTCATCTTGTCGTTGTCCTTCGTCTGCTCCTGGGCGACCTGGAGCTCCTGGACGACGGACTTCCACAGCTTCGGCATGCGGCCGACCCAGCGGATGCGGATGCCGAGCTCGTCCATCTCGTCGCGACGGCGGCGGATGACGTCCCGGTTGAAGTTCATGAGGAACTTCACCTCGTCCGGCGAGCGCTTCCAGTTCTCCGTGGAGAAGGCGTACAGCGAGAGGTTCTTGACGCCCATCTCGATGCAGCCCTTGAGGACGTCCATGACGACGCCCTCCCCGACCTTGTGGCCCTCGGTGCGCGGAAGACCCCGCTCCTTGGCCCAGCGGCCGTTCCCGTCCATCACGACGGCGACGTGCTTGGGCACGAGCTCGCCGGGGATCTTCGGCGGGGTGGCGCCGGAGGGGTGCGGCTCGGGGGTCTTGTACTCACGCCGGTTACGGCCACCGAGCATCCCGCGTACTGCCATGGGCTTCTCTCGTCTCCCTGTGTCACTTCTCTACGTACCGCAGCGAGCGCAGGCCGCGCTCCAGATGCCAGTGCAGATAGGCGGACACGAGCCCGCTCCCCTCCCTGACATGACGCGCCTCGGACGCGTCCGCCGTCTCCCAGTCGCCGCTGAGCAACGCGCTCAGCAGTTCGACGGCCTCCGCCGAGGGTACGACGCTGCCGGGCACCCGGCAGTCGCCGCATATGACGCCGCCCGCGGCGACGGAGAAGAACCGGTTCGGTCCGGGCATTCCGCACTTGGCGCAGTCGACGAAGCTGGGGGCGTAGCCGTTGACGGCCAGGGAGCGCAGCAGGAACGCGTCCAGGATGAGGTTCGGCGCGTGTTCGGCGCGCGCGAGGGTGCGCAGCCCGCCGACGAGCAGCAGATACTGCTGGACCGCGGGCTCACCCTCGTGGTCGGTGAACCGCTCCGCGGTCTCCAGCATGGCGGTGCCGGCGGTGTAGCGGGCGTAGTCGGAGACGATCCCGCCGCCGTACGGAGCGATCGTCTCGCTCTGGGTGCAGAGGGGGAGGCCCCGGCCGATCAGCTCGCTGCCGCGCGCGAAGAACTGCACGTCCACATGGGAGAAGGGTTCGAGCCGCGCCCCGAATTTGGACTTGGTGCGGCGCACCCCGCGTGCCACGGCGCGCACCCGCCCGTGGCCGCGGGTCAGGATCGTGATGATCCGGTCGGCCTCGCCCAGCTTCTGCGTACGCAGCACGACGCCGTCGTCCCGGAACAAGCTCATGCACCCATTGTCGCCCACCGGGGCAGCGGCCCGGGCGGGGGTTCCGGGACGCGTGGGAGGCCGGGCCCGTGCCCGACGGCACAGGGGGCGCGCCAGGGTCCTCCGGAGGGCCTGTGGAGGGCTACGAGGGCGTGCGCGCCGCCGCGGCGAGCAGCTCCGCGGTGTCGGCGGGACAGAGCTGGAGCGCGCTGCCCACCATGGTCAGCACCTCTCGCTCCGCCTGGCTGTACGGGCCGTCCGCGAGCGCGATCCTCGCGCCCCGCAGCAGGACCGCCTCGCGGCCGGGCACGGCCAGGTGCGGCGCGAGCGGCTTCAGGACCTCGTGGAGCTCTATGGCGAGGGCGGCGCCGCAGGCCTCGGCCGCGGGGTCGGTGCCGTCGCCGGGACCGGTGTCGGCGGCGAGCACCTCGACGATGGTGAAGAGCTGTTCCTGGGAGCAGTCGTCGAGTCCCGCGTCGCGGACGGTTGCCGCGGCGGTCTCCAGGACCGTACGGGAGGTGGTGCCGCCCGCGGCGAGCACGGCGAGCGTGACGGTGTGCACGGCCTCCCGCAGCATGGCCGAGAAGCGGGTGGTGGTGGGGTGGTCGAGGGCGTCGGGCGCGAAGTGCGTCCCGCAGGCGGCGCATTCGACGACGGGCCCGGCGCTTCCCCGGGCGAGCAGCGGCAGCCCGAGGACGGTGAGGCGGTGGCGTCCTGTGAGGCGCCGGTAGTTGCGGTCGCCCCCGCAGCACGGGCAGAAGAACTCTCCGTCGCCGACGGTGTCCCAGACGGTACGGATGCCGTAGATACGCAGTCCTACGGCGCGTTGTCCTTTGGCTGTCCGCACGTCGCACACCTCCGTAACCCCACGGCAACATTGCCGCGCTGGACGTGATGTTAGCCACATGCGTGATGTGGCGTCAGTATCCCGGAGGTCAAAACCCCGGTATATGGCCGAACCCCGCCCACCCTCGGCGGGTGAACGGGGCTCTCGGGCCGGGCAGTTCAGCGGCGTATCGGACGTATGCCCGGAATGCCGCGTGACGGGGTCAGCGGGTCGCGCGGTTGACCGCGGAGACGACCGCCTTGAGCGAGGCGCGCGTGGTGTTGGCGTCGATACCGATGCCCCACAGCACCTTGCCGTCGATCGCGCACTCGATGTAGGAAGCGGCCTGCGCGCTCGCGCCCTCGCTCATCGTGTGCTCGGTGTAGTCCAGCAGACGGGCGTCGATGCCGATGGCCTGCAGCGCTTCGAAGAACGCGGAGATCGGGCCGTTGCCCGTGCCGGTCAGCACCGTGTCCGAGCCGTCGACGGTGGCCTCGACGGTGATCGTGTCCTGGCCGTCGGAACCGGTCGTCGTCTGACCCGAGCGGATCTGCACGCGTCCCCAGGCGTTCTCGGGGCTCGGCAGGTACTCGTCCCGGAAGGTCGACCAGATCTGCGTCGGCGTGACCTCGCCACCCTCGGCGTCGGTCTTGGCCTGAATGATCCGGGAGAACTCGATCTGCATCCGGCGCGGCAGGTCCAGCTTGTGGTCGTTCTTCAGGACGTAGGCGATTCCGCCCTTGCCTGACTGCGAGTTGACCCGGATGACCGCCTCGTAGGAGCGGCCGACGTCCTTCGGGTCGATCGGCAGGTAGGGCACCGCCCACTCGATGTCGTCGACGGTCTTCCCCTGGGAGGCCGCGTCGGCCTCCATGGCGTCGAAGCCCTTCTTGATGGCGTCCTGGTGGGAGCCGGAGAAGGCGGTGTAGACCAGGTCGCCCGCGTAGGGGTGGCGCGGGTGGACCTCCATCTGGTTGCAGTACTCGCTGGTGCGGCGGATCTCGTCGATCTGCGAGAAGTCGATCTGCGGGTCGACGCCCTGGGAGAAGAGGTTCATGCCCAGGGTGACCAGGTCGACGTTGCCGGTGCGCTCGCCCTGGCCGAACAGGCAGCCCTCGATACGGTCGGCACCCGCCATGATCGCCAGCTCGGCGGCGGCGACGGCGGTGCCCCGGTCGTTGTGCGGGTGCACGGACAGGCAGACGTGCTCGCGGCGGGACAGGTTGCGGGACATCCACTCGAAGCGGTCCGCGTGGGTGGAGGGCGTCGAACGCTCCACGGTGGCGGGCAAGTTGAGGATGATCTCGCGGCCCTCCTCCGGCTGCCAGACGTCACAGACGGCCTCGCAGACCTCCAGGGCGAAGTCCAGCTCGGTGTCGGTGAAGATCTCCGGGCTGTACTGGTAGCCGAAGATCGTCTCGTCGCCCAGGATCTTGTCCGCGTACTCCATGACCAGGCGGGTGCCGTCCACGGCGATCTGCTTGACCTCTTCCTTCGTGCCGCGGAAGACCACGCGGCGGAAGGTGGGCGCGGTGGCGTTGTACAGGTGGACGGTTGCGCGCCGCGCGCCGACCAGCGACTCGACGGTGCGCTCGATCAGTTCCTCGCGTGCCTGCGTCAGGACGGAGATCGTCACGTCCTCGGGGATCGCGCCCTCTTCGATGATGGAGCGTACGAACGCGAAGTCGGTCTCGCCGGAGGACGGGAAGCCGACCTCGATCTCCTTGTAGCCCATGCGTACGAGCAGGTCGAACATCTCGCGCTTACGGGCCGGCGACATGGGGTCGATCAGGGCCTGGTTGCCGTCACGCAGGTCGGTGGACAGCCACCGGGGCGCCACGGTGATGCGGTTGTCCGGCCAGGTGCGGTCGGAGATGTCCACTGCCTCGTAGCCGCGGTACTTGTGGACCGGCATCCCGGAAGGCTTCTGCAGCTGCTTCGCGTTGGTCACCGGGGTGGGGCCACCGACGGGGGCGGGAACGGCATCAGTGTGCGCGGGGGAATTCACTGCGGTCATGGCGTACGGCTCCTCTGAGGTCCAGCAGGGGCGGCCGACTGTGTCGCTGCAACAGCGAACTCCGCGGGGAGGGAGCCGGCCTACGACTACAGGCCCTCGCCGCGGCAGCTAAGAAGGAGCAGCCCGAAACGCATGATGCGGCAACACTAACCGAGGGGCGCCTGGTGCGTCGGTCCGTATCAGTATGCGGGATCGCCTCTTCATGGAGGCGGAACGGTGATACATCACTCTATTTCGTCAATCGTGATCGCAACCAGTGACAGCGCAGTGACGGAGTGCCACAGTCGTTTGCATGCAGCCTCGACCGAACGGGTTCCAGCCCGTCTTCTGCACCATCGTGCCGCCCCACGTCCTCGACAAGCTGTCCCAGGCCGACGACCCACGCCTGGCCGATCCCGCACGGCGCACCCTGGACGCCGACGCGGCCCGGCGCCATCACCGGCGGGTGACCGCTCTGGCCTGGGCCCCCCAGGCCGCCCTCACCTCCGACGCGGTCCCGACCAAGCCCCACCGCACCCTTTACGACTGCGGGCACGGCACGGACCTGCCGGGCGTCAAGGTCCGCGACGAGGGCGAGGAAGCAACCCAGGACGCCAGCGTCAACCGTGCGTACGCGGGACTCGGCGCCACCTTCGATCTGCTGCTCACGGAGTTCGGCCGCAGCTCGATCGACGGCAAGGGGCTGCCGCTCATCGGCTCCGTGCACTACGACGAGAAGTACAACAACGCGTTCTTCGACGGCGAGCAGATGGTCTTCGGGGACGGCGACGGAGAGATCTTCCTCGACTTCACCGTCGCGATCGACGTGATCGCCCACGAACTGGCGCACGGCCTCACCCAGTACACGGCCAACCTCGCGTACCAGGGCCAGTCGGGCGCCCTCAACGAGTCCGTCTCGGACGTCTTCGGTTCCCTGGTCAAGCAGTACTCGCTGGGCCAGAGCGCGGAACAGGCCGACTGGCTGATCGGCGCGGGGCTGCTCGCCCCCCGGGTCAGCGGCGTCGCGCTGCGCTCGATGAAGGCTCCGGGCACGGCGTACGACGACGATGTGCTCGGCAAGGACCCGCAGCCCGGGTCGATGGACGACTACGTCGACACGGACGAGGACAACGGCGGGGTCCACATCAACTCCGGTATCCCCAACCGGGCGTTCTGCCTGCTGGCCACGGCACTCGGCGGCAACGCCTGGGAGCGGGCGGGGCGGATCTGGTTCGACGTGCTGACCGGCGGTGAGCTGGCCCAGGACGCGTCCTTCAAGGACTTCGCCAAGCTGACCGTCGCGGCGGCGCAGCACAGGTTCGGGGAGGGCGACGAGGCCGAGGCGGTGCTCAAGGCATGGTCGGAGGTGGGCGTGCCGACCCGTTGACCGGGTAGATACACGCGGGACCGTCCGAGCGGGGTCAAGGTGTCAGGCAGGAGCCGGTACGCATGCGCATCCAGGTGAGCCGGACCGGCGGGTTCGCCGGCATCGCACGCCACGGCGAGATCGAGACCTCGGGGCGGCCCGACGCCGGCGACTGGGAGGCCCTGGCCGAGTCGGCGCTCGCCGTCGTCCTGGGCGGCCCGCCCGCGGGTGTGCCGGACGGCTTCCGCTACCGGATCACGGTGGGCGACCGGACGGTCGACTGCGCGGACCCACGGCTGACCGAGGCGCAGCGGACGCTGATCTCCCGGGTCCTCAAGGAAGGCGCGTAGGGCCGGTCCAACCGGGCCCGGGCTCCGGAGGGCCCGGGCCCGGTCTCAGAACCCCGGCTTCCGCAGCTGCTTCGGGACCGCCTCCCCACGCCGCACTCGCACCCTTCGGCCCTGGGGCCTCAGCGGCTTCGTACGGCTGCGCCGGCCTCCGGCCGGCGGTCCGTGGCCCCGCTCAGAACCCCAGCTTCCGCAGCTGCTTCGGGTCGCGCTGCCAGTCCTTGGCGACCTTCACGTGCAGGTCCAGGAAGACCGGCGTGCCCAACAGCGCCTCGATGTGCTTGCGTGACTTGGTGCCGACGTCCTTGAGCCGCTTCCCCTTCGGGCCGATGATGATGCCCTTCTGGCTGGGCCGCTCGATGTAGACGTTCGCGTGGATGTCCAGCAGCGGCTTGTCCGCCGGCCGGTCCTCGCGCGGCAGCATCTCCTCGACGACGACGGCGATGGAGTGCGGAAGCTCGTCCCGCACGCCCTCCAGCGCGGCCTCGCGGATGAGTTCCGCGACCATGACCATCTCGGGCTCGTCGGTGAGGTCGCCCTCCGGGTAGAGCGGGGGGCTCTCCGGCAGCAGCGGGGCGATCAGGTCGGCCAGCAGGCTCACCTGCTGGTCCTTGACCGCCGAGACCGGAATGATCTCGGCCCACTCGAAGCCGAGCTCGTCGGCCAGCGCGGAGACGGCGAGGAGCTGCTCGGCGAGCGCCTTGGACTCCACCAGGTCGGTCTTGGTGATGATCGCGATCTTCGGGGTCTTCTTGATCCCGGCGAGCTCCTTGACGATGAACTTGTCGCCGGGGCCGAGCTTCTGGTCCGCGGGCAGGCAGAAGCCGATGACGTCGACCTCGGCCCAGGTGGTCCGCACGACGTCGTTCAGCCGCTCCCCGAGCAGCGTGCGCGGCTTGTGGAGGCCGGGCGTGTCGACCAGGATCAGCTGGGCGTCGTCACGGTGCACGATGCCGCGCACCGTGTGCCGGGTGGTCTGGGGGCGGTTGGAGGTGATCGCCACCTTCTGACCGACCAGAGCGTTCGTGAGGGTGGACTTGCCCGCGTTGGGGCGGCCCACGAAGCAGGCGAAGCCGGCCCGGTGGGGGGCGGTGTTCTCAGCCTGCTGCGCAGCAGCTTCTGTGTTCGGTCGAGCGCTCATGGCGCCCATTCTCCCCGATCGCGGCGGCGGCGTTGCACAGCAGGGCGCCGCCGGCCCGAATCAGCCCGCGGCGGTCGTGGACCGGAGCGTCCCGTCGGGCCCCGCGAGCAGCACGGGAGTGTCGGGCCCGCCCAGGTCACGGACGGCGGCCCGGTCGGCGTCCGAGGAGGTCGGGGCCTCGGAGACGACGGCAGCCGCCTCCAGGGACGTGGCGCCGCTGGCCACCGCCATCGCGACGGCGGTCTGCAGCGCGCTGAGCTTCAGCGAGTCCAGGGTCACGGTGCCGGCGGCGTACGTACGTCCCGTCTCGTCCCGTACGGCGGCGCCCTCCGGCACCCCGTTGCGGGCGCGGACGCTGCGCGCCAGAGTGACGATCTTGCGGTCCTCGGCGCCGAGGTCGGTGCTATCGGTCATGTGCTGAGCATACGAAGGGGGCGTGCGCCCGCCGGTCGACGGGGTCCCTTCATCCCGGGACGGGGTTATGAGCTGCTGGCGTTTTGGTGTGCAGGAGTGAGTCATCGCGGCGGTCATTCCGGTCGCGACAGGGCTGGCGGTGGCTGCCGGTCTGCGGCGGGCCTGACGGCGCACGCCCCGCGAGCCCCTACGGCCGGTCCAGGCGCAGCCGTTCCGCCTTGGGGAGCCCGGCCACCACCAGGTCGTAACTGTCCTCCACGAGCTCCCGGACCATCCTGTCCGGGAGCTCGGAGACCGTCACCGTGTTCCAGTGCCGCTTGTTCAGGTGCCAGCCGGGGACGATCGCGGCGTGCTCCTTGCGGAGCCGCAGCGCCTCGTCCGGGTCACACTTGAGGCTGACCTGCAGAGGCCGCCCGTCGAGCGCGCTCAGGGCGAACATCTTTCCCAGGACCTTGAAGACCGAGGCCTCGGGCCCGAAGGGAAACTCCTCCGCGCTCGCGTTGAACTCCAGGCAGAACGTGCGCAGCTCCTGGGGAGTCATGGCGATTCCGTTCCCTCCGGCTCCACCAGCACCGTGACGATCTTGTTCCTGCGGCCCGCCGGGGACTCCGCGGTGAGGCGGAGTTTGCGCCCGTCGGGGAGGTCGACGATCGAGGAGGCTCCGGAGATCGGGACCCGCCCGAGCGCCTTGGCCAGCAGTCCGCCGACGGTCTCCACGTCCTCGTCGTCGTACGCGTCGAGGCCGAACAGCTCCCCGAGGTCGCCGATGTCGAGCCGGGCGGTCACCCGGAAGCAGCCGTTCTCCAGCTCCTGGACCGGCGGGAGTTCGCGGTCGTACTCGTCGGTGATCTCGCCGACGATCTCCTCGAGGATGTCCTCGATGGTGACGATGCCGGCCGTGCCGCCGTACTCGTCGATGACGACGGCGACGTGGCTGCGGTCCTGCTGCATCTCGCGCAGCAGGTCACCGGCGTTCTTCGTGTCGGGGACGAACGCGGCGGGGCGCATCGCCGTGGAGACGAGGTCCGCCTCCGCTTCCCGGTTGATGTGCGTCTTGCGGACCAGGTCCTTGAGGTAGACGATCCCGACGATGTCGTCCTCGTTCTCCCCGGTGACCGGGATCCGCGAGAAGCCGGAGCGCAGCGCGAGGGTCAGTGCCTGACGGACCGTCTTGTACCGCTCGATGCAGACCAGGTCCGTACGGGGCACCATGACCTCGCGCACGAGCGTGTCGCCGAGCTCGAAGACCGAGTGCACCATGCGGCGCTCGTCGTCCTCGATGAGCGACTCCTGCTCGGCGAGGTCGACCATGGCGCGCAGTTCGGCCTCACTGGCGAAGGGGCCCTTGCGGAACCCCTTGCCAGGGGTCAGCGCGTTGCCCAGGAGGATCAGCAGCTGCGGGATCGGGCCCATGATCCTGGCCAGCGGCAGCAGGGCGTACGCCGCGGCCGTGGCCGTGTTCAGCGGGTGCTGGCGGCCGATGGTGCGCGGCGAGACCCCGATGGCGACGTAGCTGACGAGGACCATGACGCCCATGGCGACGGCGAGCGCCTCCCAGGTCTCCGGGAACTCCTTGAGGCAGGCGTACGTGACGAGCACCCCGGCCGACATCTCGCAGGCGACCCGCACGAGCAGGGCCACGTTGAGATAGCGGGTGGGGTCGGCGGCGACCTGCTCCAGCTTGGCGCTGCCGCGCCGCCCGGCCCGGACGGCCTCAGCCGCACGGAAGCTGGACGTGCGCGCGATGCCGGCCTCGGCGCAGGCCGCGAGCCAGCCGACGACGATCAGCAGGACCGCGCCGGAGATGAGGGGGACGCTCACGAGACCGTGGGGGCGGGGGACGGGCCGGTCAGGCCGCGCTCGCCGCGCCAGCCGTCGACGATCGCCGCCTGGAGGCCGAACATCTCGGCCTTCTCGTCCGGCTCCTCGTGGTCGTACCCGAGGAGGTGCAGCACCCCGTGGACGGTGAGGAGCTGGAGCTCCTCGTCCATCGAGTGCTGCGTCTCGGCGTCCTCGCCCTGCTTCTTCGCGACCTCCGGGCAGAGCACGATGTCACCGAGGAGCCCCTGCGGGGGCTCCTCGTCGTCCTTGGCCGGGGGCCGGAGCTCGTCCATCGGGAAGGACATGACGTCCGTCGGGCCGGGGAGGTCCATCCACTGGATGTGGAGCTGCTCCATGGCGGCGGTGTCCACCACGATCACCGAGAGTTCGGACAGCGGGTGGATCCGCATCCGGGCGAGGGCGTAGCGGGCGATGTCGAGGATCGCCTGCTCGTCGACCTCGGTTCCGGACTCGTTGTTGACGTCGATCGACATGGTGCGCTGCGACTACTTCCCGTTGCGGCCGGTGCGGCCCTCTGCGTTGTCGTACTTCTCGTACGCGTCGACGATACGGCCGACGAGCTTGTGCCGGACCACATCCTGCGAGGTGAGCCGGGAGAAGTGCACGTCCTGGACGCCCTCAAGGATCTCTTGGACCTGACGCAGACCGCTCTTGGTGCCGGTCGGCAGGTCCACCTGGGTGACGTCACCGGTGACGACGATCTTCGAGTCGAAGCCGAGGCGGGTGAGGAACATCTTCATCTGCTCGGCGCTGGTGTTCTGCGCCTCGTCGAGGATGATGAACGCGTCGTTCAGGGTCCGGCCACGCATGTAGGCGAGCGGCGCGACCTCGATCGTGCCCGCGGCCATGAGCCGGGGGATCGAGTCGGGGTCGAGCATGTCGTGCAGGGCGTCGTAGAGCGGGCGCAGATACGGGTCGATCTTGTCGAAGAGCGTGCCGGGCAGGAAGCCGAGCCGCTCCCCCGCCTCGACGGCGGGCCTGGTGAGGATGATCCGGCTGACCTGCTTGGACTGCAGCGCCTGGACCGCCTTGGCCATGGCGAGATAGGTCTTGCCGGTGCCCGCGGGGCCGATGCCGAAGACGATGGTGTGCTTGTCGATCGCGTCGACGTAACGCTTCTGGTTGAGCGTCTTGGGGCGGATCGTGCGGCCACGGCTGGAGAGGATGTTCTGGGTGAGCACCTCGGCGGGGGTCTCGGCCCCTTCCGCGTTGCCGTTCCCGCTCGCCCTGAGCATGGCGATCGAGCGTTCCACAGCGTCCTCCGTCATCGGCAGCCCGGTGCGGAGCACCAGCACCATCTCGTCGAACAGGCGCTGGATGAGGGCGACGTCCGCCGCGCTTCCAGTCGCGCTTATCTCATTGCCCCGGACATGGATGTCGACGGCCGGGAACGCCGTTTCGATGACGCGCAACAGCGAGTCGCCCGACCCCAGGAGCATCACCATGGGGTGTGCGGCCGGAATGCTGATCTGGGCGCGCGCCTGCGGCTGTGTCGGTGACTGAGTCATGGGCCGGCCCTCGGGCCTGCGCATACCTCCCGTTGCAGGGCAGTCGCTGCTCGACCGCCTCTGGAGTACCAGCGTACGACTCCCCACCGACAACGCCGAGAGGTTTTACCCGGTGATCATCAGGCCTTCACTGGCGGAAGCCGATGGTCGGGACGGCGCGGCGCAGGGGCCAGGCCCTGCTGGAGGCGGGCAGCAGCTGGTCCAGGAAGGCGTAGCGCTCCAGTGCCGCCGGGTCCTGGTCGGCGCAGGTGCGTACCTGCTGCCACCAGCCGGCGATCTCCGCCCATCCGGGTGCTGACAGCGATCCACCGAACTCCTGTACGGACAGCGCGGCCGTCAGTCCCGCGAAGGCGAGGCGGTCGGCGAGCGGCCAGCCGGCCAGCGTCCCGGTGACGAATCCGGCCACGAAGACGTCGCCCGCGCCGGTGGGGTCCAGGGCCTCCACCGCGATGGCGGGCACCTCGGCGGCCGTACCGGTCTCCCGGTCCACCGCGTAGGCGCCCTCCGCGCCCAGGGTGACCACAGCCAGCGGGACCCGCTCGGCCAGGGCGTGGGCGGCGGCGCGCGGGCAGTCCGTACGGGTGTAGCGCATGGCCTCCTCGGCGTTCGGGAGGAAGGCCAGGCAGTGCCCGAGGTCGGGCAGGGCGTCCAGGTCCCAGCGTCCGGTCTCGTCCCAGCCGACGTCGGCGAAGACCATCGCGCCGTTCCGGGCGGCCCCGGCCACCCAGGGCTCGCTGCGGCCGGGGGTCAGTGAGGCGACGGCGGCGCGGGCGCGGGGCGGGCAGTGCGGGAACGTACGGCCGGGGGGCACGGCGGCGGCGGGGGCCGGCGCCTCGTGACCGTGCGAGACCATCGTGCGCTCGCCCTCGTACGCCATGGAGACGGTGACGGGCGAGTGCCAGCCGGGGACCGTGCGCGACATGGCCAGGTCGATGCCCTCGCCCTGTTCGAGGGCGTCCCAGCAGTACTCGCCGTAGTGGTCGTCGCCGAACGCGGCCGCCAGCGAGGTGTGGAGGCCGAGCCGGGCGAGGGCGGTGGCCATGTTGGCGACGCCCCCGGGGCTGGAGCCCATCCCCCGGGCCCAGGACTCCGTCCCGCGTACCGGTGCGCTGTCCAGCCCGGTGAAGATGATGTCGAGGAAGACCGTGCCGGTCAGGAAGACGTCACAGGCCGGATCCTGCGGGGCGCGCAGCCCGAGCAGCGGGTCGATGCCTGGATCAGCTGTACTCACCGTGCGCTCCCCGGCCTCGGCAGATCTGAACAGTGCGGGATGCGGCCAGTGTGCCGGATCCGCCGCCACATCCGGAGGGTCCGCGCCGTACCGCGCAAACTCACTCTCACCTGCATAAACATGCGCGGCTACCCGCTTCATTCATGCATAAACCTGCACGTGACCCAGATCACATCGAGCCGGCTTTCCGTCGGCAGGGGGCGCTTGATACAAATTGCCCCGCGAGCACCGTTCGGGACAGTTGACGAGAGTGCCGCTTCTCCCGCATTTCCTCGCTTCACCCTCCCCTGCCCTGCCTCGCTCCACCCTCCCCTGCTCCACCTCTGCCTTGCCCTCCCCTGCCTTGCCCCGCTCCACCCTCCCCTGCCTTCTTCCGCCTCCTCTGGCATGTCTTCAGGAACGCCCATGTCCTCGCGCCCTCGCGCCGCGTGGCCCCTGGTCGCCGTGTTCACCGCCGGTTACCTCGCCGCCTATCTGCTCCCCACCATCGTCGGCCGCCTCAGCACCTATCTGGGCCTGAGCTCCGCCCAGGCCGGCCTCGTCGGCAGTGCCCTCCTGCTCAGCTCGGCATCGGCCGGCTTCGCGCTGGCGGGACGCGTCGAGAGATTCGGGTCGTGCAGACCGGCGCGCGCGGGGCTGCTGCTGGCGATGCTCGGCTACGGCTGCGCGGCGCTGACCACCTCGATGCCCCTGGTGATCGCGGGTGTCGTGATCGGCGGCTTCGGATCGGGTACGGCGACCGCGGTCGCGGCGTCCGGCATCGCGGCGCAGAACGATCCGCACCGGACCTCGTCGCTCGGGCTGCTCAGCGTCTCCGCGACGGCGGGGGCCCTCTACCTGACGATCCCTCACCTGGGCGGCGGCCACCGGCTTCCGTTCGCCTCCATCGCGCTGGTCGCGCTGCTCGTCTGGCCCGCGACCTCCCGGCTGAGCGGTCCCACCCAGGCCGGCGGGACGTCGCCGGCGCAGGGACGGCTGCCGCACCGGCGGTCGGGGCTGGTCCTGGCGGGCGGGATGCTCGTCTGGTCCATGGCGCAGAACGCCCTGTGGGGCGTGAGCAGCCGCATCGGCGCCGTCCAGGTCGGCCTCTCCGAGGTGACCATCGGCGCGGTGTTCGCCGCCGCGCTGGGAGCGGGACTGCTCGGCGTGATGGGCGCGGGCGTCCTGGGAGCCCGGCTCGGGAGGGCGGTGCCGATCGGCCTCGGGACGATGATCATCGCGGCGAGCATCGTGCTCAGCTCCTCGGCCGAGGACCTGGGGTCGTTCGCGACCGGTGAGATCGCGTGGAACACCTTCTACCCGGTGGTCCTGTCGTATCTGATCGGGCTGGCCGCGTCGCTGGACGTGCGCGGCCGCTGGGCGGTCCTCGCGGGTTCGGCGGCCTCCGTCGGCACGGCCTGCGGCCCCCTGCTCGGCAGCGTGCTCTCCGAGCAGGCGGGCTACGCGGTGATGGGCCTGATCCTGGGGGCCGCCACGCTCCTGGTCGCGGCCCCCGTCACGGCCGTGGCGCTGCACACCGGCGGCCGGCCGCTGGTGCCCGGTTCCGTCCGGCGCAGGGGCGGTGCCCCGGCCGCGCTGCTGGCCGCCACGACCAACAGCCTGTCCGGCGCTGTGCCCAAGCTGGGCGCGCCGGAGCAGGCGGTCGCGGAGATCAGCGTGCCCGCGCTGCGGCGCAGGCGGCTGGTGCGGAGCGCGTTCCGGACGGCGGGGCCGTCCGGCGGTGCGGGTCAGTCGAACGCGTACGCCTCGACCTCGGAGAGGTAGCGCGCCCTGCGCTCCTCGTCGTGGTCGAGGAAGGCCGCCTCGAAGGAGTTACGGGCCAGGGTGCGCAGCTGTTCGCGGTCCAGGCCGAGCGCCTCGTGCACGGCGTGGAAGGTGTCTCCGACGTATCCGCCGAAGTAGGCGGGGTCGTCGGAGTTCACCGTGCAGAGCAGGCCGGCGTCCATCATGGACCGCAGCGGGTGCTCCTCCAGGACGTCGATGGCGCGCAGCCGTACGTTGGAGAGCGGGCAGAGGGTCAGCGGGATCCGCTCGGACACCAGCCGGTCCACCAGCTCCGGGTCCTCCATGCAGCGCAGGCCGTGGTCGATCCGTTCGACGCCGAGGACGTCGAGGGCCTCCCGGATGTACTCCGGCGGGCCCTCCTCGCCGGCGTGGGCGACCTTGCGCAGGCCGAGGGCCGTGGCGGCCGCGTACACCTCGCGGAACTTCGCGGGCGGGTGGCCGACCTCCGCCGAGTCCAGGCCGACGGCGCTGATGCGGTGCAGGTACGGCTTCGACGCCTCCAGCGTCTCCAGCGCCGACTCCGCGGACTTGTCACGCAGGAAGCACATGATCAGCTGGGTGGAGATGCCGTGCGTCTCCTCGCTGCGGTCCAGCGCCCTGCCGAGCCCCTCGATCACGGTGCCGATCGGGACGCCCCGGTCGGTGTGGGCCTGCGGGTCGAAGAAGATCTCCGCGTGCCGGACGCCCTGCGCGGCGGCGCGGGTGAGGTAGGCGTCGGCGAGCTCGGCGAAGTCGTCCTCGGTGCGCAGGACCGCCATGAGGGCGTAGTAGAGGTCGAGGAAGCTCTGCAGGTCGTCGAAGAGGTAGGCGGTGCGCAGCTCTTCGGTGTCCGCGTAGGGCAGGTCCACGCCGTTGCGTGCGGCGAGCGCGAAGGCCAGCTCGGGTTCGAGGGTGCCTTCGATGTGGAGGTGGAGTTCGGCCTTGGGGAGGTGCACGGGGTTCTCGTTACGTGTGGCGGGTGGGTACCGGGACCCTGATCAGGTCCTGGGCGATGGTCAGTTCACCTTCGAAGCCGGCTGCCCTGGCCTGGCTCTCGAAGACGTCGGGGTCGGTGTAGCGCTGGGAGAAGTGCGTCAGCACGAGGTGCCGTACGCCCGACTCCTTCGCCACCCGGGCCGCCTGGCCGGCGGTGAGGTGACCGTGGTCGGCGGCGAGCCGGCTGTCCTCGTCGAGGAACGTCGACTCGATGACCAGCATGTCGCATCCGTCGGCGAGGGCGAACGCGCCGTCGCAGAGCCGGGTGTCCATGACGAACGCGAACCGCTGGCCGCGGCGGGGTTCGGAGACCTCCTCCAGCGGGATGCCGCGCAGCACCCCGTCCCGCTGGATCCGTCCGACGTCGGGCCCGCCGATGCCGTGCTCGGCCAGCTTCGCGGGCAGCATGCGCAGCCGGTCGGGCTCGGTGAGGCGGTAGCCGTAGGACTCGACCGGGTGCGAGAGCCGGTGGCTGTCGAGGGTGTACGCGTCGGTGGTGGCGAGGACGCCGTCGGCGGCGACCGGAACCTCGGTCAGCTCGACGGACTCGCGGTAGGCGGTCGCGTACCGCAGCCGGTCGAAGAAGCGCTGTCCGCTCGCCGGGAAGTGGGCGGTGACGGGGTGCGGCACCTGGTCGAGGTTGATCCGCTGGATCACGCCCGCCAGACCCAGCGAGTGGTCGCCGTGGAAGTGCGTGACGCAGATCCGGTCGATGTCATGAGCGGCGACGCCCGCCCGCAGCATCTGGCGCTGGGTCCCCTCGCCCGGGTCGAAGAGGATGCCCTCACCGTCCCAGCGCAGCAGATAGCCGTTGTGGTTGCGGTGACGGGTCGGCACCTGGCTGGCGGTGCCGAGGATCACGAGCTCTCGTACGGACACGGGTGGCGATCCGCCTATCCGGGGGGCCACTGCATCCCGCGGCCGCCCAGCAGATGGGCGTGCGCGTGGAAGACGGTCTGACCGGCGCCCGCACCGGTGTTGAGCACGATGCGGTAACCGCTCTCGGTGAGCTTCTCGTCGGCGGCGACCATGCCCGCCTCGCGCAGCACGTCGGCGGCGGCCTGCGGGTCGGCGGCGGCGAGGGCGGCGGCGTCGGGGTAGTGCGCCTTGGGGATGACCAGGACGTGGGTCGGGGCCTGGGGGTTTATGTCGCGGAAGGCGACGGTCGTCCCGCTCTCGCGCACGATGGTCGCCGGGATGTCCCCTGTAACGATCTTGCAGAACAGGCAGTCGGTCTGCGGCTCTCCCGCCATGAGTGCTCCTGGGTCGTGGTGATCGGTCACGGAGCAGCCTAGCGGGGGCATGCGACGGGAGACGGCCGACTCGGACCCCTCCGGCGATCACGGGCGGGGGTGAGGGTCGCCCCGCACCCCCGCACCGCCGCCCTACTCCGTCGCTTCCGCCGACGGCAGTTGCGGGGCCGTCTTCGCCGGGGTCCGGGCCAGCGACTCCAGCGCGATCCGGATCGCCTCGTCCAACTGCGGGTCCCTCCCTGCCGCGTGGTCCTGCGGAGCCGTCACGACCTCGACGTCCGGGTCGACCCCGTGGTTCTCGACGCCCCAGCCGTACCCCTCCAGCCAGAAGGCGTACTTCGGCTGGGTGACCAGCGTGCCGTCGACCAGCCTGTAGCGGCTGTCGATGCCCACGACCCCGCCCCAGGTGCGCGTGCCGACCACCGGGCCGATGCCGAGCGCCTTGATGGCCGCGTTCACGATGTCGCCGTCCGAGCCGGAGAACTCGTTGGCCACGGCCACGACCGGTCCGCGCGGCGCGTCGCCCGGGTAGCTGGAGGGCCGCATGCCCCGCGGCAGGTCCCAGCCGACGATACGGCGGGCCAGCTTCTCGACCACCAGCTGCGAGGTGTGGCCGCCACGGTTCTCCCGTACATCCACCACCAGTCCCTCGCGGGCGACCTCGGTGCGCAGGTCTCGGTGGATCTGGGCCCACCCCGAGCCGACCATGTCAGGGACGTGCAGGTAGCCGAGGCGGCCGCCCGAACGTTCGTGCACGTACGCGCGCCGGTCGGCGACCCACGCGTGGTAGCGCAGCGCCTCCTCGTCGGCGACGGGGACGACGACGACATGACGGGGCGCACCGCCGTCGACCGGGGAGACGGTCAGCTCGACGGGCTTGCCGGCCGCGCCGGTGAGCAGCGGGGCGGGGCCGGTGAGGGTGTCGACGGGGTGGCCGTCGACCGCCAGGATCACGTCCCCGGTGCGCACGGCGACGCCCGGTGCGGCGAGCGGGGCCCAGGCCGCGGGATCGGAGGTCTCCGAGGGAAGGATCCGGTCGATACGCCAGCTCCCGTCGTCGGCCCGGGAGAGGTCGGCGCCGAGCAGTCCCTGCCGGGCGGAGCCGTCGTGCCGGCCTCCGGGCGGGGTCACATAGGCGTGGGAGGTGCCGAGTTCGCCCTGCACCTCCCAGAGCAGATCGACGAGGTCGTCGTGAGTGGCGACCCGCTCCAGCACCGGCCGGTAGCGGTCCAGGACGCCGTTCCAGTCGATGCCACCCATGTCGGGACGCCAGAAGTTCTCCCGCATGATGCGGCCGGCCTCGTCGTACATCTGGCGCCATTCGGCGGCCGGGTCGATGGTGCGGCGTACGCGGGAGAGGTCGACGGTGACGTGGTTGTCGCTTTCGTCGGAGTCCCCGGACATCCGGCTGTCGGAGGGAACCACCCGCAGCTCGCCGTGGCTGTGCAGGACCAGCCTCTTGCCGTCACCACTGACCGCGAACCGGCTGATGTCGGAGGCGATCTCCTCGTGGCGCAGCTTCTCCAGGTCGTACCGCTCCAGGACGGGTCCGGGGCTGCGGTCGCCAGGCGTGGCCACGCTGGTGCCGAGCACTCCGTACACCGGGTGGCGCAGCCACAGCAGCCCGTCCTTGGCGGCCCGGAGCGAGGAGTAGCGGGCGGCCTCGACGGGCAGCGGAACGATCCGGTCGGCGAGTCCGTCGAGGTCGATGCGGGTGACGGGGAGCGCGGTGGGGTTGTCCTCGGCGTCGCCGCCCTTCTCCTTCTCGGTCGGGCGGCCGTGGAGCTGCGGCCCGAACGGGGAGGGTGTGGTGGCGGCGAGCGTCAGCAGGTGCGGCCGGCAGGAGCCCACGAACGCCATGTCGAAGACGTGCGCGTCGTAGACCGGGTCGAAGGCCCGCTCGGAGAGGAAGGCCAGATGCTTCCCGTCAGCGGTGAAGGCGGGGGCGTAGTCCCGGAACCGCAGCGGAGTGGCCTCGGTGACCGAGAGGTCCGCGAGGTGGGCCAGTTTGAGCTGGCTGAGCGGCTCGGGCCCGGGATGCGACCAGGCGAGCCAGGAGGAGTCGGGCGAGAAGACGAGGCCGGACGCGTCACCGTTCTCGCTCCGGTCCACCTCGTGCACCTCGCCGCTCTCCCGTTCGACGATCAGCACCCTCCCGTCGTGGGCGGCGACGGCGAAGCGGCTGCCGTCGGGGGCGGGGGCCAGGTCCAGGACCCGGCCGATCCGGCCTGCCGCGAGGCGGCGCGGCACAGCGCCGGGTGCGGTGCCGGTGGCAGGGGCGCACTCCAGCGCGTCGTCGCCCTCGGCGTCGGTGACCCAGACGACGTGCTGGCCGCCGTCGGCCTGGAAGGTGTGCGGCAGCCTGGCCCGTACGCCGGGTTCGGCGGCCAGCGCACGGGCCGGTCCCTCGCGGTGGGTGACCCAGTGGACGGCGCCGCGGGACCCGATGGCGCTGCCGCGGCCGGTGCGGTCCGGGGACGCGCTGGAGAGGTGGCTGCCGACGTGCACGGAGTACGGCTGGAGGTCGGTGCGCTGGCCGCCGAGCCGGATGTCGAGGCGTCGGGCGCCGCCGCTCTCCAGGCTGTCCAGGAGCCAGAGTTCGCCGGCGCAGGCGTAGGCGATCCGGGTGCCGTCGGTGGTTGCGTGCCGGGCGTAGAAGCCGTCGATGCCGGTGTGGCGGCGCAGGTCCGTGGAGTCGGGCAGGGAGGAGTAGAGCGCGCCGACGCCCTCGTGGTCGCTGAGGAAGGCGACGCGCTCACCGACCCACATGGGACATTCGAGGTTGCCGTCGAGGTCCGCGTGGATGCGGGTGAACTCCTCGGGGGCGCCGTCCGCGCGCCGGTCCGCTGCGGCGATCCAGAGCTTGCCGACAGTCCCGCCGCGGTAGCGCTTCCAGGTGGCGGCCTCGCGTCCCATCGTGGCGGAAAGCAGCAGGATCCGCCCGCCTGGGCCGTACGCGAGGGAGCCGACGGGTCCGTACGGCAGGGTCCGGGCGGGGCTGCCGTCGACCGGGACGGCCCTGGCCCAGCTGCGCCGCAGCGACACTTGGCCCTGGGTGCTGATGACGAGCACGTCGCCGTCGGGGGTCCAGCCGCGCACGGACGTGCGCGCGTCGCCCCAGTGGGTCAGTCGCCGGGAGGGGCCGCCGTCGGCAGGCGCGATATGCACTTCGGGTGCCCCGTCCCGGGTGGACGTCCAGGCGACGAGGCTGCCGTCGGGAGATATCCGTGGCTGGGTGACAGGGCGGTTGTCGGCGCTCACACGCCAGGCTCGGCCGCCGTCGAGCGGTGCCAGCCAGACATCGTCCTCTGCGGTGAAGGCGATCAAGTCGCCCTGGACATGGGGATACCGGAGGTAGGAAGGCTGCGTCACATGGATCACCCTAGGCCGCGGCACCGCTCCGGGTGGCGGAGTTGGCCGGAGTCCGCCGTAGGGTCGGTGTCCCGCGCACTCACATTCCGCAGACGGTTCGGGTGACCACGGCGGTCACCGTCGCAGGGGCGGGGGCCTCGGCCACCGTCCCCGGGGCCGTCGCCGCGCGGTGCAGGTGCGGGTGCGGGCACGGAAGCGACGGGCCCGCCCGGGGGGCTTCGGCTATGACCACCGGCCTGTGCGTCCCATCAGGAGGGCCGCCGCGGCCGTCCCCGCGGTCGAGGTCCGCAGCACACTGGGGCCGAGCCGGTACGGGGGCGCTCCCGCCTCCGCGAAGGCGGCCAGCTCCTGGGGTGACACCCCGCCCTCCGGGCCCACGACCAGCACGATCGTGCCGTCGGCGGGGAGTTCGGCGGTGGCGAGCGGCTCGCTGCCGCTGTCCCGGTCCTCGTGCAGGACGCCCGCGAAGTCCGCCCCGGCCAGCAGGGCGGCGACCTGCTTGGTGGTCATGGCCTCCGCCACCTCGGGGAAACGCACCCTGCGCGACTGCTTTCCCGCCTCGCGCGCGGTGCTGCGCCACTTGGCGAGGGACTTGAGGCCCCGGTCGCCCTTCCACTGCGTGATGCAGCGCGCGGCCTGCCAGGGCACGATCACGTCGACGCCGGTCTCGGTCATCGTCTCCACGGCCAGCTCACCGCGGTCGCCCTTGGGCAGCGCCTGGACGACGGTGATGCGGGGCGCGGGCGCGTCCTCCTCGCGGACGCTTCCGAGGCCGGTGACCACGAGCCGGTCCTTGCCCTCGGCCGCTCGTACGACGCCTTCCGCCCAGCGGCCCCGCCCGTCGGTCAGGACGACGTCCTCCCCCGGGTCCATCCGCTTCACGGACACGGCGTGCCGTCCCTCCGGGCCGTCCAGGACGAACTCCGGCCCGGCGGGCAGCTGTTCGACGACGAAGACAGGTGCCGTCACCGGGCACTCCTCACACTCACTGCCGCACGCGCGGCTTCCGTTTCGGCGGCGAGCAGGCCCACGAGCTCCCCGGCGGGCAGCTCGCGTGCCATCCGGTGCCCCTGGCCCGCCCACAGGGCCATGCCCTGGGCGTCCCCGGTCTTCGCCGCGGCTTTGCGCAGCCCGCTGGTCATCTGGTGCACCTGCGGGTAGGCGGAGGGGGCGTACGGCCCGTGCTCCCGCACGAACCGGTTGACCAGTCCACGCGCGGGGCGGCCGGAGAAGGCCCGGGTCAGGGCCGTCGTCACGAACAGCGGGTTGGTCAGGGCCTGCTTGTGCAGCGGGTGCGCTCCGGACTCCGGGCACGGCAGGAACGCCGTACCGAGCTGGGCGGCATCGGCCCCGGCCGCCAGGACGGCCGTGATCTGGGAGCCGCGCATCAGCCCGCCGGCCGCGACGACCGGCAGCTGCACGACCTCGCGGACCTCGGCGATCAGAGCGAGGAGCCCGGTGCCGGCGAGGCCGCCCCGCGGGTCGTCACGGTGCGTGGACTGGTGGCCGCCCGCCTCGGTGCCCTGCACGCAGACCGCGCCGGCGCCCGCCCACTGGGCGTTCCGCGCCTCTTGGGCCGAGGTGACCGTGACGACGGTGAACGTGCCGGCGGCGGCGAAGGCGTCGAGGACCTCCCGGGTGGGGCAGCCGAAGGTGAAGGAGACCACGGGGACCGGAGCCTCCAGCAGGATCGCGACCTTGGCCTCGTAGCCGTCGTCGCCGCTGGAGTCCGGGTCGCCGAGCGGGGTCTCGTACCAGGAGGCCTCACCGGCGAGCTGGTCGCGGTAGACCTCGACGGCGCTGGGGTCGGCGACCAGCGGCTGCGGCATGAAGAGGTTGACTCCGAAGGCCGCGCCGGTCATCCGCCGGAGCTGCTCGACCTCGTTGTACATCCCGTCCGCCGTCTTGTAGCCGGCGGCGAGAAAACCGAGCCCTCCGGCCTCGGAGACGGCGGCGGCCAGCTCCGGACGGGAGACGCCTCCCGCCATCGGGGCCTGCACGATCGGGTACCGGCAGAGATCGGTCAGCGCCAAGGACATGCCCGCATCGTGCCACGTCCTGCGGATCGTGCCGAATCAGCCCCTTTCACACGGCGGACGCCCGCCGCACGCACCGCACCGCCCGCCGGTACGGGACCGGCGGGCGGTGCGGTGACAGGGTTCAGCGGCCGTTGAAGGCGTCCTTCAGGCGGGAGAAGAGCCCCTGCTGCCCGGGCTGGAACTGACCGGTGGGCCGCTCCTCGCCGCGCAGCTTGGCCAGCTCCCGCAGGAGGCGCTCCTGCTCGGGGTCCATCTTCGTCGGGGTCATGACCTCGACGTGCACGATCAGGTCGCCGCGCCCGCCGCCACGCAGGTGCGTGATGCCGCGCCCGTGCAGCGGGACCGACTGGCCGGACTGGGTGCCCGGCCTGATGTCGATCTCCTCCAGCCCGTCGAGCGTCTCCAGCGGCACCTGGGTGCCGAGCGCCGCGGCGGTCATCGGGATGGTGACCGTGCAGTGCAGGTCGTCGCCGCGCCGCTGGAACACGGCGTGCGAGACCTCGTGGATCTCGACGTACAGGTCGCCGGCGGGGCCGCCGCCGGGGCCGACCTCGCCCTCGCCCGCGAGCTGGATCCGGGTGCCGTTGTCGACACCGGCGGGGATCTTCACGGTGAGGGTGCGCCGCGAGCGGATGCGGCCGTCACCGGCGCACTCGGGGCACGGGGTCGGCACGACCGTGCCGAAGCCCTGGCACTGCGGGCAGGGCCGCGAGGTCATGACCTGGCCGAGGAAGGACCTCGTGACCTGGGAGACCTCGCCGCGGCCGCGGCACATGTCACAGGTCTGCGCGGAGGTGCCGGGTGCGGCGCCCTCGCCACTGCAGGTCGTGCAGACGACCGCCGTGTCGACCTGGATGTCCTTGGTCGTGCCGAAGGCCGCCTCGTTGAGGTCGATCTCCAGCCGGATCATGGCGTCCTGGCCCCGCCGGGTCCGCGAACGGGGCCCGCGCTGCCCGGCGTTGCCGAAGAACGCGTCCATGATGTCGCTGAAGTTGCCGAAGCCTCCGGCTCCGAACCCTCCCGCGCCACCGCCGCCGCCCGACTGGGACAGCGGGTCGCCGCCGAGGTCGTAGACCTGCTTCTTCTGCGGGTCCGACAGCACCTCGTAAGCGGCGTTGATCTCCTTGAACCGCTCCTGGGTCTTCGGATCCGGGTTGACATCCGGGTGCAGCTCGCGTGCGAGCCGACGGAATGCCTTCTTGATCTCGTCCTGAGATGCGTCGCGGCGCACGCCTAGTACGGCGTAGTAGTCCGTGGCCACTTACGAATCCGCCAGGATCTGTCCGACGTAACGTGCCACTGCGCGTACCGCTCCCATCGTTCCGGGGTAGTCCATGCGGGTCGGTCCGACCACGCCGAGTTTGGCGACTGCCTCGTCGCCCGAACCGTAGCCGACCGCGACGACGGACGTGGAGTTGAGGCCCTCGTGGGCGTTCTCGTGCCCGATCCGTACGGTCATGCCTGAGTCCGTTGCCTCACCGAGCAGCTTCAGCAGCACGACCTGCTCCTCCAATGCCTCCAGCACCGGCCGGATCATCACAGGGAAGTCGTGCCCGAAGCGGGTGAGATTGGAGGTGCCGCCGATGATCAGCCGCTCCTCCGTCTCTTCGACCAGAGTCTCGAGGAGGACGGAGAGCACCGTCGACACGGTTCCCCGGTCCTCGTTCTCGAAGGACTCCGGCAGGTCCTGCACCAGCCGGGGGACGTCCGCGAAGCGTCGTCCGACGACCCGGCTGTTGAGCCGGGCCCGCAGATCGGCCAGTGACGTGTCACCGAACGGTGCAGGGCAGTCGATCATACGCTGTTCGACCCGGCCCGTGTCCGTGATGAGGACGAGCATCAGCCGGGCCGGGGCCAGCGACAGCAGCTCCACGTGCCGGACCGTCGACCGGGTCAGCGAGGGGTACTGCACGACGGCGACCTGCCTGGTCAGCTGCGCGAGCAGCCGGACCGTGCGGCCCACGACGTCGTCGAGGTCGACCGCGCCGTCGAGGAAATTCTGAATGGCCCGGCGCTCCGGCGACGACAGCGGCTTGACGCCCGCGAGTTTGTCGACGAAGAGACGATAGCCCTTGTCCGTCGGAATGCGCCCCGCACTCGTGTGCGGCTGGGCGATGAAGCCCTCGTCCTCCAGCACCGCCATGTCGTTGCGGACAGTCGCCGGGGAGACCCCGAGGCTGTGCCGCTCCGTGAGCGCCTTGGAGCCGACGGGCTCCTCGGTGCCGACATAGTCCTGAACGATGGCGCGCAGCACTTCGAGTCTGCGTTCGCTGAGCACCGCGCACACCTCCAGCTGTGGTTCTTCGGCGTCTGCCTGGCACTCTGTGCGTTCGAGTGCCAGCAATCCCCCCGGTCAGTGTACGGGGGCGGGGTGGGCCAGGGGCAAGGGCGACCGGCCACGCCGTCGTGGGATCGCGCAGGTCGTTGCCGATAGCGTCGCCGTATGGACGTCTCTTGGGAAGAGTTCGGCTGGGAGCGGTTGGGCAACGGTACGGGGCGGCGGCGCCTCCCCGTCTGGGACGCGACCGCCGCGCTGGTGGCAGGGCCGGACGGTGCGCTGCTCTACGACACCGGCGCGACGCTCCGCGAGGGGGTCGAGCTGCGCACCCAGGCCGAGGGCCTGCTGGGCCGCAGGGTGACACATATCGCACTCAGCCATCCGCACTTCGACCATGTGCTGGGCACCGCCGCCTTCTCCGGGGCGGAGGTCTACGGGGCGGTCGGCACGGCGGAGCTGCTGGGGCGGGGCGCCGAGGAGCTGCGCGCCGACGCGCTGCGGCACGGGATGGGCGAGGCGGACGCCACGGCGGCCACGGACGCCCTGGTGGCCCCGCGGCACCAGGTGAGCGGCGAGTGGACGCTCGATCTCGGCGGCGGCTTCCAGGTGCTGCTGGCCAATGTGGGGCCCGGTCACAGCGGCCACGACCTCGCGGTGCTGGTGCCGGGCTCCCCCGTCGTGGTGCTCTGCGGCGATCTGGTCGAGGAGTCCGGCGAACCGCAGGCGGGCCGGGACGCGGCCCCCTCCCACTGGCCGGCCGCGCTGGACCGGCTGCTGGAGCTGGGCGGCGAGGACGCGCTGTACGTGCCGGGGCACGGGGCGGTGGTGGACGCGGCGTTCGTCCGGGCGCAGCGCGAGCAACTGGCGGTCCGGTTCGGCGTGTCGTGAACGCGGCCCCGATTATCGTGCTGCCATGCGCAGCTACCAGCCGGATCTGACTCCGCCGTGGAAGAAGTCCGCCCCCGCCCCCGAGGTCCCCGCCGAGCCCGATCTGGTGGTCGAGGAGGCCGTCACCGGCTTCTGCGGGGCGGTGATCCGGTGCGAGAAGACGGCCCAGGGGCCGACGGTCACGCTGGAGGACCGCTTCGGCAAGCACCGGGTCTTCCCGATGGAGCCGCGCGGCTTCCTGCTGGAGGGGAGGGCGGTCACCCTCGTACGCCCGTCGGCCGCCGGCCCTGCCCGGCCCTCCCGTACGGCCTCCGGCTCGGTGGCCGTACCCGGGGCGCGGGCACGGGTGGCCCGGGCGGGCCGGATCTATGTGGAGGGGCGGCACGACGCCGAGCTCGTCGAGCGGGTCTGGGGCGACGACCTGCGCATCGAGGGCGTGGTCGTGGAGTACCTGGAGGGCGTCGACGACCTCCCGGCGATCGTGCGGGAGTTCGCGCCCGGACCCGACGCCCGGCTCGGAGTCCTGGTCGACCATCTGGTGCCCGGTTCCAAGGAGTCCCGGATCGCCGCTCAGGTCACCGACGCGAACGTGCTGGTGGTGGGGCACCCGTACATCGACGTCTGGGAGGCGGTGAAACCGTCGTCCGTGGGAATCCCCGGGTGGCCGGCCGTCCCGCGTGGCCAGGACTGGAAGACGGGCGTGTGCCGTGCGCTGGGCTGGCCGGAGAACACGGGCGCGGCCTGGCAGCACATTCTTTCCAAGGTCGGCTCGTACAAGGACCTGGAACCGCAACTTCTGGGCCTCGTCGAGGAATTGATCGACTTCGTCACCCTTCCTTCCTGATGTCCCGGGACGGTTGAAGAGGATCCGGTACCGATCCCCGTGAACACCTGCGCCGCGCACGCACCATCCGTTATTGAGAGATGACGGCAGGGCCGGGCACAGGGAAGGCACGGGGTCGGATGACGCGCGAAGTGTGGCGGGACAGTGCGGAGAACGAGGCGGCCTCCGCTGTCTTCCACCTCATGCAGCAGTTGATCGACCAGTACCGCGTCAACCGGCCGGTGATGCCTCTGGTGGTGGCGCAGGCGGAGGACGCCTCGGCCGGGCCGGAGATCGACAGCAGGGTCGAGCAGATCGTCCACCAGGTCCACCGGGCGAACCAGCTGCGGCGGGTCCCGGTGAAGCTGCTCGAAGGCGGCGGCGCCACGCCCTACGAGGCGGCGCTCTCCATGGTCCGCACCCTCACCGAGCGGCCCTGGGAGACCCGGGGCACCTCGCAGTACAAGCCCTTCGTCTTTCCCCGCTCCCGGCTGCTCGCCGCCATCGAGCAGGCCACCGCGACGGTCGTCGCCCAGCCGGACTGGCGCTCCGCCCGTGAGCGCGACGAGCGGATCCTGGAGCAGCTGGGCAGCCTGCGCTGGCGGGCGAGCCGCTCGGGGCGCAACACCTGGTGGGACTCGCTGCGGGCCTCCGTCCGCCCGGAGACCTTTCTGGGGGCCGTGTTCATCGCCGTACTCAGCGTGCTGCTGGGTGAGATCGGCTGGGTGCTGACCACGCTGGTCGCCGCCGCTGCCCTGCTCGGCCTGGCGGTCGTGCGGCTGATGACGAGGGCGGCGCCGCCGCTGCTGTGGCTGCGCCCGGCCAGCCGGTGGCTCGCGACCACGTCGTCGCTCGCCGCGTCGAGCACCACGTATCCGTCGGACGGCTGGTCGCGCTTCTCCCCCAGCGGTTCGTGGCGGGTGATCCGGGCGCGGGCCGCCGCCGTCGCGGAGCGGGCGGCGGACGCGGGGGCGGGCGACGAGCACGCGCGCCAGTTCCACCTGGAGTTGCGGGTCCAGGCGCTGCTGGAGGACCTGCTGGACAGCTACCGGGCGCACGCCCTGGACTGGCGGCGCGGCAAGCGCACCGTCCCGCCGGTGGTGTTCCTGCCCACGGCCACCCAGGACAACGGCGGCATCCTGCTGATCAACGCCATCAACAACGTGCGCTCGCGGCGCAGCGAGGTGGATCCGCTGCTGCTCCTGGCCTCCCTGCCGGCCGACCGGATCATGCGGCACACCCCGCCGCTGCCGCCGGAGCCGCCGGCGAACACCGGTGCCAGTACGGGGGCCCGCGCACGGTACGAGACCTGGGTCGAGGACCTGAGCGTCGGCCAGGCCCCGGCGGCGGCCGTGACGCTGGCCTGGGTGCTGCGGCTGCCCCTGCCCATCGAGCAGCTGACCCACGAGCACGCGCACGTCCAGCTCGTCACCCACCGGGTCCGCCGGACCTGGGCCTGGTGGGTGATGTCGGGGAGGACCGTCACCCTCGTCCTGGTCTGCGCGCTGCTGGGGACCTTCCTGTGGAGCGAGCACTGGAAGGAGACGTACTGCTACGGCCCGCTCGTCGGCCGCAGCACGGACGCGGTCCGGCTGGAGGGCCTCGGAGGGGTCAAGGAGTGCGTCGGGGTGGCGACGGTCCCCGAGGTGCGCTTCGCCGGGGGCAACGGCCTCCAGCTGAACGGGGTGGGCAAGGGCGTCACCTTCGAACGGATCGAGCAGGCGATACGGGAGCAGAACGCCTCCATCGGGCCGGGCGAACCGCGTGTCACCGTCGTCTACGCGGGCCCGCTCACCGGCACCGACAGGAATCGGGAGGACACCCGCAAGGGTCTGGAGGAGCTGACCGGCGTCTATCTCCACCAGCGGTTCGTCAACGACACGGCGAATCGTTCCGTCAAGCTCCGGGTCCTGACGGCCAACGGCGGCCAGGACATGCTGCGGCAGACGACAGCGGTCAGGAAGATCATCGAGGTCGCCGAGCGGGACCCGTCCGTCGTCGGCGTGGTGGGCCTCGGCCGCAACACCACGGACAGCGCGGCGGCCACCGGGCTCCTCCAGCGGGCCGGGCTGCCCGTGGTGGACACCACGAACTCCGGCAGCGACCTGGCCCGCCTGTACCCGAACTACTTCGGCCTCGCCGCGACCGACGAGGAGCAGGCGGACGCGGTCGGGCTGATCGCCGGCCGGCTGGCGGACCGGCTGGACGATCCGCAGGCCGTCGTCCTGTCCAGGAAGGTGGGCAACGAGGACAAGGACCGCTACACCACCGAGCAGCGCAGGGTCGGTCTGAAGATGCTGAAGGAGTCCGGCTTCACCGTGGCCGCCGACACCCAGTACTCCTTGTCCAAGGACGGCGGCTCCGCGAACCTCGACGCGCCCCTGCACGCGATCTGCGGGGCGGAACGCGTGCCCGACGCCCTGTACTTCGCCGGCCGGGTCGAGGACGTCAACACGCTGATGTCCGGCATCGGACAGACCGCCGGCTGCTCGGACAAGAAGATCACGGTCTTCACCGGCGACGACCTGGCCAAGGCGCGTTTCGACGACTCGACGAAGCTCGCGGACAAGGTCACGCTCTACTACGGCGCGCTCGCGCCCATGAGCCAGGGCGGCGGCCGGGCGTTCTACGAGGACTCACGCAAGGCCCTGGAATCGCTGCTCCCCGAAGGACAGCGGCTCCCGGCGCTGCCGAAGGCGCGCCCGTACGACGACAGGATGTTCGCCAGCGGGCAGACCGTCATCTCCTACCAGGCCACGGCCGCCCTCTACGCGGCCGCGACCCGCAGCGACAACCCGCAGAGCGCGGCGGAGACCTGGGCGACGCTCTACTCGGTGGCCCTGCACGACATGCCGACCGGGACCATCACCTTCCGGGGGACGATCCCGTACGCCGACCAGAAGGTGCACGGCCTGAACATCGTCGAGGTCACCCGCCTGGGGCCGGACGCGCAGAGCCGCGTCGTGTGCGGCCGGGCCGCGGGCGACCGGACGCCGCTCACCCGCGCCGACTGTCCGGTGGGGTAGGCCCGGCGCGTCGGGCGCCTCGTGCGGGCCGGGCGTGTGTGCTCAGTCGACCAGGTCCCGGACCACGGCGTCGGCCAGCAGCCGCCCCCGCAGCGTGAGGACCGCGCGGCCCTCGCCGTACGGTCCGGGCTCCAGCAGGCCGTCCTTCACCGCGCGGCCCGCAGCGGCGAGACCCGCGGGGGCGAGCAGCGACAGCGGGCAGCCCTCGACGAGCCGCAGCTCCAGCAGGATGCGCTCCACCCGGCGGTCCTCGTCACCGAGCACCTCACGGCCGGCCCCGGGCGAGCGGCCCTCGGCCAGTGCCTGCGCGTAGGCCCCGGGGTGCTTGACGTTCCACCACCGCACCCCGCCGACGTGGCTGTGGGCTCCGGGTCCGGCGCCCCACCAGTCGGCCCCGCGCCAGTACAGCTCGTTGTGCAGGCAGCGGCCCTCGGGCGTACGGGACCAGTTCGACACCTCGTACCAGGAGAAGCCCGCGGCCGCCATCGCCTCGTCGGCGATCAGATAGCGGTCGGCGTGGACGTCGTCGTCCGTCATCGGGACCTCGCCCCGGCGGATACGCCGGGCGAGCTGGGTCCCCTCCTCGACGATCAGCGCGTACGCCGACACGTGGTCGGGTCCGGCGCCGATCGCCGCGTCGAGGGAGGCCCGCCAGTCGTCGTCGGACTCGCCGGGGGTCCCGTAGATCAGGTCGAGGTTGACGTGCTCGAAACCGGCCTCACGGGCCTCGGCGACACAGGCCTCGGGCCGGCCGGGCGTGTGGGTGCGGTCCAGGACCTTCAGGACGTGCTGCCGGGCGCTCTGCATACCGAAGGAGACGCGGTTGAAGCCACCCTCCCGAAGCGCCGCGAGATACGCGGGGTCGACGGATTCCGGATTGGCCTCCGTGGTGATCTCGGCGTCCTCCGCCAGTCCGAACTCCTCACGGATCGCCGCGAGCATCCGGACGAGGTCGGCTGCGGGCAGCAGCGTCGGCGTACCGCCGCCGACGAAGACCGTGCGGACCGGACGGGGGTCGTCGCCGAGCACCTTGCGGGCCTGGCGGACCTCCTCGACGAGGTGGGCCGCGTAGTTGTCCCGGGAGGCCAGGGCGCCGCCGGAGCCGCGCAGCTCGGTCGCGGTGTACGTGTTGAAGTCGCAGTAGCCGCAGCGGGTGGCGCAGTAGGGCACGTGCAGGTAGAAGCCGAGCGGCCGGTCGGCGGCGCCTTCCAGGGCATGGCGGGGCAGCGCCCCGTCGTCGGGCACGGGCTCACCATCGGGCAGTACGGAAGGCATACCGTCCATTGTCACTCGCCGGCGGAGCTGCCCCGCACATCCGCGGATCCGTCGACCTGGAGCACGAGCAGGGCCAGGTCGTCGTCCGGCGGGCGCTCGGCGAAGGTGTGGACGGCCCGCTTGATCCGGTCGGCTATCCCGGCGGCCGGAAGCCCCGCACAGCCGGCGAGGACCCGTGCGAGGCCGTCGCCGTCGTCGAACATCAGCCGTCCCGAGCGCCGCTCCGTGACCCCGTCGGTGACGCAGAGGAGGCTGTCGCCGGGCATCAGCACGAAGCTCTGGCTCTCGTACGCCACGTCCTCGACGACGCCGAGCAGCACCTGGGGCTCGGCGGCCGGGCGTACGGAGCCGTCGGGGCGCAGCAGCAGCGGGAGCGGATGACCGGCGCTCGCCACGGTACAGCGCACCCCGCC
Organism: Streptomyces sp. NPDC051064; assembly: GCF_044455985.1. Taxonomy (NCBI): domain Bacteria; kingdom Bacillati; phylum Actinomycetota; class Actinomycetes; order Kitasatosporales; family Streptomycetaceae; genus Streptomyces; species Streptomyces sp. NPDC051064. Next base: position 928,843 of record NZ_JBITFK010000001.1, read on the forward strand.
GTCCGGGAGTGGCACGAGATCGCCGTACAGCAGCGAGAGGAAACGGGACTGGGAGCCGTCCTGGATCTGCTCGCCGCCCTGGATCTGCTGGCCGCCCGCCGCCGCGACCATGAGGGCGGCGGCCTCGGCCGCCTCCATGGCGTCGTCCAGGAGGAGCCGGTTGAGCCGGTCGAGGACCTCGCCGACGCGGAAGCCCTCCCGGGACAGCAGGCGCAGCCAGGGGCGGGCGAGACCGGTGACCACGGCGGCTTCGGGGCCGCTGCCCTGGACGTCCCCGAGCACGAAGCACCAGCGGCCGCCGGGGCACGGGAAGAGGTCGTAGAAGTCGCCGCCGACCACGCCGTCGTCCCCGGGCTCGTACACCAGCGCGCTGGTGACCCCGGGTATCTCGGCGACCTTGCTCGGCAGCAGGCCGCGCTGCAGGATGCGGCTGATGGTGGCCTGGCGCGTGTAAGCGCGGGCGGCGCCGACGGCGAGGCCGACCCGGCGCACGAAGTCCGCGAGGAGGGCGGCGGCCTCGTCGGGGATGTGGTCGGTGCCCTCGCGGCCCACCAGGACGGCGCCGAGCGTGCGCCCGCCCGAGATGATGCGGTGGGCGAGCGCGGCGCCCCCTGTGCCGTCCCCGCGCTCCGCCGTGACGCCTCCCGGCCACGGGATGGGCACGGGGCCCGTACCGACGCTGCCGGGCAGGCGCAGCGGTTCCTTCTCCAGTGCGGGGCGCAGCAGCGCGGTCCGAGCCTCGTCGCGGTGCCACACCCCCGCGAGCCTGGGGACGGCCGCCGGGCCTCCGCCTTCGCTCTCCAGCCATATCGCGCACCAGTCGGCAATCCGGGGCACCAGAAGCCGGCCCGCTGTCGACGCCACCAGGTCCTCGTCGAGCTGGCCCGCGAGGAGGCCGGATGCCTCGGCGAGGAAGGAGAGCCCGCCGCGCCCGGCCCAGCCCTCGTCGTCGCGCGCCGCGTGCCCGGCGGCGGGAGCGAGGATCCGGCCGGTGCGGGGGCCACGCCCGCGGGTGGCGTCGTCGTCGGCCGGGGCGTCGGGCAGTCCGTAGCGGTCGTCGCCCGGGAGGCGGGCCCAGACGGTCTTGAGGCCGGTGCGGTAGGTGATGCCCCAGGACTCGGCGAGGGTGGCGACGAGCTGCAGCCCCCGGCCGTACTCGGCGGGGTCGGGGCGCTCGGCACGGTCGTCCCGCACCGACCTGGCGGGATGGTGGTCGGTGACCTCGAGCACCAGCGCGGCCGGCTCGTGCCCGGCGGAGTCCTCCAGCCTGAGGAGCAGCTCGACCGTCGTACCGGCGTGCACGACCGCGTTGGTGACCAGCTCGCTCGCCACGGTCAGCGCGTCGTCGGTGAGCCGCTCGCCGAACTCGGCGGCCAAGGGCAGGCCGAGCCCGGTCCACTCGGCGAGCGCCGCCCGGACGAATCTGCGGGCCGCGGCCGAGGCCTGCGGGATTCCGGGCAGGCTCGTGCGCGCGACCGGACGCGGATCACCGCCCTGACCGGCGATGACGGTGCCGGGACGCTGAACGATGTCCCGCTGCAAGGGAATGGGCCCCACGGTGCGGCTCCTGACAGTCTCGCGAAACGCCGCTGACGTATCCCGACAGGGTGACAGACCGGGCGTGCCCATAAGCGCCGAGTGACGGAAGTGGCCCGGGCCGAAAAGGAACGGGCCGGGGCCGGGGGGGGGGCCCCCCCCCCCCCCCCCCCCCCCCCCCCCCCCCCACCGCCCCCCCCCCCCCCCCGGGCCCCCCGCCCCCCCCCCCCCGCCCGTCGGGGTA
>NZ_JBITFK010000001.1:930632-1096648 GCF_044455985.1 Streptomyces sp. NPDC051064
GGGTGCCCAATACGCCGGTGTTGCGGGTGGGGCCCGGGGCCCCCCCCCCCGGGGCGGGGGGGGGGGGGGGCCCCCCCCCCCCCCGGCCCCGGCTCCGACCTGCTCCTCGGCCGCTACGCCTCGCGGGAGCCCGCGTACATGTCCTCGATGAGGTCCTTGTACTCGCGCTCGACGACCGGCCGCTTCAGCTTGAGGCTGGGGGTCAGTTCACCGTGTTCGATGTCGAGGTCGCGCGGCAGGAGCCGGAACTTCTTGATCGTCTGCCAGCGCTGCAGGCCCTCGTTGAGGCGCCGCACATAGCCCTCGATGAGCTCCACGGCCTGCGGCGACGCCACCACGTCGGCGTACGGCTTGCCGCCCAGCCCGTTCTCCTGCGCCCAGCCGAGAATGGTCGGCTCGTCGAGCGCGATGAGGGCGGTGCAGAAGTTACGGTCCGCGCCGTGCACCAGGATGTTGGAGACGAACGGGCAGACCGCCTTGAACTGCCCCTCGACCTCGGCCGGGGCGATGTACTTGCCGCCGGACGTCTTGATCAGGTCCTTCTTGCGGTCGGTGATCCGCAGGTAGCCGTCCTGCGAGAGCTCGCCGATGTCGCCGGTGTGGAACCAGCCGTCCGACTCCAGGACCTCGGCGGTCTTCTCGGGCAGCCGGTGGTAGCCCTCCATGAGGCCGGGGCCCCGGAGCAGGATCTCGCCGTCGTCCGCGATCCGGACCTCGGTGCCGGGGAGCGGCTTGCCGACGGTCCCGGTGCGGTAGGCCTCGCCCGGGTTGACGAAGGAGGCGGCGCTGGACTCGGTGAGCCCGTAGCCCTCCAGGATGTGGATGCCGGCGCCGGAGAAGAAGAGGCCGATGTCGGGGGCGAGCGCGGCCGAGCCGGAGACACAGGCCCGGAGCCGCCCGCCGAAGGCCTCGCGGATCTTCGCGAAGACGAGGGTGTCGGCGACCTTGTGCTTGGCGCCGAGCCCGAACGGCACGGAGGCCTTGCCGGTGCGCCGGAAGTTGTCCTGCGACACCGTGGCGTACTCCCGGGCGACCCCGGCCGCCCACTGGAAGATCTTGTACTTGGCGCCGCCGCCGGCCCGGGCCTTGGCCGCGACCCCGTTGTAGACCTTCTCGAAGATGCGCGGGACCGCCGCCATGTAGGTCGGCCGGACCACCGGGAGGTTCTCGATGATCTTGTCGACGCGTCCGTCGACGGCCGTGACGTGACCGACCTCGATCTGGCCGGAGGTGAGCACCTTGCCGAAGACGTGGGCGAGCGGCAGCCAGAGGTACTGGACGTCGTCCGCGGTGATCAGCCCGGTCGCGACGGTCGCCTTGGCCATGTACGACCAGTTGTCGTGCGGCAGCCGTACGCCCTTGGGGCGGCCGGTGGTGCCCGAGGTGTAGATCAGGGTCGCCAGCTGGTCGGAGGTGATCGCGGCGACCCGGTCGGTGATCGCGTCCGGGTTCTTCACCAGGTGTTCGGCGCCCCGGGCTTCGAGGTCGGCCAGGGTGAGCACCCAGCCCTCGGGGTCGCCCTCCACGGACTCCGCACCGGCGGGGTCGATGACGACGACATGCGCCAGCTCGGGCAGCCCGGCCCTGTTCTCCCGGGCCTTCGCCAGCTGGGCGGCGTCCTCGGCGATCAGGACGCGGCTGTCCGAGTCGGCCAGGATGAAGGCGGACTCCTCGGTGTTCGTCGAGGGGTAGATCGTCGTGGTCGCGGCACCCGCGCACATCACGCCGAGGTCGGCGAGGATCCATTCGACGCGGGTGGAGGAGGCCAGCGCGACCCGCTCCTCCGGCCGGACACCGAGAGCGATCAGACCGGCCGCGATGGCGTGGACGCGCTCGGCGGCCTGCGCCCAGGTGAGCGACTTCCAGTCGTCCGGTCCCTGACCGGAGGCGGCGGGCACCGGATAGCGGTACGCCTCCCCGTCCGGGGTGGCCGCCACGCGGTCGATGAAGAGAGTCGCCACGGAGGGCGGTCGGCTATCGATCAAGGTCTGTGTGTCGCTCACGACGTCCTCCGGGCCTGCGGCATTGCTACGACCGGCTTATGGGTGCTGCTGCTTGTATGTCCTGCTTCTCGTTCCCGCTCGGCCTGCTTGTTTAACTGGCGAGTAACTAACGGGTGGTGATCAGACTAGAGCGCGTCGGACCGTCGCGTAAGAGGCAACAGGCCGCCGCTTGATAACGAACCGGGCCCCTGTGCCGCGGACGTCCGCGGCACAGGGGCCCGTGGGGCTACCCCCGGGTACGCCCGACTACGTACTCCCGGGTGGCCCCGGGCGGGGCGGGCGGGGGAACGGGGCGGGCGCCGGGCGGGTGCTACTTCTTGCCCTTGCTCTCGCCGGCCGACTCGTCGGTCGACAGGACGGAGATGAACGCGTCCTGCGGCACCTCCACGTTGCCGACCATCTTCATCCGCTTCTTGCCTTCCTTCTGCTTCTCCAGCAGCTTCCGCTTACGGGAGATGTCACCGCCGTAGCACTTGGCGAGGACGTCCTTGCGGATGGCGCGGACGGTCTCACGGGCGATGACCCGGGAGCCGATGGCCGCCTGGATCGGCACCTCGAAGTTCTGCCGGGGGATGAGCTTCTGCAGCTTGGCGACGAGCCGGACGCCGTACGCGTACGCCTTGTCCTTGTGTGTGACCGCCGAGAAGGCGTCGACCTTGTCGCCGTGGAGCAGGATGTCCACCTTGACGAGCTGGGCGGACTGCTCACCGGTGGGCTCGTAGTCCAGCGAGGCGTAACCACGGGTCTTGGACTTCAGCTGGTCGAAGAAGTCGAAGACGATCTCGGCGAGCGGCAGGGTGTACCGGATCTCGACCCGGTCCTCGGAGAGGTAGTCCATGCCGAGCAGGGTGCCCCGCCGGTTCTGGCAGAGCTCCATGATCGCGCCGATGAACTCGCTGGGCGCCAGGACGGTGGCCCTGACGACCGGCTCGTGCACCTTGTCGATCTTGCCCTCGGGGAACTCGCTCGGGTTGGTGACGGTGTACTCCGAGCCGTCCTCCATCTCGACGCGGTAGACCACGTTGGGGGCCGTGGCGATGAGCTCGAGACCGAACTCGCGCTCGAGCCGCTCGCGGATCACGTCGAGGTGCAGCAGGCCGAGGAAGCCGACACGGAAGCCGAAGCCGAGCGCGGCCGAGGTCTCCGGCTCGTACACCAGGGCGGCGTCGTTGAGCTGGAGCTTGTCCAGGGCCTCGCGCAGGTCCGGATAGTCGGACCCGTCCAGGGGGTAGAGCCCCGAGAACACCATCGGCTTGGGGTCCTTGTAGCCACCCAGCGCCTCGGTCGCCCCCTTGTTCAGGGAGGTGATGGTGTCACCGACCTTGGACTGCCGGACGTCCTTCACACCGGTGATGATGTAGCCGACCTCGCCCACGCCGATGCCGTCGGCCGGGGTCATCTCCGGGGAGGAGACACCGATCTCCAGCAGCTCGTGGGTGGCGCCCGTCGACATCATGCGGATGCGCTCGCGCTTGTTGAGCTGGCCGTCGACGACCCTGACGTAGGTCACGACACCGCGGTACGCGTCGTAGACCGAGTCGAAGATCATCGCCCGGGCGGGGGCGTCCGCCTGGCCGATCGGTGCCGGGACGTCCCTGACGACCCGGTCGAGCAGCGCGTCCACGCCGATGCCGGTCTTCGCGGAGACCTTGAGCACGTCCTCGGGCTGGCAGCCAATGAGGTTGGCCAGCTCCTCGGAGAACTTCTCGGGCTGCGCGGCGGGCAGGTCGATCTTGTTGAGCACCGGGACGATGGTGAGGTCGTTCTCCATCGCCAGGTAGAGGTTGGCCAGCGTCTGCGCCTCGATGCCCTGCGCCGCGTCGACGAGTAGGACGGTGCCCTCGCACGCGGCCAGCGAGCGGGAGACCTCGTAGGTGAAGTCCACGTGGCCCGGGGTGTCGATCATGTTGAGGATGTGGGTCGTGCCCTTGTCCTCACCCTCGGTGGGTGCCCACGGCAGGCGGACCGCCTGGGACTTGATGGTGATGCCGCGCTCGCGCTCGATATCCATCCGGTCGAGATACTGGGCGCGCATCTGCCGCTGGTCGACCACTCCCGTCAGCTGGAGCATCCGGTCGGCAAGGGTCGACTTGCCGTGGTCGATGTGCGCGATGATGCAGAAGTTGCGGATCAGCGCCGGGTCGGTACGGCTCGGCTCGGGCACGTTGGTAGGAGTCGCGGGCACGCAGGGTCCTGATTCTTGAGACGCCGGACGCCGTGTCTCGGGTCGATGTCGGGTCGGACGGATCGATACGTAGCCTCCATGGTCCCACGCCCACGGGGCCGGGACCGGTTTGGGCCGGTCCGAGGGTGACTGCTACCGTGGGCAGCTGTGCCTCGTGGCCCTCAGAAGCGGCGTGGCGCACATAGAAGATCCAACGAACCTGAAAAGGCTCTTTCGTGGCGAACATCAAGTCCCAGATCAAGCGGAACAAGACGAACGAGAAGGCGCGCCTGCGCAACAAGGCCGTCAAGTCCTCGCTCAAGACCTCGATCCGCAAGGCCCGTGAGGCTGCCGCTGCCGGTGACGTCGAGAAGGCCACTGTGGCCGTCCGCGACGCCTCCCGCCAGCTCGACAAGGCTGTCTCGAAGGGTGTCATCCACAAGAACGCCGCCGCCAACAAGAAGTCGGCGCTGGCTCTCAAGGTTGCCGCCCTCCAGGGCTGAGCTACTGATGTGATCGCCGGAACGGACTCAGCGGGCCCTCTCTCCCGCTCCTGACCGGCACCCGCGCCGCACACCGAACCTGCGTTCGCCACGCGGGTGCGGCGCACCAAGCGTGAACCGAAGGCCCCGGCCGCGTCCTCCCCAGGACGCCGGCCGGGGCCTTCGCGCGTGCCTCTCGCGGGCGGAAAAGGCTGCGGGGCGGGGCGGGCTGTGCTGGGGCCGGGCTGTCCCGGGCCGGGCTGGACGGCGGGGGTTGTCGGGCGGCGTTCAGCGGCCGCCGGAGCGTGCCGCGCGGGCTACCGCGACCACGGCCTTCTCCAGGGCGTACTCGGGATCGTCCCCGCCGCCCTTCACACCGGCGTCGGCCGCGGCGACCGCGATCAGCGCCGCTGCCACTCCGTCCGGGGTCCATCCGCGCATCTGCTGGCGGACCCGGTCGATCTTCCAGGGCGGCATGCCGAGCTCGCGGGCCAGGTCCGCGGGCCGGCCGCCCCGGGCGGAGGAGAGCTTGCCGATCGCCCGGACGCCCTGCGCGAGGGCGCTGGTGATCAGGACGGGGGCGACGCCGGTCGACAGCGACCAGCGCAGCGCCTCCAGCGCCTCCGCGGCCCGGCCCTCGACCGCGCGGTCGGCGACCGTGAAGGAGGAGGCCTCGGCGCGGCCCGTGTAGTAGCGGCCGACGACCGCTTCGTCGATGGTGCCCTCGACGTCCGCGGCCAGCTGCGAAACGGCGCTCGCCAGCTCCCGCAGGTCGCTGCCGATGGAGTCCACCAGCGCCTGGCAGGCCTCCGGGGTCGCGGAGCGCCCGAGCGCCCGGAACTCCGACCGCACGAAGGACAGCCGCTCGGCGGGCTTGGTGGTCTTGGGGCAGGCCACCTCACGCGCCCCCGCCTTCCGCACCGCGTCCAGCAGGCTCTTGCCCTTGGCCCCGCCCGCGTGCAGGAGGACGAGGGTGATCTCCTCGGCGGGGGCACCCAGGTACGCCTTGACGTCCTTGACGGTGTCGGCGGAGAGATCCTGCGCGTTGCGCACGATCACCACCTTGCGCTCGGCGAAGAGCGAGGGGCTGGTGAGCTCGGCGAGCGTGCCGGGCTGCAGCTGGTCCGGGGTGAGGTCGCGGACGTCCGTGTCGGCGTCGGAGGCGCGCGCCGCGGCCACCACATGCTGCACGGCACGGTCCAGGAGCAGGTCTTCCTGGCCCACGGCGAGCGTGACGGGGGCGAGCGGATCGTCGGTGGAACTACGTCTGGTGGCCATCGCGGTCCAGCATCCCACGCCCCTGTGACAAGGCCGCGGGGCAGCCGCCCCGGCGCACCGCCCACCCGGGCATACCGGAGAATGACCGGGTGAGCGATGTGAGACATGTGCTGGTGCTACCCGACCGCGACACGGCCGAGGAAGTCGCGGGGGAGCTGTCCGACCGGTTCGGCGTCACCGAGGAGCCGCAGCTCGTGCGGGACGCCCTGGCGGGCGAGGACGACGCCGAGGACGCCCAGTGGCTGGTGGTGGTGGAGGACCCGGCCGCACGGCTGGACCCGGCGGCGCTCGACGCGTTCGCCGCGGAGTACGAAGGGTGGCTGGAGGCGCCGTAGGGGCACGGCCGGGCCTCGGTGAGCAGAGCGGGATCAGCCCTTGGGGACGATCTGGATGTCCATCTCGATCTTGATGCTCGGGCCGACCACGGCGATGCCGCGCGCCAGCATCGTCTGCCACGTCAGCGTGAAGTCCTCGCGGTGCAGCTCGGTGGTCGCCCGGCAGGCGGCCCGGGTCTCGCCCTCCAGGCCGTTGCCCAGACCGAGGTACTGGGTGTCCAGCGTGACGGTACGGCTCACACCGTGCAGGGTGAGCGCACCGGTGACGCCCCAGCGGGTGCCGCCGCGGTGGACGAAACGCTCGCTGTAGAAACTCGAGGGTCGGGTAGCGCTCGACATCGCGGAAGTCGCCGGACCGCAGGTGGTCGTCACGCATCTGGACGTTCGTATCGATCGACGAGGCGTCGATGATGACGTGCATGGCGGAGTCCTCCATGCGGTCGGCGATCCGCACGGCGCCGGCGAAGGTGTTGAACCTGCCGTGGATGCGGGCCATGCCGATATGACGTGCCGTGAAGCCGATCTGGGTGTGCGACGGCTCGATCTCCCAGTCACCCGGGTCGGGGAGCTGCGGGGGCTGGGCCACTTGGAGGGAGACGTCGCCGAGGCTCACGTGGCCGCCCTGGGCAACGGTGGCCGAACCGTGGAACGGAGTGAAGCCCTCAGCCGTGACACCGAGGCGGTAGTCGCCGACCGCGAGGGTGGCGACGACGTTCCCGAAGGGTCCGTCTCTCCGCCGACGACCTTGCGCCCCGCGCTGTCGGTCACCACGAACTCGGCCTGCCGTACGGGCTCGGAGACAGGGTCCAGCACGCGGCAGCTCAGCATTCCGGCGTTCTGCGGCACCGGGAGCCCGGCGAGGGCGTTGCTCTGCGGGGTGCCGGACTTCGCTCTGCTGCCTAGCCAACGGCCGAACATGTGCACGCACTCCCCAGGGGCGGTTCTCACCTGCCCCTGACAGCCGGACGTCGTTGTCGGAGCAGCAGCCCGCCGACGAATACGCATTCGATCACCGTTGCGACGTTCGAGGCAAACGCAGCAGCTCAGAGAAGGTTGTGCCGAGCTGTACCCAGCTGTGCGTCGCTGTACGCAGGTAGTACCTGAGGTCCGTATTGCCCGGGGTCCCGGCGTGGGCACGGTCAGCCCCGGGGGCGCACCGTGGGCGGGCGGGTGAGCGCCAGACCGAAGTGGTCGCGGTAGGCGGCGAGTACCTCGGCGTCGTCCTTCAGCTCCGTCTCGTGCCGTTCGCCACGCACGGTCGTGATCAAGGTGCGCCCGCGGAGCGTCACCCTGCCGTCCGCGGTGCGCCGGGAGCAGATGAGGGACCGTGCGAAGTGGGAATCCGGCGAAGTGCGGTGGTACCAGGACCCGGCCCGGAAGTCCGACAGCACCCGCGGCCGCAGATCCAGGCGGAACTGGCGCGAACCGTCGCGCAGCAGATCGAGGTCTCCCTGCGGCGCCTCCCGGAGCCGGAACCTGCCGCAGGGATCGTCCTGCTCGGTGCGGGCCTCCAGTTCGAGCGGGTGCAGGGCGTGGTCGCCGAACCCGACATCGGCGAGCCACGGGCCCGTACCGTCGTCGGTCCCGACGCGCAGCGCGACGTGGTCGTACGGGATACCGAGGCGTCCGCCGTCGCCGAACACCCGTGCCTGGAGCAGGGTGACGCGGAAGCCCAGCTCTCGGAGCAGTGCGGCGAAGGCGCCGTTGAGCTCGTAACAGAAACCGCCCCGGCGGTCCGTGACGATCTTGTCGACGAGCTTCTCCTCCTCCAGCACGATGTCCTGGCCGAGATGGATCGAGAGGTTCTCGAAAGGCACGGTCATCAGGTGGCGGAGCTGCAGCTCGCGCAGTGCGGCGGCGTCGGCACGCGCGGGGCGGGTCGCACCGATGCGTTCCAGGTAGGCGTCCACCCGGGCGGCGGCGGGCGCGTGGGCCTGCCGCTGCGTTTCCTCGTTCATCCCTGAAGTCTGTCGCGGTGCGCCGGACGACGCCATGGGCCCGTCGGCCTAGGACCGCCGACGGATGTGGCTCGCCCTGCCGGTGGCTAGCGTGTCGGCCATGACGGAGCGAGAGCCGGCGCGCGGCCCGGAACAGCGCAAGCAGGACGCACTCGACCGCCTGGAGAAGGACGAAGACGTCTGGGTGGCGACGGCCTCCGCCGACGGTGTGCCGTGTCTGGTGCCGTTGTGGTTCGTATGGGACCGGGGCACGCTGCTGCTGGCCACCCGGCGCACCAATCCGACGGCGGTGAACGTGACTCCGTCCGGGCCGGTCAGGCTCGCTCTCGGACACACCCGCGATGTCGTGCTGATCGAGGGAACGGCGGAGATCGTGGAGGGGGCGGACCTTCCCACCGAGTCGGGGGACGCCTTCGCCGGGAAGTTCCACTGGGACCTGCGCGGACGCCCCGCCTGGGTGTATCTGCGCATCACTCCGGCCACCGTCAGGGCGTGGCGCGAGGCGAACGAGCAGGCCGGGCGCGATCTGATGCTCGACGGCACCTGGCTGGTCTGACAGCCGGCGCAGGCGACTCGCCTTCATGACCGGCCTGCCGCACGCAGCCCCGCGCCGGAACCCGTCACCGCGATCGCACCGTGGACGTCGGTGCGCAGGACCTTCGCTCCCGCCGCCTCGAGCGCTTCGACCGTACGGGCCGCCGGGTGACCGTACGGGTTGTCCCTGCCGCAGCTGATCAGCGCGAACCTCGGGCGTGCGCTGCGCAGGAGCGCGGCGTCCTGGTGGGCGGAGCCGTGGTGCGCGACCTTCAGCACATCCACCCGGGGCAGCACCGGATGGCTGCGCAACACCCCTTGCTGCGCCGGGGGTTCCAGGTCACCGAGGAGCAACAGGGTCAGCCCGCCGGACCGGACGAGCAGCGTGACGCTGGAATCGTTCGGCTCCTCGGTCACGTAGGCCGCTGCCGCACCCGGCGCGCCGGGCCAGAGCACCTGCCAGTCGAGGGGCCCCGTCCGGCGCCGCTCCCCCGCAACCGCCCGGACCATCGGAACACGCGCCGCCGAGGCCGTTCTCTCCACGAAGGCCGCCTGCTCCGGCGGTTCGTCGAGACTCGTGGTCTCGATCGCGCCGACCTCGCGGCCCCTCAGCACGCCGGGGAGGCCGCGCACATGGTCGGCGTGGAAGTGGGTCAGCAGCAGAAGCGGCACACGGGTGATGCCGAGGTCGCGCAGGCACCGGTCCACGAGGCGGGGTTCGGGACCGGTGTCCACGACCACTCCCGTGCCGTCCCCGGCGGCGAGCACCATGGCGTCTCCCTGTCCCACGTCACAGAGCGCGAAGGCCCAGCCCGGCGGCGGCCATCCCGTCACGATCCGGGTGAGCGGTACCGGCCTCAGCACCACGAGCACCAGAAGGAGCGCGGCGGCGGAGCAGACCCAGGGGTGGCGGGCCAGGCGGCGGGCCGACAGCACCAGCAGGGCCGTGAGGACCGCCAGGAGGGCCGCGCCGCGCCAGCCGCCCGGCCAGTCGGCCTCCGCCCCGGGAAGTGCGGCGCCGGTGCGGGCCACGGACGCGATCCACCCGACCGGCCAGCCGGCGATCCCGGCAAGCACCTCGGCGGCCGGCATGGACGCGGGGGCCACGGCGAGGGCGGCGAACCCCAGGACCGTCGCGGGCGCCACCGCGAATTCGGCCAGCAGATTGCAGGGAATCGCCACCAGGCTGACCCTGGACGCGAGGACCACGACCACGGGTGCGCAGACCGCCTGAGCGGCTCCCGCGGCGGCCAGCACCTCCGCGATCCGTGCCGGGACCCCGCGCCGCTGAAGAGCGCCGCTCCACCTGGGCGCGAGGGTGAGAAGCGCCCCGGTGGCCAGCACGGACAGCAGGAACCCGTAACTACGGGCCAGCCACGGGTCGTACAGCACCAGCAGCAGCACGGCCGCGGCCAGTGCGGGAATCAGCGATCTGCGCCGGCCCGTCCCGATGGCGAGCAGCGTGATCAGGCCGCAGGCGGCCGCCCGCAGGACGCTCGGCTCGGGGCGGCAGACGATCACGAAAGCCAGCGCGATGCCGCCACCCGTCAGGGCGGTCATGCGCAGGGAGATGCCCAGTCGGGGTGCCAGCCCGCGGCGTTCGCTGCGCGACGCCGTTCCCGGCGGACCGATGAGGAGGAAGAGCAGGATCGACAGGTTGGCGCCGGAGACGGCGAGCAGATGCGTGAGGTCGGTGGCCTTGAAGGCGTCGTGCAGGTCGGGCGGGACCCGTGAGGTGTCACCGACCACCAGCCCCGGCAGGAGAGCTCGCGCATCGGCGTCGAGCCCGTCGGTGGCTTCACGCAGGCCGGACCGCAGCCGCCCTGCCGCGCGTTGGAGGAGGGTGGGCTCCGTGGTGACCTGCGGCGGGTCGTCCGCGTCGGCGCCCAGCACGGCCGCCATGCGCTCCCCCTCGTGACGCGGTGGTGCGAGCCGACCGCTGATGCGGAGACCTGTCGAGGGCAGCAGCCGCTGCCACCGCCCCGCCGCGTCACCCGGGGCGACCATGACGAGAACGGGAGTGCTGAGCCTGGTGACCGTGCCGTCGGGGGCGGTCAGCCGGTCGATCTCGGCGTCCAGAAGGAGGGAGACGGGCGTGCTGTGATCCCCCTGCACACGCGGCCGGGTCCGGCGGGGGTCGGAGGTGACGGTCACCTCCGCCACGACGCGCGCGTACGACTCCGCCAGTCCGGGGACGGGGCCACTACGGGAATCCGCGCCGTGGAGCCCGGCCGCAGCCGCGCCGGCCGCGGCGCAGAGCAGCACCCCGGCGGCGGCCGTGGTTCGCGTCCCGGCACGCCGGGGCGCCCGCGCCGGCCCTGAGCCCGCAGCCGCCGTATCCGCCGGGCCCGCCGGATCCGCCGCCGCCACGACGCCGCGGGGCTCTGCTCGCGGCACGATCCGGGGTTCTGCTCGTGGCACGATCCGGGGTACGGCGATGAGGCCGAGCCCCGCGCACCCGCAGAGGACCGCCCCGACCGCCACCCACCGGCCCGGCTCACCCAGTGCCAGGACGGAGGCCGCCCAGGCCGCCAGGGCCGGAGGGACCAGCCGCAGATCGGCCGGAGCCTCCTGGTGCGGGTCGGCAGCGCCCAGTCGGCCGCCCGAGTCCGCGTGGACGTCAGGACCGGTCATGGCCTGACCAGCGGCCGGATATCCGCGAACCGGCGGTCCCCGATGCCGTTGACCTCGCGGAGTTCGTCGACGGAGCGGTAACCCCCGTGCTCGGTGCGGTAGTCGACGATGTGCTGGGCGAGCACCGGCCCGACGCCCGGCAAGGTTTCGAGCTGCTCGACGGTGGCCGTGCCGAGGCTCACCGGCGCAGCCGGCCCGGGTTGTCCCGGTGCGCCGCCGCCCGCCCCCGTGCCGCCCGCCGGTGGTGGGGCGGCGGGCAGGCCCACCGCTACCTGCTCACCGTCCGTCAGGACACGCGCCCGGTTGAGTGCGGAGACGTCGGTACCCGCGCGGACACCTCCCGCGGCGCGCAGGGCGTCCGCGACGCGGGAGCCGGCCGGCAGATACTGGATCCCCGGCCGGCGCACCTTGCCGCTCACGTCGACGACGATCTGCCCGCCGGGCGCGGTGCCCGTCCTCGCTCCCGCGTCCGGACCGGGCGTGAGGCTCGGCAGAGCCTTCGGGGCCCCCGGCCCGCCGTCCTGGACCGCGGCGGCCTCCGCGACACGGTCGGGCGCGCGTACGGGCTCGGGACGGGCCGACCAGAAGTGGGCCGCCGCGAATACCGCGGCCCCGACCAGGACGACGGCGAGGGCGGCGAGCGGGCGTGGCTCCAGGCCGCATCGCAGCTGCACCCACAGGGGTAAGCGATCCCGCAGAGCGGGCCCGGCTTCTCGCCACCACGGCCTCCGCACGCCGGAGTCGTCGGGCACTGCGCGTCGCAGCGGACCCGGCGGGGCTGACGGGCCTGTCCCCGAACTCGCGTCGGATGCCGGGCGCGGTGGCGTGGCCACTGCCCAGGAAGGTGCGACGCGGGCACGACCGGGCCCGCCGGGCAACGCGGTAGCCGTGCCCGCTGCCGCCTCCGTGGCGGAAGTAGACGCAGGCCCAGCAGCCCAGGGTCCGGACGCAGGCCCAGGAGGCCCGGACGCCGGCCCGGGCGCGGGCGCAGACCGGTCGGCGGTCATGAGCGCGTCCGCGCGGAGCCGGGAAGCTGCCGCGATCTCGGCGTCCGACCCGCGCAGAGTGGGCCGTCGGCGCCCGTGCCGCCCGCCGGACGCGGCGCCGGGCGAGCTGCCCGCCGCTCCGCCGGGGCGGACACCGGACCTGTGCCGGGCACGCCCCGCCGGGCCGGGCCCGTGGGGCACACGGCGTGCGGCACCGTGCGTGGGCGGGTCCATGGCCGCGTGCGCGGGCAGATCCGCGGGCCGGTGTGCGGGCGTAGCGGCGCCGGCCTGGCTCAGCCGGTCTGTGGCACGGTCAGCTGCGAGAAGTGAACGGAGTGTCATGCCTCACGACGCTAGACACTTCCGTGAAAATCTGCCGAGCTGCCCCACTTACGGTGGATAACTCGCCAGTTGTGGATAACCGCATCACCCGCCGGAGTGACGTTCAGCGCGGTGCGACCACGGCTCCCAGCAGCCCCGGCCCGGTGTGCGCCCCGATCACCGCGCCCACTTCGCTCACATGCAGGTCCACGAGTCCGGGCACCCTGCCCCGCAGCCGCTCCGCCAGCCGCTCGGCCCCGTCCGGAGCGGCCAGATGATGGACGGCGATGTCCACAGCCCCCGTTCCGGCCCGCGCGGCGACGATCTCCTCCAGCCGTGCGATCGCCTTGGATGCCGTCCGCACCTTCTCCAGCATCTCGATGCGCCCGCCGTCGAGTTGAAGGAGCGGCTTGACGGCCAGGGCCGATCCCAGCAGCGCCTGGGCCGCACCGATGCGCCCGCCCCTGCGCAGGTAGTCCAGCGTGTCGACGTAGAAGAACGCCGACGTGCCCGCCGCCCGCTTCTCTGCCGCGGCCACCGCCTCGTCCAGCCCACCGCCCGACTCGGCGGTCTCGGCCGCGGTGAGCGCGCAGAATCCCAGGGCCATGGCGACCATGCCGGTGTCGACCACGCGCACCGGCACGGGCGCGTCCTTCGCGGCGACCACGGCGGCGTCGTACGTGCCGGAGAACTCGGCCGACAGATGGAGGGAGACGATGCCGGTGGCCCCCGCCTCGGCCGCGGCTCGGTACGCGGCCGAGAAGACTTCCGGACTGGGCCGTGAGGTGGTCACGGAGCTGCGCTTCTGCAGGGCCAGTGCCAGCGACCGGGCCGAGATCTCCGTGCCCTCCTCCAGGGCCTGATCACCCAGGACGACGGTCAGCGGCACCGCGGTGATGCCGTGCCGCTCCATCGTCTGGGGCGGCAGGTAGGCCGTTGAATCGGTGACGATCGCGACATGGCGGGACATGAGCCGGAGGTTACCTTCCGGGGCGGGGGCACGGCAGCCCGGGACCGGCCTGCTGATCATTTCAGGTCGGTCCCGGAGCCGTAGTTGACGTGCCCCGAACCTCTTCGGAGGCGTTCAGGACGCGCCCGTGCGCGTCCCCGATTCCGCCGCCGACGCCCGTCAGTTCGTGGTCTCCGGCCTGGCCGACTTCTGCCACGGGTAGCCCGTGCGCAGCCGCGGGTCCGGAGGGGTGAGCGAGGGCGGCGTCTCCTCGTCGGCGGGCCCGCTCCAGCTGTGCCCGGCCGTATCGGCCTGTGCAGCCGGCTCCTCGGTCGTCCAGTGCCGCAGGGCACCGGACTCCAGGTCGATCTGCGCGTTGAGTGCGGCCAGGTCGTCGTCGGCGAACTGCCGGGCCCGGTCACGCGCCGCCCAGCGCAGCGATTCCGCCGAGTGCGTGATGCGCTCCGTGCGCTCCTTCAGCCCCGGCAGCAGCGTGGCCACGGTCGCCCGGTCAGGCTCGCGCTCCAACCGCTTGAGCTCGTTGTCGAGCTCGCGTCCGTGCGCGCTCAGGCGCTGGAAGAGCCCGATCGACTCCGCCAGGGAGGCGTCCTCCGCCGCCCCGGCGTTCAGCGCCTCTTGGGTCGCCCGCATCGACGTACGCAGCGTGAGCCTCAGCTGCGCGAGTTCCCCCGGCACGCCCGGCTGACCGTAGCTCTTGGCCCGCAGGGCGGTGTCCTCGACGGAACGGCGCGCCTGCGTGATCGTCCGGTCCACACCGCGTTTGGCGGCGCGCACCGTCTTCACACCGGCGTACACCCCGAGCGCCATGAACGCCACGAACAGCAGCGTCAGGATCAGGATCACGGCTTCCATGAACGCCCCTCGGGTTGTCGGTCGGCAGCCGCGTGCGGTCGCCCCTTCTACCGTAAACGGAACGGGCAGGCCGAGGGTTCCACCGGAACCCCCAACCTGCCCGTAGGGGAAAGCCCTGGCACGCCCGCGAGGACCGCCGGGCCGCCCGCGCCGTTACGCGGGGACGATGTTGACCAGCTTCGGCGCCCGCACGATCACCTTGCGGATCCCGGCCCCGCCCAGCGCGGCGACGACGTTCTCGTCGGCCAGGGCCAGCGCTTCCAGTTCCTCGTCCGAGATCGACGGGGAGATCTCCAGGCGCGCCCTGACCTTGCCCTTGACCTGAACGACGCAGGTCACGGTCTCGTCCACGACGTACGCCGGGTCCGCGACCGGGAAGTCCTGGTGCACGACGGACTCGGTGTGACCCAGCCGGCGCCACAGCTCCTCCGCCACGTGCGGCGCCAGCGGAGCGATCAGCAGCACCAGCCGCTCGGCGACCGACCGCGACAGCGGCCCGCCCGCCTTCGTCAGGTGGTTGTTCAGCTCGGTGACCTTGGCGATGGCGGTGTTGAACCGCATCCCCGCCATGTCCTGGCCGACACCGTCGATGGCCTTGTGCAGCGCCCTCAGCGTGTCCTCGCCGGGCTCCGTGTCCACGACGGTGACCTCACCGGTCTCCTCGTCGACGACGTTGCGCCACAGCCGCTGCAGCAGCCGGTACTGGCCGACGACGGCCCTGGTGTCCCACGGACGCGAGACGTCCAGCGGGCCCATCGCCATCTCGTACAGCCGCAGGGTGTCCGCTCCGTACTCGCCGCAGATCTCGTCCGGCGTCACGGCGTTCTTCAGGGACTTGCCCATCTTCCCCAGGACGCGGCTGACCTTCTCGCCGCCGTGGTAGAACGCCCCGTCGCGCTCCTCGACCTCGGCCGCCGGCACCGCGATACCGCGGCTGTCCCGGTAGACGAAGGCCTGGATCATGCCCTGGTTGTACAGCTTGTGGAACGGCTCGACGGACGAGATGTGCCCCAGGTCGTGGAGCACCTTCGACCAGAAGCGCGCGTACAGCAGGTGCAGCACGGCGTGCTCGGCACCACCGACGTACAGGTCGACGCCACCGGTCGGCTGGCCCTCGCGCGGCCCCATCCAGTACTGCTCGATCGCCGGGTCGACGAGCCGCTGGTCGTTGTGCGGGTCCAGGTAGCGCAGCTCGTACCAGCAGGAACCCGCCCAGTTCGGCATGGTGTTGGTCTCGCGGCGGTACTTTCGCGGGCCGGCGCCGTCGCCCAGGTCCAGGGTGACGTTGACCCAGTCGGCGTTCCGGGACAGCGGGGTCTCGGGCTGGGTGTCGGCGTCCTCCGGGTCGAAGGTGCGCGGCGAGTAGTCGTCGACCTCGGGCAGTTCCAGCGGCAGCATCGACTCGGGCAGCGGGTGGGCGATGCCCTCCTCGTCGTACACGATCGGGAAGGGCTCCCCCCAGTAGCGCTGGCGGCTGAACAGCCAGTCACGCAGCCGGAAGTTGACGGTGCCCTCGCCGACGCCGCGCGCCTGCAGCCACTCGGTGATCTTCGCCTTGGCGTCGACGACGCCCAGGCCGTCCAGCGAGATCTCCTCGTTGGCGGAGTTGACCAGCTTCGCGTCGTACGAGCCGAAGGCGTCATCCCAGGTCGAGGGGTCCAGGCCGCGGTCGTCAGCCGGCTCGACGACGCAGCGCATCGGCAGTTCGAAGGCGCGCGCGAAAGCGAAGTCGCGCGCGTCGTGCGCCGGTACGGCCATGATCGCGCCGGTGCCGTAACCCATCAGGACGTAGTCGGCGATGAAGACGGGAACCTTCTCGCCGCTGACCGGGTTGGTCGCGTAGGCGCCGGTGAAGACACCGGTCTTGTCCTTGGCCTCCGCCTGCCGTTCCACATCGGACTTGGCCGCGGCCTGCTTGCGGTACGCGGTGACGGCCTCGGCCGGGTTCGCGTGGCCGCCGGTCCACACGGGATGGGTGCCCTCGGGCCAGGCGGCGGGGATGATCCGCTCGACCAGCTCGTGCTCGGGCGCCAGCACCATGTAGGTCGCGCCGAACAGCGTGTCCTGGCGGGTGGTGAAGACGGTGATGTCCCCGGCCCCGTCGACGGGGAAGTCGACGCGCGCACCCTCGGAACGGCCGATCCAGTTGCGCTGCTGCAGCTTGATGGCCTCGGGCCAGTCCAGGCCGTCCAGGTCGTTCAGCAGGCGGTCCGCGTACGCCGTGATGCGCATGTTCCACTGACGCAGCTTGGCCTTGAAGACGGGGAAGTTACCGCGCTCGGAGCGGCCGTCGGCCGTCACCTCCTCGTTGGCCAGCACGGTGCCCAGCCCGGGCGACCAGTTGACGGGGGCGTCCGAGGCGTACGCCAGGCGGTACTGCCCCAGGATGTCGGCGCGCTCGGCGGCGCTCAGCGCGCCCCACTGACCGCCGCCGGGGACGGGGCGCTCACCGCTCTCGAACTGCGCGACCAGTTCGGCGATCGGACGGGCCCGGTCGGC
The DNA here is from genome assembly GCF_044455985.1 of Streptomyces sp. NPDC051064. Taxonomy (NCBI): domain Bacteria; kingdom Bacillati; phylum Actinomycetota; class Actinomycetes; order Kitasatosporales; family Streptomycetaceae; genus Streptomyces; species Streptomyces sp. NPDC051064. The sequence goes on from NZ_JBITFK010000001.1 coordinate 947,649, forward strand.
CTCGGTGTCGTACCAGGAGTTGAAGATCTGCAGGAAGATCCACTGGGTCCACTTGTAGTAGTCCGAGTCGATCGTCGCGAAAGAGCGGCGCTTGTCGTGGCCCAGGCCCAGCCGGCGCAGCTGGACCTTCATGTTCTCCATGTTGGCCTCGGTGGAGGCCCGCGGGTGTGTGCCCGTCTGCACGGCGTATTGCTCGGCCGGCAGGCCGAAGGCGTCGAAGCCCAGGGTGTGCAGGACATTGTGCCCCGTCATCCGCTGGTGGCGGGCGTAGACGTCGGTGGCGATGTAGCCCAGCGGGTGACCGACATGCAGGCCGGACCCCGAGGGGTACGGGAACATGTCCATGATGAACTTCTTCGGCTTGGCGGCCAGCTCCGGATCGTCCGCCAGGTCACCGGTCGGGTTGGGCGCCTCGTACGTCCCCTCGGCGTCCCAGAAGTCCTGCCAGCGTGCCTCGATGTCGGCGGCCATCGCTGCCGTGTAGCGGTGCGGCGCGGCCACCTCGGCCGCGGAATTCGTCTCGCTCATGATCCTCAAAGCTCCATCGATCGTCATCTGCCGGCGCCCACGTCTACGGACACACGTCTACGGAAACGAAAAATCCCCTCGCACAGGAGGGGACGCCGCGCCGAGTCCGACCAGGCATTCTCACCGGTCGGGAATGATCAGCGCGGCTCGCTAAGCAGAAGGCGTACGGCACGCATGGCGTCAGGGTACCGCACAGGCCCGGGAGCCGGCCCGGCACATATGCGGCAGAGGGGCCGCCCGGGGCCCGCCGCCCCGCGTCCGGAAGGCACGCCATCAGCGCCAACCTTCCACATGACCCACACACTCCGGAGGTTACTCCGCGTACTGCCTCCTATCGGGGCAACAGTTCAAACCTCGTACCGGCCGGTATACGGCGACCTAGCATGCCGCAACGGGACCGCATTGCCGAACCATTCGGAGTCGCCCCCCATGAAGCCTCATCGCAGGATCCGTACGTCCTCCTCCATGAGTACCGGCCCAGGTATGAGCCGCCAGGTGCAGGGCGGGCTGATCGTCGCGGCGCTGGTCCTCATCCCTCTGCTCGCCGTCGCGGGGAGCGACGGCATGCGCGCCGCATTCGACTTCACCACCGGCGTCCTGACGCTGGTGTCCCTCACCGCCGCGGTCGCCTGGGGCCTGCTGGCCACCGACCGGGTGTTCCTCTCGACCCGCCAGCGGATCGTCTGCCAGGGCATCCACCGGGCCGCCGCCGTCGCCTCGCTCGGATTCCTCCTGCTGCACGGCACGGTGAAGGTCGCCCTGGGGCACGTCGGTCTGCTCGGCGCCCTCATACCTTTCGGCGCGGGGGTGAGCGGCGCGGCCGGCCTCATCGGCTTCGGTTCGCTCGCCGGGCTGCTGATGATCACCACGGCGGCGACCGGCGCCATGCGCAGCGCCTTCGCCACTCCGGGCAGGGTCGCCGGCCGCTGGCGCGCGCTGCACGCACTGGCCTACCCGGCCTGGTGCTCCGCACTGGTGCACGGACTGTACGCCGGCAGGCAACCCGCGACCTGGGTCGTCGTGATGTACATGCTCTGCCTGACGGCGGGGGCCGCGGCGCTCGCCCTGCGGCTGCTTCCCGGCCCGACCAAGCGTCTGCTCACCGACCTGGTCACCGGCCTGATCCGACCGGACGGCCCTCCGTCCGCGCCCGACCCGGTCATACGCCCTTCCCCGCTCCCCCGCCCTGAACACACGGCGTCCCCGGCCGGCCGGGGCCTGCCCCCCGACGCACCCGGCTGGGGCGACGACGACCGCGGCGCACGCGGTACCCCGGTCCGCCCCAGGACGCTTTCGGCCCCGGCGCCAGGAGCCTTCGAACCACCGACGTACGAGCCCCAGCCGCACGACCGGCCGCCGTACGGACACCAGCAGTACGGGGCGCCTCCGTACGAACCCCCGCCGCGCAGCTCCGAACGGCTCACCCCGAGCCCGGTTCCGGCACCGGCGACGGGGCCCCGGCCCGGCATCTCCGCGGCGTATAGGGCCGTCTCCCGGCCTTCCGGCCGCCCGCCGGAGCCGACGCACCACCGCTGGCCCGCTCCGGCCCCCGCGCCTCCCGCGCAGGCGCTCAGGCCCGCGTACGCCCCGCCCCCCGGCCCCGCCCCCACCCAGGAGACCGAGCAGTTGCCGGGCCCGCTCTACCCGCCCTCGGCAGGAGAGCCCTGGAACACACCGGCAGGAGACCGACCGTGAACGTCCCCCTCCCCGATGTGCCCGAGGTCCGCGTCGTCGGACTCCCCCAGCTGACCACCGGCTTCGACCTGGTGGAACGCCTCGACCTCGCCATGCACCTGAAGGTGCACGGCCCCCTCGAACCGATGACCGGCGAGCGGCTCGCCGAACTGGCCGAGTCCATCTCGCTGCGCGGCCGCGGCGGTGCGGGCTTCCCGTTCGGGAAGAAGCTGCGCGCCGTGGCGAAGGCCTCCGTACGCCGCGGCGTACGGCCGGTCGTCGTGATCAACGGCAGCGAGGGTGAGCCGGCCTGCCGCAAGGACACCGTGCTGCTCAACCGCACCCCGCACCTCATCCTCGACGGCGCCCTGCTGGCCGCGGAGGCGCTCGGCGCACGCACGCTGGTCGTGGCCGTCACACGCAACTCGACGGAGATCTCCGTACGGACCGCCCTGGCCGAACGCGGTCTGTCCGACCGGCGTGGCCGGCATCTTCGCGCCCAGGTGGTGCGCACCCCGGAGCGCATGGTCTCCGGGGAGGCCTCGGCGGTCATCCGGGCGGTGAACGGCGGTCCCGCCCTGCCGCCGGGCCGCCGCGAGCGCGCCGCGGAGTCCGGCGTCGGCGGCGCCCCGACCCTCCTGTCCAACGCGGAGACCTACGCGCAGCTCGCCGTCGCCGCACGGCTCGGCTCCCGCCGCTACGGGCACACCGGCCTGCCCGACGAACCCGGCACGGTGCTGCTCACGGTCTCCGGGGCGGTGGGCCGCCCGATGGTGATCGAGGTGCCCACCGGCGTGCCGCTGCGCTACGTCCTGCAGCTGGCCGGCGCCCCGCCGCTGCCCCAGGGCGTGCTCACCGGCGGCTACCACGGCAACTGGATCGACGCGCTCGCCACACACGACGCCATGGTCTCCAGAGCCTCCCTGGCCGCGGCGGGCGGCGCGCTCGGCGCCGGTGCCATCCTGCCGATCGGGCCGGAGACCTGCCCGATCGGCGAGTCGCTGAGAATCGCGAACTGGCTGGCCGCCGAGACCGCGGGGCAGTGCGGCCCGTGCAAGCTCGGGCTGCCTGCCGCAGCGGGCGGCCTCTCCGACGTGCTGAACGGCGGCGGCCCCGCCGCCCTGGAGGCGCTCCGCGAGGTGACCCAGGCGGTGAAGGGCCGCGGGGCGTGCAAACATCCGGACGGATCCGCCCGGTTCCTGGCCTCGACCCTCTCGGCGTTCACGGACGATCTCGCCGCGCACGTGCTGGACGGCGGCTGCGGACGGGAGACGCTCGGGGTGCTGCCGCTGCCTTCACCCGGCTACGAGGACCTGGAGGAGTCCATCCCGAGCGGCGAGAAGCTGGCGGTGGACTGGACGCTCTGCCAGGGCCACGGCCTCTGCGCGGACATCGTTCCGGAGCTCATCAGGCTGGGTCCCGACGGCTACCCGGCGCTCGCGGACGCCACTGTTCCGATGCACCTGCGGGGCCGCGCCCAGCGGGCCGTACGGAGATGCCCCGCTCTGGCACTCCGTATCGAACAGGCGCCGGCAGAACGTCCCGCGCTCCCGAGCGCACAGCGCAGGGCCCTGGGCAGCGGACGCGGCTGACCTGCGGGCGGCGACAGAGGTGACGGACACAACAAGAAGCGGGTCATCCGATCCGGATGACCCGCTTCTTCACTGTGGAGCTAAGGAGAATTGAACTCCTGACCTCCTGCATGCCATGCAGGCGCTCTACCAACTGAGCTATAGCCCCGTGCTGTTTGCCACCCGGTTCCCCCGGCGACATCGAGAACATTACACGGTCCCACCGGCCCATCAAAAATCGTTTCCACTCTGTCCGCATATGGCCGGTGCGCACTGCCCTGACCAGCGGTTGCTCCGGTCATGAGGAGCGTGTGCCGGAGGCACACGGCACGTCAGGCGGTGGCGAAGGAGTAGAACCTCTTCAGGGTGCAGTGCTCCTCGAGGAGCCGACCGTAGATGGGCTCCCCTTCGAGCTCCCGGTACGTCTCGATGGGGTCGCCTTTTATGATCAGCGCCCGCGCGCACTCCTCGCACCAGTACTGGAACTCCGCGTTGACGGGGTCCATGTCCCGGACGATGGGCGTACCGCTGCCGCACCAGTCGCACTTCCTCCTGTGTGCACCCATCCGGTCAGCTCCGGGGGTGGCCGCAGGCCGCGCACGCGGAGGAGCCCTCTTGCGAGGCGCCGGAAGAACGGGTCGCGGTGGGGCCATGAGCGGCGAATCGGTGACCGGCGGAGCGATGGGTCCCGGTGGGGGTAAGGGGCGGGCCCGGGGCCCGTACGCGGCTCGCAGGCATCGCGCTCCCTCCCGATCGGTCCGTCGCCCCCTCCGGCGCTCCGATTCTGCCATGGCCCCGCAAGGAGGTCAGCCCGACGACCGCCCCGCCGGGCGGCTTTGCCCTGAAGGAAGGGGACCGGAGCGGCCGGCCGGCCTGCGAAGAAGGAGCCGGCGCGCCCTGTCGGCCCTTGTCCCAGGCGGGCCGGGGCAGTTGAGGCACGGCGGCGCGGACCACCGCGCCGCATCCTCATGAACGGCAAAAAAAGATCCCGCCCCCTGCTGGGGACGGGATCTTGACTGTGGAGCTAAGGAGAATTGAACTCCTGACCTCCTGCATGCCATGCAGGCGCTCTACCAACTGAGCTATAGCCCCGCTGTCCGCTGTGTTTCCCTGCGTTTCCGCGCTGCGAACAAGAAGAACTTTAGCCTGCGACGAGCCGGAAAGTGAAATCCGGCCCCCGGCGCCCTGAGGGGGCCTCCGGGCACCCGCTAGTCGTCGTCCCCGAGCACCGGTTCAGGTAGCGTCCCGGCGTTGTGTTCGAGGAGGCGCCAGCCACGCGCGCCCTCGCCCAGCACGGACCAGCAGCAGTTGGACAGCCCGCCGAGCCCTTCCCAGTGGTGGGCCTCGAGACCGAGCAGCCGGCCGATGGTCGTCCGGATGGTGCCGCCGTGGCTCACGACGACGAGCGTGCCCGCGTCGGGCAGCTTGCCGGCGTGCTCCAGGACCACCGGGGCGGCCCGGTCGGCAACCTCGGTCTCCAGCTCGCCACCGCCCCTGCGGACCGGCTCACCGCGCTTCCACGCGGCGTACTGCTCGCCGTACTGCCCGACGATCTCCTCGTGCGTGAGGCCCTGCCAGGCGCCCGCGTACGTCTCGCGCAGCGCTGAGTCGTGCGCGACGTCGAGACCGGTGACCGAGGCGAGCTCGGCAGCCGTGGCCGCCGCCCGCCGCAGGTCGGACGCCACTATCGCGTCCGGCTGCAGCGAGGCGAGCAGCCGGGCGGCGCGGCGGGCCTGCCCGACACCGGTCTCGGTCAGCTCGATGTCCGTGGAGCCCTGGAAACGGCGCTCCAGATTCCACGCCGTCTGTCCGTGCCGCCAGAGGACGATCTTGCGGCCCCTGCCGCTGCTGCTGCCGTTCAGCTCTGGTCACCTTCCGTGCCGCCGTTGAGCTGGGCGTGCTCCTCGGCCTTGCCCCGGGTCTTGAGCGCGTCCTCCGGGAGGGCGATCTCGGGGCAGTCCTTCCACAGCCGCTCGAGCGCGTAGAACACGCGCTCCTCGCTGTGCTGGACGTGGATCACGATGTCGACGTAGTCGAGAAGGATCCAGCGGGCGTCGCGGTCGCCCTCGCGGCGCACCGGCTTGGCGCCGAGCTCCTTCTGCAGCCGCTCCTCGATCTCGTCGACGATCGACTTGACCTGGCGGTCGTTGGGAGCCGATGCCAGCAGGAAGGCGTCGGTGATCGACAGCACGTCGCTGACGTCGTAGGCGATGATGTCGTGCGCGAGCCGGTCGGCCGCCGCCTGGGCGGCGGCGTTGATGAGCTCGATGGAGCGGTCCGTGGCGGTCACATGCAGGCTTTCGTCGGCGGTCAGATCGACCTCTAGGGTCTCACGGACCGCCGACAGCCCTTACGACGTCGGCTCGGCGATCTTGTAGTCCTGTCCGAGGGCGACGGACACGTCGGCGTTCGCGGCCGGCTCGCCCTTCTTCACAGTGCTCTCCGGCAGGCCCAGGGTCTTGGCGACCTCGACCGCCTTCGCCTTGTCCTCGGCGGCCCCGTAGACCACCTCGGACGACGCAGCGGCGTCCGCCTTGCCGCTGTCGACGAAGGCGTAGCCCCCGTTGACGAGCTGCACCCTGGCGTTCTCCGTGCCCTTCGTGTCGCCCGTGGCGTTCTTGATGCCGACGCGTACCGCCGCGCCCTGGTCCGGGGCCTTCACCTTGCCGCCCAGGACGTCCTTGACGACGCTCTCGGTCGCCGCATCGGTGAGGGTTCCGTCGCTCTGCACCGGGAGCAGCTCCGTCTCGTAGTCGCCCACCTTGGCGTGCCCGGCGAGCTTCGCGAGCGAGGCGCCCAGGTCCTGCTCCGGCAGGGACGGGTCGAGGATCTGCGCGAGGGTCTCGATGGTGACGGTCGCGGCCTTGGGGTCCTCGGACAGCTTGCGCAGCACGCCGCGCATGACCTGCCCGAAGCGCATCAGCTGCTTGGCCTCCGGCTCGCCCGCACCCTGGTAGGTGGCGTACGCCACGGCCATCGGGCCGCTCAGCGTCTGCGCCTCCCCCTTGTTCACCAGGGGCGCCGCGCCCTTCTTGGAGTCGGGCACAGCGGTGTCGGTGTCCACCTCGATGTTGCCCACGAGCTCGACGAGGTTCTCGAGGTACGGGGTGTCGAGGCGCCAGGTGCCGCTGATGCTGGTGCCGAGCAGGGTGTCGATCGCCTCACGGGTGCCGGTGGACCCGTCGTCGTCGACGGACTTGCCGAGCGTGGTGGTGGACCCGTCGTCCGCGGCCACGGCCAGCGAGTTGGGGAGCAGGACGGTGGTGCCCTGCTCGGTGGTGACGTTGTCGACGAGCAGCGCTGTCGAGGTGCCGCCCTTCTTGGTGTTGTGCAGGTGGACGACGATGACGTCCCGCTTCTGCGGTCCCGTCGCCGCCGCGTTCTGCTCGTCCTTGCCCGAGACTCCCGGGATCTTTCCGGCGAACCAGAGGTAGCCCGCTCCGCCGACGACCACGAGAGCCACGACGACTATGAGCGCGACCATCCGGTTGTGCCCGCGCCGGCGTGCTTCCTCGCGCCGCTCGCTGCGGCTCTCGGTGAATTTGAGCCAGTCGATGACATCTTCGGAGTCCTCGTCGGGCTCCTCGATGAAGGAGAACTGCTCGGTGCGGTAGTCGCGGTCGGCACGGCGTTGCCCCGGGAGGGCTGCGTCCGCCGGCGGTTCCGGTTCGCTCCGCTGTTCCGGGAACGGGGGCGGGGGCGCGGCCGCCGGTGCGGCGGGGGGCTGGGGCGCGTTCCACTGCTGGGTGGAGTCGTCCACGGCGGGCTGCCGACCGGTGTCGTAGCCGTACGTGCCGTAGCCGCCGTCGTAGCCGTACCCCTGCTGCGTCGGCTGGGCCTGCTGGGCGGCGTACGGGTCGTACTGCTGCGTACCGGCGTACGGGTCGTAGCCGTAGCCCTGCTGCGACTGCCCGTCCTGCTGGGGCTGTTGGGCGTACGGGTCGTACTGCTGCTGGCCCTGCTGCTGATAGACCGGCTGCCCGTACTCGTCGTAGCCCATGATCTGTGGCTGCTGGTACGGGTCGTACGGGTCGTGTCGGTCGGTCACAGGTGCCCCTCTCCGTGGCTCATTCGCCGCGGTACAGCTGGCGCTTGTCGATGTAGCGGACGACACCGTCCGGCACGAGGTACCAGACCGGCTCCCCCTGCGCGACCCTGGCACGGCAGTCCGTGGACGAGATCGCCAGCGCGGGCACCTCCATCAGCGAGACGCCGCCCTTGGGCAGCCCGTCGTCCGTCAGCAGATGCCCCGGCCGCGTCACGCCGATGAAGTGGGAGAGCGAGAAGAGCTCCTCGGCGTCCCGCCAGGTCAGGATCTGGGACAGGGCGTCGGCGCCGGTGATGAAGAAGAGGTCCGCGTCGCCGTGGACCGCGCGCAGGTCCCGCAGCGTATCGATCGTGTACGTCCGTCCGCCACGGTCGATGTCGCTGCGGCTGACCGAGAACTGCGGGTTGGACGCCGTCGCGATGACCGTCATCAGATAGCGGTCCTCGGCCGGCGAGACCTGCTTGTGACTCTTCTGCCAGGGCTGCCCGGTCGGGACGAAGACGACCTCGTCGAGGTGGAAGTGGGCCGCCACTTCGCTCGCCGCCACCAGGTGTCCGTGATGGATCGGGTCAAAGGTCCCGCCCATCACGCCGATTCGGCGCTTGCCGCGGCCGGTAGGCACTTCCTGCTCTCCCATGCGTGCAGACCCTACTGGCACAGCTGTTCGCCTCTGCCTCAGCGGTCCCGGTTGAAGCGGGTGGTGATCCACAGCAGGAGCAGCAGCACGAAGAGCGCGCCGCCACCGGTGAGGTACGGGCTGAGGCTTTCGTGGTTACCACCCTGCTCGCCTTCGGAGGCGAGGGTGACCAGCTGGTGCGCGGTGCTCGAGAGGCTCATCTTCTGCAGGACCTATCCATCGGGAATCAGGAGGGAGACGTCGCGCACATCGTATGCGGGCGCCACGGGCACGCTCACGCCGACTCAGTCGTTGTTGTCGTCGTCGCGGTATCCACGCAGGAGGAACCAGGCGAGCAGGGCGGCGCCGACGAGCGAGACGAGCAGCACGATCCGGAGCGTGTTGCCCGGTCCCTGGTCCTCGGACACGGCGGCGAGCATGACGGCGGTGTGCGGCATTCCGGGCGCTCCTCAAAGTTATCCACAGCCCCCCGCACACCGTAGCTCCAGCACATACGCTGGCTTTTGTCAGGGGGACGAGCAACGTCTCGTACGAACAGGGGGCCATCCATGACCGACGCCAGTCACGAGAGCGTGCCGAGCAGGCACCGCAAGCGATTCCCGGACATCTCCTCGCGGGCCTACGAGCATCCGGCGGATCGCTCGGCCCTGGTGGCCCTGCGCAAGCTGAGCGGTTTCGACACCGTGTTCAAGGCGCTGAGCGGCCTCCTGCCCGAGCGCAGTCTGCGGCTGCTCTTCCTCTCGGACTCCGTCCGGGTGAGCGACGCCCAGTTCACACATCTCAACGACATGCTGCGGGACGCGTGTTACATCCTGGACCTCAAGAAGGTCCCGCCGATGTATGTGAATCAGGACCCGCAGCCCAACGCCATGTGCATCGGCCTCGACGAGCCGATCATCGTGGTGACGACCGGACTGGTGGAGCTGCTCGACGAGGAGGAGATGCGGGCCGTCGTCGGCCACGAGGTGGGCCATGCCCTCTCCGGCCACGCGGTGTACCGCACGATATTGCTCTTCCTCACCAATCTGGCGCTCAAGGTGGCGTGGATCCCGCTCGGCAATGTCGCGATCATGGCGATCGTGACCGCGCTGCGCGAGTGGTTCCGCAAGTCGGAGCTGTCCGCCGACCGCGCCGGACTGCTGGTGGGACAGGATCTGCGTGCCTCGATGCGCGGGCTGATGAAGATCGCCGGCGGTAATCATCTCCACGAGATGAATGTGGACGCCTTCCTGGCCCAGGCCGACGAGTACGAGAAGGGCGGCGACCTCCGCGACTCCGTGCTCAAGATCCTCAATGTGCTGCCCCGGACGCATCCGTTCACCACGGTCCGCGCGGCCGAGCTGAAGAAGTGGTCGGAGACCCGCGACTACCAGCGCATCATGGACGGCCATTACCCCAAGCGCGACGAGGACAAGGACACGTCGGTGACGGACTCCTTCCGTGAGTCCGCGTCGCACTACGCCGACACGGTGCGCACCAGCAAGGACCCGCTGATGAAGCTGGTCGGTGACATCGCGGGCGGTGCGGGCGACCTCGGCGGCAAGCTCCGCGACAAATTCACCGGAGCCGCGGGCGGGGGCGCCGCCGGTGGTGGCGCGGGCAAGGGCGGCGCTCCGGCCTCGGACGCTACGGACGGGTCCGAGGGGACCTGGCGACGCCCGGATCCCGAAGAGGGCTCTGGGTCGGGGAGCTGACGGTCAGGGTGCCGCAGAGCGCCGCCGCGGGTACACCCGTGGCATAGGGGTCGGTGCCTGCGGGCCCCCGGGTGTCCGCCCGCTCGCCCGCGAGCAGCGGACGCAGCACTCCCGTCGTATCGGCCGAGCACGACTGCGGGCCGGCCTGGACGTAGGCGCTGCGGACCTCCAGCCGGTGCAGCCGGATGTCCTCGCGGTCGAGCAGGAAGTGCAGGACGCGGCGCACGGTGAAGAGCGAGGCTCCGTCGGCCCGGTGGGGGCCGGACACGGCGGGTCGCAGCGCGTAGGTGAAGGTGTGGTCGGACACCACCTCCAGGGTGTCCGCCCCCGCTTCCGAGTAGGAGAGGGTGCCCTGGACCCTGATGTCGGAGTCGGCCAGTTCCACCTCGGCCGGGTCGAAGCGCACCAGCCAGCCGGTCGCACTGTGCTCGCCGTCGTCAGCCGGTGAGTCCATGCTCCGGTCGAACTGCGCCGTCTGGTCCGGGTCGAGCAGCCGGCCGATCGGCCTCACGACCCCCGAGGTGAGTACGTCGGGGTCGAGGGAGGAGCCCACCAGGTAGTCCTTCACCGTGGTCAGGGCCATGGTCACCTGGTTGTCCGAGAAGTTCTTCGTCCGCCGGACCGACGGAAAGTTGATGCCCGCGGCCCCCGTCCGGTGCCCGGCGGCCGGGCCGTCGGCGAGGAGCGACTCGGCGGCCCCTCCGGGTACGGGGCTTCGGGGGGCGAGCGGGATCACCGTGGTCTGGAGGGGTTCGGCGCGCCTGCCGACAGGCGTCGGGTAGGGGTTGCGGAAGCCGAAGTAGACGGCGGTGGCGAATGCCAGCGCGATCAGCACGACGAGAGCGATGCCCGCCCTGGAGCGGTGCCGGCGGGTGGGGCGGCCAGGCAGGGAGCGCACGGCGCGCGCGTGGTCACCCATGCGCTCCTGGGCGGAGAACTCCTGCAGCCGGGCAGCACGGACGAACGATTCGTCGAAGACGAGTGAGCGGTACTCGTCCTCCCCGCCCGAGGGGTTCTCGGGCGGCCCTTCCGGCGGTTCTCCGCGGCCTGTCATGACTTCTCCCGTTCTCCGCGCCACCGGCGGGGGCTGGCGCTGGGGTCCGCCTCAGCCGCTTGGCGTCGGGCGGGCCTGTCCGTCACGGGTTTCGACACATGGACACGTGACTTGCCCTCTTCCCGGGGACGGGGACGAGAGGAGGGGTCACAAGGTCATACCTTCAGATTGGGTCGATCCTCATCAAGGTAAACGCCCCGCAGGTGGGAGCGCAGGTGGAGCGCCGCCGGGAGGACGGCGGGGAGGACGGCCGTGGCAGCGTCACCGGGCAGGCGTCCCACCGTCGGACAGGGGTCGTCGCCGTCCGGCAGGAGCGGCGTCGGCATACCCCGGGAGCCCGGCTCAGGGGGTATGCGGAACGGCCGGGACAGCAGGGCGGGAGTAGTCGGCCGAGGCGGAGGGAGCCACGCCCGGCTTGTCGACGCCGCTGGTCGCCGGGGGCGGCACCTTGTCCTGCCTACTGGCCGCGGCGCCCCGGTACACGGCGCTGAAGGCCAGCGCCACCATCCCGATCCCCATCATGAGGGCGAGCAGCCAGGCGACCGGCCGGTGCCAGCGCGACGTACCCCGGTAAGGGCGCAGGGAGCCGCCGTGACGCCCGTAGGGGCCGTTGTCGCCCTCGTGGACGGCATCGGGGTCATCGGGGTCGTAGAAGTCGCCGAAGGCCCTCTCGCGGCCGTACGCACCCTCCGGGCCGTAACCCTCGTCGTAGAGGTCGTCGTCCAGGGCTCCGCCACCGGAGCGCGCCCTGCTCGCCTCGGCTTCGGCGCGGGCCTGCGCGGCGGCCAGCAGACGCTCGACCGCGGTGGGTTCGTGGATCTCTGCGGACCGGACGAAGTCCTCGTCGAACACCACGGAGGCGAAGTCCTCGTCCGCGCCCCCGCGGTCGTCGTCGGGCTCCCAGCCGTCCGGGAACGGCCTGCCCCCCACGTCGTCCGGCACAGCTTCAGCGTAGCCCCGGCGGGGCGATTTGGGCAGGGAGCCCGCACATTCGCCCGCCCCGCCTGAGGGCTCCGGGTCAACGGATGTGGCCGTCGCCGGTGACGATGTACTTCGTGGAGGTCAGCTCCGGCAGTCCCATCGGCCCCCGGGCGTGCAGCTTCTGCGTGGAGATGCCGATCTCGGCGCCGAAGCCGAACTGGCCGCCGTCCGTGAAGCGCGTGGACGCGTTCACGGCGACCGTCGTGGAATCGACCAACTGGGTGAACCGTCGGGCCGCCGCCTGCGAGGTGGTGACGATCGCCTCGGTGTGGCCGGAGGACCAGAGCCTGATGTGCGCCACGGCGGACTCCAGCGACTCCACGACCGCGGCCGCGATGTCGTACGAGAGGTACTCGGTCTCCCAGTCCTCCGGAGTCGCCGGCACGACGGTGGCCTTGGACCCCTCGGCATACGCGAGCACCCGCTCGTCCCCGTGCACCGTGACCCCGGCCTCGGCCAGCGCGTCCAGGGCGAGGGGCAGGAAGTCCGCGGCGACGTCCTTGTGGACCAGGAGGGTCTCGGCGGCGTTGCAGACGCTCGGCCGCTGCGCCTTGGAGTTGACCAGGATCTCGACGGCCATGGAGAGATCGGTCTGCGCGTCGACGTACACGTGACAGTTGCCGGTGCCCGTCTCGATGACGGGCACCGTCGACTCCTCCACGACCGTGCGGATCAGGGAGGCGCCGCCGCGCGGGATCAGTACGTCGACGAGGCCGCGGGCCCGCATCAGCTCGCGGACCGAGTCGCGGTTCTCGCCCGGGACGAGCTGCACCGCGTCCGCCGGGAGGCCGGACCCGCCCACCGCGTCACGGAGCACCCGCACGAGAGCGGTGTTCGAGGCGTACGCCGACGAGGATCCACGCAGCAGTACCGCGTTCCCCGACTTCAGGCAGAGCGCGGCGGCGTCGACCGTCACATTGGGCCGGGCCTCGTAGATGATGCCGACCACTCCGAGCGGCACCCGCACCTGGCGCAGATCGATGCCGTTGGGAAGGGTGGAGCCCCGGACCACCTCGCCGACCGGGTCGGGCAGCGCCGCCACGTCACGTGCGTCGGCGGCGATCGCGCGGATGCGCTCCGGCGTGAGGGTGAGCCGGTCGACGACCGACTCGCTCGTCCCGGCCTCCCGGGCCTTCGCGACGTCCTCGGCGTTGGCCTCGACGATCTCGCTGGTGCGCACCTCAAGGGCGTCCGCGATCGCCAGCAGGGCGTCGTCCTTCGCCGCACGCGGGAGTGGCGCGATGTCGTCGGCGGCTGCGCGTGCCCGGTAGGCGGCCTGGGCGACCGGGGACATGTTGTCGTACGGCGAAAGCGTGGTCATGCCCGCAGGGTAGTGCGCACACTGCGGGCATCCGTCACGTATCCCGTGATGCGAGACAGGCGTATCAGCGCCCGCACACCCGGTCCGCTACGCCCCCGTCAGTACGGGTGTACCCCGACGGGGGCGGCCGGTGGCGGTCCGTAGCCCTCGGCGATGCGCAGGTGGTAGGTCTCCCGGTCGATGACCTCCAGGCCGACGATCTCCCAGGGCGGGAGCTTCGCGCTGGACCGGTGTTCGCCCCACAGCCGCAGCGCCACCGCCGCTGCGTCGTGGAGGTCGCGGGCCTCTTCCCAGTAGCGGATCTCCGCGTGGTCGTTGGCATACCGGCTGGTCAGCAGGAACGGGTGATCGTGCGCCAGCTGTTCCAGCCCGCGCCTGATCTCTTTCAGCGGTGTCTCACCGCCGGAGACACTGAGGGTGATGTGCCACAGCTTGGAGCGGGTCAGCTCCTCGTCCGTCACCACCGGTTCCTGCTCGGTGGTCTGGTCGGTGGGCGTGCCGACGAAGTCGGCTCCCGCCCCGACGCTGGTCAGGGCACGGCTGCCCGTTCCGCGGGGCAGCGCCCCCGGGCGCGCTCGTCTCACCGGCGGCCTCCTGTGAATGTGTAGCTGTGCCGACTCCTCTGTGTCCCCGTGACAAAGTTGACCAGCCCGGGGCCGGGCGCGGGGCGCTTTTCGTGAAGGTCTCCGCCCGAAGGCTGGACTTTCAGCCGTTTCAGGGGGTCGGGCGGGGCGTGAGGACGACGAGATCGTCCCTGTGTACGACTTCCCGCTCGTAGGCCGGACCCAGCTCGCGCGCGAGGTCGCGAGTGGACCGCCCGAGCAGCTGCGGGATCTCCTTGGCATCGAAGTTGACCAGCCCGCGGGCGACGGCCCGGCCGGCCGGGTCCCGCAGCTCGACCGGGTCCCCCGCGGAGAACTCGCCCTCGACCGCGGAGATCCCGGCGGGGAGCAGGGATGTCCGGCGCTCGACGACGGCGCGCACGGCTCCGTCGTCGAGCACGAGGGCGCCCTGCGGCGTCGAGGCATGGGCCAGCCAGAGCAGCCGGTCGGCCGATCGGCGCCCGGTGCGGTGGAAGTACGTGCCGGTGTCACGCCCGCCGAGGGCGTCGGCGACGTGGCTCGCCGAGGTGAGGACGACCGGGATCCCTGCGGCCGTGGCGATCCTGGCGGCCTCCACCTTGGTGACCATGCCTCCGGTGCCGACACCCGCCTTCCCCGCGCTGCCGATGGTGACGCCTTCCAGGTCGGCCGGCCCGCTCACCTCCGCGATGCGGGAGGTGCCCGGCCTGCTCGGGTCCCCGTCGTAGAGTCCGTCGACGTCGGACAGGAGGACGAGCAGATCCGCGTGGACCAGGTGGGCGACGAGCGCGGCGAGCCGGTCGTTGTCCCCGAACCGGATCTCGTCCGTGGCGACCGTGTCGTTCTCGTTGACGACGGGGAACGCGCCCATCTCCAGGAGCTGGTCGAGCGTGCTGTAGGCGTTGCGGTAGTGGGCGCGCCGGCTGGTGTCGTCCGAGGTCAGCAGCACCTGCCCGACCCGTACGCCGTAACGGGCGAAGGACGCGGTGTAGCGGGCGACGAGGAGCCCCTGGCCGACACTGGCCGCGGCCTGCTGGCGGGCCAGGTCCTTGGGCCTGCGGACGAGACCGAGGGGGGCGAGGCCGGCCGCGATGGCGCCGCTGGAGACGAGGACGATCTCGCGTTCCCCGCCGCTCCTGACCTTGGCGAGGACGTCGACGAGCGCGTCCACCCGATCGGCGTCAAGCCCTCCCGCCGCTGTGGTGAGCGAGGAGGAGCCGACCTTGACGACGACCCGGCGGGCGTCGGTCACACCGGGCCTGCGCCCCGCGCCGCCCCCGGAGGGTGTGCGGAGCGCGCCTTCGGGCTCCCTTGCCGCGCCTTCGGATTCCCTTGCCCCTGACACGTACGCCCGTCCCCATCACGTCGTCCTGCTCGGTTCCGCTCAATCTACGCGAGGGGGCGGGGCCGGCACCGAGCCGTCTCAGCTGCTGTCGCCGCGCGGACGTCATTACACAGACCGGCCGGTCCGGGTCACGTTTCGACATGCGCCTGAATGGGCCCATTTACGCAATCTCCACCCGCCATTCATAGAGCTACCCTCTATTGCGTGACAGATGAACTCTCCCGCCAGAAGCGCATTCTCCTCAGATCGGGCAAAAGCCCCTTCGATGTGGCTTCGCTCGAACAGTCCCTCGACAGAGATGTCTTCGCGACCAACGCGGGCAACCTGATCTTCAGTGACGCGGCGCACAAGCTTCTGGCGACTCCGCGGGCAGAGGTCTTCTCCAACGGCATCCGTACGGATCCGGCGGCGGCCGACCGCATGAACGAGGAGTTCGACGTCTTCGTCGTCCCCCTGGCGAACGCCTTCCGCCCGACGTTCGAGCGGCCCCTGAAGCGAATGACGCAGCTGATCAAGAAGCTGCGCATCCCCGTCGTCGTCCTGGGTGTCGGCGCGCAGGCCGACCTCAAGTACGACGCCGCCCGGCTCAAGGCGATGGAGCCGACCGTCAGGGAGTTCGTCACCGAGGTGCTCAACCGCAGCGCCTCCATCGGCGTGCGGGGCGAGTTCACCGAGCAGTACCTCAAGAACATGGGATTCCGGGACGTCGAGGTCATCGGCTGCCCCTCCATGTTCATGAACGGCGAGACGTTCACGCTCGAGAAGAAGTCCGAGTCGCTCACGACGGAATCCCGCATCTCGGTGAACGGATCGCACAGCGCCGTACGTTCGCACGGCCTCGACGCCATCATCCGTCAGGCCCACAAGCGCTATCCGAATCTGCGGTTCATCGGGCAGAACCTCCTCGAGGCCGAGCTGCTCCACTGGCGGGAGACGTCGAACCCGATCGGCGCCCAGACCTCGATGCCGACCCATCCGTCCCACCCGATGTACCGCGAGGGCAAGGTCCGGCTCTACGTCGACCCGGCCACCTGGATCGAGGAGCTACGCGCGTTCGACTTCTCGTTCGGCTCGCGCATCCACGGGAACATCGCGGCGCTGCTGGCCGGCGTCCCGAGCACCGTGCTCTGCAGCGACTCGCGGACCCTGGAGCTCTGCCGCTACTTCGGCATTCCGCACCGCAAGATCACCGAGACGCCCAAGAACATCGACCCCGCCGAGCTCTACGAGGCGGCGGACTTCGGCGAGCTGGTGAACGGCCACAAGGAACGCTTCCTCCGCTTCACCGGCTTCATGGAGAAGAACGGCCTGGAGAACACCTTCCACCACGGCGACGGCGGGAAGGCGTTCGACGCGCAGATGTCCAAGCTCGCGCTCCCGCCCGCCGCCCGGCCGTGGACCGACACCGACCCCGAGACCCTGAGCAGCCGCTTCAGCTGGCTGCAGAGCAGGCTCGAGGAGCTGACGGAGGAGAACAACGAGCTGAGGCGGGCCCAGCTCACCGGCAGGCCCGACCGCTTCGGCATCAGGGCACGCGGCGGCGCGGGCGCCACGTACAGGCGTGCCCGGCGCGTGGTGGGCAGACCGGTCAGGAGGTTTCTCCGCCCGGAGCAATGAGGGCGGGCCTGGAGCCGCGTCCGCCCGGTCCCTAGTTGTGCGCCCGGTGCGGGATGCGCCGGGCCGACCGGGCAGCCCTGCCCGCCTTGCGGACCAGGCGACGCGTGATCGAGGTGACGGTCTGCTTCTTCGGCACCTCGATCCGCTTGCCGCCGACCCACTCCCTCACGGTCAGTTCGTACGCGGAGTCCGGCAGCCCCGCGTCCTCGCCGAAGTGCGGATAGGCGAGGTACACCCTGCCCCGGAGCCCCTTGCGGACCACCTCGGGCTCATGCTTGTCCGCCATGAACCGGAGGACGTCCAGGAGGAGATCCAGCCGGCCACGGGCCATGCAGGCCAGCCGCAGCCGCTCGTGGACCTTGAGGCGGCGGCCCAGACCCGCCGACCAGTAGGCCTTGAGCAGCGGGGTGGCCAGCTCCATCTTCTCCCTCCGCACGGCCTCGGAC
The DNA here is from genome assembly GCF_044455985.1 of Streptomyces sp. NPDC051064. Lineage (NCBI taxonomy): Bacteria > Bacillati > Actinomycetota > Actinomycetes > Kitasatosporales > Streptomycetaceae > Streptomyces > Streptomyces sp. NPDC051064. Next base: position 965,146 of record NZ_JBITFK010000001.1, read on the forward strand.
TGCCGCAGCAGGGACGGGCCGAACTGCGGCAGCAGGGTGATGACGAAAGGCCGGACCATCAGGTCGTCCCGCTCGGGCCCCGGCGGAAGCTGTGCCGCGATGAGCTCCGCCAGTGCCCGGGCGGAGTCGAAGCGCAGCCGGTGGCTCCCGCTCCGGGTCACGTGCTTGCCGTCGTCCCGGCCCACCAGGTAGTAGCAGGTGTAGTCGGCGACGACGGACACCCCGTTGCCGCGCAGGTACGCCTCCATGGTGAAGAGCGCGTCCTCGCCGGTCTTCAGCCCTTCGTCGAAGGTCAGTCCGAGCCGCACGAGCATCTCCCGCCGGAAGAGCTTCTGGGCGCTCAGGGTGAACTTGATGCGGGAGGAGAAGAGGTCGGCACGCTCGACGGTCTCCTTCCACATCGACTTCGGCGCTCCGCGGTTGACGCCGACGACCTTGCCGAGCACCACGTCGGTACCGGCCCGGTCGCCCATCGCGACCAGCCGTTCCAGGGCCTCCTCGCCGAAGTAGTCGTCCGCGTCGAGGAAGAAGACGTAGCGCCCGCGGGCCAGCCCGAGTCCGACGTTGCGTGGCCCGCTGGGCCCGCCGGAGTTCTCCTGGTGGACGACACGGGTCTCGATCGCGGTACGGGCGGCGAACTCGTCCAGGTACTCCCCCGTGCCGTCCTTGGACCCGTCGTCGACGGCTATGATCTCCATCCGTCCGGCCGGCAGGGTCTGCGCCTCCACGGACTCCAGGCAGCGGATCAGGTACGGCATCGCCTCGTAAGCCCCGATGACGACGCTGACGTCTGGTGCGCTTGTGCTCATCTCTCCCCGGTCCGCACACTTCGCTCTTCAGGAGAAGACGGCGGAACGGTGGTTCATGCCGCGTTCCTCGCGCAGACACATGAAAGCGGCCTGCCCGTTCCCCTCTTGACAAAGGAGACGGACAGGCCGTTCATAAGGTTGCCTCTGATGCCGGACTACCTGTGGACATGCGAGGAACAACTCCGCGCGGGCCAGGAGCCCGCGGGCCGGGTCAGCGTGCGCGCAGCTGCTCCCGGAAGGAGACGCAGTCCTCGTAGCGGGGCAGCAGACCACGCTCCTCCGCCTCGGCGAGCGTCGGCGCCTGCTCGTCCTTCGGGGAGAGCAGGGGCGCGATGCCCTCGGGCCAGGTGATGGCCAGACCGGGGTCGAGCGGGTTGATGCCGTGCTCACGCTCGGGGGCGTACCCCTCGGAGCAGAGGTACACCACGGTGGCGTCGTCGCTCAGGGCGAAGAAGGCGTGTCCGAGGCCTTCGGAGAGGTACACCGCGTGGTGGGTCTCGTCGTCGAGCCGGACGATCTCCCACTGCTTGTACGTCGGCGAGCCGACCCTGATGTCGACGATGACGTCGAGAACCGCGCCCCGCACACACTTGACGTACTTCGCCTGGCTCGGCGGCACGTCCGCGTAGTGGATGCCGCGCAGGGTGCCGCGCCTGGACACCGAGCAGTTCGCCTGGACGAGGCTGAGTTCCTGTCCGGTCGCGGTACGGAAGTCCGCGCCCCGGAACCACTCGTGGAAGCTGCCGCGGTCGTCCGGGAACACCTTCGGCTCGTGAACCCAGGCGCCTTCGATGGACAGAGGTCGCATACGTCTCTACTTCTCTCTCGACTGACTGTTCTGTGCGCTGCGGCGTACGCCGCCGGAGTGGGACGCCGGCCCGCCGTCGTGGCGGGCCGGGCCCTCAGCCGAACAGGCCGCGCTTGATCCTTCCCGCCACGCGTCGGGGGAAGGATCGCTTCTTCGGGGCGGGGGCGGGCTTCTTCTTCGCGGCGGGCTTCTCGGCGGGAGCGGGCTTCGCGGCTGCGACGGTGCCGTCGTCCGCGACCCGGAGCACTGCGGGGAGGGAGCTCCACCGCGGCTTGCCGCGTCTGGCCGAGGGCATGCCCAGCCCCATGTCCCAGACCTGCCCCGGGAGCAGGCCGCCGGGCAGCTCTGCGGTCAGCACGGCACCCTTGGGAGCCGCGGTGAGGGTGGCGTCCGCCTGGACCGTATCGGCGCCCGCGGACTTGAAGCGCAGGACCACGGGCTCGGTACCGGCCGCGGGGCCCACCGCGAGCGGCAGCGGCAGCTTCACGCGGCCGCTCTCGATCCGGACGTCCTCGGGCGCGAGCCGTCGCACGTCCCGGTCGATACGGCCGGTGGCGAGGTCCACGTCGAGCGAGAGGTTGCCGTGCGGCTCGGTCCAGTAGGGCAGGACCACCCTGCGCGGCGAGCCGGTCAGGCGGCCGAGGCGGCTCTCCTCGACCTGGTCGGCACGGACCGCTCCCAGGCGGGTCTCCTTGGTCCAGCCGCAGGAGCTGATCCGGAAGAGGATGTCCCAGATGCCGTCCCCGAGCGGTGCCCCGTTGGCGGCGGTCTCCGGATCGATCGTCGCGGCGGCCCGCAGTTCCTGCCGGAACGTGGAGCCGCTCCCGACCGGGATCCGCTCCCTCGTGAACTCCACCGGCTGGAAGAACTCGGCAGCCGTGGAGCGCTCACGCACGACGAGGTCGACCTTGGAGTTCTCGACCGGCGCCACGATGCTGACCCCGAGGCCGGCGATCCTGCTCAGGGTCTCCTCGGCGAGCTGCGGGGCGAGCAGGTCCTCGCCGTCCTCGGAACGGAAGGTCATCGGAGCGTCCGACACCTGGTACTCGGCGCTGAAGCCCACCTTCAGGGAACCGCCGTCCCAGGCGAGGCTCTCGAGGCGACCGACGGGCCTGATGCCGGACTCCCACCGGGCCAGCTCCTCGATGTCACCGAGGCGGCCGTCCACGATGAGGGCGGCGACTATCTGCTGGGTCGGCTGCATGCCCGCGGCGACGCCCGGGCCGAACCGCTCCGTGACCACACCGCGGATCTCGGTGAAGAGTTCCGCGCGGTAGTCCTCGGGGAGGCTCAGCAGCCGATTGCCACGGAGCCGCTCCACCATCTCGTTGCGCAGCCAGCGGCGGTAGAGGCCGTCACGGATCTTCCCCGGCTCGGTGTACTGCTCGACGATGTCCAGCGCTTCACGGAGGTTGCCGTAGTAGCCCACCGGGTCGAAGCGCTGGAAGCCGGCGTTCGAGGCGTCCTCGCGCTTGATGTGGTAGTAGCACAGGTAGTCGCTGAGGACGGAGATGTTCGCCGCCCGCAGGTAGGTCTCCACGACGAAGACGTGGTCCTCCAGGCGTCGGCGTCCCTCACGGAACTTGATGCCGTTGCTCTCCAGGAACTCCCTGCGGAACATCTTGTGCGGCGTCAGGCTGTCGATCAGCGGGGCGTTGGAGACGCTCGCCCGCGGGCGGTTGACGCGGAAGAGCTCCACCGGGACCGGACGGCCCTTGCCCGCCATCTTCCCGATGATGACGTCGGAGCCGTTCTCCACGCCGTAGCGGTACATGCGTTCGAGCGCCTCGTCGCCGAGCCAGTCGTCGTTGTCGACGTACATGACGAACTCGCCCTTGGCCGCCGCCGTCCCGACGTTGCGCGGCTTGCCCGACCAGCCCGACGACTCCTGATGGATGACGTGCATGTTCGGGTGGGCAGCGGCGAGTTCGTCCAGGCGGGCGGGGGTGGCGTCCGTGGAACCGTCGTCGACGAAGATCGCCTCGTACTCGTCGTCCGGCAGGGACTGCCGCAACAGGGAGGAAATGCAGTCCTCGATGTACTCGCCCGGGTTGTATACAGGAATGACGACGCTGACCTTGACGGACATGCAGAACCTCATCTGGTAATCAGGAAAAAATCGGCGCTGAATCCCACCCGGGACGCCCGCCCGACAGGATATATCCGGAGAGGAGGGCCCTTCTCCGGGGTGGATGTTCGGTAATCAGGCGAGGACAATGAGTAACGGGCCGACGCGGGGCGAACGACGAGCCGCCGGGCCCAGAATGTGCCCGGCGGCGGTCGGAGTCCGGCGACTTCAGGAACGGACGCCGGACGGGCCACGCATTCAGCTCTTGGTGCTTTCCTCGCTGTAGCGCTTCTTGAGCACCCGCTTCTTGTTCGTTCCTTCTGCGTTCTTGCCCTTCTCAATGATGACCAGGTTGTGGTAGAAGTGCATGCCCACAATGTTGAGGTCCGTGTAGGACGGCTCGTAATCCTCGTCCACGAACTCCTCGTAGTTGAGGCCGTCGGCGAGCCTCTTCAGCATCGACATGCTGGTCTTCGGGTCGTCGCGGTCCTCACTGCCCTGCCATTCCGGCCAGTACGAGGTCTGCGTGTCCTCGACGGCATAGATCCCGCCGTCCTTGAGCAGCGGGAAAAGCGTCTTGAACGTTGTCAGAATGTGCGGACTCAGATGACTGCCGTCGTCGATGATGACGTCCAGCGTGCCGATCTTCGATGCCACACCGACGAGGGAGCCGGGGTCGGACTGGTCGCCGATGAAGGTCGTGATCCGCTCCTCGTCGACAAATGACTTGTCCTGAATGTCCATTCCGAAGATCTGCGCCTTGGGGAAGAAGTGCTTCCACATGCGCAGTGAGGCGCCGCCTTGCCCCGCTCTGCTGTAACCGCCGATACCGATCTCCAGCAGATTGAAGGATTCGTTCTTCAGGTGCTCGAGGTGCCGCTGATAGTGCTGCGCATACCGGTGGGTGCCCCACTTGTCCGTCCTGAAGTGCTGGGCGAGCTTGCGCAGGTCGTGCGAGATCGCAGCAATCCCCGTGGGCGTAGGCGCGGCGGGACGGGGAACAGCGACAGGCACGCCCGCCAGTCTCCTCCGGAAACGGCGCAGCCGCTTCCACCCCGCCTCTCCGACAATTGCCCTGACCATCTTCTTCGCAGCCGTCGTTGTTGCCATCGTACGGATCCCCTTCCGTATGGAACACTGCAGAGGCATCACACGGTGAGTCGTGACACAAGAAGTCCAGCCTGTCAGCGATTCGTGAACCCGGGAGTTCGGAGTCGATTCGCCGGCTCGGCCGACACAGGAACAGCGTGACCGCCGAAATGCGTCAGCCTCGCGCCGACCGGCTCGATAGGCAGTGAACTTACTGGGTCCGGGCAACAGTCGGCAATCACCACAGGTCACGGAGTTCCGTGGAGATCCTTGAAAGACTCCGCGAGTGCCTCCCGCCAATTCCGGATGGGCTCAAGACCGGCTTTCGCCCAACGGTCGTGACCCAGCACGCTGTACGCGGGACGCGGAGCCGGCCGGGCGAAGGCCGCGCTGGTGGTCGGGCGGACACGTTCCGGGTCGGCGCCCAGCTGCTCGAAGATGGCGCGGGTGAAACCGAACCACGTCGTCTCGCCGCCGCTGGTTCCGTGGTAGATGCCCGCCGGTGCCGTACCGGCGAGGGCGCCCTGCCCCAGCCGTACGAGCCGGTCGGCCAGGTCAGCGGTCCAGGTGGGCTGGCCCAGCTGGTCGTCCACGACGTCCAGCGTGTCCTTGATGCCCTCGAGCTTGATCATCGTACGGACGAAGTTACCTCCACCCGCTCCGTACAGCCACGCGGTGCGGACGACGTAACCCTTGTCGGGCAGCAGGGAGAGGACGGCCCGCTCGCCCGCCAGCTTGGTCCGCCCGTAGGCGCTCCTCGGCGCGGTGGGCGCGTCCTCGGCATAAGGCTCGCTCGCCTGCCCGTCGAACACGTAGTCGGTGGAGACCTGGAGGAGCACGATTCCGTGCTCGGCGCAGACCTCGGCGAGGAGCCGTGGGCCCTCCCCGTTGATGCGCAGCGCCTCGTCCTCGCGGGTCTCGGCGTCGTCCACCGCGGTCCAGGCGGCACAGTTGACGATCACGGACGGACCGTGCTCCTCGACGGCCTGTCGCACGGAACCCGCGTCGGTGATGTCCAGCGCCTTGCGGTCCAGACCCACGGCGATCGCGCCGTCCCGGGCCAACCTGGCCAGGACGTCCCGCGCGAGCATCCCGCCCGCTCCTGTGACCAGCCAACTGCCGCTCATACCGCATCCCGCTTTCTGTTGTGCCTGCCGGCGTGAACCCCGAGCCGGCGCGAACCCGGCAGCCCGTGGGGAGCCGGAACCCCTGGGGCCCGGCTCCCGCGTCGCTCACCGCCGGGGTTCACCCCGCATCGTAGGGCGTAGGGCTCAGAGAGCCGCGCTGTCCTTCAGCGGCTCCCACCAGGCGCGGTTGTCGCGGTACCACTGGACGGTCTCGGCGAGCCCCTGCTTGAAGTCCTTGCGGGGCTCGTAGCCGAGCTCTTCCCTGATCTTGGCGCAGTCCACCGAGTAACGGCGGTCGTGGCCCTTGCGGTCCTCGACGTAGGTCACGCTGGTCTCCCAGTCGGCGCCGCAGGCCTCGAGCAGCAGGCCGGTCAGCTCCTTGTTGGAGAGTTCGGTGCCACCGCCGATGTTGTAGACCTCGCCGGCCCGGCCCTTCGTGCGCACCAGCTCGATGCCCTGGACGTGGTCGTCGATGTGCAGCCAGTCGCGGACGTTCGCCCCGTCGCCGTACAGCGGGACGGACTTGCCGTCCAGCAGGTTGGTGACGAAGAGCGGGATGACCTTCTCGGGGAAGTGGTGGTGCCCGTAGTTGTTGGAGCACCGGGTCACCCGCACGTCGAGGCCGTGCGTGCGGTGGTACGAGAGGGCGATCAGGTCGCTGGACGCCTTGGCGGAGGAGTACGGCGAGTTGGGCTCGAGCGGGTGCGTCTCCGGCCAGGAGCCCTCGTCGATCGACCCGTAGACCTCGTCCGTCGAGATGTGCACGAAGGTCTTGATCCCGGCCAGGTGTGCGGCGTGGATCAGGGTGTGCGTGCCCACGACGTTCGTACGGACGAACTCGGCGCCGCCGTCGATGGAGCGGTCCACGTGGGACTCGGCGGCGAAGTGCACCACCTGGTCGTGCTCGGCCATCAGCTTGCCGACGAGTTCGGGATCGCAGATGTCACCCTGCACGAAGGCGAAGCCGGGGTGGTCACGGACCTCGTCGAGGTTGGCCGGGTTACCCGCGTAGGTGAGCTTGTCGAGCACCGTGACAGCCACGTCGCCCGGCCCTTCGGGGCCCAGCAGGGTGCGGACGTAGTGGGAACCGATGAAGCCGGCCCCGCCGGTCACCAGGATGTCGGTCGTCATGAGGAGATCTGCACCTTGCTGTGGTCGCCGAGCACGAGTCGGTGGGCGGAGGGGCTGCGGGGCGCGGGGGTCACTTCGACGTTACGGCCGATGAGCGACGCCTCGACCCGCCGGACTCCGATGATGGAGGCGTCCTTCAGGACGATGGAGTACTCGATCTCGCTGTCCGCGATGTTGCAGCCTTCGGAGATCGAGGTGAACGGGCCGACGTAGGAGTCGCTGATCACCGAGTCCGCCCCGATGATCACGGGGCCCACGATGCGGCTCCCGGTCACCTTGGCCCCCTTCTCGATGCGGACCCTGCCGATGATCTCGCTGCCGTCGTCGACCTCCGCCTCCTCGGCGTACGGCTCGACGGTCTCCAGCACCGAGCGGTTGACCTCCAGCATGTCGGTGACGTTGCCGGTGTCCTTCCAGTACCCGGAGATCGTGGTGGAGCGCACGTTCCGCTGCTGGTCGATCAGCCACTGGATGGCGTGGGTGATCTCCAGCTCGCCCCGCCAGGACGGCTCGATCGAGCGGACCGCCTCGTGGATGGAGGGGGTGAAGAGGTAGACGCCGACCAGGGCCAGATCGCTCTTGGGGGCCTTCGGCTTCTCCTCCAGGGCGACGACCCGTCCGTCGGAGTCGAGCTCCGCGACACCGAAGGAGGTGGGGTTGGGGACATGCGTCAGCAGGATCTGGGCGTCGGGCCGGTCGCTGCGGAATTCCTCGACCAGCCCGCTGATGCCACCGACGATGAAGTTGTCGCCGAGGTACATGACGAAGTCGTCGTCGCCGAGGAACTCCCGGGCGATGAGCACGGCGTGGGCCAGGCCCAGCGGCTCGTCCTGCGGGATGTAGGTGACCTCGATACCGAACTCGGAGCCGTCACCCACGGCTTCCCGGATCTCGTCGACCGTGTCACCGACGACGATGCCGACCTCGGTGATGCCCGCGTCGGCGATGGCCTCCAGGCCGTAGAAGAGAACCGGCTTGTTGGCGACCGGCACCAGTTGCTTGGCCGATGTGTGGGTGATGGGGCGCAGACGGGTGCCCGCCCCACCGGAGAGTACGAGAGCCTTCACGTTTTTCTGTCCCCATATTGAGAGTGTGGTGATCGAGTGCTGGACACCGGTGCGAACGAAGCATGCTGAGCGCAATGTGATTTTACTGTGAAATCCCTCGCTCCCCCGCCGCACGGGAAGGTGAGGCCGACGCGTCCACCCGGTCGCGCGGGCCCCGGGCGGAGCCGGCCCCGCAGGCGGGAACATCCCTCTCCACGGCTCCGTCCACTACGGACCCCTACCCGATGCAGGCCAAGGAGTGAACACGGCATCACCGATGTACACCCCGGCGACGTCGCGCAGCCGCCGGGAATCGCACTGTCGTTCACGTTCAATTGAGACAGCCGATACGGCGCGTTGGTTGTGCGCTGCACCCGGTTTCGGCCTGTGAGCTGCACCACAAAGGCCCGCCGAAACCCGTTTCCAGGTTTCGACGGGCCCATGCCCGATGTGCGCCTTCCCGGGATCAGCCGCCCACGGGTTCGCCGAGGCTCCGGGCGACACCGATGTTGCGCGCCTCCGCCTTGGCGGCCAGTTCCCGGACCGCCGTGTCGAACTGTTCGATGGAGGTGGGCTCGTCGGGGCCGAGCAGATACTGCTTCAGCTCACGCCGGGCCTCTCCCAGGGAGTCGGCTGCCGGGTCGGTGACGGCGGCCATCAGCTCGTCCAGCTCGACCGCCGAGTTCGAGAGGATCACCGCGGCGCGTACCGCGGTGTTCTGGCGCCGGAATTCCTCCACGCCCATCGCGGCCGAGTCGGTCACCGCGTAGGGCTTGCCGCTCGCGATGAAGTCCGAGACCACGCTGGAGATGTCCGAGACCATGGCGTCCGACTCGTTGAAGCAGTCGTACAGACGGGGCGCGGCCCCGACGATGACCTTGTGCTCCCACCAGCCGGTGGAACGCCAGTAGGCGTCGTTCCACTCTTCCCTGAGCTTCGCGGTCTCCGCCTCGATCTCGGGGTCGACCTTGGCGTCCCGGGACTGCTCGGCCTCGTCCCTGTCGGTCTGCGAACTGCCGGCGAGCCGGGACAGCCTCGTCTCGATGCTGAGCATCGCGGCCTGCGCCTCGGCCTGCCCGGCGCGCAGCGCGTCCCGCTCCTTCGCCCACCGGGGGTCGGTGGCGCGTTCGGCGGCGGCCTGCTCGATCATCGCGGTGATACGGGCGTGCACGGCCTTGGCCTTCCGGCTGCGGGTGCCGGTGAAGGGGTGCGGCTTGTAGAGCACCCGGACCGGCTCGTCGGCGGTGAGCAGACGCCTGACGATGTTCTCGCCCGCCAGCAGCAGTGAGGTGTTGCCGGGATTGTCGTCCCAGCCTTCCCAGGTGGGCGCGTACAGCACGGTCGGGATCGGGTTCTTCGGGGCGCCGGTCCACGGTTTGATCGAGGCGAGCTGGGGGCGTCCCACCTCGACGATGTCCTCGTCGCGGATGCCGACGTCGGCCAGCGCGTAGCGGTCCCGCCCGGCCTTCCCGGCGGTCCACACCTCGTCGTACACCTTGCTGTACGGGTTGACGCTGGCGAGCTTGTCGCTGTCGCCGTGACCGATGAAGACGTGCTTCATCGTCGGGACCCGCAGCATGTGGATGTTCTTGCCGACGTTCGCCGCGTACAGGGCCACGCGGACCGACGAGAGGTCCAGGTTCATCAGGTGGACCCCGCCGGGCACGCAGAGCACCGGCACCGAGGTCATGGCCAGCTGCGGGACGATGTTGCGCTCACGCAGGAAGATCAGCGGCCGCCCGCCGAGCTGGGCCATCGTCTCCAGCCACATGTTCACCTGGTACGCCGAATCCTTGGATCCGGAGAAGTACATGATGACCGTCGGCCGGTAGGTGCCCAGCCAGTCGTCGACCGCAGCGAGGACCTTGGCCTCCGGCGGGACGAGGCGGCTGGGGCGCGCGTAGGGCAGCAGCGCGGCAAGGTAGAGGACGGCGAAGCCGAGCATGAGAGCCAGGCCGCCGTACGCGAAGGCCGCGGTGCCGGTCTCGATGGCGATCAGCACGCCGATCAGGCCGAACAGGTCCAGGTGCAGCATCTTCTCGGCCGGACGGCTCATCAGCCTGCGCGGCGGGGCGTCCCCGATGGCCACGGCGCTCAGGTCGATGTTCCGCGTGACCACCGGCAGCTTGCGGCGCAGCCGGATGAGGGTGACTATCGCGCTCTGCGGCGCCTGGAGCCCGTAGAAGGCCAGCAGGCAGGCCACGGTCACGTAGAAGAGCATCGCCTCGCCGTAGCCCATGCGCGAGAGCAGCAGGACCAGCAGCAGTTGACGCACCAGGAAGCGGATCGAAAGACCCGCGCGCACCGCGGCGAGCCGGTTGATGAGATAGCTGCCGCAGCGGTGAAGATATTGGTCCGCCGCATAGGTCACGAAGGCTGCTGCCGCGAAGAACCACAGGTTGGGGACTATGGCCGCGACCATGACGCACGGGAAGCCCAGACCCAGGAGAAGCGCGGCGGCCAGCTCCGAACCGCTGCCGACACGAGCCAAACGAATGGCTTTCGAAATCACGAAGTACCGCTCCTGAGAATGCCGACTGGAAACCTTACGGGGAAATTGTGAAGAGCGCCTTCACGCATTCGGACCCCGCCGGTTTCGCCCTTACGGCGAACCGACGGGGTCCGAATAGTCGATCACTGATTATGGCACATCGATCTGACGGTCCAGCACCGAGGCCAGGGCCTGCTCGAAGCCGGACGCCTCGCTCGCCCCGCGGGTCGGGTCCTGCTGGCGGACGTCGATCACATGGCCGGTCATCTCGGACAGCAGGACGTCCACGGACGTACGGGCCACGGCCTCGGACGAGAGCAGCGAACCCACCGGCTCCTCGCCGAACGCCTTGGTCCGCATCGGCGTCGCGGTCCGCTCGGGGTTGACGCAGTTCACCCGGACCCCGTCCGCCGCCCACTCGTCCGACAGCGCCTGGGTGAGGTTCACCATGGCGGCCTTGGTGGAGGAGTAGAGGCTGTACTCGGCGCGGCCGCGGGTGTAGGAGCTGGAGGTGTAGAGCAGCAGCTGGCCCTTGGTCTCCGCCAGGTACTTGTACGAGGCGCGGGCGATCTGGACGGGCGCCAGGTAATTGACGTTCAGCGCCTCCTGGATCGTCGCGCTGTCGGTCTCGGCCAGCTTGCCGATACGCAGCACGCCGGCGGTGTTGACCACGTAGTCGATGCGCCCGGTCTCCGCGTACGCCTTGGAGAGCGCCTCGTCGACGTGTTCCGGGTTCTCGATGTGCGTCCCCGTGGTGGAGCGCCCCAGGGCGTACACCTTGGCGCCGAACGACTCCGCGAGCGACGCGATGTCGGCTCCGATGCCGTACGACCCGCCGAAGACCACCATGGTCTTGCCGGTGAGCAGTTCCCGGTAGCCCGCCTCGCCCGTCGGCTGCGGAACGGCCGTCGAGGCCAGCTGGAACAGCTTGTCCGCGATGAAGACGTCGACCGGCTGGGTGACCTTCATGTTGTACTCGTCGCCCGCCACGACGTAGATCGGCACGTCCGGCAGGTACTTCAGGACTACCGAACAGTCGTCGGTGGCCTGGAAGTTGGGGTCACCCGAGGCGACCTCGTACGCCCGCCGGATGGTCGACAGCTTGAACGCCTGGGGCGTCTGGCCGCGACGCAGCCGGGAGCGGTCCGGTACGTCCGTGATGAACGCGCCGTCCTCGCCGTGGGTGCGGGTCACGATGATGGTGTCGGCGGACGGGATGGCGACGTCGACCGCCTGGTAGCGCTCGAGTGCCTCGACGCAGTCCTTGATCACCCGCTGGGAGAGCAGAGGACGCACGGCGTCGTGGAACAGTACGTTGCGGTCCTCCCCGTCGGCCAGGCCCTCGCCGAGTGCCGCGATGGCACGCTCGGTGGTCTCGTTGCGGGTCGAACCGCCCTCGATCACCTTGATGACTTTGGTCAGGCCGGCCTTCGCGACGATCTTCTCGACATCGGAGACATAACCCGGAGCCATCAGGACGATGACGTCGTCGATCGATTCGGCCTGCTGGAAGATGCTCAGAGTGTGCTCGATGACGGCTTTGCCGGCGATCTTCAGCAGCTGCTTCGGTATCGACAGACCCACGCGCTGACCGGTACCGCCGGCGAGTACGACTGCCGTGGTGCGGACTTGGGCTATGTACTGCTCAGACACAGACGACCTACCTTGCGAGGGCTGGGGAACATCCCGATGGTTACACTCTCCGTTACCATCTCGCAAGGTGGACGTCGAGTGCGCCTCACCCGGTGAACACCTGCCGTTCCCCTGCCACACAGGAGAAATACCTGGACCGCGGCCCTGCGGGCAGGTGACCGACGCCACACGCGTGAGCGGCATGGAGCACCTTTGAGCGGGCCTCCGCACACCGGATTTCACCCGGGCGGCCCATCGGCACCCTCCGTACTCCCGCGTCCCGCCCGGGCGGCTTCCCGTCCCCGGGCGGGACCGCGTCATCAGTCGCTGAAGGGCTCGAACCCCTCGTACTCGCGCTGCGCGGCGTCGCCGTCGGACTCGCGCTCGCGGCGGCGCTGCGCGGCGGGGCGCGGAGCCTCCATACGGTGGTCCTCGCCACGGCGGCCCAGCATCTCGGCCCCGGCGGCCATGGTCGGCTCCCAGTCGAAGACGACCGCGTTGTCCTCGGCGCCGATGGCCACGCCGTCGCCGGCCCGGGCGCCCGCCTTGCGCAGCTCGTCCTCGACACCGAGCCGGTTGAGCCGGTCCGCGAGGTAGCCGACGGCCTCGTCGTTGTTGAAGTCGGTCTGCCGGATCCAGCGCTCGGGCTTCTCACCGCGCACGCGGTAGATGCCGTCGTCCTCCACCGTCACGGTGAAGCCGGCGTCGTCGACGGCCTTGGGACGGATGACGACCCGCGTCGACTCCTCCTTCGGCTTGCTGGCCCGGGCCTCGGCGATGATCCCGGCGAGGGCGTACGAGAGGTCGTTGAGGCCCTTGTGCGCGATGGCCGAGACCTCGAAGACGCGGTAGCCGCGCTCCTCCAGGTCGGGGCGGATCATGTCGGCGAGGTCCTGGCCGTCCGGGATGTCGACCTTGTTGAGGGCGACGATGCGCGGGCGGTTCTCGAGGCCGCCGTACAGCCGCAGCTCCTCCTCGATCATGTCGAGGTCGGAGACCGGGTCACGGTCCGACTCCAGCGTCGCGGTGTCCAGGACGTGCACCAGGACGGAGCAGCGCTCTACGTGCCGCAGAAACTCCAGGCCGAGGCCCTTGCCCTGGCTGGCGCCGGGGATGAGCCCCGGGACGTCGGCGATGGTGTAGACGGTCGAGCCGGCGGTGACGACGCCCAGGTTGGGGACGAGGGTCGTGAACGGGTAGTCCGCGATCTTCGGCTTGGCGGCGGAGAGCACCGAGATCAGCGAGGACTTGCCGGCGCTCGGGTAGCCCACGAGCGCGACGTCGGCGACGGTCTTGAGCTCCAGGACGATGTCCCGGCTCTCCCCCGGCTCGCCGAGCAGCGCGAAGCCGGGCGCCTTGCGACGGGCGGAGGCCAGCGCGGCGTTGCCGAGGCCGCCGCGGCCGCCCTGGCCCGCGACGAAGGTGGTCCCCTGGCCGACCAGGTCGGCGAGGACGTTGCCGGCCTTGTCCAGGACGACGGTCCCGTCCGGCACGGGCAGGACGAGGTCCTGGCCGTCCTTGCCGGAGCGGTTGTCACCGGCGCCGGGCTGGCCGTTCGTGGCCTTGCGGTGGGGGTGGTGGTGGTAGTCCAGCAGCGTGGTCACGGCCTGCTCGACGACGAGAATCACATCGCCGCCGCGCCCGCCGTTGCCCCCGTCGGGCCCGCCGAGCGGCTTGAACTTCTCACGGTGTACGGAGGCCACGCCGTGGCCTCCGTTACCCGCGGCGGCATGCAGCTCGACGCGGTCCACGAAGGTGGTCATGGTGGGTGCCTCCAGGTACTACGGAAAAATACGGGAATGTCTCTTGACGTAACGCGCCGAGGGCGGACCCGCTTCCCCGGGTACCGGGAAAGCTGAGATCCGCCCTCGGAAGGTGCTGTGTCGTTCAGTCGTTGCCTGACTCAGGCAGCGACGGGAACGATGTTCACGACCTTGCGGCCACGGTGCGTACCGAACTCCACCGCACCGGCGGTCAGCGCGAACAGCGTGTCGTCGCCGCCACGGCCGACGCCCGTGCCCGGGTGGAAGTGGGTGCCGCGCTGGCGGACCAGGATCTCACCGGCGTTGACGGCCTGACCGCCGAAGCGCTTCACGCCGAGCCGCTGAGCATTGGAATCGCGCCCGTTCCGAGTGGACGATGCGCCCTTCTTGTGTGCCATGTCTCCTCAGTCCCTTACTTCGCAGCCGCGGGAATACCGGTGACCTTGATCGCCGTGTACTGCTGGCGGTGACCCTGGCGACGGCGGTAACCCGTCTTGTTCTTGTAGCGAAGGATGTCGATCTTCGCGCCCTTGTGGTGGTCCACGATCTCGGCCTGGACCTTGATGCCGTCCAGGACCCAGGGGTCGCTGGTCACGGCGTCGCCGTCGACAACGAGCAGGGTCGAGAGCTCGACCGTGTCGCCAACCTTGGCGGTGGAAATCTTGTCAACCTCAACGATGTCGCCGACAGCAACCTTGTGCTGGCGACCACCGCTGCGCACGATGGCGTACACGCGGATCTCTCTCTCACTCGGAACGGATCCCCTGATGCCAGCCGCTCGCACGGGCCGGGGCCCGGGACGATCCGGAAGGATGAGCGGCCTCTCCCGGCAGGTGCGCGATGCGCGCACCGAAGACCGGAAGGGATGTGCTCAGGGGGAGGTGCGTACGGAAACACACCGAGTGTTAAGACTACGGACAGCCGCCTTGCCGGTCAAACCGGCCCCGGCCCGCCCACGGAACCGCCGGGATCCTCCGAAAAACACCTGAGGACGGACGTGCCAGGCCGACGTCGCCGGAGGCCACCGCCCTCGCGGGACGACGTGCTGGGGCCCGTGGCGATGGCCCTCCGGCCCTCTCGCGCCACCCCTGCGCCGGCCGGGCGTACGGGGCGGTTGTGCGCACCTTCCCCCCGCCGCCGGGCGGGACGGGCCCCTGCACGGCCCCACACGCGTCTGTGGGCCCCGTCTCGGTCGAGGCGGGGCCCACAGACGCTGTCACTTCCCGGCCGGTCCCCTAGAGGTCGGTCGAGGCCGTCACGGAAGGCGACGACTGCTCGGCGGCGACGGTCTTCTTCGCCGCTGCCTTCTTCGTCGTCGTCTTCTTCGCCGCGGTCTTCTTCGCGACCGTCTTGGCGGCCGTCTTCTTGGTGGCCGCCTTCTTCGCCGTGGCCTTCTTCGCGGTCTTCCGCGCCGCGGTCTTCTTGACCGGCGCCTCCGATTCCGCCGCTTCGGTGCCGGATGCCTCGGACGCGTCGGAGTCGGTACCCGTGACCACGACGGCCGCTGCCTCCTCGGCGCCGGTCGGCGGCCCCGCCGGAGCGGTGACCTTGCGGGTCACCCGGCGACGGGCGCGCGGCGGGGCGGCCGGAGCGGACTCCTCATCAGCCGCCGGGGCCTCGGGCTCCGCCGCCTTCTCCGAGGGAGCGGGCGCCGGTGCCGCGGCGGCCTCGACCACCGGGTCCTCGGCCGCGACGGGCTCCGTCGCGGGCTCGGCCGGATGGACCGGCGGTGTCACGTCGGCCTGCTTGGGCGAGCCCGCCGGGGCGGTCGCCTTCCTGGTCGCCCTGCGACGCGTACGCGCCGGAGGTGCGGCCTCGGCCTCGGGTGCGGCGGGAGCCTCCGCCGGGGCCTCGGCCACCGGCTCGGGCTGCTGCTTCTCCTCGGCCGCCGGGACCGCCGGGGCGGCCTCGGCCACCGGGGCGGGCGCGCCGGCCGGAGCTGTGACCTTACGGGTCGCACGCCGGCGGCCACGGCCGCGCGACGCTGCCGCCTCGGCCTCGGCCGGGCTGCTGTACAGCTCCTCGTCGGCGATGAACTCCGGCTCGGGCAGCGCCACCGGGGCGGCGACCTCGGCGGCCAGCTCGGCCTCGGTCTCGGCCTCGGCCTCGGCCGGCAGCTCGTGCTCCTGGCCGTGCTCGTGCTCGTGTCCCGCGCCGCCGCGGCCGCGCTTCTTGGACCGCTTGCCACCGCCGCCACCGGCGGCCGTGGGCTGCTCCATGTGGACGATCACGCCGCGGCCGTTGCAGTGGACGCAGGTCTCGGAGAAGGACTCCAGCAGACCCTGGCCCACCCGCTTACGGGTCATCTGGACCAGGCCCAGCGAGGTGACCTCGGCGACCTGGTGCTTCGTACGGTCGCGACCCAGGCACTCCAGGAGCCGCCGCAGCACCAGGTCCCGGTTGGACTCCAGCACCATGTCGATGAAGTCGACGACCACGATGCCGCCGAGGTCGCGCAGCCGCAGCTGGCGGACGATCTCCTCGGCCGCCTCCAGGTTGTTCTTGGTGACGGTCTCCTCGAGGTTTCCACCCTGGCCGGTGAACTTGCCGGTGTTGACGTCGACGACGACCATCGCCTCGGTCTTGTCGATCACCAGCGAGCCGCCGCTCGGCAGATAGACCTTGCGGTCCAGCGCCTTCATCAGCTGCTCGTCGATGCGGTACGTCGCGAAGACGTCGACCTCGGAGGTCCAGCGCGACAGCCGGTCCGTCAGGTCCGGTGCCACGTGCGACACGTAACCGTGGATGGTGTCCCAGGCGTCGTCACCGCTGACGATCACCTTCGAGAAGTCCTCGTTGAAGATGTCGCGGACGACCCGGACGGTCATGTCCGGCTCGCCGTAGAGCAGCGTCGGCGCGTTGGAGCTGCTGGTGCTCTTCGACTTCTTCTGGATCTCTTCCCACTGGCCCTGCAGCCGCTCGACGTCGCGGCGCAGCTCGTCCTCGCTCGCGCCCTCGGCTGCGGTGCGCACGATGACGCCCGCGTCCTCGGGGACGATCTTCTTGAGGATGGTCTTCAGCCGGGCGCGCTCGGTGTCGGGCAGCTTGCGGCTGATGCCGGTCATCGAGCCCTCGGGCACGTAGACCAGGTAGCGGCCGGGCAGCGAGACCTGGCTGGTCAGGCGGGCACCCTTGTGGCCGATCGGGTCCTTCGTCACCTGGACGAGGACGGACTGGCCGGACTTGAGCGCGGTCTCGATGCGGCGCGGCCCGTGGGCCATGCCGAGTGCCTCGAAGTTGACCTCGCCCGCGTAGAGGACGGCGTTACGGCCCTTGCCGATGTCGACGAACGCGGCCTCCATGGACGGCAGTACGTTCTGCACCTTGCCCAGGTAGACGTTGCCGACGTAGCTGCTGGCCTGCTCCTTGTTCACGTAGTGCTCGACGAGCACGTTGTCCTCGAGGACGCCGATCTGGGTGCGCTCGCCACTCTGACGGACGACCATGACGCGCTCGACGGCCTCACGGCGGGCCAGGAACTCGGCCTCCGTGATGATCGGGACGCGGCGGCGGCCCTGCTCGCGCCCCTCGCGGCGGCGCTGCTTCTTGGCCTCCATACGGGTCGAGCCCTTGATGGACTGGACCTCGTCGAAGCCGGTGCCGGGCTCGCGCTCGGCCTCCTTCTTACGGGGCTCGCGGACCTTGACGACCGTGCGCTCCGGGTCGTCGGCGCCCGTGCCCGTGTCCTCACCGGCGGCGTCCCCGCTGCGGCGGCGACGACGGCGGCGGCGACGGCTGCTGCTGGAGCCGGAGGAGGACTCGTGCTCCTCCTCGTCCTCGTCGTCGTGCGCCTGCTGCTCGTCCTCGGAACGGTCCGCGGCGTCGTCCTGCTGCTCCGCGTCGTCCGTGTCGTTGGCCTCACCGCGACGGCGGCGACGGCCACCACGGCGGCGACGGCGCGAGGGGCGGTCCCCGTACTCGTCCGTCTCGTCGCCCTCGTGCTCGGCGTCCGTCTCGGTCTCGGCCTCGTGCTCGTCCTCGACGGGGGCGGCCGGAGCCGCCTGCTCGACCGGAAGCGTCACCGGGGTCGCGGCCGGCTCGGTCTCGACGGCCTCGCCACGACGGCGGCGACGGCGACGCGAACCGCCCTGAGGCGCGGAATCGGCGGCCTCGGCGGGTGCGGCGGCCTCGGCGGTCTGCCTGCTCTCGGCCTTACGCGGCGCGCGGTCCGCGCTCTTCTGCTCCTCGACCTCGTCGCTCTCGTCGTAGGCCGGGGTGGAGCCCGCGGCGGCAGCGGCGGCAGCCGCGGTCTCCGGGGTCTGGAACATCGGCTCGGCGAAGACCGGGGCCTGGAAGACGGCCACGGCGGGGCGCGTCGCACGGCGTCCCTTGCGGGCGGGCTCCTCGGTCTTCCCGGTGAACTCGGGGCGGCCGGCGCCGGCGGTGGCGCGGCGGCGCTGGCGGCCGCGCGGCGCGGCCTCCTCGACCTGCTCGGCCTCGGAGGCCAGCTCCTCGGCCACTGCGGCGGGGAGGTCCTCGCCCTTCTCGGCGGCCTCCTCGGCGGCCTCCTCGGCGGCCTCCTCGACGGGCTGCGGGGCACCGGCCGGCGCGGACGCCTTTCGGGAGGCACGGCGGCGGGCGCGGGCGGGCGGCGCGGCCTCGGCGGCCGGCGCCTCGACGGTCTCCTCGGTGCGGGCGGGTTCGACGGCCTCGGCAGCCGGTTCGGCCACGATCGCGGCCGGGGACTCGGCGGTCCGGGCGCCCTGCGGCGCACCGGCCGGGGCCGACGCACGACGGCGGGTACGGCCTCGCGGCGCGGCGGGCTCGGCCGGCTCCGCGGGGGCCTCGGTGACGGGCTCGGGAGCCTTCACCGGCTCGGCCACGATGTCCTGCGCGGCGGTCTCGGCCGTCTGGGGGGCACCCGCCGGAGCGGTGGCCTTGCGGGTGGCGCGGCGACGGCCACGGGGGGCCTCCACGACGGGGGCCTCGACGGCCTCTTCGGCCTCTTCCTCGGCCGGCGCCTCGGCGGCGGGCTCGGTGACCGGCTCCACGACCTCGGCGGCGGCCTGCGGCGCACCCGCCGGAGCCGTCGCCTTACGGACCGCACGACGACGGGCACGCGCGGGCGGCGCGGCCTCGTCCGTCTCGGCGCTCACGGCAGGGGTCTCGGCGGCGGCCGGCGCCTCGGCGGCGGGCTCGGTGACCGGCTCCACGACCTCGGCGGCGGCCTGCGGCGCACCCGCCGGAGCGGTCGCCTTACGGACCGCACGGCGACGGGCACGCGCCGGCGGCGCGGCCTCTGCGTCGGGCTCGGCCTGCTCGGCGGAAGCGGCCGGTATGGCCGGCGTGACGTCCTCGGCGGCGGACGCGCCCGGCGCGCCCGACGGCGGGCCGGCGGGGCGGGACGCCGCGCGGCGCCTGCGGCGCGGCGGCAGCTTGTCCCCGGGGGCGTTGTTGTCCTCCGGCTTTGCGGGGTTTCCGGTGGTACCGGGTTCGTTCGGCTCGTGCATGCGGGCGGTTCTCCCGTCGCGCTCCCGGGCGCCACGCCTTGTTCCGGTCCGACGCGATTCGCGTGATGTGCGCGATACCGCCGTCCGGGGCGCGGGCGCCGCACGGGAGCTGATGTCTGGCTCGCCGGTTCCGTACGCGCTACGCACGGCCTGGCGAAAGTCTTATGGGGCGGTGCGCGGCCGGACCCAGATGGCTCCCGAGTCCAAGGGCCGCGCTACAACGACCGCCTTACGCGGAACCTGCACCTTCCGGCGCCGTCGCGGCGGCTGCCGGATCGGCCGTGGAAACGGCCGGGGCTGCCTCGCGGTCAGGCGCGAGCGGGTCGGTCACCGTGCCGGACTCCTCGTCGAAGAGCCCCTGCGCCAGCCTGGTCACCGCTGCGGGGACCGGCGGCGCCAGGTCGGCCACAGCTCGGAGACCGGACAGGACGTCGTCGGGTCGCACGGCAGGTGTCACGTGCCGCACTACCAGCCGCAGTATCGCACAGGGCCTGTCCCCGGACCTATCAGGCTGTGGATCAAGGGCCTCCAGACCGGCGACCGCCGCACGGGCGTCGAAGGTCCGCATGCCGTTCTTCGCCCGGCGCTGGACCTCCACGGTCTCCGCGCCCAGGAAGGCGGCGACGGCCTTTTCGGCGTCCTGCACGGTGACCCCGTCCAGCCGCATCTCCCATACGGAGGCGGTCAGCCGGTCCGCGAGGCCCGAGGTTCGGGCCTCCACCGCGTCGATGACGTCGAGGCCCTCGGGCATCGACGCGTCGAGCAGCTTGCGCAGAGTGTCCGGATCCCGCGCCTCGGTGAGGGCGATCTCCAGGAATTCGGCCTCACTGCCCGTACCCGTGGGGGCGGCGTTGGCGTACGACACCTTCGGGTGGGGGGTGAAGCCGGCCGAGTAGGCCATCGGCACCTCGGAGCGGCGCAGCGCCCGCTCGAAGGCACGCTGGAAGTCTCTGTGACTGGTGAACCGGAGGCGGCCCCGCTTGGTGTAGCGCAGTCGGATGCGCTGCACCGCCGGTGCGGGCGGCGGGCCTTCGGGCTGTCGCTTGCCCAGTGGTTCTTCTCCTCGGTGCGGGGCGGCCGCGGTGGCGTGCCGCCCACGAAGTACGGGGTGCCCCGGGGTGCCGCTCCGGCTCACCCCCGCTTGACGGTTTTGTCGGCAAGCAGGGAGATCTCGGGTGCGGGCGCCGCACTGGGGACAGTCGTTGTCCTACCCAGGGTACGCGCAGCGGACCCTTCGAGTTCCCGCGCGTCCGTGACCTGCGGTGGTCCCACCAGTGCGCGCCACGCGTCCCTGCGGGCCGCGCGGAGGGTCTCCCGGGCCGAGGCGAGCGCGCCGCGGGCCGCACGTCCCGCCTCCAGCGCGACCCGCTTGACGGGCGCCCAGGCCGCGTCGCGCAGGAAATGCCCCACCGGCGTGCACACCGCGCGGTAGACCCAGGTCACCGGCGCACCGACCAGGTGCCACGCCAGCCAGGCCAGGGCGCGGCCGACGGCGCGGGAGATGAACCCGGCGATCCGCCAGGCGATGCCGAAGGCCGCCGCGATCTCCCGGCCCACCGGCGCCAGGACCCTGCGGTACACCCACACGAGCGGCAGCACGAGCAGGGTCATGACCAGCCACACGACGGCGGTCCACAGCCCCCGGCCGGTGGCGGCGATCCCCTTTCCGGCCATCAGGAACGTCCACGCGATGCCGTGTCCCACCGGGGTCAGCACGTGCCGGTGGACCCACACGATCGGCAGTACGACGAGGTGGGTCACGAGCCAGTCCGCCGCGATGCCGAGCGGCTTCAGGACGTACCGCCACGCGGCCACGGCCGGCCACACCAGGAGGAAGGTGACGAGTCCGGTGACCGCCGGGACGAGCAGCTTGTCGTACACCCACCGCAGCCCGTGTCCGGCCGGGGTGAGTACAGCTCCGTAGAGCCACACCAGCGGGACGACGACCCCGTACCGGACGGCCGGGACGACGACGTGGCGCCACAGGCCTACCCAGGGCCGTACGAGAAGGGCCACGGTCAGCCAGGCGAGCGCCCTCCCGACCGGGACGAGCACCTGGTCGTACACCCACTCCAGCGCCCGTCCGAGGGGGCGCAGCAGCACCCGTTCCGCGAGACGCCCTCCCGCGAGGAGAAGATCCCAGAGCATCCGGACCGGCAGGACCAGGACGAGCACCACGATCCTGACGGGAATCCTGACGAGGGTCGTCAGACAGCCTTCTCCGTCTTCGTACGGCGCGGGCGTGCGGTGCTTGTCGAGGTCCATGCCCTCAGGGACGCGAACGCCCGGCCCGGAGTTTCCCGGGCCGGGCGTTCGTCACCAGGCTGTCACCCGGAGGGCCTACTTCACGACCGTCAGCGGCAGGAGCTTCTTGCCGGTGGGGCCGATCTGGATGTCCAGGTCGAGCTGCGGGCACACGCCGCAGTCGAAGCACGGCGTCCAGCGGCAGTCCTCGACCTCGGTCTCGTCGAGGGAGTCCTGCCAGTCCTCCCAGAGCCAGTCCTTGTCGAGACCGGAGTCCAGGTGGTCCCAGGGCAGGACCTCCTCGTACGTCCGCTCGCGGGTGGTGTACCAGTCGACGTCGACACCGAAGGCGGGGAGCGCCTTCTCCGCGCTCCTCATCCAGAGGTCGTAGCTGAAGTGCTCGCGCCAGCCGTCGAAACGGCCGCCGGACTCGTAGACCTCGCGGATGACGGCGCCGACCCTGCGGTCGCCGCGGGAGAGCAGGCCCTCGACGATGCCGGGCTTGCCGTCGTGGTAGCGGAAACCGATGGAGCGGCCGTACTTCTTGTCGTCGCGGATCTTGTCCCGGAGCTTCTTCAGCCGGGCGTCGGTGTCCTCGGCGCTGAGCTGCGGGGCCCACTGGAAGGGGGTGTGCGGCTTGGGTACGAACCCGCCGATGGAGACGGTGCAGCGGATGTCGTTCTGTCCGGAGACCTCGCGGCCCTTGGCGATCACGTTGACCGCCATGTCACCGATCTGGAGGACGTCCTCGTCGGTCTCGGTGGGCAGGCCGCACATGAAGTACAGCTTCACCTGGCGCCAGCCGTTGCCGTACGCGGTGGCGACCGTACGGATCAGGTCCTCCTCCGAGACCATCTTGTTGATGACCTTGCGCATGCGCTCGGAGCCGCCCTCGGGGGCGAAGGTGAGGCCGGACCTGCGGCCGTTGCGGGTCAGCTCGTTGGCCAGGTCCACGTTGAACGCGTCGACGCGGGTGGAGGGCAGCGAGAGGCCGATCTTGTCGTCCGTGTAGCGGTCGGCGAGGCCCTTGGCGATGTCACCGATCTCGGTGTGGTCCGCGGACGAGAGCGACAGGAGGCCGACCTCCTCGAACCCGGTGGCCTTGAGCCCCTTCTCCACCATCTCGCCGATGCCGGTGATGCTTCGCTCCCGCACGGGGCGCGTGATCATGCCGGCCTGGCAGAAACGGCAGCCGCGGGTGCAGCCGCGGAAGATCTCCACGGACATCCGCTCGTGGACGGTCTCGGCGAGGGGGACGAGCGGCTGCTTGGGGTACGGCCATTCGTCGAGGTCCATGACGGTGTGCTTGGACACCCGCCACGGCACGCCGGACTTGTTGGGCACGACGCGGCCGATGCGGCCGTCGGGGAGGTACTCGACGTCGTAGAAGCCGGGGACGTAGACGCCGCCCGTCCTCGCGAGGCGGAACAGCACCTCCTCGCGTCCACCGGGCCGGCCCTCGGCCTTCCAGGCGCGGATGATCTCGGTGATCTCCAGGACGGCCTGCTCGCCGTCGCCGATGACCGCGCAGTCGATGAAGTCCGCGATCGGCTCGGGGTTGAACGCGGCGTGACCGCCCGCCAGCACGATCGGGTGGTCGACGGTGCGGTCCTTGGACTCCAGCGGGATGCCCGCGAGATCGAGGGCCGTGAGCATGTTGGTGTAGCCGAGTTCGGTGGAGAAGCTGAGGCCGAACACGTCGAAGGCGCCGACGGGGCGGTGGCTGTCCACGGTGAACTGGGGCACCTTGTGCTCGCGCATCAGCTCCTCGAGGTCGGGCCACACGCTGTAGGTGCGCTCGGCGAGGACGCCCTCACGCTCGTTGAGCACCTCGTAGAGGATCATGACGCCCTGGTTGGGGAGTCCGACCTCGTAGGCGTCCGGGTACATGAGCGCCCAGCGGACGTCGCACTCGTCCCACGGTTTGACGGTGGAGTTCAGCTCACCGCCGACGTACTGAATGGGCTTCTGCACATGCGGGAGCAGAGCTTCGAGCTGTGGGAAGACCGACTCGGCAGACATCTGAGGACCTTCGTAGCTGGCAGGGGTGACCACCAAGCGTAACCCGGTGCTCAGCCTTCCAACGCCGCGCGAAGCTTCGGCCGCGACGCCCGCGCCCAGACCTCGGGCAGCTCGCGTTCCCGTGCCGCCGCCGCGGCCTCCTCATGCCCGTAGAGGAGGCCCCAGGTGAACGCGGACTCCCCCGCGGCGTGGGCCTGCACCGCCAGGGTGCGCAGGGCGTCCCGGGCCACGACGCTGTCCTGGTGGTCGCCGAGGACCGACTGCACGGACTTCATCCGTTTGGCGAACTTCTTGGCCGGCTTGCCCAGCGCCGGCCTGGCGGCCTCGGCGGCGTACCGGACGCGCTTGGCGGCCTTGCGCGCCTCGTGCATGGCCACGTCGCGTTCCGCGCCGGGCTGCTGGTCCAGGGCGTGCCCGACGCGGGTGGCGAGGCGTTCGTAGTCCTTGAGCACGGCGCGGGGCAGGACGTCCCGCGCCGTGCGCGCGGCTCCGGGGAGCAGGGGCGGGTCGGCGAGGAGGGCGTCCAGGGAGTCCAGCAGGGCCAGGTAGCGCTCCGCGTCGAGCACGGAGGCGACCCGTCGCCGAGAACCGGTGCGCCTGGCGACGGAGGTGAGTGTCAGCCGGGCGCTCACGGGGCCCAGGAGGAGGGTGTCGGGCAGCGCGGCGACATGGGAGCGCAGCCGTTCACCGAGGACTTCCTGGTCGCGGTCGACCCCGAGCTCGGCGGCGAGCCACTTCAGCTCGGCGCGGAGCGGATCGGTGACGGTCCGGTCGAGCACCTTGCGGTACGTCCTGAAGGCGCTGCGCAGCCTGCGGGTGGCGACCCGCATGCGGTGCACGCTGTCGGGCAGGTCGCGGCGTACGGCGGGGTCGAGCTCGACGAGGGCCGTGACCTGGCGGCGCACGTAGGCGAGCACATGGTCGCCCGCGGTGCGCGGGGAGGGCTCCTTCGCCTTCGCCGGCCGCGGCTTCCCGGGTGCGGTCTCGGCCAGTGCCCTGGCCAGCTTGGACGGCGCGGCCGAGGGACGGACACCGGCCTTGCGCAGCCGCCGCTCGACGGCGTCGAGGAGGGCGGGGTCGACGTCGTCGGCCAGCTCGACCTCCAGCTCGGTCCACGCGGACGTGGTGCCGTGCCCCTCCTCGGTGAGCCGCTCCGCGAGGACCTCGTCGATGCTCAGCTCGGCGAGCAGGGCTCCGTCCTCGTCGAGGAGGTGGTGGACGTCCCGGGCGGAGAGGATCCGGACGACGGGGGTCACCGCCGTGTTCCGCACCCGGGAGCGGAGCAGCTCGCCGAGGGCGGGCGGCAGGGTGTCGGTGAGCGGGGACCGGATCTCGTCACGGACGTCGGCGGAGACGGGGAGCTTGAGGTGCCACCCGGCGTCGTCCCCGCCCGTTCTGCGGCGCAGCGTGAGGGAGTCCGAGGCCAGCCGGAAGTCCTCGGTGTCGTAGTAGACGGCGTCCAGCTCGCTGAGGCCCCGGTGGACGACCGCGGAGACCCCGGCCGCACGGGTCAGGTCGGGCAGCCTGGTCTCGGGAGTCGCTTCGTACTTCCGCTCGATCTCACGCTTCGAGTCCGCCATATGACGAACCTATCCGCGATGCCCCGGGTTATGCAGGGCGGAGCCGGGGCCGTCCGGCAGCTGCCGGACGGCCCCGGCGCTCAGGCCGACATCCGCCGTTGCACCTTGATCGACTGGAGCAGTCCGACGGCCACCCAGACGGCGAACATCGACGAGCCCCCGTAGGACACGAACGGCAGCGGAAGTCCGGCCACCGGCATGATTCCGAGTGTCATTCCGATGTTCTCGAAGGACTGGAAGGCGAACCAGGCGATGATGCCGGCGGCCACGATCGTCCCGTACAGCTCGGTCGTCCCGCGGGCGATACGGCAGGCGCGCCACAGGACGACGCCGAGCAGGACGATGATCAGTCCGGCTCCGAGGAAGCCGAGCTCCTCGCCCGCGACGGTGAAGACGAAGTCGGTCTGCTGTTCGGGGACGAACTGACCCGTCGTCTGGGAGCCGTTGAAGAGCCCGGTGCCGGTGAGTCCGCCGGAGCCGATCGCGATGCGGGCCTGGTTGGTGTTGTAGCCGACGCCGGCCGGGTCGAGTGCCGGGTTGGCGAAGGCCGCGAAGCGGGCGATCTGGTAGTCGTCCAGGACGCCGAGCTGCCAGACGGCCACCGCCCCCGCCGTGCCCGCGCCGAGGAGCCCGAAGACCCAGCGGTTGGACGCGCCGGAGGCGAGAAGCACGCCGAGCACGATGACGGCCATGACCATCACGGAGCCGAGGTCGGGCATCAGCATGACGACGGCCATCGGGACCAGCGCCAGGCCGAGGGCCTTGGCGACGGTCCGGTGGTCGGGATGCAGCTGGTCGCCCGCGTCGACCCGGGCGGCGAGCAGCATCGCCATGCCCAGGATGATCGTGATCTTGGTGAACTCGGAGGGCTGGAGGGAGAAGCCGCCGGGAAGCAGGATCCAGGCGTGCGCGCCGTTGACGGTCGCGCCCAGCGGAGTGAGGACCGCGAGGACGAGCACGACCGACAGTCCGTAGAGGACCGGCACCGCTCCCCGCAGGGTGCGGTGCCCGAGCCAGACGGTGCCGATCATCAGCGCGAGGCCGATGCCGGTGTTGAGCGCGTGCCGGAAGAGGAAGAAATAGGGATCGCCGTGCGTGAGGGACTCACGGTTACGGGTCGCCGACCAGACCAGCAGCGAGCCGACGAAGGACAGCGCCACGGCCGATCCGAGCAGGGGCCAGTCCAGCCGACGCACGACGGAGTCGCGGGCGGTGAGCTTCGCCCAGACGGAGCGATCCTCGGGGGCGTAGCGCGAGACGGAGAAACCTGCCATCAGTCACGCCTCCCCACGGTCCCGGGCAGGGCGCCCGCGAGCGCCTGGGTGCCGTCGTCGACGGGCGCGGGGGTGTACGGCTTGATCTTGGGCGACTCGATCTGGCCGTCCGGCTTGATCTTGGGCAGGGTCTTCTGGGGTGCGGGCAGCAGCGCCTTCTTGAGGTCCTGCTTGCCGCTCGCGTCGAGCCCGTAGAGCGCGTTGTAGATGTTGCGCACGGCGGGGCCGGACGCGCCGGAGCCCGTACCACCCTGGGAGATCGTCATGACGATCGAGTAGTCCTTGGTGTACGTGGCGAACCAGGAGGTCGTCTGCTTGCCGTAGACCTCGGCCGTGCCCGTCTTGGCGTGCATCGGGATCTTGTCCTGGGGCCATCCGCCGAACCGCCAGGCGGCGCTGCCCCGGGTCGCGACTCCCGCGAGGGCTTTGTCTATCTTGTCGCGCGTGTCTCCGGTGAAGGGCAGCTTGCCGTGGGCCTGGGGCGCGATCTCCTGGACGTCCTTGCCGTCGCCGCTGACGATCGCCTTGCCGACGGTCGGGTCGTACAGGGTGCCGCCGTTGGAGATCGCGGAGTAGATCGTCGCCATCTGGATCGGGGTGACGAGCGTGTCGCCCTGGCCGATCGAGTAGTTGACGGAGTCACCGGCGCGCATCTTGTTGCCCTCGATGCACCCTTCGTACGCGATCTTCTCGACGTACGTGCCGTTCTTCTTGCCCTGCTTGCACCAGGCCGCCTTGTTGGCGTCGTAGAAGTCCTGCTTCCACTTGCGGTCGGGAACGCGGCCGGCGACCTCGTTGGGGAGGTCGATGCCGGTCTCCTTGCCGAGCCCGAACTGGTGGGCGGTCTTGTAGAACCAGTCCGCCGGATCCTTCTTCGGCTTGTTGCCGCCGTCCTTCGCCCACTCCTTGTGTGCGAGGCCGTAGTAGACGGTGTCGCAGGAGACCTCGAGGGCGCGCCCGAGGCTGATGCTGCCGTGGCCCTGGGACTCGAAGTTCTTGAAGACCTGGCCGCCGATGGAGTACGAGCTCGGGCAGGGGTAGTTGCCGTCGAAGTCGTATCCGGCGTTCACCGCGGCGGTCGAGGAGATGACCTTGAAGATCGACCCCGGTGCGGCGGTGCCCTGGATGGCGCGGTTCAGCAGCGGGAAGTTGGACTTCTTGCCGGTGAGCTTGGCGTAGTCCTTGGCGGAGATGCCGCCGATCCAGGCGTTGGGGTCGTACGTCGGCAGGGAGGCCATGGACACGATGCGCCCGGTCTTGGCCTCCATGACGACGACGGCGCCGGAGTCGGCCTTGTACAGCTCGTTGGTGTTGCGGTCCATCTCCTTGCGGGCCGTCTCCATCGCCTTGTTGAGCTCGTACTCGGCGACGGCCTGGACCCGGGCGTCGATGGAGGTGACGACGCTGGAACCGGGCTCGGCCTCGTCGTTCTGCGCCTGGCCGATGACACGGCCGAGGTTGTCGACCTCGTAGCGGGTGACGCCGGCCTTGCCGCGCAGCTCCTTGTCGTACGTGCGCTCCAGGCCGGAGCGGCCGACCTGGTCGGAGCGGAGGTAGGGCGAGTCCGAGTCCTGCGCCTTGGTCACCTCTTCGTCGGTGACGGGCGAGAGGTAGCCGAGGACCTGGGCGGTGTTGGCCTTGCCGGGTCCGGCGTAGCGGCGTACGGCGGTGGGTTCGGCCGTGATGCCGGGGAAGTCCTCGGCGCGCTCCCGGATCGTGAGGGCCTGCTGGGTGGTGGCCTCGTCGGTGACCGGGATCGGCTGGTAGGGCGAGCCGTTCCAGCAGGGCTGCGGGGTCTTGGCGTCGCAGAGCCGGACCTTGTCCTGGACGTCCTTGGGCTTCATGTCGAGGACTTCGGCCAGCCGGGTGAGGACGCCGACGCCGTCGTCCTTCATCTTCATCAGCTCGGTGCGGCTCGCGGAGACGACGAGGCGGGTCTCGTTGTCGGCGAGGGGCACACCGCGGGCGTCGAGGATGGCACCGCGGACGGCCGGCTGCACGACCTGCTGGACGTGGTTGTTCTTGGCCTCGTCGGTGTACTCCTGCCCGTTGCGGATCTGGAGGTACCAGAGCCGGCCGCCGAGCGTCAGGAGCAGGGAGAAGACGAGGACCTGGATGACGACGAGGCGGATCTGGACCCGCTGGGTCCGGCCCGTCTCCGGGATGTTGCTCACGAGGTGCCCCCGGTGCTGGTGGGTCGGCAGGGGGTACGGGGGGCGCCCCCGGAAGAAGACAGCCTCACAGTCGCTTGACCCCCTTGATCCTTCCTGCGCGTGCGGCGCGGCTGCGGGCCGCCCTGAGACGCAACCCGCCCCGCTGGCTACCGATCCGCAGCCCGGTGCCGGTGGCCAGCCAGCCGGCGGCGACGTCGCCGCTGCCGGAGCTGTCGGCGACCGGGTCGTTCTCGGTGCGTCTGGCGAGCGCCATGATCAGCGGAACGGTGAACGGCGCCAGGAGCAGGTCGTACACCACAGCGGTGAACAGCAGGCTGCCAAGGCCCACATGACGGGCCGCCGTGTCGCCGACGAGCGCGCCGACACCGGCGTACAGCAGGGTCGATCCGAGCGCCGCGGCGACGACGAAGGCCATCGGGGCGAACGCCGACTTGAGCTGGCCCTTCTCCGGGCGGGCCATTCCGGCGAGGTAGCCGATGACACAGAGCACCAGGGCGTAGCGCCCGGCGGCATGGTCGGCGGGCGGTGCCAGGTCCGCGAGGAGGCCCGCGCCGAAGCCGATGAGGGCGCCACTGACCGGTCCGTACACGAAGGCGAGTCCGAGGACCACGAGGAGCAGCAGGTCGGGGGTGGCGCCGGGCAGCTGGAGACGGGCGAGGACGGAGACCTGGATGACGAGGGCGACCACGACCAGGGCGACGGCGAGCAGGATTCTGTTCAAGCGCATGAGGTCAGCTCTATTCCTGGTCGTTCGCCGCGTCACCGGCGGCCGTGCCGGTGTCGCCGGAGGCGTCCGGGGAGGCACCCGGGGATGCGGAGGCGTCGGGTTTCTCGTTGACGTTCCCGACGACCTTTCCTCTGCCGTCGACGAGGTCGCCGTTCGGCTGGGCGGTGACGGTGACGGTCGGGGTGGGCTTGGGCTTCTCCGGCTTCTTGGGCTGCTTCGGCAGGACCATGTCGCGGGGGTCCTCGCGGGGCGCCTGGACGACGATGCCCACGACGTCGAGCTTCGTGAAGCCGACGAACGGACGGACGAAGACGGTCCGGGTGAGGTCTCCGCCGGACGGGTCGACGCGGACCACCTCGCCGACCGGCACGCCGGGGACGAAGGGCTTGTCCTTGCTGGACCCGAAGGTGACCAGCCGGTCGCCCTTCTTCACGTCGGCCTTGCCGTTGAGGAACTGGACCGACAGCGGCCGGGATCCCTGGCCGGTGGCGAAGCCGAGCTCGTCGGTCTTCTCCATCCGGGTGCCGACGGTGAAGTCGGGATCGTTGGCCAGCAGGACGGTCGCGGTGTTCGGGCCGACGGTGGTGACCCGGCCGACGAGCCCTTCGCCGTTGAGTACGGTCATGTCGCGCTCGAGACCGTCGTTCGCCCCGGCGTCGATGGTGATGGTCCAGGAGAAGCCCTGGGCCGCTCCTATGGCGATGACCTCGGCGGCCTTGATGCCGTACTGGCCGGCCCCGGCGGTCTTCAGCATGCTGTCGAGCTGGCGGACCTTGCTGGTGTTGCGGTCGTCGCTGCCGAGCTTCGTCTTCAGCGCGGCGTTCTCGTGCTCCAGGGCCGCGATCCGGTCGTGCCGGTCACCGGAGTCCCGTACGGCGCCGATGGCGTTGCCCACCGGGTCCACCGCCGCCGAGACGCCGTTCTCGACCGGCCCGAAGACCGTGGCGGCTGCCTGCCGTGCTCCGTCCACCGGCGACGCCTCGCCACCGCGGATATCCACCGTGATCAGGGCGAATGCGATGGCGATCAGCAGCACCAGGAGCAGCCGGCTCTCTCGTGTGTCCCTCACGTGCGGCGGCCGTGCCTTCCTCGTCGGAATGTTCGTGCCTGTATACCAACATTCCGCCGTACGGGACGGCAGTGCCCGTACGGCGGAACATCGTGTTTCTACCGTCGGGGCTGGGCGTCCAGCACCTGCTGGAGTGCCTCGAACTCCTCGACGCACTTGCCGGATCCGAGAGCCACGGAGTCCAGCGGATCCTCGGCGATGTGGATCGGCATGCCCGTCTCGTGGCGGAGCCTCTCGTCGAGCCCGCGCAGGAGCGCACCGCCGCCGGTGAGGACGATCCCGCGGTCCATGACGTCGCCCGAGAGCTCCGGCGGGCACTTGTCGAGCGTCGTCTTCACGGCGTCGACGATCGCGTTGACCGGTTCCTCGATGGCCTTGCGGACCTCGGTCGCGGAGATGACGACGGTCTTGGGCAGGCCCGAGACCAGGTCGCGTCCGCGGATCTCGGTGTGCTCGTCCTTCTCCATCTCGAAGGCCGAGCCGATCGTGATCTTGATCTGTTCGGCGGTGCGCTCACCGAGGAGGAGGGAGTACTCCTTCTTGATGTGCTGGATGATCGCGTTGTCCAGTTCGTCCCCGGCGACCCGGATGGACTGGGCAGTGACGATTCCGCCGAGCGAGATCACCGCGACCTCGGTGGTGCCGCCACCGATGTCGACGACCATGTTGCCGGTGGCCTCGTGGACCGGCAGCCCGGAGCCGATGGCCGCGGCCATGGGCTCCTCGATGATGTGCACCTGGCGCGCGCCGGCCTGCGTCGACGCCTCGATGACGGCGCGTCGCTCGACCCCTGTGATGCCGGAGGGCACACAGACGACGACCCGCGGGCGGGCCAGGTAGCGGCGCTTGTGGATCTTGAGGATGAAGTAGCGGAGCATGCGCTCCGTGATCTCGAAGTCGGCGATCACGCCGTCCTTGAGGGGCCGCACGGCAACGATGTTGCCCGGTGTGCGGCCGATCATCTTCTTCGCCTCGGCGCCGACCGCCAGGATTCCGCCGGTGTTGGTGTTGATGGCCACGACGGACGGCTCGTTCAGAACGATGCCGCGCCCCCTGACGTACACCAGCGTGTTGGCAGTCCCGAGGTCGATAGCCATGTCACGGCCGATGAACGACATTGAGTTCCCCTTGTTCCCCATGAGGATGCGTCGGGCCTTCCCAAGAAGCGAAAAATGGCTTGTTCTAGGTAGGCGAGGGTTGGCGCTGCGGGCGTGGAAGCTTCCATCGTAGTGCCGTATGCACGGACACAGCGCGAGGGTCCTTCGCCATGCGAGCAGAACGGCTGCCCGTTCCACCCATGGTGACGTTACGTCGGAGGGATGCGTTCCCGCGATACGTGACCCTATGCCGAAGGGCGACCGAATTACTTCGGTCGCCCCAGGTCATGAGCGCTGATTGGCGGAGCCGAAGTCAGGAAAGTCCGGGAAAGAAGAGCTTGAGTTCTCGCTCTGCGGACTCCTCGGAGTCCGAGGCGTGGATGAGGTTCTCCCGGGTGATCGTGCCGAAGTCACCACGGATCGAGCCGGGCGCGGCGGCGATCGGGTCGGTGGGGCCGGCCAGGGCACGGACGCCTTCGATCACCCGCTCGCCTTCGGCCACCAGAGCGACGACGGGGCCGGAGGCCATGAACTCGACGAGCGGCTCGTAGAACGGACGGCCCTTGTGCTCGCCGTAGTGCTGCTCCAGGGTCTCCAGGTCGAGCGTGCGCAGCTCCAGCGCGGTGATCGTCCAGCCGGCCTTGCGTTCGATGCGGCCGACGATCTCGCCGATCAGCCCACGCCGCACGGCGTCGGGCTTGAGAAGGACGAGGGTGCGCTGAGTCATGTACGGCTCCTTGCAGACTTCCGGTGCGGGTGAGGGCGAGATTACAGGGGTGCGCGAACGGCCCTACAGCCGGGTTTACTCTGCGTCATCCTTGGGCCGGAGCCTCCGTGCTCTCCTGCCCCTCGGCCTGGGCCGCCCACCGCGCCTTGGCCTCGTCGATCCTGCGACCGTAGTGCACCGAGGCCCACCACAGGGCACCGAAGATCACCCCGAGGATGAACATCATCGGAACGAAGAAGCCGCTCAGCACCAGCACGATCTGGAGCGCCCAGCCCAGCTGCACACCGCCGGGACGGGTGATCACACCGCAGAGCAGGACGGACAGCAGCATGCCGATGCCGCAGACCGTCCAGACCATGGCCATGGACATGTCGTCGGACTTCATCGCCACGAGTCCGGCGAAGCCGATGACGAAGAATTCACCGATCAGTGTCGATGCGCAGAGCGTACGCACAGGTCAGCGCCTTCCCAGGAGCAGCCGGGCCTCGCCGACCGTGATCACGGATCCGGTCACCAGGACTCCGGCGCCCGCGTATTCGGCCTCTTCCTCGGCGAGGGTGATCGCCGCCTCCAGCGCGTCGTCGAGGCGGGGTTCGACCTGGACGCGCTCGTGACCGAAGACCTCGACGGCGACGGCGGCCAGGGCGTCCGCGTCCATGGCGCGCGCGCTGGAGTTCTGGGTGACGACGATCTCGGCGAAGATCGGCTCGAAGGCTTCGAGGAGCCCCCGCACGTCCTTGCCGTCGCTCGCGCCCACGACCCCGATCAGCCGGGAGAAGCTGAACGCCTCGGAGACCCCCTCGGCGGCGGCGAGTGCGCCGGCCGGGTTGTGCGCCGCGTCCAGGACGACGGTGGGGCTGGACCGGACGACCTCCAGGCGGCCCGGTGAGAGCACCGAGAGGAAGGCCTTGCGGACCGCTTCGACGTCGAGGCTGCGAGCCTGCTCCGCGCCGATGCCGAAGAACGCCTCGACAGTGGCGAGCGCGACCGCGGCGTTGTGCGCCTGGTGCGCCCCGTAGAGCGGCAGGAAGATGTTGTCGTACTCGCCGCCCAGGCCCCGCAGGGTCAGCAGCTGGCCGCCGACCGCGATCTCGCGGGAGACGATGCCGAACTCCATGCCCTCGCGGGCGACCGTGGCGTCCACCTCGACGGCCTTCTTCAGCATGACCTGCGCGGCGTCGACCGGCTGCTGGGCCAGGATCACCGTCGCGTCCTGCTTGATGACGCCGGCCTTCTCACCCGCGATCTCCGCCGGGGTGGAGCCGAGGCGGTCGGTGTGGTCGAGCGAGATGGGGGTGA
Source organism: Streptomyces sp. NPDC051064 (assembly GCF_044455985.1). Lineage (NCBI taxonomy): Bacteria > Bacillati > Actinomycetota > Actinomycetes > Kitasatosporales > Streptomycetaceae > Streptomyces > Streptomyces sp. NPDC051064. Next base: position 998,773 of record NZ_JBITFK010000001.1, read on the forward strand.
CGACGGCGACCGAGGCGTCGATGACGTTCGTCGCGTCCCAGGTGCCGCCCATGCCGACCTCGACGACCGCGACATCGACCGGGGCGTCGGCGAAGGCCGCGTACGCCATGCCCGTCAGCACCTCGAAGAACGAGAGCCGATAGGGCTGCTGGGCGTCGACCATCTCGACGTACGGCTTGATGTCGTTGTACGTCTCGATGAAGCGTTCCGCGGCGATCGGGGCGCCGTCCAGGCTGATGCGCTCGGTGATCGACTGGACGTGCGGGGAGGTGTAGCGGCCGGTGCGGAGCTCGAAGGCGCTCAGCAGGGCCTCGATCATGCGGGCCGTGCTGGTCTTGCCGTTGGTCCCCGTGATGTGGATCGAGGGGTAGGCGCGCTGGGGCTCGCCCAGCACGTCCATCAGGGCCGCGATCCGGGTCACCGAGGGTTCGAGCTTGGTCTCGCCCCAGCGTCCGGCGAGCTCCTGCTCCACCTCGCGCAGCGCCCGGTCGGTCTCGGGGTCGGCGGGGCGGTCGGGGACCGCCTCGCCCTGCGGCGGACCCGACTGGGTGCGCAGCGTCCGGCTCCCGGCCTCGATCACCGCCAGGTCGGGGTCGCGCTGGGTCTCTTCGTCGACGATCTCCGCGAAGGTGTCGTCGGGGTCGGACGCGTCGTGCCGGTCTGAAGGGCGGGGCTCACTCACAGGGCCAGTCTACGGATGGCCACGGACATCGCGCGCAGCGCCCGCTGCCGCGCTCTCCCCGGGGCACGGCGAAGCCCCCGCGCTCCCGGTCGGTCGGGGGCGCGGGGGCTCCGGTCCAAGGTCATCAGCCCTTCGGCAGGTTCGCCAGCTGGGCGGTGATCCTCTCGATGTCGGCCTCGGCCTTGGCGAGCCGGCCACGGATCTTGTCGACCACGTTGTCGGGGGCCTTGGCCAGGAAGGCCTCGTTGCCGAGCTTGCCGGTGGCCTGGGCCTTCTCCTTCTGCGCCGCCTCAAGGTCCTTGGTGAGGCGCTTGCGCTCGGCCGCGACGTCGATCGTGCCGGACAGGTCCAGGGCGACGGTCGCCCCGGCGACCGGGAGGGACGCGGTGGCCTGGAAGCCGTCTCCGGCGGGCTGGAGTCGCAGCAGCTGGCGGACGGCCGCCTCGTGCGGGGCGAGCGCCGTGCCGGTCAGGGTCAGCTCGGCCGGGACCTTCTGGCCGGGCTGGAGGCCCTGGTCGTTGCGGAAGCGGCGGACCTCCGTGACGACCTGCTGGACGAGCTCGATCTCCTTCTCGGCCGCGTCGTCGCGGAAGCCGGAGTCGCCCGGCCACTCGGCGATGACGATCGACTCGCGCCCGGTGAGCGCGGTCCACAGCGCCTCCGTGACGAACGGGACGATCGGGTGCAGCAGTCGCAGCATCACGTCCAGGACCTCGCCGAGGACCCGGCCCGAGACCTCGGCCGGGCGGCCGCCCGCGAAGAAAGTGGTCTTGGAGAGCTCGACGTACCAGTCGAAGACCTCGTCCCAGGCGAAGTGGCGCAGCGCCTCGCTGATCCTGGCGAACTGGTAGTCGTCGTAGAACGCGTCGACGTCGGCGACCGTCTTGTTGAGACGGGACAGGATCCAGCGGTCGGTGACCGACATCTCCTCGACCGGGGGCAGTTCGCCCTCGATCGTGGCGCCGTTCATCAGGGCGAAGCGGGTGGCGTTCCAGATCTTGTTGGAGAACTTCGCCGAGCCCTGGACCCACTCCTCGCCGATCGGCACGTCGGTGCCCGGGTTGGCGCCGCGCGCGAGGGTGAAGCGCAGGGCGTCGGAGCCGTACTTGTCCATCCAGTCCAGCGGGTTGACCACGTTGCCGAAGGACTTCGACATCTTCTTGCCGTGCTCGTCGCGGACCATGCCGTGCAGGACGATGGTGCCGAACGGCGGGACGCCGTCGTTGACGTACAGGCCGAACATCATCATCCGGGCGACCCAGAAGAAGAGGATGTCGTAGCCGGTGACCAGGACGGAGTTCGGGTAGAACTTCGCGAGGCTGTCGGTCCGTTCGGGCCAGCCGAGCGTGGAGAAGGGCCACAGGCCGGAGGAGAACCAGGTGTCCAGGACATCACTGTCCTGGGTCCAGCCCTCGCCGGTGGGCGCCTCGTCGTCGGGTCCGACGCAGACGACCTCGCCGTTCGGGCCGTACCAGACGGGGATGCGGTGGCCCCACCAGAGCTGGCGCGAGATCGTCCAGTCGTGGAGGTTGTCGACCCAGTCGAAGTAGCGCTTCTCCATCTCCTGCGGGTGGATCTTGACCTTGCCGTCGCGGACGGCGTCGCCGGCCGCCTTGGCGAGCGGTTCGACCTTGACCCACCACTGGAGCGAGAGGCGCGGCTCGATGGTGGTCTTGCAGCGCGAGCAGTGGCCGACGGAGTGGACGTACGGGCGCTTCTCGGCGACGATCCGGCCGTCGGCGCGCAGGGCGGCGACGATGGCGGAGCGGGCCTCAAGCCGGTCCAGCCCCTGGAAGGGGCCGGGGACGGTGATGACGGCGCGCTCGTCGAGGACCGTGAGGAACGGCAGGTCGTGGCGCTTGCCGATCTCGAAGTCGTTCGGGTCGTGCGCCGGGGTGACCTTGACCGCGCCGGTGCCGAACTCCGGGTCGACGTGGTGGTCGGCGACGACGGGGATCGTACGGCCGGTCAGCGGCAGCTTGACCTGCTTGCCGACCAGGTGCTGGTAGCGCTCGTCGTCGGGGTGGACGGCGACGGCGGTGTCACCGAGCATCGTCTCGGCGCGGGTCGTGGCGACGACGATGGTCTCGTCGCCCTCGCCGTACTTCATGGAGACGAGCTCGCCGTCGTCCTCCTGGTACTCGACCTCGATGTCCGAGATCGCGGTGAGGCAGCGCGGGCACCAGTTGATGATGCGCTCGGCGCGGTAGATCAGCCCGTCGTCGTACATCTGCTTGAAGACGGTCTGGACGGCCTTGGACAGGCCCTCGTCCATCGTGAAGCGCTCACGGGACCAGGCGACACCCTCGCCGAGACGGCGCATCTGGCCGGAGATCTGGCCGCCGGACTCGTTCTTCCACTGCCAGACGCGCTCGACGAACGCCTCGCGGCCCAGGTCGTGGCGGGACTTGCCCTCCTTGCCGAGCTCGCGCTCGACGACGTTCTGGGTGGCGATGCCGGCGTGGTCCATGCCCGGCTGGTACAGCGCCTCGAAGCCCTGCATCCGCTTCCGGCGGACCAGCGCGTCGATCAGGGTGTGCTCGAAGGCGTGGCCCAGGTGGAGGGAGCCGGTGACGTTGGGCGGCGGGATGACGATGGAGTACGGCGGCTTGTCGCTGTGCTCGTCGGCTTCGAAGTAACCGCGTTCTACCCAGCGCTCGTACAGCTTCCCCTCTACATCGGCCGGCGCGTACTGGGTCGGCAGTTCGGGGGTGCTGGCTGGCTGCTGCGCTGCGTTCTCGGTCACGCCCCACAGTTTAGGGGCGTCACAGTCGTGCACTGAAACCGGTTTGTTCAGTAACGGTGTACGCCCGGAGGCCCTATGTGAGCACCGCTTCCGTCAGGATGTTCGGAACGCATAAGCATTCTGGAGGGGACAGCGCAATGAGCTACAACCAGCCGGGCCCGTACGGCGGGCAGCCGCCGCAGGGCCAGCCCGGACCGTACGGCCAGCAGCCGGGCCCGTACGGGCAGCAGCCCGGCCCGTACGGCGGCCCCCCGCCGCAGGGTCCTCCGCAGGGCCAGCCCGGCTACGGCTACCCGCAGCAGGCCCCCCAGGGCGTCCCGCCACAGCAGCAGCCCCCGCAGGGTTACGGCTACCCGCAGGGCCAGCAGCCGGGCCCGTACGGCCAGCAGCCGCCCGCTCCCCCGTACGGCGGCCAGCAGGCGTACCCCGGCATGCCTCCGCAGCCTGGCGCCCCGAAGAAGAAGACGGGCCTGATCATCGGCGCGGCCGTGGTGGCGCTGGCGGTCGTCGCGGGCGGGGTGTACTTCCTGACGTCGGGCGGCTCCAGTAACAGCGACGTCGCCGATTCCACCAAGGGGTACAAGATCACCCCGGCGGCCTCGGTGGACACCTACAAGCAGGACACCTCCAAGGCGACACCCTCGAAACCTCTGACGGGCAAGGACAAGGCCGAGGCCGAGGCGATGGGGATCAAGAACCCCAACCAGGTGAGCGCCCAGTACGTGAGCGGCGACGAGAAAAACCCGCTCACCATGAAGTCGCTCATCTTCACCGGTTACTGGGGTGAGGTCAGCGACCCCGCGACGGTGATCGACAGCGCCTTCAAGAACGCCGAGCTGGAAATGGCGAAGGACGAGGACAGCGAGAACGTCTCGCTCGTCGGCAGTCCCGAGGCAGTCACGCCCGAGGGGTTCGAGGGGGCGCTGATGAAATGCCAGAGCCTCAAGGCGATCAACGAGGATGCGGACGGGTCCGTGGAGAACGGTCCCAAGGAAATTGTCACGCCGGTATGCGTGTGGACGGACTACAGCACGGTCGGCATCGTCGTGGGTGTCGACGTCGGCGCGATGATGACGAACAAGGCCATGCCCCAGACGGACGTGGCGGCCCTCGCCGCCAAGCTCTACAAGACGTCCCGCACCAAGGTCTGATCCCGCACAGCGCGAAGGGGCGCCCGGCCACCGGCCGGGCGCCCCTTCGCGTGCGCCTCGTTGTCGCTGGCGCCACGCAGACTTCTCGTCGCAACTGCCGTCGTGCGCGACTGGCCGAGTGGGAATCCAGCAGCGACTCACCGGACGAACATCGCACAATTCACGCTCGTTCGACCATGAGAGATATGGCCGAACCGCCTCGTTTAGTCAGGATCAGTTCCTGGCAAGTCGACAGGCTTCATTGACGTGCACATTATTGCTTATCAACGCATCGAGTTGAATGATGCACCACGCATTTGTCGCAAAGGTGTCATTACCGCAGGCAGTCTTCACCTTCGCACCCACAACATATCCCTTACTGGCCAGATATCTCTCACACTGCCACGCGGTAGCACTTGCAGTCTCCGCCGTCGCCAGCGGGATTAGCACCGCCGCTGCAGTCACCCCCACTGCCGTAAGCACACGTTGAGCCTTCGGAAACTTCATGGTGCCTCCATCAAAGATAAGAGCAAGTTCATGACACAAGATCACCATCCTAAAATAACAACAAGCCGTCACGCTTCAGTTGTCCTAATATCGCCACTCGCGGCCGATGGTTGACGCGAAATGCCCACCCCGCGCATCCTTGGCGCAGAACGCCGAAGGGGCGCCCGGCCACCGGCCGGGCGCCCCTTCGGCGTGTGTGGTGCGCTGCCGCTACGCGGACTTCTCGTGCCGGCCGCCGTCGTTCTTGCCGATCGTGCGCGGTTCGCGCGGGACCAGCGTCGGGTTGACGTTGTTGCGGACGACGTCCGGGGTGATGACCACGCGGGCCACGTCCTTGCGGGACGGGACCTCGTACATCACGGACTGGAGGACCTCTTCCATGATGGCGCGCAGACCGCGCGCGCCCGTCTGGCGGAGGATCGCCTGGTCGGCGATGGCTTCGAGGGCCTCGCGTTCGAAGTCCAGCTCGACACCGTCGAGTTCGAACAGGCGCTGGTACTGCTTCACCAGCGCGTTGCGCGGCTCGACCAGGATCTGGAGCAGTGCCTCACGGTCCAGGTTGTGGACCGAGGTCAGCACGGGGAGACGGCCGATGAACTCGGGGATCATCCCGAACTTCACCAGGTCCTCCGGCATGACCTCCTGGAACTGGTCGCTCGCCTGGATCTCAAGCTTGGAGCGGATCGTGGCCCCGAAGCCGATGCCCTTGGCGCCGGCCCGCGACTCGATGATCTTCTCCAGGCCCGAGAAGGCGCCGCCCACGATGAACAGCACGTTCGTCGTGTCGATCTGGATGAACTCCTGGTGCGGGTGCTTCCGTCCGCCCTGCGGCGGTACGGAGGCGGTGGTGCCCTCCAGGATCTTCAGCAGGGCCTGCTGGACGCCCTCGCCGGATACGTCGCGCGTGATCGACGGGTTCTCGCTCTTGCGGGCGACCTTGTCGATCTCGTCGATGTAGATGATGCCGGTCTCGGCCTTCTTGACGTCGTAGTCAGCGGCCTGGATCAGCTTCAGCAGGATGTTCTCGACGTCCTCACCGACATAGCCGGCCTCCGTCAGCGCCGTCGCGTCCGCGATGGCGAACGGGACGTTGAGCATGCGGGCCAGCGTCTGCGCGAGGAGCGTCTTGCCCGAGCCCGTGGGGCCCAGCAGCAGGATGTTGGACTTGGCGAGCTCGATCGCGTCGTCACGATTCGCGCCGCCGCCGTTCTCCCCGGCCTGGACCCGCTTGTAGTGGTTGTACACAGCGACCGAGAGGGCCTTCTTCGCGGGCTCCTGCCCGACGACGTACCCCTCGAGGAACTCGTAGATCTCGCGCGGCTTGGGGAGCTCCTCCCACCGCACCTCGGAGGTCTCTGCGAGCTCCTCCTCGATGATCTCGTTGCAGAGATCGATGCACTCGTCGCAGATGTACACACCGGGTCCCGCGATGAGCTTCTTCACCTGCTTCTGGCTCTTTCCGCAGAACGAGCACTTGAGCAGGTCGCCGCCATCACCGATGCGTGCCACGAGGTGCTTCCCCTTCGCCTGGGAGCAGCCTGGTTCAGCGGCTCCTGGTGCCTCTATCCGACGGTACCTTGCCTGGCCCCCCGTTCGGGCCCCCCTTGGCACGGTTCACACGGCCGGGGCCGTGCGGGTGGAATGTGCCAAGGGGAAAGACCGACGTCAGACGGACGCGCCTGCTGTGGTCTTACGGGTGGAGACAATCTGGTCCACCAGACCGTACGCGAGTGCGTCGTCGGCGGTAAGGATCTTGTCGCGCTCGATGTCCTCGCTGATCTTCTCCAGCGGGGTGGTGGAGTGCTTCGCCAGCATCTCCTCGAGCTGGGTGCGCATCCGCAGGATCTCGTTGGCCGCGATCTCCAGGTCGGAGAGCTGCTCACGGCCGGTCTGCGAGGACGGCTGGTGGATCAGCACACGGGCGTGCGGGAGCGCCATGCGCTTGCCCGGGGTGCCCGCGGCCAGCAGGACGGCGGCGGCGGAGGCCGCCTGGCCCATGCAGACCGTCTGGATGTCCGGCTTCACGAACTGCATCGTGTCGTAGATCGCGGTGAGCGCGGTGAACGAGCCGCCGGGGCTGTTGATGTAGATCGAGATGTCGCGGTCCGGGTCCATCGACTCCAGGCACAGCAGCTGCGCCATGACGTCGTTGGCCGAGGCGTCGTCGATCTGCACACCGAGGAAGATCACGCGCTCCTCGAAGAGCTTCGCGTACGGGTCGTACTCACGCACACCCTGCGAGGTGCGCTCCACGAAGCGCGGGACGACGTAGCGGTTGTCCACCTGCGGGCCGGTGTAGAGGCCGCTCGCGGAGGCGCCGGAGAAGTTGTTCATGTGGGTGTTCACCATCCTGGTGGCGTATCTGTGGGCTGGAGGTCTCGGCGTACGAGAGGGTGCGGGGTGGTGCACGCCCGGATCAGGCTCCGGTGCCGCCGCCGCCCGGGATGCCCGACGCGACCGAGATGATCTCGTCGATGAGGCCGTAGTCCTTGGCCTCCTCGGCGGTGTACCAGCGGTCGCGGTCGCCGTCGCGGATGATCGTCTCCACGGTCTGACCGGAGTGGTGCGCGGTGATCTCGGCCATCCGCGTCTTCGTACGGAGCAGGTACTGCGCCTGGATCTTGATGTCCGAGGCGGTACCGCCGATGCCGGCCGAACCCTGGTGCATGAGGATGTCGGTGTTCGGGAGCGCGAAGCGCTTGCCCGCCGTGCCACCGGTGAGCAGGAACTGGCCCATGGAGGCCGCCATGCCCATACCGATGGTGACCACGTCGTTCGGGATGTACTGCATGGTGTCGTAGACCGCCATGCCGGCCGTCACCGAACCGCCGGGGCTGTTGATGTAGAGGTAGATGTCCTTGTCGGGTTCCGCGGCAAGGAGCAGAAGCTGTGCGGTGATCTTGTTGGCGATGTCATCGTCGACCTGCTGACCGAGGAAGATGATGCGCTCGCCGAGCAGTCGGCTGTAGACCTGGTCACCGAGGCCTCCACCGAGGGACGGCTCTCCGGCGGCGTAGGGCATCAGATTCGTCACGTATCCACCTGCTCGTCTCTGACGGCTCCGGCCGTCTCAGCGTCTTCGTACCGGGTGGGCCGGGACTACCCGACCCTTCCTCTTCATGGACCCTAACGCGCAGGTGGGACAACGCCATCCCGCTTCCCCAACTGTTCGCTGGGAGCGCAAGGTGAGCAGTCCGCACAAGGGTTCCCGGGCGGTTCCCCCCGGGCGCGGGCCGATACGACGACGGGCCCCGGACTGATACGTCCGGGGCCCGTCGTGCGGATCAGATCAACGATCGGAGCGGGGCTCAGGCCTCGTTCTTCTCGTCCTTCTTCTCGTCGGCCGGCTCGGTGGTCTCCTCGGCGGCCTCGACCGTCTCGGTGGCCTCGTCCTCGTCGTCCTCGAGCTCGACGACCTCACCGTTGGTGTCGGTGACCTTGGCGGCCTCGACCACGACGGCGAGAGCCTTGCCGCGGGCGACCTCGCCGACGAGCATCGGCACCTGGCCGCCTTCGACGACGGCCTGGGCGAACTGGTCGGGGCTCATGCCGGAGGACTGCGCGCGCCGCATGAGGTGCTCGGTGAGCTCCTCCTGGTTGACGTTCAGCTTCTCCTTGTTGACGAGCTCGTCAAGGATGAACTGGGTCTTGATGCCCTTGATGGCCTGCTCGGAGGTCTCGTTCTCGAACTCCTCGAGGGTCTTGCCCTGGATCTCGAGGTACTTCTCCAGGTCGAGACCCATCTGGCCGAGCTGGTGGTGCTCCAGGTTGTGCTTGCGGGTCTGGACCTCGTCCGCGAGAAGCTTCTCGGGGATCGGGACCTCGGCCAGCTTCAGCAGCTCCTCCAGGACCCGCTCCTGGGCCTGGGTGGCCTGGTCGTACTGCTTGGTGCTCTCGAGGCGCTTGCGGCTGTCCTCGCGGAGCTCGGCGAGCGTGTCGAACTCGCTCGCCATCTGCGCGAAGTCGTCGTCCAGCTCAGGCAGTTCGCGGGAGGCGACGGCGGTGACCTTGACGGTGACCTCCGCTTCCTTGCCCTCGGCGGAGCCGCCCTTCAGCTCGGAGGTGAAGGTGGCCTCGCCACCGGCCTCCAGGCCGGTCACGGCCTCGTCGATGCCTTCGAGGAGCTCGCCGGAGCCGATGGTGTACGAGACACCGGCGGCCACGCCGTCCTCGAGGACCTCTCCGTCGACCTTGGCCTCGAGGTCGATCGTGACGACGTCGCCCTCGGCCGCGGCGCGCTCGACCGGGTTGGTCGAGGCGAAGCGCTCACGGAGCTGCTCCACGGCCTTGTCGACGTCCTCGTCGCTGACTTCGAGTGCGTCCACGGTGACCTCGATGCCGGAGTAGTCCGGAATCTCGATCTCGGGACGGACATCCACCTCGGCGGTGAAGGCCAGCAGCTCGCCATCCTTGAGTTCGGTGATGTCAACCTCGGGCTGGCCCAGAACGTTGAGCTCACCCTCGTTGACAGCCTCGGTGTAGAACTTCGGAAGGGCGTCGTTGACGGCCTCCTCCAGCACAGCACCACGGCCGAACCGCTGGTCGATGACGCGGTTGGGGATCTTGCCCTTACGGAAGCCCTTCACCGTGACCTGCTGGTTGATCTTCTTGTACGCCGCGTCGAGGCTGTCCTTGAGCTCCTCGAAGGGCACCTCGATGCTGAGCCGAACCCGAGTCGGGTTCAGGGTCTCCACGGCGCTCTTCACGGTTCGGTCTCCTTGGTGGCTGACTTCTTGGGGTTCTGCTGGGCCGCCGAGAGGCGGCTTCGCGGATCGAGCCCGGTACATCAGACACACGGGCACGCAATTTGCATAGTAACGGCAAGGGGGAGGACTCCCACAATGCGATCTTGCTGGTGGTCGGGGTGGCCGGATTCGAACCGACGACCTTCCGCTCCCAAAGCGGACGCGCTACCAAGCTGCGCCACACCCCGTCGGTGCGACACGTAGGGTACATGCAGAAGGACGCCGCGCAGGCCGCTTCGCGCAAGCGTCCCCGGGTCCGTCACGGAGGCACGCCGATACGGGTGTGCGCGCACCTTCCCCGACCCGCTACGATGCTTCCCGTACCGAGTTCCGCCGGGTCTTCCGGACCGGCGTCGCGGTGCTTGCGGGCGTAGCTCAATGGTAGAGCCCTAGTCTTCCAAACTAGCTACGCGGGTTCGATTCCCGTCGCCCGCTCCAACGGCTCAGGGCCGGGCGGAGGATTCTTCCTCCGCCCGGCCCTGAGTGTTTTCCACAGCTCTTCGGGACCCGCTCACTCCCCGGGGGCAGCGCATCCCGCAACGCCTTCACGGCGGCGGCCGGGTCGTAATCCTCGGGGACGCCCTCGACCATGACGATGTCGCCCTCGATGTGCCGTGAGCGCAGCGACGCGATCTCCCGGTAGGCGGGTGAGTCCCACCAGGCGCGCGCCTCCTCGATCCCGGGGAAGCCGATCATCACGACGTGCCCGGGCCAGCTGCCCTCCTTCACGTCGTGCGGCGTGGCGTGCACGAGGTACCGCCCGCCGTACACCTCGAAGGTGCCGGGGAGCCGCTCGATGTACTCGGCGATCTCCGGGTGCGGGGGCGCCTCTTGCAGGTGGGCGATGACGTAGGCGGGCACGATGTCCTTCCTGACGTGTGGGCCGAGGCTCCCGTGCCCGTCCGGATCCGGCGCCATCTCCCGGTCCGGCGAGGCGCGTTCACTCCTGGCCCGTTCCATGCGTACGGCCCGGTCGGCGGTCCGTGCGCCAGGCCGGGTGCTTCCGGAAGCTCAGAAGCTGATCTGGTTGATCGTGTCGGCTATCGAGTTCATGAATCTGTTGATCGACGGCGCCATGCCCGTCGAGGCCAGGAAGAAGCCGAAGAGCACGGCGACGACCGCCGGCCCGCCCTTGATGGATCCACCGCGGATCAGCACCACCAGGACGATCCCCAGCAGAAGCACCACAGACAGTGAAATGGCCACGACTGATCACACCCTTGGTCGGTCCGCCTTGCCGGCCCGGTGGCGTGCGGCCAGCACACCTCCGTCGCGTCCATCGTGCCACCAACTCCCCTGTGACTGCTGCCGGGTGATGGAGAGAGATGACCGGATCGCGCCATCCTCACGCCCGCGTGCAAGCAGGAGCGCTCTGGTGCGATCCGGCGCACGCGGCGCCCTCCAGGGGGCGGAGAGGGGGCGCACCGAGACGCTGTGCGTCCGCTGCGCGCAGGGCAGTTCGAATACTGGCCCGATGTGATCGTTTCCATATCCCCACACTTCATTCACAGCGATTTGCCAGGAGTTCGTGCGACGAAATTCACTCTCGCCAACCAGCCGCCAATATGCACCATTTAAGACGGATGAATCAGCACGTAACGGGCGGTTGTCGGTGGTTTCGCATTCGAAAGACAGGGAACACGCGATATCTCCGCGGAGTTTTACGCATACCGATCGACGGGTCTAAGGTGCATGAGATGTCCCAAGCTCCGAGCGAAATTCAGAGGGCCCCGATCACCCCGGAGAGCCGGGAGTCGGAGCCGAGACACGAGCAGATCCTGACGGCCCCGGGGGCGCCCTCCCCCGCCGTCCGGACGGCTCCTGCCCCCACGGAGGCGCCCGCACCGGCCAAGAGTCGTGACGCGTACTTCGACAATGTGAAGTACCTCGCGATCGTGCTCGTCGCCGTGGCCCACGCGTGGGAGCCCGTGATGGACGGGAGCCGCGCGACGCGAGCGCTGTACATGGTCGTGTACACGTTCCACATGCCGGCGTTCATCCTCGTCTCCGGATACTTCTCGCGGTCGTTCAACATGAGCGCGCCCAAGGTGAAGCGGCTCGTCACCGGCGTCGCGGTGCCTTACGTGCTCTTCGAGACCGCCTATTCGCTCTTCAAGCGCTACGCGGGCGGTGAGGGCGATGCGCCCATCACCCTGCTCGACCCGCTGTTCCTCACCTGGTTCCTGATCGCCCTGTTCATCTGGCGGGTCACCACACCGATCTGGCAGTCGCTGCGCCACCCGCTCCCGGTCGCCCTGCTGATCGCGGCGCTCGCCTCGGTCTCGCCGGGCATCGGCGACGATCTGGACCTGCAGCGCGTCTGCCAGCTCCTGCCGTTCTTCGTGCTCGGCCTGCTGATGAAGCCGGAGCACTTCCAGCTGATCCGGCGGCGCGAGGTACGGATGCTGGCCGTCCCCCTGTTCGCCGCGACCCTGGCCTTCGCCTACTGGATCGCGCCGCACATGCGGCTGGGCTGGTTCTACCGGAGCGACAGCGCCCAGGAGCTGGACTTCCAGTGGTGGGCGGGGCCCGTGATGACCTTGGCGATGTTCGGATGCGCGCTGGTGCTCACGGTCGCGTTCCTCGCCCTGGTCCCGCGTCGCCACATGTGGTTCACCGTGCTGGGCGCCGGGACGATCTGCGGCTACCTGCTGCACGGCTTCCTGATCAGGGCTGCCGACTACTACGGCCTCTTCGACCGCTACGAGTGGCTCTCGGGGCCCGTGGGGCTCGTCCTCATCTCTCTCGTCGCCGCCGTCGCCGTGACCCTGCTGTGCACCCCGCCGGTCCGGCGCGCGCTCCGCTTCGCGACCGAGCCGGACATGAACTGGGCGTTCCGCAAGACTCCCGCCAAGCGCTGATCCTGTCCGGATCGGCCCCCTCCCTCCGGGGGCCGATCCCCTCGGCGCGTCAGTCGGCCGCCGGGTTGGCTTGATCCCGCTGTTCGGCGGGGGTGACGCCGCCGGCCAGCCCCAACAGGCCGCGCACCTGCGCATATTTCTCGCTCAGCCGGGTACGGGTCGCCGGCTCCAGGACCGCGAGCCGGTCCGGGTCCGCGTTGTGCGCCAGATCCGACTCCTTGATCAGCAGCGCTCCGGGCGTGGCGAGAATCCGCCCGGTGTACGTGAAGAGGTCCTCGCCGTCCCGCTTGGTGACGGCGAGGACCATTTCCTTTACCCGCCGGGGCAGCGGGGCCTCGTCCAGCCACTGCCGGGAGAGCACGCCGTCCTCGACCGCGTCGTGCAGCCAGGCGGCGGCGATCTGCTCCTCGCCGCCGCCCCGGATCCGTACGCCCTCGGCCACCGCGGCCAGATGCTCCGCGTACGGGCGCCCCGCCTTGTCGGTCTGCAGGCGATGGGCCTCACGGGCGATCGCTTCCACCTGGGACAGGGTCAGATACGGGTTCGGCATGGGCCGACTGTACGACGGGCACCGCGGCATTCCGAAGGGTCTTCCGATGCACTCGGAATCATTCGGTAAACTAATTACTGACGATTTCTTGACGCACTCTTGACCGAACGAAGGAGACGGGCTCATCGGACACGCAGACACGCTCATCGCCATGGGGGGCGCGTTCCTCGCCGCCGCCGTCCTCGCACGCGTCGGCGGCCGTATCGGACTGCCGACCATCCCCCTGTTCATCCTGGCCGGGATCCTCCTCGGCCCGCACACACCCGGGGTCGTGCTTCTCGACGACCCGCACGACCTGGAGATGCTCTCCGCGCTCGGTCTCGTGCTGCTGCTCTTCTACCTCGGCCTCGAGTTCCACCTGGACGACCTGAAGAAGGGCGGGCGCAAGATGGCGCTCGCCGGCGGCACCTATCTCGCCCTGAACGTCGGCGCGGGGCTCGGCTTCGGCTTCGCGCTGGGCTGGGGCACCTCGGAAGCGCTGGTCCTCGCGGGCGTGCTCGGGATCTCCTCGTCGGCCATCGTCACGAAGGTCCTGGTGGACCTCGGCCGGATCGGCAGTCCGGAGACCCGGCCGATCCTCGGCATCATCGTCGTCGAGGACGTCTTCCTCGCCCTCTACCTGGCCGCCCTGCAGCCGATCCTGTCCGGCGCGGACAGTCTCGGCGCGGCGGTGCTCGACGGCGGCAAGGCATTCGGTTTCCTGCTGCTGCTCGCCCTGGTGGCCCGGTTCGGCACGAAGCTCATCGGCAAGCTGATGAACACCAGGGACGACGAACTCCTCGTCATCTCCTTCCTCGGCGTCGCCGTCTTCGTCGCCGGGATCTCCGAGTGGTTCGGGGTGGCCGACGCGATCGGCGCGTTCATGGTCGGCCTGATGCTGGGCAGCACCACCTCGGGTCCCCGCATCCTGAAGCTGGTGCACCCGCTGCGGGACGCGTTCGGCGCGATCTTCTTCTTCGCCTTCGGGCTGTCCATCAACCCCGGCGACCTGCCGAGCGTGGTGTGGCCGGTGCTGGCCGCCGTCGCGGTGACCGTGGCGATGAACGTCTTCGCGGGGATGGCCACGGCGAAGATCTACGCCTTCGGGCCGAAGGCCACGGCGAACATCTCCACCACCCTGCTGGCGCGAGGTGAATTCGCGCTGATCCTCGCCACGATGGCGGCGGGCGCGGGCCTGGACGAACGGCTCTCCCCGTTCATCGCCGGGTACGTGCTCCTGCTCGCGGTCCTGTCGCCCCTGGCGGCCGGCCGATCACACTGGCTCGCCCGGATCCTTCCCGGAGGACGGGCGCGGGACCAGGAGGCCGAGAAAGAGGCGGTAGCGGTCTGACGTGCGGATGCCCCGGGTGCGAGGTCCGTCTCCCCGCACCCGGGACGACGTACCGAGAACGACGTGCCCGGGATCACGCACCCCGGACGACGTGCCAGGGATCACGCACCCGGGAAGACTTCACGTTCGGGTGACGGACGAACACTTGGCTTGACGCCTGTACGGTTTCGACCGGTTCCGTGTGGTTCATCCCCGGCGGGACAGCAGCAGGAGCGCGCGGTCGTCGTTGACGTCCTTCGCACAGGCCTCGATCAGATGCCAGGCCGCACCCTCGAAGCCCGTGGCGACGTAGCGGTCGGCCTCGCCGGTCAGCCGGTCGATGCCCTCGGCGATGTCCCGGTCGGACGCCTCGACCAGGCCGTCCGTGAAGAGCATCAGAACGTCCCCGGGCGCCAGCGAGCCCTTCACCGCGTCGAACTGCGCACCGTCGTACACACCGAGCAGCGGGCCCTCCGCGGCCTTCTCCTCCCACCGGCCGCTGCCCGCGTGCAACTGCAGCGCCGGGGGATGTCCGGCCGAGAGGAGTTCGTAGTCGCCGGAGTCCAGGTCCAGGACGAGATGGATGGAGGTGGCGAAGCCCTCGTCCCAGTCCTGGCGCAGCAGGTAGCCGTTGGCCGCGGGGAGGAAGCCGTGCGGGGGCAGGGAGCCGAGGAGGCCGCCGAAGGCTCCTGACAGCAGCAGGGCGCGGGAACCCGCGTCCATGCCCTTGCCGGAGACATCGGTCAGCACGACTTCCAGGGTGCGGCCGCCGTTGGTACGGGCGGCGACGACGAAGTCACCGGAGAAGGACTGGCCGCCCGCGGGGCGGAGTGCCATCTCGCGGTGCCAGCCCTCGGGGAGCCGCGGCAGGGCACTCTGGACCCGGATCCGCTCGCGCAGGTCGAAGAGCATGGTGCCGCCGCGTCGCCACGGCACCCCGACCCTGGCCCGGAACTGCGCGAGGACGAGGCCGAAGAAGCCGCAGGCCGCGACGACCAGGACGGTTCCCGGTGTGACCCGGGCGGGCCCTTCCGCATAGGGGCCCAGGGCGACGGACTCCACGATCAGGGCCGCGGCGGCGGTCGCGTAGAGACTCAGCAGGCTGGCCGGCCGCAGCAGCAGACCGCCCGCGACGATCGGCAGGGCCAGGGCGGTCGGTGAGCACCAGACCGGGTTGATCAGCGTGGTGCAGGTGATCACCGGAATGATGATCAGCAGACCGGCCAGGGCTATCCAGTCGGAGCCGTCCCCGCGGAAGTAGTCGACTCCGGACCTGCGCAGCGCGATGCGCGCCCGGTGCGCTGATCTTCGCCACCGGGCGGGGTAGGTGTCTGCTCCTCTGCGACGGGCCATTGCCCGGACCTTATCCACCCGGCGGCCTCCGGTGCAGGGGGACCCGGTGACAATGTGTTCGAAACTGGTTCGCTCACGCCTCGCGGCCCTGGTAGGCAGGGGTCATGACTACGGAACTGCGGGTGCTGTCGGCGGCGGAATCGGATGCCTGGTTCGGCTGTCTCGAGTTGGCTTTCGGCGGGGTCCCCTTCTCTCCCGAGAGCCGCGAGATGTACGCCGCCCTGGCCGAGCCGCAGCGTGCGCTCGCCCACTGGGACGGCGCGGACTGCGTGGGGACGGCCGGTTCATACAGCTTCCGGCTGACCGTGCCCGGCGGGGCCGCGGTGCCCACAGCCGGGGTCACGGGCGTGAGCGTCTCCTCGACGCACCGCAGGCAGGGGCTGCTGACGGCGATGATGCGGCGCCAGCTGGACGACGTCCGCTCGTGGGGCGAGCCGCTCGCGGTGCTGCTGGCGTCGGAGCCCGGCATCTACGGCCGGTTCGGCTACAGCGCGGCCACGACCGAGACGAACCTGCGGATCGACACCTCCCGGGCCTCCCTGGCGCTTCCCCCGGGCACGGGCGGGGTGCGGGTGCGCAGGTCGTCCCCCGCACAGGCTCTCGACGCCTGCGAGGCGGTGTACGCGCAACTGGCCCCGAGCCGTCCCGGCACTCCGCTGCGCCGGCCCGGCTGGGAGCGGGTGCCCGTGAACGACCCGGAGAGCGGCCGGAAGGGCGGCTCCCCGCTGCAGTGCGTGCTCGCGGAGCGGGACGGCGAGGTGACGGGGTACGCGACGTTCCACCTGCGGCCCGCCTGGGACGACGCCGGCCCCCGGGGCACGGTGGCGGTGCGTGACCTGGCGGCGCTGGACCCCGCCTCGTACGCGGCGTTGTGGCGCTTCCTGTTCGGGATCGACCTGACGACGGTGGTCGAGTGCCGCAACCGGCCCGCGGACGACGCCGTGCTCCGGCTGGTCTCCGACGTCCGGCGCTGCGAGGTGCGGCAGCGTGACGGGCTGTACGTGCGGCTGGTCGAGCTGGGTGCGGCACTGGAGGCCCGGCGCTACCAAGCCCCCGTCGACGTGGTGCTGGAGGTGGAGGACACCTTCTGCCCCTGGAACGCGGGGCGTTGGCGCCTGACGGCCGAGGCGAAGGGCGCGGCCACCTGCCGGAGGACGGACGAGGAGCCCGACCTGGCTCTGTCCGTGAACCAGTTGGGGGCCGCCTATCTGGGCGGCGTGTCGCTGACGATGCTCGCGGCGGCCGGGCAGGTGCGGGAACTACGGGTGGGCGCACTGGCGGAGGCCGCCCTGGCGTTCTCCTCGGACGTGCAGCCGTGGTGCCCGCACGGATTCTGAACCCGGCCGGTCAAACGAGAGGCCCTAGTAGTGCTTCGTTAGGTTCTGTTTCTGGTCTGCGGGTGCAGCGAGAAGGAGCCGTGGGCCGGCCGCCGGGACCGCTCGCGTCGGCGGGTGCCGAGCAGGGCGCCAGGTCTCCGGGCCGCTGACGCCGTCAGCGGCCAGGGACCGGGGCTTCTGGAACTGGATCACCCCGGGAGCGGGTCTTCGTGCCGAGGATGCCGTCGGCCTCGACCGCCTAGCCCCGCGCGGTCAGTGGCTGCTGGGCGGGACCGCACGTCCGCACCCTTGGAACCGCCCTGGAGGACCGGCCAGGAGACACCTGGCGCCGGAAGCTGCCCGCCGCCACCGCCACCACCCAGCTTGACCGGGCGGAAGGGGTCGTAGTTGTCGCTGCCGAGCGCGCTTCGCCGTTCCCGCCGGCGAGGTGCGGGACGGTGACCTCCACCATTCCCGCCCCCCACCGCCTATCTCGTCTGCCCGAGCCGGGAAACACGGCGCCTCCCGGCCCCGGGGACCCCCGGCGTCACAGAGCCCGGAGACAGAGCCGGGGTCGCAACACTGTGTAACCACCTCCCGCTGCCACAGGACTCACTGGTGCAGGCAGGGAAGGAGGTCCGTCGACATCGAGTCGACACGGCCTCGTCCCGGTGCTGGTTCCATGCAGACCCCGGCGGAGGTTCGAGGCGGGCGGGGGAGCGGTTGCTGGGGCTGCCGTGGATACCACTTCCGGACAGCCGGCGGGGACGCTTCCGTGTCGCCATTCCGCAGGAAGGGACAGGCAAGGGCGTGGGTGGCGGGACACCGGTTCGGTCGGCCCAGGCATGCGCCGAAGCGGGCGACTGTGGAGACGATCGAGTGAATCACGGAGACACACCGCAGTAATGGGCGAAATTTGGCTAAAAAGACCCAGTCAGTGAACGCACATTCGCTCAAATGGCGGGCGATCCGTACTGGAAGGCTGACAGTGGGAACGCTGAA
This sequence comes from Streptomyces sp. NPDC051064, assembly GCF_044455985.1. NCBI lineage: Bacteria > Bacillati > Actinomycetota > Actinomycetes > Kitasatosporales > Streptomycetaceae > Streptomyces > Streptomyces sp. NPDC051064. The sequence continues at coordinate 1,016,974 of NZ_JBITFK010000001.1, forward strand.
CAAGCTGGAGCAGCGCTTCGAGGCCTGGGTGAACGGCGCCTTCGCCAAAGCCTTCAAGTCTGCGGTGCAGCCTTTGGAGTTCGTCGGCGCGCTCCGGCGTGAGTGTGACGTCAATGCCAGAATCTGGAGCCACGACCGCACTGTTGTGCCCAACAGCTTTGTCGTCGAGCTCAACAACGACGATCACGCATTGCACAGCACGTGCCTGGTAATGCTCGGCGAAGAGCTGGTCGAGAAGGTACGCGAGTATGCCGAGTCGCAGCTGTACTCCTTCGTGGGGCCCCTGAAAGTGCAGTTGCAGTGCGCGGACGACTTGGGAACCGGGCGGTACCGGGTGAGGAGCCGGCTCGAAATTCCGCCGGCCGTCCAGCAAGCCATGGAAACCGCTGAACGCCTCGCGGTGGCGGCGCGTGAGTGGGGCGGGCATGGGCAGGCCATGGCCTGGACGCAACCTCCGCAGGCCTTGAGGGCGGGAAAGCAGGTCGTGACCGTGGAGCAGTTCATTGAGCATGACCTGTCCGTCGACAGCAACGGCTTGCTGGTCCGAAAAGGCCTCCGCCCGGTCGCCAAGCCGTCGCATCTTCGGAGCATGCAGGCCCCAGCGACGAAAGGCGCTGACGCTCCCGAACTGCTCCCGTCCGGGCACGGACCGCCGGCCCGCCTGGACCCTCGGGGGGGCGGCCGCCCCCCCGAGGGTCCAGCGGCAGGGACCGACCGGCCGAAGGTCGCTGCTCCTGAGATCCAGAAATGCCCTCCTGTCGGCCAGCGGCAGATGTCTGCGTCCGATGTCGAGGACTGCCCCGGTGGCGATGCGCCTCATCACTCAGAAGAACACGGTAGATCGATGGCGGAAGCATCCCGTCACCGACGCGCCGAAGCTGTCCCCAAGAGCTCTTCAAGATCATCGAAAGGACTGAACAATATGACGAATGACCGTGACATCAGCGTCGGCAGCCCTGCTCCTGATGGGAGGGAGGGCAGGCCGGACGCCGCCGGAGGCTACAGGGCACCGGATCGGAATGCCGCAGCCGAGCCCCAGAGCTCCGCCTCGAGGGAACCCGTGCCGTTTGTGCGGTCGGCCGACGAACGGCACGGTGAATTCGGACCACAGGCATCCGCCGAGACGTCCGCAGCCAATGACCTGGGAGGAGCTCCTCTGTCACGCCCGTACCCCAGGACGGCGCAGCGGTCACGGTTCGCCGATGGTCCACCGGTCAACCGCCGGGCGGCGGCCGGCTACGGCCCTGCGCCGCTCGATCGCTCTGGGCACGGCAGCGCATTGGGGCAGAGCTCGTCGGTCGAGCTTTCGTCCGACCGTCTCCTTCGCAACAAGGCAAGCATCCGGGACGGTCTCAAGAAACTGCGCATCGGTGGAAGGAGTGCCGAACGGGTACGGCAGCAGAAGCTCGCCGTACTCCACACCCCGGTGATGGACTGCTACAAGATCGCCGTCATCAGCCTGAAGGGCGGAGTCGGCAAGACCACCACCACCACCGCCCTGGGCGCGATGCTGGCCACCGAGCGCCAGGACCGGGTCGTCGCCATCGACGCCAACCCGGACGCCGGCACACTCAGTCGCCGGGTGCGCCGGGAGACCAACGCGACCATCCGTGACTTGGTGGCCGATCTCCCGGACCTGCCCAACTACATGGCGGTACGCCGCTACACGTCCCAGGCGCCGAGCGGCCTGGAGGTCCTCGCCAACGATGTGGACCCTGCCCTCTCCACCGCGTTCAACGACGAGGACTACCGCAAGGTCGTCGCCTGCCTCGGGCAGCACTACCCGATCATCCTCACGGATTCCGGTACCGGCCTCCTCCACAGCGCCATGGGCGCCGTCCTGGATCTCGCGGATCAGCTGATCGTCGTGGCCACGTCCAGCGTGGATGGCGCTGCCAGCGCGAGCACCACCCTGGACTGGCTCAATGCCCAGGGCTACGCGGACTTGGTCCAGCGGAGCATCACCGTGGTGTCCGAAGCGCGCAAGACCGGCAAGATCGTCAAGCTGAACGATGTGGTGGCCCACTTCCGTGCTCGTTGCCGCGGTGTGGTGGTGATCCCCTTCGACGAGCACCTCTCCGCAGGAGCGGAGGTCGACCTGGCCAAGATGAAGGCGCAGACCCGGGAGGCGTACTTCAACCTGGCGACGCTTGTGGCCGCGGACTTCCACCGTATCCAGCCCGACCCCGTAGGCTGGCCCGCCCTCCCGCACGCTGGGTACAACTCGGCCAGCATCTTTTCGGCTCCTGTCTGGGGCTGACCGCCGGCCTTCCGGCCCCTCCAGGACCCGCTGAAGGGCTGGACCGGCACCTGCACCGCCCCCTACCCCGCAACCGAAGCAGACGTAGACGCAGAACCTAACGAAGCCCTACTGGCGGCCCGGTGCCGACGGCTGGCAGGACGGGCACCAGAAGAGGTTGCGGGCCGCCAGGTCCGCCGTACGGACCTCGGTGCCGCAGATGTGGCAGGCCTGCCTGGCCCGGCGGTAGACGTACACCTCGCCGCCGTGGTCGTCGACCCGCGGGGGCCTGTCCATCGCCTCCGGCAGATGCTCGGGGCGGACCGTGTCGATGCGGTTGTTCCGCACGCCCTCGCGCATCAGGAGGCCGAGGTCGGCCCAGATCGCGTCCCACTCACCCCGCGTGAGGTCCTTCCCCGGGCGGTACGGGTCGATGCCGTGCCGGAAGAGGACCTCCGCGCGGTAGACGTTGCCGACGCCCGCGACGACCTTCTGGTCCATCAGCAGGGCGGCGACCGTGACGCGGCTGCGGGAGATCCGCTGCCAGGCCCGCTCGCCGTCCTCGTCGGCCCGCAGCGGGTCCGGGCCGAGCCGGTCGTGTATCGCGCGCTTCTCGGGGTCCGTGATCAGGGCGCACGTGGTGGGGCCGCGCAGGTCGGCGTAATGGGCGTCGTCGAGCAGGCGCAGCCGGACCGTGTCGGTGGGCGGCGGCGCCGGAGCCGTGCCGAAGCCGAGCTTGCCGAAGAGGCCGAGGTGGATGTGGACCCAGACCGACCCCTCGAAGCCGAGGAAGAGGTGCTTGCCGTGCGCGTCGACGCCGGTGAGGGTCCGGCCGTCCAGCAGGGCCGCGCTGTCGGAGAACTTGCCCTGGGGGCTGCTCACGCGCACCGCGCGGCCCGCGAACCGCTCGTGGTGGTCCGCGGCGAGGCGGTGGATCGTATGCCCCTCGGGCACGGCATCTCCTGGTGACGCGCCTGTGCCGCCGGGTACGGACCCGGCGGCACAGGGAAAGCGGGTGCGGGGCCTGGTCAGCCCTGCTGCGGGTGGTGGGCCGGGATCGGGGGGAGCTCGCCGGTGTTCTCGTACGCCGAGAGCATCTCGATGCGGCGGGTGTGGCGCTCCTCACCCGAGTACGGGGTGGCCAGGAAGATCTCGACGAACTTGGTGGACTCCTCCACCGTGTGCATCCGGCCGCCGATGGCCACCACGTTGGCGTCGTTGTGCTCACGGCCGAGCGCGGCGGTCTGCTCGCTCCAGGCGAGCGCGGCGCGGATGCCCTTGACCTTGTTCGCGGCGATCTGCTCGCCGTTGCCGGAGCCGCCGATGACGATCCCGAGGCTGCCCTTGTCCGCGGCCGTCCGCTCGGCGGCACGGAGGCAGAACGGCGGGTAGTCGTCCTGGGCGTCGTAGATGTGAGGACCGCAGTCGAGGGCCTCGTGGCCGTGGGCCGTGAGCCACTCGACGAGGTGGTTCTTCAGTTCGAAGCCGGCATGGTCGGAGCCGAGGTACACGCGCATGGTGCGAAGTGTGGCACGGACGGGGCGGGGTAATCGTCAGCGGGGTCGGGGCCCACCGGGCTTTCCACGGGTCCGGTTCGCACCGGGGCTGTGCGCAAAGCCACACGGGCAACGATCGGGTCAAGGAAACGGACTAGGGGGTTCCGATTTCGGTGCCGGTCGGGCTTGAATGCGTGGCCTTGCCTTCGCACCACCCCGCCGAAGGCAACACCCGACACGCGTGATCAGAAAACGTAAGGATTCGATCCATGACGTCGCAGACGACTCTGGCTGGACCGGGCCAACAGCCCGGCGAGCCGGGTAAGCCGGGTTCCCCGGACGGGCTCCAGGCCGGCCTCAAGAACCGTCATCTCTCGATGATCGCCATCGGCGGCGTGATCGGAGCGGGCCTCTTCGTCGGCTCCGGAGCCGGCATCGCCGCGGCGGGACCGGCCATTCTCCTGTCGTACGCGCTGGTCGGCCTGATGGTCGTCTTCGTCATGCGAATGCTCGGCGAGATGGCCGTCGCCCGGCCGAGCTCGGGTTCCTTCTCCGCCTACGCCGACCAGGCCCTGGGCCGCTGGGCCGGCTTCTCCATCGGCTGGCTGTACTGGTTCTTCTGGGTCGTGGTGCTCGCCGTCGAGGCCACGGCGGGTGCCAAGATCCTGGAGGGCTGGGTCCCCGGCGTACCGCAGTGGGCGTGGGCCCTGATCGTCATGGTGGTGCTGACGGCGACCAACCTGGTCTCGGTCGGCTCGTACGGCGAGTTCGAGTTCTGGTTCGCCGGCATCAAGGTCGTGGCGATCGGCGCGTTCGTCGTCGTCGGCCTGCTCGCCGTCTTCGGCATCCTGCCCGGCTCGGACAACGCGGGGTCGGGCCTCGCCCACCTCACGGACACCGGCGGGTTCTTCCCCGAAGGGCCGGGGGCCATCCTCACGGGTGTGCTGATGGTCGTCTTCTCCTTCATGGGCAGCGAGATCGTGACGCTGGCGGCCGGTGAGTCCGAGGACCCGCGGCGCGCCGTCTCCAAGGCCACCAACAGCGTGATCTGGCGTATCGCGATCTTCTACCTGGGCTCGATCTTCGTGGTCCTCACCCTGCTGCCGTGGAACGACCCCTCGATCGTCGAGGACGGTTCGTACGTCGCCGCGCTGAACGTCATCGGCATCCCGCACGCCGGCCAGGTCATGGACGTCATCGTGCTGACCGCCGTGCTCTCCTGTCTCAACTCCGGCCTCTACACGGCCTCGCGCATGGCCTTCTCGCTGGGACAGCGGGGGGATGCGCCCAAGGCGTTCGCCAGGGTGAACAAGCGGGGCGTGCCGCAGGCGGCGATCCTGTCGTCCGTGGTGTTCGGCTTCGTCGCGGTGTTCTTCAACTACCAGTGGCCCGACACGGTCTTCGCGTTCCTGCTGAACTCCTCCGGTGCGGTCGCCCTGTTCGTGTGGCTGGTGATCTGCTTCACCCAGCTGCGGATGCGCGGCATCATCCTGCGCGAGTCGCCGGAGAAGCTCGTCGTACGGATGTGGCTCTTCCCGTATCTGACCTGGGCGACCATCGCGATGATCTCCTTCGTCCTGGTCTACATGCTGACCGACGACGCCGGGCGCGAGCAGGTGCTGCTCTCGCTGCTGGTCGCGGCGCTGGTGGTGGCCGTCTCGCTGGTGCGCGACGCCCGCAGCCGGAAGGCGGCGGCGCCGGTCGAGTGATCGGCACGCATACCTGACGGCGGATGTCAGGTATACCCGGAAGGCTCTCCCTCGCCCCGCGATCCCCGCGAGCGAACGGAGAGCCTTCGTCATGACCGCGACCCCCGCGATCGAGAGTTTCCAGACCGCCTTCGCCATCCGCCCCGATCTCCTGGTGGAGGCTTCGGACGCCGCCGATGTCCTGGCCGCGGTGCGCGACGCCGCCGCGCGCGGGCTGCCCGTCGCCGTCCACGCGACCGGGCACGGACTGCCGGGCCCGGTCGGGGGCGGGATGCTGATCCGTACCCGCCGGATGGACGGCGTGGAGGTCGATCCGGAGCGCCGCACCGCGCGGATCGGGGCGGGTGCCACCTGGGGCGCGGTCGTCGCCGCGGCCGCCCCGCACGGGCTCGCCCCGCTGAACGGCTCGTCGCCGGGTGTGGGCGCGGTCTCGTACACACTGGGCGGCGGGCTGGGCATTCTGGCCCGGGAGTTCGGCTATGCCGCCGACCATGTCCGCTCGCTCGACGTGGTGACCGCCGACGGTGTGGAGCGCCACGTCACCCCGGACACCGAACCGGAGCTCTTCTGGGGGCTGCGGGGCGGCGGGCACCGGCTGGGCGTCGTGACGGGGCTGGAGATCGGCCTGGTGACCGTGGAGCGGCTGTACGGCGGCTCGCTGGCCTTCGACGGGGACGCGGCCCCGGATGTGCTGCGGCGTTACCTGGAGTGGACGCGGACCGTGCCGGGGACCTGCACCTCCTCGCTGGCGGCGATGTGCTACCCCGACATGCCGCAGCTGCCGGACCCGCTGCGGGGGCGGTACGTGGTCTCGGTGCGGGTCGCGTACACCGGCACGGCGGCGGACGGCGAGGCCCTGGTGGCGCCGCTGCGGGCGATCGGGCCTGCGCTCTCCGACTCGCTGCGGGAGATGCCGTACACCGAGAGCCACACCATCCACAGCGATCCGCCGTTCCCGCACGCCTACCACGGCGAGGGCCTGATGCTCCGTGACCTGGACGCCGGGGCCGCGGCGCGGGTGCTGGAGCTGACGGGGCCGAAGGCCCCGATGATGACGGTGGTCCAGCTCAACCACCTGGGCGGCGCCCTGGCCGAGCGGCCCGCCCAGGACAGCGCGGTGCCCCACCGGGACGCGGGCTTCCTGCTGCGGCTGCTGTCACCGCTGGACGGTACGGACGTGGAGGCGGTACGGGCGCTGTACGCGCGGGTGGCCGGGGAGACGGCGCCGTACACCCTGGGCCGTGCGCTGAACTTCGCCTTCGGCGGCGGGGACCGCGCGGAGACGTACGAGGGCGTGCACGAGCCCCGGGCACGCGAGAGGCTCGCCGGTCTGGTGGCGCGATACGACCCGGCGAGCCTCTTCGGTGGTGCCTACTAGTGCTACGACACCGGGTCAGCCGCGGCGCCCGATGAGCTTCCAGGAGGCGGGCAGCGCGCCCATGGCCAGGGCGGCCTTGAGCGCGTCGCCGATCAGGAACGGCACGAGGCCGGCCGCGACCGCGGCGCTCATCGACATGCCGGTGGAGAGCGCCAGGTACGGCACGCCGACCGCGTAGATGATCAGGGAGCCGGCCGCCATCGTGCCCGCGGTGCGCAGGACGGACCGGTCACCGCCCCGGCGGGCCAGGCCGCCGACGACCGTGGCGGCCAGCAGCATGCCGAGGACGTAGCCGAACGACGCGCCGCCCGGCCCCGAGGTGCCCTCGGAGAACCACGGCATGCCGGCCATGCCGACGACCGCGTACAGGGCGAGGGAGAGGAAGCCGCGGCGGGCGCCGAGCGCGGTGCCGATGAGCAGTGCGGCGAAGGTCTGCCCGGTGACGGGGACCGGGGAGCCGGGGACGGGCACGGCGATCTGGGCCGCGATGCCGGTGAGGGCGGCGCCACCGACGACCAGCGCCGTGTCCACGGCGTAGCGGTGCCGGGCTGCGGGCAGCAGGTCGGCGAGGACCGCTCCGGAACGGACGGGGGCGGCAGCAGTACTCATCGGGACTCCGCGGGTGAGGTCGGCAGGCAGGACTGGAGCCGACGTTAGCCGACGGCACATCCCTGGATCACCATCAGCCGCCCACAAAGCGGCGGTTGAGGGGTTAGTCGGGTTCGTACAAAGAGCGTCACGCAATGACTCCTCGGCGTGATGCTGGTCACGGAGGTGGGGGTGTGGCCGGCACTCCGTTCGGGAAGAGGTGCCGGCCCGTGAGACTGTAGGTTCCCCATAAATGATCCGAGAGTGATCCGCAGCTCATGCACGACGCGCCCCCCACGCCCTCCCCCGTACGGTCCGAGCCCCTGGCCCACGGCCTGAAGCAACGGCATCTGACGATGCTGGGTCTGGGCGGGGTGATCGGCGCCGGCCTCTTCGTCGGGTCGGGCGCCGGGATCGCGGTCGCCGGGCCCGCCGTCGTCGTCTCGTATCTGATCGCGGGCGTGCTGGCGATGCTGGTGATGCGGATGCTCGGCGAGATGTCGGCCGCGATGCCCGCGTCGGGTTCCTTCTCCGTCCACGCGGAGCGTGCGCTGGGCCGCTGGGCCGGCTTCAGTGTGGGCTGGCTCTACTGGTTCATGCTGGTGGTGGTGCTCGCCGTGGAGGCGACGGCGGCCGCACAGATCGCGCATGCCTGGGTGCCCGCGGTGGGCCAATGGCTCTGGGTGCTGCTGTTCATGGTGGTGTTCACCGTGGCCAACCTGACGGCGGTGAAGAACTTCGGCGAGTTCGAGTTCTGGTTCGCCGCCCTGAAGGTGGCCGCGATCGTGGCCTTCCTGGCCCTCGGCCTGCTGGCCGTCTTCGGCGTCCTCCCGGACACGGATCCGGTGGGCCTGGCCAACCTGACCGGCCAGGGACGCTTCCTGCCGAACGGCTGGGACGGCGTGGTCTCCGGTGTGCTGACGGTGGTGTTCGCCTTCGGCGGCCTGGAGGTCGTGACGATCGCGGCGGCCGAGACCGACGATCCGGCGCGCGCCGTGGGGCGTGCGGTGCGCAGCGCGGTGGTGCGCATCCTCTTCTTCTACGTCGGTTCGATGCTGGTGATCGTGACCGTGCTGCCCTGGACCGCGCAGCAGGCCGGGCTCAGCCCGTATGTGAAGGTCCTGGATTCCATCGGTGTGCCGTCGGCCGGGCAGATCATGAACATCGTGGTGTTCGTGGCGCTGCTGTCCGCGCTCAACGCCAATCTGTACGGCTCGTCCCGGATGATCTTCTCGCTGGCCGAGCGTGGCGAGGCGCCTCGCGGGCTGCTGAAGGTGTCCGGCGGGCAGGGCGGCGGGGGCGGGGTGCCCCGTCGGGCGGTGCTTGCCTCGGTGGCCTTCGGCTTCGTCTCCGTGCTGCTCAATCTCGAATGGCCCGACACCGTCTTCCTGTACATGCTCAACTCCGTCGGGGCGGTCCTGCTGTTCGTCTGGGGCCTGATCGCCGCCTCGCAGCTGCGGCTGCGGCGTCGGCTCGAACGGGAGGCGCCGGACGCCCTGGCGTTGCGGATGTGGTGCTTCCCCTGGCTGACGTGGGTGACCCTGGCCGGTCTGCTGGCCGTCCTGCTGCTGATGCTCACCGACGACGCCGCCCGCCCGCAGCTGCTGTGGTCGGCGGGGGCCACCGGCCTGGTGCTGCTCGTGGCGGCGGTGCGGGAGCTGCGGACGAAGGTGTAGGCGGGTGCACACCTTGTGTGAGCCCGGTGACCGTATAGCGGACAACGGTTCCCCGTGGTCGGGGCTCGTGGCCAGACTGTGGGCCGTCCCCTGTCCCGACCAGTGAACAGAGCCTGTCCATGTCCCGGACCTCCGCGCCGCCCCCCACGGACGCCGCCGCCCCCACCGCCGACTCCGCGCTCACCCACGGCCTCAAGCAGCGCCATCTGTCGATGATCGCCCTGGGCGGTGTGATCGGGGCCGGACTGTTCGTCGGCTCGGGCGCGGGCATCGCCGCGGCCGGCCCCTCGATCGTCATCGCGTACGGCATCTCCGGACTGCTGGTCATGTTCGTGATGCGGATGCTCGGAGAGATGTCCGCGGCCAATCCCGCCTCCGGCTCCTTCTCCGTCCACGCGGAACGGGCGATCGGGCCGTGGGCCGGATTCACCGCCGGCTGGTCGTTCTGGGTGCTGCTCTGTGTCGCCGTCGGACTGGAGGGGATCGGCGCCGCGCAGATCGTCACGGGGTGGCTGCCCGGTACGCCGGAGTGGGCCTGGGTCGCCCTGTTCATGGTGATCTTCCTCGGCACGAATCTCGCCGCCGTGAAGAACTTCGGTGAGTTCGAGTTCTGGTTCGCCGCGCTCAAGGTCATCGCGATCACGCTCTTCCTGGTGCTGGGCGTCCTCGCGATCCTGGGCGTGCTGCCCGGCACGGACTCCCCCGGTACCGCGAACCTCACGGGTGACGGCGGCTTCATGCCGCACGGTTCCGAAGGCCTCATCATCGGTCTGCTCGCCTCCGTCTTCGCGTACGGCGGTCTGGAGACCGTCACCATCGCGGCGGCCGAGTCCGAGAACCCGGTGCAGGGCGTGGCCAAGGCGGTGCGTACGGCGATGTGGCGCATCGCGGTCTTCTACATCGGTTCGATGGCGGTCATCGTGACCCTCGTGCCGTGGGACGACCCCACGGTCGCCGAGGTCGGCCCGTTCTACGCGATGCTCGACCACCTCGGCATCAGCGGCGCCGCGGAGATCATGAACGTGGTCATCCTGGTCGCCCTGCTCTCCGCGATGAACGCGAACATCTACGGCTCCTCGCGCATGGCCTGCTCCCTGGTCGCCCGCGGCCAGGGCCCGAAGGTGCTCGGCCGGATCTCCTCGGGCGTCCCGCGCAACGCCGTGCTCGCCTCGTCGGTCTTCGGCTTCCTGTGCGTGCTGCTCAGCTACTGGCGCCCCGAGGACGTCTTCCCGTGGCTCCTCAACATGATCGGCGCGGTGATCCTGGTCGTCTGGATCTTCATCGCGGTCTCCCAGCTGATCCTGCGCAGGCGGACGGAGCGCGAGGCCCCGGACCGGCTCGTCGTCCGGATGTGGCTCTTCCCGGTCCTGACGATCGTGGCGCTGGTGGCCATGGCCGGCATCTTCGTCCTGATGCTGCGCCAACCCGACACACGCGACCAGCTGCTGGCGACCGGCGCGCTCACCGCGGTGCTGATCGTGATCGGCCTCGTGCGGCAGAAGCGGGCGGAGCGCCGCGCGCCGGCCGAGAGCTGAGCGCACGGTTCGGCCCACCGCTGCCCGCGACGCGCCTCAGCCCGCCCCGGCCCGCAGGAGCACCTCGCCCGCCTCCGTGCGGAAGTAGAGCACCGAGCGGCCCGACCTGCGGCGCCCGGCCAGGCCCGCGTCCAGCAGCACCTTCAGGTGGCGGCCCACCGATCCCAGCCCCTGACCGGTCAGCGCCACCAGTTCCGTCGTGCTCCTGGGGCGGTCGAGCAGCACGAGGACACCGGCCCGCGCGGGCCCCAGCAGCCGGCCGAGGCTGTCGGGGACGGCGGGCCGGTCCGCGTCCGACAGCGTTCCGGAGCAGGCGTACACGACCGCGTACCGCCGTGCGGCGGCGTCCCAGGAGACCCAGCCCTGGCGTGGCGTGACGGGGACGAACACCAGCTGTACGCCGGTGAGTTCACGGGGCGGGTAGTCACGCGGGTTGACCTGGAGGCGGCTGCCGCCCAGCCAGCGCATGCCGGGGTTCAGCGTGTCCAGCGCGGCCGCCCAGCCGCCCTGGCTGAGCTGCCCCGCGCGCGCCACGACGTCCGCCTCGATGATCCGGCGGCGACGCGGCCAGTCCGGGAGCACGATCCGCTCCCCTACCCATTCCAGCAGGTCGGCCGCCTTCCGCGGCAGGTCCTCCCGGTGGAGCACCGCCGGGAGCGGGCCGCCCCGGGACACCTCCAGGTCGGCGCGGGCCCCCTCGGGGGAGGTCTCGCGCACCCGGGCCAGATCCTGGGCGAACGTGGTCCCGCCGGTGGGCGTGGGGGTGAGGAAGTCCGCGATCCAATGGCCGCCGAGCCCGGTCCGTACGAGCTCCGCGGTGACCGGGTCCTCGGCCAGCCGCTTCCGGTAGGCGGGCCGGTGGGTGTCGGACCAGGCGCGTTCGGCCGGGTTCGTGGCCGTTCCGCTCTCCAGGAACTGGAGGGTCGCGGTGGTTTCGGCCAGTTCCGACACGACGAAGCGCCCGGCGGCCAGGGTGTCCGCGTTGACCTGCCACCAGCCCATGGTTTCGCCTCCGCGCGAAACAGTAACGGCTGTGCGGAACCCCGGCCGAGACTTCCCGGCATGCTCACCTACCGGGAAGTGTTCCGTGTACCGCAGTTCGGGCCCCTCTTCGCGACGAGCGCGCTGCAGGGTGCCGCCTCGACGACGAGCGGGCTGGCCCTGGGTGTCCTCGTGTTCACCACGACCGGGTCGCCGCTGCTCTCCGCGCTCTCCATGTTCGGTGCCTCACTCGCCCAGTTGATCGGCGCGACCCTGCTGATGTCGGCGGCCGACCGGCTCCCGCCGCGTGGGGCGCTGAGCGGCGCGGCGCTCGCCTTCGGCGTCGGGACCGCCGTCCTGGCCGTACCCGGGCTGCCGCTGCCCGTGGTGTTCGCCGTCGTCCTCGGCGAGGGGGCCGTCGCGGCGGTGACCGGCGGGGTGCGGTACGGACTGCTCAACGAGGTGCTCCCCAAGGACGCCTTCCTGCTGGGGCGTTCGGTGCTGAACATGTGCTCCGGCACCGTGCAGATCTGCGGGTACGCGGCCGGCGGTGTCCTGGTGGCCGTGCTGTCACCCCGCGGCACGCTCCTCGTCGCGGCCACCCTGTACGCCGTCGGCGCCGCGGCGGCCTGGTCCGGTCTGGCGCGCCGCCCGCCCCGGGCGGCCGGCCGGCCCTCGGTGGGCGAGACCTGGCGGACCAACGCCCTGCTGTGGTCCTCGGCGCCCCGACGGCGCGTGTACCTCGCGCTCTGGCTGCCCAACGGGCTGGTCGTCGGCTGCGAATCGCTCTTCGTGCCCTACCGGCCGGACAGGGCGGGGCTGCTCTTCGCCTGTGCGGCGCTGGGGATGCTGGCCGGGGACACGGTGACGGGCCGCTTCGTGCCCGCACGGTGGCGCGGACGGCTGGGCACACCGCTGCTCCTGCTGCTGGCCGCGCCCTATCTGCTGTTCGCCCTGCGCCCGGCGCTGCCCCTGGCCCTGGTCCTCGCGGCGGTCGCCTCCACCGCCTTCTCCGCGAGCCTGGTGTTCCAGGAGCGCCTGATGGCGCTGACCCCGGACGCGATGACGGGCCAGGCCCTCGGCCTGCACTCCTCCGGAATGCTCGCCATGCAGGGCGTGGCGGCCACGCTCGCGGGCGCCCTCGCCCAGCGGTCCTCCCCCGCGACGGCGATCACCGTGATGGCGGCGGCCTCCCTCGTGGTGACGTCGGCCCTGGCACCCGGGCTGCGGCGGGACCGCGTACGGGCCACGCCGCCCCACGTGACCGTCATACGGGACCGAGCTCCAGCAGCGGCAGTTCGCGCCCCGGGATCGAGCCGGAAGGAGTGGCGCCGATCCGCACCGCGCCCATAGCCGTGTAGAAGGGCTCGGATTGGGGTGTCCCCTGCTCGAACCGGGTTGAGAGCTTGGGGAAGGGTCGGCGTCGATGGTGAGCCGTACGAAGCCCAGTCGGCGGGCGTGCACCCTGGTGTGCTCGAACAGGAGCCTGCCCACGCCCCGGCCGATGGTGTCCGGCTCGACGAACATCATGGCGAGTGCGCCCTCGGGCGGTTCCCCGGCCAGGGTGGTGAAGCCCAGCACGCGGCCGTCCTCCTCCGCGACCACCACGCGACCGCCGGCGGTGTCGCCGGGGCGGACCGTCAGTTCGTCGCGGCAGGCCGCCATGAACGCCTCGTCGTAACCCCAGTGGGCCTTGGACCGCAGGGCCAGCCCGGTCAGCGCCGCGGCCTCCCCGGGCCGCCCCGGTCGTAGCTCCATGCCTTCTGCCTTCCTCCTGTGCCGGCTGCCGAGTACCGTACGCGTGGCCGTACATGAGGCAGCAAGGTTCCGTCCGTCCCGGCGTGACCCCGTGTGGCTTCGGTGGTTGCTCCGCGCCTACCGAGGAGCCCGCATGGCTTTCCAGCACCCGCGCCGCCGCTCGATCCTTCTGGCGACAGCCGCCGTCTCCGCCGCCGTCGCGGCCCCCGCCGCCGCCTCCGAACCGCAGGGTGGCCGGAGAGGCCCGCTCGTCATCGGCCACCGGGGCGCCGCGGGGTGGCGGCCCGAACACACCGCTTCCGCCTACACCTTCGCGGTGCGGGCCGGGGCCGACTGGATCGAGCCCGACCTGGTCCCGACGAAGGACCACGTCCTGGTGGTGCGTCACGAGAACGAGATCTCCGGCACCACGGACGTGGCCCGGCACCCCGAGTTCGCCGGCCGCCGCACCACGAAGACGGTGGACGGCCGCGCCGTCACCGGCTGGTTCACCGAGGACTTCACCCTCGCCGAGCTGAGGACGCTGCGCGCGGTGGAGCGGCTCCCCCTGGTCCGTAACCGCAACACCGTCTTCGACGGCCGCGAGCGGATCATGACCTTCCAGGAGGTCGTCGACCTGGCCCGCGCCCTGTCGAAGGAGTACGGCCGACGGATCGCGGTCTTCCCGGAGACGAAGCACCCGACGTACTTCCGCTCGGTCGGCCTGCCCCTGGAGCCGGAACTCATCAGGCTCGTGCGTCGCAACCGGCTGACCGCCCGCGACTGCGTCATCCAGTCCTTCGAGCCGTCCAGCCTCCGCGAGGTGGCCGCCGCGCGCCTCGGCCTCCCCCTGTGGCAGGCGCTGGGGACGAGCGGCGGACCGTACGGCCACCCGGTGACGTACGAAGAGATGAGGAGGCCGACGGGGCTGCGCGAGATCGCCTCGTACGCCGGGTGGATCGGCCCTGACAAGTCCTCGCTGGTCCCTCCGCTCACCCTGCTGGAGGACGCGCACGCCGCCGGGCTGAAGGTCGGGGCCTACACCTTCCGCGCCGAGAACCAGTACCTCCCGGCCGAGTACCGGAAGGGCACCGCGCCGAACGACTTCGGTGACGCGTTCGCCGAGTACGCCTTCCACTTCGGCCGGGGCGTGGACGCCGTCGTGACGGACTTCCCCGATCTGGCGGCGATCGCCCGCGACGCCCTCCGGTCCTAGGACGAACGGCTGATCACCTTCGGGCCCTCCTCCTGCTAGCCTGCAATTGCGAACAACTTGCAATAACTAACAGTTAGCAGTTGGAGGGTTCGAACCCATGGCCACGTACACGCTTCCGGAACTCCCGTACGACTACGCGGCGCTCGAACCGGTCATCGATCCGCAGATCATCGAGCTCCATCACGACAAGCACCACGCCGCGTACGTCAAGGGCGCGAACGACACCCTGGAGCAGCTGGAAGAGGCACGCGCCAAGGAGGCCTGGGGTGCGATCAACGGCCTCCAGAAGAACCTCGCCTTCCATCTGTCCGGCCACATCCTGCACTCGATCTACTGGCACAACATGACCGGCGACGGCGGTGGCGAGCCCCTCGCGGCGGACGGTGTGGGTGACCTGGCCGACGCGATCGCGGACTCCTTCGGTTCGTACGCCGGCTTCAAGTCCCAGCTGACGAAGGCCGCGGCCACCACGCAGGGCTCCGGCTGGGGCGTCCTCGCGTACGAGCCCGTCAGCGGCAAGCTGATCGTCGAGCAGGTCTACGACCACCAGGGCAACGTCGGTCAGGGCTCGGTGCCGATCCTGGTCTTCGACGCCTGGGAGCACGCCTTCTACCTGCAGTACAAGAACCAGAAGGCGGACTTCATCGAGGCCATGTGGCGCGTCGTCAACTGGCAGGACGTGGCGAAGCGCTACGCCGCCGCCAAGGAGCGCGCGGACGTGCTGCTGCTCGCTCCCTGACCCGAGGGAGCCACCCGAGCGTCCTGCCTCGTGATCGTCTTCTCAACCTTCACCCGGCAGGCGGATCAACGGAGAACCCCCGCGAGGACATGACTCGCGGGGGTTCTCCCATGCCCGCCACCTGCGGGTCCGGACGGTCTCAGATCCGGAAGACGGAACCGATGAACTCGGAGAGCAGCCGCTCCTTGAGGGGTCCCGGCAGCGCGTCCAGCAGGACGAGCACGGGCGCCATCCGGCCGGGCAGTCCCGCACCCTCGCCGAGGCCGGCGAAGGCGAGGACGGCCGCGACCTCGTCCGGCCCGAGCGTCTGCGGGTCCAGCCCGGCCGCGAGTCCGGCGAGACCCGGGTCCACCGTCACCGGTTCCAGGGCGCGGGCCTTCGCCAGGGCGGCCCCGAGGTCGTCGAGCAGGGCGTCGACCTGGCCGACCGTCGCCGGGGTGAGGGTGAGGTGGAGGTTGGGCGGGAGGCCGTCGAAGGAGAGCTGCGGCTGGAGGTACCAGCCGAGCTCGCGCATCTCGTCGGCGAGATGGAGGAGCAGACTGAGGTCGGGGGTGCCGCCGTCGTCCCGGCCCACGGTGAAGGCGACGAGCCCGGCGGCGGGTTCGCCGAGCACCCGTACGCCCTCACTCGCCCGCAGCCCCGCGAGCAGCCGGTCCGACGCCTCGGCGACCCGGCCCGCCAGCGCGGTGTAGCCCTCCTCGCCCACGTACTGGAGGACCGCCCAGGCCTGGGCCAGCAGACCGCCGGACTTGGTGCCCTGCACGGTCGGGTTGACGACCGGGTAGCCCGGCCAGTCGGCGTGCGCGAAGTACTGGTGGCGGCGGAGCTCGGCGTCACGGTGGAGGACCACGGAGGCGCCCTTGTCGGCGTACGCGTACTTGTGGAGGTCGACCGAGAGGGAGGTGACGCCGGGCACGGAGAGGTCGAAGGGTTCCACCTCACGCCCGGCCCGCCGCAGATAGGGCAGGAGCCAGCCACCGATGCAGGCGTCGACATGGCAGAGCACCCCGCGTGCGGCGGCCGCCGCGGCGATCCCGGCGACCGGGTCGACGACTCCGTGGGCGTACGAGGGCGCGGAGGCGACCACCAGCGCGGTGCGGTCGGTCAGGGCGGCGGCCATGGCGGTCGCGTCGGCGCGGAAGGTGACGGGGTCGACGGGCACGACCACCGGTTCCAGGCCCAGGTAGGCGGCGGCCTTGTGGAAGGCGGCGTGGGCGGTGGACGGCAGCACCAGCTGGGGTTCGGTGATCCCTCGTACCGTCCGGGCCTGGTCGCGGGCGGTCTTGACGGCGAGCAGGATGCTTTCCGTGCCGCCGCTGGTGAACGTCCCCTGGGCGCCGGGGGCGCCGAGCAGGGCGGCGACCGCGCCGACCACGTCGTTCTCCAGCCGGGCCACGCTCGGGAAGACCGTGGGGTCGAGCCCGTTGACCGTCGCGAACGCGGTGTACGCCTCGGCGGCCAGCTCGTCGAGGCCGTCGAGGCCCGCGTCATAGACGTAGGCGAAGGTGCGGCCCCCACGGGTGGGCGCGTCCGCCCCGCGCAGGGCGCGCAGCTCGGCGAGCACCTCGGCCGCGGGGCGGCCGTCGGGCAGGGCGGGATCAGTCGGCACGGGCGGGCTCTTCCTGGAGGGGACGGGACGCGACGGGTGCCGCGCCGTAGCGGTGCAGCAGCAGGAGGCTCGCGGCGGCGAGCACGGCGGGCAGCACGCTCATCCCGGCGGTGATCCCGGTCAGCGCCGCTTCCGGCTGGTCCGCCTGGTGCGCGGCGTCGGAGGAGCGGAAGCCGGTGACGGCGAGGACGAGGGCGAACACCCCCGCGCCCAGGGCGAAGGCGAGGGTCTCGGCCGCCGTCCACAGCCCGGTGAAGGTCGCCGCCCTGCGTCTGCCGGTGGTGACGGCGTCCGCGGCCAGGGTGTCCGCCAGCATCGTCAGGGGCAGCAACTGCAGCCCGGCGTAGGCGATCCCGACGAGGGCGACCGCCGCGTAGCCGACGGTGGGGCCCGCAACGCCGGTGAAGGCGAGGAGCACCGCGCCCGCCGTGTAGAGCAGCGACGCGCACCACTGGGCGTACGTCACGCCCTTGCGGCGGGCCAGCCGGTTCCACAGCGGCATGAAGAGGACCAGTGGGCCGATCAGGCAGGCGAACAGCGGGGTGATCGCGCCCGCCGAGCCGAGGGTGTACGTCGCGAAGTACTGGACGCCGGCGAGCATCACACCGATCGCGAGCGCCTGCAGCGTCCACATCCCGGCCAGGTGGAGGAACGGCGTGCTGGAGCGGGCGGCGGCGAGCTGGGCGCGGAGGGTGGGTTCGGCCTCGCTGCGGGCGACCGCCGGGGCGCGGCGGGTGGCCGCCCACGCCCCGAACATGCCGACGCCGAGCAGCACGGCGACGACCACGCCCATCAGCCGGTAGCTCTCGGGCGTGTCGCCGTCGGCGTGCGCGATCGCGGGGGCCAGCGCCCCGGAGAGCAGGATGGCGACGCCGAGGAACCCCACGCGCCAGCCGAGGACGCGGCCGCGTTCGTGCGGGTCCTCGGTCATCTCGGCGGGCATGGTCACGTACGGCACCTGGAAGACGGCGTACGCGGTCGCGGCGAGCAGGAACAGGACGGCGACATAACCGGCCGCCGGGGCGCCCCGCAGCGGCGGCGCGGCGAAGATCAGCGCGAAGAGCGGCGGCAGGGTGCAGGCGCCGGTCAGCAGGAACGGCCTGCGCGGCCCCCCGCGCAGGCGGCTGCGGTCGGAGACCGCGCCGACCAGCGGATTGATCAGGACGTCCCAGGCCTTGGGCAGGAAGACGGCGGCGCCGGCGACGGCGGCGGGCACGGCGAGGACGTTGGTGAGGTAGTAGAGCAGGATCAGGCCCGGCACGGTCGCGAAGGTGCCGGTGCACAGGGAGCCGAGACCGTAGCCGATCCGCACGGTGCGCGGCAGGAGCGGGGCCGCGTGGTGATCCGAACCGGCAGCTGGCATGGGCAGATCATGAACGACGGTTCACGCGGTCGGCAATACCCGGGGGCCGGCGCTCTGCTCCCCTCCGCCGCCGGTGCGAGACTGGCAGGGTGACGGACATCGGCCGACGGACGGACCGGCGCTTGGAGCGAGCCATCCTGGAGCTGCTGGAGCGCCGTGGACCGACCGCGACGATCTGCCCCTCCGATGCCGCGCGAGCGGTGTACGAAGGGGACGGCGACGGCTGGCGCGCGCTCATGAAGCCGGCCCGCCGCGCGGCGCGGCGGCTGGTCACGGCCGGCGAGGTGGAGATCACCCAGGGCGGCCGCCCCGTCGGACCGGAGGACGCCCGCGGACCGATCCGTATCCGCCGCGTCGGCTGACCCGCCCGGTGCGGGCCCGGAGCCCGCACCGGGGGACGGGGTGGCGAGCTGTTGTCGGTTGGGTGTACGGGAGTGAGTGATAGTGCCTTCGAGTGAGTCCGGTGGCTGGCCGGGGGATGCTGGGAACGGGCGTTCTGGGGTCGTATGGGTGACCTTGGTGGTGGTGGCTCGTTGTGTGGGGTGGACGGCACGCAAGCCTTGGGGGGTGTTGTGGTGGGTGGGGTGCGGGAGTTGGCGGCGTCGTTCGTGGTGCCGGGGCCTTCCGGGGTGGCGGTGCGCGACCGGCTCAAGCACCTCACACCCCAGGACGAGGCCGTGCTGCGTGCGGTCGGCGCACATCAGGGGGCGCTCGCCTCCCGCGACCTCAGAACCCGGTGCGCGCAGGGCCTGGGGCACAGTGCGAAGTCATGGGCGGCGCGTAAACGCGACCTGACGTCGGTGTCGTCGTCCAGGATTGCCGGGGCGATCACGAAGGCGACGCATGCGCAGTGGGCGCTGGCCCGGCGTTGCCAGGCCGCGCAGATCCGGTCGTTGGAAGCCGGGATCAGGACGCTGCGGCACCGGTTGTCCCTCCCCGTCGGGCAGACGGGGGCCAAGCGTGCGGCCGGTGGCTACCGGTCCAAGGGAGAGTGGTTTCAGAAGTCGCGTCGCCTCACCGCCCTGGAAGCACGGCACACCGCCGCCGCCACGGAACGGGAGGCCGGGCGGGTGCGGGTCGTGCGGGGCGGGAAACGCCTCTTCAACACCCGCCACCACCTCACCGAAGCCGGGCTCACCGTGGGGCAGTGGCGTCAGCGGTGGGAGGCGGAGCGGTGGTTTCTGGCGGCGGATGGTGAGTCGGGGAAACGGTTCGGGAACGAGACGATCCGCGTCACCCCGAACGGCCAGGTCAGCATCAAGCTGCCCGCCCCGCTCGTACACCTGGCCAACACCAAGCATGGCCGCTACACCCTCACCGGCACGGTGGCGTTCGCGCACCGTGGTGTTGAGTGGGCCGATCGCATCGAAGCAAACCGGGCTGTCGCCTACCGCATCCACCTGGATGTGGAGCGGGGCCGTTGGTATCTGACCGCGTCCTGGCAACGCCCGATCGTGCAAACACTGCCGTTGGAGGCGGCCCGGGCCCGGGGCATGATCGGTGTGGACACCAACGCCGATCACTTCGCCGCCTACCAACTGGACAAGCACGGCAACCCGGTCGGTGAACCCCACCGGTTCGGTTATGACCTGTCCGGCACCGCCACGCACCGTGACGCGCAGATCCGTCACGCCCTGACCCGCCTGCTGCACTGGGCCACAGAGTGCGGTGTGGCAGCGATCGGGATCGAGGACCTCGACTTCACCGCCGAGAAGACGAGAGAGAAGCACGGCCGCCGCAAAAATTTCCGGCAGGTGATCTCCGGGATCCCGACCGGGAAGCTCAAGGCCCGCCTGGTCTCCATGGCCGCCGAACAGGGCCTGGCCGTTGTCGCGGTCGATCCGGCCTATACGTCGATGTGGGGTGGTCAGCACTGGCAGAAGCCGCTGGTCACGCCCCGTCGCAGAATGTCCCGTCATGATGCCGCCGGTATCGCGATCGGGCGACGCGCTCTCGGACACCCGATTAGGCGTCGGACGGCACCGCCCCCACACGACCAGCGTGATCGTGTGGGGCATCGGACCGTCCAGGCCTCACCAGGCGTACGAGAGCGTGAGGGAACCCGCCCACCCGCAACGGACCACGCCCCTGGAGGCATGCCACCGAACGGGACGCGAAAGCGGCAACCCAGCGCATCCAACACCGTTCGGGATGCGCCCAGAACACATCAGTGGGTCCAGGACTCACTTATGCACACTGGATAGGAACGGTCAGCCGAATACCGGGCCCTGCGTACGGGTCCGCTTGATCTCGTAGAAGCCGGGGATCGAGGCCACCAGCAGTGTGCCGTCCCAGAGCTTCGCGGCCTCCTCGCCCTTCGGGGCGGGGGTGACGACCGGACCGAAGAAGGCGATCTGCTCACCGTCGGCGCCGGGCACGGCGATGACCGGGGTGCCGACGTCCTGGCCGACCTTGTCGATGCCTTCCTGGTGGGAGGCGCGCAGCTCCTTGTCGTACGCGTCGGAGTCGGCGTACTCGAGGAGCTCGGCCGGCAGGCCGACGTCGGCGAGCGCGCCCGCGATCGCCTCACGGGTGGGGCCCTCGCCGTTGTTGTGGATGCGGGTGCCGAGGGCCGTGTACAGCGGGCCGACGATCTCGTCGCCGTGCTTCTGCTGGGCGGCGACGACGACGCGGACCGGCGCCCAGGCCTGGGTGCGCATCATGTCCTGGTACTCCTCGGGCAGCTCGTCGAGCCGGGACTCGTTGAGCACGGCCAGGCTCATCACATGCCAGCGCACCTCGACGTCGCGGACCTTCTCGACCTCCAGCATCCAGCGGGAGGTCATCCAGGCCCAGGGACAGAGCGGGTCGAACCAGAAGTCGGCCGGGACCTTGCCGGTGGCCGTGCTGTTCTCGGGCATGTCTCTCCTCATGAGGTCGGGTCTGCACCTGTGAGCGGGAACACCACGGGGCCCTCCCGCCATTCCCGCGCACGGGCGCCGACGGCCGCATGGGAGGATCGAAGGTCTTCGATCGAGACACAAAGGAGTGCTCCGTGCCCGGTGAGAACCTGTCCCGCGACGAGGCCCGCGAGCGGGCCGAGCTGCTGACCGTCGACGGTTACGAGGTCGCCCTCGACCTCCGCTCCGCCGTCGGTGAGCCCGACACGGGCGACGAGGCCGGTCCGCGCACCTTCCGCTCGCAGACCACGATCCGCTTCCGCGCCGGCCGTGCCGGGGCCTCGACCTTCGCCGATCTCATCGCCCCGTCCGTGGACGCGGTGAGCCTGAACGGCAAGGACCTCGACCCCGCGGCCGTCTTCGACGGCGTGCGTATCGCTCTGGAGGACCTCGCCGAGGGCGAGAACGTCCTGGTGGTCGACGCGCGGTGCGCGTACAGCCGGACCGGCGAGGGCATGCACCGCTTCGTCGACCCGGAGGACGGCGAGGTCTACCTCTACACGCAGTACGAGCCGGCCGACGCGCGGCGTGTCTTCGCCAACTTCGAGCAGCCCGACCTCAAGGCGCCCTACCGCTTCCAGGTGACGGCGCCCGAGGGCTGGCGGGTCTGGAGCAACGGCGCGCAGGAGTCGCAGGAGGGCGAGGTCCACCGGTTCGCGGAGACGCTGCCGATCTCGACGTACATCACGGTGGTCGTCGCCGGGCCCTACCACTACGTGAGCGACCACTACACCCGTACGTTCGACGACGGTACGAAGCTGGACATCCCGCTCGGCGCGATGTGCCGCAAGGGTCTCGCGCGCCACTTCGACGCCGACGACGTCTTCCTGATCACCAAGCAGGGCCTGGACTTCTTCCACGACAACTTCGACTACCCGTACCCCTTCGGGAAGTACGACCAGGCGTTCGTGCCGGAGTACAACCTCGGCGCGATGGAGAACCCGGGCCTCGTCACCTTCCGCGAGGAGTACATCTACCGCGGAAAGGTCACCTCGGCCTCCTACGAGCGCCGCGCCAACGTCATCCTGCACGAGATGGCGCACATGTGGTTCGGCGACCTGGTCACCATGCAGTGGTGGGACGACCTGTGGCTGAAGGAGTCCTTCGCCGACTTCATGGGGACGTTCTCGATGGTCGAGGCGACCCGCTTCGCCAACGGCTGGATCACCTTCGCCAACAACCGCAAGGCGTGGGCCTACCGGGCCGACCAGCTGCCGTCCACGCACCCGATCACGGCCGACATCCGTGACCTGGAGGACGCCAAGCTGAACTTCGACGGCATCACGTACGCCAAGGGCGCCTCGGTGCTCAAGCAGCTCGTGGCCTATGTCGGACGGGACGCGTTCCTGGAGGGGGCGCGCCGCTACTTCAAGCAGCACGCGTACGGGAACACGCAGCTGGGCGACCTGCTCTCGGTGCTGGCCGAGACGTCCGGGCGCGACATGAGTGCCTGGTCGCGCGCGTGGCTGCAGACGGCGGGGGTCAACGTCCTGACGCCGGCCGTGACGTACGACGGGGAAGGCCGGATCGCGGAGCTCTCCGTGACCCAGGAGGCCGCCGCCTCCCACCCGGAGCTGCGGCCGCACCGGGTCGCGGTGGGCCTGTACCACCTCTCCCCGGAGGGCACGCTGGTGCGGTACGCCCGCGCGGAGACCGATGTCGCCGGCGAGCGGACCGTGGTCGCGGAGCTGGCCGGGCGCGAGAAGCCCGACCTGGTCCTGGTCAACGACGACGACCTCACCTACTGCAAGGTCCGCCTCGACGAGGGGTCCCTGGCAACCCTGCGCGAGCACCTCGGTGACATCACCGATCCGCTGGCCCGGGCGCTGTGCTGGTCGGCCCTGTGGAACCTGACGCGGGACGCGCTGCTTCCGGCCCGGGACTTCGTCGCGCTGGTGCTGGCGCACGCCGGCCGGGAGAGCGACATCGGTGTCCTCCAGATGCTGCACGCCTGGGCACAGTCGGCGCTGGTGCACTACGCCGCGCCGGCCTGGCGGGAGGAGGGCGGCCGGGCGCTGGCCGAGGGCGCACTGGCGGAGCTGCGGCGTGCGGAGCCGGGCAGCGAGCACCAGCTGACGTGGGCGCGGTTCTTCGCCGCCGTCGCCGCGTCGGACGCCGACTTCCAGCTGCTGGGCGGACTCCTCGACGGCTCGGCCGTGGTCGACGGCCTGGACGTCGACCAGGAGCTGCGGTGGGCGTTCCTGTCCCCGCTGGCCTCGCACGGCAAGGCCGACGAGGCGGCCGTGGACGCCGAACTCGCCCGGGACGACACGGCGTCCGGCAAGCGGCACCACGTGCGGTGCCTGGCCTCCCGCCCCTCGGCGGCGGTCAAGGCGCAGGCGTGGGCGACGGTGGTGGAGTCGGACAAGCTGTCCAACGCTCTCGTCGGCGCGACGATCGCGGGCTTCGGGCAGCCGTCGCAGCGGGAGCTGCTGGCGCCGTACACGGCCTCGTACTTCGAGGCGATCGAGCGGGTCTGGGCCGAGCGGTCCATCCAGATCGGCATGGACGTGGTCAAGGGCCTGTTCCCCGGGCTGCAGGACGACCCGGCGACCCTCACCGCGACGGACGCGTGGCTGGCCTCGCACCCGGACGCGGCACCGGCGCTCCGGCGGCTGGTCCTGGAGGCGCGGGACGATCTGGCACGGGCGCTGCAGGGTCAGGAGCGCGACGCGGCGGCGTGAGACTCCGGCGCGCGCCCCGCACACGTGTGTGGGGCGTGCGCCGCACAATCCCCGTCGCGACCACCCTTTTCGGCATTCGAACTGCCGTACTTTAGGACGGCGTTGTCCTGGAATGTCGACGGGCGTGTAACACGGGTTATCGCGGCGCGAGGCTGCGGGAACCTCCCCGGCATGAACCGGAACACCCCTCTCTCCTCCCGCCCCGTCCACGAAGTGACCCACCGCGTGCGGTCCGCCGCGCAGCTGCGCTCGCAGGGAGTGACCGCCGCGCAGACCGCGGCCCACTGCCTGCCCGGCGGTCCGTGGCAGCAGCTGCTCCCCGGCGTGTACCTCCTGCACCCGGGACCGCCCACGAACGACGACCGGGTGCGCGGCGCCCTCCTGTACGCCGGGCGGCCCCCGGCCGGCGCCCGCCGGACCGTGCCGGCCCAGTCGGGGCCCGGCTACGGCGAGGCCATGGTGACGGGGCTGGCGGCGCTGGCCCTGTACGGCTTCACGTCGGCTCCCCCGGTGATCGCGCTGCACCGGATCGACGTGCTGGTGCCGCGCACCAGGCGGCTGCGTTCCACCCGCTTCGTCCAGGTCACCAGGGCCGCCGTCCTGCCCCGGCCGCAGCGCCGGCTCGGGGTGCCGCTGGCTCCGGTGGAGCGGGCGCTCGCCGACGCGGTGGCCTCGCTCGCGGACGCCTCGACGGTGCGCCGGATCCTTACGGAGGCGGTGCGTGGCGGGCACTGCGAACCGGCGTCCGTCGTACGGGAGCTGAACGACGCCAAGCTGCTGGGCCGCGCGCACGTGGTGGACGCCGTGGACGCGCTGCTCGTCGAGGGCCGGGCGATGGCGGAGGGCCGGCTCTACGAGATGGTGCGCGCCCACGGTCTGCCCCAGCCGCTCTGGAACGTGGAGCTGTCCCTGCCGGGCGGCAGGTTCCTGGGAGGGGTGGACGCGTACTGGCCGGAGCAGGCGGTCGCGCTCGAACTGGGCGCCCGGTCGCCCCGCGAGGAGCGCGTCATCTTCGCGGCGGAGCGGGAGCACCTAGAGCGGCTCGGGGTGACGGTGGTGCGGGTGACCCCGAAGCAGCTGCGTGACTCGGCGGAGCAGCTGTCGGTGGTGCTGCGTACGGCGATGATGGCGGCCGAGGACCGTGAACCGGCCGCCTACGTGGTGGTCCTGCCCCGGTGAGCACGGGCCGGTGGCGCAATGGCTCCGGTGGCGGATCTACGCCATGTCACTTTCTCGTCCCCGCCAACTCTCCACAAACCCCTGTCATTTACGAAAGGCTGAGCGGTCATCGGGTACCGAATTCCGGACTCTCTCTTTCTTTCACAAAAACAGGGATGCTGATGACCAAGGAATCCCCCAGCTCCATACCCGGGGCGAGACGCGCGGCGCGCATCGCGGCCGCAGCCGGTCTGGCGGCCGCGCTGGCCGCCTCCGGCGCCGCCCCGGTCTTCGCCGCCGACGACCCGGTGGCTTCCCCCGTGAAGCCCGCCGCCGCGGGTACGAACGGCGACAAGCTGGGCGAGGCCGACGCCGATGTGCTGGCGAAGGCCGAGGCCAAGGGCGAGAAGAACATCACGATGATGGTCGCCACCACCCCCGGTGCGACCGAGAAGGTCGCCGAGCAGCTGGACTCCGTCAAGGGGTCCGTGCTGGGGCAGACGTACGACAAGCTCGGCTATGTCCGGGCGACGGTGCCGACCGCGACCGCCGAGGCCACCATCAAGGCGGCGCAGAAGCTGTCGTCGGTCCAGGGCATCGATCTCAAGCAGGAGATCAAGCTGGACGACCCGACGCCCACGGGCGACCGGGCCGCCGGGGCGAAGCAGCAGAAGGCCACGGGCAGTTACGCGGCGCCGAACAAGAAGACCCCGGCGAAGAACCCGTACAACCCGTCCTTCGAGACGGGCGCGGTCGACTTCGTGAAGCAGCACCCGAAGGCCGACGGCCGCGGGATCACCATCGGTGTCCTGGACTCCGGTGTCGACCTCGGCCACCCCGCACTGCAGAAGACCACCACCGGCGAGCGCAAGATCGTCGACTGGGTGACGGCCACCGACCCGGTCAACGACGGCGACGGCACCTGGCTGCGGATGGACCAGGCCGTGTCCGGCCCGACGTTCACGAGCGGCAGCAAGACGTACTCCGCACCGGCGGGCTCGTACGGCTTCAAGGTGTTCAAGGAGTCCGCCACCCGTGGCGGCGACATGGCGGGCGACCTCAACCGTGACGGTGACATCACCGACGAGTGGGGCGTGCTCTACGACCCGGTCGCCGGCACCACGCGGGTCGACCTGAACGGCAACGCGGACTTCGGCGACGACACCGTCCTGAAGCCGTACAAGGACAAGCACCAGGTCGGCTACTTCGGGACGGACAACCCGGCGACCGAGGTCGTCGAGCGCATCCCGTTCGTCGTCGAGACCCGCAAGAACGTCGTCTACGACACGGCCGGCTCGAAGGCCGACTACGTCAGCATCGGCGTCATCGAGAGCGAGCACGGCACGCACGTCGCGGGCATCACCGCGGCCAACGGCCTGTTCGGCGGCGAGATGAACGGTGCGGCGCCCGGCGCCAAGATCGTCTCCTCGCGCGCCTGCACCTGGTCCGGCGGCTGCACCAACATCGCGCTGACCGAGGGCATGATCGACCTCGTCGTCAACCGCGGCGTCGACGTCGTCAACATGTCGATCGGCGGCCTGCCGCCCCTCAACGACGGCAACAACGCCCGCGCCGAGCTCTACAAGCGGCTCATCGACATCTACGGCGTCCAGCTGGTCATCTCGGCCGGCAACGACGGCCCGGGCGTCAACACCATCGGTGACCCCGGCCTCGCCGACCACGTCATCTCGGTCGGCGCGTCCATCTCCAAGGAGACCTGGGCCGCCAACTACGGCTCGAACGTCACCAAGAAGTACGACATGCTGCCCTTCTCCTCGCGCGGTCCGCGTGAGGACGGCGGCTTCGCGCCGATCCTGACGGCCCCGGGCGCGTCCATCAACACCACCCAGACCTGGCTGCCCGGCGGCCCGGTCAAGGAGGCGGGCTACTCCCTCCCGGCCGGCTACTCCATGCTGCAGGGCACCTCGATGTCCTCGCCGCAGGCCGCGGGTGCGACGGCGCTGCTGCTGTCCGCCGCGAAGCAGAAGCACATCGAGCTGCCCCCGGCCGATCTGCGGACCGCGCTGACCAGCACCGCCACCCACATCGACGGAGTGCCCGCGCACGCCCAGGGTTCCGGTCTGATCAACATCGTCGGCGCCTGGAAGCAGATCGAGAAGCAGGGCACCCCGGCGCACGAGTACGCCGTGAAGGCCCCGGTCGACACCGCGATCGACTTCGCGCTGAAGACCCCGGGCTTCGGCACCGGCCTGTACGACCGTGAGGGCGGCCTGAAGGCCGGCCAGAAGAAGTCGTACGACGTCACCGTCACCCGCACCACGGGTCCGGACAAGGCCGTCACGCACAAGCTGTCCTGGAAGAACAACGACGGCACCTTCTCGCTGACCGGGTCGAGCACCGTCTCGCTGCCGCTCGGCAAGCCGGTGACCGTCAAGGTCCAGGCGAAGCCCCGCACGGCGGGCGTCCACAGCGCGATCCTGGTGGTGGACGACGCGAAGACCGTCGGCGTGGACCAGCAGATCCTCTCCACGGTGGTCGTCGCCAAGGACCTGGTGAAGCCGGGTTACGCGTTCTCGACGAGCGGCTCGGTGCAGCGCAACGGCACCACGTCGTACTTCCTGAACGTCCCCGAGGGCGCCGAGACCCTCGAGGTCGCGCTGAGCGCCCTGCGCTCGGGCAGCCAGACGCGGTTCATCTCCATCCACCCGTACGGGGTCGCGGTGGAGGACAGCTCCACGATCTACTGCTACCCGAACTACGAGAACCCGGCCAACACCTGCCGCCCGGACACGCGCTCCTACAAGGACCCGCAGCCGGGCGTCTGGGAGATCGAGGTCGAGTCCCGCCGTACGTCGCCGCTGCTGGACAACCCGTACAAGCTGGACGTCTCGCTGCTCGGCGCCTCCTTCGACCCGGCGGTGCAGACCATCCCCGAGGCGAAGATCGGCACCCCGGCCGCGGTGGACTGGACGGTCACCAACAACGCGGGTGACCTGGAGGGCTCCCTGAAGGGCGGCACGCTGGGTTCGGCCGACGTGGAGCGTCCGTCGATCGCCACGGGTGTCAAGTACACCAAGACGGTCACCGTCGGCGAGGGCGTCGAGAAGCTGGACGTCGCCATCGGCAACACGTCGGACGCCAACGCCGACATCGACCTGTACGTCTACAAGGGCGACACCGAGGTCGGTGCCTCGACGACGGCGGGCTCGGAGGAGTCGGTCAGCCTGGTGAACCCGGCTGCCGGCACCTACACCGTCGTCATCGACGGCTACGCGGTCCCGGCCGGGACCACCGAGTACGACTACCGCGACGTGTACTACGCACCGTCGCTCGGCGAGATCAAGGTCGACGAGTCCAAGGCCGTGAACCTGGCCAACGGCGCGTCCGCCCAGGTCGGGGCCCAGGTCGTGGTCGCCGGAGCGGCTCCCGAGGGCCGGCAGTTCTTCGGCGAGGTGCAGCTGGTGAACGCCCGCGGCACCGCGGCGGGAACCGGCAGCGTCGTGATCGAGAAGGTCGCGCCGTAGCCATCGGACCGGTGTGATCCGCACGACACCGAAGACTGTGGGGCGGGCGCTCTCAAGGGCTCCCGCCCCACAGCTCTGTGCGCACCCGGTCCGCCTGCCGGACAATGGATTGGACAAGGAAGCCGTGGACATACGCATCATGGACCGGCAACCGTGCCGTTCGTGTCTGTGAGGAGTTCCCGTGAAGGTCGGAATTGTCGGCGCCACCGGTCAGGTCGGCACAGTCATGCTCAGGATTCTGGCCGAGCGGAAGTTCCCCGTCGCCGAACTGCGGCTCTTCGCGTCCGCGCGCTCCGCGGGCTCCACCCTCGCGTACGAGGGCACGGACATCACCGTGGAGGACGCCTCCACGGCGGACTACACCGGGCTCGACATCGTGCTGTTCTCCGCCGGCGGCGCGACCTCGAAGGCGCTGGCCGAGAAGGTCGCCTCCCAGGGCGCCGTCGTGATCGACAATTCCTCCGCCTGGCGCAAGGACCCCGAGGTCCCGCTCGTGGTCTCCGAGGTCAACGCGCACGCGATCAAGAACCGCCCCAAGGGCATCATCGCCAACCCGAACTGCACCACGATGGCGGCCATGCCCGTGCTGCGCCCGCTGCACCAGGAGGCGCAGCTCGACGCGCTGACCGTCGCGACCTACCAGGCGGTGTCCGGCTCCGGTGTCGCCGGTGTCGCGGAGCTGCACGGCCAGGCGTCCAAGGTCGTCGCGGACGCGGACAAGCTGACGCACGACGGCGACGCGGTCGACTTCCCCGAGCCGGCCGTCTACAAGCGCCCGATCGCCTTCAACGTGCTGCCGCTCGCCGGCTCGATCGTGGACGACGGTTCCTTCGAGACCGACGAGGAGCAGAAGCTCCGCAACGAGTCCCGCAAGATCCTGGAGATCCCGGCGCTCAAGGTGTCCGGCACCTGCGTCCGGGTCCCGGTCTTCTCCGGCCACTCCCTCCAGATCAACGCCCGTTTCGCCCGCCCGATCAGCGTCGAGCGCGCCTACGAGCTGCTGAAGGACGCCGAGGGCGTCGAGCTCTCCGAGATCCCGACCCCGCTCCAGGCGGCCGGCAAGGACGCCTCGTACGTGGGCCGCATCCGGGCCGACGAGACCGTCGAGCACGGCCTCGCGCTGTTCGTCTCCAACGACAACCTGCGCAAGGGCGCCGCGCTCAACGCGGTCCAGATCGCGGAGCTGGTGGCGGCGGAGCTCAAGGGCTGATCCGCCTCGCCACCGAAAAGGGCGGCCACCGAAAACGGTGGCCGCCCTTTCACGTGCCTGGACCCGCCTCAGAGAGCGAGGTGCCTGCGCAGGGCGGCGTCGATCTCGCCCATCCGCTGACGCGGCACGGTCCCGACGCGCTTCAGGAACCGCTCGTGCGCCATCGCGCGTACCTGCTCGCACTGCACTTTGGAGTCCTTGGGCAGGCCTGACTCGTCCGCCTGCAGCAGCACCTGGAAGGGGTGGACCCGAGAGGTATTGGAGGTCAGCGGCACGACCGTGACCACGCCACGCCCGGTCCGGTCCACCACCGCGTTGGCGCCGTCGTTCGAGACGATCACCGAGGGCCGCGCCTTGTCGGCCTCACTGCCTCGAACAGGTTCGTACTCGACCAGGTAGATGTCACCGCGCTTCATCGGTCAGCCCGTCCCCGGAGAACCGGTCCCAGAAGGCGGCGTCCTCACTCGCGTCCCACTCCGCGAAAGCGGCCTCGTAGTCGGCCTCCAGGTTGGAGGCGCGCAGAGCCTCGATGGCGGCGTGTATCACCGCCGACCGGGAGTCCGCCTCGGTCTTCGCGGCGTACTCGTCGACGAAGGCGACATCCTCCTGCGGCAAGCTCACACTGATCTTCATACCGAATATCCTACCGCAGGTAGCACTCACTCGGCTACCGCAGCGTCAGCTCTGGCGCACCTCGAAGTGGAAGCACCCGTACTCCACCGCCCGCACGTGCACCAGCGCCACCTGCGGGTCGGCGAAGGCTTCCGCGAGG
Source organism: Streptomyces sp. NPDC051064 (assembly GCF_044455985.1). NCBI lineage: Bacteria > Bacillati > Actinomycetota > Actinomycetes > Kitasatosporales > Streptomycetaceae > Streptomyces > Streptomyces sp. NPDC051064. The sequence continues at coordinate 1,047,449 of NZ_JBITFK010000001.1, forward strand.
GCATCGTCGTAGCCCCGCTCCTCGTCGGCCGGGATCTCCAGCAGCCGGCCTCCGACGATCCTGCCGTCCGGGTCGTAGCGCCGGACCGTACGCAGCGCGCCCGCCCGCGAGAACGGGTAGCCGGTCCGGTCCGCCGCCGGGCCCTCGCACTCCTCGGCGTGGATGAAGACCGGGCCCTGTTCGTCGTACGCCCCCGGGCGCGCCCATGTCTCGGCCGCCCAGCGCCGCAGCGGCGCGTACGACACGAGGGCGATCCTCTCCCCGGGCTCGGCGCCGCGCAGGCAGCAGCGGAGGGGATCACCGCCCTCCGTCGCCGTGTACGGGACGCAGGGGCGTCCGGCGTCGTCGGTCGTGCGGAGCTCTTTCAGAGCGTCCGGCCCGATGGGCCGTGCCTCGTAAGTGGTCATGATCCGAGGGTGGCCCGATCGACTCCACCGGTCCGGCGGAAAACGGACATCGCGCTGTGCCCGCCCCACGTGGAAGGATGGCCAAAAACGTCGCATATCAAGGAGATGACCGCGTGCCTGGCACGAATCTGACCCGCGAAGAGGCACAGGAGCGGGCGCGCCTGCTGACCGTGGACGCGTACGAGATCGATCTCGACCTCTCCGGCGCACAGGAGGGTGGCACCTACCGGTCCGTCACCACCGTGCGCTTCGACTCCGCCGAAGCGGGTGCGGAGACCTTCATCGATCTGGTCGCCCCCGCGGTGCACGACATCGTGCTGAACGGCAAGGACCTGGACATCGCCGCCGTTTTCCGGGACTCCCGGATCACGCTGAAGCACCTCCGGGCCGGCGCCAACGAGCTGAAGGTCGTCGCCGACTGCTCGTACACGAACACCGGCGAGGGGCTGCACCGGTTCGTCGACCCGGTCGACGAGCAGGCCTACCTCTACACCCAGTTCGAGGTCCCGGACGCCCGCCGGGTGTTCGCGAACTTCGAGCAGCCCGACCTGAAGGCGACCTTCCGCTTCACCGTGAAGGCACCGTCCGGCTGGACCGTGATCTCCAACTCGCCGACCCCGGAACCCGAGGGCGACGTCTGGTCCTTCGAGCCGACGCCGCGCATCTCCACCTACATCACGGCGCTGATCGCCGGTCCGTACCACGCGGTGCACAGCAGCTACGAGAAGGACGGCCAGTCGGTGCCGCTCGGCATCTACTGCCGGCCGTCGCTCGCCGAGTACCTCGACGCGGACGAGATCTTCGCGGTCACGCGGCAGGGCTTCGAGTGGTTCCAGGAGAAGTTCGACTACGCGTACCCCTTCGCCAAGTACGACCAGCTCTTCGTCCCCGAGTTCAACGCCGGCGCGATGGAGAACGCGGGCGCGGTCACCATCCGCGACCAGTACGTGTTCCGTTCGAAGGTCACGGACGCGGCCTACGAGACGCGCGCCGAGACCATCCTCCACGAGCTGGCCCACATGTGGTTCGGCGACCTGGTCACCATGGAGTGGTGGAACGACCTCTGGCTGAACGAGTCGTTCGCCACCTACACCTCGATCGCGTGCCAGGCGGACGCCGAGGGATCGAAGTGGCCGCACTCCTGGACCACGTTCGCCAACTCCATGAAGACATGGGCGTACCGGCAGGACCAGCTGCCCTCGACGCACCCGATCATGGCGGACATCCAGGACCTCGACGACGTCCTGGTGAACTTCGACGGGATCACGTATGCGAAGGGCGCCTCGGTCCTGAAGCAACTCGTGGCGTACGTCGGCAAGGACGCGTTCTTCAAGGGCGTGCAGGCGTACTTCAAGGCACACGCGTTCGGGAACACGCGCCTGTCCGACCTGCTGGGCGCGCTGGAGGAGACCTCCGGCCGTGACCTGAGGACCTGGTCGAAGGCGTGGCTGGAGACGGCCGGCATCAACATCCTGCGCCCGGAGATCGAGACCGACGAGAACGGCCACGTCACCTCGTTCACCGTCCTCCAGGAGGCCCCCGCGCTCCCCGCCGGGGCGAAGGGCGAGCCGACGCTGCGCCCGCACCGGATCGCCATCGGCTGCTACGACCTCGACGCTGCCGGGAAGCTGGTCCGCACGGACCGGATCGAGCTGGACGTCGACGGGGAGCGCACCACCGTGCCGTTCCCGGCCGGAACGGCGCGCCCGGCGGTCGTCCTGCTCAACGACGACGACCTGTCGTACGCGAAGGTCCGCCTCGACGAGGAGTCCCTGCGGGTCGTCACCGCGCACCTGGGTGACTTCGCCGAGTCCCTGCCCCGCGCCCTGAGCTGGGCCTCGGCCTGGGACATGACGCGCGACGGCGAGCTGGCGACGCGCGACTACCTGGCACTGGTCCTCTCCGGGATCAACAAGGAGACGGACATCGGCGTCGTCCAGTCGCTGCACCGCCAGGTGAAGCTGGCCCTGGACCTCTACGCCGCCCCGGAGTGGCGCGAGGCGGGTCTGAACCAGTGGACCGAGGCGACGCTCGCGCACCTGCGCGCGGCGGAGCCGGCCAGTGACCACCAGCTGGCGTGGGCCCGTGCCTTCGCGGCGACGGCGCGCAGCCCGCTCCACCTGGACGTGCTGCAGTCGCTGCTGGACGGCACCCAGGAGATCGAGGGCCTGGCCGTCGACACGGAGCTGCGCTGGGCGTTCGTGCAGCGCCTCGCCGCGACCGGCCTCATCGACGAGGAGGAGATCGCCGCCGAGTACGAGCGCGACAAGACGGCCGCGGGCGAGCGCCACGCGGCGTCCGCACGCGCGGCCCAGCCCTCCGAGGAGGCCAAGGCCGAGGCGTGGGCGTCGGTCGTCGAGTCGGACAAGCTGCCGAACTCCTTGCAGGAGTCGGTCATCGGGGGCTTCGTGCAGACCGACCAGCGTGAGCTGCTCGCTCCGTACACCGAGCGGTACTTCACGGCGGTCAAGGATGTCTGGGACTCGCGCAGCCACGAGATGGCCCAGCAGATCGCGGTCGGTCTCTACCCGGCCCTCCAGGTCTCGCAGGAGACCCTGGACGCGACGGACGCCTGGCTGGACTCGGCGCAGCCGACCGCCGCGCTGCGCCGGCTGATGTCGGAATCGCGCGCGGGCGTGGAGCGTGCGCTGAAGGCCCAGGCCGCGGACGCGGCGGCGGCCACCGCGTAGCGGAACCCTGCACGCGAGAGGGGGCGCCTCCGCCGGGAGGCGCCCCCTCCATGGCTTCCCGCCGAGGGGCCGCAGCCGGCAACGAGAGTCCTGAAACGCCTTCCAGCGCAGGCTACTTGACGAGACAGAAACCCGTGGCACATCGAATCTCCGGCGGTCAAGGGCTCTCCTGGAAGGTCACCCCGTTCCACCGGAGTTCCGTTTCTGTGTACGTAACGTGCCGACCAGACCGTCCGGCCCGCAGATTCGCGTGACCACCAGGACTTGAAACGCCCGGGGGACTACCTTTCATGTTCGAGTTCAGTCACGCGAGGCCCTTACGCCACCTATGTTGATGTCGTCGCAGGACATCTCGATGAATTCGCCTATGGCGAAGCTCGCTTCGCGGGCATCCTCTTCGTCCTCGGCGTGGCGGTGGTCGTACCAGCTGTGAAGAGAATCAAATTCTCCGTGGATACCCTCAGGAGCCAGCTTACTCAGCTCCTCAAGAACGTGCCCTTTCTCGGTAATGGTCATGTCGTGAGAATTCTGTAGATCCAGCGGCGTGGCTGCCTCGCAGAAACTTTCCTGATCACCCTTGCTCTGAAATTCATCCGCTTCTGCCAACTGAAATCCCAGGACGCCGACAACGACCAGACCGATGACCGCCGCTATACCTATTCGCAGCTTAGCGCGCACCTGCATCACGTGCCTGCCGAAATTGCGTTCAAGTCGTGCTTGTCAAACTTGTAGTAGGCAGTAGCCGTACTGCTGCGCATACACGAGTTGTCATCCGTATCGTTACCCGAGGTCCGGTGACCAAGGTCTGCCGTGTGGCCGAATTCATGGCAGCCCATGACTACCCAGGTCCAGTCAGAGTGCTTGAAGGCCGTATTGAACTGGATAGTAAACACGTCACAGGAGGTCCAGAGCGCGTTCCAGTCCTTGCATCGCGTCTGAGCACCCCACGTGACGCCCTTCGTCGTGTAGTCGTGCACTTCGATATCCCCACCGCCCCACGAGGTGGAGATTACGCTACGTTCGAGTTCCCTCTTCCCCCACTCCATTGCACCCTTACCTTTGACAGTGAGGGAGTAGCCCTTTACTGCCTGATTTCTGTTGTCAGGATCAAATGACGAGTTATCGTGACTCGCATGGGCCGGTGTACACAGCGAGGCGATCAGGGCACCCGAAACAACTGCTACGGCGGCCCATCTGATTCTTATCACTATCATCTCCAGATTTAGCGAACAGCTGCAGGACGCTTCGGGACCTAACCCACTTTATTCCGAACCATCTCCCGTTCCCAGGTCAGACTTGGTGGCCGAGGGGAAGGGCTCTCCGCCTTCGGACACTCCCGGAATAGGGCTGTCGTTGACGTCTGGAACCGGTGATTCCCCGTAACCTGACGGCGCCGGCTCAGGCATATCGGCTGGCTGCGGCCTGTCCTCGGGCGGGGTGCTCTTGTCGAAGAGTTTTTCCAGAGTTCGAGTCAACGTCCATGCACTATGGTTCTGCATCGCGATACCAAGCGCCGAGCCAACCTCCGCAGAGGACGTCAAATTTTCGTTCTCCCCGATGTGCGCCCGCCCCTCCGTGCTGATCACGCTCCAGCGATTCGAGCCTATCGGCTCCCCCCAGGTCAGAAAGAAAATATACTCCTCGCCAACTTCGCTCCATGAGTAGTTATTGACCTGGTACCCCCGCCCCTCACTGTCCCAGCCCCACTCTTCAACAGTGATCGGATCAGCCCACGGATTGACGCCCGGCTTTTTGAGGTCGTCAGTTACCGTCAGCGTGACGTCTCTGGCCTGAGTGGTGGGAGGCGCTTCTCCCGGCTCCGTGACCTCATCCTCACCCGTGATGCGGCCGGGACCGACGGCAGTCACTGTGGCGCGAACCACCTTGACGGAAGTGACGGCCATTTGCTCGGCACTATCGAATTCAACAGTCTCCAAGGCGTCGACAACCACTTCAGGACGATCATCCATAACTCTCGGCTGGTCACCCACCCACATGAATGCCCCGCTCGTCAAGGCAATGACAGCGGTCGACGAGGCAACCCAGGCCCATTTTCTTACTGGCATCCAGAATCCCTCTTCCCTGAGCAGGCTTTACCTAATCTTCACAGCAAGAAGGAGGAGATGACAAGCTTACAAAGAGACCTAAACGCCCATCTGCCATCCTCACCGGAGTGACTTAGATCATTACCGTGCGGCGTTTAAGCCCTTCAATCGCGAAGTTTGTCCGGATTATTGACCTAAGTTGCGTCCCATTTGGCCAGTTTGAAAACCTTTCATGCCGGAAGGGGATGAATTCGAGTCCGAGAAAGGCCAGGCAGTTGATGAGTTCCGTTCGTAGCGGTGGTCGATTCCACGGGGCTCGGACCTGTGAGTTCGCCTCTTTTCAACCCTCACACACGCGGAGTCGAGAACTGCAGGGCAGACGTCGATCAGATCTCGCTCGCGCAGGAGGCGAAGAGCCGTTCAGGCCCGGCTGGAACGGGACTTGGGCGGCGAGGACGTCTCCCGGGATCTGCCGAGTCCCTGTCCCGCGCCCTGAGCTGGGCCTCGGCCTGGGACATGACGCGCGACGGCGAGCTGGCGACGCGCGACTACCTCGCACTGGTCCTCTCCGGCATCAGCAAGGAGACGGACATGGCTGCCAAAGCCGAGCGCCGCGCTGCGCCGGCTGATGTCGGAGTCCCGGGCGGCTAGGGGCGCGCCCTGAGGGACCAGGCGGTGGACGCGGTGGCGGCTTCCGCGTAACCGGCCCGTGCATCGCCGAAGGCGGCGTCTCCGGCAGGAGGCGCCGCCTTCGTGCGGCTGCGGCCGGGTTTCCCGGCGGCGGGCATGCTTGCGCTCTCGACGCTGCTGCCGGCCGTCGGCACGGCGGAGAGCGGCGCGATGGTGCTGCTGATCCTCTGGGGGCTGGTGCACGGGCGGTGCCCGTACCGTCAGCTGTGGTCCTGGCGTCGTCGCCGTCGGCCCCGGAAGCGGCGTCCGTGGTGTTCACCTCGTCGGTGACGCTGCGGATCGTCGGCGGCCCGGACGGTCCTCGCGCTGGAATCCGCCCGGCGGGCAGGCGCCGAAGCGCTGCCGTCCGCCGGGCGGCAGCAGGGGGCTACGAGGCCGACTGCTCGTAGCGGCGGGCCAGTTCGGCGGCGCCCGCCTCCGTCAGGGAGCCGTGCAGACGCATCCGGGCCACGCCCCCGTCGGGGTAGGCGTCCAGGCGTACGTGGGTGACCACGGCCTCGGTGCCGAGGACGAAGCGGTGCAGGGTGTCGGGCTGGAGCCGGGTGCGCGGGAGGATCTCGAACCACTCGCCGCTCTCGCCGTCGCGGCCCTGGAGGCCGATCCAGCCGGCCGCGTTCCCCTTGAGGTAGGCGGTGTCGATCTCGACGGCGCGCACCGCGCCCTGGGCGGGCAGCCGGAAGCGCACCCAGTCGTTCGTGTCGCGGACCCGGCGGCGGCGGTTCTCCCAGCCGTCGTCCATCTTGCGGGAGGTGCCGGGCAGGATGATCTGCGCCGGCGAGGAGTAGAAGCGGTCCGAGGCGTCCTCGTACATGCCGCCGTTCAGGATCGAGATCAGGTCGATCGTGCCCAGCGCCGCGAGCCAGGCCGGGTCGGGGACGACCTCGCCGTGGACGCGGAGGCGGGCGATGCCGCCGTCGGGGTGCTGGCAGATCCGAAGGTGGGTGTGGCGGCGGCCGCCCGTGACCTCGAAACCGTTGGCGGCGTGGCCGCGTACGGGGGTCGGCGGGACGAGCTCCTCCCACTTCACGTCGTCGGCGAGGAGCTCCTCCGTCCCGGGGGCGCCTTCCACGGCCGTCGCCTGGACGGAGACGCGCTGCGGGTAGTTGCCGCGGAAGTGCGCGGTGTCGACGACGATGCCGCGGATGATCCCGGGGGTGCCCAGCCGGACGATCGCCCAGTCGTGGTCCTCGGCTGCGGGGAAGGGGTGTTCCGCGTCCACGCCCCGGCGGCGGCGGGTCTCCCAGCCGTCCATGATCTTGCCCTTGTGGCCGAAACGCTCGGGGTCGAAGACGGCGGGTTCGCGGATCAGGAGGTTCTCGCGCTCGGCGAAGAACTCGTCGTTGGCCGCGATCACCCCCGCGCCGAGGCGGCGGTCCGCGAGGTCGACCAGTTCGGTGAAGGGGAAGTCACCGGTCCGGTAGTCGGCGTAGGGGTCACCGCCGCCGTAGGGGGCCGCGTCGTTGGCGTGCGGGTCGGTGGAACGGGACTCCGTCTGGATCTTGTCGGTGGGCATGTCCCCACTGTGCTGCCGCGACACCGATCAGGTCCATCGAAAGTTTTCGTACGATCCTTTCAGTTCTTCTGAACGTTCTGCTGAACGTCCTGCTGAACGTCCTGCTGAACGATCTGTTCCGCCGCCCGCTGGAGCGCCCCCAGCACCCGCGCGACCGCCGGACCGCGCTCCGCCCCCTGCCGCACCGCCGCGACGACATGACGGCAGGGCCGGTCCTCCTCGAGGACCCGCATCACCACGCCGTCGCGCGGCCGGTCGGAGGCCGACACCATCCGGGGGACCAGAGCGACGCCCATGCCCGCGCGGACCATGGCGAGGATCGCCGTCCAGCCGGCGGCGCTGTGGGCCTGCTCGGGGACGAATCCCGCGGCCTCGCACGCGGCCGTGGTGATCTCCGACCACGGGCCGGACCCGCCGAAGATCCAGGCCTCCCGGGAAAGGTCGGCCAGCCTCAGGGCGGGCGACCCGGCGAGGCGGTGACCGGCGGGCAGCGCCACGTCCAGCGGGTCGGCGAGGAGCGGCAGCCGGGCGAAGCGGGGGTCCCGGGCCGTCGGGGCGTGTGCTGCCAGGGAGAGCGCCAGGTCTACCTCGCCGGCCGACAGCAGCTCGTACGCCTGGGCCGCCTCCGCCTCCCGCACGCGCACCTGGGGCCCGGGCCGGTCCCCGGCCTCCAGCAGCCGCACGGCCGGCACGACGAGGGCGGGAACGGCGGTCGAGAAGGCACCGACCCGCACCTGGCCCGCCTCTCCCCGCAGATAGCCGGTCAGCTCGGCGTCGGCCCGCTCCAGCTGGGCGAAGACCGCCTCCGCATGGCGCAGTACGAGATGGGCGGCGTCGGTGAGCCGGACGCGGCGGCCCTGCGCCTCCAGCAGCGGTACACCGAGCTGCCTGGAGAGGTTGGTGAGCTGCTGCGAGACGGCCGACGGGGTCATGCGAAGCGCTTCGGCCGTGGCGGTGACGGTGCCCCGGTCACGCAGGGTGCGCAGGATGCGGAGCTTCTTGACGTCCCACTCGGTCATGGCCGAAACCTACCCGTCGCCCGGACATGCCGATGCGCCGCGCGGTACGTCGTACCGGCGGCGCACTCGGAAGAGCCTGCTAGGCCTGCTTCTTGGACTTGTCGAGGACCATGACGAGTCCCGCGATCACCAGGAACAGGACGATCGGGAGCGCGACGTAGAGGCCGAGGGTCTCCAGCACGTTCAGCCCCGGGCCCGGGTCGTCACCGTCGTCGCGGGTCAGCGCGAGCGCCGGGGACGACATGAGCAGCATCATCAGCGTCGTACCGGCCGCGACGGCGCCGGCGCGCATAGCGTTCTTCTTGTCCACGGTGCAAACGTAGCGAACGCCTACGAGGGGCGCGCGCCCGGGGGTGCCGTACGGGACTGGTGGCCATCCGTCAGGACGGCCATGAGCCGGTGCAGCCGGGGCGAGGCGGTGATCTCCTCCAGCGTGACGGGGTGGCCTTGGGCGTCGGCGATGGGCAGGCGCCAGTTGGGGTACTGGTCCCAGGTCCCGGGGAGGTTCTGCGGCCGGCGGTCGCCCACGGTGTCCGGGAGCCAGACCCCGGCCATCCGGGCGGGGGTGCGCCGCAGGAAGCGGTGGACGGCGCGGACGGCCGCCTCCTCGTCGCCGTCGCCCTCGGGCAGCAGCCGGAGCCGGGCCAGGTAGGCCAGCCACTCGGCGGTGTCGGCGGCGTCCTCGGCCAGCTCCTGCTCCAGGCTCCGGGTGAGCAGCCCCAGCCGGTGGCGGAGCGTCACGTGATCGCCGGTCAGGCGGGCGGCGGTGGACGGCAGATCGTGGGTGGTCGCCGTGGCCACGCAGTCCTCGCGCCACTTCTCGGGGGCCAGCGGCCGCCCCGTGCCGTCCCAGTCGCGCTCGAACCAGAGCACGGAGGTGCCGAGCACCCCGCGCCGGGCGAGCGCCTCGCGTACGCCGGGCTCGACGGTGCCGAGGTCCTCCCCTATGACGACGGCACCGGCCCGGTGCGCCTCCAGGACGAGGACGGCGAGCATCGCCTCGGCGTCCTGGCTGACGTAGGCGCCCTCGGTGGGCGGGCGCCCCTCGGGCACCCACCAGAGCCGGAAGAGGCCCATGACGTGGTCGATGCGCAGCGCTCCGGCGTGGGCGAGGAGACCGCGCAGGAGGTCGCGGTAGGGGGCGTAGCCGGACGCCGCGAGGGCGTCGGGGCGCCAGGGGGGCAGCCCCCAGTCCTGGCCGTGGGCGTTGAAGGCGTCGGGGGGCGCGCCGACGGACATGCCCTGCGCGAAGGCGTCCTGCTGGGCCCAGGTGTCGGCGCCGTCGGGGTGGACGCCGACGGCGAGGTCGTGGACGATCCCGACGGTCATCCCGGACTCCCGCGCGGCGCTCTGGGCCGTAGCGAGCTGGGTGTCGGTGAGCCAGGCGAGCCGGCAGTGGAAGTCGACCCGGTCCAGCAGCTCGGTGCGGGCGCGGGCGCTCTGCGGGGAACGGGGGTCCCCCAGCCCTTCGGGCCAGGCACGCCACAGGGGGCCGTGCACCTCGGCCAGGGCGCACCACAGGGCATGGTCCTCCAGGGACTGTCCCTGCTCGGCGAGGAAGTCGCAGTAGGCGGCGCGACGGCCGGGCGTCAGGGGGACCCCGCGGATGATCTCCAGGGCCTGCTTCTTGAGCGCCCAGACGGCGTCCCGGTCGATCAGCGCGCCCTTGTTCAGCACGGCCTCGCGAAGGGCCGCGGCTTCCTGGCGCAGGTCGTCCAGGGCCGCCCTGCCGGGCTCGGCGACGTGGCCGTACTCCGGGATCGACTCGATGTGCAGATGCACGGGGTCGGGGAAGCGGCGGGAGGAGGGGCGGTACGGGGACGGGTCGGTCGGGCTGCCGGGTACGGCGGCGTGCAGCGGGTTGACCTGGACGAACCCGCTCCCCAGGGTCCGCCCCGCCCAGGCGGCGAGGTCGGCCAGGTCCGAGAGGTCGCCCATGCCCCAGGAACGGGCGGACAGCATCGAGTAGAGCTGGACGAGGAATCCGTGCGTGCCGACGGGCGGCTGGGGTACGCGGTCCGGAGCGACGACGAGCGTGGCGGTGGCGTAGCGGCGGTCCGCGGTACGGACGGTCAGCCGGTGGACGCCCAGGGGCGGTTCGGTCCACCAGGTGGGCGTCGTCGGCGTGTTCGCGTCGGTGGCGGGGAGCACCCGCATGCGCAGGGGCGACCGCGCGTCGGTGGCGCCCGGTTCGGGGTCGACCGTCAGGAGCGCGCCGGGCGGCAGCGCGGTGAGCGCGGCCGGCAGCGGCTCCCCCGACCAGGCCACCACCGTCGGCGGGAGCAGTCGGGAGGCCGCTGCCGATTCGGCTGCGGCGAGTGATCTCCGCACCTCCGCGGGGGTGTCGGCGTCGACGCCCAGGGCGGCGAGCACGGCCGTGACCGTGTCGTCGGGGACGGACACCGTGACATCCGCGGACGGGGAGAAGGAGGTGGCGACGCCGTGCAGTGCGGCGAGCCGGGACAAGCCCATTCAGACTCCTGGGGACTCCATGCCCCCTGCGGTGCCGGGTGCTGTCGGCTCGCTGGTCAGAGGGGCGACGGCGGCGAGCGGTGGCTCGCTCGTGAGGGGTGTGGCGTCGGCGAGCGGAGGCTCGCTGGTGAGCGGGGGTTCGCTGAGGAGCGGGGCGCTGTCGGCGGGCGCGGGTTCACCGATCAGGTGGGAGACATCGGCGAGCGGCAGCTCACTGATCATCGGAGGGGCGGTGAAGGTCGAGGGCTTCTTGCCCGCCATCGGATCGGAACCCATGGGGCTAGGCACCTGTTTGGAGAGGGCGGAGAGCAGAAGCTGCGCAGAAGCGGGCATGTTGGCCTCCTGGCCGTGGACAACAGGACACAGCAGACCTACCCAGCGGGCGCGGGAGCAGACGTGGACGTGACATAGGCGTTATGACAACGATTCCAACGTGCCGTGGGTCACACTTCGTTCCCCGGCGCGTCAGGTATGGGCCGTTTTCAGCCACTCGGCGGCGCCTTCCCCGCGGCAAGGGCGCCCTGGACCCGGTCCCGGCCCGCACCCGCCCGCCGGACGTCGCCGCGCTCACCCGGCCGGGTGACGCGGCGGCCTCCGATACGTCGACGGCCCGGTTCCTCAGGCGGAAACGCCGTCGATCCGGGCCATCACGTCGTCCGCGCCGAAGGGCTGCAGATAGGGCAGCCAACGCGGGTCCCGGTGCCCGGTCCCGATGATCCGCCAGGCGAGACCGCTGGGCGGCGCGGGCTGGTGGCGCAGCCGCCAGCCGAGCTCCGGCAGGTGGCGGTCCGCCTTGACGTGGTTGCAGCGGCGGCAGGCCGCCACGACGTTGTCCCAGGCGTGCTGCCCGCCGCGGCTGCGGGGAATGACGTGGTCGACGCTGGTCGCGGCGGCCCCGCAGTACATGCAGCGGCCACCGTCCCTCGCGAAGAGCGCCCGGCGAGTGAGCGGGACGGGCCCCCGGTACGGGACCCGCACGAACCGCTTGAGGCGGACCACGCTGGGCGCCGGCACGGCACGGGTGGCACTGTGCATGAAGGCGCCGGACTCCTCGAGGCAGATGGCCTTGTTCTCGAGGACGAGGACGAGCGCGCGGCGGAGAGGTACGACGCCGAGCGGCTCGTACGAAGCGTTGAGAACCAGGACGTGCGGCACGGTGGATGCCTCCTTGTACGCCGGCGACGCGTGGCTCGCGCCGGGACGATCCGATCTCAGTCTCTCCTCATGCCTGGTCCGAGCGCCACCACGTGCGGGTAACGGGCCGGAGGGATTTTTCTCACCGTCCGGCCGTACGCACGCCCCGGGCACACCCGGAACAGGTGTGTGAACGGGGCCGCGGCCCCCCTGAGGGATCGGCCACACCCGCCGTGACCCCGGGTGAGACGTGTCTCTCCCTCCCCGACGGCAACGAACCGGCCCCCCGCCTTCGTTACTGTGGTTGGTCTGCTGTCGCCCCATATGGAGGTCCCCGTCGTGTCCCTGTCCGCCCTCCTGGCCGCGGCTCCGTCCCCCGGGGCCGCGGGCTCGCTGGACGAAGCCGCCGAGCGGGCCGGGAACGCCGCAGGCTGGGTCGAGGAGAACTGGTCCACCTGGCTGAACACCGGCCTCCGGATCATCCTCATCGCGGCCATCGCGATCGTGCTGCGCTACCTGATCCGGCGCGCCCTGACCAACCTCATCGACCGGATGAACCGCAGCGCCCAGGCGGTGGAGGGCACGGCCCTCGGCGGCCTGCTGGTCAACGCGGAACGCCGCCGCCAGCGCTCCGAGGCCATCGGCTCCGTGCTCCGCTCGGTGACGTCGTTCCTGATCCTCGGCACCGCGGCCCTGATGATCCTGGGCGCCTTCCAGATCAACCTGGCCCCCTTGCTGGCCTCCGCGGGGGTCGCCGGTGTGGCACTGGGCTTCGGCGCGCGCAACCTCGTCACCGACTTCCTCTCCGGCGTCTTCATGATCCTGGAGGACCAGTACGGCGTCGGGGACCAGATCGACGCGGGTGTCGCCTCCGGCGAGGTGATCGAGGTCGGTCTGCGGGTCACCAAGCTGCGGGGCGACAACGGCGAGATCTGGTACGTGCGCAACGGCGAGGTGAAGCGGATCGGCAACCTCAGCCAGGGCTGGTCCACGGCCGGTATCGACGTCACGGTCCGCCCGACGGAGGACCTGGAGTCGGTCCGCAAGGCGATCGCCGGCGCCGGCGAGACCATGACCAAGGAAGAGCCCTGGTCGGAGCGGCTCTGGGGCCCGGTGGAGGTGCTCGGCCTGGACGCGGTGCTGCTCGACTCGATGACCCTGCGGGTCACGGCGAAGACCATGCCCGGCAAGTCGCTGGGCGTCGAGCGCGAACTGCGCTGGCGCATCAAGCAGGCGCTGGACGCCGCCGGGATCATGATGATCGGCACCATCCCCCTCCACACGGACGGAGAGACCGTCACCGATCCGACGGCGGCCGTGTCGGCCCCCTCGGCGTACGCGTCGGCGACGTCGCCGCAGTCGCTGGCGGCGACCCCGATCCCGCCCGCCAACCTCACGAAGTAGCCGGCGCCGGACATCCGGTGCGCACAGCGCCCCCGCAGGTAACGCTTTGGTTGCCACGGGGGCGCTTCCCATTGACGCCCCGGTGGCGCCGCCATACCTTCCTCTCACCGATAGGAAAGTTTCCTAACAGAGGCAGGCGCGTCGCTCATGGCCGGAACCACACCAGGCACCCCCAGCGTTCTGCGTGCCATGAACGACCGGGCGGCGCTCGATCTCCTCGTCACCCAGGGGCCCCTGACCCGCACGCGCATCGGCGAGCTGACCGGGCTCTCCAAGCCCACCGCCTCCCAGCTGCTGGCGCGTCTGGAGGAGGCGGGCCTGGTCCGCTCGACGGGCAGCCAGAGCGGGCGCCCCGGACCGAACGCCGTGCTCTACGAGATCAACCCGGCCTCCGCCCATGTCGCGGCGCTCTCCGTCGGGCCCACCGGGATCGACGCCGTGATCGCCGACATCACCGGCGCGGTGGTCGGCTCCTGCCGTGTGGAGGCCGAGGCGGTCGCGGAGGACGTACGGCACCGCACCGCCCAGCTCGTCGCCGAGGCCGTGGACGGGGCCCTGCGTCCGACCGGTCTCGGCCATGACGACCTCGCCGCCGTGGTGGTGGGCACTCCGGGCGCGATCGACCCGCACACCGGGCAGCTGCGCTACGCGCCCCATCTGCCCGGCTGGCACTCCCGCACCCTGCTCGCCGACCTCGCCGAGGTGGTCGGCAGGCCGGTCGTCATCGAGAACGACGTGAATCTCGCCGCCGTCGCCGAGCAGTACGAGGGCGCCGCGCAGGACCACGACCACTTCGTGCTCGCCTGGGTCGACGAGGGCGTCGGCGCCGCGATCGTGCTGGGCGGCACCCTCCTGCGCGGTGCCACCGGCGGTGCGGGGGAGATCGGCTACATGCCGCTGCCCGGCGCCCCGCTCGCCCGGGGCGGCGCCGCCGACTGGGCGGGGCCCGACGCGGGGGGCGGCTTCCAGAGCCAGGTCTCCTCCCCCGCCGTACGCGACCTGGCCGGAGGCAGGCCGCTGGCCGAAGCCCTCGCCGACGAGGCCGTGTCCGCCGAGGTCGCCCGCAGGCTCGCCACGGGCCTCGCCTCCGTGGTCGCCGTGGTCGACCCGGAGCTGGTCGTGCTCTCCGGCTCCGTGGCGCAGGCCGGCGGGGACGACCTGCGCAAGCGGGTGGAGGCCGAGATGACCGGACTGGCACTGCCCAGGCCGCTGCTCCGCATCAGCGACATCGAGGGCGACCCGATACTGACCGGCGCCCTGCGCACCGCCCTCGCCCAGGCGCGCGACAGCACCTTCGACACCGCCTGACCCCTCCCGACGACCCGCCGTACCGCCCGCACCCGGTGGTCCGTACGGCACCCCCATGCCCGGTGAGCCCCTGCGCGCCGCGGTTCCGAGCCGTACCTCCACGCTTCACCACCCGCCCCTCCTCCCCGCGAAGGAAGTCCGCCATGGCGCTACGGCGCATTCGTATCCGCGTGCCCCTGGCGCTCGGCACAGCCGCCCTGCTGCTGTCCGGCTGCGCGAATCCGAGCACCGGCAGCAACACCGACGACCCCACGAAACCGGTCACGCTGAAGTTCTGGCACGGCTGGTCGGCGCCCGGCGAGGTCAAGGCGATCAACGAGAACATCGCCCGGTTCGAGAAGCTCCACCCCAACATCGACGTCGTCTCCACCGGCAACGTCAGCGACGAGACGATCAACCAGGCGCTGCGGGCCGGGGGCGGCGACGCACCCGACGTCGTCACCTCGTTCACCACCAACAACGTCGGCCAGTACTGCTCCTCCGGCATGTGGGCGGATCTCGACCCCTTCCTGAGGAAGAGCGGGATCGACAAGGCGAAGGTCTTCCCGAAGACCCTGCTGGACTACACGCGGTACGAGGGCGTCCAGTGCGCGACGCCGCTGCTCGCCGACGCCTTCGGCATGTACTACAACAAGGACGCCTTCGAGGAGGCGGGCATCAGCCGGCCTCCTCGCACCATGTCCGAGATGAAGGCCGACGCGGTCAAGCTGACGCGGAAGAAGAAGGACGGCTCGCTCGAGCGCGCCGGCTTCATGCCGAACTTCCAGCTCTACCAGAACTCCCCCGACCGGATGTTCGCGCAGTGGGGCCCGCAGTACTTCGACGGCGAGGGCAAGGCGAAGCTCGCCGACGAGCCCAGGACCGAGCAGTTCTTCACCACCATGCGCGGGATCTCCGACGCGCAGGGCGGCTACAACGCCATGGAGCGGCTGCGCGCCACCTTCGGTGACGAGATGTCGTCCCAGAACGGCTTCCTGACCGGCAAGCTCGCCATGCACCTGGACGGCGAGTGGCGCGGCCTGATGCTCGACGAGGCGAAGGCGGAGTTCGACTGGGGGGTCGCCCCTCTGCCGGTCCCCGACGACCAGGCCGACACCTACGGGCGCGGCTATCTGACGGGCACCGTCGCCGGCATCGCGCACAGCAGCCGGCACCAGAACGCGGCGTGGGAGCTGGTGAAGTACCTGACGATCGACACCGAGGCGGTCGTCCACTTCGCCAACGCGATCCACAACGTGCCGTCCACCTTCGACGCGCTCAAGTCGCCCGACCTGGACCCCGACCCGGCCTTCCGCGCCTTCATCAAGATCGCGCAGAACCCGCACAGCCAAGCAGTCCCGCCCTCGAACAACGGCGGTCAGTACATCACCTCGTTCCGCGACTTCTCGCAGTCCGTCGAAGCGGGCAGGACCAAGAACCTGCACGGCGCCCTGAAGGAACTCGACGAGCAGATCGACGCCGACAACCTCCAGTCGGAAAACTGAGGAGCCGAGTCATGGCACTTTCCCTCTCCACCCCGGCGAAGTCCGCCGGACAGGGGACCGAACCGGCCCCCCGCAACTCCCCCCTGCGGCGCAAGCGGAACCGCGAGCGGCTGCGCACCCTGGGGTTCCTCTCGCCCTGGCTGGTCGGCTTCTCGGTCTTCTTCGGCTACCCGCTGATCGCGACCGTCTACTTCTCGTTCATGCACTACAACCAGATCAAGGCGCCCACCTTCGTCGGGCTGCGCAACTGGAAGTACGTGCTGGAGCAGATGCCGTTGTTCGGCCCGGCCCTGTGGAACACCCTGTGGCTGGTCGTGGTGATGGTCGCGCTGCGCGTGGTGTTCGGTCTCGGTGTCGGCCTGCTGATCACGAAGATCAAGACGGGGGTCGGGCTGTTCCGCACGGCCTTCTACATCCCGTACCTGGCACCGCCGGTCGCGGCCACCGTCGCCTTCGTCTTCCTGCTCAACCCGTCCACCGGACCGGTCAACGAGATCCTCTCGTGGATCGGCCTGCACGGCCCGAACTGGTTCAACGACCCCAACTGGTCGAAGCCCTCGCTGGTACTGCTCTCCCTGTGGGGCATCGGCGACCTGATGGTCATCTTCATGGCCTCGCTGCTGGACGTACCGAAGGAGCAGTACGAGGCCGCCGACCTGGACGGCGCGGGGTCCTGGACGAAGTTCCGCTACGTCACCTGGCCCGCCATCACGCCGATCGTGCTGTTCGCCGTCGTCACGGGCGTCGTGCAGACGATGCAGTACTACACGCAGGCCCTCGTCGCGGGGAAGCTCGCCTCCGGCGTCTCCATCGGCCCCGGCACCGTGATCCAGCCCGGCTACCCGGACCACTCCACCCTGACGGTGCCGCAGCTCGTCTACTCGATGGGCTTCCAGAACTTCAACACCGGTGCCGCGTGCGTCCTCTCGCTCGTGCTCTTCGCCATCGCCATGGCCGTCACCCTTCTGCTGATGCGCAAGAGCGTCGGCCTCATCCCGGCGGAGGACTGAAATGACCACCACCCTGACCAGGCCGGACACCGCCGTGGCAAGCCGCCCGAGCGGCCCCGACGCCGCCCGGCACCGCCGCAAGCGCGTCCTGAACTGGATCGCGGTCCACTCCGTGGCCGTCGCGCTCGCCCTGTTCTTCGTCCTGCCGTTCGTCTTCGTCCTCCTCACCTCGGTGATGAGCGACGACCAGGCGATGAGCGGCGACCTGTGGCCCGACTCCTGGAACTGGTCGAACTACTCGACGGTCTTCCACACCCCGGGCTTCCTCGGCTGGTGGCGCAACTCACTGATGTACGCGCTCGTGGGCACGGTGTTCACGGTGTGCTCGTCGGTGCCGGTCGCCTACGCGCTGGCCAAGTTCCGCTTCCGCGGCCGGCGTACGGCGATGATCCTCGTCATCTCCACGATGATGCTTCCGCCGCAGGTCATCATCATCCCGATGTACCTGGTGTGGGCGCAGCAGTTCCACCTGTCGGGCTCGCTGTGGCCGCTGATCATCCCCATGGCGTTCGGCGACGCCTACTCGATCTTCCTGCTGCGGCAGTTCCTGCTCACCATTCCGCAGGAGTACATCGAGTCGGCGAAGGTCGACGGATGCGGTGAGTTCCGCACGCTCCTCAAGATCGTCGTACCGATGGCCAAGCCCGGCATCGCGGCCATCGCGCTCTTCCAGTTCTTCTACTGCTGGAACGACTACTTCGGACCGCAGATCTACGCCGCGCAGAACCCGGGCGCCTGGACCCTGAGCTACGGCCTGGAGTCCTTCAAGAGCGCCCACGCGGTCAACTGGAACCTGACGATGGCCGCGACCCTGCTCGTCATGGCGCCGGTCATCATCGTGTTCTTCTTCGCACAGAAGGCCTTCGTCGAAGGCGTCACCCTCACCGGAGTAAAGGGCTGAGAAGCATGAAGCTCGCAGTAGTTGGCGGCGGGTCCACCTACACCCCCGAACTGATCGACGGTTTCGCGCGGCTGCGGGACACCCTGCCGGTCGAGGAGCTCGTGCTCGTCGACCCGGCGGCCGACCGGCTGGAGCTGGTCGGCGGCCTGGCGCGGCGGATCTTCGCCAAGCAGGGCCACCCGGGACGGATCGTCACCACCTCCGATCTGGACGCCGGGGTCGCCGGTGCCGACGCCGTGCTGCTCCAGCTCCGCGTCGGCGGGCAGGCCGCCCGCAACCAGGACGAGACGTGGCCGCTCGAATGCGGCTGCGTCGGCCAGGAGACCACCGGGGCGGGCGGTCTCGCCAAGGCGCTGCGCACCGTCCCGGTCGTCCTCGACATCGCCGAGCGGGTACGCCGCGCCAACCCCGACGCCTGGATCATCGACTTCACCAACCCGGTCGGGATCGTCACCCGGGCACTGCTCCAGGCCGGGCACAAGGCCGTCGGTCTGTGCAACGTGGCGATCGGCTTCCAGCGGAAGTTCGCCGCGCTGCTCGACGTGACGCCGGGCGAGGTCCACCTCGACCATGTCGGGCTCAACCACCTGACGTGGGAGCTCGGGGTGCGCCTGGGCGGCCCGGACGGCAAGGACGTCCTGCCCGAGCTCCTCGCGGAACACGGTGACGCGATAGCCGGCGACCTGCGCATGCCCCGGCAGATCGTCGACCGCCTCGGCGTGGTCCCGTCGTACTACCTCAGGTACTTCTACGCGCACGACGAGGTCGTACGGGAGCTCGGCACGAAGCCGTCCCGCGCGGCCGAGGTCGCCGCGATGGAGAAGGAGCTCCTGGAGATGTACGGCGACCCGGCCCTGGACGAGAAGCCCGCACTGCTGGGCAAGCGGGGCGGCGCCTTCTACTCGGAGGCGGCCGTCGACCTGGCGTCCGCACTGCTCGGCGGGGGTGGCTCCGCGGTGCAGGTGGTCAACACGTACAACAAGGGGACGCTGCCCTTCCTGCCGGACGACGCGGTGATCGAGGTCCAGGCCCGGGTCGACGGCACGGGCGCGACACCGCTCGCGGTGCCCTCCCTGGACCCGCTGTACGCCGGGCTGATCGGGCACGTCACCGCGTACGAGGACCTGGCCCTGGACGCCGCGCTGCGCGGCGGCCGCGACCGGGTGTTCAAGGCGCTGATGGCCCACCCGCTGACCGGACAGTTCGAGTATGCCGAGGCGCTCACCGACAAGCTGATCGCGCACAACCGGGAGCACCTGGCGTGGGCCTGACCGCACATGTGCTCGCGATCGACGCGGGCAACAGCAAGACCGACGTGGCCGTGATCGGCGCCGACGGGACCGTCCTCGGCACCGGGCGCGGGGGTGGCTTCCAGCCGCCTGTCGTCGGGATCGGCACCGCCGTCGACGGGCTGGCGGAGGCGGTCCGGCCCGCCCTCGCGCAGGCGGGAGTCGACGGCGTTCGCCATGTGTCGGCATGTCTGGCCAACGCCGATCTCCCGGTCGAGGAGGAGGAGTTGGCCGAGGCGCTGGAGGGCCGCGGCTGGGGCGGCACCGTGGAGGTGCGCAACGACACCTTCGCGATTCTGCGCGCGGGGGTCGACGAGCCCCGCGGCGTCGCCGTGGTGTGCGGTGCGGGGATCAACTGCGTCGGCATGCGTCCGGACGGAGCGACCGCCCGCTTCCCCGCGATCGGCCGGATATCCGGTGACTGGGGCGGCGGTTCGGGGCTGGCCGAGGAGGCGCTGTGGTTCGCGGCGAGGGCCGAGGACGGGCGCGGCGAGCCGACCGAGCTGACCCGGACCCTGCCCGGGCACTTCGGGCTCGACTCGATGTACGCCCTGATCGAGGCGCTGCACCTGGGGCACATCCCGTACGCCCGCCGGCACGAGCTGACACCGGTGCTGTTCTCCACCGGCGCGGCCGGCGACCGGATCGCGCGCGGCCTCGTGGACCGGCTCGGCGACGAGGTGGTGGCGATGGCCGCCGTCTCGCTGGCCCGGCTCGGCCTGCTGGAGGAAGAGGTGCCGGTGGTGCTGGGCGGCAGCGTGCTGGCGGCCCGCCACCCCGCTCTGGACGACAGGATCGGTGAACTCCTCGCCGTGCGCGCACCGAAGGCGGTGGTCCGGGTCGTCTCCGCTCCGCCGGTGCTGGGCGCCGGGCTGCTGGGTCTTGACCACACGGGGGCCGCCCCCGCGGCGTACGACAGGCTGCGGACGCAGTACGCCTGAGAGGGCCGGAGGAGTCGGGCGTCCCGTGGCTGTGCCGCGCGGGGCGCCCCTCGCGTACGGGAACCGATCAGCTGTCCCGAACGTGTTCACGGTAGGGAGATCAGTCTGCTCAGAGGCCCGCCCGGCCGATCGCCTTGATCGCTCGCGCTCGTCCTGATCGAATACGGGAGGGGCGGGGGCGGGATCCGGGCATTCCTGGTGGACTGCGGCCCCTGGGGCCATACTTCAGGCCAGGACGAGTCGTCCCCCGATCGGCCGGGGGCCCGGGCCGTCGTCATGACCGAGGGGGAGGTCAAGTGACATACCCGCCGAGCGGGGCCGCACTGCGGGAGCCCGAGCCGGATGCGCCGGCCGCGCCCGTGACCGTACCCGCGCAGCGCCGTGGTGCCCTGTCCGTGGCCGTCGACCGGCTGCGCGCCGCGGCGACGACCGAGCCGGGCAGGCTGCAGATCTTCGGCGCCGCACTGGCCCTGCTGGTCGTGGTGTTCGGCGCGGTCACCGTCACGGAGATCTCCGGACGGTCCTCGTCCGCCGACGACGTGGTGAAACGCAGTCAGCCGCTGAGCGCGGCCGCCGCGAGCATCTACCGTTCGCTGGCCGACGCGGACACGATGGCCGCGAGCGGCTTCCTGGCGGGGGCGCAGGAGCCCAAGGACGTGCTGGCGCAGTACGACGCGGACATCAAGGAGGCCTCCCGGCTGCTGGTGAAGGCCGCGGCGAGCACCGACGCCTCGACCTCGTCGCACCGGGAGATCACCACGCTGGGCGAGCTGCTTCCCGAGTACACGGGGCTGATCGAGCGGGCCCGGGCCAACAACCGCCAGGGGCTGCCGCTCGGCGGCGCCTATCTCCGGTACGCCAACCAGAAGATGACGAACGAGATCCTCCCGGCGGCCGAGCGGCTGTACGCGGCGGAGACCGGCCGGCTCTCCACCGACTCGGCCGACGCGCGGCGTTGGCCCTTCCTCTCGCTGGCCGCCGGGATCGTGGCGCTGGCCGCGCTGGTGTGGATGCAGCGGCGCAACTACCGCAGGACGAACCGCGTCTTCAACCACGGGCTGCTCGCGGCGACGGCCGCGGCCACGGTGGTGCTGCTGTGGCTGGCCGTGGGGCACACGGTGGCCAGGGCGGAACTGCATAGCGCGATGGTGAACGGGCAGCAGTCACTCGACGTCCTCAACAAGGCCAGGATCAACTCGCTGAAGGCACGGGCCAACGAGAACCTCACGCTGGTCGCCCGGGGCGCGGTCCTGACCCCGGACGGCAAGCAGGACAAGTACGAGACCGACTACAGCACGGGTATGAAGGCACTCGGCACACAGCTCGAGAGCGCGGAGAAGCTCGCCGGCGACGACTCCGGGGGGAGTG
Organism: Streptomyces sp. NPDC051064; assembly: GCF_044455985.1. Lineage (NCBI taxonomy): Bacteria > Bacillati > Actinomycetota > Actinomycetes > Kitasatosporales > Streptomycetaceae > Streptomyces > Streptomyces sp. NPDC051064. Next base: position 1,069,124 of record NZ_JBITFK010000001.1, read on the forward strand.
GGCCGGTGGAGGCCGCCATCAACAGTGTGTCCGAGTGGCAGGACCGCCACAAGAAGGCCAGGGCAACGGACGACCAAGGCGATTACGACAGCGCGCTGGTGCAGATCATCGACCCGGAGAACTCCACGGGTGAGTCCTTCGAGAAGGTCGACGACGCGCTGGAGACGGCCCTCGCCCATGAACAGGACCAGTTCGACGCGGCGGCCGAGGACGGCCGCGGGGCCCTGGGCGGACTGCCGGCCGGGGCCGCCGTCCTCGCCGTGCTGGGTGCGGTCGCCGTGATAGTCGGGGTCAACCGCAGGCTCTCGGAGTACCGGTGAGGGGACGAGCGATGACCAGGCCGAAGGGCTGGGCCTCACGTGGCAGACTGCGCGGCTGGGGCGGTGTGACGGGCATGGCGGTGGCCTGTGCCGTCACGGCCTCGCTCACCCTGCTACCACTGGCGCACGGCGAGGGGACGCTGGGCGGGCTGCGCACCGGGCAGGGGGCCACCTCAGCGGTGCCCGCGAAGGCCGAGGAGTGCAAGGACCCGGAGGCGAGCCTGCCGGCGTCGAGCGCCGACGGCCCGAGCATCGAGAAGATCAGGAAGCGCGGCAAGCTGATAGCCGGTGTCGACCAGAACAGCTTCCGGTGGGGCTACCGGAACCCGGAGGCCGAGTCCGGCACGCTCGAAGGCTTCGACATCGACCTGGTGCGGGCCATCGCGGAGAACATCCTCGGCGACCGCGACGCGGTGATCTTCCGTGCCATCCCCACCAACCAGCGCATCGCCGCGCTGGAGAACGACAAGGTCGACGTCGTCGTACGCACGATGACGATCAACTGCAAGCGCGCCGAACAGGTCGCGTTCTCCACGGCCTACTTCCAGGCGGGCCAGCAGGTCCTGGCGCCCAGGAAGTCGACGATCACCGGCTACGACGAGTCCCTCAAGGGCAAGCGGGTCTGCACGGCGGAGGGCTCGACGGCGTACGACGCGCTGAACGAGAAGTCCTTCGGCGCGGTCTTCGAGGACGAGCACGACGACACCGAGCTGGACGAGGACCAGCTGACCGTCCCCAACCAGCTCGACTGCCTGGTGCGGCTGCAGCTCGGTGAGGTCGACGCGGTGGTCACGGACAACGCGCTGGCGGCCGGCCAGGCGGCCCAGGACCCCGCGGTGGAGCTCAAGGGCGAGAAGCCGTTCACCACCGAGTACTACGGCGTGGCCGCGAAGCTCGGCGCCGACGACCTGGTGGCGCGGGTCAACCAGGTGCTGGCGGAGTACCGCCAGGGCGGTGCGGACAGCCCCTGGATGACGTCGTACCGCACCTGGCTGGCGGAGGGGCTGCCCGGCATCAAGGGCCCCCCGGCACCCAAGTACCGCAGCAACTGAACCTGTCCGGGCCCTGGGGTCCGGCGGCCGGAACGGAGAGGTGATCGATGGGCGTGGCGGGATCCTTCCCCGGTTTCGCGGGGAGGCCCCCCGGCCCGGTCATGGACCGGGACGAGGCGGACCGTGCGCTGGCCCGGCTCGGTGCGGAGCACGAGGCCATCGAGACCTCGCTCCTCGCCCTGCAGGACCACGCCGGCCGCCGGCTCCTGGAGGGCGCCGATCTGACCGGCGTCACCAAAGGACGCTGGGCCACGACCGAGCAGTCGATCACGCTGCTGTGGGGGTACTTCGACGCCTACGCGGGTGCGCTCGCCAGGGCCCGGGAGATCCGGTCCGGGCGCCGCTACCCCAGCAAGGACGACCTGGCGGCCCTCACCGACATCCTGCGCGGTGACAGCGTGACCGTCGCGAACCCGGGAGCGGTCAGCCCGGGGCCCTCCGGCGGCGGCCCGGCCAGACTCTCCGAGCGGTTCACGCTGGAGGAGCTGGTCGCCCGGATGAACGACCTGTACGCCCGTTCGCTGGACATGGTCGTCGCCGCGGACTCCGTGTGGTCGGCGCTGCCCGCCCGGATAGACCTGCTCGCCGCGGAGCTGCGCCGCACGCGCTCGCTGGCGCACTCCGTAGGGGTGCGCCCCGGGGAACATCCCGCCGGGGACGACCTGGAGTCGATCACCCACGAGCTGACCACACTGCGGGTGCAGGTGATCTCCGATCCGCTGGCGTTCTGGATGCCGGGCCCCGGCAGTGCCGCGCCCGGCGGAGGACGTCCCGACACCACACGCTACGACCGGGCGGCCCGCGCCCTGGAGGACGTACGGCGGGAGATCGAGGCGGTGCTCGCGGTCCGGCAGGACGCCGAACAGCGCCTGGTCCAGCTGCGCGACGTCCTGTCCCGCGCGGACCGTACGCTCTCGGAGGCCCGGTCCGCGCGCGGCGAGGTGCTGGCGAAGATCGCCGCCTCCGAGGTGCCCGCCGTCAGCGGCCCGCCGACCGCTCTGCAGGAACGGCTGGCCGCCGCCTCCGAATACCGCAGGCACGCCCAGTGGAACCGGCTGTCGCCGCTGCTGGACTCGCTGGAGCGGGAGGCCGAGGACGAACTGCTGCGCGCCCGGGAGTCGCTGACGTCCGTCACGGCGCCGCTCGCGGTCCGTGCGGAGCTGCGCGGCAGGCTCGACGCGTACAAGGCGAAGGTGGCCCGGCACGGCCTCGCGGAGGACCCGCTCCTCATCGAGCGGTACGACGCGGCCCGCCGGATGCTGTGGAGCGCCCCGTGCGATCTGCGCGTCGCCGAACAGGCGGTGCTGCGCTACCAGCAGGCCGCCACCGATCTGCTGACACCGCGCCGTCGGGGCGAGTACGACGGACAGGGGGAGACATCATGAGTACGGAGTGCCAGCGCCCCACGTGCGAGGGCAGCTACGAGGACATGGGCGGCGGCGAGCTGTACTGCGACACCTGCGGCCTCGCGCCGGTCGTGTCGCCGACGGGCATGGTGAGTTCACCGCCCACCGGCATCGCGGGAGGTGGCAGGGCGGCGGGCGGCCGGGGAAGCGGCAGCACCTCGCAGCGGACCGGTTCGCAGGCGTCCGCCCGGTCCTCGTCCCGCTCGTCGACCTCCCGGCGCTCGGTGTCCGGGCGGCTCTCCCGCTCCCTGTCCGGAAGCTCCACGTCCCGCTCGGTGTCGGTGCGTTCCTCGGGCATCTCGACGGGTTCCTCCTCCGGGCGCGGCCGGCTGGGCGCGGGCCTGGTGCTCGTGCCCGACGTGCCGCGGCCCGACCCGCACACGGCCGTGATGGAGAACCCCGAGGTCCCCGAGCGGAAGCGATTCTGCTCGCGCTCCGACTGCGGTGCGCCGGTGGGCCGGTCCCGTGGGGAGCGGCCGGGCCGTACCGAAGGGTTCTGCACCAAGTGCGGTCACCCGTACTCCTTCGTGCCGAAGCTGCGCGGCGGCGACATCGTGCACGGGCAGTACGAGGTGGCGGGCTGCCTGGCGCACGGCGGGCTCGGCTGGGTCTATCTCGCGGTGGACAGGGCGGTCTCCGACCGCTGGGTGGTCCTCAAGGGCCTCCTGGACACCGGGGACCAGGACGCCATGGCGGCGGCCATCTCCGAGCGGCGCTTCCTCGCGGAGATCGAGCACTCCAACATCGTCCGCATCTACAACTTCGTGGAACACCTGGACCAGCGCACCGGCTCGCTGGACGGCTACATCGTCATGGAGTACGTCGGCGGGAAGTCGCTCAAGGAGATCGCCAACGAGCGCCGCACACCGGCCGGCAAGCGGGACCCGCTGCCGGTGGAGCAGGCCTGCGCGTACGGCATCGAGGCGCTGGAGGCGCTCGGCCACCTGCACAGCCGCAACGTGCTGTACTGCGACTTCAAGGTCGACAACGCGATCCAGACAGAGGACCAGCTCAAGCTCATCGACATGGGCGCGGTGCGCAGGATGGACGACGACGAGTCGGCCATCTACGGAACCGTCGGCTACCAGGCGCCCGAGGTGGCCGAGGTCGGCCCGTCCGTCGCCTCCGACCTCTACACGGTCGCTCGGACCCTCGCGGTGCTGACCTTCGACTTCCAGGGGTACACGAACGTCTTCGTGGACTCGCTCCCCGACCCGGACAACATCGAGGTGTTCCGGAGGTACGAGTCGTTCTACCGGCTGCTCGTGCGGGCCACTGACCCGGATCCGGCCCGCCGGTTCTCGTCGGCCTCGGAGATGGCGGAGCAGCTGACGGGTGTGCTGCGGGAGGTGGTCGCCGTGCAGACGGGGCGTCCGCGCCCGGCGCTCTCGACCCTGTTCGGTACGGAGATGCGCGTGACGGACACGGCGTTGTTCGCGGAGCTGACCGGTGACGTGTCGCGGCTCGGCGCCCGGACGGGCCCGTCCGGCGGCGCGGGACGCGTCGGACGCCGACGGGCGGCGGCCGTCCCCGCGGTCACACTCCCCGCCCCGTCGCTGACGGCCGCCCCCGCCGTCGCCCCCGCACCGCAGGGCCCACCGCCCGGCGCCGCTCCGCTGTACGCGCCCGACACCCATGTCCGGGGCAGCGCGGGAAGCGGCGCCGTGGCATATCCGCAGCCCCAGGCGGCCGTCCCGGCGCCTCGCTCGCCCATCCAGGGGCCAGGGGCGCTTCCTGCCGTGTACCCGGGCGGCCCCCGGCTCGCCGCGTTCGACGCGCGGGCGACCTCGCTGGCCCTGCCCGTGCCCCGGGTCGACCCGAACGACCCCAACGCCGGTTTCCTCGCCGGGGTGATGACGTCGGCGCCCGCGGAGCTGATCTCCGCCCTGCACTCCGTGCCCGCCGCCTCGCTGGAGACCCGGCTGCGGGAGCTCCGCGCCCGCCTGGAGATGAGCGAACTCAACTCCGCGGTCCGGGCGCTGACGGCCGTGGAGGCCCAGCACCCGGACGACTGGCGGGTGGTCTGGTACCGCGGGATCACCTCGCTGGTGACCGGTGACAACGAGAACGCCGCGCTGTCCTTCGACGCGGTCTACGACGCCTTCCCGGGCGAGCCCGCGCCGAAGCTCGCGCTGGGTGTCTGCGCGGAGGTGCTGGGGCAGCTGGACAACGCCGCGGAGTACTACCGCCTGGTGTGGGCGACTGACCCGAGCTTCGTCAGCTCGGCGTTCGGTCTGGCCCGGGTGCAGATCGCCGCGGGCGACCGGCCCGCCGCCGTGCGCACCCTGGAGTCCGTGCCCGAGTCGTCGATCCACTACACGGCGGCCCGGGTCGCCGCGGTACGGGCCCGGCTCCGTGAACGGGCCCCGCACGAGCCGCTGATCAACGATCTGTCGGCCGCCGCGGACCAGGTGACCGCGCTGCGGGGCTACGGCCTGGACGCGGTGAGACGCGAGCAGTTGTCGACCGAGGTACTCGGCACGGCGCTCGACTGGGTACTCTCCGGTAGTCCCACGGCTCAGCCGTCGGCCCAGCCCTCTCCCGCAGCCGCGGGGCCGAGGACGGTGCTCGGCAGCGAGCTGGACGAGCGGGGCCTCAGGTTCGGCCTCGAACGCTCGTACCGGATGCTCGCCCGGCTCGCGCAGCGGGGCGACGAGAGGATCGAACTGGTGGAGCGGGCCAACCGTTTCCGCCCCCGGACCTGGGTGTGAAGATGTCACAGAGCCACCAGCAGGCCTCCTTGCCGGGGTGCCCCAGCTGCGAGGAACCGCTGGAGCCGGGCGACCTGTTCTGCGGAGCGTGCGGTTACGACCTCTCGGCCGTGCCGGCGCCGCCCGCCGACCGTCCGACGGTCGCCATCACGGTGCCCGGGCAGCGCCCGGGAGCGCCCGCCGGCGCCGGTCCGGTGGAATGGCCCTCCGCCTCCGAGACGGACAGCTCCGACATGCCTGCGCCCACGCACCGCCCGGCCGATCTCCCGGGGGTGGACTCGGGCGGCAAGCCTCTGCCCGCCGCGGAGGGGGCGACGGTCCGCTACGACGAGCCGGGCGCCCCGGAAGGGGCCGCTCGGGCCGGCGCCTCCGCCGACTTCGAACTGGCCGCCCCCGACCCCCGTACCGCGGAGCACGCCACCGCCGGTGGGGCGGCGTCCGGTGCCAAGGTCTGTGTGGCCTGCCGCTCGGGCCACGTGGACACCGACGGCTACTGCGAGAACTGCGGCCACGCCCAGCCCCGCGAGCGCGACCACATGGAGCAGGAGCTCGGCTCGGTGGCCGCGGTCAGCGACCGGGGTCTCCGCCACCACCGCAACGAGGACGCGTTCGCGGTGTCCTCCACCGCGCTGCCGGACGGTTCACCGGCCGTCGTCGCCATCGTGTGCGACGGCGTCTCGTCGGCGAGCCGCCCCGACGAGGCGTCGGCCGCGGCGGCGAGCGCCGCCAACGAGTCACTGCTGGAGTCGCTGCCGCGCGGCACGCACGCGCAGCAGGCGATGCACGAGGCGATCCTGGCCGCGTCCGAGGCCGTCAACGCCCTGGCCCAGGACCCCGGTCAGGCGTTGGAGCACGATCAGCACCGCCATCAGAACGCCCCTGCCTGCACCCTGGTCGGCGCGATCATGGCCGGCGGTCTGCTGGTCGTCGGCTGGGTCGGCGACAGCCGTGTCTACTGGGTCCCCGAGGACCGCTCCCATCCGCCGGCCCGGCTCACGGAGGACGACTCCTGGGCGGCGCAGATGGTGGCGACCGGCCTGATGAACGAGGCGGAGGCGTACGCCGACGATCGCGCCCACGCCATCACGGGCTGGCTCGGCGCCGACGCGTACGAACTGGAGCCGCACACCGCGTCGTTCAAGCCCGACCGGCCCGGCCTGGTGGTGGTGTGCACCGACGGCCTGTGGAACTACGCGGAGGCGGCGGCCGAGATGGCCGCGGCCGTGCCGGCCGACGCGTACGAACGGCCTTTGCACGGCGCCCAGGTGCTGGTCGGTCATGCCCTCGACGGCGGGGGCCACGACAACGTAACAGTGGCGCTGCTGCCGTTCGCCGTGGCGGCGCGAGGGGCAGGATCGGCCTGAGCCGCTCGCGGTCCGCCGGCTGGCGGCCGGCGTTCCGCCCTGTCCCCGCTCCCTGCTCGTCCCGCGCCCCGTGCCCGCGTCCTACGCCCTGAACTCTGTCCGCCCACCTGTCTTCTTCCGACATATGTGGAGCATCGAGGAGCCGATCAGATGGCCAACTTCTCCAAGTCCGGCGTGCCGCAGTTCTCCGTCGAGGTGTACCAGAACGAATACCTGCCCGAGGGCGGCCGCGAAGTCAACGCGATCGTCACCGTCACGTCCACGGGCGGGGGGACGACCGGCGGTGTGCCGCTGGCCGTCGGTGTGCCGGCATCGGGGCGCCTCCCGGGGCAGGCGCCGGACGCCGCCGTGGTGCTCATGGTCGACTGTTCGGGCTCGATGGACTACCCGCCCACGAAGATGCGCAACGCCCGCGACGCGACGGCGGCGGCCATCGACACCCTGCGCGACGGCACGCGGTTCGCCGTGGTCGCGGGGACGCACGTGGCCAAGGACGTGTATCCGGGCAACGGGCAGCTGGCGACGGCCGACCCGGGGACCAAGGCCCAGGCGAAGGAGGCCCTGCGCCGGCTGAGCGCGGGCGGGGGCACCGCGATCGGGACCTGGCTGCGGCTGGCCGACCGGCTGCTCGGGGCCGCCGAGGCGGACATCCGGCACGGCATCCTCCTCACCGACGGCCGCAACGAGCACGAGTCCCCGGAGGATCTGCGGGCCGCCCTGGATTCCTGTGCGGGCCGGTTCACGTGTGACGCGAGGGGTGTCGGCACCGACTGGGAGGTGAAAGAGGTCACAGCGATCGCCTCCGCCCTGCTCGGCACGGCGGACATCGTCGCCGACCCTGCGGGGCTGGCCGCGGACTTCACACAGATGATGGAGAACGCGATGGGCAAGGAGGTCGCGGACGTGGCGCTGCGGCTCTGGACACCCGTCGGCGTGGAGATCGTTTTCGTCAAGCAGGTGGCCCCCACGGTCGCCGATCTGAGCGGCCGCCGCACCGAGGCGGGACCCCGCGCGGGCGACTACCCGACCGGCTCCTGGGGCGACGAGTCCCGGGACTACCACGTGTGCGTCAGGGTTCCGGAGGCCGGGATCGGCCAGGAGATGCTGGCGGCCCGGGTCTCGCTGATCCTGCCGGCTCCGTCCGGCGGCGGCGCCCCGCAGACCCTTTCCCAGGGTCTCGTACGGGCCGTGTGGACGGACGACATGGTCGCCTCCACCTCGATCAACCCCCAGGTGGCGCACTACACAGGACAGGCGGAACTGGCACAAGTCATCCAGCAGGGACTTGATGCGCGTAAATCGGGAGACTTCGACGGCGCGACAGCCAAACTGGGCCGTGCGGTGCAGCTCGCGTCGGGCTCCGGAAACGCGGATACTGCGAAACTGCTTTCGAAGGTGGTCGACGTCGTCGACGCGGCGACCGGTACTGTGCGACTGAAAGCGAGGGTCGCGGAAGCGGACGAGATGACACTCGAAACGCGCTCGACCAAGACAGTTCGCGTCAAGAAGTAGCGACACGGACGACAGGAACCGACCGTACGGAGAGCCGCCCCGGCCGACCGGACGGTGCACCGAACAGCATGGCGGCCTCCGGGCCGGACGAGGAGAGGGGGAAGCGCCGACATGCCGACCTGCCCGAACGGACACCAGTCGGGTTCCGAGGACTGGTGCGAGGTCTGCGGACACCGCATGGCCGGGACGGGCGCGCCCACGGGCGCGGTCCCGCCGCCGCCTCCCCCGCCGCCCGCACCCGGTTACGGCTACCCCCCGGTGCCCGGCACCGGGGAGCCGACCGCACAGGCCGAGCTCTGCCCGCAGTGCCGCACCCCGCGTGAGGCGATGGCGCCGTACTGCGAGGAGTGCCGCTGGAACTTCCTCACGAACACGGCGACGTCGTACACCCCGCTGGCCCCGCAGGGCGGCGCGGGTGGCCCGGCGCCGGGTCTGAATCTGCCGCCCGGCTTCCAGGCGCAGCAGGGCCCGCCGCAACAGCAGCGGGACCCGTTCGAATACCAGGGTTCCCGGCCGTCGCAGATGAACCGGCCGGCCGAACCGCTCTCGCCGGACCAGGGCAGCCGCCCTGGTCCGCCGCCGCCCCCGCCTTCCTTCCAGCAGGGGCCGCCGCCTCCGCCGTCGTTCCAGCAGCAGTCGCCGTCCCCGTTCGAGTCGCAGGGGCAGCAGGGTCCCGGGCCGCAGGGTCAGGGGCAGCAGGGGCCCGGCTCGCAGGGGCCGGGCTCGCAAGGTCCCGGCTCGCAGGGGCCCGGCCAGCAGGGCTCTCCTTCGCCGTTCGAGCCCCAGGGCCGGCCGGGCCAGCAGGTCCCCGGACAACAGGGCCCCGGTCAGCACGGCGGGCCGCAGGGTCAGGGCCCGCAGGGTCCCGGTCAGCAGGGCGGCCCGCCGTCGCCGTTCGAGCCGCAGCGGCAGGGGCCGCCTCCCCCGCCGTCGTTCCAGCAGCAGTCCGCGCCGCCCGCGCCTCAGCGGCCGCAGGCGCCGCAGCCCGGTGGCGACGACGACTGGATGCTGCCGCCGCCCTCGCAGCAGCAGCATCCGCAGGCCTTCCAGCAGGGCCCGCAGACACCGCAGGCACCTCGCGCGCCTCACTCCCCGCAGCAGCAGTTCCCCGGTCAGGGTCCCGCCCAGGGCGGACTGGACCAGGGAACGGTCAGCTGGAAGGCCGTCATCGGCCCGGACCGTGACTACTTCCTGGCGATGATGCAGCGCAGCGGCCCCGAGGCGACCGGGCTCAACCTGCCCGCGTACTCCCCGGAGCAGCACCTTCCGCTCACCGGCAACCAGATCACCATCGGCCGCCGCCGGCACAGCACCGGCGAGTCCCCCGACATCGATCTCGCCGTGCCGCCGGAGGACCCGGGCGTCTCGCACCAGCACGCCGTGCTGGTGCAGCAGCCGGACGGCACCTGGGCCGTCGTCGACCAGAACTCCACCAACGGCACCACGCTCAACGGCGCCGAGGAACCGATCCAGCCCTATGTCCCCGTCCCGCTCCAGGACGGTGACCAGGTGCACGTGGGGGCCTGGACGACGATCACGGTCCGCCGCGACTGAACCGCCGGAGCCGGCCGGGGTCAGGAGTCCTAGGACTCCTGACCTCGGCCGGTGTGTCTGCGACGATGGACGGGTGACAGAGATTCCGCGCGACACGCTTCAGGAGCAGACCTTCTACGAGCAGGTCGGCGGCGAGGAGACCTTCCGGCGCCTGGTCCACCGCTTCTACCAGGGCGTCGCGGACGACCCGCTGCTGCGACCGATGTACCCGGAGGCGGATCTGGGCCCCGCCGAGGAACGGTTCACGCTGTTCCTCATGCAGTACTGGGGCGGGCCGCGCACCTACAGCGACCAGCGGGGGCACCCCCGGCTGCGGATGCGGCACGCCCCGTTCCAGGTGGACCGGGCGGCGCACGACGCCTGGCTCGGCCACATGCGGGTGGCCCTCGACGAGCTCGGCCTCCCCCCTGAGCAGGAGCGGCAGTTGTGGGAGTACCTCACCTACGCGGCCGCCTCGATGATCAATACCGCGGGCTGAACCATGTGCGGAATCCGGTACCCCAGCGCCGCATAACGGTCACGATCGCATCAAGGTGCGCCCACAAGCGGTTTCCAGGAGCCCGGGCACTCTGAAAGCATCCGGTACACGCCGGGGGGCGTGCGAGGCGTGCGGCTGCTGAGGGTTCGGGGGATCACGTGCGGCTGCTGAGGGTTCGGGGGATCAGGTGACGGGGTTCGTCCTTCTGCGGGTGCGCGCGCACCGGCTCCTGCTCGCCGCCGCCGTCCTGGCCGTGCTGCTCACCACCTGTGTGCTGGCCGCGCTCACCGCGTTCTCGGGTTCCATAGGCGACGCCGCCCTGCGGCACACGCTCGCCCACCGTTCCGCAGCGCAGGCCTCGCTCTTCGTCTCCGCCGATGTGGACCGCGGGCAGCGGGGCGAGGCCGACGCCGAGGTGCGCCGGGCGGCCCGCGACACCTTCGACGGGCTTCCGGTGACCGTACGGAAGCTGGAGAGTTCGGGGTCGTACGCGCTGCCGGACGGTCTCCAGGCGCCCGCCGCGCGGCGCGACGAGCCCGATCTGACGCAGCTCGCCTCGCTCGACCGCAGCCGGGTCCGTCTCACCGCGGGGCGCCTGCCGGACGCCGGGGCGGGTGACGCGAAGGAAGGCGTGCAGGTCGCGCTGCCCCGCGCCGCCGCCGAGGCGCTGAAGCTGAAGCCGGGTTCCCGCCTCACCCTCACCGACCGGCTGAAGGAGACGTCGCTGCCGGTCGAGGTCACCGGCCTCTACGAGCCGGCCGACCTGGACGACCCGTACTGGCAGCTGGACCCGCTCGGCGGGCGCGGCGCCCGCAAGGTCGTCTTCACCACGTACGGCCCCCTGCTGGCCGACCCCGCCGTGCTCGCTTCCGGCCGGGTCAGCGCCGGTCCGGTGTCCTGGCTGGCCGCCGCCGACTTCCGTACGGTGACGACCGGCCGGACCGAGGCGCTGCGCCGGGCGTCGGCGGACGGGCCCGGGGCGCTGTCCGCCTCGCCGGTCTTCGGGGACGGTGCCACGGTGCGGACCTCGCTGCCGACCGTCATCGACCAGATCGAACGGGCGCTGCTGGTGTCCCGCTCCACGATCATGATCGTCGCCGTGCAGCTCGTCCTGCTCGCCGGGTACGCCCTGCTGCTCGTGGCCCGGCTGCTGAGCAGCGAGCGTGGCGGCGAGACCGAACTGCTCCGGGCCCGGGGCGGGTCCAGGGGCCGGATCGCCTCACTGGCCGCGATCGAGGCGCTGCTGCTCGCGGTGCCCGCCGCGGTCGTCGCGCCGCTGCTCGCGGGTCCGCTGACCCGGCTGCTCGCGGCCCGGAGCGAGCTCGGCAGGATCGGGCTGCGGCTCGACGGCGGGGTGGACGGCACGGTCTGGCTGGTGGCGGGCACCGTCGCGCTGACGTGCGCGCTCGCCGTGGTCGCGCCCGCCCTCACGGCGGGCGCGGGGGGTCGCCGTGGCGTCCGGGCCGCGGCGCTGCCCACGCCGGTGCGGGCGGGCGCCGACATCGGGCTGCTGCTGATCGCCGGGGTGGCGTACTGGCAGCTGGACCGGCAGACCGGGGCAGCCGGGAGCGGTGCGCTCAGCGGCGACCGGGAGGGTGACCTGGGCATCGATCCGCTGCTGGTCGCCGCCCCCGCACTGGCCCTGCTCGCGGGCACCGTCCTGACTCTGCGTCTGCTGCCGCCCGCGGCCCGGCTCGCGGAGCGCCGTGCGGCGGGTGGGCGGGGACTGTCCGCGGCCCTGGCGGGCTGGCAGTTCAGCCGCCGGCCGCTCCGGGGCGCGGGCCCGGTCCTGCTGCTGGTCCTGTCGGTCGCGATGGGCATGCTGGCCATCGGCCAGAGCGCGTCCTGGGACCGTTCGCAGGGTGACCAGGCGGACTTCAGGTCGGGCGCGTCGGTGCGCATGGTGGGAACGCTGTCGGGCGACCCGGCGAAGGCCGCCGCGTACACGGATCTTCCGGGCGTACGGGAGGCGGCTCCGGCCTTCCGTACGACGGCCGATCTCTCCGGCGGCCGGACGGCCGAGGTCCTCGCCCTGGACACCGCGCACGCGGACGAGCGGATGCTGATGCGGGAGGACCTGTCCGGCACGTCTCCGCAGGAGCTGTTCGACGCGATCGCGCCGCCGAGGACCGCGCGGACCGGGGTGGTCCTGCCCGAGGGCAGCGAGCAGGTGTTCTTCGATCTGCGGGTCCGTGACACCTCGGCGCCCGGCGGGACGTCCCCGTCCTCCTCGACGGCGCTGGTGAGCGTGCTGCTGGAGGACCGTTACGGCGTCGGGTACCGGATCGGGGCGGGCACCGTGGCCGTCGACGGCCGCGCGCACAGCCTGTCGTTCCCTGTGTCCGCCGCCGGTGAACTGGCGGTGACCGGCTTCGAGCTGGACGGGGAGGTGCCCGCCGTCCGCCCCGAGAAGCGGCTGGTCGACGTGGCGAGGCTCCGGGCCCGCACCACGGACGGACGTGAGGAGCCGGCGCCGGCTGCTGAAGGAGTGCGCTGGAAGGCCGGGACGACGGTGTCCGAAGGGAGTGAGACCCGCCCCGGCGAGGCCGTTGAGGAGGTGACCGGCTCGGGCGCCGCCCCGGCGTTCCGGTACGGCACCGGAGCCACCCTGCCGGACGACTCGTTCTGGGGCAGCGGCGCCGCGGTCGGCACCCTGCGGATCACCGCGGCCCGCCCCGCGGCCCCCGTGCTGAAGGCGGTGGCCACCGATGCGTATCTGACGTACGCGGGGGCGGAGCCGGGGCAGGAGATCGACCTCACGCTGGCGGGCAACACGGTCCGGGTGAAGCTGGTGAAGTCGGTGCGCCAGCTCCCGACCACCGGCCCCGGGGCGTCCGCCGGTGTGCCCGAGGGCGCCTCGGAGGAGTCGTCCACGAAGCCGGGCGGCAGCCTGCTGCTGGACCTGAAGGCCGTGTCGGAGGTGCTCGCCCACCGGGCGGGGGCCACCCTGGCGCCCACCGAGTGGTGGCTGAGCGCCGCCCCCGGCGACGGCCCGAAGGTGGCGGCGGAGCTGCGCGCGCTGCCGGGCACCGATCCGGCACAGGTGCGGGTGCGCGACGAGGTGGCGCGGGAGCTGGCGGACGACCCGCTGGGGGCGGGCCCGCAGTCCGCGCTGCTGGCCGTCGCCGTGGTGGCGGCCGCGCTGGCGGCGGTCGGATTCGCCGTCGGCCTGGTGGGCTCGCAGCGCGAACGGGCGGCCGAGTTCGCGGTGTTGCGCGCGCTGGGCGCACCTCGTCGACGGCTGGCCCGGACCGCGGCCGCCGAACAGGGCGTCCTGATCACCTTCGCCCTGCTGATCGGGCTCGCCCTGGGGGCGTTGCTCACCAGGGCCGTCGTACCGCTCGTCGTGCTGACCGGGCAGGCCGCGAGGCCCGTGCCGGACGTACTGGTGCTGCTGCCGGCCGGGCAGGTCGCGGTCCTGCTCGCCTCGGTCGCCGCGGTGCCGTTGCTGACCGTCGCCGCGATCACACTGCGCCGCGCCGATCCCGCGGTGTCGCTGCGCCACCAGGGGGACAACTGACATGAACGCAGCCAAGATCCCGGCCGCGTGCGCCCCCTGGGTGCGTACGCGGCTGCGCACGGCCCCCGGTATCTCCGCCGCCCTCGCGGTCCTGGTGTTCCTGACCGCCTTCCTCGCCGCCGCGTTCCCGCGTTCCGTGGACGCGTACGAGACGAAGGCGCTGCGCCATGACGTCACGACGGCGGCGCCCGGACAGAGTGTGCTCGAAGTGGCCACGCCGCCGCCCTCGCTCGCCGCGCCGCGTACGGTGCGGGAGCAGGCCATGCGGGAGGAGTCCCTGGCCGGGATCGACCGCGCGCTGGTGAAGGCGCTTCCCGACCCCGTGCGGGCCGATCTCCCCCTCTCCTCCTACGGGGTGCACACCACGAAGCCGATCGTCGCGGAGGAGGCCTGGCTGCCCCGTCCCAACGCGATGCCTCCCCAGCTGCACTACGCCGTGCCGTCGGCGCTCGGCGAGCACAGCGAGCTGGCCGCCGGGCGCTGGCCCGCCTCCCACGGCGAGGTGACCGCAACCGCCGGTGAGGTGGAGGCGGCCGTCACCGAGGAAACCGCGACGGACCTGCGGATGAAGCCGGGCTCCACGCTCACGGTGCCCACCCAGGGCGGGAAGCCGCTGACCGTACGTGTCACGGGCATCGTGACCCCGCTGCACCCGAAGAGCGGCTACTGGTCGGTCGATCCCCTCTACCGCGCCCCGTCCCTGATGCAGGACCCGGCCTCCCCGACGCCGGTCCTCTACTGGACGGGGACGCTGCTCCTGGCGCCCGGCACCGGGCCGGCGCTGCTCGACACGATGGGCGAGCCGGAGCTGTACTGGCGTCTCGCCCCGGACCCCTCCGGACTCACCGCGGCGGACGTCCCCCGGCTTCGCGACGCGGTCGCCGGGCTGGAGAACGGCCCGGCGCTGCTGAAGCTGCGTGCCCTGGTGGGGCCCAACACGACGCTCACCACGGACCTGGACGCGATCCTCGACGCCTACACGGCGATGCGCGCCGCCATCGGCCCCGTGGTCACGGTGGCCGCCGTGGGTATCGGCGCGGTGGCCGCCGTCGTCCTGCTGATGACGGGCGGGCTGATCGGCGCGCGCCGCCACCACGAACTGGCCCTGCTGCGCTCCCGGGGCGGCTCGCTTCGGGGCATCGGTGTGCGGCTGCTCGCCGAGACGGCGGTGGCCGTGCTCCCCGCTGCCGCTCTCGGGCTGCTGCTGGCCGTCCTCCTCGTCGGCGAGGCCCGGTTGCTGCCCGCCGTGGCGGGTGCGGCCGCCGTCGCGGTGCTCGTCTGCCTGGTGCTGCCGCTCCGTACGGCCCTGCACCACCGCAGGCCGCTGCTGCACGGCGCCCGCGACGACATGGTGGACGCCAGGCCCACCCGCCGTCGTACGGTGGCCGAACTGACCCTGCTCGTCCTGGCCGTCGGCGCCGTCACCACGCTGCGCCGCCGTGGCACGTCGACGGGCTCGGGCGCCGATCTGCTGGTCAGTGCCGCGCCCGTCCTGGTGGGGCTGATCTCCGCGCTCGTACTCGTACGGCTGTATCCGCTGCCCCTGCGCCTCGCGGCCCGCCCCGTGGCGCGGCTGCGCGGAGCGGTCGGCTTCCTGTCGCTGGCCCGCGCGGGCAGGGCCTCGTCGAGCGGCACGCTGCCCCTGCTGGCCCTGCTGATCGCGCTGACCACCGCCGCGTTCGGGGGCTCGGTGCTCGCGGGGGTCGCGGACGCCCGTGACGAGGCGTCGCTGCGGGCCGTCGGCGCGGACGCCCGGATCAGCGCGGAGGGCGGGCTCTCCCCGCTCTCCGAACGCTTCGTCCGTGAGGTGCGGGCGGTGGACGGCGTCGAGGACGTCGCCCCCGTGCGCATCGAGGACGGGACCCCGCTGGCGGCCGGCCTGGACGTCAGGTCGGAGACGAAGCGCGCGACGCTGATGGGCGTCGAGCCGGAGTCGTACGCGCGACTGGCGCGCGGCACCGGGCTGCCCGCCTTCCCCGTGGCCACGCTGGAGAGCGGGCCGGGGCAGGACAAGGTGCTCCCCGCGCTCGTCTCGCCCGCGCTCGGTGAGCGGCTCGGTGAGCGGCCGCACACCATCCGGTCGCAGGCGGGTGACATCAGGGTGCGGGTCGCCGGGGTGCTGGCGCGCACCTCCGCCGTGAGCGATTCCGAGTTCCTGATCGTCGACGCGAAGGGGCTCGCCCAGCCGGATCCCACGACCCTGCTGGTCACCGGTTCCTCGCTCGACGGGCGCCGGCTCACGGCCGCCGCGCGCGACGAGGGGCCGGAGGTCGGGGTGCGGCTGCGGTCGGCGGAGCGCGAGAGGTTCGTGGACACCCCGATGCAGTCGGGCGCCGACCGGATCTACGGGGCTGCGGTCGTGGCGGGCGCCGGATACGCGCTGCTCGCCGTGGGTCTCTCCCTGCTGCAGACCGCCCCGGAGCGCACCACGCTCCTGGCCCGGCTGCGCACCATGGGGCTCACGACGCGCCAGGGGAGGCGGCTGCTCGCGTCCGAGGCGATGCCGCAGGCGCTGCTGGCCGCGTTCGGCGGGCTCCTCGTCGGCTGGGCGACCATCGCCCTGCTGGCACCGGGCGTCGATCTGGGCGCGCTGGCACTGGCCGGTGGCGACCCCTCGACGCCTCACACCGCTTCACTGCGGGCCGACCCCTTGTCGCTGGTGCTCCCGGCGGCCGGGGTGGTCGTCCTCGCCGCCGCCGTGGCCGGCGTCCAGGCGTGGTGGGCGAGCCGTCGTGGATCGATCAAGGAACTCAGGGCAGGAGACACCCGGTGACATCGTCGACAGAGACCACCCTGGCGGAACTCGAACGACGGGCCGCGGCGCGCCGTGACCGGCCCTCGTACGGGCACGACGCCCTGATCGCCTGCGACCGGCTGGTGCGCATCTTCTCCACGGACGGCGTGGAGGTGCAGGCGCTCCAGGGGCTCGATCTGCTGGTCACCGAGGGCGAGTTGATGGCCCTGGTCGGCGCCTCGGGCAGCGGGAAGTCGACCCTGATGAACATCCTGGCGGGCCTGGACGTCCCCACGGCCGGGTCGGCGAAGGTGGCGGGCTGCGACCTGCTGGCGATGGGGCAGAAGGAGCGGCTGCGCTACCGCCGCGACGTCGTCGGGTTCGTCTGGCAGCAGACCTCCCGCAATCTGCTGTCGTATCTGACCGCCGTACAGAACATCACGCTCCCCATGCAGCTGCGTGGCGGCGGCCGGAACCGTGAACGGGCCGCGCGGGCCGAGTCGTTGCTGGAGATGCTGGAGGTCGCGGACTGCCGCGACCGCCGCCCCGCCCAGATGTCGGGGGGACAGCAGCAGCGGGTGGCGATCGCGGTGGCCCTGGCCAACGACCCGTCGGTGCTGCTCGCCGACGAGCCGACCGGTGAGCTGGACTCCGCGACCGGCGAGCAGGTGTTCGCCGCGTTCCGGCGTGCCAACGAGGAGCTCGGTACGACGATCGTCATCGTCACCCACGACCAGGCGGTGGCGGGCGAGGTGCGCCGCACGGTCGCGATCCGCGACGGCCGCACGTCGTCCGAGGTGCTGCGGCGCACCGAGGTGGACGCGGCGACGGGGCAGGAGTCCCAGGTGGCGCGGGAGTACGCGATGCTCGACCGGGCGGGACGGCTGCAGCTGCCGGCCGACTACACGGAGGCCCTGGGGATGGAGCACAGGGTGATGCTGGAGCTGGAGCAGGACCACATCGGGGTGTGGCCGGACGCACCGAAGGAGTAGGTGCTCCCGTACGGAGCGAACCGCCCGGAGCGAACCGCCCGGAACAGGCCGTTCGGGTCACGCCGTTCGCGTCAGGCCGTTCCGACCGTCACGGCGAGCGCGCCGAGGCCGGCACCGCCCGCGCCGCGCAGCGCGATCGAGCCGAACGGCGTGCGCAGCCGCAGCCAGGATCCCGCCGTGAGCAGCGCGACGGGGAAGTCGGGCGCCGGGCGGAGGAAGCCGAGGGACTGGGCGGCATGGACGGCGCGCAGCGGGAGCTCCGTGTCCCCGACCGTCCGGGACCAGATGTCGTGGCCGATCAGGTCGCGTTCCGCCCGGGTGCGCCGGTCCTCGGGCAGCGCCGCGTCACGGGACCGGAACTCGGCCACGGCAACGGTGAGCCGGGTGCGCAGGTCGGCGGGGTCCGGCAGCCCTGGGCGCTCCTGCCAGCCGCTCCGCGGCGGCAGCAGCCCGGCCCACGGCGGCCCGGTGACCGGCGCGGGCAGGGGGCAGGCCGCTTCGCCGGCCCCTTCCGTGTCGAGCGCTTCAAGGAGCTCACCGGCCGAGACCGTGACGTCGAAGTCGTGCGCCCCGGACAGCCGGGCCGTCCGGATCGCGAGGACCTCGAACGACGGCGGCCGGCCGAAGACGGCCAGCGCGCCGCCGCCCGCCTGGAGACGGACGGCGGCGGCCCGGTCGTAGTGCAGGAGCCGGCCGAGGAAGGCGGCGAGATCGGCCGCCTCCCTCACGTCGGCGAACCGCGCCGACCGCACAGGCACTGTCATGCGACGGCGGGCTCCTGGTCGAGGTACTCCTGCAGGAAGAGCTTCTCCTCGGCGGTGATCCGCCGGGGCCGCTCCTCGGCCAGGTTGTACGGCACGACGACCGTCGACGCCCGTACGTACACCTGCTCGGGGTCCTTGACCTCGTAGGCGATCGTGAGGGACGCCGCGGTGATCTTCGTGACCCAGGACTCGATGGTCACCGGGGCGTGCCGGTGGACCAGCGGGCGCACGTAGTCGATCTCGTGCCGGGCCACGACGGACCCGCCGGCGAAGGACGGCGAGCCGTCCCCCGGCGCCAGCCGGAACATGAAGTCGATGCGCGCCTCCTCCAGGTAGCGGAGGAAGACCACGTTGTTCACGTGGCCGAAGGCATCCATGTCCGACCAGCGCAGCGGGCAGCTGTAGATGTGACGGGCCAAGTCGATCAGCCTCGCGTGAGCTTCTTGTAGGTGGCACGGTGCGGGCGGGCCGCGTCCGCGCCGAGACGCTCGACCTTGTTCTTCTCGTACGACTCGAAGTTGCCCTCGAACCAGTACCACTTGGAGTCGCCCTCGTACGCCAGGATGTGCGTGGCGACGCGGTCCAGGAACCAGCGGTCGTGAGAGATGACCACCGCTGCTCCGGGGAACTCCAGCAGCGCGTTCTCGAGCGAGGACAGGGTCTCGACGTCGAGGTCGTTGGTGGGCTCGTCGAGGAGCAGCAGGTTGCCGCCCTCCTTGAGCGTCAGCGCCAGGTTCAGGCGGTTGCGCTCACCACCGGAGAGGACACCGGCCGGCTTCTGCTGGTCCGGGCCCTTGAAGCCGAACGCGGAGACGTACGCCCGCGAGGGCATCTCGACCTGGCCGACGTTGATGTAGTCCAGCTCGTCCGACACGACGGCCCAGAGGGTCTTCTTCGGGTCGATGTTGGCGCGGGACTGGTCGACGTACGAGATCTTGACCGTGTCGCCGACCTTGATGGCGCCGGAGTCCGGCGTCTCCAGGCCCTGGATCATCTTGAACAGCGTGGTCTTGCCCGCGCCGTTCGGACCGATGACGCCGACGATGCCGTTACGCGGGAGCGTGAAGGACAGGTCGTCGATGAGGACCTTGTCGCCGAAGGCCTTGGAGAGGTTCTCGACCTCGACGACGATGGAACCGAGCCGCGGGCCCGGCGGGATCTGGATCTCCTCGAAGTCCAGCTTCCGCATCTTGTCCGCCTCGGCCGCCATCTCCTCGTAACGGGCGAGACGTGCCTTGGACTTGGTCTGCCGGCCCTTGGCGTTGGAGCGGACCCACTCCAGCTCTTCCTTGAGCCGCTTGGCGCGCTTCTCGTCCTTGCGGCCCTCGACCTTGAGGCGGGTGGCCTTCTTGTCGAGGTACGTGGAGTAGTTGCCCTCGTAGGGCAGGGCGCGGCCGCGGTCGAGCTCGAGGATCCACTCGGCGACGTTGTTCAGGAAGTACCGGTCGTGCGTCACGGCGACGACGGCGCCCGCGTACTTCGAGAGGTGCTGCTCCAGCCAGTTCACCGACTCGGCGTCGAGGTGGTTGGTGGGCTCGTCGAGGAGGAGCAGGTCCGGGGCCTCGATGAGGAGCTTGCAGAGCGCCACACGGCGCTTCTCGCCGCCGGAGAGGTTGTTGACGGGCCAGTCGCCGGGCGGGCAGCCCAGGGCGTCCATGGCCTGCTCCAGCTGGGCGTCGAGGTCCCAGGCGTTGGCGTGGTCCAGGTCCTCCTGGAGCTTGCCCATCTCGTCCATGAGCGCGTCGGAGTAGTCCGTCGCCATGAGCTCGGCGACCTCGTTGAAGCGCTTGAGCTTGCCCATGATCTCGGCGGCGCCGTCCTGGACGTTCTCCAGGACGGACTTGTTCTCGTCGAGCTTCGGCTCCTGCATGAGGATGCCGACGCTGAATCCGGGCGACAGGAAGGCGTCACCGTTGGACGGCTGCTCCAGGCCCGCCATGATCTTCAGCACTGTGGACTTACCGGCACCGTTGGGCCCCACGACACCGATCTTCGCGCCGGGCAGGAAGTTCAAGTTGACGTCATCGAGAATCACCTTGTCGCCGTGCGCCTTGCGCGTCTTGCGCATGGTGTAGATGTACTCAGCCAAGAGAAACCGTCCGGCAGCAATAGAGGTGTGGGCAGATACACCCATCTTGCCTGACGTCCGCACCCGGACGGAAACCCGTCCGGTTCCCGGTACGGGCCCGGCCCGTACCGGGCGGCCCGGCCGGAGGGGCCCCGGGGGCACGAAGGGCCTGGTACGGAGGTCCGTACCAGGCCCTTCACCGGCGCATTCCCGCTACGCCTGTGCTCAGTCACTCACCGCTGGTCTGCGGCTTCTTCCGGCGGAGCAGGAAGACCGCGCCGCCGCCGAGAACGACCAGGGCGATGGCGACACCCGCGATGACGGGGGTGGCGCTGGAACCGCCGGTCGCCGCGAGGTCACCCTCCGCAGCGGGGGTGCTCGCGGCGGGCGTGGGCTCGGAGCCGGTCTGGGTGGTGACGTCGTCACCCGGGGCGGGGGTGCCGGCGGTCTCGCAGTCCAGGACGCCCTTGAAGTTCTTGCTGAAGCCGCCGGGGCCGGTGATCGTGAAGTCGTAGGCCTCGTCCTCGCCGACCGGGACGGTCACCGTGCGGGTCTCACCGGCCGGGATGGTGTGCTCGGTGCCGGCGAGCTCGAAGGTGAACGCCTCGTCACCCGTGTTGCTCACGGTGATGTCGACGCCGCCCTTGGCGCAGTTCTTCTGCGAGGTCACCGCCGGGACGGCACCCTTCTCGGCCCAGGTGGCGGTCGCCGTCGCGGAGACGGTCGACTCGCTGGAGCCGGCGAGGATCATCGTCTGGCTCTTGATCAGCCCGGCGAAGACCCGGCCCACGGGCACGGAGGTCGAGGCCTGGACGGAGAACGAGGCGGAGCCGTCGGTGGCGTCCTCGGGGACGGAGAAGTAGAGGTCGGCGCCATCGGCGGCCTCGGTGACAGGCTTGCCGGCCTTGTCGGTGACCTGGACCCCGCTGGCGGCGGCGTCGACGGGCGGTGCCACCGCGACCTGCCCGGCGTCGGTGTGGACGGTGATCGGACCCAGCTTCTCACCGGCCTTGCCGGAGACCGCGGCTGGAGACAGCCCCACGGACGCCTTGGGCTCCGCGACGTTCTGGGCGTTCGCCTCCAGCCAGTCGGCGAGCTTCTCGGCGTTCGCGTCCTTGGCCGTCACGTCGGCCTTGTCCGAGAAGCGCCAGATGGCGACCTGGGTGCCGGCGGCGGCGGTCTTCTCGTCGAGCGGGCCGGTACCGGCCTTCTCGGCGAGCGCCGCGAAGTCGTTGACCTGCGGGTAGGAGTGCTGCAGGATCCAGCGCACCTTGCCGGCGTCCTCGTTGGTGCCGAGCGAAGACTGGTCCCAGGGGGTCTCCAGGTACTTCGCGCCGTCCTTGGTGGGCGTGTGGAAGTCGATGCAGTACGTCTGGATCGTGCCGCCGCCGTCGACCTTCATCTCGAACAGGCCGGCGGGCAGCTCCTGGGGCTTCTTGCCCTCACCGGTGTTGAGCTGGGCGGTGCCGTAGGTCTTCAGACCGTCCAGCACGGCGACCGCCCCACCCTGGTGCTGACCCGTCTCGTCCGCCGGCGCGGCCGTGGCGGCCGTCGCTCCGACGATCGTTCCCGCGGCGACCAGCCCGGTGGCCAGCATCGCGGCGGCCGCCCTGACGAGACCGCGGCCCTTGCTTCGGCTCCCTGGGGAGCCCTCCGTCGCCGCCGTCGACGACGAAGTGGATGCTGAAGACACAGAAAACACAGAATTCCCCTCCGGGCGAGACCTTCACGCATGATGCGCGTGTGGGAGGTGCCCCGCCAGCAAACTCAAGTGCCGCATGAGTACTGGGGAATCGTAAGGAGCCGAGCGAACGGGAATCCCCGTCATGCCGTCAGATAAGCATTCCGACTCGTAATCGTTATAGCCCTGTTCGGCGCGCCCCCTCCCCTTCAGGACACCGATGCCATTTCCGTGGCTGGTTTCTGACGATGCGTAGGCGCCGTCAGGGCGGGGCCGGCTCTGACGACGCGCCGGAACGCCGCCGTCCCCCTGGTCAGGTCGTGTCCCACCGCCACCGCCTCGATGTCCACAGAGGTCTTCCACACCCCGTCCCGCTCCTCCTCGCGCACCTTCAGGCGGCCGTGCACGACGAGCGGCTCTCCGACCGAGACCGAACCGGACAGATTCGCCGCCAGCGTCCGCCGCGCCCACACCGTGTAGAAGCTGGTGCGGCCGTCCGTCCAGGCTTGCTGCTCCCGGTCCCACCGCCGGGGCGTCACCGCCAACCGGAACCGCGCCGTCGGCCCCGTGGCCGCCTCCCGGAAGTCCACCGCGGTCGCGGCGTTTCCCACCAGCGTCACCAACGTCTCGTTCATTTCCCAGGCCCCCGATTCCTGCCGCATTCCGTCCGCTTTCCGGCCCGCTGTCCGCCCTGCACCGATGCGGTGCGATGACGTGCGATCCGGTGCGTCTGTCTGATCCGCTGCGAACCATGCTGGACGGAAAGCGGGAATCCCGCCGAGGCCTGTGGATTACCCGCCGGTTGTGGACAATTCCGTCACCGCCACATATCGCTCCCGCACCTCGCGGTAGCGGGCCAGTTCCGCCGCCACCGGGTCGAGGACCCTGACCCTGCCGCATCCGGCGGCGGCCTCGCGGAGCCGCCTTTCCGCCTCCTGCCCGTACCGGCGCGCGGGCCCCCGCGCCGCCGCCGCGCACGACCACTCGACGAGCGGCCCGCCGACCACTCCGGCCAGCATGAGCAGGGCCGGGGTGAGCAGGCCCGGTTCGAGCACGCCCACGATCTGGCCGAGCAGCCACAGCCCGCCGAAGATCTGGAGCAGCGTCATCGAGGCCTGCGCGAGCACCGCCGCGGGCCACCATGCCGGGCGGGGCGGCCTGGCGACGCGGCCGCCCAGCGCACCGGCGACGGGCGCGGTGGCCCTGCCCACGGAACCGGAACCGGAACCAAAACCCGCGGAACCGGAACCACGCTTGCCCTGTCCCGCCGCAGTAGCCGCCCCGCCCGAGCCCCACACACCCGGGCCCACGGAAGCGGACCCCGTGTCCGCGGCGCCCCCGCGGCCTCGGCCGCCGGCTCCCGCCTGCGCGTTCCGTGACAGCTCGTCCAGCGCCTCCGGCAGCCCCTTCGCGCCGTTCACCGCCGTCTCGCGCACGGCCTGCGCCCACGGCGCGGGCAGCCCGTCCACCGCGTCGTCCGCCAGCTTCCGTACGGCCTGCTCCACGCGCTGCCGGGCGGTGAGCTCCTCCTCCGGCGGTGCGAGGGCCTGCGCCATCAGGTCGAGGCCGCCGCCCAGCTGCCGGGTGGACTCGTACCAGCGCCACAGCCGCAGCCAGGGCGTCCCGCAGGCCCGCCCGGCGTTCCTCCGCCACTCGCGCTCCGCCGCCTGGCCCGCCGCCGCCGCGCCGACGGCTTCCGAGAGCCGGTCGGTGAATTCCTCCCGGGCCCGCTCGCCGAGCCCCGGCCGCCCCTCGGCGACGTACACCGGCCGGAGCCGCGCGGCGGCCGCGTCCACGTCGGCGGAGAGCCTGCGCGCCGCCGCCGTACGGGCCTGGACGAACCTGCCGAGCAGCTCGCGCAGGTCGCCCACCCCTGCCCCGGTGAGCGCGGACAGGGACATGACGGTGGCGCCCGGCTCTCCGTGCTCCCCCACCGCCATGCCGTCCTCGTCGAGCAGCCGGCGCAGGTCGTCCAGGACCAGGTCGGCGGCCTCGCCGGACAGCCGGTCGATCTGGTTGAGCACGACGAAGGAGATCTCGGCGTGCCCGGCGAGGGGCCGCAGATAGCGTTCGTGCAGGGCGGCGTCGGCGTACTTCTCCGGGTCGACGACCCAGATCACCGCGTCGACCAGGGACAGCACCCGGTCCACCTGCTCACGGTGGCCGGTCGCCGCCGAGTCGTGGTCGGGCAGGTCGACCAGGACGAGCCCCTGCAGCGCCTCGTCGGTGGCCGTGCCGCCCTGCACCGGCCTGCGCCGGAGCCGGCCGGGGATGGCCAGCCGGTCGAGCAGTCCGGCGGCGCCGTCGGTCCAGCTGCAGGCGATCGGGGCCGAGGTCGTCGGCCGGCGCAGCCCCGTGTCGGAGATCTGGACGCCCGCGAGCGCGTTGAAGAGCGCGGACTTACCGCTGCCGGTGGCCCCCGCGAGGGCGACGACCGTGTGCCGGGAGGAGAGCCGCTGGCGCGCCGACGCCTCGTCGAGCACCCGGCCGGCCTCGGCGAGGGTGTCCGCGTCGAGCCGGGCGCGGGAGAGACCGACCAGTTCGCGCAGTGCGTCCAGCCGTGGCCGCAGCGGGCTGCCGGGCAGTCCGTACGCCTCGACCTGGGGCCCCGGTTCGTCGTCCTGGGGAGTCCGCTCGGCCTCCGCGCCCTCCTGCGCGGCGTCGGCGGCACGGCGCGCGATGAGCCCGTCGTCCCACCGCCTGCCGTCGTCCAGCCCGGCGTCTTCCGCGCCCTCGTGCTCCGGTCCCTGTCCATGGTCCCGGCCCTGGTCAGTGACGGCAGTCATCGCTGCCACCTCTCCTTCTGCAGTACGGACAGCGCGGCGATGAGTTCGGCCTGCGGCTCGGGTGCGACGTCGAGCGCGTCCAGCGGGGCGAGGCGCCGGTCGCGCTCGCCGTGCATGACCTGGTCCAGGCAGTCGGTGAGCAGCGCCCCGCCCTTGTCGCGGAGGCGCAGCGCCCCCTGGGCGCCGATCCGTTCGGCGAGCTGCTCCCCGGCGCCCCTGGCGCGGCGGCCGCCGAGAAGGGCGGCGGCCAGCAGCGCGGCCACCGTCTCGGCGTCGGGCGCGGCATTGCGTTCGAGCAGCCGCGCCTCCTCCTCGGCGAGCTCCTCCAGGACGCGCCGCCAGCGCCGTACGGCCATGGCGATCCGGCCCTGGATGTCCTCGGCGGGCCCCCACCCGCCGGCCTCCCGGCCGGCGTCCTCGAACCGGAAGATCCCGGCGGCGGGCTCCCGCTGCCAGATCGTGCGGATCTGCTCGTCGGAGGCCGCCACGGCGCACTGGAGCAGAGCGATCAGGCTCTCCACGAGTGCGTCCAGCAGCTCCCCCTCGGTGCTGTAGAGCGGATATCCGCGCCACCGGGTGCGGGCGCCCCCGGCGAGCACCGCGCCGTCGCGGAGCCTCCGTCGCACGCGCGAGAGCTCCTTCCCGTACGCCTCCTCGACCACGCCGGTCAGCCGTACGGCCGCGGCGTACTGCGCGGCGACGGCCCCGGCCAGCTCGGGCATCCGTACGTTGAGCGAGTCGATGACCCCGGACGCCGTACGTCCCACGGCCTGCTGACGGGCCGCCGGGTCCTGCGCCCGGTGTGTGAGCCAGGCGCGCAGGGGTGCGACGGCGGTGGTGGGCAGCAGTCCGCTGCCTCCGCCCGCGGACTCGGGGAGCTCCGGGATGGTGAAGCGGGGCACCTCGCCGAGGCCGGCCCGGGTGAGCAGGGCTGCGTACTGCCGGGACACCTCGGCGATCACCTGGTGCGGCACCCGGTCCAGGACGATGACGAGGGAGGCGTCGTACTCCTTGGCGGTGCGCAGCAGATGCCACGGCACGGCGTCCGCGTACCGGGACGCGGTGGTCACCATGACCCATACGTCGGCGGCGCAGATGAGTTCGGCGGCCAGGACCCGGTTCCGGACGACGAGGGAGTCGATGTCCGGGGCGTCCAGGAGCGCGAGCCCCCGGGGCAGGGTCGCCGCGGTCTCCACACGCAGCACGGTGTCGTCCCGGTCCCCGTCGGCCCCGAGGTGGTCGAGCCCGTCCGGGTCCGGGATCTGCCCCGGCGGCAGCCACACCCTGGTCAGCTGCGGCAGCACCCGCACCCCGGCGAACCAGTGGTGGTCGTCCGGGTGGCAGACGAGTACGGGGGTCCGCGTGGTCGGGCGCAGCACACCGGCCTCACTGACCCGGCACCCCACCAGCGAGTTGACGAGCGTGGACTTGCCGGCTCCGGTGGATCCGCCGATCACCGCGAGCAGGGGTGCCTCGGGATCCTTGAGACGGGGTACGAGGTAGTCGTCGAGCTGGGCGAGCAGTTCGGTCCGCGTCTGCCGGGCGCGTGGGGCCCCCGGCAGGGGAAGTGGAAGACGCACGGCAGCGACACGGTCGCGCAGGGCGGAAAGTGCGTCGATGAGCTGGGGCCGTACATCCATGGTTACCACATGTGAAGAATGCCCAATTTTGACGCCTTTTTGAAGCGTATAGGCCCCTCTGCGCGGCGGATCCACCCTGGGGGACAGAGGGGACGAGTGGGGCGCAGGCATAACGAGTGCACAACACCCGGGGCGCGAGGCGTCAAAAGCGATGCATGAATCGCACCCACCTGCGATTATCGGTTCGCTTCACTGAACCTCCACATCGTGCCACGCAGGTGAAGCAACCGGGACGAGGTGATCTGAGCCCTATCCTTGTCCCCGCAAGGTCACGGATGGCTTGAACCAGCGCCCTCCGGGACACCCGGCCCCCGTAGCTCAGTGGATAGAGCAGGCGCCTTCTAAGCGCTTGGCCGCAGGTTCGAGTCCTGCCGGGGGCACACATCGCGCACCACTGTGAGGCCCTCCGACCCGGAGGGCCTTTCCGCTGGTCGGACGCAGACTAGAGGGTGGCCCGTAGAGCGCGCGTAAGCGCCGGACCGGCCTCGGGCGGTTGCGAGGACGGTCCGGCGCTGTCCGGCTGTCACCGGGGCGGGGGTGCGGGCATGCAAGCGCTTGGCCCGGGACTCCTTCTTACAGGGACGCTCAGCGATTCACTTCTGCACCGGCGGGCAGGTGCCCGTGTCCTCGCCGATGGAGTTGATCTCGGCGTTCGAGCGGGAGTCGCCCGCGTAGTTCACCTGGTCCGTGCACTTCGTGTCCGGGTCCTTCGGCGTACCCGACGCCTCGTCGGACTCCTGCACCGGCGGGCACGTACCCGTGTCCTCACCGATGGAATTGATCTCGGCGTTCGAACGGGAGTCACCCGCGTAGTTCACCTGGTCCGTGCACTTCGTGTCCGGGTCCCTCGGCGTACCCGACGCCTCGTCGGACTCCTGCACCGGCGGGCACGTACCCGTGTCCTCACCGATGGAATTGATCTCGGCGTTCGAACGGGAGTCAC